>NZ_PYUA01000028.1:0-770 GCF_003028545.1 Bacillus sp. Nf3 | reverse complement strand
CGCTGCCGGCGGCAAGGACGAGTTGAAGCAGGCCGCCAAGCGCGTGCGCGAGTCCAAGCGCAAGCCGCGCGCACCGAAGCCTGAACCGGCCGAGATGGACTTCGAGGAAGCGGACGAGGACGAGATCGCCAGCCGCGATGCCGACGTGCTGTCGGCGCTGGAGCAGCTGGGTGAGGACGCACCGGCGCTGCGCCGCCGCGTGGTTGCCCTGACCCGCGAGAACGATACCCTGCGCGCGCAGCTGGCCGCGCTGCGCAAGCAGCTCGAAGCGCTCTGAACCCTGCGGTAGTGCCGGCCGCTGGCCGGCAACCCCATGAACGTTCCCGGTGCGTTGTCGTTGCCGGCCAGCGGCCGGCACTACTGGCGGTTAGACTTCCGGCATGACGCTTGCCAATGATCCGCGCCGCGCCCAGCTGCGGCGCCTGAAAGCCCTCGCGCTGGGCCTGCTGCTGTTGATGCTGGCCGGTTTCGCGGTCAGGCACTGGCAGGGCGAGCGCGGCATCTGGGCCTGGGTCTCGGCCTTCTGCGAGGCCGCGGCGGTCGGTGCGCTGGCCGACTGGTTCGCCGTCGTTGCCCTGTTCCGGCGGCCGATGGGCCTGCCGATTCCACACACCGCGATCATCCCACGCAGCAAGGAACGCATCGGCGACAGCCTGGCCCTGTTCGTGCGCGACCAGTTCCTGGAACCGGGCGTGCTGCTGGCCAAGCTGCAAGTGTTCGATCCGGCCAGCCGCCTCGGCAGCTGGCTGGCCGACCCGGCGCGCTCGCGG
>NZ_PYUA01000027.1:0-784 GCF_003028545.1 Bacillus sp. Nf3 | reverse complement strand
GAGGCCGACCATTGCGGCGAAGCCTGCGGTGAACCGGCACCGGTGAAGGGCGGCGAGCACGAGGGCCATGAAGATCATGATCATGGCGAAGACGCACAAGGGCATCGCGGTCACGTGCATCGTTGAAGGGGATATGCCGTCACACGGATCGGGTGAATCCGGCCGCGTGAAACCGGCCGGGCGAAACCGGCCGGGCGAAACCGCTTGGACGAAACCGACCGGGGGAAACAGCTTGGTAGAGTCGACTGTTAGTCGACTGCTCTCCCATCCGGCCGCGAAAACCCCGCGCTGCGCGCGATAGTCGACTAACAGTCGACTCTACCCAATCGACGCACGCCTCTGCGCTGCTCCCCGGCGACAACGTCGGCCGGTTACAGCGCTTCCAGACTGCACCACGGCAGCTTGGGCAGCCCCTGCCCGGCCACTGCGGCGGCCAACTGCGCGTCGGCGCCATCGACGTCGATGCCCTGGCGCACATACCACGCAGGATCGTAGTAGCTCTGCGCATAGCGCTCGCCGGCATCGCAGAGGATGCTGACGATGCTGCCCTGGTGACCGGCCTCGCGCATCCACTGCGCGGCCTGCAGCACGCCGATGAAGTTGGTGCCGGTGGAGCCGCCGACGCGGCGCCCCAGCTGGCGGCTGACATGACGCATCGCCGCCAGGCTCAGTGCATCAGGCACCTTCACCATCGCATCGACGCAGGTCGGAATGAAGCTCGATTCCACCCGCGGCCGGCCGATGCCTTCCACCCGTGACCCCCCGCTGCAGGTCCGGCCGCGCC
>NZ_PYUA01000026.1:0-788 GCF_003028545.1 Bacillus sp. Nf3 | reverse complement strand
GGCCAGCTTGTGCTTGCCGAACTGTCGGCCGGCGAAATAGGCGCCCGAATCGGCGGCCCAGACCAGTGCCAGTGCCGCCAGCAGCCACAGGTGGCCCTGCTGACCCGGCGGATCGCCGCCGGCATGGATCAGCACCAGCGCCGCCCAGGCCGGGACGATGGCCAGGGTACCGGCCAGCATCTTCACGATCCGCGCGGGGGCCGTCGGCTGTGCGCCGAAGTTGAAGAAGCGCAGCCAGACCAGGGCCGCCAGCCACCAGGCAACGCCGGCCAGCGTGGTGATCTGGAACAGCACCAGGGTGCTGCCATCGGCCCAGACCAGCAGCACCATCAGCAGCAGGTTCAGCACCAGCAGCACGGTCCGCGCCAGGGTGTCTTCGATGCCGGACAGCTTCAGCCATTCCCACAGGCCGATCAGCAGCACGGCGGCGGCGGCGGCGGCCAGCCACTGCGTCGGCAGCAGCAGGATCGCGGCGATGGCCAGCGGCGCCATGATCAGCGCGGCGAGGACTCGGGTCTTGGTCATGGGCTGGAGGTCTCGGTGGCCAGGGCGGCGATCTGGGCGCTGGTCAGGCCGAATCGACGCTCGCGGCCGGCATAGGCATCAAGCGCCTGCTGCAGCTGGTCGGCATCGAAATCGGGCCACAGCGCCTCGGTGAACCACAGCTCGGTATAGGCCAGTTGCCACAGCAGGAAGTTGCTGATGCGGGTGTCGCCGCCGGTGCGGATGAACAGGTCTGGCGGCGGCAGGTCGGCTAGCGCGACCTGGCGGCCCAGCAGCGACTCGTC
>NZ_PYUA01000025.1:0-804 GCF_003028545.1 Bacillus sp. Nf3 | reverse complement strand
CAAGGTGCTGGCTGCGATCAAGGCCGCCGGCATCGCCGTGCGCGACGTGCAGACCAGCGGCGTCAGCCTCAACCCGCAGTATCGCTACACCGACAACGAAGCGCCGAAGATCACCGGCTACCAGGCCAGCAACACGGTCAGCCTGAAGGTGCGTGACATCGCCAAGCTCGGCAAGGTGCTCGATGCGCTGGCCGCGCAGGGCGCCAACCAGATCAATGGCCCCAGCTTCGAGATCGACCAGCCCGAACCGGTGTATGACGAAGCCCGCCTGGCCGCGCTGAAGAAGGCCCAGGCCCGTGCCCAGACCTATGCCAAGTCGCTGGGCCTGCAGGTGCGCCGCATCGTCAGCATCTCCGAGAATGCCGGCGGCGGTTACCGCCCGATGCCGATGATGCGCACGATGGCCGCCGGCGCGGCGATGGACAAGGCCACCCCGGTTGCCCCGGGCGAATCCACCGTCTCGGTCAATCTGGATGTGGTGTTCGAACTGGGGCGCTGATCGCGTTCTGGTCTGTAGACAGAGGCGGGTCCCGCAGCGGGCCCGCCTTTTTTCATGCCTGTCGGCGGCGCTGGCTGAAGGCCAGCCCAACGATTCCGACCCTGCCTCTAGGCAGTAGCCATTGCGCCGCGCTACTGATGCACTGCCAGCCGCGTGCGGCAACCCCGCCACGGGCCCTGGTGCGTTGAGGACTTCGTCACTGGCATGGAGGTGGACCATGGTTCGTACGTATCCCGTTGCATCCGCGCATTTCGACCCCGCCCGCGTTGCCGCCTGGAGCGCGGCCATCGCCCTGCATCTGCTCG
>NZ_PYUA01000024.1:0-829 GCF_003028545.1 Bacillus sp. Nf3 | reverse complement strand
ACCGCCGACCCTCTGCTTGTAAGGCAGATGCTCTCCCAGCTGAGCTAATCCTCCACTATGCAGGAATCTCTCGATCCGACAAAGATTATTATATACAGGTTTTAATCATTTGTAAAGGCTATATTAAAAAAATTTTATTTCAATTTTCATTGCGTATTTCTTTTAACAAATGATCGTCATATCACCTATTCATACAGCTGCTGTTCAACGTTCAGCAGCTGAACTTTCTCTCCTCTATATTCTCTTTAAAAACGTTCAATTCCTTCAGAAATATTAACAGTCTCTCATTTTTATACTTTAATAATATAGGTATCTCTTTAGACGTAAAGCATTTATAGAAATCGAATAGACTTACACATCTTCAATTTAATTAAAGATATATGGAGTGCCCCTATATAAGCTCATACTCTGTCTCTCTATTGTTTTGTATAGATAAGATTTTATGCCATGGACATCTTTAGGTTCAAGTGTTTCACATGCTTCGCTTGGACATAAGAAGGTGCGACGATCTTTCATCAAACAAATGGAATGAGATAAAGTATGATGCATGAACCTCAATCAGCACAAAAAAGACCAGTTCCGACTGGAACTGATCCTGATAGAAGCTTGGCGGCGTCCTACTCTCACAGGGGGAAACCCCCAACTACCATCGGCGCTGAAGAGCTTAACTTCCGTGTTCGGTATGGGAACGGGTGTGACCTCTTCGCTATCGCCACCAAACCTGATGGAGAGAATGTTCTCTCAAAACTAGATAACAATGTTCATGTTTCACATTAGAATATAGGTTAAGTCCTCGATCTATTAGTATCTGTCAGCTCCACGTGTCACC
>NZ_PYUA01000023.1:0-841 GCF_003028545.1 Bacillus sp. Nf3 | reverse complement strand
TCGACAATGCCAACACCGGCCAGAAGCCGGTGCAGGTGATCGGCGCGGTGGACGAGTTCTACCGCCGCTACAACGCCAACGTCAGCCGCGCCGTGCATGCGCTGGGCAGCGAAGCCACCGACGCCTACGAAGGTGCACGCAACAAGCTGGCGCGTTTCCTCAACGTGCGCCCCAGCGACCTGGTGCTGTGCAGTGGTACCACCTTCGCCATCAATCTGGTGGCGTATTCGTGGGCCCTGCCGCGGTTGAAGGCCGGTGACGTGATCCTGGTTTCGCGCATGGAGCACCACGCCAACATCGTGCCGTGGCAGCTGGTCGCGCAGCGCACAGGCGCCACCATCCGCGTGGCCGAGATCACCCCCGATGGCGCGCTGGACCTGGATGCGCTGCGTGCGGCGATGACCCCCGAGGTCAAGCTGCTCGCCGTCACCCATGTGTCCAATGTGCTGGGCACGGTCAACCCGGTGCGCGAGATCTGCCGCGAAGCGCGCAAGCGCGGCATCATCACCGTGGTCGATGGCTCGCAGGCAGTGCCGCACCGCAAGGTCGACGTCGCCGCGATCGGCTGCGACTTCTACGCCATCACCGGCCACAAGATGTGCGGCCCGACCGGTACCGGTGCGCTGTGGGCGCGCCGCGAGCACCTGGACGCGATGCCGCCGTTCCTCGGCGGTGGCGAGATGATCAAGGAAGTGAGCTTCGACGGCACCGTGTTCAACGATGCCCCGCACAAGTTCGAAGCCGGCACCCCGAACATCGCCGGCTTCATCGGCCTGGGCGTGGCCGCCGACTACCTGCAGCAGCTGGGCCAGGACAACGTGGAAGCGCGCGAAGCCGAACT
>NZ_PYUA01000022.1:0-849 GCF_003028545.1 Bacillus sp. Nf3 | reverse complement strand
GCGTGCGGCATGCCAGGCCCGCAACGGTGGCGCGCCCTGCTCCGGCCACAGCCAGACGCACAACCAACCGGCCAGCAGGCCGGTGGGGATGTCGATGAAATGGTGCTGGAACGTGGTCAGCACCGAGACGCCGATCAGCAGTGCCCACACATGCAGCACCCAGCGCCACACGCCATGCAGGTACTGCGCGAACTTCACCCACAGCACGATCAGCAGCACGATGTGCAGCGACGGTGCCTGGTTGAACGGCTTGTCGAAGCCCAGCAACACGTCGAACAGCCAGCCGAACACACCACCGATCTCTGGCCGCTGGAAGCTGAAACGCAACGGCCACAGCAGGAAGCAGGTCACCGCGATCAGCTGTGCACTGAGCAGGCGCAGCGCATGCCGGTCCAGTTCCTGCCGCTGCCGGCACAGGAAGAACGAGACGGCGTAGAACAGATCGATCGACCAGTACGGCACGATCGTCCACGCCACGAACGGAATGTGGGCCTCCCAGGCGAACGCAACCACGGGCAGCGCGGCATGGCGGCCAGCCATCCAGTTGGCAAAGCCATAGCTGGCGAAGAAGAACGGCCCCAGCAGGGCCAACCACAGCAGGGCGCGCCGCCAGGGGCGCCCTTCCGCGGCCAGCGGGGTTGCGGCGAGCGTCGCCATCACGCGGTCCGGCGCGCCAGCGACACGGTGAAGATGCCGAACTCGTCGATGCGCTGGGCCACCTTCTCGAATCCGGCCAGGCGCACCAGCTCATCCATCTCCTGCTGGGTACGGCGACGCATCACCCACGCTGCGCCACCGCGATGGCTGGTCAGCGCGCGGGCGATGAATTCCAGCTGCGGGTGCCAGGGC
>NZ_PYUA01000021.1:0-850 GCF_003028545.1 Bacillus sp. Nf3 | reverse complement strand
ACGTGCGATTCGTCGATCACCAGCGACGCATCGGCCGGCAGGTAGTCGAACAGGGTCGGCGGCGGCTCGCCGGCATTCTTGCCGGTCAGGTGCCGCGAGTAGTTCTCGATGCCGTTGCAGAACCCCACCTCGGCCATCATCTCGATGTCGTACTGGGTACGCTGCGCCAGGCGCTGCGCCTCCACCAGCTTGTTCTGCGCGTACAGCTGCTCCAGGCGTTCCTTCAGTTCGACCTTGATCGTCTCGATCGCCGCCAGCACGCGCTCGCGCGTGGTTGCGTAGTGGGTCTTCGGGTACACGGTGAAGCGCTGCATGTTGCGCAGCGTCTCGCCGGTGAGCGGATCGAACAGGGTGTTCTTCTCGACCTCGCCATCGAACAGCTCCAGGCGCAGCGCCTCGCTGTCCGATTCGGCCGGGAACACGTCGATCACTTCGCCGCGCACGCGGAACGTACCGCGCTGCAGTTCATATTCGTTGCGCGTGTACTGCAGCTGGGTCAGGTGATTGATCAGGTCGCGCTGGTCGATGCGCTCGCCCTTGGACAGGATCAGGCGCAGCGACAGGTAGTCTTCCGGTGCACCCAGGCCGTAGATCGCCGACACCGTCGCCACCACGATCGCATCCGGGCGCGACAGCAGGGTCTTGGTCGCCGCCAGTCGCATCTGCTCGATGTGCTCGTTGATCGAACTGTCCTTCTCGATGAAGGTGTCCGACGACGGCACGTAGGCCTCGGGCTGGTAGTAGTCGTAGTAGCTGACGAAGTACTCCACCGCGTTGTGCGGGAAGAACGCCTTGAACTCGCCATACAGCTGCGCGGCCAGCGTCTTGTTCGGCGCCATGATCAGCGTCG
>NZ_PYUA01000020.1:0-877 GCF_003028545.1 Bacillus sp. Nf3 | reverse complement strand
GCGAGCTGCGCATGCCGATCTATTCGATCGGCATGGTGCTGGCGTTCGCCTTCATCGCCAACTACTCGGGACTGTCGGCCACCTTGGCCTTGGCGCTGGCACATACCGGCGATGCGTTCCCGTTCTTCTCGCCCTTCCTGGGCTGGCTGGGCGTGTTCCTGACCGGTTCGGATACCTCGTCCAACGCGTTGTTCTCGGCGCTGCAGGCCACTACCGCGCAGCAGATCGGCGTGTCCGATGTGCTGCTGGTGGCGGCCAATACCACCGGCGGGGTGACCGGCAAGATGATCTCGCCGCAGTCGATCGCCATCGCCTGCGCTGCGGTGGGCCTGGCCGGCAAGGAATCGGACCTGTTCCGCTTCACGGTCAAGCACAGCCTGATCTTCACCACGATGGTCGGGCTGATCACCCTGGCCCAAGCCTACTGGCTGACCTGGATGATCCCCTGAGCCATGCCCGGCTGTCTGACCCCTCATTGCTCGCTTCAGGCCACAATGGCGCCATGAGCACGCAACGCATTTCGGACAAGGTGGCCGCGCAGCTGCGCGGCCTGGTGCAGGAACAACGGCTGCAGCCGGGCGACCGGCTGCCGGCCGAGCGCACGCTGGCGGTACAGCTGGGGGTCTCGCGTACCGCGCTGCGCGAGGCCATCGCGCAGCTGGCCAGCCAGGGCCTGTTGACCGCCCGCGTGGGCGGCGGCACCTATGTGGCTGAGCCGGCAGCGCGGGCACGGCAGGCGCTGGACGAACCGCTGGCCCCGTACCTGCCGCTGTTCCAGGGCGATCCGGAATACCGCTTCGACGTGCTGGAGATCCGCCACGCGCTGGAAGGCGCCACCGCCTGGCATGCCGCATTGCGTGCTACCGACGAGGACCGC
>NZ_PYUA01000019.1:0-965 GCF_003028545.1 Bacillus sp. Nf3 | reverse complement strand
AACCCGCGACCCCCACCTTGGCAAGGTGGTGTTCTACCACTGAACTACTTCCGCACATCAACTGGGCTAGCTGGATTCGAACCAACGCATGACGGAGTCAAAGTCCGTTGCCTTACCGCTTGGCTATAGCCCAATAATAAAATGGGGCGATTGATGGGAATCGAACCCACGAGTGCCAGAGCCACAATCTGGTGCGTTAACCACTTCGCCACAACCGCCATAGATGTAATGAATTATAAAGTATAATTGGCAGGGGCAGTAGGAATCGAACCCACACCGGAGGTTTTGGAGACCTCTGTTCTACCGTTAAACTATGCCCCTATGAAAATAAAAAATGGTGGAGGGGGGCGGATTCGAACCGCCGAACCCGGAGGGAGCGGATTTACAGTCCGCCGCGTTTAGCCACTTCGCTACCCCTCCACTTTTGAAAAACAGTGCCGGCAAGAGGACTTGAACCCCCAACCTACTGATTACAAGTCAGTTGCTCTACCAATTGAGCTACACCGGCAAATAGTGGTGGCTCGGGACGGAATCGAACCGCCGACACACGGATTTTCAGTCCGTTGCTCTACCAACTGAGCTACCGAGCCAAGTATTCTTTTGAAAAATGGCGGTCCGGACGGGACTCGAACCCGCGACCTCCTGCGTGACAGGCAGGCATTCTAACCAACTGAACTACCGGACCATTTTGGTTGCGGGGGCAGGATTTGAACCTGCGACCTTCGGGTTATGAGCCCGACGAGCTACCGAACTGCTCCACCCCGCGACGATATAAATGATATGGTGGAGGATGACGGGCTCGAACCGCCGACCCTCTGCTTGTAAGGCAGATGCTCTCCCAGCTGAGCTAATCCTCCGAATAAAAAATGCTGGTGTATATTCTATAAAAATGGTGACCCGTACGGGATTCGAACCCGTGTTACCGCCGTGAAAGGGCGGTGTCTTAACCGCTTGACCAACGGGCC
>NZ_PYUA01000001.1:0-925522 GCF_003028545.1 Bacillus sp. Nf3 | reverse complement strand
GCATGTATTAGGCACGCCGCCAGCGTTCGTCCTGAGCCAGGATCAAACTCTCCGAAAAAGTACAAAACCGAAGTTTTGTTTTTCGTCAGCGTTTGACTGACTACCTATGAAGTATCATAGGATTTTTTTATAAAAACTCGAATTAACAGGTACGTTTTGTCTTGTTTAGTTTTCAAAGATCATCTCCGCCGTCTCTCAGAGGCGACTTTATTAATATAACATTCTATCAAGATAAAGTCAACAACTTTTTTCTTAATGTTATTTATCAACCGCGCTGTTTCAGCGGCGAATACAAATATAACACCTTTTGAGAGAAGAAACAAGTATTTTTTCTAAATAATTTATTTTTCCTTATCTCTTCCTATATATTGATACAAATGCTGCTCATCTCGGGTATTGTCTATTGTTGATCCTGCAGGTCTTTAGTATATTTATAATAGATTGAAACTAAATAACCGCAGGGGGAGCTTTGTGCTGAGAGTGAACATTCGTTGTTCTGACCCTTTGAACCTGTCAGTTAATACTGAAGTAGGAATGTGGAATCACTTGGATACATGGTGTATTCAAATCGATATGTTTTTCTATGAATAACATACTCATCCTTACACGGTCTCTCCTTGCTCAATTCATGAAAAAGGAGATTTTTTTATGCAGCAATCAAATCAATTGGTACGACTGATGGAAATCGCGATTATGACTTCACTTGCACTTGTATTAGATTACTTATCAGGTCTCTTTTTAAGAATGCCGAATGGCGGATCTCTTGCGCTGATTATGATTCCCGTCATTCTCATGTCTATTAGATGGGGGATATCTACCGGATTCATCATCGGTGTGTTAATCGCAGGTCTTCAGCTGATGAATAGCCCGATCATCGCTACACCTGTTCAAGGATTCCTCGATTACTTCGTTGCATCTGTTGTCATTTCTTTAAGCGGCTTGTTTTCTGGATTGATCAAAAAAGCTATTCAGGATCAAAAGCGAAAGCAGCAATTTTTCTATATTACCTTAGCTGTTTTTGTTGCTAGTTTCTTCAGGCTACTGACGTTCTTTATTTCTGGCGTCGTTTTCTTTTCTCAATATGCACCGAAAGGAACACCAGGATGGGTCTACTCTTTAATTTATAACAGCACATATATGGTTCCTTCATTTATTATTTGCAGTATTGTTCTTTGTATACTTATCCCAAGTGCATCCCGTTTGGTTTTTCCTCATCAAAAATAACCGGCTGATGACAGCTGGTTATTTTTTTATGCATAATTTGCTGCTCTATGGAATCTATTAATAATAGAAGATTTCATGCTGGAGGTACGACAATGAGCCCTTACTCCATTATGCTTTGCTGTTATTTTCTCAGTCTTGCTTATTTTTTGGCAGGTTTCTATGAAGCTTTAAAAATAGCAGGCGTGAAAGGAAAAGTAGAAGCTTCACCGTTTATTTCTTATATGTTGCTTGCTGTACTTTTCACTTTTTTCTCTCATTATTACTGGAAGCTGACGATTTAATTCGTTTTACATGGTTATTCAATCTAGACAACTCCCATCCATACCCTATTTCATTATGGTTCTCGCCAGCCAGCTCGAACTGGCTGGTAACGACAAAACTAGGTTGAAGCTTTTGATAAAATTGTTTCGCCGAATTTTGTTCAAACACCCATAGCAGCATATTCTGATAACCCTTTTCTATTAAATATTCCACTCCTTTTTCCATTAGAGCAATACCCGCCCCTGATTTCTGTTTCTGTTGGAATAAATAGATGGCATATAGCTCTCCATCATATGTAGAATAGCGTTCGTCACGTTGTTTTCCAAAAGTGGCAAAACCAAATACGCCATCCTCATCTTCTGCGACAAACGTGCCTTCAAGCGATCTTTTTCTCCAGCTCTCTTCCCGATCTTCAATGGTTAAACCATCTAAATACTCCTGCGAAATAATCCCTTGATAGGTCGTCTGCCAGCTTTTCACATGAATCTCGGCGATTTTTGGAATATCTTGATGTACAGCATGTCTCACCTTCATCCGCTCCACTCCTTTTAGCTTTTTCCACCTTATCTTCATTATGATAAATTTCTATTACATAGAATTCAATGACTAGCGTTTTGTCAGCACATCTTTCAATGGTTAAACCTTCTTCTATAAAAAAGTGACACCTTCTGGTGGAAGGTGTCATTTGATTTTATTGTTCTATTTGATGATCAGCTTTTTCGATTTTTCTTGGTTGTTTGATTTCATTTGTTAGTTCTTGAATGCTTTGCTTCACATTGCCTTTGCCAGAAAAATTCTCAATAATTTCTTTCACATCAATTCCAGAGGATGCTTTCAGACTCTCTTGAAGACTAGACATGAGATTTGTGGCATAGCCTGTAACTTTATTGGCACCGCTGCCTTCACCGTTACCGCCTGTATCCACAACAGTAATTTTATCAATGTTAGAAAGTGGTGCAGATACTTGCTTCGCATATTCAGGAAGCATTTTGACAATCATATCAAGAATCGCTGCCTGACCATACTGTTCGAATGCTTCCGCAATTTTCTCTTTCGCTTCGGCTTCTGCAAGTCCTTTTAGTCTAATGACTTCTGCTTCTGTTTCCCCTTTCGCACGATCCGCTTCCGCTTTGGCAAGCCCGTCAATACGAACTTTCTCAGCTTCTGCTTTTGCCATTGCTTCAATGCTGTATTTCTTCGCATCTGCTTCAGCAAGACGTTTCGCTTTTTCTGCCGCAGCCGACTGCTCAACAGCATAACGGTCCGCATCTGCTTTCTT
Source organism: Bacillus sp. Nf3 (assembly GCF_003028545.1). NCBI lineage: Bacteria > Bacillati > Bacillota > Bacilli > Caryophanales > Bacillaceae > Bacillus > Bacillus sp. Nf3. Next base: position 922,758 of record NZ_PYUA01000001.1, on the reverse strand, counting down.
TTTCACTTCAGAATCATATTGACGTTCACGACGCTGAATCTCTTTTTCTTCTAATTCAATTTGTTTCTGACGCTCAATGATTTTGACTTGCATTTCTTGTTCAGTTACGTGCTGACGGTTACGAGCGGTTTCTAAATCGTACGCTTGGTCAGCACTTGCTTTTGCCGTATCCTGTTCACGTCTGAATTCTGCTCTTTTCAGTTCATTAATCTTTTCTGCTTCAGCGATTTCAGTAGCACGCTCAAGCTCTGATTTCTTCGCATCTTTATCTGCTTCGGCACGTTTGATCCGTGTTTCTTTATCTGCTTCAGCTGTTGCAATATCTGCATCTCGTTTTACTTGGGCAATTCTTGGTTTACCTAGAGATTCTAAATAGCCATTTTTATCACGAACATCTTTGATCGTAAACGAAACAATGACTAGACCCATTTTCGCTAAATCTTGAGAAGCAACTCGTTGTACTTCTTGTGAAAATTTCTCTCTATTTTTATAAATCTCTTCAACTGTCATTGACCCTAAGATGGAACGAAGGTGACCTTCTAATACTTCTCTCGCTTCGTTTTCACGGTCTTCTTTTGTTTTACCTAAAAATTGCTCTGCAGCAGTAGCAATTTCTTCAATCGATCCACCAATTTTTATGATGGCCGTTCCATCCGCCATGACCGGTACACCTTGTTCGGTATAGACTTCAGGGGTTGAAACATCTAGCTTGCTAGATAGTAAGCTGAGCGGCTCTGCTTGTTGAAAGACTGGAAGGACAAAGGTACCGCCGCCTCTTACAATCTTAATCTTGTTTCCACCTTCGTCCACGTGGACATTTTTACTTCCTAGATAACTTCCTGTGACGATTAATGCTTCATCTGGACCTGCTGTCCGATATTTAGAAACAAATACACCAATAAGTGCAATAAGAATGACAAGCACAATTCCAATGATCACTAAAATAGTTGTTCCTGGCATAGAATTCCCTCCTAAATTTCTTCATTTGGTATAACAGATAAGACGCCTTTGTTCACTTCGACAACTAGCACACGGGTTCCATATGGAATCTCCTCTTGGTCGAAGCTAACAGCTGGCTTTGAGATTTTCCCGCTGTTACTGATTAACAGCACTTCTCCAAACCCGTCTTTTGGAACAGATACAATGATCTCCCCAGTTCTTCCTTTTAAATCAGCCTCCGTATAAGAGAGAGATTCTTCAGCAGAGGAAAGCGGGACTAATACAAATACATTCAAACAGGTCACAAGGATCACTGCGAGGATGGAAGATAATAGTGCGCCAAGTCCGCTTCCTACAATTGCTGTTTTTTCAGAGATAAACCCTCCAGCCGAGAAAAAGGTAAGAAATGCGAGGATCAATGTTGGTTGAAGGAATGGAACAGGGATCGCTTCAAACCATCCATCAAATACATCGCCGAAAAAGACGAAAACAAGTGTCAGGATTCCTGATATCATCAATATGTATAAATACAGTGTCTGAAGAGGCAGCCCAAACACATCCATCTTCCTCACCCTTTCTTCATGAAATAAACATCTTTTGTTTCATTTAGACCACACTCACCTCCAATGTATTCCTTGTAACAGGTAATACGAACCACTTTTGTAAAGGTTTCATATTTCATCACAATTCTTCAAAGGGATTTTCGGATAGCTCAAGAATGATTGTCATGTACCCTTATGTTAAAATTTGATCTTGAGGTGATGAAGAAAATGAGTTTATTACATGAAGCAAGACAAGAATTGTGGCACGAACTACAAGGTTTGAGCGAAGAACAATTGAACCAAAAATTATCTGATGATACTTGGAGTATTCAAGAGGTAGCAGATCATTTAAAGAAAATGGATCTAGTTGCAGCAAAACATCTAGCTGCTGAGGGAAAAAAAGCACCGATCAAAGAATATGAACCAAAGCCGGTGGAAATGGCAGAGGACCGTTCGAAAAAAGCCACTGCGCCTAGTATTGTTGCGCCTGAGCACAAGCATGTGACACCTACACATTTAAAGGATGAGCTCGATACAGCTCGTGAGCAGCTCAATCAAATTTTATCAACATTTACTGAGGAAGATTTCAAACGCGTCATTGCACACCCTGTGTTTAAAGAGCTATCCCTTAAGCAATATCTTGATTTTATCGGCGCACATGAAAAACGCCATATTCATCAAATCAAAGAAATTAAAGAACAACTATAAAACATAAAAAGGACTCCCTTTAGGGAGCCTTTTTTCATTGTTACACTGTTTTAGGTGTTAACTCAAAGCAACGCGCATAAATCCATTTGTACGCTTTTTCGTTTAGATCTCTTGGGTTTCCAACTGTTTGCGGATCTTTCATCGCTTCTTTAGATAAACGGTCAATCATATCTTTTGATACACCTTGTTCTTCTAATGAAGGAATTTCTAAATCTTCTACTAAATCATACATCCAGTTCACGGCTGCTTTGGCTGCTTCCTCTGTTGTCATTCTGCTTGTATCAACCCCAAACGCTTGCGCAATTCGTGCGAATTTTTCCGGATACCCTTTCCAGTTATATTCCATCACTGGTCCCATCATCGCTGCAACACACTGACCGTGCGCGACAGGAATAATGCCTCCGAGTGTTTGACTCATCGCATGTGCAGCGCCAGCTGATTCACTTCCATAAGAAAGCCCGGCAAGCATCGCAGCTTGTGCCATTCCATATCTGGCTTCTAAGTCCCCGCCATCAGCAAAAGCGCGGCGAATATAATGAGCTGCATATTCAATTGCTATGAGCGCTACCGCATCTGTAATCGGCTGAGCAAATTTCATCGTATAGCATTCAATCGCGTGAGCAAGTGCGTCAATTCCAGTCATTGCTGTCACATGAGGCGGCATGGATACATGAAGCTCTGGGTCAATCACTGTAAGATGAGCTGCAATGAGAGGACCACCTGTATTGAATTTGAATTCTCTTTCTTCATCAGTAATGACTGCCCATTGTGTCACTTCTGAACCTGTACCAGCTGTTGTCGGAATAGTGGTTAAAGGCGGGATTCTGTTTTCAAGCGGTTTTTTCCCCTCTGCCGCTTCGTAATCAAGGACTGAACCTTCATGAGTCGCCTCTACTCCGATTGCCTTTGCTGTATCCATTGAGCTACCGCCGCCTACTGCGATTAATCCATTACAGCCTTCTTTTTCATATAAAGCAGATCCTTCGTTCACTAGACGGACTGGCGGATTTGGCTCTACTTTATTAAATAGAACAACATCAATTTGTGCTTCTTTTAATGAAGCAATTACGGGGTCCACCACGCCCGCTTGATAAATCCCGGGGTCTGTTACAAGTAATACCTTTGAAACGCCGTATGCTTTTACTTCTTCCCCGACATGTTTCACTGCACCAATGCCGTGTTTGATGACAGTCGGAATTTCAAATGTATGGAATTTCTGCATGCTTTCAATTTTCATATTTAGTGTCATATAGAATCTCCTCCAAATGCGTAATTTTTATTTAAACCAATGAACTGCTTCAGGTTTTGTATTTCGATATAAATGCTTCAGCTCGGTATATTCCTCAAGTCCCGTGCGTCCTAATTCACGCCCAATGCCTGATTGCTTATAGCCACCCCAAGGTGCTTGAGCGAAATAAGGATGGAAGTCATTGATCCAAACCGTGCCTAATCTTAATTGCCGAGCCACTCTTTCGGCTTTGCTGATATCAGAAGACCACACAGCTCCTGCTAATCCATAAATCGTATCATTTGCCAGCTTGATGACTTCTTCCTCTGTACGGAAGGACTCAACTGTCAGGACAGGTCCAAAGACTTCTTCCTGCACAATCCGCATATCTGACGTGCAGCCTGAGAAAATGGTCGGCAAGTAGAAGAACCCATTTTGCAGCTCCTCTGTGTCAGGTCTTTTTCCACCTGTCTCTAACTTAGCGCCTTCTTCTAAACCGATGCTGACGTATTTTTCTACTTTTTCTCGATGCTCAGCTGAGATGAGCGGCCCGCTCTGGGTGTCTTCATCAAAGCCGTTGCCTAGCTTGATTTTTTTCGTACGCTTCACCAGTTCTTCTAAAAATTCATCATGAATGGATTCTTCCACCAGCAAACGTGACCCTGCTGAACACACTTGCCCTGCATGGAAAAACACAGCATTCATTGCCTGGTCAACCGCTACGTCTAAATCAGCATCTTGAAACACAATATTCGGATTCTTTCCGCCAAGCTCAAGGGCTATTTTTTTCACATTAGCGCTGGCTCCCTGCATAATTTTCTTACCTGTTTCAATACCGCCTGTAAATGAAATCAGATCTACTTGATCATTCACAGCAAGCTCATCCCCAACCGTTGCCCCAGGTCCAAGCACTAGGTTTGCAACGCCTGCCGGAACGCCCGCTTCTTCCATGAGTTTAAATACTTTAATTGTGGTGAGTGGTGTGATTTCACTTGGCTTTAAAACAATTGTATTTCCCGCCGCAAGAGCCGGCGCGATTTTCCAGCTTGCTTGAAGCAATGGATAGTTCCAAGGAGTGATTTGTCCGCATACACCGACAGGCTCTCTGATTAATTCACTTTTCGAGTTTGGAATTGGCGATGCAATGATTTCCCCGCCATCTTTATCAGCCAATCCTGCGTAATATTGGAACACGTTCGCAATATCATCCATATCTGCCTTGCTTTCCTCTAATGTTTTGCCTGTATCAAGTGATTCCAATTTGGCTAGTTCATCAAGATCACGTCTAATCAATTCAGCTATCTTAAACACAATATTTCCTCTTTCAAGTCCAGGAAGATTTGCCCAGTCCCCTTGATCGAAGGCTTTTCTCGCTGCTTTAATGGCTAGCTGCGCGTCATTTCTAGATCCTTCGCTGACTGTCGCGATCACTTCTTGATTGAACGGATTGATGATATCCCGCGTGTCGGTACTTTTAGCGCCAACCCATTGTCCGTCTATAAATAGTGTTTGACTCATAGAAGGAACCTCCTCTGATTCTCTTTGGTAAGTTTGTTAAATAAAAATTTAACGTTTTGAACATAATTAACTTATCATGTTCAAATTTTTCTGTCAAAGGGGAGATATGCTTCATTTATTTTGACTTTTTGTATTCTTTCGTTAACATATAGTCCATAAAGATTTTTTTGAACGGATTGAATTCTCTTAATAGAAAGCAGGGACAAAATGAAAAAGCAGGAACAGCCGCAAGCAGAAGATCGTATTTTAGCTGCTAAAGATCTAGTCATTGATTCCATAGCTGAAACGATGGATCTCTATGGCATTACACGAAGTGCAGGTATTCTATATGGGACGATGTATTTAAACGAGGAAATGACACTCGATGAAATGCGTGAAGAGCTGCAAATGAGTAAGCCGAGTATGAGTACGGGTGTGAAAAAGCTGCAAGACATGAATATTGTCAAAAAGACGTTTCACAGAGGCCGAAGAAAACACAGCTTTGTTGCGGAAAAAGACTTTTTTAAGTTTTTCACGAACTTCTTTCCTCAAAAATGGGAACGAGAGGTCGAGGTCAATTTAACGGCAATCGAAGAAGCGCAAGAGCAGCTTCAAGAGGTGGCGCATGATGATCAGCTGGAGGAACATGTAAGAGAGGAAGCGCAGCAGCTCATTGAGCAGCTTGAAAGCTCAAAAGCCTATTATGACTGGTTGAGACGATTAGCCCATTCTGTTCATTCTGGCGAAATTTTTGACTATATTCCGATTGAGCAGAAGGAAAATTAGACGTTGTGTTTACGTTTTACAGCTTGAATTTCACAGGAGGATTGATTATAATAAATTATGTCGTCATACCTCGGGGCATTAGCTCAGCTGGGAGAGCGCTACGCTGGCAGCGTAGAGGTCAGCGGTTCGATCCCGCTATGCTCCATACGAAAAACCATTCTTGAGAAATCAAGGATGGTTTTTTTATGTACATATCTCTTATGCTTGTTCTTTGTTTTTTCGTATTCTTAATAAATTTATGATGCGGTATGTAATCACAGAAAGATAAGTTAAGATGAGAATGATTGTATAGGACACAGGAAAACCGCTCGTCATTCCGTGATAAATGAAATAGATGAGTAGCACTGACAGCACGATGATCTGGAACAGTTCTTTTTTCATTTTTCCCTCCTCTCATGATAGTGATTTGGTTGATTATACCACATATGATGTGATTTTTTGTTAGCTATCAGCAAGGAAGCATTTCCTCACTTGCTGATAGCTCTTTTTAAAGATCGTCACTTCTTCAGCAATTGTTCGATTTTGTTCTTCGTCTTCGGTCCGTAAATTCCGTCTGCAGCTAAGCCGTTCATAAGCTGAAACCGTTTGACCGCATTTGCCGTTTTTGGTCCATAATAGCCGTCAATCCCGTTGTTTTTTGCCCCTTTGTCTGGGTAAAAATAGAGGGATGATAAGGCTTTTTGCACGGCAGTGACTTGAGGGCCTTTTGTTAAGGGCTTGGTTACTTTTAAAATGCCAGATGGCAGGTTTGACGATTTCTGTTTGGAAACGGGTGCTTTGTGGCTCAAGCTTTCTGCCTGAACTGGTTTTCTTGTGCTTTTGCTGCCGGTATGCGCTGTGGCTATGCCAGCTTTAAACTGATCCCATCGTCCGAGAAGTTTCCTTGGACACTCTTTCCCGCTCCAATGTTTATGAGGCACTACATTTGATAAAGGAATCCCCAAATCTCCTATCAGCTTGCGAATGAGCCATTGGGCATTTTCGACTGCTTGTTCAAAGTTACCGTCTGCATTTTCACAAATTTCAATTCCAATTGACTTCATATTGCCGGTGCCTCTGCCATCCCCTGCGTGCCAGCCGTTTTCGTTTAACGGTAAATGCTGATAAATCACCTGATCATCAACAGTGTAATGCCAGCTGACACCGGTACTTGAACGTGCAACAAACGCTGCATGACTGGCAGCATTAGCACCTTTTGCACTATTTGACGTATTATGCACTGTAATATAGAGCGGCTTCATTGTGTTTCCTGGTCTGTTGCGATGTTGTTTTGGGATCAATGCTTGAATGATTTTCACCATGTCGTTTCTCCTTCAAGTATTATTTTGTTAGCCCTCTTTGTTTCAGAGCATCTTTTTGTAATTGGCCTTTGTAGGTCACATAATTGTTTTTAAACCAAGCTATTACCGCTGTGACCATAGTGAAAATCGTAGAACCTGCCACATAAAGTGCTTCACCTGCGGTTTGTACTTGCTCCTCACTAATCGGTAGCACCGTTTGTCCAAACATGACAAGCGTTTGATTGATCAGAGCAATAAAAAGAAGCACTGTGCGAATTACAGTGCCTTTGTCGAATGTTTTCATGATTTTTCCTCCTATTTTAAATTTCGTTCTATTTTGTCGAGTTTGTCGATCACGACGTCATACTTTTCACTAAACTTTGCTAACACATCATTTTGTGCCTCGATTTGCTCATTGAGCTTGTTTTCTCTTTCCTTTGTTGTGTTTAATACGTAAAACAGCACCCAACAAAACAACACCGCAAACGGTCCTTGTGTCATTAAATATTGAGTCAAATCCATTTCCACTGCACTCACCTACTCCCTCACTTTGCCCATTTTAAAGAAGGCAAAATAAAAACGCCTATTTAGCGTTTGTTGGATATTCTTCTCTTGTTATTTCTTTGTATTGTTCCGGCGTAATCTTCTCGAAACGAACAAATTTTGCTACATCTTCATTTTCATAACACTTCCATTGATAGAACAATGAAATACTACGGAACCAATCCAATTAAATGACCCCCTTTTCATTCAGCAACATGATAAGTTCTGATATTGTTTTTGATTGTTCTTCTACTCTCTTTTCTGACTCTGCCAGTTGCTGAAGCAGATCAGCATTTTGCTGTTTTAATAGATCAATTTCTGATGGTGGCAGCGGCTTTGGCTGCAAGCTATCAATGTATTCTTTAGATGCTGATTCAAACCACATTCTCTTGTTCTCGTCATATTTAGGAAGATATAAACCCTCTTGCGGACGTACATCAGTAGCGCTTTTCGGAATCTCATTATAATCACTTATTACACCTTCGCCTTGATAATTAAAATTCTCGTCATAGTAATAAATGTGCATTGTAACCCCTCCTACCATAAAGGTATAGCAGCATTTATTTCGATGCGGTTGACTTTCGATGCATCGTTCGCTGACAAACCATCAAATTTAAGTGAACCGTCCTGAACAAGCGTCATTCGTGCTGCTCCGTACGACCCAACCGTCGCACCAACGAATACTGTGGTAGTAGACGGCTTTTGAACAAATCGAGCAATTACAGTTTCATTTATAGGTATTTCTTCAAATGATCCTCGTAAGTATAAAATGTTCTGCCTTATAGAAAATTTGAGTGGGTATACGGAATTATGCTTTGCTGTACCATTAATCAGAGTGACTTGATTCCATTCACTGCTCAAATCGTTACTGGTCAATAACTGTTCCCATTTTGACCATACGCCATTCGCTATAGTCTTACGCCACGTGCGGTTTAAGTTGTCAAAGCCAATTGCCTGCCCGTACGTACCTGTGTTATTACAAGTCCAAATCCCCCTTAACGCATTACCCGGGCCATTGGTTGGTGCATTTGCAGATGCAAAATGAACTAAACCTCGATACTTTGGTAATACTTCATGGAAATCTTCTGTATTTCTGATATAAGCCTTCCCCTGTCCATTAATATCAGTAATAGGAAACGATTGAATAGCATTTAAATCTGTAGATGTGAGCTGCCTTTCCCATTCAGTCCATGTATAGTCAGTCTTCCTGATTCTATAAAAAGAGTTCAGACCATTGACTGCATCATATATAGTTTGTAACAGGGTATTTCCATAACTGATAACAATCATAAATGCCCTTTTGATCTCTATTGGACCATTAAGGCCAGCATTATAAATGAGATACATTCCTGTTTCCGTAATTTCGTTATAGTCAGTGGTCTCACTTACCCCTTTATAAATAGGTCTACCATTGTTTTGAGTCAATTTATATAACTGTCCGTTGTTCCATTTATCTTTTTCAGCTACTGTCGGAATCTGAGTCCAAGTGATAGATAAATGGCTAGAATTATAGTAGAAGTAATATGCATTGCCTGATGTATCTATCGCAAAGCCTGTTCCAATATTATTTTGTCCCACTGTCTGTATCCCTCTAATGGCATATTGTGAAGGGCTATCCTCTATTCCACTGGGCGCATAAAATGTACATGTCCCTTTGTCTTTAATTGAGTCATAAATTTTTGAGCCGACAGGAATATTTAAAAGTTGTACTCCATTATCTCCTGTAATTTTATACAGCTGCGACTCATTCCATTTCTTTTTTTCTAGTTCTGAAGAGTGCTGTCTCGAATCATCGATATGATTAGTTAATTGTTCTGATATACCAGTGTCGTTACGAATCAGTATTTTCAACATATCGTTGAATAGATCAGCATGAGCTTTGTCACTCGTTTCAAAAGAACGAGGAGTTTTTATATCCACTGTGTTCTCTCCTTCCTACAATTTTTATATCAAGTTTTGAACGACTTCTACTTCCAATTTGCTCACCCACTTTCTTTTCAAATATCCTTATCTTAGCTGTGACAAGGTAACATAAGCTCTATTTACCGTAATGGTTCTCCCAGTGTTTTTGGGTGTAATATAAAATGTTAATTTATCTCCTGCTTTAAACTTTTGTTGAAGGTACAATACACATATACTTGATGAGATAACAGGATTCCAATTACCTAATCGTTGAAATTCTGTACCATTCACATAACATGATAAAATGCTATCTGATCCAACAGGAATGTTATTGCTATTAAGATAAAGCCTAATTAAATACAGACCATTGTTTTTCAGTGTAATTTCAGCGCGCGAACGATTATACTCTCCTAGGTCGTCTGATCTTGTATCACCAAAATTCAGTTTTGTTGGAACGTTTTCAACGGCTGATACAGAAGAATTATCGAGATCATACGTATCAACAAAAGAAGTATTATCCATATCCTCCTTTGTTAAAACACGTTTCCAGCCTTGCCACCCCAAATTTAAATCAAGATAGTTTGTATACATGTAATTGTTATAATCTATTGCTATGACCCATCCAAATGTCCCTTTTCCATTACTATCTTGAGAAGTAAAATGATACATACCACGACACGATCTTGTTGTTGGGCTGTTTAATGCTTTACCTGTGGCATAAAATGTACCATGCTTCGGGCCTAAAGAAACAACCTTTTCAAGTAAATCTTCACCATCAGAAACAGATAGAATCACCCCTCCATTATCTGAGGTGATCTTAGATAATTGTCCATCATTCCATTTGTTTCTTTCAGCATTTGATGGGAGCTTTGTCCAGTTAATAGCAGTATGTGCAGCATTATAGTAAAAACTATAAGCATTACCAGCAATATCTACAGCAAAGCCAGTACCAATGTTATCTTCACCTACTGTCTGTAATCCTCTCAATGATATATTTACTGGGGAATCTTCGACTCCAGAAGCTGCATAAAAAGTACACGTTCCTTTCCCTTTTATCGCATCAAAAATCCTAGCATCTGCTGGCACATTAATTAACTGACTTCCATTATCTGCTGTAATTTTATAGCTCTGAGAATCGTTCCATTTTTTCTTTTCCGCTTCAGATGCATGTGGTTTTATATCTTTCATATGTTGATTGATTGCCTCTAATAGACCCACATCATTGTCAAGAAAGGCCTCAACCATGTCATTAAATAGATCAGCATGGGCTTTATCAGTTGTTTTAAAAGTACGTGGTGTCTTAATCTCCATGATCATTCTCCTTTCAAATCTATTACCACTTGTTCATGTAAATTTTTTTACATGTAATGATGTTTGACTTCAGTTGTACTGAACTTAAAATTAAATGTAATAAACTCTGTCGAATTGACATTATTTACATAATATTCCACACGCATATTCCCTTATCTAATAAGGTAAGATGGAATCGAGGTACTCTTAAAATCCCTATACTGAAGCGACTCCAACAAATAAATTTCCTGCTGCGGCCGATACCTTCAGGCAAAATAAACAGCATGCTGACTTCCACTATATAATGTTATCTAATCACTCTGGGAATCATTACATTTCTTCTTTTCTGTTTCAGCTGCGTGTATTCTCGCATCATTTGTATGTTTTAAGAAATGCTCTAATATCCCAAGATCATTTTCAAGTAGTGCTTAAGCTTGGTTCTATTTCTTGCAGCTGCTCAAAAGTGAGCATCCTTTGCTCGTATCCTGCATTTAGATCTTCCATCGAACAATCACCTAGTTCAACTGCTTGTTTGACCAACTCAGGTGTCACCCATTGAAAATATAATGCCATTACCCAATAATTCATGTTGTACTCTCCCCTTTAATGAAAAGGATGTCATTTTTTAGCGCTTTTAGTTCGTTTGATAGAAGATCACATTGATGTTCAAGCTGTTTTCTCATCAGCTTTTCTTTTGCTACTTCTTGCGCTAGATAATCTAGCGGGAGCGGTGGGTGATACCTTGGATTGGTTTGTGATTCCTCCCACCATTTTTTCAATTCTTCTTCTGTTGGTTTGGGCACATCAAGATACCACTCATCTATATACGAATCAGCACCATCATTTCTTAGTTCAAAATCCTTTTGCGGGTCCGCATTGGGATATTTATATTTAATGGCTTCATATAAAATCATCAAACCCCTCCTATACTCGTGGGAAATTTCTGCCGCCTATTTCTGTAATATCGAAATAGTTGTACCAGCCCGAGTTCTCTGATATATAACGACTAACGTCTCCGTCATATGCTGCATAAATATAAATTTCTAAATAATCCCCTTTATTAGCAGGAACATTTGCAGCACCATAAAGCCCCATACTTAAACTCAATGTATCAGAAGGACTTCCTGGACTTTGTCTGTGATGTGCAATGTTTTTATACCTTTTTCCATTTAAATAAATCGCTAATTCAAAGTTTGAGTATCGTTGAAAGGTTTCAATATAAACACCTGCATTTACTAAATACATCCCATTTTCGGAACAGATGAAGCGATTATTTTTAATATCAAAATTGTTATGACTGTCTTTTATCTTTCGATTAAAAAGGACTTTTTGGTGCTCTCCCTTGTTTAACAGCTGCTTCCCAGTTGTACCTATATTGGCATGACAGAACCCAGATAGTTTATGCCAGTCGGTCCAACCCGATCCTGTCCACCAGTGACGACACCACGTACCTGTGCTATCAAAATAACTTCCTGCTTCGTTTCCAGTCCCATAGTAATATTGAATAAATCGAAAGTTACTATATTTTTCATTTTTCACAAAGCCGAATCTTGTAGGGTATCCCGTATCATTGGCTTGACCAATATCCATGAATGTAATCCCTATTGGATATTCCTCGCCGCTGATTGTCGCATCTTGAATGGCTTGATCCCCTGTTAGCTTGAAAAAGCTTTCATTTGTGATCCCTGCAATTTGTTTACTCAGCGCATGATCATTCTCTACAAGTGTGTCGACCATCTGGTTAAACAAGTTGGCATGGGCTTTGTCAGTGGTTTCAAACGGTAAAGGTGATTTTATGTCCACTTCATTTCCCCTCCATTAATAAATATCATCAATCTCAAAAACGAATTCGATGTCGCCGTCTTTTTGTTTGTCTGTCATGGTGCGGATGGCGGTGAATTTACCGTCTTCGTCGACAAGAGCTAGTTCGTTGATGACTTCTCCTGCCAGTTCTCCTTCGGCGATCGTGCAGGTGTAGCGGATTTTTGCTGGCTCCATGAAGGTAAATGAATCAATATTTTTTTGGACCAGTTCCTTTTTGAGTGCTTGTTCGGTACCGTCGAGAGAGATCGGTTTTCCATCCTTCGTTCCCCCATTTCCAAATGCCATTTTGACGACTTTTGTGAGTTTTGTTCCTTCTGCTCTTGCCTTTGCCATTTGTTGTCGTGCATACAGTGTTGTTACGGTTAATTGATCAGCCATTGTGATCCTCCTTATAGCTCTATTTTTTTAGAAGTTGCTGCTAGCATTTTTGATCCATCCAGCGGAACAGATCCATCAAGAATCCAGTAATGATCCTTGATTAGTAAGCTTCCACCCTGCTCAGTTTGGACATGTACTGGCAGACGGAACGTCACCTTCTTTTTGGTTTGATGCTGAAGCTGATTTTTTGTGCGTAAAGTCAATGCCGTTCCTTGCTTCGTTTCATGTACCGCTCCAGTCATGACATAGTTCATGCGATGTGCTGTTTCTGACTGATGTAGAAGCCGCATTCTCATGTTTAATGAATGCCGAAAACGAGCAGGCACATCCGTTGTACCTCGTGTTCCACTAAGATAAAACGTACCATTTAAGGCAAATTCACCATTGAGTAAAATCGGGATATGATCGAAAAAACCCACCCTGCTGCGCAGTGTGAGCCTCACGTGATGATCATTTTTTTCATGTACGTCGGTATGATGAAAAGCAGTGAACGTATAAGCCAAGTGAGCAGGCTTTAACGTTTCAAGAATTTCTACAATATATCTCGTGTTTTGCAGATCATCAAGGTTCACACGTAAGGCGAAGTGATAACGATTGGTTGTGAGACGGATGACAGCACTTGGATTCTTGAGAAAGCGATTCACTGATTTCTCTAATGAAAGATATGTGATTGGCGGAATATTCGACATCATATTGAGTAAGCGTGCTCTGCGCAGTTCAATTGAATCATCTGATTCCCGCTGTACCTTCAGCATTCTTTCCCATCTATTCAATCCCCATGTCGCTGTTAAAGGAAAGAACTGATCCGTTAAGTCGAAAATGGATTCATCCAATTGCTCAAATTCAGGTGCTTCTGTCTTGAGCAGGTGATCTACTTCATAAATTTCTGTAAAATATGGCGGCAAATAGTTTTTCATTTCATCCTGTTTGCTCAATAACCTTCACCTGCCTAAGACGCGGAATCTCAATGTCCTGTAATACTAAGTTTTTCGACTCTCCATTCAATAACACATCTGCATAATCTGACACACTTTCTGAATGATACAGAATATCATTTAAGGCGGACATTCGAATGGTACTCTTTTCAAATGCGATTGATTTCAACAACGTCTTGACCTTTTCTTCTATTTCTTTCTGAGCTCCTTCAAGGGTCCAGTCCATTTGAAGTTCGACAGCCACTTCTATGTCGATATCCAGCCATTTGGCGCTTTCAACGGTTGCTTTTGAGCCTATAGGCGCTTGTCCTTCTCCTTCACCTGGCTCTGGGTCGATATATTCCTGTACCCTTTTGACAAGAAGGTCTGATGCAACATCTAGATTGCCATCTGTGATAACAATTTTGACCGTCCCTTCTCCGTTCCAAAGCGGGAACACCTTCGCTCTGCCAACACCGGCTACTTCCTCAGCCCATTTTTTATAATGCGCCCTGTTGGCACTGACAGCCTCTCGCCTCGCACGTATTAAATATCGATCGTATAATGAAGCGTCATCTTCCTCCTCTTGACCAGGTATGACCAGTTCTTTCATCGTAATCGATTCAAGTCCTGGAATTGTATCAAGTGACAGCAGCGGCTGATCTGTTAATTGAACATTGCCTGCTTTACCAGGTGTCTCACATTCTAGCGTGCCATCCTTCGAATACTGGAAATAAACGTCTTCAATAAAAAAACGTGAGCCATCTGGAATATTGATATTCTCTGGCTGAATGGCCGCTGACCAAACCGCTTTAGTGGCTGGTTTTCTTTCAATTCCTACTTCAGCAGCCCGCCGATCTAGAAACTCTCCTTGTGCTGTATCTGCAAAGACCAGCTCAAACACTTGATCAAGCCAAATATAGGATTGGGCCAGTTCAGCAGCAGCAGGTGCCAAGGCATTCCAAATCACGCTATTTTCTCTTTTATCTATATCATCTGGCAGTCTGTCCAGCATTCTTTCCATTAATGCTTCGTACGTCTGTTCCTCAAACATCGCCCTCCATCACCTCCTCTATTTCTAATGTTCCCTCATCTGTGACAATAGCTAATTTGACATGAAACGATTCATTTTGCTTTGTGACCTCTAACTCTTCAATATGATCAATCCGCTCGTCAACGAGCAGTGCCTCCTCTAGCAGCCTTGGAATCTCCATCTCTTTGTATTCATCCGTAGCTTCTGTATCCGTCAACAGCTCCTGAATTTCAGTGCCAATGTCGTGACTGTAGATAGGATGTGCATATCGCTCTGTCCTAAGTGTCATATAAATAAATTGCCGGATTGCTTCAATACCTGAAATGGTTTCGCCTGTCAGTCTGCCTGTTTCAAAATCTATTCGATACGTCGTCGAGGTTTCGACCTCTTCGTCTTCTTCTATTTCCTCGATTTCTTCCTCTGGTGAAAGTGCCACGTTCATCACCTCCCTTACAATTTGTCGATGATGTAAAAGGACTGCCCTCCTGCCATTGCAAGCACCATAATACTGTCTCCTCTTTTCAGCTCATCATCCTCACCCTTATTTAAGCGCTTCGGCCAAATCAGTAATTCTTCTGGAATGATCAGCTTATGATTTTCATTTAATCGGATGCTCAGCGGGGAAACCGCCGTGACTTCTCCAATGACAAGATCGATTGGAGATTCTGCGTCTACTGCATTCACTGCCAATTGTTTAATTGCTTCACTTAATCTCACGCTTGATCACCCTTTGGCATTGAATTTTTCTCAACAACATCAATGGTCATGGTGTGTTTCACCCCACTGAATTCATGTTTGTCTTGATCGATCCAGTAAGTTTTTTTTACGTTGATTTCGGGAATTTTCAAATAGATTGGGAGACCGCTTTGCAGCTCAGGAATTCCTAGCGCTTGGATGCTTTTGACTTCTTGTTTGACGCCTTTTTTCTCTGCCAGCCGTACTTTGGCTCTTTTTTGCAGCTGCGGCTGGTTGATTTGCCCCGTGACTGTCTCAACATGCTGTAAAATACCGTATTTATTCTGACCGGCTTTATCCTGTTCAATCACCACAATCTCTGATTTACTGCCTTTTTTCTTATTTTTCCCCTGTTCATCAGCAGACGTACGCATCTTGACACGAGTGGCTGTCTCTTCAATTGAGGTGCTGTATTGATAGCTGATGAGATTGATGCCTGATTCAATGACCCATACGTCCTCTGGATCAGGCCAGGCTCTCAGCCCCATCTTGCCTTTAGCAGAATAGATTTGATAGTTTCTTCCCGTCTGCCGCTTCGTTTCTTTCAATGCTTTCAATATCATGTCATACAGGCTCGTATCATTTTTAAAGACTAGTGATTTGATGACATGTCCTGTATTGGCGATGGAGGTCATTGGAATTTGAAAGTCAGCTCCAATCCGCCTTAAGATTTGATCTGCTCTTTGATTTGAAAAAACATAGACATCTTGGTTTTTCACCAAATATTGAAGCATATCGTATGCGGTAAAGGTCATCTTCCCTTCAACAGGTGTCCGGGAAAAAACGATGCCTCTAAAAAGCTCTTTTCCTTTCCATTTAAAAAGAACCGTGTCCCCTTCCGAGACACGGTAATAAGTTTGACTGCCTTGCTTTGTGATAATATTTGCCTGAATTGAGCGAGGGGCTTGATACCTTTGCCCCTGAAGTGTCACACTCTCTGTGACAAGCTCATACATGGTGCCGCTTCTGATGGCAAAAAGCTCGATCAATGCCAGCCCCCCTATTGTGGTATTTTTAACCTTTGTCCAGGGAAAATCCAATGCCCCGGCTGCTTAATATTACGTCTGCTACGTTTAATCATCGCTAATTTATTGGCATTCCAAATACGCCGCCATTTTGTACTGTCGCCATAAAACCTGCCAGAAATGGCCCATAGCGTATCCCCTTTTTTGACGGTGTACATTTTTGGTGGTGTTTTTGAAGGCCGTTTCTTTTTCGTTTGTTTTGCTTTTTTCTTCCGTTTTATTTTCCTAGGCGATGCGGTTTTATATTCTTTTAACTCGATCG
The DNA here is from genome assembly GCF_003028545.1 of Bacillus sp. Nf3. Lineage (NCBI taxonomy): Bacteria > Bacillati > Bacillota > Bacilli > Caryophanales > Bacillaceae > Bacillus > Bacillus sp. Nf3. The sequence continues at coordinate 905,872 of NZ_PYUA01000001.1, read as the reverse complement.
TAAATTCACGATCTCCAATATCATATGACCCTTCCTTGTGGGTGAAGCTTTCAATGCTGCACGTCATATTGATTTTTGTCCCAGTTACAATCAACCGCACGGATTTCTTTGAACGCATCATTCGTTCAATTTTCGCGATTGCATTCTCTGGTGATGGAATGCTTTTATATTCAGCAATCGGCGAATATTTCTTAGGAAATAATGAAGTGAATGATACTTGTTTCGCCGATGGTACGTCAATAAAGGTCAGTTCTCCAAAAGAGGCGACCTTTACCGTTTCATTTTGTACGTTATTTGTGATTTCGAGTTCGGATGGAAGAACAGGGAATCGCAACTTGTCCTTTCCTTGGGAAATCCACAATTGATACACTGATTTACCCATCGATCACGACCCCCTTCGTTCCTGTATGAAGCTCTATTTCCAGTTCATCTACAAGCATTTGTTTAATTTTTTCGACTAGCGATTGCTGATCTTGTCCATTATGGAAATGCTGATCTCCATTGAATTGAATCGTGATTTGTTTATTACCTGACGATGTTGTACTGCCAGTAGACTGAGCTGAGGTGACTTGCTGCATCTGTGCTTCTGGTAAAGGAGCAGATGCATTTGATGGATCATATACTTGCATCCCAAGTGCCTTAGCTGCCTGCGTCAATAAATACCTTCCGCGAATGCCTCTTTCCTCGGGAATAATCCATTCTCGTTTGTTTCCTTCACCGACTCTAGCCACTTGCTCTTGAGTAATCAATCCACCATTTGCGTAGCCTTTATAAGGACCGCCTCTTCTCATACTTCGTAATCCCGGCGTATTGAAGACTGTTCCATATCTGCCCTTAATGTAGTTAATGGCTGCTACGGCATTATGAATTGGGTTCCAAATGTCATTCATGCCCTTGCCTTTATTGGCGTTAAACGTCGTTCCAATGGTTTGCATTAAGCCTTTAGAAGGTGTTCCCTTTTTGGCGTTGGAATCCCATAAGTTGATCGCTCTCGGATTTCCACGTGACTCATGCTGCGCGATGGTCATCAGACCTGGAAGCCAGCTCATAGATGTGCCAGTTGCCATGATGGCCGCCATGAGCCATTGTTTAATATTAAGCCCTGAAGCTCCCATACCGCTGAAGGCACCGATTAATGAACCAGCCTGATTTTCAGCAAACTTTTTCACATCAACTGAGTCGAGCCCTTTGACGACACCAATTGATGCAAATTTCCCAAGACTCATCATGACGCGTGAAGGGGAATGAATGTCTAATTCCTCTCTAAACGCCTGTTCTACTTTCTTCGCCATTTCTTTGGCCGCTTGCGTGACTTCGCTTCCTTTGGAACGCATACCGCTGTTAAAGGCGTCAATCATTCCAGATCCCCAGCCTGGTGATTCTTGTTTTGCTTGCAGGAATGGTTGTTTGATGTGTTGATCTACGTATTGGCTCGTGCCAATTGATGTGGTATTTTGGCCTGCTGCAAAACCACTAACCGTTCCAGAACCCCAAGTTGGTGATGCGGTCATGACTTGTTGGTATGGTGTTTTTACACGACTTTGCAAGAAGCTGGCTGTACCTGTTGGTGTCATCTGCTGACCATTTGCAAAGGCTGAAACCGTTTGTTGACCATACTTTCCTGAGTCTGATGTCAATTGACCAAAAGGCTGCTGAATATTCTTTTGTTTCCATTGATCAAGGGAGATTACTTTACGATTTAACCCTTGTTCAAAATCGTCATTAAATTGCTCGCCAATGCTAGAGGCCTGAATGTCCCCAGTCATCGAGACCGATCCGTCTATTGAACCGACAGAAGATGATGCAGCTACTGCTGTAGGAGCTGGGGAGCTTGATACTTGATTTCCAGCTGCTCCACTTGGCATAACAGACATTCCAAGATGAGAAGCGGCCTGAGCAAGCAGCATCTTTCCACGTCCTCGGTTATTTTGAGTTGGAATAACAAATTCGTTACCTGCTTCACCGACCCATGATAAGGTTGGCTGGGTGATATAGCCGCCTGTGGCTTTTTTATCAGGGGTTCCAAAGACTTGTTTCAATACAAAATCAACCCCACCGCTAGCCTTATTAAACAAATCTTTGACCCAGCCAAACGCTTTAGAAAACCCATCACCAATAGCTTCTGCTACTTTTACAATCGGCTTTTGAATGTTGTCCTCAAACCATTTGGATAACCCATCCCATATATCTGTCACGACTTTATACGCTTCTTCAAACTTTTCCCCGATACCATCTTTAATGGTTCCTACGGTATCTACAAGTGGATTCCACACATTTTCCATAAACCATGTCGATACAGCACCAAAGATTGATTGTATCTTTTTCCATGCATTTGATAATGCTGTCCAAATCCCTGTAGCGACTGTAACAACTGTGCTGCTTAGTGGCGTCCAGACGTTCTCGATAAACCACCCTGCTACTGCACTGAATGTTTCTTGAATCCATGTCCAGGCATTGACTAGGCTTGACCAGATGGTCGTTGCTACCGTAACGACTGTGCTGCTTAGCGGCGTCCAAACATTCTCGATAAACCACCCTGCTACTGCACTGAATGTTTCTTGAATCCACGTCCAGGCATTGACTAGGCTTGACCAGATGGTCGTTGCTACCGTAACGACTGTACCACTTAACGGTGTCCAGACGTTTTCAATAAACCACCCTGCAACTGTACTGAATGTTTCTTGGATCCACGTCCAGGCATTGACTAGGCTTGACCAGATGGTCGTTGCTACTGTGACAACCGTGCTGCTTAATGGTGTCCAGACATATTCTGTGAACCAAGTCGCAACTGTTGACCAAACTTCAACAATTTGATCTTTGATTTCAATGGCTTTTTGGCCAATCTTTTCAAATCCGCCGCCATCAAACCATTTTCCGATCGTTTCACCGATAGATTCGCCGCCCATACTTCCAGCGATGCCGCCTACTAGACCACCGATGGCTGTACCTACTCCTGGAACTACGCTTCCAATGGCTGCACCTGCTGCTGCACCTGCCATCCCGCCGGCGATACCGCCTCCAGTCGTACCGATCTTTTCACCAGCATTCTCTTTTTTCATACCGATTAAATTTGTTGCACTAAGTAAACCACCTAGAATAGGTACTTTCTTTAGTAATTTACCGCTCCCTTTACCGATATTTTTCATCGCATCCCCTAGTCCCCTTAACCTAGATGTTGGCGCTGTTGTTGGCGCTGTTGTTGGCACTGTTGTTGGTGCTGTTGTTGGCGCTGTTGTTGGCGCTGTTGTTGGTGCTGTTGTTGGTGCTGTTGTTGGTGCTGTTGTTGGTGCCGGAGTGGTACTGCTATTTTCACTTGATTGATCACTTGCTCCAAAGAGACGATCTAATCCAGTCTTCACCCATTGATCTAGTTTTTCTTCAGGATTAAATTTAATCTTCTCTTTAATTCTTCCGATCACATCTTGTTTGTACTCTTCTATTTTATTTTCAACCCAAGGAAGTGCTTTTTCATCCCAAAACTTTCTAGGACTCAATTTTTCCTTCACTTTGTCTGCAACGTCACCTGCATATTTTTGAATTTCATTTAATCCTTTATTGGCAAAGTTCTGTAGCAAACTCTGTTTAGGTTCATCCGTTTCAGCTGAGGGACTAGCAGCCTCAGGCTCTTTTTTTATGGTTTTTTCTTTCACAACAGACTCTGCCTGATCTCGTTTTTTCAACTTACTTTTTGCATTGTCTTGAACAGACACTCTGATTTCGTGTTTGGACATCGTCAAGCTTTTGAGTGTCTTTTTGATTCGTTGAATTGCAGCGGTGGCTTGGTCAACCATGTTTAATCTCATATAGTACGTTCTGTTGATGAGCTGAAGGATTGATTTTTTGATTGATGATATTTTACCTGATAATTGATCGTTCAATTTAAACGTCAGCATAATGGGACTTGTCCCCACTTGTCTCAAACGATCTATGCTGGTTTTAATGACATCCAGTCCCTTTGCTTGAATGGATATGACCATATGATTCGGTAACATATTTAACTGATTTTTTAATGATTTTAGATCACGATAGATTCCCTGATCCAGCGTCATGGAAACAGCTGAAATTTTCCGGAGCGATAAGGTGAGATTTCTAAGCTTCTTTTCATCCATTTCTAGGCTTATTTTCACTGGTTTTCTAAATGGTTTGAGCTGCTTCTCAAATGTTTGAAACCGTTTTTGAATGCGTAATAGCTTTTTCGACACCCGGTCTTCTAATTCAAATCGCGCTGTAAGTTTCGCCATTTACTTACCTCCTTTCTTTGCTTCTTTTTCTAACATGTCTAGTTTGTAGCTGATCAGTCCGAAAAGGAACGCTTTGAATGGTCTTGGTGATTCGTATAAATCAAGGAGTTCAGATGGGGAGTAGTGAAGTTCGTGCATCGCGTAATATAAAAACACGGCTTCTTTATCCCCATCTTTTATTAGTTTTTTGCTGCTTCTTCTAAATCTTCAATTTCATCTTCGAATCCGTTGATTTCGATCGCTTTGTTTAACCAGTTCGCATATTCACCGCCGACTGACAGGACACGTTTTGCTACTTCAACTGGATCTTGTGTGCTGTAGGCTTCTCTTAATTCCTTTGAACGGAAATCTGGGTAAATCGTCGATTCAATTGCAATACGTGCGTAGAAGCGCTGGCTGTCTAAGTCTTTCACACGTCCTCTGCCTTTGATATTTTTGAAGGTTGTGTTTTCTTTTTCCAGTTCATCAATACGTTCAGTTGTAATAGCTTTAAAGACAAAAGGAATGACATTCCCTTTTTTATCAACAAAACGCTTAGAAATCGGTACTTTGACTTCTTCCGCTTCTACTGTTTGTCCTGGCATAAAAAATGAAAGATCAAATGTTTGTTTTTCACTCATGTTTAAAAACTCCCTTTGTTATGTTTTTTTGAATGCAAAAAAGCACATCCATTTTTTGAATGTGCTTTCCAATCTTTTCATGTATAATTTTAATTGTACAATTGAATGGCTTGCTCAAGGGCGTCTGGCTCATCCCCGATAGGAAGGGGGTGATGCATATGTCAACATTTGAAGCGATTTCCCTCATGTTTTTATTCGGGATGTTTATCCTTACTTTGTTGACGTATATAAACAAAAAATAGACTCCCCTTGAGCTTTGGACGGTTAAAGGGAAGTCTATCCTAAAAACTATCTAAATTGATTAGCCAGCCCCTTTGAGGGCCTCATTGTACATTGCCGGGATGTTAGAGCATCCTGGCTTTTTTATTGTATGCAAATAGCTTTGCATGTAAACATATTTTAATGAATCCAATACAAGACGTTGCCAGACGAAATTTAGACGGCTTCAAGACGGCTATATTACAACTGCATTATAGCATATTCAGTTTTTATTTTGCTAATTAATTAGCTGATTTCCTCCACTTTTCTTAGAAAGTATTCTTCAGCTTCTCAGGAAGATCAAAGTCTTCAAACGTGAAAGGAACTTCTTCTTCAAGCGCCTCTGAATCAACATCCAATCCAGCGATTTTAGCTGAATCAAAGTTGACATCAAATAATGTCACACGCTCAGTGCCACGGCCTGATGATTTATCGTCAATGACAGCTTGAAGAGTGAAATATGGATCTTCTCCTTTTTTCACGTAATTGAGCATCAATTGAACGAAACGAGATGTAACTTTATAAAAGGTTGCCGTTCCTGTTCCGTTTGCTCCCGTTGTTTTATGGCCAGTCATTCGGCGGCCCATGACGTTCACTTCTGATTTGTTTTTCTCCACGTTTGCTTCGAAGGTTTTGATAAATGCAAGCTCCTCACCTTCTAAGAAAAGACGACCTTCTTTACCTGAAATTGTATTTTGCGCTTTAAAAGCCATCTTACTTCACCTCCACATTGAAATAGAATTTTTCTGCTGCATCTACTGGTTGAACCGCTAAATCGATGATAAATCCATCACGATCTTCATTGAGGCCGATCACGATATCTGTTTCTGAGTTAAAGCCTGTAATGCCGCTGCCATCTTGAAGCTGTGTGAGGTACTGGGTAATCAGTGTTTTCACAAGCTGCACTCCATCATCTGATGCTGGAATGTCATTGCCATTGGCTTTGCGTAATTTAATCAGATTTTTTAATTCGAATGTTAAATCATTGTTGATCGCATCAAGTACACGAATGATTTTGTTTTTCGCCATTTGCTGGTTCTTTTCAGTTGTGAAGCTTGTCAAGGAGTTAATATCTTTTTCAACACTCACGGTACGATCTCTCGCATCAAAGGTGAAGAGGAACTCCCCTTGTGATAACCGGTATTCTACTTGATCATTGTCAAGGCGTTCTAATGTATCGACTGCTCCTTCGTATTCAACAAAGGTGAGTGACTGATTAAAGTTTGCTCCGGCACTTGCCCCTGCGACCCATGCTGTTGTTTGAGCAGGAGTTAGTTCTGTTCCATCTTCGAGTACAACACCACTTGTCACATTGATGATTCCTTCTTGGTCAGCTGCATAATTCGCCACAACCCCTTGCACCTTACGTCCTTGCTTATCACGTAAACGTTCGATAAATGAAGCGAAGGTTGCTTTTAATTGCTCACTATTATTGACTGGAAGGGCAATGACATCAAAGTATTCTGTTTCTGCTGCTTCTAGGAAAGCTGTATAATCTGCGACACTTGCCACGCCGTTTTTCCCGCCTTTTAGTGCCACACCAGCTGTAATGACGACTGCACCTTCACCAGAAAATTGAACGTATTTGTTTTTCACAAGGTCTTTGACATCGGTAACGACCTGTTTATCCACAATATCTGTTCCAAGATAAGTGATAACATCGCGTTTTGTGCTATCAAGTACATTTTCTGCGACTTGTACTGTGATCTCATTTCCTTTTTGGCCGCCATAATTTGCTGTTACGACAAAATTTTCAGCAATTTCGGCTTTGGCCGGCTCTCCTTCATTTAGACGGTAAAGCAAGACCGTTTGTGCTTTTTTCTTTGCTTCACGGAAAAGAAGAAGTGACTTTTCATCAATGTTGAGTCCAACCTTTTTATTTAAATCTTCCATATTTGAAACGGAAATAAAGGTTTTTGGCTCTCCCCAGCTCATCACAAGAGGAAGTGCCACCGTACCTCGATCCCCTAAAGTAATTCGCTGCTCTGCTGTTGTTTTAAAATTAAAGTAAATGCCAGGACGCTTTTTCTCTGTACCTGGTGTAAAAGTGCCTCCGTTCATCCTTTAAACCTCCTTGGACAAAAAAGCATCAATGTGCTTTTTCGCTTCTGTTTTTGTAATTGGTTGATCTTTGATATAAAAAAGAGCCCCTTCAAGGATTTCTGGTTTGACCCCAAAAAGATCCTTGCTGTGCTCCTTTAAGGCTTCAAATGAAAAGCCAAATTCTTTTTCTTCGCCGGCTGTTTGAGCGGGCTGTGCATTTTTAGTCTTGCTCACGTTTGATCACCCCATCTGAAAAGTTGATATCTTCAAGGCTTGCCTGTTTGTCTCGGTTGTACCAATAGCTGCTATCCCATGTCAGGACAATCGCTGCTACGCCTTGATCTATCATTCTTGTTTCCACTCTTTTTATGCGGACATAATCATCAAGCACCTCTCCGTCTTCACTCATCATCTGAATGATTTGACGATCAGCAAGCAATGCATCAACGATTGTTTCTGCCGCATCATGTGCTTTTTCTGTATCAATATGAAAGACTTTCACTTGCAGCGAATAAGATTTCATAAAGGTAGAAACCGTATCTGGACCACTGATCACTGTCACAGGCGGCACATAAACGGATGGCACTTGAAAGCGTTCTGGCAAAAGACGATCATACATTGTCACAGGAAAGTGTGTGTAGATATAATGCATGATTGCCCCGACTTCTTGATTCATTCCATCACCTCCCAAAATGTCGATCGAACCAGCTTTGCAGCTTTCGATCCAGCGACTGTTCAAACATTTGCTCATAGAGCATGACAGCATGATCCCAGTAGCCATTGCCTTCAATCCATTGAGAGGCAAGCATCATTCCTGTACTTGCATTCGGATCATATTCAAAGCGGCTGCCAGTCCATCTGCCAGGCACCCATCTTCGCTCTCCACTTGAAGAAGTGGCATGTCCATCATTAACATAGGAGGCATATTCAAGCTGCGTTCCCACTTCAAGTGTGAGACCGCCTTTTGACATGAGAAAAAGATTCTCCTTGTCGCCTTGTGTAAAGGATCTTAGAAGCCGTCCTGTATCAACAGCATTCTCCTTGGTTAATTCATCCTGAATGATGTCTAAAAACTGTAGGCCCATGTCCTCCAGCCAATCTTGATATTCTGCCTTTAAGCCGCCATCACACGCTGTCTGCAGTTGTGAAATCAGCCGGTCAAGTCCATCAATTTTCATAGATTTTCCTTCCTGACTGCCATCACTTCGATGTGATGATTTTTCACTTTTTTAGGCTGCTGTAATTTGAGTGACACGCCATTCCACACCATTTTGTCATGCAAGCGAATATCACTTCCTAAAGGAAAATGGACAAGATAGGATTGATAAATGACTGTATTCGGCTCTTCTTGCACAAGTGACTGGTTCTTTTCTATGACATAACAAGCTAGATCGGTCAGGCTGGGAGCGTCGGGATAGGAAAGTGTCATTTGTAAATCATCAGCTGGAATTCCAAATTTCCCGCGGGCAGACTCCTTCTGTTCAAGGTGAAAAAGATCACAGCGATCTGTTAATAGAGATTGATAGCTCATAATGATCTCACCTTTAGTTTGGCACTGCCGGCAGTTAATGTTGGTTCAATGTAATCTACTAGCAGGGCATATACATAGGGTCTGCCTTTCACTTGATCAGCTGCCTTCGCATATGAATAATCACCCATTTTCTCTGACGTAAAGCCTTTCATCATAGATTCGTCATCATTCAGCATGGCAAAATATTGGGCCATTTTTAATAATGCGATTCTTGCTTTTTCAGGGAGGGGCTGATATTTTTCGCTTGAGAAATCGTGACCTACGATCTGAAACACCGCAGCTTCTGCTTCGATAATATCTGCTGTCAGTCTTTCTACAGATCGATTTTTCACACGATCAAATACAGAATAGGCCTGCAGTTCTTCAGCAGAAATGATCATGGTCTGCCGTCACCTACTCTTTCACTTTCATCACTTTTGCTACAGCATCCTCTTCCTCAAATTTGCTGTCTAGCTTCGCTGTGAGGACAATAATAAATTTACGGCTGCGAATATCTTTTTCTACTTCAATTCGAATATTTCGAGAGAAACCTACGATAATATTTTTAGGATGTGTCAGCAAAATATCTGATACATCTGTTCCCGCTTCGTCATATGGCTGCATATTGGCAAGACCTTTGACCGGTACACCGAATGCAGAAGAAAGTCCGCCTTGAATGGCCGCATCCCCAAGGCCCGTCTGACGGTTTGCTACTTGATCCTTCCATTCAACTTCTAAGCTTGGGGATGTGTAGAAACGGAAATCCTGAGGAACACGTAAATATTTTGACGGCATTGCTTTATAAGCTTGCTTAAACAATTGGCGGCTAATTTCCGACCCATTTGCGTCTACAATATGAGATACCGCTTGTTTTCTCACACCATCCATTTGAGCTAAAAATGGATCTGCTGAAGTCGTATCGCCATTGACGATGAGCTCTTCAATGTCAACCGCTGCTCGTTCAGCGAGCATTTGCATAATCGTCTGCTGAATGCCGTCTTTCTCAATATTGTTTTCAATGCTGTCGTAGGTCATGTGGATCTCTGCGATAACCTCTTTCGCATTTAGCTGGACAGTGCTTGTCGCTGGGACAACACGGTCTTTCGCATCAAGCGCTTTGCCTTCTTCTGCTGGGCGCAAAATACGCTGGCCAAAGCCGATTTTTTCGATTTTTTGTGAATCACTTTCCATTGGAATGATACGTGCATCATTTAAAACGGTTGGTGTATTTTGCATCATTCTAATGAATGTGTTGGATTGGGTTGCGTTCATGAGACCGCCGGTTTTTAAGCTGGCAAGTGTCATTTCGGCCTTGCGAATCAACTCTTGATTTCTCACACTGTTTCCTCCTTATTTAGGCTTATAGTAAGCCATCCCAAATGGGCTTTGTACTGTCGTTTTGTGTATCGTGGATTGTTTGTTTTGACATGCCGCGCGCTTTTTCAAGCATGTGAATCCGCTCTGAAATAGGCAAAAGCTGCTGCTGAAGTACTTGCTCAAGCGCTGCTTTTTCTCTGCTGGCTGATTTCTCTAAAGAAGAAAGCTGATGACGAATCGGTGCAACGACTTGCTCAAGCACCTTTTGGACAGGTTCCTCCCCAGTTTGATCTGTTTCCTGCTGTTCAGCATGCTGTAAGACGTTTTCGATGGCCATTTTTGCTTTTTCAAGCTCTCGTACTTGCTCCGTCGTCAAAGCGGTGTCTTGTTTTTGTACGGAGGCTGGCCTTTCACCAATCGTTTGAATCACATCTTCTGTCTTCAAAATCTCCTGCACGATTGGCAGCAATTGCTCAAGCGCTGCTCTTACCCCCGCCTCATCACCATCACTTGACTGTAAGGTTTCCAGCAGATGGTCTAAAACGCTCCAAAATTGTTGTGACATGTTTGCACCTTCCTCTTTCAAAAAGAAATTTTTCAGCAAAGAAAAAAGCCCTCTCTCATTCGTGCTTTGAGATAGGAGCTGATCTTGTTCTTCGATTGCTACGATGTCCGCCGTTCCTGCCATAGAATATCCTGTAATGTGGCCTTTCTGAATTTGATCCCAAATCTCTTGAGAAGCCTTTGTTACAAGCACCCAAGATCCTTTTCGAATCAGCTCACCGCCTACTTCAAAATCAGCTGGTGCAATGTATGATTCAACCACTTCGCCAACACCATGTTGAAAATCATGCTGCTTGTCAATGTGGCGGGCATCTTTCATAAAACCATGTGCTGCTCTTTCAATTTCTTTGGCAGACATAAAGTCTTGGTGTGCATCAGGTGTATTCGGTTCATACACGACACCATACACAAGGCGATGAGCATCTTCTGCCTTTGTCAGCACACTCACCTCTTTTTGAAAGTCAGGCTGGCTTTTCTTTGCCTTCATCAAAAAGAATTTCTTTTTGTTTGCGGCTCTGTCCACGTAGGAAACATGCGTAATTTTTGCGTTTTTTAATTCTCTTGGCATATGTTCACCCCCTTTCAAAAAAGCACACGCGCTTCGGTTTATTCTTTCAACTGATCTGGCTCTCGTTGAGGCTGTTGTTCAGCTGATGTCATGCTGCTTTCTAAAGGTCTGTGATAGAGATCCTCCGGCCATTCCTCTAACGTTTTCCCAAGGATACGTCCCGCGAGATCTCGCAAATCGTTTGGTGACACTGCCCCAGCCTGAATAAATGGTGTCAGAACCTTGGCAATCTCTAATGGGTCTCTAAAGTCAGGACCATTTAATAGGAAACGGACATGCCAAATATCAAGATCCGGCAGGAAAAGGGTATTGAGTTTCCCTGTGATGAGATGCCGTTCAGGCTGAAATACCTGTTCTTCTGTTGTTTTCCGCGCCGTATCGGCTGTCGCTTTGTTATAGTCTTGAGACTCACCTGTGTAAATAGGCGGCAATCGAAAAGCAGAGCGGATTTTGTTTCTTGTTTTTTCATCGTATTCTAAAAAGAGGGCATCTTCTTGCAAGATCTCTGCTAGGGATTTGAAGTTCACTTTGACATTTGAGACATCTTCTTCTCCAGTTAATCCTTTTTCCGTCGGGAGACCTTCGACTTCAAGCAATAGAAACTTATGTGCATGATCAGAGCCTTCAATATCGTCCATATAATCTTGAAGCTGCTGATAGGAAGACTCAGACAGCATTCCATTTTCGACAATGAGGGCACCAGGTACATGCCGCCCTTGTTTAAAATAAAGGTAGTTCAGCTCTTCTGCCTTGCGTGCCCCATACATATTGACGATGTTGCCAATCCAGCGGGGAATCCCATACGTTCCACTGCCGATTTTAAAATGAATCACTTCTGTTGCGCGAAGCGGCTCTGGGGTGGTGTCATCGTATTTGCCTGTTTCACAATGTAAAATGCGCGGATCGCCGTACTCCTTGAAGAAGACTTTCTTTTCATTGATCACCTGCACATATTTACGGAATCGCTTCTTTCGATTCATTGTTTTCAATTCGCCGTTTTCTGTATACCGAAATTCGACGTCGACTGGCTCACTCAGCTTGCAAATGCGGATATGGAGCGCATCTAAATACTCAATTCCTGCCGGCTTTCCCTGGCCATCTCGGAGAACTTCTAAAAAACCATTCCCCGTTTTCTCCCGGTCTTCGATGACATAGCCAAGCACCACATCAGCAGACTCATCATAGTTCATGTATTTCGTAAACTCTTCAAGTCTTGTCCATTCCTTCTCTGCCGCCTTCTTTTTTGCCGGTTTCACGCCTTCTGCATTAAAGTCAAAGGCATATTCTATACCAAATCCAAAGCCTAAAATATTGGTCTTATACGCATCAATACATTGCTGAAGAATGGTTGAATATTCTGCCATGCTTTTTAATTCATTGATATTGTAAGGCGGGGGAACAATGTCATCCTTTTCGTAGGAAAATTCATCTGCATACATTTGTTTTGTATGATCAGACATGTTTGCCTTCATAATGGTTGCTTTCAATTGTTTCATTGTATGGACCTCCTCTCTCTGTTTGGACGGACACGCTCCGAGGCAGTCTGTTTCAAATCTGTCACTTCATAATCATCCAGCGCATACCAGATGGCTGATAATGTGTGTGGATCGATTTGAAATTCATCTTCCTCTAGACGTCCATCCTTATCTGCCTTATAGGTTAGTGATTGAAGTTCATAGATGGTATATGGACATGCATCAGAACAAATAATTTTCTTAAACCGTTTGATCTTTTTTGTATACTGTAAACGTGAGCCTTGGAACTTATGTGCCGCCACCATTTGAAAGCCGCGCTGCCGAAAATAGTGAATGGTTTTAGGTTCGGCTGCATCGGCTTTAATCAGTTCTTTTGATTCAATGAACTCTTTCAAGTCAAGGGCTGTTTCATCATCTGTTTTCCCGCGGTCGTAATATTCCCAATAAATATATAAGTACTTTTTTTCATGATCGACAGCTAGTCGAATGAGCGCATTGTATGATTCAACAAATCCAAAATCCATGCCTGCTCGTTTCAGCGGTCTGTCAATCTGCTGAATGGCTTCTAATACATCAGAATGGCTTCTCACCTCAAACTGAGGAAAAACCTTTGTGCCATTAATGCCGAAATATCCCTTCCTCGCAATGCGATAGAGGTCTGGGTCATACTCTTTCAGCTCATCCAGCTGCTTCACGTAGCTTTTAGGAAGGAATAGATTATCTTCTGCCGTGGAGTGATGATAGTACGTATCCTTGATAACAACAGTTCGCTTTTTGTATAAGGTTTCATCATCTAAAACAAAACGCTTCAGCTGTTCATCTCGAAAAAAATGTCGGTACGTCCAATTATCCTGACCAACAGGATTGGTCGATAACATCATATAAAGCGGTAAGGATGGATGCCTTAGCCTTCCAAGCAGCTCTTTAAAGCCTTCATAAGAAACCTCTGAACATTCCTCAATCCAAATGATCGAGATGTTGTTGATTGATTTCAATTTTTCAGGTTTGTCCAGCCCTTTAAATAAGATGCTGCTGCCATTTCGAAACGTCAGTGCAAGCGGCGAACTTCGGCACTTCACCACATGGTCGATGCCGAGGTCGCTGACGATCTCTTGTAATAAAGAAAAGGTTGATTCGCGGTGCGTATCATACACTTCTCGAATGACAAGTGCTGTCCGCTTTTCTTCCAGCAGCTTTAAGACGAGTTTTAAAGCAATGTGATAGCTTTTAGAGGAGCCATAGCCTCCAACTAAAAATTGAAACTTTTGATTCCAATCGAATAGAAAGTGTTCAAAGTGAGGATTGACTTCTTTTTCAATCAATGGCGTCATGAGTCGTCCTCTTTTCGCTTGATCATGATTTGAAGATCTTCCTCTTTTTCTTCACGCACTGCTTTTTTTGTTTTTTCGATCGTCAGTTCAATTTGTTTCAGCCTTAATCTTCGTTCATCCTTCGCATGTGCGAGCTCTTCAAACTGTTTTATTAAACGCCTGAGTTCACCCATAGCACGGGATTGTGCATTTAAAAACGTCGCATGCCGATCCCATGAAAATTGAAACGAATATTCTTCTGAGGTGATGTCTAGTTCTGGCTGAATGCCTTCTCCTGTTTCTTCTAATGAAGAAGGCATGTATGCCGCCTTTTTCAACTCTTTGATCATGTCCTCTTGATCTGCTACATACATGATTCGCTGCGCCCGAATAATGGCTGCATATTGAATTTGAATTTGATCCCAGATTAAATCAAGCGATGTGCGTCCATCCATTTTCTCCATGATTTCAATCGTTTCATCTGAAAGAAATTGATTGAAGATCGAGTGTGCTTGCTTTGACGAAGTTTTTTGTCTTTGCCATCCGTATCGCCTTTTCCACGATTTGACGGTATGGATCGAGACATTGTAATGATCAGCAATTTGCTGGTACGTCATCCCCTTCATATAATCCTGCTTGGCCTCTATCCGTTTATCTTTCATTTACATTCACCTGCCGCCTCCTTTTAATTCGAATGATTCCCTTTGAAGGAATCATTTGTGTAGGGCTAGCAAACATTCGTTTGGTCTTTCTAACTATAGGTGGCAACTGTAAGACAAGCTTTAGCTGATTTATTTTGGATAGAAAAAACGCCTATTCAGCAGCTCTGAATAGGCGTTCTTGTACTTTTTTGGACATCTTCGTCCGCGCTCTTTCCATATGTTTTTGCACAGTTCCTTTTTTGACATCCAGCATGACCGCAATCTCGCTAAACGATAATCCTTGTGTTGTATGCATAAAGAATACGTCCTTTTCTCGATCTGTTAAAACAGACAAAGCTTCATCAATTCGTTTTTTGTCTCTCTCACTGACTTCTCTTTCTTTCTCTTGAATAAGGGTATATTCATGTGATAAAGCCTCTAACACTTCTGGATTTGCAAGAATGGTGCGCTGATAGACTGAACGTCTGTCTAACCCTCTGCGCGCACCTGGCTCTCTTCCGATTTGTAGCCATTCTACTACGTATTCTAGATCGCTCACCATACTGGCGATCATTTTTTTATCATGCTTGTCTTGAACGGACAGCTGATGTTCTTCTTTTTCTTTAAATGGTTCATATTGTTTTCTAGCATTTTTTAATGCTCTTTTATATTCAATGAGTAAATCTTGCATATTGGCTCTCTCCCTTTTTTAAGAAAATAAAAAACGGACACCAATCAGGTCCCCTTTTAGCAGGGTCTTGATCAGTGTCCGCAGGCTTTCCGTCTTGGACGTATTATGATTTGATGTGTTTAGTCTGTTAGCTGATTTTAAAACCAATCTCGTGATCTACTCTTGCAAAATGACCTTTTGCCGTTTGAATAATGGTTTTTCCATGTTCAGGTACATCCATTTGATAAGCCGTTCCTACATTTCCATCTAACACGATGACTTGAATTTTTCCTTTTTCCATCTCACCGACAAATGTTTGGTTATCTTGAATGAATAGTTGTTTTGGCTCGTTCATATGCTTGTCTCCTTTTTTGGTGATGGCCTCGTGCCACCACCTACCGTATTGATAATGATTTCAACTCTTTCACACATACTATAAAACTGGGAAACTCTTAAATCGACAATCTGCAGAGGGACTTGATCGGCTATAGAATGAAGTGCTTCTTGAATATGCTGTAGACTTGGCTGTAAGATGCTGACGTGTATCGGGCGTATCAACCCTTTTTCTGCGTATGTACGCTTTTTTTGGCAGTCAGCAATGTCAAGCGGCATGTGATCAAATAAACGAATTTCAAGTGATAGTGCGCCTTCTAATTTTTGCGGGCATTGTACTTTTGCAGCTGATCGTATTCTTTTCATCAATGTCTCTTTTGTTAACAAATGTTCATGTTCAATGATTAAATGGATGACCATGTTATGATCTCCCGTCATCCTCTGCCCACTGGCGGATGTCTTGTTCGTTTTTACTCGCTTTGAGCAAGCATTTCAAAAATGTCATGATTTGCTTCCATCGTTTCACGTCGCCCTGATTCCTCCTTTTTTGTCATCGACTTAGCTTTCAGGAGGGTCATATATGTCTCTTTCTCTTCTGCTGTGGCAAAAACAAACATCGGTTTCTGTTGATAAAAGGCGATCCAGCCGCCAGCTTGGTCTAAACAAAGCTGCGCTTCTTTTCTAGCATCAAACATCAACTGATGTCTCATCTTCTTCAGATCCCTCCAAACTGTCCTCAATTTCTGTTTGGTATCCATATCGTTTCATGTCATATGACCAGTAGCTTTTTGGATAACCAAAGTCACTCATCTGTGTCACCATTGGATGTTCAATATTCATTCTGCTCGTCTCCCCTTTTCTAAGAACTGATCTCCTTCTAGAGAATTACTCTTTTTGTGTAACTTTTGACCAAAAAAAAGCTCTTGAACACCGGTATTCAGCAGATCTGCAATATGCTTTGCTATTTCTAAGCTTGGCTTCGTTCTGCCCATTTCTATATTCGCATAACCACTTGTGTACTTATAACCTAATTTTTTCGCCATATAGGTTTGTGTTTTTCCTTGCAACATGCGCTCTTCTCGTAAATTTTCAAGTTTCATCTTTCCACCTCTTACTCAATATGTGTAACTTATATTCATTATGATAATATACACAAAACGAGTAAGTCAACCATATTTTTATTCTTTTTGTGTATTTATTTATCTTTTCCGTGTAATTCATGATAAAATTTACTCATAACATGAAAAAAGGTGTTTCTGATGGATAATTTGACTGGGAAGATTTTAACTGAATTAAGAGAGAAGCATGGATGGAGCAAGTCAACAGTTGCTAAAAAACTCGGATTAAAGGCGATGTCCACTTATGCAAACTGGGAATATGGCTTGAGAAAGCCCGACGGTGAAATGATTGTGAAAATTGCTGAGTTATATGGGGTCTCAACCGATTATCTTCTCACAGGTAAGGACAAAGGCAGACACGATGATGATCTTGCAGACGATCCTGATTTGCAAATTGCGTTTAAAGCCGCCTCAGATTTTTCCGAAGAAGCACGAAGACAAACCATCGATTTTATTAACTACATTAGAGAGAAAGAGAAGAAAAAAGGCCGTCAGCCAAAACAGCAAGACGACCATTGATCACTCTTTCATCTGCTTTACATTGCTGGGGTGAACCCAGCTTTTTTTATACCTCTTTTTTCCCTTAAAAAAGAAAGAGCATATGAATAAAAAATCATGCGTTTTTTTTATATCATGTCTTTCCCGACATAATATGTGACAATTTTCACCATAATTACTCTTTTTCCACATATTTAAATTGACATATAATTCTATTAATATTAATATATGTATATACCAAAAAAGGAGTGTTACCGATGAAAAAATTCATGAAAATCTGTACATTGTCTTTAGCTGCTTTAGGTGCTCTTACGTTCTCTCAAACTGAAGGTGCTCATGCAGCTGCACAGCCAAAAGAACCAGTCATAGCAAAAGCTCCTATTATGAATAAAGTAATTACAGTGAACCGTACGCTTTCTGTAGGTTCTTCAATCGCCGTCTCTCTTCCAGCCAGCCAAATTTCTGTGTCGGGTGCAACGTATGCGATTCAATTGGATCAAACGGCTCCAAACTTCACTTGGATTCGTGCCGTACAACGCGGTTCAGTAACCGTTTCTTACTATAATTCACAAGGTGAGCTTGTCATTAACTATATTACGGTTCGATAAGTAATCTAGCTTTACATATCTGAAGGCGATGACATGGAGTCATCGCCTTTTGGTGTTTAAAGTTGATTTCATCTGATTCGTGATTGCCAATACCTCTCTAATATGTTAACTTTTAATGAAAATAAGTTAACATATTAAAGGAGGCATTAATGATGAAAGAGCAACTGTCTTTGTCTTGGGCAGCTATAGCGGAGAAGGCCATGAAAAATGAACCGATCACGGTGCAAGAGGGTTTAGACATTCTTGAAGCTGACGATAGTGAATTGTTACCTATTATGCATGCAGCCTATCAAGTACGATTTCATTTTTTTCAAAAAAAGGTGAAATTAAATATGATTTTTAACGCAAAAAGTGGATATTGCCCTGAGAACTGTGGATATTGTTCACAGTCGATGATTTCAAAAGCACCGGTTGAAAGATATACAATGCTTGATCAAAAAACCATTGTGGCAGGGGCGCGTGAGGCTCTCAAAAGAAAAGCCGGGACTTATTGTATTGTGGCAAGCGGGAGAGCGCCTTCTCATAGGGAATTAGATGAAGTTACAGCAGCAGTAAAGGAAATCACTGAAACGATGCCTTTGAAGGTGTGTGCCTGTCTTGGGTTATTAAATCAAGACAAAGCGAAGCGGCTGAAGGAAGCAGGTGTTCATCGGTATAATCACAATATCAATACACATCATGAACATCATGCTCACATTACGACAACCCATACATACGATGACCGCGTGTCGACCATTGAGCAGGTCAAACAGTCTGGCATGTCACCATGCTCAGGGGTCATTATTGGAATGGGTGAAACCAATCAGCAAATCGTTGAAATGGCTTTTGCGCTTAGAGCACTAGATGCGGACTCAATTCCAGTCAACTTTCTTCATGCCATTGAAGGAACACCGCTTGAGCATCAAGAACGGACACATCCGATCAAAGCATTGAAAGTGCTGGCAATGATGAGATTTGTCAATCCAACAAAGGAAATTCGGGTATCCGGAGGCAGAGAGTTTAATTTACGGACACTCCAGCCACTCGCACTTTATGCGGCAAATTCGATTTTCGTTGGTGATTATTTAACAACAAAAGGCCAGCAAGTTCAAACGGATCATCACATCATTGAAGATTTAGGGTTTGAAATAGAAGAATGTGCGTTATAAAAAAAGTCTGCCGATTCACCGGCAGACTTCTAAGATTAGAATCTTTTATGAAAATCGACAGTTCCGCTTCCATCTTCTCGGTCAAAGCTGCCAACAAACGTCCAGTTAATATATCCACCGTCACCATTGTTGACAAACGTACCATCTTCAAATACCCAAATACCAAACGTAATACCGTCATATTCAACACTATCATAGTAGACAACATTGTTCAGACCGCTAAAGTCGTGATCTTGGCTTAAATTTTGGACAACTACGTTGTAGTTTTGACCTGCTTCATAGAACGCACTGTATGCCGCGTTTTTTACGAATCCATCACGATTTTGAGATGATTTTACTGCTTGTTCAATTTTATCGGCAATGGCTACTGGATCAATTGAGACACTTCCATCAACACCTGTTGTTGTAGCAGCTTCAGCCGTTTGACCAAAAGTCGTAAGAGATAGAGGGGCAGCAATCATTGACGTAGCGATGACAGAACCAACAAACATTTTACTTGTTTTTCTCATTATTTCTAACTCCTCCTTTAATTGGTATGTTTATGTACTACCCCTTTCTCTATCTCTTAAACACTAATTTATGAAAAAAATTCTTATTCTACCAATTAAGAGGGTGTTTTTACTGTTTAATTAGGCGAAATAACAAAAAACTACTCTTTATAAAAGAGTAGTTTACAGTATTACATGAACAGGATAAATAAAATCACACCTAGGATAATTCGGTATATCGCAAAAGGCACCAGTTTGATTTTATTGATCAGTTTTAGGAAGAATCGAACAACAAAGAGAGCCACAACAAACGCACTCACAAAGCCGACGATAAAGAATGGCAGCATGTCTGTTGTTAAATATTCGGCATTTTTCACAAGGGTTAACAAGCTTGCTCCCGCCATAATCGGCATCGCCATGATAAATGTAAAGTCTGCCGCAGCACGGTGATTCAAACCAAGAATAACCCCGCCTGCGATCGTCGAACCTGAGCGCGAGAAGCCTGGCCATAATGCCAAACATTGAAACAGTCCAATATAAAGCGCCTGTCTGTACGTCATGTTATCGACAGAGCTTGTTTCTGTTTTCCGTTTATTGATCCAGTCAGCGACAAGCATCAGCACTGCCCCTAAAATCAAACCGACAGCGACCGTTCTGACGTCAAATAAGTATTTATCAATATAATCTTCAAATAAGAATCCTAAAATGACGGCTGGAACAAGTCCAACAGCAATTTGGGCGATGGTCAGCTTATGCCCGCTGCGCTTTTGTTCTTCGGTGATATTTTTCTTTAAGCCCAATAAGTTTAAAATACGATCTTTAAACACGATCATGACCGCTAAAATAGAGCCTAACTGAATCACGACTTTAAATGTGTTAGCCGCTTCTGGTGTAATAATTTCCTTTGATTTTAGCCAAAGATCATCGACAATGATCATGTGACCTGTAGATGAAACAGGTGCGTACTCTGTTAATCCTTCGACAATTCCTAAAACCAGTGCCACGAATAAATCCCATAGATTCATGATTTTCTTTCCTTTCAATTCTGATCTTTTGAACACGCCAAACATCTATGTCCACATAAAGACAAGCTTCCTTTATCGAAAGCTCGTCTTTATGATACTATATTTTTTTCAAAAAAAGATTATGACATCAAACCTTTTCTTCTTTATACAAATTGGATCGCATTTTGAACCAATCAAACAAGTGGGTTGTGATAACCTTCAGAACGGCATACGTCGGAATAGCGACAATAATGCCGATTACGCTGAATAATTTACCAGCTGTTAATAGAACAAAAATAATCGTAATTGGGTGAATATGAAGGTTTTTCCCCATCACCTGAGGAGAAATAAATTTCCCTTCAATGAGCTGAACAACTGTCCAAACAATGATAAGTTTTAACAGCATCACTGGAGATGTCACAAGGGCAATCACAATCGCTGGTGTAATCGCAATTGTTGGACCAAGGTAAGGCACTACGCTTGTACATGCCGCAATGATAGCGAGCAGCAGCGCATAGTCAAGTCCAATGATCATATAACCGATTAACAGAAGAACACCGATGCAGAAGCTGACAATAATCTGTCCGCGAATATACGAGCTCAGACGGTGGTTCATTTCGTGAAGCACGATATGTGTATGTTCTCTCATTTTATTTGGAATGAATTTCAAGAAATAGTCAGGCAGCTTTTTGCCGTCTTTTAATAGATAAAACAGAATGAACGGCACCGTCACGATCGAGATGATAACTTCTGTGAGCGCCCCTAAGAATGTTCCTACACCAGTAAAGGTGCTTTCCAAAATCTTCGTCGCTTGACTAGATGCTTTACTTACCAATTCAGACACGTTAAAGTTCATCGTTTTTTGCACTTGATTAATAAAGTTACTTCCTGTTAATTGTCTAATTTGATCTTCTACCGTATCGACGTATTTCGGAAGATTATGAAATAGACTCATGGTTTGAGCTTGTAAAAAAGGAATAATAGACACGATGGTCACTGTAATAATCCCAATAATGACAATATATAAAAGCAAAATGGAATAGATCCGCTTGATTCTTGCTTTCTCTAACAAGTTGACAATTGGATTTAATAAATAATACACGACCCCCGTTAAAATAATCGGTAAGGCAATGGTTTTGACGAGTACAATGAGCGGTGTGAAAATAAATGATGTTTTCATGAAAACAAGGATATTCAATCCGATTAATAACAGGACGAGTAAAAAGAGAACAAACTTGTTATCAAGAAAAAATTTTCTAAATCGACTGCTCCACATTTGCATAGAATTCATATTGTTCCTCCAAACACGGGCTATTTTAGGAGTAAATTGTACACTACTTGATCATGATATGGTGGTTATTGTTTCAGCTTTTTTCCCATTTTGCAATAGACATCGCCCATACAATGAGAATCGGTTGTCCAATAAGTCTTATCCATAGCAAAGCTTGTTCTGTCTTTTCTTGACCCGGAAATGGTATTCCCTCACGAGCGGCAAATAAGTTTGCAGGGAAAATGAGTACAAGATAGACAGCAATGGATTTTGCCGCTGCAATCCTGACATTTGGCAAAAGCAGCAGCACGGCCAGCAGCCATTCAATACATGCAGTCACATAGACCATTACATATGGAAATGGCCAGCCTGGCATCATGCGAGCAAAGCCGCCTGGCTCTATTACATGAAAAATACCAGCCGCTATGAATAAAAGCGCAAAGGTGTATGTACTTCCTATATGCAGGACGCGCTTCATGTTTCCTCCTCTCCCTTCTATCCTGAGTATTACCCGAAGAAGGAAGAAACTACCCACTTTTCGTACATTTATATCCTTTATGTAAGACGCATCAGCCTATATAAAGGTTTCATCCGCTTTTCAATAAAAAGAATATTCTTTCATACAAACGCTTTCAAAGCATGTATAATCAGAGGAAAGCAGAAGGAGGGAATAACATGATTCGATTTGCTGTCATCGGAACGAACTGGATTACAGATCGGTTCTTACAAGCTGGTGAAGGAATCGCTGATTTTACATGTACAGCCGTCTATTCACGATCCGCTGAAAAAGGACAGGCCTTTGCCGAAAAATACGGAATTGAGACGGTTTTTACGAACTTACAACAAATGGCGGAAAGTGATGCGTTCGATGCCGTGTATATTGCGAGTCCAAATGCCATTCATAAAGAGCAAGCCATGTTGATGATGGAGCATCAAAAGCATGTTTTATGCGAAAAGCCATTCGCCTCTCATCGAAAAGAAGTGGAAGAAATGATTGCCGCAGCGAAAAAACATCAAGTGTGTTTGATGGAAGCGATGAAAACGACATTTCTGCCAAACTTTCTGCAAATCAAACAGCACCTTGATCAGCTTGGACCTATCAGGCAAGTGGTCGCGCATTACTGTAAATATTCCTCAAGATACGATGCCTATCGAAATGGCGAGCTTCCAAATGCCTTTAAGCCGGAGTTATCCAATGGTTCTTTAATGGATATCGGGGTGTACCTCGTTTACCCAGTCATATCCTTATTTGGTCTGCCGAATCAAATCACCGCGAGAGGCTATAAGCTTCCTTCTGGTGTGGATGGGAATGGTTCAGTCCTTTTACAGTATGACGGGCATCAAGCACTTCTTTTTCATTCTAAAATTTCAACGTCTCATTTATCGGCTGAAATTCAAGGCGAGGATGCCACGATGGTGATTGATCAATTCCACCGGCCTTCACGAATCACGATACATGACCGTGACGGACATCAAACTGACATCTCGCTCAAAGATGATCAGCCAGCTATGTCTTATGAAATCAATCATTTTATTGAATGTATTCAGCAGGGAATGGGGCAGTCGCCAGTCAATACATTTGCGCTATCTGTTCAAACCATGTCCGTCATGGACGAAGCGAGAAGACAAATGGGCGTAATGTATCCTGCCGACAGACAAAATGTATAGGGAATGAAATGATGAAAAAAGGGCGAATTATTTTTTGGTTCGCCCTTTTTTTTTACGTTTCGTATCAGTCGCTTATTTTGCCGCTAACACATCCGCAAATGCTTTCACATACGGCGGAAGGTCCGGCGGACGTCTGCTGGAGATGAGGTGGCCATCTGTGACGACCGCCTCATCGAACCAGTCCGCACCGGCATTTGTCATATCATCTTTAATACCAGGTGTACTTGTCACTTGTCTGCCTTTCAGGATTCCTGCTGAAATCAGCACCCAGCCGGCATGGCAAATCTGCCCGATTGGTTTTGCCTTCGCATCAAATGTACGGACGATGTCTAATACTTCTGGATAGCGGCGCAGTTTATCAGGCGCCCATCCACCAGGGACAAGCACAGCATCATAATCATCAGCTTGAATGGAATAAAAATCTGCATCAGATACCGCCGGCACACCATACTTTCCGATGTACTCATGATTTGCTTTTTCACCTACAAGATGGACAGTCGCCCCTTCTTCTCTTAAACGCAGAACCGGATACCACAGCTCTAAATCTTCAAAATCATCACTGACAAACGCAATGACCTTCTTATCTAATAAGCGCATACTATCTCTCCTCTTTTTTCAATTTCCTCTATTGTACGAGATGATCTCTTAAAAAGAAAAGCGGTTCCCCTCGAGGAGAACCACTTGACCTTATTCACTGATCTTGAATTTTTTAATTAAATCGCGTAATTCTTCCGCCATTTGGGAAAGAGTCGTGGATGAAGAACTAATCTCCTCCATCGAAGCAAGCTGTTCTTCTGCTGAAGCTGCGATATCTTGGATGCTTGCTGAACTCTCTCTTGATACATCTGCAATTTCATTCACTGCTTTAGAAATTTGTTCAGATCCTTTCGACAGCTCGCGCACTGTTGTATTCATTTCATTCATTCTTGCTGCTATTTCCGCTGTTTGCTCATTTATTTGTGAGAAGCTTTCTTTCGTTTGATCTGTAATAGTAAGACCGTTCTTTACTTCTTCATTCACTGCTTTGAACATATTTTGAGATGTTTCAATTTCAGAGACGATTTCATTCACAAGCTTTTCAATCTCTTTTGCTGAATCTGATGATTGAACCGCTAGTTTACGCACTTCTTCCGCAACAACAGAGAAGCCTCTACCTGACTCGCCTGCACGTGCTGCTTCAATAGCGGCGTTTAGTGCAAGTAAATTCGTTTGATCCGCTATGCCGTTAATCACGCCTAGGATGTTTGTGATATCTTTTGATTTATGCTCTAGTCCGTTGATCACGCCTTCAGCTTCTTTCACTGAATGGTCAATCGTCTTCATTTGGCCGACAGTTTGCTCCACAAGCTGACCGCCTGTTTCTGCAACTGTTTTTGATTGAACAGATGACGATGTGATGACATCAGACGTTTCGGCAACTTCGTTCAGTCCTTCATTCATTTGTTTTAAATGAACTGCGCTTTGCTCCACCATTTCACTTTGATTTTCATTGCCGTTTGAGAATGTTTCAATAGACGATGTAATATGTTCGGTTGCTTTTGTTGTTTGACCTGCACTTGCCGTCAATTCTTCAGATGATGAAGCGACATTTTCAACAGATGTTTGTACAGCTTGAATGACATCTCTTAGAGACTCACTCATTTCATTAAAGCTTGTGCCAAGCTGTCCAATTTCATCTTTTGACCTGACATCAATTTTTTCTGTCAAATCTCCCTGACTGATCTTCTTCGAAGAAGAGACAAGAGTGGAAAGTGGTTTTGTAATGGAACGGATGATAAAGAAGATCAGAATTCCACCTATAATAAGCGCGCCGGCTAAAATGATGGCGGCCATATTAAAGACTGGCTGTGCAGCATCTTCTACTTCACTGACAAACATCGTACCGGCAATTTTCCAGCCAGTCGCCTTGTTTGTGGTGAACTCCATTTGCTTTTCTTTCCCTTCAAACATATAACTCATAGACCCTTTATCTTGTGAATACAGCTTTTCTAACCATTCATCACCAGATAATTTGGTTCCAGCTTTTTTCTTTGGATGTGCCACATATGTGCGATCTGGACTTGAAATAAAGGCATAGCCTTGTTTCCCAATATTAATGCTATTGGACTCTTTTACTAGATTCGCAATGTCTAGGTTCATCGCAATAACGCCTGATCCATCCTCTAGTTTTTTAGAGATTGTGACCACAAGCGTACCGGTCGAAGCCGTTGCATATGGTGCTGAAACAGACAGCTCACCGTTTTTCGCCCAGCCGTCTTTATACCAATCCCGCTCAGTTGCGACATAACCTGCAGGCATTTTTTTATTAGGATATCTTGAAAACACTTTGCCGTCACTTGAAGCGACAAAAATGCCTTCTGTGTCATCATTCATACTCATAAACTGCTCAAAGCGTCCTTGAATTTCGGTCGTTCCTTTTTGCTTGAGCTTTTTCTCCGTGATCCATTTGCTAAAGAAATCGGCTGCGTCTGTTTTCACTTTTACAACCTTCGTAATATTTTTATCTAGCTGCTCTACATTTTCCTTTGCGCTTTGCATAATTTGATCATTTAAGGAGGTGCTTGCCGTATGATATGAAGAGAATGCCAATACGATGATTGGGCATAAAAGAATAAATAAGAAAGAGAATACGAGCTTTTTTGATATAGATGGCTTTCTGAAATACTGTATGAATTTCATAAAAAAGAAAACTCCTTTTAGTAAGATAGTATATATATCGGAAGTACTACTAGGTTCTTTACTTTTTTAACTTATTAAAGTCTAATTAAGTCCAAATTACCCAATTTATATGCATTGAATGGAAAAACACCTGACGTTTTGGCGTCAGGTGTTTCGCTACTCTCTTACATTTTAAATTGTTTAATGAGCTCTCTTAGTTCTTCTGCCATCTGAGATAAAGTGGCAGAGGAAGAACTGATCTCTTCCATAGATGCAAGCTGTTCTTCTGCTGAAGCTGCGATATCTTGGAAGCCTGCTGAGCTTTCTCTTGAGAGCTCTTTGATTTGATTCACCGCATGAGAAATATCATTTGAGCCATGCGATAGCTCTTTGGCTGATCCGTTCATTTGTTTCATTTGTTCTGTCATTTCTGATGTTTTTTCAGTGATTTTCTCAAAACTCACTTTTGTTTCATCTGTAATGTTTAATCCAGACTGTACTTCACCTGCTACTTGTTTAAACATTTTCTGCGATTTTTCTATTTCCTCCACAATTTCGTTCGTCAGGCTTTCAATTTCTTTTGAAGAGCTTCCTGACTGCTCTGCCAGCTTGCGGACTTCTTCTGCGACAACAGAGAAACCTCTGCCTGCTTCACCTGCTCGTGCAGCTTCGATCGCAGCATTTAAAGCAAGGAGATTCGTTTGATCCGCAATACCGTTGATGACCCCCAGAATATTTGTAATATCCTTTGATTTCTGCTCTAAACCTGCAATGACAAGCTCTGCTTCTTTTACTGCCTGCTCAATGGTTTGCATTTGACCTGCTGTTTTTTGAACGAGTTCTCCTCCAGCCTGAGCGGTTTTGCTCGATTCGATCGACGATTCCATCATATGAGAGGTCGTGTCGACCATATGCGATAGGCTGCGATCCATTTCGTTTAACTGGACTGAGCTTTTTTCGATCATATCATTTTGATGTTCAGTGCTGTTTGAGAACTGTTCAATAGAGGATGTGATATGCTCGGTCGCTTGAGCTGTCTGTCCTGCACTTGCCGTTAACTCTTCAGACGAAGCAGCCACATTTTCAATCGAATTTTGAACAGCTTGAATGACTTGTTTCAGCTTTGCTGACATGTCGTTAAAGCTTTGTGCTAGTTTACCAATTTCATCGTGCGTACGAACTTCAATATGCTGGGTCAAATCACCTTGACTGATTTTCTCAGCCGATTCAGAGAGCTCTATCAGTGGCTTTCGAATCGATTTAATAATAAAATAAACCGCGATTCCGCCAATGACAATCGCAGCCGCAAGGATGATCATTGTTAAGTCGAGCACTGGCTGTGCGGCTTCTTTTACTTCATTCACATACATCGTTCCAGCAAGCTTCCAGCCTGTTGCTTCATTTGTGTCAAAAAACATTTGCTTCGGCTGGCCATTGTATTCATATTCAAAGCTGCCTTGTTTTTTATCATACAATTTCGAGATAAAGTCACCAGTCAGCTTTGTCCCAGCCTTATCGGTTTTATGGGCAACATAACGCTGATCTGAGGTGGCGATAAACGCATAGCCTTCTTGGCCAATTTTGATGCTGTTTGTATCTTTTATAACCGTATTTAATCGTACATTTACCCCGATCACACCAGATCCATCTGCTAATTGTTCTGATATTGTGATGAGCAGGTCATCAGATGACTTACTTGTAAAAGGATCTGAAATAATGAGTTTCTTATCTCCCATCGATTGCTGAAACCATGGTTCATTTTTTGCGCTCTTTGCATTATCTTTGTGTATCTCGGAATATTCAGTTAGTTTACCATTTTGATCTGCAACAAATACTTCTACTACATCGTCATCTGTTTCCGATAATTGCTCTAATTTCACTTTGAGTAAATCTTTGTTTTTAGCAGCCAATTCACTCTTTTTGACCGATTTGGATAAGTATGAAACAATGTCAATTTTAGGCTGTATATCTTTATTAATGAGTTCGTTTAATTGTTGAACACCATTTGCAGCGCTAGACATAATCTCATCATTGAGAGACTTTGATGCCACTTCATAAGAAAATGCGGCCAATACGAGAATTGGCACTAGGAGAATCGCTAAGAATGCAGTAATTAATTTCTTCGACATCGTAAAGTGCTTAAAAAAGTTGATTTTTTTCATTTCTCTACTCCTTTTGATTTATGATTTGTGGTCTTTCTCTTCTATTCTTAGGTAATATGAATTATTTTTCAAGGAATAATGTTCAAAAAAACCAAAAAATAAGTACAATTACCCGTTTCTTTTGATTCACTCAATGAAAAAGAGCCTCTAACTGGAGGCTCTTTTCTTCATGTCTATTCAACCTTAAATTTGCTAATTAAATCGCGTAATTCTTCTGCCATCGAAGAGAGTGTGGCAGAGGATGAGCTAATTTCTTCCATTGATGCCAGCTGTTCTTCTGCTGAAGCAGCAATGTCTTGAATATTTGCTGAGCTTTCACGTGATACGTCTGCGATCTCACGAACAGCCTCCGACACATGTGCAGAGCCTTTTGAAAGCTGGACAACGGTTTGATTCATTGTTTGAAGCTGGTTAGAAATTTCTTTTGTCATTTCGAAAATATTGTGGAAGCTTACTCTCGTTTGTTCGGTGAAGCTTAGGCCTGATTGAACTTCTCGATTCACCGCAGTGAATACTTCCTGGGATACGTCGATGTCTTGCACGATTTCTTTGATCAAATTCTCAATTTCTTTTGCCGAGTTGGCAGATTGAACCGCCAGTTTTCTTACTTCTTCTGCTACAACGGAGAATCCTCTGCCAGATTCACCAGCTCTTGCTGCCTCAATTGCTGCATTTAGTGCAAGTAAATTCGTTTGATCAGCAATTCCATTGATGACACCGAGAATTTGGGTAATGTCTTTAGATTTATTTTCAAGCGCACTGATGACGTTCTCTGCTTTTTTCACGGACTGATCAATGACATTCATTTGAGAAGCCGTTTTTTCAACAAGCTGGCCGCCTTCTCCTGCGATATCTGTTGATTTGATCGATGAAGCCGTAATAGATTCAGCCGATTCATTCATATTTTGAAGACCACGGTTCATCTCCTCTAACTCGACTGAGCTCAATTCGACTTTATCATTTTGGCTTTCATTTCCGCTGGAGAATTGTTCAATGGCTAGTGTAATATGCTCAGTTGCTTTACTTGTCTGTCCTGCACTGGCAGTCAGTTCTTCTGATGAAGATGCGACATTTTCGACTGAAGTTTGAACGGCTCCAATGAGGGATCTCAATGAATCAATCATCGTATTAAAGCCTTTACCAACTTGTCCAATTTCGTCATCTGACTGGATCTGAAGTTTATCGCGCAAATCACCATCGCTGACTTTTTTCGAGAAGCGGGCAAGATTGGATAATCTTTTTGAAATAGAGCGGACGATAAAGAAAATGAGGGTTCCTGCTACAACGAGTGTGATACTGAATACGATAATGGCTGTATTGAAAACGGGCTTTGCCGCTTCTTCTACTTCAGATACGAGCATCGTTCCACCAATTTTCCAGCCGGTTAATTCATTGGTGACATATGCAACCTTTTTATCTGTTCCTTTGAGGGTATAGCTGCCGCTTCCTTCTTTGTTTTTATAAATAATACTGGCCAGATTCTCATTGACCTGACTTCCTGACTTTTGGGTTGGATCTGCTAAAACCGTTTGATCTTTCTCCATCATGAAAGCATAGCCTTTTTGCCCAATTTTGATTTCTTTTAGTTTTTGGAGCAGGCTGTCAATTTCCATATCAAGACCAATGACACCTGAACCATCTTTCGTTTTTTGGGCAATTGTGATCACCATTTTGCCTGTGGATGCTGCTACATATGGTTTTGTGATGACTTGTTTGCCGTTTTCTGCTTTCAATGCCTCTTGATACCAAGGACGTTCTCTTGGATCGTAGCCATCCGGCATCTTTTGAACTGGGTATTGCATAAACAATCCCTTTTCAGAGCCTGCATAGATCGCAGAAACATCTTTTTCATTAATTTTTCCAAATTGCTGTAGTTCTTTAATGGTCGCATTTCTATTTTTTTCTTGAAGATTAGACGCTTTGAGTGAATCTGAGAACAGTGTCACAGCATCTGATTTGTTTCCAATATTCTCATTGATTAAGGTATCAAATGCATTGACCTGACTCATCGCACTGCCCATAATCTGTTTGTCTAGCTCTGTCTTTGATGTAAAAAACGCACTAATTGTCAGTGCCACGGTCGGCAGGATAAGAACTACCAAGAAGGCAATGATTAATTTTTTTGAAATGGATGGTTTTTTGAACCATTGGATCATTTTTCCCATTTTAACTTTCCCCCTTTACTTCTCTAAAGTTAATATCGGATGAAAGGTGTATTTTTAGAGACTGGAAATGACGTTTAAAAATAAAAAAAATACCCAGACAATTCTGGATATTTTTTCATCATTATTTAATTAATTTTAAATTGACTTGTGAGCTCTTTTAGCTCCTCTGCCATGTTGGCAAGTGTTACAGAAGAAGACGTGATTTCTTCCATAGATGCTAGCTGCTCTTCTGCTGAAGCCGCAATGTCCTGAATGTTTGCTGCGCTTTCTCTTGAGACTTGGCGCATTTCCTGCATCGCTTGTGAAACAAGCTTTGAACCGCTCGATAGGTCAATGGCTGTATCGTTTAATTGCGACAGTTTTTTCGACATTCCTTCTGCCGCCTCATAAATGTGCTGGAAGCTTTCTTTAGCTTCTTCTGTCATACCGAGCCCTGCGTTTACTTCTCGATTGACTGCTTTGAACATATCTTGAGATTTAGCAATTTCTAACACAATTTCTTGAATAAGCTTCTCAATTTCTTTCGCTGAATCTGCGGATTGGACAGCTAGTTTTCGCACTTCTTCGGCAACGACGGAGAAGCCGCGTCCTGATTCACCTGCTCTTGCTGCTTCGATTGCTGCATTAAGCGCAAGTAAGTTTGTTTGATCCGCAATGCCATTAATGACATTTAAAATACTCGTAATATCTTTAGACTTGTATTCTAATTCTTTCATGACCTGTTCTGCTTCTTGTACGGATGTATCAATATGTTTCATTTGGCTCGCTGTGCTTTCAACAATTCGCCCGCCTTGACCAGCCGCCTCTGTTGATTGAAGTGAGACAGCAGCCACTTCAGATGAGGTTTGTGACATATCTTGTAATCCTTCGTTCATTGCCACAAGCTGATTCGTACTAGATTCGACTTTCTCGTTTTGTGCTTCATTTCCATTTGAAAATTGTTCAATCGACATCGTGATATGCTCTGTTGCTTGACTCGTTTGGCTCGCACTTGCCGTCAGCTCCTCTGAAGCCGAAGCCACATTGTCGACAGACTGCTGTACAGCACGAATGACGTCACGAAGAGATTCACTCATTTTGCTAAAGCTTCTTGTGAGGTCTCCTATCTCATCCTTCGATTTCGTTTCGAGGGTTTCTGTTAAATCCCCATCGCTCACCTTTTCTGAGAAATCAACAAGCCTTCTCAGTCCAATTGTGATCGAGCGAACGATAAAGAAGATAGCGACACCGCCAAGGATAAATGAAGAAATTAAAAGAATAATGGCAGAATTCCAAACTGGCTGTGCTGCTTCTTCTGTTTCTGAGACAAACATCGTTCCAGCAATTTTCCAACCTGTTAAATCATTCGTAACAAAAACGAGACGCTTTTGTTCTCCTTTATTCTCATAAGTTGATGTTCCTTCTTTGCCGCTGTAAAGGATAGATGAAATATTTTCTGTGACCTTAGATCCTGATTTTTCTTCTGGATGGGCTACAATTTGTTTGTTTTTATTTGCAATAATTGGATATCCTTCTCGTCCAATTTTAATATCTTTTATTTTATTTACAATGTCTTGCACATCAATATCGATTCCGATGACTCCCGACCCATCCTTCAGGCGCTGAGCAATCGTGACAACCATGCCGTTTGTTTTGGAAGAGCCCTTTCCGTTTGTTGTGGCAGAAATGTATGGATTGGAGACAACAGGCTCACCTTTTTCATCCTGCATCGCTAGTTGATACCAATCACGTGTTGTTGGATCATAGCCTTTTGGTATGTCTACTTTAGGAAACTGAATGAAATCACGATTTTTACTTGCTGCATAAAAACCTACTACATCATCTTCATTGATTTTGCTGTATATCTCAAAATGCTCATACAGTTCGTCCTGGTTTTTCTTTTTAAAGTCTGCAGCAGTAGATGTTTCAGCAAAGAGTTTCACCGCTTTTTCCTTATTCGAAAGCTTTTGCTCGATCATGTCATTCAGTTCATTAACTCTTGCATTTGCTCCGTACATGATTTCATGATCTAGTTCTTCTTTGGCAATCTGATATGAAATCGTACTGAGTGTAATAATGGGCAAGACGAGAACAAGTGTGAATGAAATAATCAATCTTTTAGAAATCGATGGTTTTTTCAACCATTTTATTACACTTTTCATGTTTTTCCTCCTTTTAAACGTTATTTTATATATCGGACGGCTTGATATTATTTTCATGTTTTTCAAATAAAAAGGATGACTTTTTGTTTATTTTCACAAATTGATTCCTTGCCCAAGCACCCTGCATACGCTAATACTAAAGGGGGGCGCTTTTCATATGATTATCCTTTCAGGACAGCCAGTGACAAATGAGCAGCTGGCATCGTTTCAGCTAGAAGGACAAAAGCGGATCATTTTGATGCAGTTACAGGCCTCGAATGATACGTTCCACTATAGGCAAGCATCTGATTTGTTATTTGAGGTCACTTTAAGATCGAACATTATGAATGCTGCAAGAGATTTGAATAAGAGTGGTGCCTCATTTGCCATCTTTCAAAGGTCTCGTGCAAATGATGCGTTTTGGCGTGTATCGGAAGCAGGAGCACTAGAGCTGCGCTATCAAGTGGAGCCATCTAGAGGCATTAAAGACATTTTTGAAAATGGTTCAAAATATGCATTTGAATGTGCAACGGCGATTGTCATTGTGTTTTATATGGGAGTCTTGCAAACAGTAGGCGAGGAGAAGTTTAATCGAAGACTTCGCAGTTTAACACTGTATGACTGGCACTATGATACTTTGTCAATTTATACAGAGCGCGGAAATGATTTTATCTATGGGGATTGCTTATATTTCGAAAATCCAGAGTTTAGCTATCAGCAGTCGCAATGGCGCGGGGAAAATGTGATTTACTTAGGAGAAGATCAATATTACGGTCATGGGCTTGGAATTTTAACAGCAGCAGAAATTATCGACAAACTGAATAAGAGAAGACGGCCAGGTGCAGTTCAATCCGCTTATTTATTACCGCAGACTACCCGGATGGATGTGATTTATCTCAGGCAAATGTTTGGCAGCTGAAAAAAGCCTCTTGTCTATTGGTTATGACAAGGGGCTTTTGTATGCCTTGCGTTTACGATAATTTGGGAGTGTGCCAAGCAACGTGTTCGCAAGGATCTCCATTTCTTCTAAATCTTTTCTTGTGACCGGTGGATCGTGCCTGCTCCACTTCACGTATCGAACAAAATAGTAGTGACGAATGGGCGTAAGGACGGCAGGAGAATGAGGGAAATCATCAAACCAGAATTCAATCTGACCTTTTTTTCGGTAGGAATGTTTTAAGATGTCCATCCTGTCACACCACCCGTCATGATTTTATATCTGCGTCAGTTCGTGCATGATGTCTTCAACGGTTAAAATCGAGTGAATACGTCCAACGCCCTGTCCTGCCCACAGAGCCATTTGTTCAGGGTTACCGCCGGCAGCGGCTGCTTTTCGCATCGGTGTTGTCCATACATGCTGAACCGGATAAGGAAGAACCCTATCTTCATGCAGGCTTTCATCCTCCATCCACTGATTCACAATGCCTCTCGCTCTTTTCCCAGAAAAAAGCCTTGTCACCCTTGTTTCACTGCCTTCTGCCTGTAAAATGGCCTTCTTGTATACCTCTGCCGCAGCACTTTCCTGGCTGGCTAAAAACCTTGTGCCGATTTGAACCGCATCTGCTCCAAGCGCCAGCACTGCTTTCACACCTGCTCGGTCCGTGATACCTCCGGCGGCAATCAATGGCACGCGGCAGAGCGGTTTGACATCAGAGATCAGACTGATCAGTCCCAGCAGTGCGTCTCCTTTTGCATGTAAAAATGTGCCGCGATGCCCCCCTGCTTCACTTCCTTGCAGAACAATAGCATCCATTCCTTTTTCCTCTAAAAGCAGTGCTTCCTCTTTTGTTGTGGCCGTTCCGATTAAAAAGATTCCCTTTTGTTTTAAGCGGTGAATCGTTTGTTCTTTTGGACAGGCAAATGTAAAGGAAACAAT
The DNA here is from genome assembly GCF_003028545.1 of Bacillus sp. Nf3. Taxonomy (NCBI): domain Bacteria; kingdom Bacillati; phylum Bacillota; class Bacilli; order Caryophanales; family Bacillaceae; genus Bacillus; species Bacillus sp. Nf3. Next base: position 871,539 of record NZ_PYUA01000001.1, on the reverse strand, counting down.
CGGAACGTCTTCTTCCAGAAGAATGTTGATTTTTTGTTCAAAATCATCCCACAATTCTTCTTCGTTTGGCATCCTATCTGCTGACGGGCGTGCAGGCAGTCTCTTTTCCCAAAATGCCACATCCTCTTTTTTCACTTCTGGAATTGACTCTGGTACAAACACATTGACCTGAAACAGGCGAGATGTCAGTTGTTTGACCTGTCTAATCTGCTGTCTTAAATGGTCAGGCTGCACATATCCACTTGCCAGGCTGCCAAGCCCTCCGTATTCCGAAACAGCAGCTGCCAGCTGCGGTGTCACAGCGCCTCCTGCCATTGGCGCTTGGATGATTCCATGTTCAATCTGCAGTAACTTTTTGATATCCCCCATTTACTTCCCCCATCTCTTACTCGTTTGACGACACTTGTACATAAAAATGACGATGTCTCGGCCCATCAAACTCACAGAAATAGATTCCCTGCCAAGTGCCAAGTACAAGATCTCCATCATGAATGAGAACATGCTGAGACGCCCCCATATAACTCGCTTTCATATGTGCTGCCGTATTTCCTTCCATATGGCGGTCCTTTGGATGTTCCCACGGGAAGACTTCATCAAGCCGGCGAAGCATATCCCGTTTCACATCTGGATCCGCATTTTCATTAATGGTGATCCCTGCTGTTGTATGTGGACAATAGACGATGACAGTTCCGTTTTGTATGCCTGTTTCCCTGACATATTGGAGAACCTCGTGTGTGACATCGATCATGTCATCGCGTCTGTCTGTTTGTACATTGATTTTTTTCATATGAGCTGCCCCTTTTTGACGTTTCTATAAATTCATACCCTTTTTATGTGAAACAAATCTTCTTACCTAAAGTTTACCAAGCAAAAAAACCTCGTCAAGCAATACGAGGTTTTTAAGAAAAGTGGACCTTTTTGACTTCAATGGTTCGAATATGGTGGTCTTCAGCATCAATGATCGTAAATTCACAGCCTTCTGCTTCAATCGTATCTCCAATGTCAAAATCAAATTTATGCGTCATCATCCAGCCTGCAATTGTATCAACATCATCATTCTCAATGGCTAAATCCAATAAATCATTTACTTCGTCAATTAACGCTTTCCCATCCATCACATAATGGAAATCACCTTTTTTCACGATGTGAGGTGTTTCATCCTGATCATATTCATCTCGAATCTCTCCGACAATTTCCTCTAATATGTCCTCTACTGTGACTAGTCCCGCTGTACCTCCGTATTCGTCTACGAGCACTGACATATGGATTCGTTCCTTTTGCATCAAAATGAGCAATTCTTGAACAGGGGTGCTTTCAATGACTCGGATCACCGGACGCATTAAGTCTTCAATAGATACATCTTGATTTAGGAAGCTCGCTTTAAATACATCTTTGCTATTGATAACTCCAATCACATGATCTTTGTCTTCTTTAATAACAGGGTAGCGTGTGTACCTTTCGTTCAGCATATAATGAGTCACATCATCCAGAGTCTGTTCAATCTCTATAGCTGAAATTTCTGTACGCGGGATCATGATCTCTCTCGCCACTCGGTTATCAAATTCAAAGATTTTATTCACATATTTGTACTCAGATTGGTTAATCTCACCCTTCTCATAGCTTTCAGATAAAATGAGTCGCAATTCTTCCTCACTAATCGCCACCTCATGTTCTTTGACAGAATGATAACCAAATAATTTCACGATGCTTCGTGCAGCTCCATTTAATGCTTTAATAAACGGGTACATGACTTTATAGAAAAAGATGAGTGGTTTTGCTGTCACAAGGCTGACGGCCTCTGCCTTTTGAATGGCAATTGTTTTAGGCGCGAGTTCTCCAACAACAACATGTAAAAACGTAATGATCACAAATGCGATGATAAACGAAAGGATGTCAGTTAATGCGGAATGAAGCCCGATTCTTTCAAAAAGCGGATGCAGAAAATGCTCCACCGTCGGCTCACCCAGCCACCCTAAGCCTAAAGCTGTGATGGTAATTCCAAGTTGACAGGCGGACAAATATTCGTCCAAATTTGATATCAGCTTTTGAACATGGATGGCCCTCTTATCACCGCTTTCAATCAGCTGGTTGATTTTAGAGCCTCTAATTTTCACAATCGCAAATTCAGTGACAACAAAAAATGCTGTCGCAGCAATGAGTAATATGACTAAAAATACGTTTAAAATGTACAAAAAAACCCTTACCTAACACTGGTAAGGGCTCACCTCCTCTGGCATCAATTAATCATTACGGCCATTTAGGAAGATCATTACAAAACGGAGCAATTCAAACAGGGAGACAAGGGCCGCTGCTACATACGTAAGAGCTGCAGCATTTAACACCTTGTTCACGCCTCTTTCTTCACTGCTTCTAATGATTCCTTCTGAAACAATGATATCTTTTGCACGAGAACTTGCATTAAACTCGACAGGCAATGTCACAAGCTGAAAGAATACAGCTGCTGAGAACAAAATGATCCCAAGCCCGATTAAGTTAAGGCTGCTGAGCAAAATTCCACCAAGGAAAAGAAGCGGAGCAACACCAGATGCAAAGTTCACGACAGGAAAGATCTTATGTCTCAAAACAAGCGCACCATAGGATTCCTGATGCTGCAAGGCATGTCCAACCTCGTGTGATGCGACTGAAATGGCCGAAATGGAGTGGCCATAGTACACAGGTTCAGATAAACGAACCACACGCTGCGTCGGGTCGTAATGATCAGTCAAAGTTCCTCTTACCGGTTCAACGGGCACATCGTATAACCCGTTTCGATCTAAAATATATCGAGCGGTTTCAGCACCTGTTTTCATACTAGATGCTTCCACCTTTGAATACTTTTCAAAATTATTCTTCACTTTAAATTGTGCCCAAAATGATAATCCCAATGCGGCAAATGTTAAAAAATAAAAAAACAGCATGCTCATCAGCTTCCTTTTTATTTTATATATTTATTTACAATTTTAATGACTTTTATGTACCATGTACAGCAAAAAGCACTAGGTCTTTTTCAGGGGAATGACCGCACCAATGAAAAAGAAGAACACACCTAAGCAAGCTGTATAAAAGGTCACTGTACCATAGAGCTCTTGAAAAAAGTGCAACCATGAAAAATCACTCATAAAATGATTCACAGCATTTAAATCAAACACGAGTAAGATGACAGCTGATGATAAAAAGTGCGCGCCAATAAAAAGAAGTGCGGTTTTTTGAACGAACGACATTCGAATTCCCTCCTTCTTCTCCCTTATTTTAAGATATGGGTTCTATTTCAATACATGACGAAGATGAAAAAATGTTTCCTCAATCGGGCATACTGACATTAGCATTCTCCTGAAAGGAAGAGTCCGATGAAATCAAACCGTATCTTTATCGCTTGGCTAAGGTGGCCGCTTTATCTTCGAATTGCCATCATCATCTGTTTCTTGCTTCTTTTTTTTGGACAATTAATCGTTTTACTTGAACCGAAGCAGTATCATACGATCTTTGATGGGATCTGGTGGGCGCTCATTACAGTCTCTACGGTTGGCTACGGTGATTTTGTGCCGCAAACCATGCCAGGGCAGGTGGCGGGTATGGCACTCATTTTTATCGGAGCCAGCTTTGTCACCGCTTATTTCGCAACACTTGCCGCAGCTGTGTTCAGCAAGCAGCACCATTATGTTGAGGGCAAGGTAGCCTTTAAGGGGAAAGGACACTTGATTATCGTCGGCTGGAACGAGAAGACGAACAAACTTCTTCAGTCGTTTCAAACGATTGATCCAGCCATGCCGATTGTGCTGATTGATGACTCCTTGAAAGAGGGGCCTCTTTTAGAGAATGTTCATTTTATTAAAGGACATGGGACCGAAGACAGCACACTCCGCAAAGCCAATATTACCGGTGCAGATGCACTGATGATTACCGCAGATCAGCATGAAAATGAAGTGACAGCCGATATGCAGAGTGTTTTAACCTTACTTGCAGCAAAAGGATTAAACCCTTCGCTATATTGTTTAATCGAAATCTTAACAGATCGTTACGTGAAAAATGCCGAACGTGCTGGTGCCAACCAAGTTATTCATACCTCTGATGCTGTCAATCATTTAATGGTTGAACATTTTCTGATAAAGGAACAGCTTACGGCGTTAACAAAAAAACGACAAATGACCTTGCATAAAAACGTCACCATCATACCTGTACCGGCTTCATTGGCTGGAGAAACCTTCTTAACAGCGCTCCATCACTTTTTAGAGCATCATGTGATCATCGTTGGCGTACAAAAAAAAGAAGGACCCATGATGAATCCTCCCTTTGGCTATGAGCTTCATCCAGAGGATGAACTGATCAGCCTTTAAAGCAGTGCGTCTTCTAATTCCTTGACGAGCGAAAAGCCAATCTCAGCATAAGCCTTTGATACATCTCCATCTTTCTCTTTTGGTTCTTGGAATTGGTTAAAGGATGCGCCCACATTTCCAACCATCGCATGATCATCTAACTTGTCTTGATATACATGTTTTAAGAGAAATGGATGTCCCATTTTCACCACAACACCTGGCTGATCCAGCTGGCCTTTCTCGGCTGTAAATGGAACTCTGAGAAAGGTATAGCCATCACGGTTATCAATTTTATAATCAAAATATCCGTGATCATAATCCCAGTTGCCATTAATGACATAACCGAGCGGCTTCATCGTTTCTTCTAAATGGTAAAGTGAAAAGCTTTCACCAGGCAGCCTGGATGGTACATGAATCATACGAAACCCTCCTTTTTGTATAGGGTTCGTTAAAGAGAGGAATTCATACATTTGCCCTTTGTGATTTGTACATTGTTTGTAAACGCGGCATCAAATAGGCTTTGATTAGATGATTGATTCGTCTCGTTATCGCTGCCGGAACCTGCTGTTTCCTTCGTAGCACTCATAGAACAAATGCGTCCGACATTGCCAAAGTTCACGATCGCCTGACCAGAAATATCATGAATGTAAATATGATTGGTCCTCATTTTTCACCCTCCTCCATTTATTATTCTATGTACAGAACATAGGAAAGCTTGCACAGGAACCTGAATAAAACAAAAAAGGCACACCTTTATGTAAAGGTGTGCTTTTTCGTCTTATGATTGTTTTAAACGGCTTTCAAGCTCTGCTTTTTTCTCTTCGAAGCCCGGTTTGCCTAGTAAAGCAAACATATTTACTTTATAAGCTTCTACTCCAGGCTGATCGAATGGATTGACGCCTAGTAAATATCCAGACATCGCACATGCTTTCTCAAAGAAGTACACAAGGTATCCGAATGTATAAGCATCCATCTCAGGAATTGTCACGATAAGATTCGGTACTTTTCCATCTGTATGGGCAAGCATTGTTCCTTCAAATGCTTTTTTATTGACGAAATCAACCGTTTTTCCTGCCAGATAGTTCAAGCCATCAAGGTCTTGTTCTTCTGCTTCAATCACAAGCTCATGTCGAGGCTTGTCTACATTGACGATTGTTTCGAACAAGTCTCTTCTTCCTTCTTGAACATATTGGCCAAGTGAATGAAGATCCGTTGAGAAGTTAGCAGATGAAGGATAGATTCCTTTTTCATCTTTGCCTTCACTTTCACCGAATAATTGCTTCCACCATTCTGCGAAATATTGCAAGCCTGGCTCATAGTTAATCAGCATTTCAATCGTTCTGCCTTTATTGTAAAGGACATTGCGGACGACAGCATATTGGTAAGCCACATTTTCAGAAAGCTCAGATGAAGCGAAGTCTTCGCTTGCTTTTGCCGCACCTTCCATCATCTGATCAATGTCTGCACCGCTCACAGCGATTGGCAAAAGACCGACTGCTGTTAATACTGAATAGCGTCCACCTACATCATCAGGGATGATAAATGATTCATAGCCTTCTTCAGTTGCTAATGTTTTCAGTGCACCGCGTGCCTTGTCAGTTGTCGCATAAATACGTTTTTTCGCTTCTTCAGCACCGTATTTTTCAATAAGGAGCTTTTTAAAGATGCGGAACGCAATGGCTGGCTCTGTTGTTGTACCAGATTTTGAAATCACATTAATGGAGAAATCTGCATCTTCCAATAGATCCATCACATCTGTTAAATAAGAAGAACTGATGTTGTTTCCAATAAAAATGATTTGCGGTGTCTTGCGCTTGCCTTTTGGCAATGTGTTATAGAAAGAATGGTTCAAAAACTCAATTGCCGCACGTGCACCTAGATATGACCCGCCTATTCCAACAACAAGCAGGACATCAGAGTCAGACTTAATTTTATCTGCACTTTTTTTAATGCGGGCAAATTCTTCGCGGTCATATTGCTTCGGCAAGTCCACCCAGCCTAAATAGTCACTGCCTGCACCCGTTTGTTCATGAATATTATGATGGGCCACCTTCACAAAATCTTTTAAATATGTAAGCTCATGTTCTTGAAAGAAAGGTAACGCTTTCGAGTAGTCAAATTGAATATGTGTCATCGCTTGTAAGCCCTCCATTACGTTAGTTCTGTCCCTTTCACTTTAGCGGAACTAGCTTTTGAAATCAAGTGATCGTCACTGGCATAGCAAAAAGCCGCTTCTTCGAATGAGAAGCGGCAATCTGGATTATAAAGAAGCTTTCAAAATTGATAGAATGTCATCACGGTTAAGTTTCATAAAGTTTCCAAAACCACCATATTCCATTTCTTTTGCTGCAATGTCAGCAATTTTGTCCAGTTGATCCTCACCAATGTCATAATCAGCTAAACGGCTTGGTGCACCGAGGCTTGTCCAGAATGCTGACAGTTTGTCGATTCCTTCTAATGCGATGTCACGATCTGACTTTCCTTCTGTTTCGATGTCAAACATGTTCAGCATAAGGTTTTTAAAACGTTCTACATTATGATCAAGGGTGTGGCGCATCCAGTTTGGGAAGAGGATGGCAAGTCCGCCTGCATGCGGAATGTCATAGACAGCCGATACAGCATGCTCAATCGTATGAGATGCCCAGTCGCCAAAGTAACCCATTTGCAGCGTGCCATTTAAAGCAATCGTTCCTGCATAAAGGATGGTTTCACGGTGTTCATAGTTTTGTAAGTCTTCAAGAAGCTTTGGTGCTGTCTCGATGACTGTTTGAAGAACAGCAAAACACATCCGATCTTGTAGAGGCGTGTTTTTGACATTATGGAAGTATTGTTCAAATACATGGCTCATCATATCGACCATGCCATACACTGTCTGGTTTTCTGGCACAGAATACGTATGCTCAGGGTCTAGAATCGAAAAAGCAGGGTGAGTGACAGAGCTGCCCCACACATATTTTTCATTCGTTTCCCAGTTTGTGATGACAGAGTCCGGGTTCATTTCTGAACCAGTTGCTGCAAGTGTCAGTACTGTGCCAAACGGCAGTGCTTTTTGAGCGGTTGTTTTCTTTGAAATAATATCCCACACATCACCGTCATACTCTGCTCCGGCTGCAATCGCTTTTGTACAGTCGATCACACTTCCGCCGCCGACGGCTAATAAGAAATCAATGTTCTCCTTTTGGCAGATATCGATTCCCTTTTTCACTGTTGTGAGGCGCGGGTTTGGTTCAACACCAGACAGCTCAAACACTTCAGCATCTGCTTCATTTAACGCACTGATGACATTGTCATAAAGACCATTTTTCTTAATGCTGCCGCCGCCATATACAAGTAACACTCGTTTTCCATAACGAGCGAGTTCGCTTTTGAGTCCTTCTAGCTGTCCTTTTCCAAACATCAATTTTGTTGGATTGTAGTAAATAAAATTCTCCATCTGTTGAAACATCTCCTTACAACGAATATATCCAAAAACATGAAAGACTACTGTAACATATGTACACGATGAACTCAAAAAAAGATAACTGCCCGCAAGCAGCTATCTTTTGTTGTTCAATTATAAAGAAGCGTTCAGAATAGCTAAAACATCTTCTTTGTTTAGCTTTTTAAATTGACCAAATTCACCACGTGCCATTGCACGGTCTGCAATTAAATCAATTTTCTCATCGTTGATGTCATAATCAGCTAAACGGCTTGGTGCACCAAGACTTGTCCAGAAAGAAGACAGCTTGTCGATTCCTTCTAAGCCGACTTCTTCGTCTGTTTTGCCCGCAGGGTCTACATCGAATACACGCACCGCTAATTGTTTAAAACGGCCTGGGTTTTCTTGAATCACATGTTTCATCCAGTTCGGGAATAAGATCGCAAGTCCGCCTGCATGAGGAATATCATAGACAGCAGATACTGCATGCTCAATGTTATGAGATGCCCAGTCACCGCGTGCCCCCATTGAAAGCATTCCATTGAGCGCAATTGTACCAGTGAATAAAATCGTTTCACGCAACTCATAGTTCTCTAGATCGTTGATCAACTTCGGTGCCGTTTCAATGACAGTGCGAAGAAGTCCTTCACACATACGATCTTGATAAGGTGTATTTTCTGTGTGATGGAAATATTGTTCGAACACATGTGACATCATGTCAACCATGCCATAAATCGTATGGTTTTTAGGCACAGTGAATGTGTTGACTGGATCCAGAATAGAGAATTTCGGGAAAACTGCTGGACTTCCCCAGCCATACTTCTCATTTGTTTCCCAGTTTGTGATAACTGATCCAGAGTTCATTTCAGAGCCTGTTGCGGCAAGTGTCAACACAGTACCGAACGGAATAGCTTCCATTGGGACGTGCTTACGTGTCACGATATCCCAAGCATCTCCATCGTACTTCGCACCAGCAGCGATTGCTTTTGTCGCATCAATGACACTGCCGCCGCCAACTGCCAAAATAAAATCAATATCGTTCTCTTTGCAAAGCTCGACCCCTTTTCTTACTGTTGTTAAGCGCGGGTTTGGCTCTACGCCAGAAAGTTCAGTGATGGCAGCTCCTGATTCTTTTAGGATGCTGACAACTTGGTCATAAAGGCCGTTTCGTTTAATACTGCCTCCACCATATACAAGTAATACGTTTTTTCCGTAGTGTTTGAGTTCATCTGAAAGGGCTGATACTTCTCCCTTTCCAAAAATTAATTTCGTTGGGTTCCAATAAGTAAATCGATCCATGTGATCTCCTCCTCGCGCTACATTATGCGCCTCATTCATTCCAAAAGTAAAGTAATTTGCTTTCATCCATTTTCTTACGCATAGTTTGGCTAAAAATCTGCAAAATATAAATGTATTGATGCTGTAGCGAAAGGAGGAATCACGATGAGTGCTATTCAGCGTATTGCCCTCGTGCTCACGATTATCGGTGCTATTAACTGGGGACTAATCGGCTTTTTTCAATTTGACTTAGTAGCAGCGATCTTTGGCGGACAAGGTTCTGCATTATCACGTATTATTTATGGTCTTGTTGGAATTGCAGGTCTTGTCAACCTTGGTCTGTTGTTCAAGCCAAGCGAAGAAGCTGTTCGCCGTGACGAGCCAAATCCAGAGGTTCGTTAAATAAAAGGACATAAAAAAGGCTGCCTACGTGAGGCAGCCTCAGCGTGTAGACAAACCCTCACATTCGGTGTCAGGTCTGCGCGCTGGTGCTCACGAATTCTAAATTCGCTCCGCTCCAGCAGTGCTCGCCCTTCCTAGACTTCAAAGGTTTTCTATCACGCTGAAAAAAAAGACAAAGGGCTAAAATAAAGATCATTTTAGCCCTTTGTCAACAATCTAAGGCACCGTTTGAAGAGGTGCTTTTTTATTATTTCTTGATAAGGTCTTTACGGTTTGATTGCTCAATCCACTCTTCAAGTTTATCTTTAAGCGTATTGAAACCTTGTGGTGCAGCAGCTTCTTCTTTCACTTGCTGTGGTCTTTGTTTCTTTGGTTTGCTTTCTTTTCTTTCAGGTGCTTCTTGTGTCGCACGGATAGAAAGGCTGATTTTACCTGCATTTTCATCAACAGAAAGAACTTTTACTTGTACTTCGTCACCAATTGAAAGGTGCTCGTTGATGTCTTTTACAAAGCCATGTGTTACTTCAGAAATATGCACAAGTCCTTGAGTTTCTTCATCTAATGCAACAAACGCACCATACGCTTGTAATCCTGTTACTTTACCAGTGTAAACACTGCCTACTTCAAACTTTGTCGCCATGATAACAACTCCTAAATAAATGTTTTAATATTCGTTTATACGCAATTAAAAACTATATCACAGAACGGGCAGTTACGCAAAATATTTTTTAAATGGGTTTAGATTAGATCAAAAGGGGGAATACCTGAAAACAAGAATGCTTTCTAGTATTCCCCCCTAATTTGTGAGGCATGAGTCCATTTGGATTGATGCCTTTTTTTATTTTAAGATGGCTGATGCTTCTTCCTTCACTTGTCGAGCCTGCAAAAAGCGCTGAATTCTTGAAAGTGATTCCTGAAGATGATCAAGTGACGAAGCGTATGAACAGCGTATATGACCCTCACCGCTCGGTCCGAATACATTCCCAGGAACAACAGCGACTTTTTCACTTAGGAGCAGCTCCTCAGCAAATTGTTCTGATGTCATGCCTGTGCTTTTAATCGATGGGAACGCGTAAAATGCTCCGTTTGGCTGGTGACATGTGAGTCCTAGTTCATTCAGGGAGCCGACAAACAAATTACGGCGTCTTCTATAGCTTTTCTTCATTTTCTCTACATCTTCAAGCCCATTTTTTAATGCTTCTTCTGCCGCATATTGTGCCATCGCCGGCGCGCACATCATAGAATATTGATGTATTTTCAGCATGGCATCGCGCAGTACAGGTGGTGCTGCCACATATCCTAAGCGCCAGCCCGTCATGGCAAACCCTTTAGAAAAGCCTGAAATCAAGATCGTTCTTTCTTTCATATCCTGAATAGCCGCCACGCTTGTAAAAGCTTCATCGTATGTCAGCTCAGCATAAATCTCATCCGTAATAATGAGCAGGTCATGCTCTTTCGCAAATTGAGCAATATCTTCAAGCTCTTCCTTTGAATAAACAGATCCCGTTGGATTTGATGGCGAGCAAAGCAAAATGGCTTTTGTCTTCGGCGTCAGCTTTGTGCGAAGATCAGCAGAATCCGCTTTGAAATCTTTTTCAGCGGATGTACTTAAATAGACAGGCACTCCGCCTGCAAGTGTCGTAAGCGCCCCGTATGCTACGAAACAAGGCTCTGGAATGATCACTTCATCTCCGCTGTTTAAAATCGCACGAAAGGCCAAATCAAGCGCCTGGCTTCCGCCAACTGTGATAATGAGTTCTTCTTCTGGACTGTAGTCAATGTGAAACCGCTTATATAAATAGTGGCTCAGTTCTTTTCGCAAAGAGATTAAACCTGCATTCGCCGTATAGGAGGTCAGTCCTTGTTCTAATGACATAATACTTGCTTCTCTGACATTCCAAGCTGTCACGAAATCCGGCTCACCGACACCAAGGGAGATAACCCCTTCCATTGTGGCAGCCAAATCAAAGAATTTCCGAATACCTGACGGCTGAATGCTTTGTACCGTTTCAGATAAATAAGACTTTTTCATTTAAGGAGACACCACGATTCTTTTGTCATCGTCTCCTGTTTCAAACACTTTCCCATCATGTTTATATCTTTTCAAAATAAAGTGGGTAGTTGTTGAAACAACGGAATCAAGTGTCGATAATTTTTCAGATACGAAGCGGGCAATATCAGACATTGATCTTCCGCGGATCACAACGGAAAGATCATAAACACCTGACATGAGATAGACAGACTCCACTTCCTGAAACCGATAAATCCGTTCAGCAATTTCATCAAATCCAACGCCTCTTTTTGGTGTCACTTTTACATCAATCATTGCTGTAACGCCTTCATGGCCATCCACTTTTCGCCAGTCAATCATAGTTGAATAATCAATAATGACTTTTTGATCTTCAAGTTTTTGAATGATGGCTTCGGCTTCTTCTGTTGTCACGCCTGCCATTTTTGCAATTGTATTTAAATCGGCACGGCTGTTTTCATCTAAAATCTCTAATATTTCAGTTTCTTTTTCTGTTAGTTTCATTTGATTTCACACCTCAGATTATAAAAGCTAGTTTTAAAAAATCTTCTGAACATTATAGCACGTTTTTCCCATTATGCTAAGCAGGGAAAAGATTCTAATGATAGCTTAAAATCCACTTTTTAGGGTACAATACAGTCACCTAACAGAGAGAGTATCAAGTATCGGAGTGAAGATTGTGGACATTGTTCAGCCAGCTTATATGAAAAGTACATTCGGTTTAGATATCTATTACGAGCACTATCCAAATGAGGGCAAGAAGACATTGATCTTAATTCACGGTCTCTTCTCTTCTACCTTCAGCTATCGAAAACTCATCCCGCTTCTGAAACAGGACTTCAATTTAATTGCAATAGATCTGCCGCCATTTGGACAGTCCGAGAAGTCGAATACGTTTATTTACAGCTATCGCAACATGGGAAAAATTATTATTGAGTTAGCTGGTTATTTACAGATTCAGCATGCGATTCTAGTAGGCCATTCAATGGGAGGACAGATTGCCTTATACGCTGCTACTGAGCGGCCGGACCTATTTGAAAAGGCGGTTCTTTTGTGCAGCTCTGGATATTTGAATAAGTCAAAAAGATCACTTGTTTACAGCACATATATTCCTTATTTTTATCTGTATCTAAAAAGAAAGCTTTTAAAACAGGGCATTATGAAAAATTTAACTGCCGTTGTGCATGATCACTCCATCATTGATCAAGAGATGGTCGACGGATATTTAAAACCGTTTTCAGATGATCAAATCTTTCGGGGAATATTTCGTTTGATTCGGCACCGGGAAGGAGATTTAACCTCGGACGTTTTAAAGAAAATGGAAACACCCGTGCTGCTCATTTGGGGCGAGGAAGATCGAATCGTTCCCATTCAAATAGGCGAAAGACTGCACAAAGATCTGCCAAATTCGACCTTACATGCATTAAAAAAAACCGGGCATCTCATTCCTGAGGAAAATCCGGTCTTTGTGTCTGATCAAATCGGACATTTCAGCCTGTCTTAGCGTGAACAGGAGCTGCTGTCTCGCAAGACAAAAAGCTGATTTGCTATATGCTGACAGCTCTCTATCGGAAGAAGCTGTTCAAATGAGTGATGGTAGATGGCTTGAATCTCTTTTGCTAAAGATAACGGGTCTTCTGCGTCGTATAATGCACTGATGACGTCAGCAGGCTCCGTTTCATAAAAATCCTCTCCATAATGAAAAGGGTCCCATGCCTTAATGAATTGAATCATCTCTTCTACAGCTTGACTATCTTTCATCGGTATCACCGCTTATAATAAATTTTGTGATGTTTATTTTAGCACAACCAAGAATGGTTGAAAAACAGCTAGAGGTGGGTTTCATGAATTTCGACGAACAGATCATACGTAAAGGTTCAAAATCAGTGAAATGGGATCAAGCAGAGTCTTTGTTCCTGACAACAGATGCCCTCCCGATGTGGGTGGCCGATATGGATTTTAAAGCGCCGCAGGTCGTCCTTGATGCATTGAAAGAGCGATTAGACCATGGTGTATTTGGCTATGCATTTCAAGATCAGGATACGCAGCAGGCAGTAGCTGGATGGCTCAAAAGAAGACACGGATGGACCATTCAGACAGAAGCGGTCACTTTTACACCAGGAATTGTAACGGCTCTTAGTTTTGCAGTTCAAGCCTTTACAGCACCGCATGACGAAGTAGTTATACAGTCACCAGTGTATACACCTTTTTATCAAATGATTGAGCGAAATGGACGTACAGTCTCAACCAATCCTTTAAAAATAGAAAACAACCGTTATATGATGGATTTTGATGATTTAGAGAAAAAACTGAGCAGGCCACAAGCAAAGCTGATGTTCCTATGTCATCCGCATAATCCGTCTGGAAGAGCGTGGACAAAAGAGGAATTAAAGCGAGTTGGAGACCTCTGTGTGAAACATGGAGTCACAGTCGTTTCAGATGAGATTCATTCAGATTTAATGCTTTACGGGGAGCAGCATGTGCCCTTCGCCAGCCTTTCTGACGACATTGCACATATCACGGTAACGTGTATTGCGCCGAGTAAAACCTTTAATCTAGCGGGTCTGCAGGCATCTGCTATTATCATTTCAGATGAAGAAAAAAGAACCCTTTTCACCAATGAATTGCAAAGAAACGGACTGTCCAAACTGAATGCATTTGCGATTCCAGCGATGGAAGCAGCATACCGTCACGGGGATGAGTGGCTTGATGCCCTTGTTCTTTATCTCGAAGGCAACATGAAGATGGCGATGGACTATATTGACGAATATCTTCCAAATATGCGTTATATGAAACCAGATGCTTCTTATTTATTGTGGCTGGACATTCAGGATTATCAATTCAGTCGAGCGGAATTAAAGCGGAATCTGCTAAAAAAAGGGAAAGTGATCCTAGAGCTTGGCCACGTGTACGGACACGAAGGAGACGGCTTTATTCGGATGAATCTCGGCTGTCCTGCTTCAACAGTCAAAGAAGGACTGAAACGTCTTCATCAAGCGTTCACGCCATCAGCTGAATAAGATCTATACGGTAGAAAGAACATCCTAACGGGTGTTCTTTTTAAAGAAAAAAACCCTCCTTTTATCATATCTACTTTGTACATGAAATGATATAATGAGAGGAATTACTATTATTTACGAGGAGAGCATTTAAATGGAAATGTTCAAGGATTTTCTGCTCCATGTATCTTTTATTCTATTTCCAATCTTTTTATATCATGCGCTATGGTTAAGCCGGACCCCTGCTCATTTCCCAAAAACGAATAAACTGCTCATCACAGTATTCGCATCCATCTCTTCAGCACTATGTATTATGTATCCAGTTGGTTCGATTTTAGATTTGCAGACTGGGCTTCAATCTATTCCCCTTGTACTTGCTATTTTATACGGAGGATACATGGCGGGGAGCGTTGCCATCTTGATAAGCATCATTGTCAAATTCGTGATGTATGGCTCTTTCTTATGGATTGGACTCATTGTTGTCCCAATTTACTTTTTCATCCCATTCCTGTTCTACCGAAAATGGCATCAATATTCGAAGCCAAATAAGCTTTTTTACGGAGTGCTTATCGGTTTATCCAAAGGATTCTTTATTTACATTGGACTGCTTGCGGTCAGCTTACTTGAATACAGCCCAGCTTTTATTATGCAGCAAAAGCTCCTTGAGTTATTTTTCTCAACTCTTTACTACATATTCTTTCTTGTGCTCAGTATCTATTGTATTGAATTCGTTAAAGAAAATGCGGAAATGAGAACACAGCTTGTCCAGTCAGAAAAACTGACCATTGTAAGTGAACTTGCTGCAAGTGTCGCCCATGAAGTACGCAATCCGCTGACAGTTGTGAGAGGGTTTATTCAATTGCTCTTTTCGAGTGATCATACAAAAGAGCCGCCTGCCAATAAAGATTATAAAAATCTCGTTCTGTCCGAATTAGACCGGGCTCAGGACATTATTACGAGTTATCTTGACATTGCAAAACAAAACTATTATCAAATTGAATCACTCAATCTATCTAAATTACTTGAGGAATGTGCATCACTGATGACATCCTATGCAAATTTTAAATCGGTCACGATTCATCAATCCATTGAACCTGACTTATACATTCAAGGTGACGTAACGAAGATCAAGCAAGTCATGATTAATTTAATCAAAAATGCGATAGAAGCAGCTCCCGAACATGAAGGAAAGGTTGAACTTTTTGCTTCGAAAGAAAATCATAAAATCTGCCTTTATTTCGTTGATAACGGTGTAGGTATGACAGAAAGCCAAATGAAAAAGCTTGGCGAACCGTATTACACCTTGAAAAACAAAGGAACTGGACTTGGGCTGACAGTGACTTTTTCAATTATTGAAAATCACCATGGAACCATACGTTTCAAAAGCTCGCTGCAGTCTGGAACAACCGTCACCGTAAAATTTCCTGAAGATACAAGAAGAAAATGATTAATCCATTTTTTTTGTTCTTTTTTCATCTATACGCTCCTGCTTCTTAGACGCACGCACGATGAGACGAAAACAAATAAACGCAGCAATAAAGAAAATCACCGTGGTGATCGCCGCCGGGATGTACTCCCTTTTATCTTCAGGAAAATATAGTAGAAAAAGTACGATGAATGACATCTCGCCATTCCCCCTTTTGCTCGTTTACTTCACTATATTGGCTAAAAGAAATGAAATACCTTCCTATGAGAAGGAAATGGAGGAATTTCACATGACAGACATTCAAATTGGACAAGTTGTGAAAGGTTTTTATAAAACAGGTGTATACGTTGGGGAAGTGACAGCAGTAAAACCATCGACCTATCTCGTTCAAGTAAAAGCCGTTCTGACACATCCCACTCAAGGCGACCTGCATCATCCGAAAGAAGCAGACGTGCCTTTTTTCCAGGAGAGGCGGGCTTTGGCCTATAGAGAACAGACAAATATCCCTCATCATATGGTGAAGCCTTATGATGGCGATATACCTGATTATGAAGAGTCACTGAAAGAAGCTGTAGATAAATTGAAACAAGCACTCCGTGCGGATGATTCCAAATGGGCTGAAAAATCAAGAGCGTGCCTATCCTCTCTTGAGAAAGATTATTTTCCAGAAGACGTCCGCTAATCAGCCGAATCAAAAAAATGTGAGAAATCGATCAGCTCACCAATTTTGGTTGTTTGCGGATTTTCCACATAAGCTCTGTCTTTTTCAAAAAGGGTTAACAGCTGATAAGTCGTCATGGCATCATCGAGTGCTTTATGATGCTTACCAGCTCCTTCACTGCCATATTCCTTTGCCGCTTTTCGAAGCCCTGTCAGTGTGCGGTCACCAAAAAAGGTTTTATATTCAAAGGCAAGATCCCTCAGCTTCCCCTTAAAAGGAAAGCTAATATGATTAAGCATACAATTTTGCTTCAATACCTTCATGTCCATGTTGCCCCACGTAATAATCTCACAATTCTCTCCCCCATCAAGTGACACGAGCTTCTCGATAAACGCCTCAAATGAAATCCCGCTCTCTACATCCTCCTGCGTAATTCCGAGGAATGATTTACAGCGCTTCGTCAGCTTGGGGAACTTTTTCGGTTTGACGTAGCTGGAGAATGTGTCTATGATCGTTTCATCTGCTGCTTTCACTACTCCAGCTTCAATAATTTCAGGAAAAAAGTTTTGTGGATGATATTTTCCATCAGGCATCGTAAATTCAAAATCGACCACAAGCACCGTCTTCTGTTCCACCAGTTTCACCTCACTTTTTCGTCAGTTTTCATTCTCATACCATTATATTAAGACGGACCTTGAAATCACTTCATTTTCGTGAAAATAATGCAGATTCACTACGCCCAACCTATTCATCTGATGAAAGATCGTTTATTTTCCTTTATAATTATTAAGGAACACGAAATAAATAAAGAAGGTGGTCTCTATCACAAACAGGAAGAAAAACTTGTACATCATGTGGTTTGTGAACTTTTTTGTATCTGCGAGCATTACAATGATCGTCCCTTTTTTATCACTTTACATAGAATCTCTTGATAGTAGCTATTCAAATGAATTTGTTCAAAGATGGAGCGGCTATGTCTTTGGGGTCACTTTTTTAACGGCCTTCCTGATCTCTCCGATTTGGGGGCGGATTGGCGACCGGCATGGCTATAAAAAGATATTATTAATTAACGGTATTGGCATCGCCACAAGTATTCTATTAATGGGGCTTGTGCACACCGTGTATCAGCTATTCGCATTAAGGCTCTTCATGGGGCTTGTCACAGGCTTTATCTCGACTTCAATGGCACTGATTTCTGCACAGACCGAAAAGGCAACTGCCGGTAAAACCCTTGGAACGATGCAGATGAGTAATGTCGCCGGAGGATTGTTTGGTCCATTAATGGGCGGATTCATGGCAGACAGCGTCGGATTTATTTATACGTTTTTCCTCACAGCGGCTGTCATTTATGTGTCAGCTATTGTGATTATCTTCGGAGTGAAGGAACAGCCGATCCGGTCAAAAGAAGCAAAGCGTGTTTCTTATTCACGGAAGGATGTACTCTTTCACATTTTCAAACAGCCTTTACTTATAGTCACGATGCTTTTAACGTTTATTACACAAGTAGGGAACTTTAGCATTCAGCCGCTTTTGGCTTTATACATTCATGATTTACATGGTCCTGTCAATCTCGCTTTTTATGCGGGGCTTGCATTTTCTGCAACTGGACTTGGCAATTTGCTGTTTACGCGAAAATGGGGAGATCTCGGAGATCGAATTGGTCATGATAAGGTGCTGCTTGCCCTTCTCATCCTCTCCTCTATTTTATTCATCCCGCAAGCGATGGCGGATTCGTACGTGATGTTAGTCATTTTCCGTTTCCTATACGGCATGGCACTTGGCGGCATTATTCCGTGTACGACGGCGTATATTCGGATCAAAGCACCTGCTTCTATGCAAGGGGAAGTTCTCGGATACAATGTCAGCTTCCGCTTTCTTGGGAATGTCGTCGGTCCGGTAATCGGCGGCATTGTGGCGAGTCATTACGGGATTCCAGCTGTCTTTTATGTCACTGCCGGCATTTTTCTGTTTGGCGCTTTATTTTTATGGGCGGTCCGCTCGCATGCGAAGACAAAGGAAAGGAGTGTCTGATCATCTTCAGACACTCTTTTTTTCTTGCAGAAAAGCCTTATTCACTAGACTTCACGCCCATTCATTTCTAAAAATAACCTTCTCGTATTCGCAAAAGAATGGTACGATATGGCTAGAAAATTGAAGAAAGTGAGTGACCTCATGTTTCGTGCAATCATTGGTTGGTTATTACTTGCTGCCCTCATCCCATTATTTGCTCTGACTTTTTATCTATCAAAGGAAGAAGCTGCAAGTGTAAAGCCTGTTAACGAAGTGCTTGATCAAAAAATCAAGCTGGAAAAGATAGATTTTTCCCAAAACAGTTATATGTATGACCGGGATGGTTCTCTTATCTCCGAGATCGTCTCAAACGATGAGAACCGAGTGTTTGTGAAATACGATAAAATTCCTGAACCTGTGAAGGAGCTGTTCCTTCGTTCAGAGGACCGCAACTTTTATGACCATAAAGGAATTGACTTTATGGGGGTGGTTCGTGCCCTTGCTGCAAACGTCAAAAACCATGGCATCAGCCAAGGAGCGAGTACGATCACACAGCAGCTGTCCCGCAACTTATATTTAAGCCATGAACGTTCGTTCAGCCGAAAGTTTACAGAGCTGCTCTATTCCTATGAACTTGAGCGGAAATTCTCTAAAGATGAAATTCTCGAAAGCTATTTAAATACGATTTATTTCAGTAATGGTGTTTACGGTGTCGGTTCTGCGGCTAATTACTATTTTGATAAGCCGCTTAGTTCTTTAACACTTGCACAAATGGCATTTATCTCTGCTATTCCAAACAACCCAACACTGTATGACCCATTAAAACAGTTCAAGCACACAAAGAAACGCCAAGAACGGCTGCTTGGTATTTTGAAGAAAGATGGCGTCATCACCAAAAAGCAATACAAAAAAGCCGTCAAAGAAAAAATCAGCCTATCCTTAAGTGAAAAGAAAAACCTTTATCCTGATTATGTGACATATGCCAATGAAGAGTTTACCGATCTTGTGTCTGATCAGGAGGGCTTTACAAAACGATTGAAGAAGGCCAAAACGGCTGAAGCAAAAAAGGCCATTCAAAAAGAATTATCTGAAAAGGTCAGTGCTCTGCTCCAGGATGGCGTGAAGATTTATACGGCGCTTGACCCTTCCTTACAGCAAAGAGCTGTCTATCAGCTCAATGCTCAATTGCCTTACCAAGGGGTCGAAGGCGGATCAGCCGTCATTAATCATGAAACGCATCAAATTGTTGCACTTGCTGGCGGGAAAAACTATAAGAAATTTGATTTCAACTACGCTTATCAAGCGCAAAGACAGCCTGGTTCTGCGATTAAGCCGCTTTTAGACTATGCGCCTTATATTGATCAAACCGGCGCAACAGCTTCAAGCACCATCAGTGCCGGCAAGTTTTGCAGCAGCGGATACTGCCCGCAGAACTATAATCATAAAACGTATGGAACAGTCACACTTGAAACAGCCTTTAAAAATTCTTACAATACCCCTGCGATCCGAATGCTGGATACAGTAGGTGTCAAAAAAGGCTTCAGCTATTTAGAGAAGTTCTCATTCGAGCATATCGTAGCAGATGATTACCGCCTTCCTTCTGCACTTGGCGGATTTACAAAAGGCTTCTCACCGCTAGAAATAACAGATGCGTACACCGTTTTTGGCAACCAAGGAGCCTACACACAAAGTCATTCGATCACAAAAGTGACAGACTTAAACGGCAAGACCCTTTACAAGTGGAAAGAGTCGCCAAAGCAAGTATATTCTCAGCGGACAAATGAAACGATGCGTAAGCTTCTTTCCTCCGTTGTGAAAAGTGGAACAGGGAAAAAAGCGAATTTCAATGCCCCTTACATCGGTGGTAAAACAGGAACATCCAATGACTACAAAGATATTTGGTTTGTGGGACTGACAGATCAGTACACAATGGGTGTCTGGGTCGGAAGAGATAGAGGAACGGTTGAATCGATTTATCGTTCAAGCCCGCACTTACGTATTTGGAAAAATACGATGCAATACGCCAGATAAACAGGAGGTTTGATTGCGATGCATTCAACACATCCATCCCATTTAATTTTATTTGACGGTGTCTGCAACGTGTGCAGCGGAGCTGTTCAATTTGTGATTAAGCGCGATCCGAAAGAACAGATGATGTTCGCTTCATTACAATCAGATACAGGACAGCGTATTTTAAAGGAAAACGGTTTGCCTTTAGAAGAGTTCAATTCATTCATTTATATTGAAAAAGGAACACTTTATACGAAGTCAACAGGCATCTTAAAAGCCGCGCGGCATTTAAAAGGGATCTACAGATGGAGCTTTTTACTCCTTGCCATACCTCGCCCAATCCGTGATTGGTTTTATGAGCTGATTGCAAAAAATCGCTACAAATGGTTTGGTCAAAAAACATCTTGTATGATGCCTACACCCGATATTCAAAAGCGGTTTCTTTCATAAAAAAAGCATCCTCCAATGATAGGAGGATGCTTTCTTTGTCTGCTTACGAAGGCAGACTTGCCATCACACTGTTATAAAGCTTAATAAATAAGTACAAAATACCGATCAAAAACGTCGCCCAAAACAGCAGAATAAACATCATAAATCCAATCAAATTCAGCATATTAAGCGATTGATAAATGCGAACCACAACCCAGATAAAATAGACAAGACTTGCTAATGCAAAAAGTCCGACTAGCAGAATGAGCTGCTGCGTCAACAGAAATGCAAGCAAGCTGGCAAATAAATAAACAACGGATGCAATCCGAATTTTCTTTAAGTTCTCCCCTTCAGGGTCCTTAGCGAAAAAAAGTAACGCCAGCTCTAATACCGTATCTGCAATCAGTTTTAAGGCAGATAAGATCATAAAATAAACAAGTGCAAAAGCGGCAAAGAGAGCAAGACGGATGCCCTGTTCTGAGAAAAATTCCAGCATTCCTTTTAAAATACCTGCTTGAGTCAAGAAATCAGTTGTGATACCTACTGTAAAAATCGAAAAAGCAGAGCTGAATAGTAAGATTGAAATCAGCGGAAAATATCCAGTCAAATATGTATTTTTCATAAATAGTTCCTTTCTCATAAGCTCACATTTATTATGGCTCACTTAAAACGGATTGACAAGATGCTTTCAAAGTAAACTGACAGCAAAATCAAATTTATGATTTTGCACGTACATTCCTTCACAAACTTACATTTTCCCGTTAAAGTATTACTGTTACGAAAAAATCGTGCGTTAGGGGTATACTCGTGAAAAAAACTTTAAGACTGCAAACACGGCTGACGATCTTTGTGTGTATCGTTGTCCTGATCTCCCTTTGTATCACATTCTTTACGATATGGTCGGAAACAGCCAAGAACATTCATCAGCAGGAGCGTGACATTGCTCTCTCTACTGCCAAAATGGTCGCAGAGGCTCCGATCACAGCACAATCATTAGAAGATCATTCATATTCAGCATTACGAAAATATACAACAAATGTTCAGCAAATTACCAAAACCGAATTCGTTGTCGTCATGGATATGAAAGGTATCCGCAAAACACACCCGAATCCGCAGAAGATTGGGAAACGGTTTGCTGGCGGTGATGAAAAAGCAGCATTACAGGGAAAAGAACATATTAGTACGGCTTCTGGAACACTCGGCAGATCCATGCGTGCTTTTGTTCCTGTTTATGATCAAAATGGTAAGCAGCTCGGGGCTGTGGCCGTAGGGATTACGTTAAAGGAAATTGACTTGATTATTCATCAAAGCTTACTTCCACTCTACTTCGTCACATCACTCAGCCTCCTATCTGGCATCATCGGGGCACTCATTGTGGCAAGAAAAGTGAAGAAGATTATGTTTGGACTTGAGCCGGATGAGATTGCCACATTGCTAAAAGAACGAAGTGCCATGCTAGAATCAACAAAAGAAGGGATTCTTGCCGTCGATCAGCACGGTCAAATCAAGCTGGCCAATGCAGAGGCAAAACGACTCTTTCATAATATGGGCATTATGGTTGATCCTAGAGAACAAGATGTTCAAACTCTCCTCCCTTCAAGCGGCTTAAAACAGGTCATTGAAACACGCAAGCCACTGCTTGATCGTGACGTGAGAATGAATGGACTGGAGCTCGTTTTTAATGAAGTACCAATTACAGTAAATGATGAGATTGTCGGGGCCATCGCCACCTTCCGTGACAAAACAGAAGTCAAACACCTGGCTGAGCAGCTTAGCGGGGTCAAAATGTATGCGAATGCCCTCCGTGCCCAGTCACATGAATTTATGAACAAGCTTCATGTCATTTTAGGTTTGGTCCAGCTCAAAAACTACGATGACCTTGGTACCTACATCAAAGATATTGCCATTTATCAGCAAACGGAAACAAATGAAATCATCAACCATGTGAAAAACTCTGTTTTAGCAGGATTTTTACTAGGAAAACAAAGCTATATCAGGGAACAAGGCGCTTCCTTGGAGGTTATTTGCAGCACACAAGTGCCAAATACGGAGGACCCGGCAGTGACGCATGACCTCATTACCGTGATCGGCAACCTGTTAAATAATGCACTCGATGCGGTTTCACATACTGAGACGAAAAACATCTCGATCTCCTTCAGATACGTTCAGGAACAGCTTCACATTGAAATCACGGACACAGGTGTTGGTCTCACAAAAGAAGAACAAGACATCATGTTTGATCAAGGCTTTTCAACTAAAGGAGAAGACCGAGGTTTCGGACTCTACTTCGTTGACCAAAGCATCAAGAAATTGAATGGACATATGATTGTCACGAGTGAAAAAGGAGAAGGAACGACCTTTAGTCTTCGCATTCCGTATAAACAAAAGGAGGATTCACATGATTAATGTGTTAATAGTAGAAGATGATCCAATGGTTGGGGAGCTGAACAAACGCTACCTGACCCAAATCGATGGCTTTGAGTTAAAGGGGATTGCCACCTCTTTTCAGCAGGCGCTTGAAGTGTTAAAAACAGAAGTCATTCACCTCGTACTGCTCGATATTTATATGCCAGGTCAAAATGGGCTGGCATTACTAACAGAAATTCGCCAGCAAAATCATGCCGTTGATGTTATTGTCATTTCGGCTGCAAATGAAGTGGACGTTGTTCAGCAAACGATGCGAAACGGAGCGGTTGATTATTTAATCAAACCTTTTGAGTTCGAACGATTCCAATCAGCACTGGCAGAGTATAAACGGAAACACGCCCTGTATCAATCCATGAACAGCATTTCGCAAAATGATTTAGATGCGAAGCTTTTTCATAAAAAAGCAGAGGCGGAAAAAGTCCTCCTGCCAAAAGGCCTGACCAAAAGCACACTCAAACTCATCTGGACAAGCATTCAATCATTTGGACAGCAGGCTTTCACGACCGAAGACCTAGCCAATCATACAGAAATCTCTCAAGTCTCCATTAGAAAATACTTGAAATTCCTTGAGGACATCGAAGTGGTGGATGTTGAAATGGCTTATGGGACAATTGGACGTCCTGTTTTCCAATATAAACTGAACACGAGCAATATGAATTTGATTCAGCAATATCTTTAAACTGTTACATCTGACCTTCACGAAAGGCCAGATGTTTTTTTATGGCATACGATGTAACAAACCCCTTGATATCAGTGGTTCTACTGTAGTAGAGCACATCACAAAAGCGGCATTATATCATATTTCAACAGATAAAAAGACATCAAATAAAGCCATTTAACATTTTTTTAAAAATAAAACAAATTTCTATTTATTTATTCGATCGGAAATGATAAATTATGATTGATTAGTTCAACGAGATATAAGTCTGATGTCTTACATCTTCTCTCCTGCCCTCCATAAGTTTCATGAGAAAGCAGGATAAAATACCCTCTTTAGGGTGAGAAGAGATAGATCGGTCTTTTTTCGCGAGACTTTTCTGAAACTTTTAAATTTTATAGGGGGTTATGTTTTGAAGAAGCGCAAAATTGGACTAGCATTGTCCTTAGTCGTAGCAGCAGGAACCATCCTTGGAGCATGCGGCAACTCTGGCTCAAACAGCGGTGAAAGCAAAAAAGATAAAGATCAATTCACTGTTGCAATGGTAACTGATGTCGGTGGTGTCGATGACAAATCGTTTAACCAATCAGCTTGGGAAGGTTTACAAGCATTTGGGAAAGACAACAATCTAAAAAAAGGTAAAAACGGCTTTGATTACTTACAATCTAAATCAGATGCTGACTATACAACAAACTTAAACACACTTGCTCGTGAGAAATTCGACCTGATTTACGGAATTGGTTTCTTAATGGAAGATGCTATATCTGAAATTGCGGATCAACGTAAGAAAAACCACTTTGCTATCGTTGATGCAGTCGTGAAAAAAGACAACGTGGCTAGCATTGTGTTTAACGAAAACGAAGGATCATTCCTTGTGGGTGTTGCGGCTGCTCTTACAACAAAATCAAACAAGATTGGTTTTGTCGGCGGCGTTGATTCTGAATTAGTCAGAAAATTCGAAGTCGGTTTCCGCGCTGGTGTTGAAGCAGCGAACCCAAAAGCAAAAGTTGAAGTGAAATATGCTGGTGCATTCGATAAGGCTGACATCGGTAAAGCAACAGCTGAAAGCATGTACAAATCTGGCGTCGACATCATCTATCATGCTGCTGGCGGCACTGGAACTGGTGTCTTCACAGAAGCGAAAAACCTGAAAAAAGCGGATCCTAATCGTAAAGTTTGGGTCATCGGTGTAGATAAAGACCAGTATGACGAAGGAAAAGTACCTGGAACAAAACAAAGTGTCACTCTTACTTCTATGGTTAAGAAAGTAGACACAGCGGTACAAGACTTAACAACGAAAGCAAAAGAAGGTAAGTTCCCTGGCGGCGAAGTGATCACATACGGTCTGAAAGAAGGCGCTCTTGACATCTCTCCATCTAAGGAAAACCTTGATAAGGATGTATTAAAGAAAGTGGAAGAATGGAAACAAAAAATCATCAAGGGCGAAATCAAAATCCCTGCAACACGTGATGAATTAAAAGATTTTAAAGCTTAATTTGAGCATCGGGATAAGCGCGCCTTATCCCCTTGCCTCTCCTTTACCTCCTCTTTATTCGTAAAAGGTGGTAAAAGAAAAGCTGCAGCCTCGTTTTGCAGCTTTTCTTTTGCTAGTTTTTATCTTCATCAGCACCCTAAAAAAGGAGCGGTTAAACCTGTGGATTATGTCATTGAAATGTTGAATATACGCAAAGAATTCCCTGGCATTGTAGCAAACGACAACATTACGCTGCAGCTAAAAAAGGGCGAAATTCATGCGCTGCTTGGTGAAAACGGCGCTGGAAAATCAACGCTCATGAACGTGCTTTTCGGACTGTACCAGCCTGAAAAAGGTGAAATTAAGGTGCACGGAAAACCCGTGACCATCTCTAGTCCAAATGATGCTAGTGATTTAGGCATCGGAATGGTGCATCAGCACTTTATGCTTGTCGATACCTTTACTGTCGCTGAAAACATCATTTTAGGTAAAGAGCCAAAGAAGTTTGGAAAGATTGACAAAGAACAAGCCATACAGCAAGTACAAGAGCTTTCTGACCGCTATGGTTTGAAAATAGATCCTGCCGCAAAAGTATCTGACATCTCTGTCGGTATGCAGCAGCGTGCAGAAATCTTAAAAACACTTTACCGCGGCGCTGATATTTTGATCTTCGACGAACCAACGGCCGTTTTAACACCTCAAGAAATCAAAGAACTCATACAAATTATGAAAAACTTAATTAATGAAGGCAAATCCATTATTTTAATCACCCATAAGCTGAAAGAAATTATGGATGCCTGTCATCGCGTGACCATTATCCGAAAAGGTCAAGGCATTCGTACACTTGATGTGGAAAGCACAAATAAAGACGAACTTGCAAGCCTCATGGTTGGTCGTGAAGTGTCATTTAAAACAGACAAAAAAGCTGCTTCTCCTGCTGAGGAAGTTCTTGAAATTCAAGACCTCACAGTAAAAGACGCCAGAGGAATTGAAGCGGTCAAACAGTTGAACCTGTCAGTGAAGGCTGGCGAAATTGTTGGAATTGCTGGGGTAGACGGCAATGGCCAGTCTGAATTAATTGAAGCCATTACCGGTCTAAAAAAATCAGAATCTGGCACGATCATGCTAAACGGGAAAGCCATTCAAAATCTCCCGCCTCGTAAAGTGACCGAATCTGGGATTGGACATATTCCTCAGGACCGTCATAAACATGGACTTGTACTCGATTTTTCAATTGGAGAAAACATTTCCTTACAAACGTATTATCAGCGTCCTTATTCAAAATTCGGCTTATTGAATATGAAGAATATTTATCAAAAGGCAAAACGAATCATTGCGGAATATGACGTCAGAACACCGAGTGAATATACAGAAGCGCGCGCCCTGTCAGGCGGTAACCAGCAAAAAGCCATTATCGGCCGTGAAGTGGACCGCAATCCTGATTTATTAATTGCCGCTCAGCCGACACGAGGACTTGATGTTGGTGCGATTGAATTTGTTCATAAACGTCTCATTGAGCAAAGAGACTCTGGCAAAGCCGTTTTGCTCATCTCCTTTGAGCTTGATGAAATTATCAATGTTAGTGATAAGATCGCTGTCATTTTCGAAGGCAGCATTGTGGCCATTGTTGATCCAAAAGAAACAACAGAGCAAGAGCTTGGCCTATTAATGGCTGGAAGTACGCAACAGGAAGTGGGGAAAGAAGCAAATGTCTAATCGCTTAACAAATCTGCTGATTCCGCTTATAGCCATTGTACTTGGTCTTTTGGTTGGGGCCATTATTATGCTGGCAAGCGGTTATAGTGTCATCGAAGGCTATGGCGCCCTTTGGAATGGCGTTTTCGGTGAAACCTATTATATGGGAGAAACCATCAGGCAAGTGACACCTTATATTTTATCAGGTCTTGCTGTTGCCTTTGCATTTCGGACAGGCCTGTTTAATATCGGTGTCGAAGGTCAAATGCTTGTTGGCTGGGTAGCTGCTGTATGGATTGGAACAACTGTCCATGCACCTATGTATATTCATCTGCCGCTTGCACTCATCACCGCAGCTGCTGCAGGTGCATTATGGGGCTTTATTCCCGGGTTTTTAAAAGCTCGTTTTTATGTGCATGAGGTCATCGTCACCATCATGATGAACTACATTGCCCTTCATGTCACAAACTATTTAATCTCAAATGTCTTAACAGATAATAAAGATAAAACAGATAAAATCGATGCCACTGCCTCTCTTCGCTCTGGATTTTTTGAGCAGATCACTGATTTCTCCCGGATGCATAACGGTATTTTTGTTGCCATTATTGCGGCGGTCGTGATGTGGGTCATTATTCAAAAAACTTCTAAAGGGTTTGAGTTACGAGCTGTTGGAATGAATCAGCAGGCATCACAGTATGCTGGCATGAACGTTCGCCGCAATATCATTTATGCGATGCTCATTTCAGGTGCTTTTGCAGGTCTTGCAGGAGCTATGGAAGGCCTTGGTACATTTGAATATGCCTCTATTAAAGGCTCGTTTACAGGCGTAGGTTTTGATGGAATTGCCGTCGCTTTATTAGGTGGAAATACGGCTGTTGGTGTTGTCCTTGCTGCATTATTGCTTGGTGGATTGAAGGTCGGTGCATTAAATATGCCGCTTGAATCAGGCGTACCGACTGAGGTTGTTGATATTGTCATTGCGATCATCATTCTTTTCGTCGCCTCAAGCTATGTCATCCGTCTTGTGATTCAACAAATGAAGAAAAAGGGGGGAAAATAAGTGGGATTTCTGCAAATTCTTGAAATCATCATCCCAGCTACACTTGTTTATGCTGCACCACTTATTTTAACCGCTCTTGGAGGCGTCTTTTCAGAAAGATCAGGTGTTGTCAATATCGGTCTTGAAGGTTTGATGGTCGTCGGAGCATTTTCCAGTATTATCTTTAACTTATTTTTTGCTGATACGTTTGGAGCCTTGACCCCGTGGCTTGGGCTTCTCGTCGGAATGGCCGTTGGCGGATTGTTCTCACTGATTCATGCAGTTGCGACCATTACCTTCCGAGCTGATCAAACGGTCAGTGGTGTGGCCATTAACATGCTGGCACTTGGCGCTACACTGTTTGTCGTAAAACTAATTTACGGAAAAGCACAAACTGATAAAATTACAGAGCCTTTCTATAAAGGAGATATTCCCCTTTTAAGTAACATTCCGATCATTGGTGATATTTTCTTTAAAGATGTTTATTATACGTCCATACTTGCTTTAGCCCTTGCGGTGGTTGCATGGTTTGTTTTATTTAAAATGCCGTTTGGTCTTCGTCTTCGTGCAGTTGGAGAGCATCCAATGGCAGCTGATACAATGGGAATCAAAGTGTACCGGATGCGTTATATCGCTGTCTTCATTAGTGGACTGTTTGGCGGTCTGGGCGGGGCTGTTTATGCGTCAACCATTTCGCTTGATTTCTCCCATGCCACCATTACTGGACAAGGCTTTATCGCACTAGCTGCGCTTGTATTCGGTAAATGGCATCCATTTGGCGCAATGGGAGCTGCTTTATTCTTTGGATTTGCTCAAAGTTTAAGCATCATTGGTTCTCTCCTGCCGCTGTTCCAAGATATACCGAATGTGTATATGCTCATAGCACCATATGTGCTCACCATCTTAGCACTTACTGGCTTCATCGGACGTGCCGATGCACCAAAAGCACTTGGTACACCTTATTTAAAAGGAAAACGATAAATACGATGTATGATCAATCCCCTGAAGGACAAACTATCTTCAGGGGATTTTTGTATGATAAAAAACTCAAAAACTCCTGTTTATTTTACTTTTATTACACTTATTTTAGTTTAATAAATAGATGAGTGTCACAGAATCTTCTACAATTGAGACAAATAGCATTTGGGGGTGTTTATGTGGCTAATGCACAACAATTGAAATCGATTACAGACGATTCTGACAATAATAAAAGCGTTTTCCGTAAGATCATGTCTTGGAAAATTGGTGTTATTGATCTACCTGTGTATTTAGTACTTGCAGCGATTATTTTAACTGCCGCTTATTTTAATAAAATTCCAGCAAATATGCTTGGTGGTTTCGCTGTTATTATGATTTTGGGGATTTTCCTTGGAGATGTAGGACAACGTATTCCAATCTTAAAAGATATTGGTGGACCAGCGATTCTTTCTTTATTCGTACCATCGTTCCTGGTCTTTTTTAATGTTCTAAATCCGAACTCATTGGAAGCGGTTACGTCTCTTATGAAAACGTCGAACTTCCTTTACTTCTATATTTCTGCTCTTGTAGTAGGTAGTATTCTTGGGATGCAGCGAACTGTTTTAGTACAAGGCCTTATTCGTATGTTTGTCCCTCTGGTTGCAGGTACAATTGCAGCTGTGAGTGCTGGTATCCTTGTTGGCCTTTTAGTTGGTTACACACCGCATCATTCATTCTTCTTTATTATTGTACCGATTATTGCCGGTGGTGTTGGAGAAGGAATTTTGCCATTATCTATCGCTTATTCACAAATTCTAGGTGTATCAGCAGAGTCATTAATTTCTCAATTAATTCCTGCGGCTGTCATTGGGAACGTCATTGCCATTATCTGCGCTGGCGCAATGAAGAAGCTTGGTGAGAAACGTCCTGAACTGAACGGGAATGGCCGTCTTGTGAAATCTAAAGAAGCAAACGAAATTTTCGAGCAGCCAGATATGGATGCAAAAGTTGATTTCGGTTTAATGGGTGCTGGTGTACTCGTTGCTTGTACAACCTTCATCTTTGGTGGTTTGTTAGAAAGCTTCGTTCATATTCCAGGTCCAATCTTAATGATTGTTCTTGCTGCTTTAATCAAATACTTAAACGTGATGCCTCAGCATCTTCAAAATGGCTCACAGCAGTTCTACAAGTTTGTATCAAGAAGTTTTACATGGCCGCTAATGGTTGGTCTTGGTATTCTATACATTCCACTTGATGATGTAGCAACTGTCATCTCAATTCCATTCGTATGCGTATGTATCGCTGTTGTACTCGCAATGGTTGGTTCTGGTTACTTCGTTGGAAAACTAATGAACATGTATCCAGTAGAATCTGCTATTGTCACTGGCTGTCACAGCGGACTTGGCGGTACTGGTGATGTTGCCATTCTTTCAGCTTCTGGAAGAATGGGTCTTATGCCTTTCGCACAAGTATCTACACGACTTGGCGGAGCAGCAACTGTTATCTGTGCAACAATCTTACTCAGAATGTTTAGTTAAACTACCACACATAAAAAGCATGAGCTCTCACATGGGCCCATGCTTTTTTTATATTTCTTTTCTCCTATAGGATCTTATTCATCAGCTAATACAATTCGTAAATATTCCCTGGGCTGAAAAGGATACAGCTTGGTTTCTTGATAGCTCATGTGAAGAAGATGCTCAGAAAACAGCGGCCATTCACTCCCGGCCTGCCACCTTTTTTGATCATTTCGATCAATCAAGAATGCTCCTCCTAAAATCGTGCAGAATAGGCTTAAGCTGATGGCGATCTTTCGTTTCATTTGATCAGCTCCTTTAAGAAAAGCATGTACGAAAAACAAAACAATATACAATGAGTGTCATTTTTGATAAAATTATTTTTGTGGTCAAAAGAACCTAAAACAAATACAGTTTGCTTGAAATCGTTTCAAACCAATGCACTATGGCTGTATTTACGCTATAATTTTAATTACCAGTTCTTTAGAACGTGAATTTATATTGATCAAAGGAGGTTCATTTTCTTGCAGCTTATTCACTTCGCCATCCTATCACCTTTTTTACTCGCTTTTGTTGTACCTTTCCTTTACAAATATGTGAAGCGTATACATACAGGATGGTTTGTTCTCATCTTGCCAATTCTTTTATTTACCTATTTCATCCAAATGTTACACATCACTTCGAATGGACGAACGCTTTTCTCACAGGCTGAATGGATTCCATCGTTAGGGATGAATTTCACTGTGTATGTCGATGGTCTCAGCCTGTTATTTGCTTTATTAATTACAGGTATCGGCGCACTTGTGGTGCTGTACAGTATTTTCTACTTATCAAAGGAAAAAGAACAGCTTGGCTCTTTCTATACGTATTTACTCATGTTTATGACCGCGATGCTGGGTGTCGTTCTTTCTGACAACATGGTGGTTCTATACTTGTTTTGGGAGTTAACGAGTATCTCTTCCTTCCTCTTAATTGGGTATTGGTATAAGCGGGAGCGCTCTAGGTATGGAGCAACGAAATCACTGCTTATTACTGTTTTTGGCGGATTAGCTATGCTTGGTGGCTTCATCCTCATTTACCTGATTACTGATTCATTCAGTATTCGTGAAGCAGTCAATCAGCTTCAGCTCATTATGGCATCACCTTACTTTATCCCTGCCATGATCCTAATCTTACTAGGTGCCTTTACGAAATCAGCGCAGTTCCCATTCTATATCTGGCTGCCTGATGCAATGGAAGCACCGACCCCTGTGAGCAGTTATCTGCATTCTGCTACGATGGTGAAAGCCGGTATTTATCTTGTTGCCCGCTTCAGTCCAATCTTTGCTATATCAGAGGTATGGTTCTGGACCATTTCCATCGTTGGACTTGTCACATTATTCTGGGGATCATTCCACGCCGTCCGGCAAAACGATTTGAAAGCCATTCTGGCCTATTCGACAGTGAGTCAGCTCGGCATGATTATGCTCATGCTTGGCGTCGGCGCAGCTGCGATTCATGAAAACAATCCTGCCTTTTTTGGCGCAGCCATTCTTGCAGCTATTTTTCACCTCATTAACCATGCTACGTTTAAAGGCAGTCTCTTTATGGCAGCTGGTATTATCGATCATGAAACAGGGACTCGTGACATTCGGAAATTAGGCGGATTAATGACGATCATGCCGATTACCTTCACAATTACGTTAATCGGTACATTTTCAATGGCCGGATTACCGCCATTTAACGGTTTCTTAAGTAAAGAGCTATTTTTCACAAGTATGATACGAATTTCCGACATCAGTTTTACGGACGTTTCAACATGGGGTGCTATCTTCCCAGCACTTGCTTGGCTCGCTAGTGTCTTTACGTTCATTTATAGTATGATGCTCCTCTTTAAAACTTTTAGAGGCCGTCTGAATATAGACCAATTGGAGAAAAAACCGCATGAAGCACCGATCGGCATGCTCATTCCGCCAATCATTCTAGCTGCACTTGTGGTCACCTTCTTCTTTTTCCCTAATATTCTTGCCTATTCTGTCATCGAACCCGCAATTGCGGCGATCATTCCTGAAGCGATTGAAACAGGAAGCCGTTTTTCTGTGAAAATTGAAGCATGGCATGGCTTCCAGCCAGAGCTCTATATGACAATAGGTGTTGTTGTACTCGGCACAATCGGCTACTTGACGCTTTCAAAATGGCGTCCAATGTACAACATCTTTAAGGAAAAATGGTCATTTAACGCTTTATACGACCGCTCTCTTATCGGTTTGGAAAAAGGGTCATACCGCCTGACAAACAGTTATATGACTGGTTTTCTTCGTGACTATCTTGTCTATGTGTTTGGGTTCATGATTATCGTCATTGGCGGCGTCATGTTTTATCAGCAGGCCTTTTCATTTCAAACAGATCAGGCTGCCTCAATTGGCACGTATGAGGTGATTCTTTCACTTGTGATGGTGGCGGCGACGATTGCAACAGTATTCGCAAGCTCACGATTAACAGCTATTATTGCTCTAGGTGTCATGGGATACACGCTGTCATTATTCTTCGTGATTTTCAGAGCACCTGACCTTGCGCTGACGCAGCTGATTATTGAAACGATTTCTGTCGCACTGTTTTTGCTTTGCTTCTATCATTTACCGAAGCTGAGCTTAAAGCAAAAAACGAGAAGATTCAAAATGACCAATTTCATCATTTCATTAGGTGTTGGGGTTGTTGTCACTTGTCTAGCTTTCGCTTCCACAAGTCAGCAGTCACTTGATACCATTTCAACTTACTTTATTGAAAACAGCTACAAACTTGCTGGCGGTGACAATATTGTCAATGTCATTCTTGTCGATTTCAGGGGCTTTGATACCCTTTTTGAAATTACTGTGCTCGCCATTGCGGCACTTGGTATTTATGGGTTATTAAAAACACAAGCAAAACGGAAGAGAGGTGTGCGGCGATGAGAAAGATTGATACGAATGATATGCTTTTGCAAGTCACAACAAAAATTACAGCATTCATCATCTTGCTCTTCTCCCTTCACCTATTTCTTGCGGGGCATAACAATCCTGGCGGCGGATTCATCGGCGGCCTGATGAGTTCTGCGGCTGTCGTTCTTCTGCTTTTAGCCTATGATCTGAAAACAGTAAGACGCATTTTGCCTTTTGACTTTATTTATGTAGCTGGAGCCGGTTTGCTCGTTGCGATCCTGACAGGTATGGGATCCTTTCTATTCGGTGCACCTTTTCTATCACATGCATTTGATTATTTCCAATTACCGTTTTTAGGAAAAACAGAACTAGCGACAGCCGTCCTGTTTGATATCGGTGTGTATTTGGTCGTTGTCGGTGTCACCATGACCATTATTCAAATGATTGGAGAGAAGGAATAATGGAATTTCTAATGTCTATTATCGTCGGAATTATTTTTATGGCAGCGACCTATTTGATGCTGTCAAAAAGCCTTCTGCGGGTCATCGTCGGTACTGCTGTTTTGAGTCACGGCGTCCACTTGCTTCTTTTAACAATGGGCGGCTTAAAAAAGGGAGCGCCTCCAGTTCTAAAAGAGGGGCTCACATCCTATGTAGATCCATTGCCACAAGCACTAATTTTAACAGCCATTGTCATTGCTTTTGGTGTGACATCCTTATTACTTGTCATGGCCTTCCGAGCCTTCCAAGAGCTGCGAACAGATGACATGGATCAAATGAGAGGAAATGATCAGCATGAATAATCTCGTGATCCTGCCTATATTAATTCCATTACTAGCTGCTACACTATTGATTTTTATGAATAAAAACATCATGCTGTCAAGAGTTTTTAGTGTCTTGGCATCTCTCTCAGCCATTATATGTAATGCATATTTGGTTCAAACGATTTTCACAAATGGGATACAAACCCTTTATTTAGGCGGCTGGAAAGCACCATTTGGGATTGCCCTTGTCGCCGATCAATTTGCTGCACTCCTTGTGCTGACTGCTTCCGTTGTCGGGCTTGTGACAGTCCTCTTCTCCTTTCAAACGATTGGGAAAGAAAGAGAGCGGCTCTTCTATTATTCTGGCGTGCAGTTTTTGTTAGCTGGCGTGAGCGGAGCCT
Organism: Bacillus sp. Nf3; assembly: GCF_003028545.1. Classification (NCBI taxonomy): domain Bacteria; kingdom Bacillati; phylum Bacillota; class Bacilli; order Caryophanales; family Bacillaceae; genus Bacillus; species Bacillus sp. Nf3. Next base: position 836,736 of record NZ_PYUA01000001.1, on the reverse strand, counting down.
TTTTAACGGGAGATATATTCAACCTGTTTGTCTTCTTTGAATTACTGCTGATGGCATCTTATATGCTCATTGTATTAGGCGGATCAAAGCCTCAGCTTCGTGAATCACTCAAATATATTGTGTTTAATATCATCTCGTCGGCATTATTTATTGTCGGAGTTGCCTGCTTATATGCAGTGACGGGTACGCTCAATATGGCTGATTTAAGTGTGAAAATAGCTGAATCAGGGCAAACAGGGTTAATCACTGTTATTTCCATCCTGTTCCTCATTGTATTCGGCTTAAAAGCTGGGATCTTCCCGCTTTATTTCTGGCTGCCAGGATCGTATCATGCACCGCCAGCAGCGATTTCAGCTCTTTTTGGGGCTTTGCTCACAAAGGTTGGCTTATATGCGATTGCCAGAGTCTTTACATTAATTTTTATACACGATACAGGCTTCACCCATACACTCATGGCGTGGCTTGCCGCACTGACGGTGATATTCGGTGTGATAGGTTCGATCGCCTATTCTGATGTGCAGAAGATTGTGATTTATAATATTGTCACAGCTGTTGGTGTCATTTTGTTTGGATTTGCAGCCAACACACCTGCATCACTCCAAGGAGCTATTTATTATCTCATTCACGACATGGTGATCAAAGGGGCTTTATTTATGCTGGCAGGTGCCCTCTTTGTGTACGCTGGTACAAACCAACTGAAAAAAATGGGCGGACTGATTCAATCTCAGCCTCTATTAGGATGGATGTTTTTCATTTCGGCTTTATCGCTGGCAGGAATTCCGCCGCTGAGTGGCTTTGTTGGAAAACTAAAAATTGTGGAAGGTGGATTTTCTGCTGGATACATGACGTTTTCTATCTTGGTCTTACTGTCCAGCCTCCTTGTCCTCTACTCTATTATGAAGATTTTCATGTCCGCATTTTGGGGCGAGGAACAGGATAAACGCAGAAGAAAGCCGTCAATAAAAGGAATGGTGTATCCTGGCGTACTGCTTGTCGTCTTATCGCTTGCTATTGGGTTAGGGACAGAGTTCATTGCCCCTTATATCAATCAAGCAGCGGAAATGCTCTCTACACCAGAAAAATATATTCAAGCTGTGCTGAAGGAGTAGATGAACATGGCCTTTCAAATATTACTAAACGCTCTCCTCGCCTTTACATGGATGTTTATGAATGATACATACAGAGCCGCAGACTTTGTATCAGGTTTTGCATTAGGGATGATCGCCATTTTTATGCTGCGGCGATTTTTCCCGCAGCGTTTTTACGGCTATGCCCTTTATGCGATTTTCAAGCTTATCATCATTTTTATTCGCGAGCTGCTTCTTGCCAATTTAAGTGTATTAAAGACCGTATTATCTCCAAAGCTCACGATTAAACCCGGAATTTTCGCCTTTCGTACGGATTTGAAAACAGATTGGGAAATCACCATACTGGCCAATATGATTACATTGACACCAGGTACACTAGTGATTGATATTTCCGACGATCGTTCCATTTTATACATTCATGCGATGGATATTGAGGATGCTGAAAAAGCCATTCACGATATCCGGGTTTCATTTGAGAAAGCGATTCAGGAGGTGAGCGGTAAGTAATGGAACTCATTTTGCAAATTTCACTTGGCATTCTTGCGCTGTCTACCTTGCTTTTTGTGATACGAGTGATCAAAGGTCCCTCTATTCCTGATCGTGTGAGTGCGCTTGATGCGATAGGAATCAATTTAATTGGGATGACAGCCATCGTTTCAATTTTACTGAAAACCACTGCATTCTTTGAGATTATTTTACTGCTCGGTATCCTTGCCTTTATCGGTACTGTCGCTTTTTCCAAATTTCTTGAGAAAGGGGAAGTGATTGAAAATGATCGTCATCGCTAAAGCCATCGTCATTTTCTTTATCCTGGTAGGCGCTATCCTCTGTTTGATTTCAGCTATTGGTGTCCTTCGACTGCCGGATGTTTACACACGTATGCATGCTGCATCAAAAGCATCGACACTTGGCGTTGTTCTGATTTTAGTAGGTGTGTTTTTTCATGAATGGTTTCTTGCAGGCGTTATTTCTGCAAAAATCCTTCTCGGCATCGTATTCATCTTCCTGACAGCACCAGTCGGCGCACACTTAATCGGAAGAGCCGCCTACAATACTGGTGTTAAGCTTGACAAACGCAGTGTACAAGATGATTATGGCGGTTTCCGTAACTTTGTAATTAAACGAAAAGAAGATTCTTATTTATAAAAAGCGAAAAAAGAATGGCCTGATATGTTGGGCCATTCTTTTTTTATCGCTCAACGTGCATATAAAAAAAGCTTCCGCTGCACCGGGAGCTTTTTTATATGCGATCAATGACAGCAAGTGTGCATCTGGACGTACAGATGTGCCGGTCTCGATCATCTTTTATATCGATTTGAAATACCATTGTACGCCGTCCTATATGCACAGGAACAGCTGTCGCTGTCACAACTCCATCGCGTACAGATTTTAAATGATTGGCATTGATTTCAATACCTGAGCAAACTTGCTGTGTTAAGTCTAAATGAGCCGCAGCCCCCATGCTCGCCACTGTTTCTGCTAGAGCAGCAGATGCTCCTCCATGCAGTAGTCCAAATGGCTGTTTTGTTCTGTGATCGACTGGCATTGTTGCAACGCATCGTGATTCATTGCACTCTACAATCTCAATGCCTAGTGCCTCAAGCAGTGTATTTGATCCGCTCACATTCATTAAGGCCCTCTCCCTTCACACGTTTACAGCACACTTTCAGACTTGGCAATTAACACCGCTTCTGTACGAGATCCAACATTCAGCTTATTAAAGATGGATGTCAAACTGTACTCAATTGACCGTTTGCTCAAATGAAGCACATCGGCAATCTCCTGGTTCGTGTATCCTTTTTCCACTTCTCTAAGGATCAAACACTCCCGTTCCGTTAAGAGATCGTGGTCAGTCTGCTGCGCTTGTTCTGGCTTTTCTTGCTGCTGTGAAATTAATTTCTTTAAATAGGACAGCTGAATGACAACTTCTCCTTGCAATGTCCGGTGTATGTATTCAATAATTTTGTCTTTCGTCTCTGTTTTACTAATTGCACCGTGTAATCCAGCCCGAATAGCCTCTTCAAAATAATCATCTACTTCATACCCTGTATAAATGATAATTTTCACTTGATGGTTGGTTTCTAAAATTTGTTTCGCTATGTCCATCCCATTGATATCCCCGAGATTTAAATCCATTAAAATCACATCATAGATGGAAAAGTCATGCGTCTTTAAAAAGGCGGCTTCTGCATCAGGACTTAAACAATCGACTGATAGCTGCTGGTCTGATTCTAATATGCTTTTTGTCCCTTCCATGACAGCCGGATGATCATCAATGACCAATATCTTCTTCATGTCTTCCTCCCTTTAAATCACTCACTTCCATTTTATATAAAAGACTTGGCTGATGCCAAGTCTTAATCCTTAATAAATGGTTACAATTCCATTTCAATTTTCACCTTAAGCCCTTTCCCCGGGGCTGTGTGAATTTGAAGCTTTCCATTTAATGCTTTGACTCGTTCTCTAATTCCCGAAAGCCCCATGCTCATTGTGTGCTGATCAAGATGACTTGCATCAAAACCGACTCCATCATCCTCATAGTGAAGAACAACCTGATCTTTAATACAAATCAGCATCACTAACACTTGAGTGGCTTTAGAGTGCTTCAGGGCGTTGGATAACAACTCCTGAACAATTCGGTAAATATTCAGCTGTGAATCAATATCAATGTCCAATTCTTTATCAAAGCGTGTCGTATTCAGCCTAATATGAAACGGTGCTTCCTCCTGAATTTGAGAAGTCAGCTTCGATATCGCCTTTACTAAACCTAAATCATACAGCAGCTGAGGCCGAAGCTCATGACACGTTTCTCTCGTCGTTTGAATCACTTTGGACATTTGATCATTCCATGAGATAAGCGAATTTTCAATAGATGTCGGGCATTGGTTATTTTGGAAATTCGTTAAAAACATTTCCGACTGCCTTTTTAGTGATATCAAGTCCTGCAGCACGGAATCATGAAGATCTCTCGCTAAATCTGAACGCTGCTTTTCTTCCATAGCAAACATGATTTTCTTCAGCCAGGCAGGATTGGCCTCGCGCTGTTTCAAATCGTCAAGATGCTCCATCAACTCTTCGATCTTGACGACATTTTCTAAACTGACACTGGTGTAAAATGCCAATGTTTTCAACCAAGAAATCTCATCACGTGTCAATTTCGGTGTCTGTATATTGGATAAGCAACAAATCATAAACGAGTGACCGCCCCGCTCGCCAATTTTCATCATAAACCCTTTATCAAGCTCGATGATTTTACCAACTTCACCTAAAATATCTTGAAATTGATCCACGTATTCTTTCCATAGCTTACTATCATTTGTTGACTCATCAATTTCAATAATTTGTCCGTCAGCCTTCACCTCAAGCACAAAGGCTTTATTCACAACAAGCACTTCTAAAATGGTGTATTTCAAATGATACAGCACTTGATGAAGTGAGGACGCCTCACGAATAAGCTGCGTGAATTTAAACACGCTGTCCTGGTAATTATGCTTCTCTGAAAAACGCTTCAGCCGAAAACGGAAATCTAGAATTTCTTTGAAATAGAAAACAGCCAGCATGAGTGTATAGGTAATTAATGAAAGCTTCAGTGTGTACTTCAAATCTTCTGGTTTTTGCAGAATATAAAACGTGACAACAACAAAAATGGTCGGTGTAATGGCAAGAAATCCATAGTATTTCAGTCTACTAATCAAAAAATCCATATTGTAAAGTTTATTCGTCATGAATTGATACACAAGTGAAAAAGGAATGAGCAAGACAAAAGAAGTTAAGAAAAAGGGATCTACGACATAAATACGAAACAAAACATATGGAATTGCAAATAAAAAGATAAATGGACAAAATGCTATGATATTTATCATGACAAAAAACTTTAAAACAGACCCCTGCTCTGTCTCTTTATATTTCCGCATTCCATTGATAATCACTTTGAATGACATGATAATAGAAGCGAAAAAGAATAAAAGATTTAAACTTGGCATGTATCTGGCTATCTCCGAATCAATCGGAACCAATAACTCTATAACTAGATTAATTATAGGTAGACTATATAAAAAGCGAATCGTTTTTTGAGTCGTTATATGCAGGTCAAACTCTTTGAAATATTGATAAATGAAATGAATATAAAAGATAAATACACTTGATAAACAAAATACGATCACATAATGGCTAAATCTCTCACCAATACCTGAAGTACCTGCACTAAGATATCCGATACAAATCGTTAATAAAAATAAAACTAATAGAAATGCTGATTTTCGTTGGGCCTCTTTGTTTATTCGAATGATAAAGAAGATACAAAATAAACAAATTGAATACAGGATAAGAGGAATTAAATAGACAAATAAACTTTCTTGACCAATCAATGTCTTATTTTTTAGGGTGATCATTTGGTTGCCTCTTTGAATATCAATTCTTTGCACATTCCTAAGCTCACCATTGATCAAATGATCTTTGTTGTTAGCAGGTTCCCCATTGATTTTAAGTATAATATCTCCTTCTTCTAATCCTGATGTGTAGGCTAAAGAAAGATATTCAACTTTGACAACTTCTGCTTGACCGTTCTTGTTCTCCGCTACACGTGCTCCATTAAAAATATCAAATACATAAATATATGAAACATAGATCACAAATAAAAAAGACAGAAAAACCAAAAAAGCAGATAGTTTCGTATAAGTTATCTTCATGTATAAAACATCCTTAACTGGAGAACTTTTAAATCATTTGAATAGTATCATTTATAGTACCATATATAATCTGCAGACATTTGCCCTTTTTTAATGCCTTGAATGATTACTTTCATGGTTTGCTCATCTGTGTGAATTAAACTTGCATTCCCTAAGTCCAATTCATTCACAACACCAGGATTTTTCACTAAATATGCAATAACATTTTGAATGTTCAACCATTGCCCTCCTTTGTCATAAATGCATATAATTGTTCCTTCTTCGTTTTAGGTAAATCAAGTTGTTCAATTCCTTGCTTCATTTTTAACAGCATAATCTCTCTCATCGATACCATGTACTGAGTCAAACCAGCTTCAAGTAATTTCTGCTTCAGTTGAAACGGCTTTTGCTCTGACTCATCCAGCCGGTTAGAAAAGAAGGAAAGAAGCTCTTGACTGGCATCGTTAAAACGTCTTTGTAGATAACTGAATGCTAGCGTTTGTTTTTTTTGAAAATCTCCGTTTGATTTTGAAAATAACGCAAAAAAATCGTTACTGATCTGTTCAGCAACACCATAATATATCGAATAAGATTCCACAGTGGCGTTTATTTTTCCTGTCGCTAAATAAACACCCAGTACGCTAGAAAGAGCTGTTAAAGATCCTGATTTTCTCCTTAAAACCTCTACACACTCTTCTTCTGTTCCATGCAAATGACGCAAATCCTCGTGCTGCCCTTCCATTGACATTTTGATGAAATGGAACAATTTCTCTATTAGTTGAGAATTATTTTCACATATTGATGTGATGAATTGGATACTCACCGTATACAAATACGTAGATGCATTGATGGCCACTCCTTGGTCGACGTTCATCCAAGGATACGAATCATTGTCCTGATCTTCAATATCATCTAATATATCGGCAGATAAAATGAGAAGTTCAATCCCTGCTGCCAGTTTTGAAATCGCTTGCTTGTCTTGTCCGCCAAATGCCTCATAATGCTGGTAAGCCAATTGACCAAGAGGAAATTCTTTTTTTCTATCTGTAAATTTTAGAAGCAGCTTTTGTAAATCATTCTGCCTGACTGCATGTTGAATAAAATCAGACATATTCTGCTTGATTTTTGTATTCTCTAGATAGTTTAGCATACTCGATCTTGTACCTCACCCTTTCGTCTTTTATTTTACTAAAAAGACATGAGCAAATGTCCACTGACATCGCTATTTAACAATTATATAATAATATATCCTTTTTTTGTATGTATTTGGATAAAAAAAAGACTTGATGATTATCAAGTCTTTAAGAAATTTTCACATATTCATATTTGTCGTATTGATCAATGCTTTTGTTAATGTTATGAAGAGAAGCCGTTGTTTCTCTGATTTCGTTTTCAAGTTTCCATAATAATTGTTTAAGCTCTTCGATTTCATACTTTTCCATCGATTCCACTCTCCTTTTTTGGAAGATCAATGTATTTGTGTATGGTGATTGGGTCATAAGTATTTGATCTGTTACTAACAGTGTAAATGTAATTGAGTATTTTTTCACCGAAAAGTATGCACAAAACGTGTGCGCGATACCGCAAAATTCAATAGGTCTTTTTTCATCATTTTCTGACTTTTCAAATCATACTTTTATCTCAATTTCAAAGGAATTGCGTCATTTTTGCGACAGGAATAGGCATCATTCGTCACACTTCCCTCCCAACAGAACGTACGATCCCCTCTATATCTTCGGTTTTGCGTGTCATAGGTCAGACGACAGACGCTATTGTGGACACCGCAATTTTTTGGCGACATTCACCGAAATTGACCGCAAAAGTACCTATTTTTATGCTGGAATTACAAAGATAGAAAGATCATTTTGATTCTTTATTCTGATTTTCTACATACATTTAGAACAGATATCCGTCCAATTTCACGCCAATGAGAGAAGAGGTGACCATGTGTTTTACTATGTACCTTATCCTGCTTTGCAGGTTCCCGCAATGAGCAACGCATACCCGCCGCGCACGCCAATGACTTTTCCTCCAGTTGATGCCCACTCATTTCAACGAGCCGCAAAGGAATCAGCCCGTCTCGTTGCTGATGCTTCACTCATCACGCAGCAAATTTCCAGCTCTCTTCCGTTTGCGCAGCGCATCATGGAGGCTGCTGAGCGATCTGATTCGACAAGTGTCATCCGAATGCTGAAGCAAATCGGGGTAAAAAGCGGTATTGATATCCGCTTTAGTCCAGAAGGCATTCGAATCTACTTGTCTCTTGCCTCCAGCAGACTTTTCCTTCTTTTACAGTGGGCATGACAAAGAAAAAGCCGCTCTCACATGAGCGGCTTTTCTTAAGATTCAAACATTTTATGGCACCATTCAATGGCTTCTATATAACAGCCATAGGCTTCCTGTTTCGGGAGATTTCTATCAAACATTTCATCATCCCATTCGTTTCGTTCAATACGTTTGGCCACACCTAGCACAAAAGAATAATCATTTTCATAGCCAAGCAGTGCCTCGCCAACTTCATCAGAAAGCGGCAGCTCCTTCACAAGTTCTGTGATATCTGCCCTGACAAGTGTATCAATGAGAGAAAACATGCCTGTCAGCATATAAGAGGCAGGGTGCTCTCGTTCAGTCCGATAAGCAATCAGTTCACACGTTTTGGCACGAATGAATGACATTTTGATAATTTCTTTTTGGCTTGAGTTAGCTTGGACATTCAGTTCTTTAAATGAAAGGATAAAGATCCAGCGCCGAATTTCATTAAATCCAAGCAGGATAATCGCCTGCCGGATACTCTTAATTTGATATAGACGTCTCATGCCGCCTGAATTCAGCATTTTTAATAATTGATATGATAGCGAAAGGTCACTTTCAATAAAATGGGTCACGGTCTGGATATTCGGCTGGTCCTTGCTTAACTCATTTAAAAGCTGATGGTACGCATGGAAGCTGGTCGATAATGCTCGTCCTGATATCACATGCGGCTCACTAAAGAAATACCCTTGAAACAGGTGGAAACCCGCTTCTAGCGCTTCTTCATATTCTCTTCTCGTTTCTACTTTTTCTGCTAGAAATCGAAGGCGATACTTTTTATACGTATTCAGAATAGCTCTTCGTTCTTGCGTTGTTGTTTTCAGAAAGTCAATTTTTAAAATATCAATGCAATAGAGGAGTTCCTCAAGCAGCTTGTCACTATAATGTGTTCCGTTTAGGAAGAAATCATCGAGTGCAATCGTATATCCCCATTTTTTTAACTGCTTACATCTCATAATAAGTGCCGGGGTAATCGGTACATTTTCTAATATCTCGATCACAAGCTGATGCGGATCAAAATAGGTGAGCAGATCAGATGAAAGCAAGCTTTCGGTGAAATTAATGTAGCATCGTTTTCCTTCTGTCAGTGTTTCGATGCCGATATTTAGAAAACTGTTGATAATGAGGTCCGTTGTCGCTTGATCACCGTCTTCAGCGCTATATGTATTGGTTTCACTATCTCTATAAAGCAGCTCATATGATACGACTTGTTCTTTTCTGTTAAAAATAGGCTGTCTCGCAACAAACACCCTCAACTGCTCCAATCCTCCTTTATGCCATGACAAACAAGATGTGCTTTCAGTATACCAAATGATTGCGCTTTTAGTTCATTTTCAATCGGTCAAAATTAAAAAAAGAGACCATCTGGCTTGATGATCTCCCTTTCTTCTAATCATTCGCTTTCATAAAGCTCTTTTTTGATTTTATTTTTCACATCATGGATAAACTGCATTTTATTATCCCAGCATTTTTGACTCAAATCGACTGGATATTCTTCTGGTTTGCTGATTCGTTTGTATTCCTCCCAGAAGAGTCCAAGACTGTCCTGCACGTAGGCTTGAATCGTTTGAATATCTGGATTGTCATAGACAAGTTTACCTTGTTCAAAAATCGGTACGTGAAGATCTTTCGCCACAAAGTTTGTCACGAATTTACTAATAAATGTATGCACGGGATGGAACATTTTTAGTTTATCCTCACTATGAACATCTTCCTCTTCAAGCGCAATGTAGTCACCTTCAGAATGATGATTCAATTGATTGATAATGCGGTACACCCGTTTACGGCCAGGTGTTGTCACTTTCTCTGGGTTGGATGAAATTTTGATGGTATCATTCATTTTACCGTTTTCTTCAATGGACACCAGCTTATACACTGCACCGAGAGCTGGCTGATCGAATGCTGTGATCAGTTTTGTCCCAACACCCCACACATCAATTTTGGCGCCCTGTGCCTTTAAATTCATAATGGTGTGTTCATCAAGATCGCTTGATGCAATGACTTTTGCATCATGGAATCCTGCTTCATCCAGCATTGTTCTAGCTTTTTTAGACAAGTATGCAAGGTCCCCGCTATCAAGTCTGACACCGATGAAGTTGATTTTGTCTCCAAATTCTTTCGCTACCTTAATCGCATTCGGAATACCTGATCTGACAGTATCATACGTATCGACTAAAAAGACACAGTCTGTATGTGTTTCAGCATATTTTTTAAATGCTGTATATTCATCGCGGTATGCTTGTACAAGTGCGTGAGCATGTGTTCCTGATACAGGGATGTTAAAGCGTTTCCCAGCACGAACATTACTTGTTGCCTGGAAGCCACCGATGAGTGCCGCTCTTGCTCCCCACATCGCCGCATCCATTTCATGTGCCCGTCTTGTTCCGAATTCTAATGCTGTCTCATCTTCAATGATTCCTTTAATCCGAGCCGCTTTTGTTGCAATCAGCGTCTGGAAATTCACGATATTAAGCAATGCTGTTTCGATTAACTGGGCTTCAACAAGCGTTGCCTCGATGCGCATAATCGGTTCATTCGCAAAGACAATTTCCCCTTCTCGCATTGAATGAAGTGTACCTGTAAAGGACAATCCGCTTAAATAGTCAATGAAATCGCTTTTATAACCAAGTTCATCTTTTAAATACGCGAGATCGCTTTCAGTGAAGGAAAAGTCCGATAAATATTCAATCGCTTTCTCTAAGCCAGCAAATACAGCGAAGCCATTGTCAAATGGAAGCTTTCTAAAGAAGAGTTCAAAGACTGCCTTCTTCTCATGTATGCCGTCTCTCCAATACGTTTCTGCCATGTTAATTTGATAAAGATCTGTATGTAGTGATAAACTGTCGTCATTAAACCGATGCTCCAACTTCCATTCTCCTTCCCTTACTTAACCACTTTCGCACCAAGCGACTGCTCAAAGTGAGATAGTGCCCACTCGTGCCCCGCTTCATTAAAACTCGCCACAGCATTTTGGTGAATCACAAGTTCAAAGCCTTTATTGTACGCATCAACAGCTGTATGAAGTACACAAATATCGGTACATACGCCGGCTAAGTGAAGTTCCGTGATGCCGCGCTCGCGCAGTTTCATTTCTAATTGAGTGCCTGCAAAAGCAGAGTATCTTGTTTTTTCCATATAGTAGACATGTTTTAAATGTTTTGACGTGTGAAATAGTGAACTTAGTTGTCCATAAAGTTCAATACCCTCTGTTCCGCGAATATTATGGGGCGGAAATAACTTTGTCTCTGGATGATAAGGGTCCTCTTCTTCATGATGATCGACAGCAAAGACGACAAAGTGGCCTTCATCAATAAATGAAGAAGTGATCTCTGTGATCTTAGACTCAATCGCCTGTCCAGGCTTTCCGCATGTCAGTTTTCCATCGTCTGCAACAAAATCAACTGTATAATCAATACAAATCAACGCTTTGCCCATCCGCATCTCTCCCATATGCTCTTTTGAATCATTATAGCTTATTCATTTCACTAGGGAAACCTATTCAACAGATTCGTGAGAAAAAGCTTTTTGAAACAGCTCATCTTTTAGATAGATGTGCTCTTGATTGACCGCACTTGGCATCTCTATGACAAGACCAAATGGAGAGTGCGCTTCATGATGATTCACCACTTTAAACGAACATCCAGAGGCATTTGCCATTTTGACATATTGAGAATAGGAAGCATAGGACAATTCACCATTTAAAAGAACTGTGGCCTGGCGATTGGTCTTCAATATTTGTTCGACCTCATGATACGGTTTATTTCTTGATACCTGTCCCTTTGTCAGGGCGAGAAGCGCTCGTTCCCTTAATGAACCGAGAAACATTCTTCGTTCATCAGGTTTTGTTTCAGCATGTCCAAATATCCCTTGCTGCAAATAAAAGTCTACGGATTCTTCTTTCATCGCTGTTTTCACTCCTGGTTTCTAAATTTACATTTCTGTGACCCAGTGCACAACCTTGAGTGCGAGGTCACGTGCTTCATCTGTTTCTACTCTTTCCATTAAGGATTGTTCAAGCGTATGGATGAGCTGCTCTTTTTCGTCCTCATACGCAATGGAAATACTCCATTCAATGTCAGGTACGGCAACAAGCGTTTTATATTCTTTTTTATTTTCATGTAAATATACATTGTAGGTCTTTGGTTGTCCGCTTGTGATGTGTGCTTTTCTAATTTTCATTTGACTCTGTTCACACCTCTTTTTTTTCTTACATCCATATCCATTGTACCATAAAAAAAGACAGCTTCAGAAAAGGAATTCCCTTTCAAAGCTGGCTACGCATTAAAGCTTTTTTGCTGGCTGATCAGGTCTATATCCCACACAAAAGTGACATTTGGACTGTTAAAAAATTGGACAAGATCTCCTGCATTATAAGTCCCTGAACCACCGGCAGAGTGATCGACACTTTTTGGCGAAATGGCAAAAACATCACCGAAATGTGCTGCCCCATTTCCGTACACACGATCAATATGAATAGGCCCAACAATCGCTGGCATCTTTCCACCACCTTTTCTTTCCTCATCATATGCCCAGCCTAAAAATACGTGTATGAAAAATAAAAAAGACAGCTGATCTGTGATCATCAGCTGTCTTTCTATGCGTTAAATGATTGAGGCTGGCCAAACAATGTAAAGTCCCAAAGCATCGTCGCATTCGGATCACTTGTAAGTGACATATAATCGCCTGAATTAAAGGCTCCCGCACCGCCAGTAGAGTGGTCTACAGCCAAAGGGGCAATGGCCAGGACATCACCGAAAGTAGCTGCACCGTTTCCTCCTAACGACTCGATATGAATAGGTCCAACGATTGCAGGCATCAGAATCTCCCCCTATCTGCTTATCTCAATCATCTTATGCAAAAAGGGAAAAGTTGTGCATCTGCCCTAGACGTTTAAATGCTGTTCTTTGCGAGATCGCTGACGCAGTTGAACCAATCTGACAATATTCAAGGTGATGGCTTTAAGCAGTGCATAGACAGGGACCGCAAAGATCATGCCAAGGATTCCGCCAAAGCTTCCTGCCCCAATTAATAGCAGGATAATGGTCAAAGGATGTGTGTTGAGGCGTTTCCCAATAATCAATGGAGAAATGACATTTCCATCAACTTGCTGAACGACAAGAATCACAATCACTGTCACCACAGCTTTTCCAGGCGAATCAAGAAACGCAATAAGCACAGCTGGTGCCGCGCCAAGATATGGCCCAAGGTAAGGAATCACATTCGTGACCGCAATGATAATACCGAGAATGAGCGCATATTTCACACCAATTAATAAGTACCCGATAAAACAAGCCACTCCAACAAATAAACAGACGACAATCTGCCCTTGTATGTAAGCCGCAAGCGTATCGTTTAATTCTTTAAAGATTTTCAATCCTTCTTTACGGTAAGGCATTGGCAAAAATTGAACGAGCTTGTCCGGAAACTTATGTCCGTCTTTCAACATATAAAACAAAATGAACGGAACTGTGATCACAGCTAAAGCAATATTGGCAATCACGCCAAACACAGCAGACATACTTGAAGCAATATTTTCCGGCAAATCTTTTAATGTCGAAACAATTGTCTGTTCAAACTTCGAGACGGAGACATAATCTTGATTCATCATCCAAGTAAATGTTTTAGAATGCGAGAAGTCATTCATAAATTTCTGCATATCCGTCACATAACCAGGGAAGCTTTTGACAAGTCCACCGACCTGCGTGACAATAATCGGTCCCGCAGCATTCACAATGAACGTGATGAGTCCGATGAACAAAAGATAAATGATCAGGATAGCCAGTGTCCTAGGAATTTTCTTGGACAAAAATCGAACAATTGGATTAAAGATGAAAAAGAGAATTCCAGCCAGCAAGATGGGAACAAACAAGGTTGAAGCAAATAAAATAATCGGCTGAAATAAAAACGAAACCTTTGTTGATACATAAACAATGAGTAAAACAAGTAATATTTGGAATGTCCAGAAATGAACTTTAGATTTTAACAAAGATGCTCCTCCTGTTACGTATTGATCTTATTAAAAAACTACTATTCAACCCACCTTCTGTCAACTGCTTCTTGTTTTAGAACCTTATTTTTTGTAAAAAAAAGAACAATTGGTATATCATGCACTTTTTCCAGATATACATTCTGTAAGCATGAAAAAAGCAGACACCTTTGCGTCTGCTTGTTACACTCTTTCACTGTGATCAGGCATCACCGATACAATTTGCTGGATCCGCACATAAAAAACTGATTTCGCCCCCGCCTCAATGACAATATGATCCGGCATGACTTCCTTCAATTTTCCACGCACCGTATCTTTTACTGTTTGAACAATTAATCTCATACCGATTACTTTCTGCAATGTTTGATAAACATATGGATCAACTAATGAAACAAGCTGTGGACTTCCTTGTTGTGCCATCCTACCTGCCCCTTTACTTGTGTATTTACCCACAGCGTATGCAATCACCCATGTGAATGTCACTCAGGGCAAACCTACAACATAAATGCCATATTTTGACATTTTATATAATTTTACATCTTTTGGAAGTATAATAGATTGGTGTTGCCAACAACTTAAATCATTTGAAGAGGTGAATGATCTTGAAAAAACTCATCTGTCTCGCTGCTGTCATGCTCTTTTTTTCCTTTGCAAGTTATGCGTATGCAGGATCAATTGGAGATGAACCTGGGACACCGGGGAAGTGGTTTAAAGGAGAAGCGCCAGTTCAAAAAGACGAGTCAAAACCGCCACTTGTTTTTGTTCACGGCATTAACAGCTCCTCCTCCACATGGTTCGACCGAAACGACATGGCAAAGCAAGCTGTTCTGAACGGATACGAAAGCGCATTCATAGATTTGTATCCAGATCAGGATACGAAAAAGAATGGCAAACTATTAGCAGAAAAGCTAAAAGAAATCTATGATGTGTTCGGTCGAAAACTCATTGTGATTGGTCATAGTAAAGGCGGGGTGGATACACAGTCCGCACTCGTGTATCACAATGCCCATCCATATGTAGAGAAGGTCATCACACTTGGCTCCCCTCATTACGGGACGCCGCTGGCAGATTTAGCGTATAGCAAGGGCGGAAGCTGGCTCGCGGAAATTCTTGGACAAAAAAGCGATGCGCTCTATTCTTTGCAAACAGGGCTCATGGCGGCTTTTCGAAGTGAAACCGACAAGCTGGAGAAGTTTCCTCAAAAATACATCACTTATTCGGGATCGGAATGGGGCACATTTGGCGGGGTGCTGTATTTAGGCGGCATGTATTTAAAGAGCTTTGGTGCAAACGATGGCGCCGTCACGGTAAGCAGCACAAGACTATCATATGCAAACAATATTTTAACAGGGAAATGGGATCACAACTCCATTAAAAACGGCACAAGCATGTTCCCTGTGTTCCAGCATCAGCTGCTGGCAAATGCCACAAGCACTGGAAACGAAAATATAGAGAGCCCGAACTCTACTGAGCTGAATACAGATGTTTATGTGAAAGGCGGAGAAAGTGAAAAGGATAAAACAGAAGCGTTCTATGTAGAGGAAGGAACGAATGGCTTATCGATTCAGTGGTTAAATGAAAGGCATGAGGCGCAGCCGGAAATCATCGCCCCAAATGGAGACGTCTTAACAAATCTGAAGACATCGGAAGCATCTTTCCCATATGAAGGCGCATTTTCGCACCATGTGCAAATCAATAAACCCGTTCCTGGAAAATGGACAATTCGATCAAATTCAGAAAAAATGACTCCTTATTTGCTGCTCGTATCCTTTGATTCACCATTAAATGAAGAAATCAAAGCAGAGGCAGCGAAATCAGGGGATGATGCATCAACCCATTCAAGCAGTCTGATTAAACGATTAAGCAAGAAAGTAGAAACCTATTACTTTAAGGATGCCCAAAAAGATCATCCTCTCAAAACAACTGCTTCATCAGCTGTTCAATTGAAAAAAGAGGGTGCTTATTCTGTCACGGTTCATTACACTGGACTCACTGCATCAGGTACATCAGCATTTAACCGTACCGTTATTCGCACATTGTATGTCGATCAGCATGGAAATATTCATGGAGACATTCCATACTAAACAGAGCGTTTCATGGGCTGAAGTGCCTGCTTCACTTTCTGATCCAATTCCGTGATTTTTTTCATTGCAAGTGATTCGTCTATTTGTCTGTAATGGTGATGCCCGCCAGGCTCTTCATCCATTTCATCTGCTTTCTTAACAATTTGCTGGAGTGTGTCCTTATGAAGGTCGCCCTCTGGCAAATATGAATCTGTATGAAGCAGAATCGCAAGCGCAATATCTTTGGCTGCCTTTGGTTCCTCACCGAGGCGTATGAGCAGTTTGTGAGCACGCTCTGCGCCTTTTATAGCATGAATATCATTCCGTCTATATGTCTCGTAATCCCATTCTCCGAGAGCTGTATACCATTCATAGTGGCCGATGTCATGCAAGAGGGCTGCTTTCACAGCGAGATCTGGATTAATCCCAGCCTGCACTGCCAGTTTGAATGCGTGATAAGCACAAGCAATCGCATGGGCTTTACCTGAACGATTTAAATATTTTTGAGCGACTGGATGGGTGTAAACATCCATTAATGTAACCTTTCTCATGGAAACCCCTCCTTATCTATATTTTTAGCATCCTAACATATTCTGAAAAGAAACTCAAATATTCTGTTATATTTTCTATGAGTCTCCAAAACAGCTTATGTCAAATAAGCTGTTTTTGCTTGTACAATACGAAAAAAGCAGTCGTTATGACTGCTTTTTTTCTTCTTTTCAGCGTGATATGAAAACCCTTGAAGTCTAGGAAGGTCGAGTACTGGCGCGGAGCGAATTTGACATTCGTGAGCACCAGCACGCAGGCCTGACACCGAATGCAAGGGTTTGTCTTTACGCTGCAGCAGTCGTTATGACTGCTTTTTCACATACTCACGTGCATCGTAGACACATCCGCCAGCTGGATCATCTCCTAAAAGATCGAGCAAAATACCTGCGACTTCATCTGGACTCTTCAGTGTGCCTGTTTCATATAATTGCTGAAAACGGTCTATTTGTTCAAAGTCTTGTTTTGATGACTTCCGAATTTCCCCCTGCATATCTGTATCGATCGTGCCAGGTGAAAATGAAAACGTGTTGATCGGATGCGCCTCGTCCTGCTGTTCCTCATGAAAAGTCCTCATAAACATATCGAGTCCTGCCTTTGAACTGCAATACGCACTCCAGCCTTTGTATGGGTTTTTCGCCGCTCCAGAAGAGAGATGAACGATCGTTTTCTTCCCGTTAAAAGATTGAGTCTGTTTGGCAAACACATGGCTCAGCAAAACAGGAATGACAAGATTCAACTTGTAATGCTCATGAAGCGTATCCTGTCCGCCTTGTCCAACGCGTTTGATAGGTGTAACCATTCCTGCGTTATTGACGAATAAGATGTCATCAGCATCTGCCAGAGTTTGCGGCGTGAGACTATGTTGAAGCCATTTGGCCGCTGCTTCTTCATCCGTCAGATCGACCTGAGTATGTGTGAGCTTTGGATGGGATATCGGCGATGCACTTCTTGCTGCTGTGTACACAAGATCTCCGCGTGAAAGCAGCCTGTTCACAAGTGCTAGGCCAAAACCTTTTGATCCGCCTGTAACGATTGAAATTCGAATGACAATCTCCTCCCTTGATATCACTATTTTACGTAGTGAAACGGTAGGACATCAAGCAATCTGCATAAAGAAAAGCCTGCCTCTTTTAAAAGAGACAGACTATTTCTTTTCAGCCTTCGCATTCACCTTTGGAATCAGGATAATTATCACGACGAGACCAAGGGCTATCAAGAAACCAAAGATAATCGGGAGCAGTGCTGATGTCTGCTTCTCATGTTCATCCTCAGAAGGTGCTGATACAGCCGAATCACTAAAAGAGATATTCATCTCTTTCATCATGTGAGCTGGTGTTTTGGGTGGGTTCTCTTTTAGATCACTGAAAAGCTGCGGAGAAAGAGATCCACCCGGGGCTTTAG
Organism: Bacillus sp. Nf3; assembly: GCF_003028545.1. Classification (NCBI taxonomy): domain Bacteria; kingdom Bacillati; phylum Bacillota; class Bacilli; order Caryophanales; family Bacillaceae; genus Bacillus; species Bacillus sp. Nf3. Next base: position 818,672 of record NZ_PYUA01000001.1, on the reverse strand, counting down.
GCGGTTCAGCAAAATGAATGTCTGTTTTGACCTTTGACGTTGTTTTACTTTGTTCATATTTCGTTTGATCCCTCAATATACTCGAGTTAATATTGAGCTCCTTTTCCTGATATTCATTCGGCTTGACATTCGTATCCGTATCTTCACCAGCAGCAAAAGCGGCAGGGATGAGGAGAAAAAGGGAAACGGCAGCGAGTGCCGCCCCTTTCACGAATAGATTAAGCTTCATGAGTCACATCACGTTCCTCTGTTTTATCTTTCCATAGCTTTTTCACAAGCGGTACGACCATGAAAAGGACAGTTAAAATCACTAACCCTGTGACGCCCATTCCAAAGGTGTCTCCATTTCCATATTGGATCGACAGGTACACGTCTGTCACTGGATTGGTAAAGTGGAAATTCGGCATCACCAAATCAATTAATGGTGCGACAAAGAAGAAAATAAGCGCCGTTGCTGCCATCCATCCGGCAATGGAACCGAAAAGGAAGGCCGTGCGAATAAAGGCAGAGCACGCCACCAATAACAAAATGGTGAAGATCGACCATTGAATGGCTTGATCATCTGCAAGTTTGTAAATGTTCAGTCCAAACAAACTGATCATGAGTCCAACTAATAGATTCAAGATGCCAAACAGTGCACCTTTGACCAGCATCGGAGCTGACGCATAATACGAGCTGAAAAAGCCAATTAACAAACTGCTGATCATCACAATGACCAAAATGACCACCGGCGGTACAGTCTGCGTTTTTTCTTCCGGCACATCGCCGCTGATTTTCAGCGGATTGGCTAAATGGTTATACACATAGTTGCTGTTGCCTTGATCACTTAATGTATTTCCTAAAATACCCTTTAAATCTTGCTGAACAAGTTTTGTAGAGTCGACATTCTTGCTCCAGTTTTCATTCAGCGTATCTGCTTTTTCTTGTACTGTTGTGACACTCTCTTCAATGTTATTCGTATAATCCGCCACCCCTTTTTGGCGGTCGGTTAACGAACTCATATTTTCAGAAAGACGAAGCACTTCCTGACCAATTGAATCCTGTGCACTGACAACAATTGAACTGCCTGCAAGGTCTGCTGTATATACCGCATCTCCTTGATCAGCCATTTGCTCAGCTACATTGTCCGCACTTTCAGAAATTGTCTGTAATTCCTGTTCCATGCTTGCCTGCTGAGTCGTGATGTACTCAGCATAACCATCTGAAAACTTCTGCATCTCATCAATAAAAGTAGACACATCATCGTTTGATGTCAGCATCTGGTTTTTGAGCTTATCCCAGTTTTCTGTTTCTTCTTTTTTGATGGAGAGGATGGATTGGATTTCTTCTCCTTTTGTGTCATAAAGAGAAGAGTTATTAGATGGTTGATAGACATTTGCGATCATCAGCTCTAGCTGAGAGAGTTGATTTGAATAGTCCATTAATTTTTTAGTTCTTGTTGATTTCGTTTCGAATTTTTTCTCAAAAAGATTATCGCTAAAGACATTACTAATCGGTGAATTTCTGCGCTTCAGCTCTTTTACTTTGCTGACAATGGATGATTCCTGATTTTTGATTTCATTTGGAATGACATTATATCGATCTTGTAACGATAGAATCATCTTTTCAAGTTTATCTACTTTTTTCGTCAGACTCTCAAGCTCTTTACTCATTTGACTCACTTTGTCTTTCAATTCGTCATTATGAGCAGCAGCTTTTTCTTGAATTTTCTTTTTCACTTCATCTAAGCGAGTTGAGAGTGCTTTTAGGTCATCCTGCGATGAATTCTTACTGCTGGTATCTGGCTGAGCAGGATTTTCACCGCTTTCACCTTGTTCCCCATCTTCAGTCGAAGGCGGTGTTTCCGGTTCTCCTAATTGATCCGCAAGTTCGTTCATCTCTATTGAAATTTGTGAGAGTTCATTTGTTTCTTCATCTAAGTTAATCCCAATCTCTTCTGGATTTTCATTATCTTGGTCTGATGGCCCGTCATCATCAGAATCAACTGGCGGTTCCGGCTCGTCCATTAACTCTTGCCTTTTTGCTAATAGCTTTGTCTGCAGGGCTGATATTTTATTTCGATAATCTTCTAAGTAACGCTCTTCATACTTTTTAATCAGTTCTTCCTGAGACGTCTTCACAAGTTCCGTTAATCCCGTTGATTGCTTAGGAATAGCCTCTTCTCTCGACTTTTGAACAGATTGGATGGCGCTGTCAGTTGTTTTCAACTGGCTTTGTACCCCGTTGATGTCTGTTTTAAGTCCGCCCATTTGATCACTAAAGCTGCGGGCATTTTGATTTTGAATGTCAGCGAGCTGTTTGAGCCCTTGCTGGATTTGCTTTTGGTTTGTTGATTGCGCTTTGATCAAGAGATCCTTTTGTTTGTCTTGATACTGCTGGTATTGATCGACTACTTTCACAAAGTCCTTTAACTGGTTCTTTGCTTCTTCTGTTGTACTCAAGCCGTCTTTATATTGTTTCTGTGAATCGGCCATTGCATTTTTTAATTCTTCTATTTGTTTCTTCTGCTGCTGTACGGCATCTGATAATTTGTTCGAGTTCGGTTTATAGAAGTTGTACATCGTATTTTGGAATTCGACTTCTTTGCCGACAATATGCTCAAACTCTTCTCTCACATTGCCAATTTCCTGTGATACAAAACTCCAGTATAGCGTTGACATCTGTTCATTCATTTTCTTTTGCGCATTTTCCAGCTCTCTTTGCACTTTCTCTTTATTGACTGCATTGAGCTGATCTTGAATCGAAAATTGAATGGATGCCTTTTCCGGATGGTCTTTATCATAGCTCAGCACATTTTTAGAGAAGTCAGACGGAATATAGAGGACAGCGTCATACTTTCTGTTTTTCAGTCCATTTTCCGCCGCGCTGCGATTCACTACAGTCCATGTATAATCAGGACGCTCTGACAATGCTGCCACAACATCCTGTCCGAAACGAGCCGTGTTTTCACTTTCACTCGCCCCCATATCCTCATTGACCACCGCAATATTTCGTGTGGCATTCTTCTTCTGTTTTGCCGGATCATCTCCAATCAGGTGGAAAAATAAAACCGGCAGCACAAGAATTAATATCATGGTGGATATGATTTTGATGGAGCTTTTTTGCTGCTCTGTCATTGAACACTCTTCCTTTCTACCGCACATAAAGGAACCTGGATTTTCTTCTCTTTCCCGTTTTCAACCAAATAGCCGAAGCCTGGCTGAATGTCTGGTTCTTGTCTTGCATACGGAAGCGGTATGATGTTTTGCTCTGATTTTTTCATGAGTAACATGGCATGACGAACTTGTTTGATTTCGTTTGTGAGTGCATCATAGCCCTTGCTGAACTCGGTATGATTCCCTGATGCAATCAGGCTGAAGCCTAAGTGCGCATATGACTTCATGAAATCAGCCAATTGATCTTGAAGACGCGGATCGATCGTCTGCTGAAAACGCGTAATGCCATCAATCACAAGCACAATTTGAGGAAATGACAGCTGATCGGTCTCCCCTCGGCGTACAGCTTCGACATACATCTCTTCCCGCACCTTGAATAAGCGGTCCATTTCTTCTGCCCATTCCGTGATATCATCCTTTGTTTCAAGGTAATCAATGTTCTCTTCTTTTGCATAATGGGATAGACCTCGATCAATCGAATCAAAGACAGCCAGTTTTTCAGGCTTTGCCACTAAAAGCTGATCAAGCATTAGCTTTGTCACATTTGTTTTCCCGCGCTGCGTTTGACCGATGATGAGGCAATGTTTATTCTTTTTCAAGTCAAAATAAACAGGTGCCACAGATTCCTCATCTAATCCGACTGGAATGTCATAAGGCGGTTTTTGTTCATCTAAACGACTCTCAAGCTCCCAAACTGTCAGCTTATCAGGAAGCATCGGCACAGGCTTTGGTTTTTCGGCTGCTTCAAAGCGGTCATGAAGAAGCTGTATCTCTTGTTTCAGATGCTCAAACAATTCGAGATCGTTCTCTCCTTCAACTGGCAGAAACATTTGCGCAAAATAAAGCTCTTCTTTGTTGATAATCACTCGTCCTGGGATCGGCTCTAAACTGAATTTCGGTCTGCCAATAATCGAGTACGCCTCTCCTTGATCCATTAAGTAATGGACAATCTTAGTTTTCAGATTGTTCATCAGCGATTGACGCACTGCATTTACCCGGGTCGCCGTAATCAAGAAGTATATACCTAGTGATTGTCCGTCACGGCTCAGTTGAATAAATTCAGATTCGAGATCATGCATTTCGTCTTTGACAATGTCAAAGTTATCAATCACGATAAAAATGAACGGAAGCTTTTTCTCATTTAAGGCATTGTACATTTTGATATGACTCATTTCTTGCTGCCTGAATAACCGCTTGCGATATTCAACCTCTTCCCGCAGACGCTTCATTGATTTTTGAATCTTTCTCATCTGATCCATTAAGAAATAATCCGCCGTATGCGGCAGTTTGGCTAACGGAAGCAATGTTCCGTTTCCAAAATCATAAATATATGCGTGCCATTCTTCAGGTGAATACCTCTCCGCAAAGCTCATCAATAGTGTTGTAGCAGCAAGTGATTTGCCGTAGCCGGAGGAACCAAAGATGCCAATGTTCCCATCTTCCATCATTTGATAAGAAAGTGGATGCTGGCTTTGCTGATCTGGTTCATCGACAAGCGCAAAATGGAAGACATGCTCTTCACTCGACGCGTAACGTGTTTTTGGAATCCGCTCTTCAAGCGGCGGAAGCCATGGACTTGGCAGCTTCTCAATTCCAAGCTCTTGCTGCATACGTTCAATTTCATCCACAACAGCAGAAATTTCCGTCACTGTCTCTTTTTTCACTGCTGGCTCTGTGCTTACTCCTGATAACGGAATAAGACCAGTATCTGTCACAATGGCAATATCATCTTCTGAGCCGTAGCCATCTTCCATATATGGTGCACCGCTCCAAGCTGATTGGAACAATTCATAAATTTCATTGTTGCCCACTTGTAAATAACCGCGGCCTGTAACGGTAATGGACGCTGCATCACTATTTTTCAAAATTTCCTTACTGTCTGACGCATCTTGCACTTTTAGCGCGACCTTAAAACGGGAGTTACTCCAAATCTGGTCATCAATGACCCCGCCTGGCTTTTGGGTAGCTAAGATAAGATGGACCCCGAGGCTTCGGCCGATACGTGCAGCACTGACAAGCTCCCTAATAAAGTCTGGCTCTTCACTTTTTAATTCAGCAAACTCATCAGAGATTAAGAACAGGTGAGGCATTGCCTGCTCAGCCTTTTTCTCCTTATAGAGCTTCGTATAATCATTGATGTGATTCACATGATACTGATCAAACAGCCGCTGTCTTTTCTTCAATTCACTTTTAATTGAGGCCAGCGCTCTTTCACTAAAGTTCTTGCTGCCTTCAATATTGGTGATCGTTCCAAGTAAATGAGGAATATTTCGGAACGGCTGCGCCATTCCGCCTCCTTTGTAGTCAATCAACAGGAAAGCAACTTCGTGCGGGTGAAAATGTACAGCGAGCGATAAAATATACGTCTGTAAAAATTCACTTTTCCCTGATCCCGTTGTTCCCGCCAATAGTCCGTGCGGGCCATGTGCTTTTTCATGCAAGTTCAGATCGACAATGTCGTTTTTCCCTTTATAACCGATTGGCACTGATAATGATTTGGCCGTTTCTGAAGTCAGCCATTTTTCACGAATGCCAATATCATCTACCTGTTTGGCATGGAAAAGATCAAGGAATGAGACCGTCTCAGGAATCGAATTGGTCATACCAACTTGATGATCTAATGTTCTCAGGGTTCTGGCAAACAGTTCATTGTCCCCGCGCTGATGTGTATCAAGTTGAAACGGAATTCTTACTGCCTTCTTGTGCTGAATGAGAATATCTCCTTCTTCTTCGTTAATATAACGGACAAGCGTCGAAATATTTTCAGCTAAACTTTCCTTTGTTTCTGCTGCAAAGATGATGGAAATACCAAGATCTGTCCGGCTGCCTTCTAAGTATTCTAAAATCACATGCTCGGCAATGAGCTCATGATTTGTCACGATGAACACAAAATGAGGCGTAAAGATTTTCTTCTCTTTTTCTTCTTCTAAATCACGCTCACGTAAAATTTCATAGATTGAGGACAACAGCTGATCACGTGTTTGTTCGTTGTAAATAAACCCTTTGCCATATGTATGAGGCAGCTGGAAGTGCGGAAGCCATTTCATCCATTCCCAATTCTCATACTCCTGCTCATGAAAGATAAAGACAAATCTCAAATCGTGATAGCTGTGCGAGAAAGCAAGCTGTCCGACAAGCTGATGAAGCTCATTTTTCACAATCGCAGGCTTCCCAATTAATCCTGTTGGACCATCCGCAAGGCCGAATGTAATCGGGACATTCTTCACTTCACGATATACTTTTTGCATGTGCTGCGTTTGTTCCATTAAGTCATCAATATCCCGGTTGGCCATATCGCCGCCGCTCATCGATAATTCATAGCTTGATGGGACTGCGCCCGTTCCAAGACGCAGATGCAAGAAGTCGTCACTTACAAGCGTCTTTTCCCAAATGCGGCCGCTGATTTCTGATGTTAAATACTTCATTTGTTCAAATGACGGATAATGATACGTCAAAATATATTGCTGGCGGTCATACAGCTCCTGCAGCTCTTTCCGCTTATTTTCTAAATAAAGAGAATAGACTCGCTGCCGCTTCTCTTCTCGTCTTTTGCGCTGTGATTTTTCTTTAAAGTATTGAACGGACGATGTAATTAACGTCATGATAAACATCGCCATCGACACGACAATAAAGATTCCGCGCGGCTGGATAAGGGCGACAATCCCCATCACAAGGAGCATAACAAGCGGCGGAAGGACAACAAGCCAAAGCCCTCTGCTGTTATTTTCACTCTCCTGCGAAGGAAAGCTAAAGGATACCCGGTCATCTGGTAAATCATAAATCAAACGCGGTGTACGTCTGTATGAAGGGTATTTTTGTTTTGTTTCTGTGCTTGGAGGTCTTGTTTTTTCCAAACGCGTTTGAAAAGGTTCGTAAGCTGTCACCTGTAATAAATCATCATCTATAAATGTCACCGTCAGAAAGTTCCAAAACAGCTCATCTCCGGCATAAACCTTCTCTGGACCGTGGATTTTTTTTCCGTTCACGTAAATCGTCTCGTCCTGAGGCATGACATACCATGTTCCTTCGATTTTCTCTAAAGTGAACTGGCTGGCATCTTGAAACATGGAATGAGCTTGTTCTTTCCACACATCAATCTCATCTTTCTCTTCACGTGAAAAAGACAGCTCAACTCTATTTCCTAGGTAATAAATATGCTGATCATGATGTGCATCCATTAAAATAAATGTGAGTGAACCAAGCTGATATGGTTCATGTGGAAGTAATTTGCCTTTCTTCTCATTCCCCTGATAAATAGTAAAACCATCATTCGGTTCATCAGGAGATAAACGAATTGTCCCTTCATCAAATGAAAGTGAAGGGATTGTCACCGTATGCTCTATTTCAGGTCCAATCAGAGCTTCTCGATTGAACTGCTCATCTAAACGGACGGTTTGATAATCCTCCTCATAAAAAACCCAAAGAAGACTCAAACGCTCCACCTCCTCATCGGACAGCACCAACTGTCAGTTGTATCGAAAGAATTATTTTTTCTCATCTTTTTTTGTCTGAGAGGTTTTCTTTTTCGCTTCAGATTCTTTCTCTTTTTTCTCTTGATCGGCTTTTGACTGCTCTTTTTGTTCAGCTGTTTCATCTGTTTGGCTTGCGCCCGAGGAGTCACTTGTGCTTGTCTCGGTTGTTTCTTTTTCTTCATATTTCGCCATTTCTTTAATGATTGGATCTAGTTGTTTTTGTTTTTCTTCAGCAGAAAGGCTGTCATCGTTTTGAATTTCATTGCGGTAGGCGACGAGTGCCGTGAATATGTACCTGTCGTCTCCAAGCACCCGTGCAATATCAAGTGCTTCCTTGCTATTGCCTTGTCCAATATGAATCCAGAATAGGAAGTATTGCGGATCTGTCTGTAATGTGTACGTTTCTGTGATTTCTTTTTTATGCTGATCAAGTAAGAGGCTGCCTTGATTCGTTTGTACATACGAAATGGCCAGTTCATATTGAAGTGAGACTGGCATTTTATTGGCTGGATATTTCTCTAACGTATCCACCACTTGACTGTACTGCTTGTTGAGATAATATTTGTTTGCCTCGACGTATGCTTCTTGTTTTGGCATGGCAAAAAAGAAGGTGTAAATGGTGTACACCAATGCAGGGATTAATAGGACAAGCAGACCTAGTCCGATGTATCGCTCAATCTTCCATTTCTTTTTAGGAATGGTTAAGAGCGTTTTTTCTTTCGTATCGATTGCTTTGATCTTTTGCTCAATCAAAGCTGACAATTCTTCCAGCGACTTCGTTTCACTAATTTCTTTTGCCAGCTCAGATAATTTCAACGTTTCATTGTAAGCCACATATTCTTGAAATTGATATTCATGGTCAACCACTCGAAGAACGACGGCCTTGACCTCTTTTAACAGGCGAAGTTCATCAGTTTCATATGGCGGGATGCTTTCTTTGACTCCATAATGCAAAAATGCAGGAGCTAAGCCTTGATGAAAAACAATGTTTTCAGGAGAAACAATAGGATGCAGCCGCTTCACGTCGTGTTTAAGAACTGCATCGACAAGCTGGTATGAAAAAATCCATTTGCTTTTTTCATCCTTTGCATGGATGAAACGAAATTCCTGATAGGCAGGAGGCGGTTGAATAGAAATGATGACCTCATCTTCAGTTAATTGAATCTCTTTCTGAAATGAAGGGTTGATGTCTTTGATCGGTGCCGCTTCTAAACCGTCTAAGAGTTTAATTGTCTCTTTTTGAAAAATAAAGGTATAGGTGCCTCCCTCTTTTTTCATGACTGCTTCTAATTGTTCTTCTAAATAGGAACTCTTTTTATCTGCCATTTACAAAAGTCCTTTCATAGTATTTCCAGCCTGTCTCCTGTGGTAATTCCACAGTCTGACAGCTTATATTCGCCTGAAAACACAGCTTTCTTATTGACTACTCGCACCCATCCGCCTTCCCGCTTTGGAAGCGAGATTTGTTTTGCCTGCCAGGCGATATGGATGACTTGTTTAATATGTAAATAATTTGATAGTCTCAAATCAAACACACTGCCATCATAATTTTTTAAGTCGATGGTAATATCGATATACACAAATTTCCACCTCACAAAATAGAAAGAGCGCCGGCATCCATTGACAGACTCGGCGCTGTTTCTGCTTTTCACACTTAGAAAGGAAATCCCCTTGATTAGCCGCGGATTTGGCTTGCGATGTCTTGGTCAGTGCTTTCAAGTGTATTTGCCGTTTGATCAAGCTGATTGCTGACATCTGTTAATAGATCAGACATTTTGATAAATGAAGGCTTAAGCTGTTCGTATTGATCAGCAAATGCTTCACTAGAAGCACCTTCCCACATTCCTTTTAAATCAGAGATCATTCTATTTAGACGATCAACTTGGTTTAACACTTCTTGACTTTCAACACCATATTGCTTAGCGGTCGCTCTTAGTTCTTCTGGGGTTACGCGAATAATTCCTGACATATTCCTCATTACCTCCCGTGCATAGCCGCCATATAATGGGCTAATCCACTTATTTTTTGACGTTATTATTATAAAAACAGAAATGATACACAGTCAAACAAATCTGTTTTTATTTTACAAAATGAGTCTATAGAATTACTGGTTTTTCGCTTTTTATCTAGTATTTAACAGTTTTTTGGTCATATATTCTTAATAAGTATCCACCGACTTTGGTGGACCTTTCCGCCTATTGATTTTTTACTACGTTATTATTGTACTATTTCTTTTTCATCGTGCTTCAACATCCACTTGCTTGCTTCTCACACTTTTTGTTTTTTTAAGTTTATGGCAGTTTTTTGTTGATTTACGTACCTCATTCTCTTCATAATGTAAGTACGTGAAATATTCGAAAAAGCAGGGGTTTTTTATGACAAAAAAGACAGATCCGTTTAAGTATAGTCTTGATCGTTTAGAGGATGTGGCAGACCAAATAAGTGATGTGCTCAATTGCCCTATTACTATAGAAGATACTCATCATCGATTATTGGCATATAGCACACACAATGATTTTACTGATCCCGCCAGAACTTCAACCATTATCTCCCGCCGGGTACCAGAAAAAGTCATCAATCGGCTTTGGAAGGACGGCATCATTCCTACACTCCTTAAAACAGACGAACCGCTTCGTGTCCCTCAAATTGCAGAGGTGGGTTTATCTAGCAGGGTCGCCATTTCCATCTGGAAGGACAAAGAAGTGCTCGGATTTATTTGGGCGATTGAATCTACGCAGCCATTTTCAGAAGAAGAAATGGACCTTCTCAAAATGGCAGCACATGCCGTGAAAAACAAATTACTCAATTTACAAATTCGAAAAACGAAAACAGAGGAACGCAATCAGGAGCTTTTCTGGAAGATGCTCACGGGTCATATTCATGAAAAGGATGAGATGCTTGACCTTTTTTTAAGACTTGGCATCAGATGTCCAGACACATATGCCATCATCATCTTCCGTCTTCGTGACGAACTCACAGAGGAGACAGAAAAAAAGCTGTCCTATCTGCTTGAAACAACACAGCAAGTACAGGTATTGTTAACGACTGTTGATTTTCACGAATTCATTATTCTTGTCTCACCAAAAACAGAACATCCGCTTCAAGATATTAAACAATTCACAAGCGGCATGCTGCAGCAACTTGCGGACCGGTATCATATTCAGCATGTTCAGGCAGCAATTGGAGGAATTTACGATAACATCTCTCAAATTCAGCCTTCCTATAAAGAAGCACTGGCTGTATTAAAAACGAAAGAACGCTTTCCAGTTGAAACAGAACGTTTAAACAGCTTTTCTGAACTAGGCATTTATCAATATCTTGATGTGCTTGCTGAGAAGCGAAAGGGCTCTTCTTACTCCAGTTACTCTTTATCGAAGCTGGAGGATTACGACCTGAGGCATCATTCCAACCTTGTCGAAACACTTGAACGGTTTATTGACTGTGACAGCAATGCCAATATTGCCGCAAAGCAATTAAATATCCACATCAATACCTTAAATTATCGATTAAAACGGATTACAGACATCGCAGAAATTGATTTAAAAAACATGAATGAGAAAATGACCATATACCTTGATATGAAGCTAAAAAACGTCCATTTGTGAAATTTCACAAAGAGGCGTTTTTTTATTTTTTATTTCAACCGAAGAATTTTCTAAACTTTCAGGATACACTAGACATACAATATGAATAGATAAGCATAGGAGGAATAAACATGATCATCGGCATTCCGAAAGAAATTAAGAACAATGAAAACCGAGTGGCTTTAACACCAGGAGCAGCTTCTCAATTGCTTTCAGCTGGACATCAGATTTTGATTGAAACAAACGCTGGTTTTGGAAGCGGATTCACTGATGACGATTATGTATCTGTTGGTGCAGAGATTCTTGATCAAGCGAAAGATGTATGGGCATCTTCTGATATGATCATGAAAGTAAAAGAACCATTACCTGAGGAATATCCTTATTTCAGAGAAGGACTCATCTTATTTACGTACCTGCATCTAGCCGCAGAGCCCTCCTTGGCTGAAGCATTAAAACAAAAAGGCGTTACAGCCATTGCTTATGAAACCGTAACGGACGGAAAATCACTCCCTCTTCTCACACCTATGTCTGAAGTAGCAGGCAGAATGGCCGCTCAAATTGGTGCACAATTTTTAGAAAAGCCAAAAGGTGGAAAGGGTATTTTACTTGCAGGTGTACCAGGGGTATCAAGAGGAAAGGTCACCATTATTGGCGGCGGGGTTGTTGGAACAAACGCAGCGAAAATGGCAATCGGACTTGGCGCAGATGTCACCCTGATTGATGTAAACGCAGAACGCCTGCGTCAGCTGGACGACCAATTTGGCCATCAAATGAAAACGTTAATGTCCAACCCTGTCAACATTGCAGATTCAGTCAGTGAAGCAGATCTTCTCATCTGTGCTGTGTTGATTCCTGGTGCCAAAGCACCGACGCTTGTGACAGAAGAAATGGTGAAACAAATGAAGCCTGGTTCTGTCATCGTAGATGTAGCGATTGATCAAGGCGGCATTGTCGAAACCATTGATCATATCACAACCCATGACCAGCCTACTTATGAAAAACACGGCATATTGCATTATGCTGTCGCCAACATGCCAGGTGCGGTTCCGCGGACATCAACTGTTGCGTTAACGAATGTCACTGTTCCATATGCACTGCAAATTGCGAATAAAGGCGTTGCAAAAGCCATTAGAGAAAACAATGCCATCGCAGAAGGTGTCAATGTCATGAACGGACATATCACGTACGAAGCGGTCGCTCGTGATCTCGGCTATGATTACGTACCTGTCAGCAAAGCCATCGATGCCACTTTTATGACTGAAGCTTAATCAACTACCCGCCCTCTTGATGGGCGGGTTTTTATTGTTAACTCAAAATAAAAACAAGTTGACAAAATTTCTTCTTCCCCTTAATCTATTTGTACAGATAAGACAGGGGGAAACATCATGCAAAAGAAGACACGAACTGCTGACTTTGTGCTAGTCGGAATGTTTGCTGCACTCATGGCTATCGGGGCCAATATTACATCCATTGTGCCGTTTTTACAGGTGGGCGGAATTCCACTTACGATGCAGCCGTTTTTTTGTGTGCTTGCCGGTCTCTTACTAGGCAGACGGCTCGGGGCATTAGCTATGATTGTCTATGCCTTGGTTGGAATTGCTGGTGCACCTGTATTCGCTCAGTTCTCTGCGGGCTTTGGGGTCATTTTAGGCAAAAGCGGCGGCTTTGTATTATCATACATCCCTGCTGCCTGGCTTGCCGGATTCATTCTAGAAAAAAGAAAAAACCCTGGCTTTGGCCGCTTTTTGCTTGCAGCCATTGCTGGTACGACCGTGATGTATGTGATTGGAACGACCTATACATACCTCGCATTAAATGTATGGCTCAATGCACCGATTTCCTATCAAACCACATGGTTCTTTATGATCTGGTTTATGGTAAAAGACTACGCATTGACTATATTACTTGCGATGCTGGCACCTAAAATTTATCGCTCTGTATCCAAAGCCACATCCTTTCGAAAACAAGAAGCAGTATCATAGAAAAAAGAGCCTGTCTTCATTCAGGCTCTTTTTTCATCATTACTCAGCGTATTGATCTATGATTTGTTCTAGCATTCCTTCAAGTACTTCTACATTTTCAAGATCTGATGGACTGAAGCGGTAGCGCGCAAGCTGTTCTCCTTCATTATACATCTCTTCGAGCCATCCTCTCAGGCCTCTTGCTCTGCGGTCGACTTCAAAAACAATGTCTAAGCCGCCTTCATCTATCAGAAAAATCAGCTCTAGCTCATCAAGCATATAACGATAGTAGTCTGATGTCGGAATGAACTCGAATTCTTGGACGAATGGCAGGCGCCGCTGAAAGTAAGGTGCTTGTTCACAGTCTGCTTCGTTCAGGTGGAAGCCAAGATTTCTAGTGGCCTCCAGTACATTTCTCACCCAAGGATGTGCTTCAACGAAAATGCGGTCATAGTCAGATTTATCGATTCCGCCTTGGATATCAAGGTCTGTCATTACTGCAATTTCTACTTTTCCGATCGTCATTGGGGTATCGATAGGAAGAATAAATGAAAACGGAAATTCATGCTTTTCTCCAGGCTGAATAGTAAAAGAATCCGTCACCCGTAAAGTAAAGATATTCACATATTTTCTATGCTCTTCATCATCTTTCACAATCACATACTGTGTTTGAATCTTGACATTGATATAGCGGATGTCCTGAGCAATTTTTCCGCCCTTTACATGGACAGTTCCCTTTACTTCTTGTCCTGGAAAATAAGCGTTTTTCTCTAAAATGGTATCTACTTTTGCTGCACCAATCCCAGCACTTGCCGCTAGCTTTTTAAAAAATGACATATCCCATCTTCCCCTTTTCATTTTTATCAGCATATATACGTAAGATAGAGGAAGAAAGATTCATTTAATTCATACTTTTGTCCTAATTATTTTTTCATCTACGAACAACAAAAAAGCTTATAGAAAAAACATCATCGTTTTCTCTACAAGCTTTTCATTTTACAGAATAATCGCCGCCAGCCAGCCAAACAGAACAAGCGGAATATTATAATAGATAAAAGTCGGGACACAAGTTCCCCAAATGTGGTGATGCTGTCCATCCATATTCAATCCAGATGTTGGTCCAAGCGTACTGTCACTTGCAGGTGAACCTGCATCTCCAACAGCCGCAGCAGAGCCAATAATGGCAATGGTGGCCATTGGACTAAATCCTAAGTGTAAGCAAAGTGGAACAAAGATGGTTGTAATAATCGGAATCGTTGCAAATGATGATCCGATCCCCATTGTCACAAGCAGGCCGACAAGCAGCATTAAAATCGCTGCAAGGCTCTGGCTGTTGCCGATAAATTGGGAAGATGCTTTGACAAGAGATTCTATGTCTCCTGTTTTTGTTAAAACGTTGGCAAACCCAGCGGCAACAAGCATGACAAAACCGATAAATGCCATCATATTCATTCCAGATGTAATGAGTTCATCTGCTTCATCGCGTTTCATCATTCCAGTCACAAACAAGACAAGCAGTCCTGCGAGTGCACCGAAGATCATTCCTTCCACACCAAGGCTTTGCGATAGATAAAGCTGGACAATCAACGAAACGAGAATAGCAAGACCGGCAAAGAATAAGCTTTTTTTCGTATAAGCCGATTTCTCTACATCTGTAATTTCACGATTCTCATATACCTTCGGCTTTCGATATACAAAAATGGAAACGATCAAGCCAAGAACCATTCCTGCTACAGGAATCAGCATCGCATACGGAATATCTGCAAGGTTTACGGTCAGACCCGCTTCCTTCATATTGTCACGAAGCATTCCGTGGAAAATCTGTCCAAAACCGACTGGAAGTAATATATATGGTGCAGTGAGTCCGAAGGTAATGACACACGCTAGCAGTCTGCGGTCAATCTGAAGCTCGTTAAACACCTTTAATAACGGCGGAATTAAGACTGGGATAAAGGCAATGTGAACAGGAACGACGTTCTGTGAAAAACAGGACACGATCAAAATGACAAGAACGATGAGCACTTTTGATAGTGTTTTCCGTCTCGAATCGCCTTCTTTTCCTAGAAGCTTCACTGCTCCTTCAACCATGGCATCTGGAAGACCTGTTTTCGTCAGCGCCGCAGCAAATGCCCCTAATAACGCATAACTAATCGCCACGGTTGCATTTCCTCCGAGTCCGTCCGTAAAGGCGTCCACTGTTCCTCCCAAGCCTAATCCACCTGCAAGTCCGCCAGCTAAAGCGCCTATTGCTAGCGCAATCACGACATTGACCCGCAGCAAGCTTAATATCAACATTAAAACAACCGCTAAAACAACTGCATTCATGGTGAAACCCCCGAAATCCTTTAGTTTACTAATGTAGTAGATAATTAAAGTACCAACGTATGTTACCATAGAAAAAAAACTTCGTCAAATGGCATATGTCCTACATAAAAAAGCTCTGCCATCCGGCAGAGCCTTATTCTTTATTTTGTTCCTTCAAATCGTTCCACAAATGTAGCAAGTGATCTTACCATCACACCTGTTGCCCCTGTTGGCCCAAAGCATGAAGGTTTTTCTGTTGTTGCGGTTCCTGCAATATCTAAGTGAACCCAAGGCGTATCCTCTGCGAATTCACCAATGAAAGCACCTGCCATGATCGCATGACCATCACGGCCTGGTGAGTTATTGAGATCAGCCATTTTGCTGTTTCGTACTCGTTTCTTATCTTTTTCCGTGATTGGCAGCTGCCAGATCATTTCACCGCATTCTTCTGATGCTTCTTTAAACTGAGCGTACAGCTCATCGTTATTGGTCATTACGCCTGTTGTCTCATTTCCAAGCGCCACAATGACACCGCCTGTTAATGTGGCCACATCTACAAGGACAGAGGCACCGTGCTGCTTCGCATATGTCACCCCATCTGCTAAAACAAGACGGCCTTCTGCATCTGTATTGAGCACTTCGATTGTTTTCCCGCTTAGTGACACAATGACGTCGTCTGGCTTCATAGCGTCTGCGGAAATCATATTATCCGTTGAGGCGATGACCGCAATGACATTTTGCTCTGGGCGAAGTTCCCCGATGATTTCCATTGCGCCTAAAACAGAGGCTGAGCCGCCCATATCTGTTTTCATGCCAACCATACTCGCTCTTGGCTTTAAAGAGTAGCCGCCGGTATCATACGTGATGCCTTTACCGACAAGACCGATGACGTCTGTCCATTCTTCCTTGCCTTGATATTTCAGCACGATGAGTTTTGGCGGTTCTGTTGAGCCTCTATTGACGGCTAAAATACCGCCCATTCCGAGCTCTTCCATTTGTTCTTTATCTAAAATTTCAATTTCAAATTCATATTTATATGCAAGCTCTGCCGCATACGAAGCCAGATCAGAGGATGTGAGCATGTTCGGAGGCATATTCACAAGGGTACGGGCCGAATTGACTGACTGTCCGTACACTTCGCCGACTTTCAGACTCGCCTGAATTTCAGCTTGATCATGCTCCGTCGTTGCATAAACAAACTCGATGAAACGATCTGGTTCATTTGTTTTATGTTTAAAATCCTGCAATTCATATGTAGCTAAAAGGCAGCTTTCAGAAAGGGCATGGGCTGCATCTTGGGCAGGCAGATCCTTTCCAATAAACGTATCCAGCAAGACAGAAACCGCTTGCTTTTTATCTTGATGAAGCTTTTTAAATAAATGGGCAAACACTTCTTTTGCCTCTTCAAACGTGTAATCTGATTCCTTCCCAAGCCCGACAAAATAAATGCGTTTGATGCCTGTTTCAGGGGATGGGAAAAACTTCGAAAGCTGATTTCGTTTGGATGAAATGTCGCCTTCTTTTAATAATTCAGTGATTCTTCCTTCAAGTAATTCATCCATTTCTTTTGCTTTTCCTGATAATTGGCTCTTTTGAAAAAGTCCGATCGCCAGTGTATCTTTATGCTGCAATTCATTTGTCGAGAAAAACATATTTATCACACGCTCCTTAATGAACTCCATTTTTCACATTGGAACTTCTATTATATCAAAATTTGCGTGCCTATACGATCATTGCCAGTCTGTCTTTACTTGATGAACATTTATATTTTCACACGTGGAAGGGCATCATGAAAAAGCAGCGAAAACCTAAGCAGCCTGTCCGTGTTCTCCTCGTTCCACATCTAGTTTCTTTAATGTTATAATGAACATGGACTTGGCAGCATTTTTTACTGCTATCATTTTTTCATCATACTAGGATTTTTAGTTCATCATTTCGCACGATATTTTTTCTTAAAGAGAGGATGTTTCTTGTTCATGAGCGTACTGACGAATTTTCCGCTGCTTGCCAGCCTAGCAGCCATCTTTTTTGCACAATTTGTAAAAGTACCGATTCAATTTATTATTTCTAGACGACTAGATTGGTCGCTCATTACAAGCACAGGCGGAATGCCAAGTTCACACTCCGCAGCAGTAACAGCACTCTCCACAGCAGTGGCTTTAGAGCACGGGCTAGATACATCTATCTTTGCCATTTCCGCCATCTTTGCCATTATTACTATGTTTGATGCGACAGGCGTTCGTAGACAGGCAGGAGAACAGGCGACTGTTCTCAACAAGCTCGTAACAGATTTTAACCGATTTGTTTCCGAAGCAAAGAATTTCCAAAATGCGGAAGAAAAAGAAAAGCAAAAGAAATTAAAAGAGCTTCTTGGTCATAAGCCGATTGAAGTCTTCTTCGGCGGTTTAACAGGGATCTTGCTGACACTCATCTTAGATTATTACTTCATGTAGAAGCGAAAAAGCTTTGGACCTTAAATGGCCCAAAGCTTTTTTATTCTTTATTGGCTTGAAACTGCTGACGGAATACTTGCATCGATTCTGCTTCATTGAGCTGATTTAAGTCTTTTTCCGTTAACGTCCCTTCACCCTTTTTGATGATATACACATCGAGCACTTTTTTACCCCACTCTCTATACACATCATCAACGGTTTCATAGTATAAATCAAGCTTATGACCTTTAATCGCTTTCCCGGTATCTGCAACGACACCGTAGCCATAGTTTGGGATAAACAGCACCGTTCCAATCGGAAAAACGGATGGGTCGGCTGCCACTGTTGAATATAAATCACGTTTCACTTTGACGCCTGAATATGTAATGCCATATGCATGATGTTCCTTCGTTTTGCCTGTTGATTCCACACCTGCTGTATAGCCGGTTGCCACAACCTTCTGCTTCGGATAATCGTTCCAATTAAACGCTTCTTCGAGAGAAACAGATCGCATGTCTTCACTTTTGAGTGCCATCGTTTCCCTTTTTGGCTGCTGAAAAAAAGAAGATACTTGCTTGCCCGCATCGGTCTCTTTCACCCATGCAGCTAAATCACTTGGTTCGACTCCAGATATGCCCGTAAAGCTTGTCAAAAGTGCAATCATGAATAGCGCTGTCATGAACAATCGTTTCATCCATGTTTTCATCTCTATTTGTCACTCCTCTACCCATCTATTTGTTTCCAAACAAAATGGAAACTATGCAAAGGAGAAACAAAAAAACCCACTTGCGTGTCCACAAGTGAGTTAAAACATTTGATACCCTCTTTTTCGAAGTGCATTAATGACAAAACCTGATGCGATCGCACCGATCAGGCCGCTTAATAAGATGATGATATCTGCCGCAGCGAGTGAGACGATTCGGTCTCCTATTCCTGAAAAAGCAGTACCAGGCTCTCTTACATAAGCGATCATCTTTTGATTGTTAATAATGAAAAGGCATACAATTGGATATAAAATAGCCATAATCCATGACATTCTCAGCAGCATATTGAGCAAAAAACCAATGCCAAAGAATAACACGAAAAATAAAATAACTGAAATGATAACGACTGGTAAACTGATCACTTCATCTCCACCCCCAAATATCCCATCATTAGTTTAACTTGGAAATAGAGATGAAGTCAATCAATGGAAAAAGCAGATCGATTAACGCTTCTTTCCTGTCCCTTTACATTCCTCACACGTTTCAGATCCGCCGAGCAATAGCTGAAAATACCCTTTTCCTGAACAATATTGACAGGCTGATGTTTTTTCCTTTGTTTGTGCATTCATATTGCTCACTCCTTAATCTAAATTTTCTGATAATTCATCATAACATATTTTTCTGTCCAGTACCAAGTGAGAAAATATTCCGTCAAACATGAAAAAACGTGTACCACAGGGATACACGTTTTTGTCTATATCGGTTTAGAAGAACTTGAATTTTCCTTTTTTCAGAACAAGTCCTGGTCCGCCAACCATGAATAATGAACGGTTGTCGATGATTTTTTTCATTGCAGAAGCTTTTGTTCCTTGAAGTTTTTTACCAAACGCAACACCTACAGCGTCGTGTTCACCAAGAGAAGCAACTGTTCCTTTGATGTCTGGCTTAAAGCTTTCAAGAGAACCGCCTTTTACTAGTGCTGCAAGGTTTTTCGCTACTGTTTCACCTTGCTGCATAGCGATTTGTGCAGTTGGTGGGTATGGACGGTTGATTTCTTCATTGATAATCAATGAACAGTCACCAATGATGAAGACATCATCATTTTCTGGTACACGAAGATCTGGAGAAACTTTTACGCGGCCGCGCATGTTTTCAAAACCAGCTTCTTCAACGATTGGGTTACCGCGTACACCTGCAGCCCAAACAACAGTTGCAGCTTTGATTTCTTCTGTATCATCGTCTTTTCCAACAATGATACCTTCAGGCGTACATTCTTTGATCGCTGTACCGATTTTGAACTCAACACCTTTACCTTGAAGGTAGTTCATCGCATAGTCGATCAATTCTGGATCGAATCCAGGAAGAGCTGTTGGCGCAGCTTCTACACAGATGATACGCACGTCTTTTTGATCAATGTCATACTCTTTGCAAAGCTCAGGCACACGGTTTCCAAGCTCACCAAGGAACTCAATACCTGTGAATCCTGCGCCGCCGACAACGATTGTCAAACGCTCTGGACGTTTTTCAGCATCCGTATTATACGTTGCAAATTGAAGCTCGATGTGCTCACGAAGCTGACGAGCAGAGTTGATGTTAGAGATTGAGAATGCGTATTCTTTCAATCCTGCAATACCAAATGTTTCAGGAACAGCACCAAGTGCAACAACAAGGTAGTCATAAGAAAGTTCGCCATCTGATGTCACAACTTTCTTCGCATCCTTATCAATGCTTTCAACTGTTGCTTGTACAAAGTTGACACGGGAACTGTTAATCACATCTTTGATTTGATAACGACAGCGGTCATGATGAAGTGTACCTGCACTTGCTTCATGTAACCATGTTGTTTCGTAATGATAATTATGCTTGTTCACAAGAGTAATTTCCGCATCATTTGTGCCAAGCTGTTTTGTTAATCTTGTTACAGTCATTAATCCGCCATAACCTGCACCTAATACAACGATTTTCGGTTTATTCACTGGAATCACATCCACCTTTTTTAAATTTGCTGTAAAACGGATAAAGAATTACATATCGTTATTCTCAACCGCTTTGCGGCATTTTATGAAATTTAAACAAAAAATAAGTTTGTGAAAATCTGAACTTTCACCTACATAAAACGAAAGCATTTGACCGTATCCGACAAAAATTCATAAAAAATTAATATTTAGTTCCCTTAACAATAATAGCGAGTTCTGCTCCAATTTTCAAGGCTTTAAACTGAAAATCCTTATGATAAACGGTCTTTCTCACTTTTTCTTCCTTTTCAAAGCTTCAGCATCAAAAAACGACAAGTTTTTCAAAACAAGTCAAACGACGATATGTGGTATGATATGATATAGTGATAACAATTTTCATTTGGGAGGATTAAAGGAATGCAAGAAGATTCTAAGGTATATGACATTACCGTTATCGGGGGCGGCCCAGTTGGATTGTTTACTGCGTTTTACGGAGGCATGAGACAGGCAAGTGTGAAAATCATTGAAAGCCTTCCTCAGCTCGGCGGTCAACTATCCGCTCTTTACCCTGAAAAATATATTTATGATGTGGCTGGTTTCCCAAAAATCCGCGCACAAGAATTAGTTGATAACTTAAAGGAACAAATGGATAAATTTGATCAAACCATTTGCTTAGAGCAGGCAGTTGAAACAGTTGAAAAGCAGGCAGATGGGATCTTTAAACTTGTCACAAATCAAGAGGTTCATTACTCTAAAACAATCATCATCACAGCTGGTAACGGGGCATTTCAACCGAGAAAGCTTGAATTGGATACAGCAGAATCATTTGAAGGAAGCAACTTGCACTACTTCATTAATGACTTGAACCAATTTGCCGGTAGACGCGTGGCCGTTCTTGGCGGCGGGGACTCTGCGGTGGATTGGGCACTCATGCTTGAACCAATCGCAAAAGAAGTATCCATCATTCACCGCCGCGATAAATTCCGCGCACATGAGCACAGTGTAGAAAACCTGCACAACTCGAAGGTCAATGTACTGACTCCATTTGTGCCAACTGAGCTCATTGGTGAAGACCGCATTGAACAGATCGTGCTAGAAGAAGTCAAAGGCGACAAAAAACAAGTGCTTGATGTGGACGATGTGATCGTCAACTTCGGTTTCGTTTCCTCCCTTGGACCAATCAAACAATGGGGCCTTGAAATCGAAAAGAACTCCATCGTAGTGAAATCTACAATGGAAACAAACATCGAAGGCTTCTATGCAGCAGGAGATATCTGCACGTATGAAGGAAAAGTCAAATTGATTGCAAGCGGATTTGGCGAAGCACCAACTGCTGTCAACAATGCGAAAGCCTACATGGACCCGAAAGCCCGTGTACAGCCCCTCCATTCCACAAGCTTATTTGAAAACAAATAAGAACGGATTAAAAAAGGAGTTCCCACTCGCGGAACTCCTTTTTCGTTTATTTAAAAACCCCAATATAGGCATTTGCCATTCCAAGTACCATTGCAGCAAGCAGCACCACAACAATCCCTGCCACAACCAAAATCACCCGATCCTTTACACGTTCCTTTTTCGGAAGCGGCTTCTCAATCCCGCAAGATGGACACGTTTTGGAACGATAAGGAATCAGTTCATGACAGTTCCTGCAATTGATTTGTTCACTCAAACCTCAGCAACCTCTTTTCTCACTACAGTTTATGTTTGGTTTTCATAATACTCTTTTCGAGTGGAAATAGCCAGTTGTTCGGGCAAGCTGTAACAAAATTGAGCGATTTGCGAGAAAAACATAACTCCTTGAATTCACTGCTTCAAACAAGATCAACAATGATATAAATCTTTTAAAAAATGATTGACCCTAACGCAACGTCATATTTTATAGTGGATATCAAGAGAGGTGAATTGAAATGAAAGTAAAAGAAGTAGCTGAATTATTTGGTATTAGCATTCGTACACTTCATCATTACGACAAGATTGGTTTATTGACTCCAAGTGAAGTCACAGATAATCGTTATCGGCTCTATTCAGAAGAAAACCTTGAAACATTACAGCAAATATTATTTTTCAGGGAACTTGGCTTTCCATTGAAGGAAATCCAAAAAATGATGCACAATCCTTCATTTAATAAGATAGAAGCATTTATGCTACAAAGAAAAATGTTAATAGAGAAACGAAATAATCTCGATAAAATGATCGGAAATATTGATAAGACGCTACAGCATTTAACGGGAGAAACTCAATACACCTATAAAGAAAGGTTTGAAAATATAAATATAAAATTTAGTCAATATGAAAAAGAAGCTCGTCATCGTTGGGGAAATCAAGCTGTTGATGAAGTCAGCTCCAAACTAAATCATTTGTCTAAGGATGAACAAATCGAATTATCTGACAGCTGGGATAGCATATTTAACAAACTAGCCTCTCTTCGCAACCATTCCCCTAAATCCAAAGAGGTGCAAATCGTCATCAAACAATGGTACGACTTTTTAAACAAAAATTTTAGTTATTACTCTCTTGATGCTTTTTACGGCTTAGGTCAACTCTATATTCAAGATGAACGTTTCAAAAAGAATATAGATCGATATGGTAAGGGCTTGGCATCATTTATGAGCGAAGCGATGAACGTCTTTACTACTCTTCATAAAAGAGGGAACAGCTATGAAAATTTTGATTGAGAATACAATCGATCAATATGAAAAGTTATTCTCAACGAAACACAATAAAGAACATTTTTTCCGACACTCTATGATGAAACCTTTTGAAAAGATGTGGAATATGATAAACGTTCCGCTAAAAGCTAAAGAGCAAAATGGCTATGATGTAATCATGGCAACCAAGATGCTTGGCTATCTTGATATAACAGATACACAAACTGGACAACAGGCATTAAAAAGACTACAAGAAATTCAAGCTCTTCAAACAGCAGATATCACCTTAAACCATTGCATGGATTTCATAAAAAAGCATAACCTTCAAATAAATGCTGATGAGTTGAGATTTGGTCTATATATAGCTGATCCAAAAAAGCTTGAACTGCAAAAAGGATATTGTGGGTTCGGAGGAATTCCTGGATTTATTCAAGTATCACTATATCCAAATTCATATAATATCCCAAGAATTCCTGCTCTCATTGCACATGAATTCCATCATAATATCCGTTTTTCACATTTTGAATGGGATTACGGAAACGTCACGGTTGGAGATTATTTAATTATAGAGGGATTAGCTGAATCATTTGCAAAAGAGCTTTATGGTGAACATGTATTAGGACCTTGGGTCACTTCTTTTGATAAAGAGGAATTAGACTATTCAAAAGAAGTGATGAAAGAGGCTTTATATATGAAAGGGTTTGCTGAGATCAGCAGTTATATGTTTGGTGATATCATTGCCAAAGAACAAGGCTTTCAACCTGTAGGATTATCACCCTTTGCTGGTTATGCAGTAGGTTATCAAGCTGTACAATCTTTCATGAGAGTTAATAAGATAGGGATTGAAGAAGCGACCTTACTTGGTACAGAGGAAATACTAAAAAATTGCGGACTTTTTTATACTTAAAACCTTTATAAAAGAGGACGTACTGTGTAATTTAAGTCAAATTCTTTTTACGCGTCTTTAAACAACACAAAAGACCTCCTCAAAAAATATCAATTTGAGGAGGTCTTAATTATACAAATGGGTTTACAGAATGAATTGTTTTGTCCTTAACACTCTTCCGGCGTACCGGTATTCGTTGCTGTTCTGAAAGAAGAACCGCACCCGCATGATGCGATGGCGTTTGGATTGTCAATCGTGAAACCGCCGCCCATTAGTGATTGTTTGAAATCAATGATGGTTCCGTTCATGATATCAAGGCTTTCGGAGTCGACAAGGACATTTATGCCGTGCTGCTTGAACTGCGTGTCTTTCTCTGAGACTTCATGGTCAAAGCCCATGCCGTACGAAAGACCGCTGCAGCCTCCGCCTTTTACGCCCACTCGAAGGAACGCATTTTCTTCTTCATGTTCTTTCATCATATCTTTAATCTGCAGTGCAGCAGCTTCTGTAATGGTTACTGGTGTACTCATGATCATCCCTCCTTTTGACTGGATGTTTCTTTTTCAATTATAAACGTGATGATGCCTTTTCTCAAATAAATGGTTTAGAGATAAAATGTCCCGTCACAAATGGTCTCCGCAGGACCTGTCATAAGCACGTGGTCATTGTCTTTCCAGCGAATGATGAGGTCCCCGCCTGCTAAATGAACTGTCATGTCTGTTTCTTTTTTCGCCTTCCCATTCACAATCGTGGATACAGCCGCAGCACAAGCCCCTGTTCCGCAGGCCTGTGTAATGCCTGAGCCTCTTTCCCACACACGAAAATGCAGTTCGGTTTCACTGACAACTTCAACAAATTCTACATTAACGCCTTCTGGAAACATATCGTGTTTTTCAATGATCGGCCCAAGTGTATGAAGAGGTGCTTTTTCAATGTCCTCTAAATAAAAAACGATGTGTGGGTTTCCCATTGAAACGGCTGTTCCATTTAAATTCGCAGTGCCAAAATCAAGCGGCTCATTTATTGTTGTGCTGGCCGGTTCACCAAGCATCGGCATCGCTTCTTTTTCAAAACGTGGTTTTCCCATATCTACTGTGACTAGCTGAACATGACCATCTTGAGCGTGAACGGTAGCTTCAACGAGTCCTGACAATGTCTCAATCTGGAACGTTGTGTCCGTCACAATTTGATGCTCATACACATACTTTGCGACGCAGCGCAGCCCGTTACCGCAGTTTTTGCCCTCTGATCCATCATTGTTGAAAATGCGCATCTTCACAGGTGCAACATCTGATGGGCAAATAAGGATCATCCCGTCAGAACCGATCCCTGTATAAACAGAAGAAACGCGAATCGCTATTTCTGATAGCTGCTCTTCTGGAAGCTGTTCCTTCATCTGATTAACGTAAATATAATTATTTCCTAATCCGTGCATTTTCGTGAATTGAAATGATGTCATGAGCTTCCTCCAAAAATGTTGTTTCTTTATAGTATAAAAGGAGTCGATTCAGGAGACAATCTTATCATCCCCCGTTTTTCATACATAGAAGCTCTTTGCTGCCATGGCAAAGGGCTTTTATTATGCATATGCCTCTTTTTCTCTCGTGTGATGTTTCATATTGATGATATTTTATTAGCATAACATATTGAATACGCTTTCCATTCATTCTCCTTAAAAATGGAAGGTGGAAGAGTGAAAAAAATGCACCTCATGACCCATGTGGTGCATTTAAAACATGTCGTTTTCCTCTATAAAAGCATAAATACGCTCGACTAGCTGCTCTGCATTTTCTCCTGAAACAAATTCTCCATTCACAAGTGCAAATGGGGAGTCCATACATTTGCCGCAATAGCTTAAACAGCCGTATTCCATTACGTCTAGGTTTGGGTCTTTTTCAAGCTTCTCTTTTGCTTCTTGAGACCCTTGTGCAAGATTACTTACACAAAATTCGATCAGTGGAAACACTGTGCTTCACCTCACATTGCCTTACCATCCTACCGAAATTCCTTGTATTAGTCAAAATATGAGCTTCATCTGTATCGTTACGCCTATTCCTCGTAAAATGTTTTACTATTTAGGACTAACTGATGAATATGTAGGTTATTTTGAAACAATTATTGTGGTTTCACAGTAAATTCGATATAATTTTATTTGGTATTTTAACTTAAAGTTTTTTAGTATAAGTGTTTTTCAATGTCTACGGGGAAAAGGAGAATCGTCATGAAAAATTTAGTCTTGATCGGCGGAGGTTACGGGAATATGCGGGTTCTCCACCGCTTATTGCCAAATCAATTACCTGATGATGTCACTATCACATTAATTGATCGAAATCCTTACCACTGTTTAAAAACAGAATATTATGCACTTGCTGCTGGAACGATCTCTGATCATCACATTCGAGTATCTTTTCCAGAGCATCCGAAGCTGGATATTCAATACGGGGAAGTAGAAAAAATTGATATTGAAAACAAACAGATCTTATTCAGCGACCGTGAACCGATTCCGTATGATGATACGGTGATTGGACTCGGCTGTGAGGACAAATATCATAATGTCCCTGGTGCGAAAGAACATACATACAGCATTCAAACCATTGATCAGTCAAGACATGCGTATAACAAATTAAACAATTTGAGCGCAGGTGCAACGGTTGGCATCGTCGGTGCTGGACTTAGCGGGGTAGAGCTGGCCAGTGAACTAAGAGAAAGCCGTGCTGATTTAAACATTATTCTTTTTGACCGTGGAGAGTTGATACTATCAAGCTTCCCAAAAAGATTAAGTTTGTATGTGCAAAAGTGGTTTGAAGAAAATGACGTAAAGATCATTAACTGTGCCAATATTACAAAGGTTGAAGAAGGTGTCGTTTACAACCATGATGACGCGATTGAAGCTGATGTCATCGTGTGGACAGCAGGAATACAGCCAAGCAAAGTGGTACGAGAGATGGATGTTGAAAAAGACGCACAAGGCCGCGTCGTATTAACTCCTCATCATAATCTTCCAGGGGATGAGCATGTATATGTCGTAGGTGACTGCGCAAGTCTGCCGCATGCCCCAAGTGCACAGCTTGCTGAGGCGCAGGCAGAACAAATTGTCCAATCTCTGCAAAAACGCTGGAAAAATGAGCCGCTTCCTGAAGCTTATCCACAGTTTAAGCTAAAAGGTGTTTTAGGTTCTTTAGGAAAAAAAGCCGGCTTTGGCTTAGTCGCTGATCGTCCACTTGTTGGCCGGGTGCCAAGACTCCTGAAATCTGGACTCCTTTGGATGTACAAGCATCACAACGGCTAAAATCTTGTGAATTTTTTCTCAAAGCTCCTTCGTGACGAGGGAGCTTTTTTCTATGAAACGGCATGTGCCGATGAGTTGGTCCATTTGATCGGAGCAAGGGCAAGAATGCAGTCTTTACGAAAGGTTCTCATCGTCTTCTTCGATAAACAATACGCTTGGATAAGCTGATCCGTTTGACGGTGTACAATGATTTTTCTCTTCGTGCACTCTCCATTTTTCTTCATATAAATCATCTCAATCGGTACTTGCTGATGAAGAGATTGTTTCAGTAAATAATTCATGATGCTCACGCTCCTTTCATTTCATTATAAACGAACAAGTGTTCTTTTTCAACACAAAAAGGAACGTTTGTTCGTTTTATACCGCAAAAAAAGAACAGCTTATTCACTGTTCTCCTTGTACCCGTATTTCTCCATTTCTTGATAAATGTCTTTTAATTTCGGATTGCCCTCTCCAACGATTTGATCCTCTACTAAGACAAGTGGATAAAAAAATTCATCATCAAGAATTCGTTCAGACAATTCCTTTTGTTGTTCGTTTTCTGGCGGGTGCTCAATATCAATATATGTGATGCGAAATGGCTGATTCGGATATTTTCGTTTTAATGCTGCATCTAACCATTCAAATGTATCTTTTGAAGAAGGCAGATTCACGCAGCTAGCGCACAGTACATCTCTTCCATATACATAAAGATCGACAGTTTTGTTCATTTGACAAGCCCCCTATTCTTTCTTCATTTTAGCTGAATTTTCTGGATGAAAAAAGTCAAAATCACTTTTTGTTTCAAGATGAGATTGTGCTATAATGAGAAGGAAACTTTGAAACCAATCAATAGATTTTTATCGTCCAGATGAATATAATGGTGATATGTTGTGAAAGGAGCGATTATATCTAATGACTGAAGTCGAAATGAAAGACCAAGTACAGGAAGTACTGGACAAACTTCGTCCATTTCTATTACGTGATGGTGGAGACTGTGAGCTTGTAGACATTGAAGATGGCATTGTGAAATTACGTCTTCTTGGTGCATGCGGCAGCTGCCCAAGTTCAACCATTACATTGAAAGCCGGTATTGAGCGCGCATTATTAGAAGAAGTGCCTGGCGTTGTAGAAGTTGAACAGGTTTTCTAATTCATATATGACATGAAAACGACCCGATTAGGGTCGTTTTTTTCATGATTGACAAAGGCTTTAGCCCTTTGTCTTCTTTTCAGCGTGATAAGAAAAGGACGAGTACTGGCGCGGAGCGAATTTTCTATTCGTGAGCACCAGCACGCAGGACTGACACCGAATGCGAGGGTTTGTCAGCACGCTGAAGGGTCGTTTTTGATTACGCTAGCTTTTCTCTAAACCATTCCTTTATAAAGGTCAATCTTTGAATGCGCTGCCCCGGGTGTCCGCTTCTGGACAAATCATGAGATGCCTTCGGGAATTTGACCAATCTTGTGTCTTTCCCAAGCTCCTTCAATGCCACAAAAAGCTGTTCTGCTTGATCAACTGGGCAGCGATAATCTTCATCGCTGTGCAGGATGAGAAGCGGCGTGTTCATCTGCTTCACATATTTTAGCGGCGAACGATCCCATAGCTTATCGACAGAATCATAAATATCCCCATCAATCTGCCACCTTGTAAAGAAATAACCGATATCACTAATGCCATAAAAGCTAATCCAGTTTGAAATGGAGCGCTGTGTGACAGCTGCGCGGAAGCGGTCGGTCTGACCGACAATCCAGTTGGTCATAAAACCGCCATAGCTCCCGCCAGTCACGCCGAGTCTTGTTTCATCAAGGAAATCATAGGCTTTGAGCACATGATCAACAGCCTGCATAACATCGTCATAATCAACGTCACCATAACTTCCTCTCACACGGTCGGTAAACATCTGTCCGTATCCATGACTTCCGTGCGGATTGATATACACGATGGCATAGCCTTCAGAAGCAAGCATTTGAAATTCATGAAAATACGTATAACCATACATCGCATGCGGTCCGCCATGAACCTCTAGAATAAGCGGATATTTCTCCCCCTCTTCTATCTTGGAAGGCTTCATAAACCAGCCATGCACCTCGTCGCCATCTTTTGACTGAAAAGAAAATGGTTCAGGTTCGGATACGACATACTCCTTTAGAAAATCATGATGCTCAAACGTGATTTGCTTTAGTTCTGTCTCCCCTAATGTCAGCTCATATAGCTCGCTTGGTGAAACAGGTGAAAGCCGGCTGAGCAGCAGTTTGGATTCATCTGGATGAAGGCTGAAATTGGTGATATGTTCCGCCTCTAGTCGAACTGGATAGGCTAAACCTTCAATAGAGAAATAATAAATCCCTGTACTGCCTTGATCAGAAACAAGCGTATAAAATCCTTGGCTGTCTTTTGTCCAC
Organism: Bacillus sp. Nf3; assembly: GCF_003028545.1. Lineage (NCBI taxonomy): Bacteria > Bacillati > Bacillota > Bacilli > Caryophanales > Bacillaceae > Bacillus > Bacillus sp. Nf3. The sequence continues at coordinate 788,898 of NZ_PYUA01000001.1, read as the reverse complement.
TGTGGAACTTGATAGGCCTCTCCCATCACGCTATCTCCTGCCATACAGTTTCCAACATACATATCGAGCATTTCTGATAGCTGAACCGCCTTGTCTTCTTTCAGATCATACAGCCATAATGATGGGAAGGTGGCATTTTGGAATTCACGCTCATGTCCAATATACAAAAGACTCTCTCCATTTGGAGAAAAAGATACGGTGGAATAAGCGCCGTTTGCTTGTGTGATCTTTTTTGTCTGACCATCTTCTAATGACAGAAGACACACGTCACTTATGTAAGGTATCTGTGGATTTAATTGAATAAAGGCAAGCCATTTTCCACACGGGGAAACGGTATGATTCATATGATGAACCTGCTCGCTCGTGATAGGCTCTACCTCTCCTGAACGGATATCCACTTTCACGATCTGTGTGACACGCCCATCTAAAAAGCCTCTTCCATCTGCTTTATAGGTCAAATCATCATATACCGCTGGAGCAAATTCATCTTGCTCTTCCTTTTTTTCATCATGAACAGATTCTGATTGTTTCAATGACACAGCCGCATAAATGAATGCTCCGTCGGGAGAAAAGACAGGGTGAGATACTCCGTATTGAATCTTCGTTAAAGTACGCACGCCGCCTCCTTCGCTCTTTATGAGTGCGAGCTGAGGGACTTCCTTTGGCTTTTGCAAAATAAAAGCAAGCTGCCTGCCGTCCTTTGACCAAACTGGCTGATGATGCTTTCCATCCTCAAATGTCCATTGTGCCAGCTCCTCTGTCTCTTCATCTCGAACCCATAAATGGATATTGTAATCGTCCTTTTTCTCATTCACAGTGACTTTTGTAAAGACTGCCTTTTTTCCATCTGGTGAATAAACCGGATGAGAAACAGAAACAATCTTCGTTAAATCTTCTGCCGTCATCAATTTCTTCATGAATGTATCTCCCCCTTATATGCATAAAAAATAGTTCGATCCTCTAAATAATAATCCCTGCTTCTTCCCATAAAAACAAGCATAAAAAAGAACGTGCAGATTCACAGCACGTTCTCAGATTGCTGAAAAAGGGCTAAAATGATCTTTATTTTAGCTCTTTTTCTTCTTTTCAGCGTGATTGAAAACCCTTGAAGTCTAGGAAGAACGAGCACTGGCGCGGAGCGAATTGAACATTCGTGAGCACCAGCGCGCAGGACTGACAAAGAATGCGAGGGTTTGTCTACACGCTGGGAACGTGCAGATTCACAGCACGTTCTTTACTTGATTAGCAGGATGATGCTGCACGACAACACCTTCTACAGGTACCGTCAGCAAATCGACTTCGCAATGCGGGAAGTTTTGGGCAAGCTGTTCTTTCAGTGCTTCTCCTTTCCCTTTTTCCACTAAGGTGAGGATCGTCGGCCCAGCACCGCTCAAAGCTGTTCCATACGCTCCTTTGAGCGAAGCGACATGCTCTACCTTCGACAGCTCTGGAACGAGCATTGTGCGGTAAGGCTGATGAAATAAATCCTTATTCATCATTTCTCCAACAAGCGGCCAGTTTTGTGTCATTAAGGCGGCAACAAGGACGTTGCTTACAGCACTCGCACTAACAGCATGCTTATAGGAAAAATCCTCTGGCAGAACATCACGGGCATCCTTTGTGAGCACTTCATAAAAAGGAATCACCACGACAACATCTACATCCACATGCTGCACTTTAACGGCATGGGTTTTGTCTTCTTCATGAAGACCAATCAGTAAACCACCGAATAAAGAGGCACCCGCATTATCTGGATGACCTTCTACCTCACTTGCATAAAAGAGCTTCTGATCATCTGTCATGTTTAATTCAAGAAGCTGATTGGCGAGTTCAATGGCGGCCACGATGGCAGCAGCACTGCTGCCAAGCCCCCGTGCCAATGGAATATCACTCCACACTTTGACATGAACAGGCGGGAGTGTTTTTCCAAAGTCATCTGCGACCTTTTTGGCTGTTTGATAAATCAGGTTGTCGGTGCCTGATGGAATCCCAGACACGACATCTGTTTCTGCTTCAAACAGCCAGCTATCATTGTCATAGACCGATAGCTTTAAATAGCGGCTGAGTGCCATTCCAACTGAATCAAAGCCTGGTCCTAAATTGGCAGTGCTTCCCGGTACTGTGATTGAAAAAAGCATGGAGGCTTCACTCATACGCGTGCGGCCTTTTCTAAGTGTTCAAGAATTTGATCTTCATCTGCATCGAGTGTAACCGGCTTGATTTGTGAAATATCAATAGCCGTATTTGGATCTTTCAGTCCGTTACCTGTTAGTACCGCAACAACTTTACTGCCTGGCTTGATTTCACCAGATTTCACCTGCTTTAACACGCCCGCAATCGATGCACATGAGCCCGGTTCTGCAAACACACCTTCTTCACGTGCAATCAATTGATACGCATGAAGAATTTCCTCATCAGTCACTTCATCAATCTTTCCGTTTGATTCATCTGCGGCTGCCACAGCTTGTTTCCAGCTCGCTGGATTTCCGATACGGATAGCTGTTGCCACTGTTTCTGGCTGCTCAATCACTTCATTTCGAACGATTGCCGCTGCACCTTCTGCTTCAAAACCACGCATGACAGGCAGTCCAGTTCCTTTTTTCTCGTGATATTCCTTGAAGCCTTTCCAGTAGGCTGTGATGTTCCCGGCATTTCCAACAGGAATCGCTAGTACGTCCGGGGCAGAGCCTAGCTGCTCACAGATTTCAAATGCTGCTGTCTTTTGTCCTTCAATTCGATAAGGATTGACCGAGTTAACAAGAGCGATCGGCGCTTTTTCACAGATACTGCGGACGATTTTCAGTGCATCATCAAAGTTGCCGTCAATGGCAATGATCTCTGCTCCGTACATGACAGCCTGTGCAAGCTTACCGAAGGCAATTTTCCCGTCAGGAATGATGACAATACATTTCATATCAGCACGGGCTGCATATGCCGCTGCTGCTGCAGAGGTATTCCCTGTTGAAGCGCACATGATTGTATCATTGCCTTCTTCTTTTGCCTTCGCAACGGCCATGACCATTCCTCGATCCTTGAAAGAACCTGTTGGATTCACGCCTTCTGTTTTCACATGAAGCTCGATCCCCAGCTTTTCTGAAAGCTTGGCGAGATGGATCAGCGGTGTATTCCCTTCATTTAATGTTAGTTTAGGTGTAGATTCGTTTACTGGTAAGAATTCTTGAAATTCTTCAATGAGTCCATTCCATTTCATCAGCTTAAACCGTTCCCTTCTACTCGGTACGTGCTCTTCACTTGAACCACCACGTCGAGGTCGTTTAATTTTTGCAGGATATTTGAGAAATCTTCTTCTGAGGTCTGATGTGTAATAATCACAATTTCAGCCAGCTCATCGTGTCCTTTCACAGGAAGCTGAAGGATCTTTTCAAAGCTGATGCCTCTTTCAGAAAAAATAGATGTAATGCGGGAGAATGCCCCGACTTGATCTCTGACATGAATTCTTAAGAATTGCTGAGCAAATACTTCTGATGATGATTTGATCTTCTTTTCAAACTGCGGTGCGATAAATCCGCTTCCGTTCACGCCAAGGCGCATGTTTTTCATTACTGCGACTAAGTCTGATACAACAGCTGTTGCCGTTGGCAGACTTCCTGCTCCAGGTCCGTAAAACATCGTTTCTCCTACAGCACTTCCGTAGACATACACCGCATTAAATTCATTGTTAACGGATGATAATGGATGATGATCAGGAAGTAAGGTTGGCTGAACGCTGACCTCTACTTTCTCTCCATCCCGCTGAGCAATTCCAATCAGCTTCATTGTATAGCCAAACCGCTTACTGAAATTAATATCCTCATCAGAGATATCAGAAATACCTTTCACCTTGACATCCTCTAAATCTACATTCATGGAAAAGCCGAGTCTTGCAAGAATCGCCATTTTCCTTGCTGCATCCAGTCCTTCTACATCAGCTGTCGGATCTGCTTCTGCAAACCCAAGATCCTGTGCTTCTTTCAAGACATCCTCATATGCGCTTTTATCGACATTCATTTTCGTTAAAATAAAATTCGTTGTACCGTTCACAATCCCCATCATCTTGGTGATTCGGTCAGAGGCCAATCCTTCCTCCAGCGTACGTAAAATCGGAATTCCTCCGGCAACACTTGCTTCATAATAAAGATCACAGCCATTTTCTTTTGCTACATGTAAAAGCTCCGTACCATAAAGTGCCATTAAATCTTTATTCGCTGTAATGACATGCTTCTTCTCATTCAACGCATCTATTAAATATTGTTTTGTCTCTTCAATGCCGCCCATCACTTCAATGATGACGTCGACCTCTGGATCTCTAATCACATCGTATACTTCAGTTGTGAAGACCTCTCTTGCGACATCCACATCTCTTTTTTTATCGGGATTGCTCACAAGCACTTTTTGTATTAATACCGGACAGCCGATTTGGTGCATTAATTTATCCTGATGATCTTGAATAATTTTTACGACACCGCTCCCCACTGTTCCTAATCCTAATAGCCCAACTCGAATTGCCTTCACCTGAAATTCCACCTTTCTCCATAAATGTCCTCTCTAAAAAGACATTTGTTAACCTTACACAGACATTCAATGTACACACATTATAAAGGGGTATCCTCATTTTGACAAGGTAATAAAATAAGAGATTGTCAGAATGAAACCGCTTAACAACTATTTATATCAAGATTCTATATTTTCAAAATATTTTTGTCAGAAAAGCTCCCGAACACCGGGAAGCTTTATATTATGAACGAATCGGCGTTTTGGCTGGCTCGTCTTGTAAGACAAGCGCAATATTCTCTGCACATAAACGCATCATCGTTTTTCTCGTTTCGACACTAGCACTTCCAATATGAGGGAGGACCGTGACGTTAGGTAATGTCGTTAATGGATGAGATGGACTGACAGGCTCTTGTCTAAATACATCTAGACCTGCGCCGGCAATTTTTCCTGTCGTGACAGCCTCGTATAAAGCATCCTCATCCACTGTCTGTCCTCTTGATACGTTAATGAAATAAGCAGAGTTCTTCATCAGATCAAATGCTTGTTCATTAAACATGTCTTTCGTTTCCGGGGTTAACGGCGTCAGACAGACGATGAAATCAGACTGTTTGAGCAGTTCCTCAAAATCCGCATATGTCACACCAAGCTGCGCTTCTGCCTCGGGTTTTCTGGAACGATTATGATAAAGGACATTCATATTAAAGCCTTTGGCCCGCTTGGCAAGTGCTGTTCCAATGCTGCCCATTCCGACAATCCCGAGCGTTTTGTGATGAACATCAGCACCAGCAAGAAGAAGCGGCCCCCAGCCTGTCCAATTTCCATCCTTAATCCAATCACTCGCCTCGACAATGCGTCTAGCTGACGCCATCAGAAGGGCAAAGGCTAAATCAGCCGTCGATTCTGTTAAGACGTCTGGTGTATGACATACAGTGATTCCGCGCTTTTTGGCTGCTTCAACATCAATATTGTCATAGCCAACAGCAAGGTTTGCGACCACCTTGATATTCGGAGTCTTTGATAAGAGAGGCTCATCTATTTGATCTGACAGCATGGTGAGAAGCGCATCCGCTTTAGCTGCTTGTGTTTCTAGCTCTTCTCTTGGACATGGCTCATTCTCGCTCGGCCACATCTCAACATGAGCGACTTCTTTTAATGGTGTAAGTGATGCTTCATCAAGCTTTCTTGTGATATAGACATAAGGTTTCGTCAAGAAGAACACTCCTTTAATCGATTTCTTTAAGCATAACGAAAAACGCCTCAAGAGAAAAGAGACGTTTCGTCTGTTCACTGAAACTTCAAATCAGCTGCAGGCTGAATCCAGCCAATAGCCGGAATGGGGCTCCCACCGCTTCGCATGGCGCTCATTTCTTGAAAAACCTTTAGAAAGTATTCATAGCGATTGGCATCATTTAAAACGTAATCTAACCGCTCTTCATAATATGCTTTTTCATTTTCTCCCGACATGTAGTAGCCTTCCACAATTTCAAAATAATGAAGCGGGAACAGCAGACGGCTGTATAACAAACGCTTTGAAAAGGAGGAAAGAGGTGTCACCTGTTCATATTGCTGAAGAAAGGAAAAGCCCTCTTCAATTAAATCTTCCTTATGCTGCACAAAAGTCTCTCTTAAGTATTCGGCAATATCACGGGTTGGATGATCAAAGACCCAATCCACAGGTAAACGAAGCGGCTGCTCATGCGGCCATGTCATACGTGAAAAGCGCTGGTGACAGACAGTGCCTGAGTCACCTTCTTTCGGTTCATCATCAAGCTCAGTATCGACTAAATATTGAATGGCATTCTCCGTTAATCCAAGATAATACGGAAACGATTCAATGAATTTTTGTTCAAACCGTTCCAGCGGTTTTTGATGCATTTGCTGCATCCAAAAGCCTTCAAGCTGATCTAATCGTTTTGCCCACAATTCCTTCCAGGCACCGACACGTTTTGTTTCGGATACTTCATATGGAAAGCCTCTTCCCCTGACATGAAAGGCCGCCAGCTCTGACGCTTGCTGAAACGAACGGCTTGAGATCGGAGGCGCTGCTTTTAATAAAGCGTACTGCTCCTTCCCATGAGTAAAGGTGGGTTTTTCTTCATTTGTTAATTCAAACACAGCAACGTATGGGTCTCCAGCATTCAGTAAATACTGACTGATATGATACATCTCTGCGAGTTCTTCTTCTCGCAAATGAGACACAGGAACAATAAGAAAGAGAGCCTCCGCCGTTTGAAAGCTCTGATAACTGCCGTATGGCATAAACTGACGAACATCAATACCAAATGTGTGATAAATGGTTTCTTTCATGTTTTCACCTGCGTTCCTATGATCAATCTCTTATCATATCGTAGTCGCAGGTTACGGGATTTATGAATACTATTTACTATCCGAAGCTTTTTACACGTTGTGGACAAATTAAGAGGATTGGGTGAGGAATACATGCCGCATCATCATGAGATGAACGAAGTAGAAAAAACAGCAAGACGCCGTTTACAAGAACGAGGCGTAACCATTCAAGATATAGCAGACCTTGTCTACTTTTTACAGGAAAAATATCATCCTGGCTTAGACATGACAGAGTGCATCCACAATGTGGAGCGTGTCATCGCAAAACGTGAAGTCCAAAATGCGATTTTAACGGGCGTCGAACTAGACGTACTCGCCGAGCAAAAGAAGCTGACTGAGCCGCTTCAATCAATACTTGAAACGGACGAAAGCCTGTATGGCGTTGATGAAATTTTATCCTTTGCTATCGTCAATATTTATGGTTCGATCGGCTTTACGAATTACGGATATATCGATAAAGAAAAACCGGGAATTCTCGGAAAACTCAACGATAAATCCACAGGCGAATGCCACACCTTTTTAGATGACATCGTCGGCGCTATTGCTGCTGCCGCATCAAGCAGGCTGGCACATAGTGCGAAAAATGCGGAATAAAGAAAAAGAGGACGCGCGCGTAACGCTTGTCCTCTTTTTTTATGATAATCGCACAATCCACTCGGATAATGAATCAATGACATAGGTTGGCTGCTTTTCATACTGCTGAAGCAGCTCTTTTGTTGTCACACCTGTATGGACGAGTAATGTGTCCATCCCTGCATTCATTCCTGCCATAATATCCGTATCATAGTTATCACCCACCATGAGCGTCTCAGACACATCTGTTCCAAGCACACGCATCGCTTGTTCCATAATAATGGATTCTGGCTTTCCGATAAATGTCGGCTGAACTGTTGTCGTCACAGTCAGTACAGATGTTAACGAGCCATTCCCTGGCAAAAGCCCTCTTTCTGTTGGGATGGCAATATCTCCATTTGTTGAAACAAATTGTGCGCCTTGACGGATGGCAATCGCACCTACTGCTAATTTTTCATATGTAATGCCACGGTCAATTCCAACAACAACAAAATCTGCGTCTTCCTGACCAAACGTCAGCCCTTTTTCTTCAATGGCCTGCTTGATTCCTTCTTCACCGATCACGTAAACTGACGCATCTTTCTTTTGCTCAGCAATATAATTGGCCGTCGCCATACTTGTTGTGAAAACTTGTTCTTCTGTGGCTGGAATATCGAAGGAAACGAGTTTTTCCGCTACCTGCTTTGGCGTGCGTGATGAGTTATTCGTGACAAACAAGTAAGGGATGTTCAACTCATTTAACTTCTGAACAAATTGACCTGCTTCTTCGATCTTTTCTGTTCCTTTATACATTGTCCCGTCTAAATCAATTAAATAGCCTTTGTATTTCATGATGCTCACAACTCCAATGGTTTATTTAAACGCTGATACTGGGCCAAGCTCCTGCTCCAAGTAGGTACGGATGCGGCTTGGAAAGACCTCTAGCGCTTGCTCTACTTCACTGATGACCTGCAATAAGTCATGATGATCCACTTCCTGATATTGCTGCACAAGTGTTTTGCGGGATGAGACAAGCTTTTTCAGCTGACTGCCTTCACCTTCTGGTACGACCTTTTCATCAACAAGGATATCCATGATGTCATCATAGCTTCCTGGGTCACGCATAATAAAGCCATCAATCATGTCATTTCCAGTATCAAGAATACATTCGACGAGCAAATGAACAATTCGTTCCAGCGCTTTTTTTTCTAAAGGGCTTGTCCATGTTTGATGACTTTGCATCAACTCATATTGCTCCTCGAAAAAACGTAATGTCTCTTCAATCTTTTTTCTGTCTACGAAATACATTATGACGCTCCCCTTTGCGTTATTTTCTGATTCGTTTTAAGACAAAATAGGCACAGCCAAAATTACAGTATTCATAAATGTATTCATCGAGTGTGCTGATTTTAGTATCAAATGTGGCCTTTTGGTTTTGGTCATCAAAGAACCCTTTCAGCCTGAGCTGATTATAGCCCCAGTCCCCCACAATATAATCATACTTATTTAAAATATCTGAGTACCTTGCTTTAAACGCTTCTTCATTAAAGCCGTCTTTGATATCTCTTACAAGATCAAAGGTAGCATTCTGAATGACGATCATCTTCTCACCTCTTTTTAAACGATCCATCTTTAATGATAATTCATTGGAAGAACTCCATCAATTGCTAAAGCATGTTTTTTCCGATTTAGCCGAAGCTAAAGGAAAAAGGAGGTCACATTTATGAAGAAACAACTGACAGCCGCGATTCTCCTCAGCATGCTTTTAGGCGGGTGCGGCTTTCAATCAGGTATGAACCGGCAAGTGGATGAAGATTCTTCAAGTAAAACCATCCGTCTGTCGGATCGTCATGAAGGAAATAATTCCAACATGCCAGAAGCAGACACAAACAGAGCAGGATATGTTCGTTATCAGCGCCAGCAAGTAACGGATCAGAAAGAAAGAACCCCTGCTTTAAATCGTGAGCATCTTGCCCACGTGATTACAAGTTTAACGGTGCAGCTGCCAAACATCAAAGATGCTGCGACACTTGTGACAGATGAGGATGCACTCATCGTGTATCGAACAGGAAACAAAAACCGTGATGAATCTGCCGATCAAGTAAAGAAAACGGCGGTTTCTGTTCTCCCTCGTTATTATCATGTATACGTCTCTGATAATCCAGAGCACTTTCAATCCATTGCCAATTTTTCACGTCTTCAAACCAATTCACGTGATTTTGACCAGATTTTAACCAAAACAATTCAGCAAATGAAGTACTCCCCTCAAGGTGGAGATATTTCAACGAAAGAAGATGCAAATGGGATGACGAATTCCGACCGTACGATGAGAAGAAACGCCCCTTATGGCCAAAATTAATATGAGAAAAAACGCCAGAGAGCTCTGGCGTTTTCTTTGTTATGCTTGCGCCTGACGCTTTTTAGACGCTTCGTTTACTTGTTCATCTGCATGGTAGGAAGAGCGCACAAGCGGCCCAGCTTCACAGTGGCTAAAGCCTTTTGACATCGCAATTTCCTTCAGCTCTGCAAACTCATCCGGATGATAGTATTTTTGAACTTTCAAATGCTTTTTCGAAGGTTGTAAGTACTGCCCAATCGCCATAATGTCCACGTTATTGGCAAGAAGATCATCCATGACTTCAATGATTTCTTCCTTCGTTTCACCGAGTCCAATCATAATGCTTGATTTTGTTGGAATGTCGGGCTGCATTTCTTTTGCACGACGCAAGAATTCTAATGAACGATCATAGGTAGCACGCGCACGAACTCTTGGCGTTAATCTGCGAACTGTTTCAATGTTGTGATTTAAAATGTCAGGACGAGTGTCCATTAACGTCTTCAAGTTATCATAATTACCGCCCATGTCTGAAGGGAGAACTTCAATTGTCGTGAATGGGCTTTTTCTTCTAATCGCACGAACTGTTTCAGCGAACACACCTGCTCCGCCATCCTTTTGATCATCCCTTGCAACCGCTGTTATGACAGCATGCTTTAAGTTCATTAAGGCTACTGAATCTGCCACGCGTTCTGGCTCTTGCAGGTCAAGCTCAGTTGGAAGTCCAGTTTTCACCGCACAGAAACGGCATGCGCGCGTACAAACAGATCCAAGGATCATAAATGTAGCGGTTCTTCTCACTGCCCAGCATTCATGAATATTCGGACATTTTGCTTCCTCACAAACGGTATGCAGGTTGTTTTCCCGCATCATTTTCTTCAAACCGGTATAGTTTTCATTCGTATTCAGCTTAATTTTAAGCCAGTCCGGTTTTCTTACGTGCTCTTCCTTCTTTGCCAATTCCATCATCTCCATATGAATTCGTTAAAGGTGCATCTACAAAAATCTTCCTGCTATATACGATGGATGCAGCCAAGAAGCTGCAAAAAATTGAATCTTCGGCCTAAAGCCTTTTCTTTAGACACTTTAACATAGTACAGATTGAACAACAAGGGAATGAGCTGCAAAAATACCCAAAAGCCTCCTAAAAAAACAGAAGAAAATTACTAACATTTTCTTCTTATGAAATAGAGTGATCTAACCACACTAAACGGTAGAAGACGATGCTCGATGAAAGGAGATGGACGTTTGTGAAAGTGGTTTTAGCCATTATGATTGCTCTTTCAATGCTCCCTTTACCTGTTCATGCAGAAGGGACCGGCAAACAGTCAAATGAATTGAAGCAAAGAATGGCGCTATATGAAAAAGTCTCCATCACAACACAGGTTCCATGGTATGTACTTGCTGCAGTTGATCAGTATGAACACAATATTCGAAAAAGCAGAAGAGATTTACCGAAACAAAAAGGCGTCATTGGCATCTACATTCCCCGGGAAATGTGGATTGGACCAGAAAACCCGAATAAACAGGATACCTCTCCTTTAAGCATTAAAGTGTTTGACGGAATTGGGCTTGATGGGAATGGGGACGGCAAAGCAAGCAGCGATGACGATGAGGATGTATTATTCACGTTTGCTCAATACTTGCTTCACTACGGCAGCAGCATTGATCAATTAAAAATTGGCTTATGGGACTATTATGGACGTGATCAAACCGTTGGAATCATTTCATCTTTTATGAAGCTATATAAGCACTACGGCCATCTTGATCTTGGAAAGCATGCTTTTCCTCTACCAGTTGGAGCTGACTACAGCTACCGAAGTACATGGGGAGATGCGAGAGGATTTGGAGGAAGAAGAATTCATGAGGGAACCGATTTATTTGCCCATTATGGACTTCCCGTTCGTGCGACATCGTATGGCGTGATTGAAATGAAAGGATGGAACCGCTTTGGCGGCTGGCGGATAGGCATTCGAGATATTCATAATCATTATCATTACTTCGCTCACTTAAATGGCTTTGCGAAAGGACTTAAGACAGGTCAAATAGTTGAACCAGGTCAGGTGATTGGATCTGTCGGAAGCTCCGGTTACGGCCCTCCAGGCACCGCAGGAAAATTTCCGCCGCATCTTCACTATGGCATGTACAAAGACAACGGTAGAACGGAATGGTCATTTGACCCATACCCTCATTTGAGGGCGTGGGAAAGAGCTGAACGGAAACGAAAATCGTAAAAAAACAGCCCAATCATTGTTGGGCTGTTATTCCTTTTTCTCCTTTTTCTCTGGGAGAACAATTGGTGGAGCACCTGAATTTGTTCCACTGCCATTATAATAATCTGGTACGTCTCCTTGAACGGCTTGTATGGAGACAGGAACAGAGTTTTTAACTACGATTGTTTCAGAAGCAAATGGGATAATGACTCTTACCTTAACCTCGATCAGAACACTAATATCAATCAAGGCATTGTTGATGCCATAAGGCTTAATGTTTTTCTCAACGTCCGTATGCGGATCACCAATCACACTAAACCGTACAGGTACTTTGGGGCCGAGGTTGGCGATGAGTGCATTTCCGGATGCTTGCCCGAGCGGAATGTTATATATAATACCGTCATGTCCATCTGCTTGATCCTTTAACGCTTCTTTTGCTTCTTTTGCCTCTTTTTGAAAGTTCCCCTTTTCAATGTCCTCTAAATTTTTCTGAAGATGACGTGATAGGTCAGCCATGGCTTTCGATGTTGCTTGCGCATTAAAATCGATAGTCGTCACTTTTCCGTTCTCACTTGTATTCATGACCACCATATCCTTCATATTCTCCTGATCGTTTGCAAAGTCTTGAACTGAATATTGTATGAGGTGATTGGCGATGCGCTCTGTTTCTAGTTCAGCAATGTGAATAAGGGTTGGTTTAATTGATCGGTTGATAAAAAATAAACTAATCACGGTTGAGAGCACAAAGAATAAGATCGCAAGCAGCATGACGTAACGAAATGGCAAAGGGCCCTTCTTGTAGGGGCGATAACGGCGGTTCATTCTCAATAAAAAATCCCCCCTTCTCCATTACATGTGTATGCAGACAGGCGGGGGGATAGGAATCATCTCTCTATTTTATTTCACCATTTTTAATAATGCATCTCTTCCAATTGTTCCAGCAGAGATACCCAGTGCTTCTGCGGCGTATGTCACAGATTCTAAAGGAGCATCGAGCAATTGCTCAATGGTTCTTACCCCAACTGCTCTTCCTGCAATAATTCCTCTATCTGCAAGCTTTTCATTCAAGAGCCCGACATCAAGTGCACCGCACATGATATACCCGTGTTCATTTGTTACTGCCATGAAATTTGTCTTCGGCAGTTTGACGGTGACCGCTGTAAAGGAATGGCCATCAATTGTAATAGGTGTTAAATTCACCAAATCCCTTCACTCCTCTCATCACAATCTATGTGAAAAGAGGGCGCGTGTTGTTAGGCTGAAGCGGATTTCATGTTGCTTCCTTCAAGCGCCATGTCAGAACATCACGTAAAAATTCAGGCATAAAATATTCAATGTGTTCGTGATCACGGATATGAGGAAAAAGAGACCCTAATGTATACATATCGACTGTGCCAACTGAATAGGAGGCGTCGTTTTTGATCAATTGACCATGTACAAAGACATCCTTCACCCGTTTGGCCTCGCCTTCTTCTAATGTATAGCTGAGGCCGCTATATAGCATTTTCCCCATCAGCTCACCTCTAAAGCCGAAGCCTTTAATGCGCAGCTGTTCCATTTTTTCTTCACAGCCCCGCTGAACCGTTTCGATGAGCTGTTGACCGGTAAGCGTCACCCGAATGGGATTAATGGGATGCGGACATATCCGGTGGATTTCTTCTCTTGTGACAATTCCTGCCTCTAATGACTCAAGCACCATACCTGCATTCATCATGCCAATATCCGCTCCGCACCAATCTTTAATAGCATCTGTTAAGAGCTGCGGAAGCGGAGATTCATCGAACCACTTCGTTTCTAGCTTCGATTCAATCGTTGTGACTTTTTCCTGCATGAGTGCTTTGGCTCTTCTTTCTGCCTGCTGTAAGGTGGTGATAGCTTCGTTTGATTCACTGATGAGCTGATCCACCGACTGCACTGTCGCTTTTTTCTCTATCAGCTCTTTGCGTGCTGTATCGATTGTCAGCTCGACGCAGCCAATATAATGCCCATACTTTTCAGCGCATGCAAGCAGCACCCCATTGTCCATCTCGCCCTGTTCTAACAGATGATGCGTGTGTGATCCTAGGATGACGTCGATTTCAGGGAAATCACGAGCGACCTCTCGATCATGGATAATACCGAGATGGGATAAGAGCACAATGACATCTGCCTGCCCCTTCACTTCCTGCAGCATGTCCCGTATGCTGTCAAATGGATCAGTAATGTTCCAGCCCAGCTTTTCATAAACAGGTGTATACGCAATGGTCACGCCTAAGAGACATATTCTCAGTCCGTTTTCCATTGTGATCATATGATAGGGCTTTGCCCATGATGGCCTTTTGCCTTTCTCAAATAGATTAGACAGGACCACAGGAAATTGTGCATTCTCATATAGGTGATCCAGCTGATCATGAGGCAGCGTAATGCCTTCATTATTCCCGATCGTAACTCCATCATAGCCAAGCTGATTGAGGAGCTTGACATTTACCTTTCCATAATCAGCTTCGGATACGAGGTTCACTCGATCCATATGGTCGCCAATATCAAACAAGAGCATCTGATCGTGAACTTGACGCTTTTCTTCAATATAAGCTGCAATTTTTGGCCAGTTCTCAAAATGGCTGTGCAAGTCGTTTGTATGATATAACCATAGCTTCTGCAGCATGTTGATCTCTCCCTCAAGTTGTCACTGACCGTCTCATTCAGGTTGAAAGCTTCAGTCAGCTCTCGGTTAACTAAATAAATCTAACTGCTTCGGAGACAGGCTAGAATACGTGATATCCAGCAAATCAATCATCTGCTGGCCATTTGCCGCTGCATCTCCGCCGGAGTTATTATTAAACACGACATAGACATCTTTCGATTGCTGATGCAAGATGTCGAGATTCTTTTTCCACTCTTTTAATTCAGCTTCATTATATAAATATAAGTATCTCACTTCACGCCAATTCTCATGGTCTGCCGGGTGAAGCCAGCCCTGTTTATTCCTTCCGTGAAATCGGACCAATGTTTTATCACGGTGTGTAGCTTGTATGACTGGCGGAATGGAGCCTTCTCCGACTTGCGGTTCATCACAGACGGAATGAATCCATCCTTCCTTTTCCATAAAGGACAAAGTCTGCTCATAAAATTCCTCTGAAAACCATGTACGGTTTCGGAATTCGAGAGCACAAGGAATATCACCCATCTTCTCCTTACACCATCTTAAATAGTGGACGTGCTCTTTTTTGCAATCAAACCAAGGTGGAAATTGAAAGAGCACCATGGCGAGTTTCCCTTCACGAATGAGCGGAGTCAGCGAAAGAATAAATGCATCAAACATGTCCTCCTTCGAAGCAAACGGAATCTCGCCCCTTTGATGTCCAGTCATTCCTTGGTATGCTTTCACAACAAATTGAAAGTCATCCGGAGTATCCTTTATCCACTTTTCATGATTACGCTCAGGCTGAACCGCATAAAAGCTGGCATCTAGTTCCACAATGGGAAACGTTGATGCGTAGTGAAACAGCTTTTGCGTGCTGCCAATTTTCGGCGGATAAAGACTGTCATGATCTCCCCAGCCAGTTAATCCGATATAAATCATGTTTCTCACCTCTTGCCACTCTCATGTATAAACGGCTTCCTCACATCAAAGCCTTTGTTCCTTGTGATACCCATATTTCTGAAAGAAATTCTTCTGTCTACAACATATCATATTTGCTCGTAATTCTGAATGAAGATGACTGGCGACACGTGATTTTGTCCTGACGCTCTGTTTGTTTGTCATATTAATTAACAACTTTCTATCTAAAATGATTTTAGCTGATAACATAAAATGCATATCAGAGATGTTGACAGCAATTGTCCATTTTTTTATTCATCTTCACCAATAAAGGAGATTGAGTGGATATGAACATAGACGATAACCAGTTTGACATATTACAAAAAATCGCCAGAAATATTCACAAGCCTGTCTATTTGTTTAACCAGTATGGACGTATACTGTATACCTCGCACTCCATGATGACGAGCCCAGAATGGATGCACATTCTCCCCTTTTTTCGAAGCAGGACAACTCATTCTTTTTCGATGATACATGCTAAACAAACCTTTTCCATCTTTCCGATTGATTTAAACGAACAAACTTGTGATTACCTGGTTATCCTTTCTTTCATTCACCCGCAGAATAAAGCATTGCATGGGATGATTGTAAAAGCAGTGAACGAAATGTCGATTGCTCGTATGAGACAACACGCCGCCCTGCAAACGGCCAAGCGTGCTAGAAATGAGGGTTTTCGCAGATGGATAGAGAGGGCATCGTTTTCCCAGCAAGATCATTTACATTTCGCTCAATCGTTTGGATTAAGCGCCGAATGCCGCTATCTATGTATGATCTGTCAGCTTGACCAGCGCAGTGATACCACATGTTTTATGAAGCAGCAAATGGTTTTAGATCAAGTGATTGATCTGCTCGAAAGTGCACTTCCAAGTTGCCCATTTCCTGCCTTTCTGTTTGTCAAAGGTGATATGGGTGTTGTATTGATGGAGGAGACTGGCAGTTTGCCTGAGGTTAGCGGCAGTCTCAGCTCTTTTTTAAAACAATTGCAGAAGCTTGTTAAACTGCAATTGAATCACACCATCTCATTTGGGGTGAGTTTGACCGCCTGCCTAATCCCCCATCTGTCTGAGGGCTACAATGAAGCATTAGAGGCTCTTCAAACCGGACATCTCTCATCGCGGACTGAATATATTCAATTTTATCAGGCGAAGGATGTACCAGATTTACTAAAGCTCATTCCAATAAAGGATATGATCACGTTTCACCAGCTGCACCTACACCCGTTATCTGAACCATCACAAGCAGACCAAAGCCTTCTTCACACCTTATCTGTCTATTTAGAAACCCATTGCCACATTTCAGAAACAGCCAAACGATTGTCGATTCATCGCAACACAGTCATTTATCGCCTTGAGAAGTGTGAAGAATTGCTTCGAATCAGCTTAAAAGATCCTGACGCAACATTGCGGCTGCGCTTAGCCTTCCGTATTCAAAGGTTTCTCACATCCCATCCTGATTGAATTTTTTCTTCCGAAGCTTCATATAGTTTGGAAGAGAAAAATGAGTCTCGAGGAGGGATGACAAATGGATGATGAGCTCCGTCACATCCCGCAGCCCATTCGAAAGGATGGCACGGGTGCCACCGACTTAGGCCCGCGTGATGTCCTTCGAGATATAGAGAACCCAGATATGCTCGTTCCCCCTAAAACCGATGCCGGAACAATTCCTAATTTAAAATTTTCATTTTCTGATACACACATGCATTTGAATCACGGCGGCTGGTCGAGGGAAATTACGAAGCGGGAGCTGCCTGTTTCAACAACGATTGCAGGTGTCAACATGCGTCTCACACGCGGAGGTGTTCGTGAGCTTCATTGGCATAAACAGGCGGAATGGGCGTATATGATTTTAGGCAAAGCCCGCATCACATCTGTAGATGCAGAAGGGCGAAATATGATCGCTGATATAGAAGAAGGCGATTTGTGGTATTTTCCACCTGGTATCCCGCACTCCATTCAAGGACTTGAGGATGGATGTGAGTTCCTTCTTGTATTTGATGATGGCGATTTTTCTGAATTTGATACATTCACGATCACAGACTGGTTTGCCCATACACCAAAAGATATTCTATCCGCCAATTTTGGTGTTCCTAAGAAATTGTTTGACCGTATTCCGAATAAGCAGCGCTATATGTTTCAAGGCTCACCGCCGGCATCTTTAGAAAGCCAAATGGTATCTGATCCATACGGGAGCATTAAGCCGCCATTTACGCACCAGCTTCTTCGTCAAAAGCCGCTAACGACCTCAGGCGGAACCGTCCGAATTGTCGACTCACAGAATTTCCCGATTTCAAAAACGATTGCGGCTGCACTTGTCGAAGTAAAACCTGGCGGCATGAGAGAAATGCACTGGCACCCTAATAATGATGAGTGGCAATACTATTTAACCGGCACGGCCAAAATGACGGTCTTTGGAGCAGGAGGTACTGCCCGCACCTTTAATTACAGAGCAGGTGATGTTGGATATGTTCCTTTTGGTATGGGGCATTACATCCAAAATATCGGCCAAACGAGCCTTTGGTTTTTAGAAATTTTTAAAAGTGACCGGTTTGCAGATATTTCGTTGAATCAGTGGATGGCCTTAACCCCGCCTCAATTAGTGAAAGAGCATTTACACGTAGATGATGCGATGATTCGTGCGCTTCATAAAGAAAAATCACCTGTCGTGAAATATGAGAGATGATGCGATTTTATTGATAAAAAAACCGATCATCTAAAAAATGATCGGTTTTTTATCATGGTTAACTCTTATCGATACCAAGCTTTTGCTAAATTGTTTTTAAAGTTACTGTCCTTGAAAGGTACGTTGGCACTACCAAAGTCTGTTGTATTCAATGCATGTCTTGCTGCCGGCGTTAGATCATCCCAGCCAATTAAAGGCTGCATCCCTTTACCGCTCACATTGCCGCTTACATCCAGCTCGTGGTTCAATGGCCAGTTGCTATCATAACCAACCAAAGGATTTGTTCCTAAAATACTTGCGGCACTCGGTGCTGCTTTCTTATATTGCCCATGACCTGAGTAAGCAATCGATTGAACACGCGGGCTGGCTACAGCTGGGTTGTCAATCCAAACGACAATGGATTCCCAGTCATGACGATGACCAAAGCCCGGTGAAGGATTATCTTTTGGGAAATACCAAGCATACATAATTGCCCAGCTGCCATTGTACCAATCTGAACGTGAATATACTTGACCGATATTACTGCTGCATCCACCATTATGTGAACCGCTCGTTTTTAACCCTCTGCTTGTGTTTCCAGCAGCATCTACAGCTGGGAATGGTACACATCCATGCCATACTTTCAAATAAGGCTGAAATTTTTTCGCCGCTTTTTGTGTAACAGTTGTTGGATTGACTTCTCTAAAACCAACTACCTTGTCATGATCAATTTCTGCCGCATGAACTGCTGATGGCACTGCTGTACTAAACATGGTGACGATAAAAAATATAATGGCAAACATAAACTTCTTCATTTTCTATCCCCTTTTCTCTTGATTATCTCAGTTACCTCATGCTGTCGAGATTGATGTTACCATTGCGGAAAAAACCAATCAATCACTTTTTACACAAAATGTATATTTTAGTATTTTATTAACAAGTTTTTGTTGATCTCAAAGACCTAAATCTATGGATTTCATCTCAGTAAAAGGTGTAAATATTGATAAACTATACTATTCATTTAGATAAAATATAAAACATATACTATTTCTAATTAGAATTTTTCTAAATGTATTTCATTCAATAAAAAAAGATTGTAGATCAACTACAATCTTCCTTGCGCTACATGAGTATGCTGCACTTTTTTCCCCCACACGATGGATGCAGCGAAACTGACGCAAAGCACCAGTGTTCCAAACATAAAAGGAAACTCAATATTCACATCAAATAATATACCCGCAAGACTTGGTCCGACGATATTGGCAAGGCTCATAAAGGATGTATTGAGACCGCCTGCCACCCCTTGCTGATTGCCTGCCATCTTGGACAGCAATGTATTGAGGGCTGGACGGACAAATGACGTAGCCGATAAAAATAAAATCGAACCTGTAAAGATCAACCAAAAGGACGGCGCAAAACGGCAGGCGATCAGCATGAAAGCCGCACCTAACAGCGCATAACGCACGACTCTCATCTCTCCAAATCGTTTCACACAGGCATTCACTAACGCCCCTTGGACAAGCACTCCAGCGAGACCCGCAACCGTAATCACAAAGGCAATATCTTTCGGTGAAAATCCGTGTTTTTGGTCTACATATAAGCCGAAAATCGATTCAAAGTGAATGATCCCGAAATTGAGGACAAAGGCCAATATAAACAAAAAGCCGTACGATGTCTTTAGAGCTTGGGTCATTTGTACAAAAGGATTGAAATGAATGTCCTTGTTGAGCCGCGCCTCTTCCTGCTTTTCCTTTGTTAAAGTTTCAGGTAAGAATAGGATGGATAACAAAGTAGAAAGGGCGGCAAAGGAACCGGCAATGAGAAATGGAAAAGCGATCCCGTACTCAACCAAATAGCCGCCTACGCCCGGCCCAATGACAAAACCTAGTGTCATCGCTGCACTGAATAGACCCATTCCTTTCCCTCGGTCCTTTTCACTTGTGATATCAGCGATGTATGCAAACATGGCCGGCATGAGCAAAGCCCCGGCAGCACCGCCTAAAAAGCGAGACACAAACAGCATCCAAAGCTGATCAGCAAAAGCAAAAATAAACTGAGCAATCGTAAAGCCGGCAATCCCGGCAATGATCAATTTCCTTCGTCCAAACCGATCGGTCAGTGCGCCGGCGATCGGCGATAACGCGAATTGTGTGAGGCCTGTTGCAGCGACAAGAAAACCGAGTGTTTTTCCTGTTGCGCCAAAGGCTTCGATGTAACTCGGCATAACAGGTACAATGAGGCCAAAGCCAAGCATGGCAATAAAAATATTGAGCATCAAAATGTATAATCTGCCCATCTTCTTCATACAAAAAACCTCTTTCTGCAAAATAAATGAAAATGATGACAAAAAGGATGAGAACTTCTCCAGTATAGCGATAACCTTATCTATAAGTCTAGTTTTTCAAAAATTAGCGTTCTTTTCCAAATAAAAAAATACCCGCCAGTGGCGAGTATGATGTATCTATTCAGCTTGTTCATAGATAGAAAGAGCCGCCTGAAGCCCTGCTCCGCAATGGATAGACGCACCGTGTTTGATGAGGATCGCTTCCAGACCCGCTAACACAAACAACACATTTTCCTTTCGGCAGCTGTAGCCCATTGTCCCAATTCTCCATATACGGCCGGCAAGCGGTCCAAAGGAGCTTGCAATCTCAATTCCAAAATGATGGAGCAGGTCGGCACGGACCGCTTCTCCGTCAATACCGCTTGGAATGACAACACAGGTCACAACCGGCATTTTACAATCTGGATCACCAAACAATTCAAGCCCCATCGCTTCAAGACCTTTCATCAAGGCTTTTTCATGACACGCGTGTCTTTGAAAACGTTCAGACAGCCCTTCTTCCAGCACAAGACGAACCCCTTCTCGCAGTGCATAGAGCATCGTTGTCGCTTCTGTATGATGATTTAATCTTCTTGGGCTCCAATAATCCTGAAGCTGGCTTAAATCAAAATAATTGCTTTTGATTGGAGAAATATCGATCTGTTTTTGTAATTCATCCTGTGTCGCAATCCCTTTTTCTACTTTCTTCCTCGATTCAATGACAGCTGCGACTCGGTCATTATATGTAATAGGTGACATGCCTGATGGAACAGATAAACATTTCTGCGTGCCGCCAATCGCCGCATCAATTTTCCATTCGTCCACTTTTACCTCGACACCGCCAATGGTCGCCACAGCGTCTACAATGAACAGCGCATCAAGAGCCCTGCATGCTTCACCAATTTGCTTGAGCGGCTGCAATCGTCCGGTGGATGTTTCACCATGAACCATGGCAACGATTTTAGGCTTGACCTGCTTTATTTCTTGGATGATGTCGGCAGGATCAAAAACCGTCCCCCATTCACATTCCATTGTATGTACCTCAGCACCGTAGCGCTGTCCTATTTCAATGAGCAGGTGACCGAAGCGGCCAAAGACAGGCACAAGCATTGAATCTCCCGGCTCAATCACACTGGCGAGCACAGCTTCAAGCCCTGAACGGGACGTACCGTCAATTGGATAAGCCCATTTGTTTTCTGTTTGAAAAAGTGATCGCAATAAGGTCATTGTTTCGTTCATTATGTGTGTAAATGCTGGATCAAATTGACCGAGAATAGGGGTGCTCATCACACGGAGCACTCTCGGGTCTACTTCTACGGGCCCCGGTGTCATTATCGTTCTCGAAGGTGTTTGCAGTTCTTTCACGTTATCCATCCTCTCCCTTGCTGTCCATCCTTATAAGCCCACTTATACAGGAATGCTCCTAAAATAGCAATCTCTTTTCCTACGAACTCATTACATAAAATTTACGAGAAATCCATTTATTTCTTCATGACAATATGATAGAAATAAAGAGAATACATTCCCTATCAAGGAGGAAATCGAATGAAAAAAACTTTATTTGGAGCTGTGGCCGCCGGAATCATGATATTCGGCACATTCGCCGCCCCTCTGCCTTCAGCTGCAAACGCTCAAGGTTTCAATCTGAATGAACCTAGTCAAACGATCACCTTTTCCCCGTTACAGCTTCAAAACGAAACATCTGCACAACAAACGCAAACTGCCGCCACAAGTCAAATCGATTCCTATTACCAATCTGCTACTGGCAAATCAGGACCCGCTCTTAAAAAGGCTTTACACGATATCATTGATGATCATACGCAGCTATCCTACAGCCAGGTTTGGGATGCATTAAAGAAAACAGATGAAGATCCCAATAACCCAAACAATGTGCTGCTGCTTTATAGTGGTGCCTCCCGCTCAAAGCAAGCGAATGGCGGGAATGTCGGCCAGTGGAACAGAGAGCATGTCTGGGCCAAGTCTCATGGCAATTTTGGGACAAGCCAGGGGCCTGGGACAGATCTCCACCACCTTCGTGCGACAGATGTGCAAACGAACAGCACACGTGGAAATTTAGATTTTGATACAGGCGGTAATGAATACAAAGGGGCGCCGGGCAATTTCTACGATAGCGACTCCTTCGAACCTCACAGCCGGGTCAAAGGAGATGTTGCGAGAATGCTCTTTTATATGGCGGTTCGCTACGAAGGTGATGACCGCTTTCCAGATTTAGAATTAAACGACAAAGTGAATAATGGAAGCTCGCCTCTTCACGGCAAAATGTCTGTGCTTCTCAAATGGCACAAGCAGGACCCAGTCGATCAAATCGAACGGAACCGCAATGAGATCATATATCAAACGTATCAGCACAACCGCAATCCTTTTATTGATCATCCTGAATGGGCAAGTGGGATTTGGGAATAAAAAGAGGCACTGCTTGCTCATAGCAGTGCCTTTCTTAATAAAATGACTATTTACAGTGAAAACGGCTTCTTTATCAATTAACAATCCCTTTCCACAGTTTGGGTTTAATCCTATATAATTTAAAAAAACATAAAGACACTATATTTAAAATCCCTCAAACTTGCTAATAATTATTCTCTCTAAATTGCTTTCTAAGTAGAAAAACTCTAATTTGATATCATGCTTAGAATCCTTATAACCTATAATTTTATAACCCTGATCATCCACTCTATGATAGGCATTTTCACCAAAATAATCATAAATATTTTTTTCAGTTGAATTAATATTTATTGTACTGTTTATATAACTTTGATTATTTTCTAAGGAGATTGCCACTATTTCTTTTCTATTATTCACTTTAAAATAATTTGAATTTGAAGTTTTAATCCACTCATTTTCACTATAGTTTCTCTTTTTTAAACCCAACTCCAATTGTCCTACCTTTAATTCAGTAAGATTTGTGTTTTTTACTGTAAGAAAAGAAATTTGGTTTTTAAGTGGTTGAATAAAGAACAACAAGCCAATGATTATTGTAATAATAAAAATGATAAATATTATAATTTTTTTCATATTAGTTCCTTCCATATAAACTAATAAAAAAACACCTTTAGCATAAGGTGTTTTTTTATTTTATCGGACAAACAAGACAATAATCAAGACTCTCTGATTTTTTCTCAAGCTTATAATACATACAGCAGGTTTTCCGGTTGGATGTTTCAAGTAAGCTGTCGTCTAGGTTTAAACTGTGCTGAAATGGATTTTGCTGAGCTCCAAATACATCACCAGCCGCCTGCTTCAGGTACAGATAATCCTCCCGCACGCGCTGCTTCACCGCAGGTTCTTCCGCTTCCCGCATCATGCTTCGATAAAGAGAGTTGATTCGAACGGCTACATTTTCCCATAAAATACGAGAAGAGAGTTTTGATGTGCGGTTCAGTACGTCTAAAAGAGGCGTGACACACTCCGTAAATAGCGCACGTACGACCTTCTCTCTCCACTCATGCCGATCTCCTTCTAGTGGAACAAACGAACACGCCGCCTCATCCACTTCAATTTTCCGATCCTCTCTAAATGCACATGCTGCTGGTGGAAACTGATAGATACCGTCATACAGCGTCATCAAATATAGAGAGGAACTGACGGCTAAATAGGCATACCGCTTTGAAAACATAGAAGCTGCTACCGCAAGATTGGGTGCATGCATCGCTTCCTTTTCAGCTTCTAATAAACGTATGACGGCTGCTTCTGAAAAAAGCGCAGCAAGTGTGCGATCAGATGTCATTGGTCCATTTGTGATGTGTACCCCGAAATCAAGTAATTCTCTCTCAACCCACTCTGGCCTCATATCAAAACCCCCATCTTCTGTTTATCGATTGCGCTGTTGATATAACAAATAAATAAAGAACGGTGCACCAATAGCTGCCGTAAATACACCTGCTGGGACGTCTAACGGTAGAAATGCGGTTCTAGCCACAAGATCAGCCAGCATCACGAGAATACTTCCAACAAGCGCAGATGCTGGGACAAGCGCTATGAATGAACGTCCAATGATCATCCGTGCAACGTGCGGCGCCATGAGTCCAACAAATTCAATGCCGCCTGCAAATGCGACTGCAACACCAGCCAATGTCACACTCATCAGGAGAAAGAATAATCGTTTCGCCTGCACTTTTACCCCGAGACCTGTTGCAAGATCATCGCCAAGTTCTTTTACATTCATCGTTCTTGCTAACACCATGACAATCGGTAAAATAATCATCACCCAAGGAAGCATCGCAGTAACGTCTTTCATCGTAGAACCATATAAGCTGCCCGTCAGCCATATGTAAGACTTTGTCGTTGTCATCGTATCACTAAGAACAAGCGTAAACGTCACACATGCCTTCATAATGGCAGAAATCCCTATTCCCATTAGGACAAGTGTGATCGGTTTGACCCCTTTTTTCCAAGACAGCAAATAGATCAGGCACGATACCGCAAAAGCACCTGCAATCGCCCATAAGGATTGATAAGCAATAGGCACAGTACCCATCCAAAAGACGATGAACATAATCGCACCAAACGAAGCACCACTCGTAATCCCAATAATGTCAGGTGAGGCCAGCGGGTTGCGAATCAATCCTTGCAAAATAAGCCCTGATACCGCAAGCGAGGCTCCGACTAAGACAGCCAGCAGCGTTCGTGGAATCCTCAGCGTATTTAACACAAAGGAATTTCCCTCTCCCTGACCGATTAAATGAAGCAGCACATCCACCGGCTGAATGAACCGGCTTCCCATACTGAGACTGAGAATAAATAAACCAAAGGCAATGGCCGTCAATAAAAGTAAAATCAAAAACGTCCGCTTTGAAAATTGAAATGAAATGCGCCCGCCTTTAGAACGCACTGTATATGTTTTAGCCACCTGTCTTCAACCCCTTGCGCACGAGATAAACAAATAGAGGCGCTCCTGCTACCGCCGTCATGACACCAATCGGCACTTCCTGCGGCATGATCAGAAAACGAGCCGCCAGATCCGCGGCAAGTAAAAGCGACGCTCCCACAACGGCACAATACGGCAGTACCCAGCGGTGGTCAGGTCCGACAAGCTTTTTCACAATATGCGGCACAAGAAAACCAACAAAACCAATTGAACCGGCAACAGCGACCGAACCACCTGCTAAAAAGACGACGAGTACACCCATCGTGATTTTCAGCAGCAGTGTACGCTGGCCAAGTCCTTTGGCAATATCATCTCCTGACAAAAGAACATTAATAGAACGTCCTAGAAGCAGCGACACAATCGTCGCACCGAGAATATAAGGTAACACAGGGATTAACATATCAATGCTTCTTCCAGACACTGAACCAGCCATCCAGAACAAAATACTTTGAATCGACTGTTCATTCACGATTAAAAGACCTTGTGTAAAAGACGCAAACAGTGCAGATATCGCCGCTCCTGCAAGGACAATTTTGACTGGCGTTAATCCATCTCTACCAATGGAACCCAATAGAAAAACGAGCATCCCTGCAATCGCTGCGCCTAGAAAGGCTGTCCACATATAGCCTGTTAACGACTCTGTTGAAAAGAAAACAATCGAAATCACGATAAAAAAGAGTCCACCTGCATTAATTCCTAATAAATCAGGCGCCGCAAGCGGATTTCTCGTCAATGCCTGCATGAGTGCACCTGAAATCGCCAGGCTAGATCCAACGACCGTTGCGATTAAAGCTCTTGATAATCTGGATGTCATGACAATGACACTGTTTGGATCCGATTCATCAAATTGAAGAAAAGCATGGATGGTGGCTTTGAGGGAAATTGAGGTTTGCCCAAGGGAAATACTGAGCAAAAAAAAGACCAACATCAACACAATGAATCCAGCAAAAAGCAGTGCCTTGCTTGAATCCTTTTTTAATAAACTTCTCATCTGATTCCCGCTTTCAATCTGTTATGGAAAAAAGGAGAAAATGGTATGTTCACATTTTCTCCTCTGTTATGACTTATTTATCAATTCCTAGACGATCGTAAATATCATCAAGCATCATGTTTGCAGCGATAATACCGCCGCCCATGTTCCAAGTGATTTCATCTACTTTATGCACTTGTTTCGCTTTCACTGCGTCAAGCTGCTTCCATAAAGGATGACTCGTCCACTCTTTATATGCTTTCTCAACCGCCTTATCTTGATCATCCATGAAGTAATAGATTACATCTGCATCCATTTGCGGAATGCTCTCTTTGTCTGTCAGTGTAAT
Source organism: Bacillus sp. Nf3 (assembly GCF_003028545.1). Classification (NCBI taxonomy): domain Bacteria; kingdom Bacillati; phylum Bacillota; class Bacilli; order Caryophanales; family Bacillaceae; genus Bacillus; species Bacillus sp. Nf3. The sequence goes on along the minus strand of NZ_PYUA01000001.1, from coordinate 762,193 downwards.
AATGTCTTGCTTTTTATCTTTGACATTCTTAGGTCCTTTAAAGCCTAACTCTGTTAAAATCGACCCTGCGAAACCAGTTTGATAGATTCTAGCATGGTCTGCACGGAAGTTCACCACAGACACACTCATTGGCCAGTTTTTGATGTCTTTTTTCGCTTTTTCTTTGAAGTCAGCGACGCGGTCATCCCACTTCGTCAGCAATTCTTTTGATTTGTCTTCCTGATTTAACGCTTCACCCATCAACTTCACTGTATCTTTAAAGGTGAACACTGTTTCTGTTGCAACAGTTGGAGCGATTTCTTGCAGCTGATCAAAAATTTGCTCGTGGCGGATTTTTGATGCAATGATCAAATCAGGATTGAGCTTTTCAATTTCCTCTAAATTTGGCTGTGTTTCCTGCCCAACAATTTTAACATCCTTTAAGTCATCTCTTAAATATTTATACGTAGGTGCTTCAAGCCAAGATTCTACAACACCCACTGGTTTAATGCCCATAGCGACTGCTGCATCGGTTGCTCCTTGGTACAGCGTCACAATACGCTTTGGTTTATCCTTAATATTGTCAGTTGAACCGATAGCGCTTTCAACAGTCCTTGTTTTCTCTTTATTACCTGACTTGCCGTCACTGCTATTGCTGCCGCAAGCTGCAAGTAAAACGATGGAGAGCACAACTAATAGCGACCAAAAAGATTTCTTGAACATGTACCTCACCTATCCATTCTATATGTAGTCATATCGTTTGATAACGATTCTCATTATCACATTATGATTTTATCATAGAAAAGGATGGTGTCAATGTAAATTTTTAATTAAATGGGAGAGTATTGACTAGTTGTTCATACTAAATAGAAGGATTCCACATTTGGATCGTCCTGCCAATCTGTTTTCCCGCTTCTAGTAAAATCGACAAATGGGTATGTCCTTCCAGCACTTGATAGACTGATTGTTTTTTGATTGGTTCCTTCGGCAGCTCATGATAGGGGAGAAATGTCTCGACGTCATACAGCTCATCCTTGCTGCCTACAAACATGCCATACGGCCGATCCATCTTCGCAAATTGTTTTTTAGGTGCAGATGGGGTTAAGGCAAGAGATAGATTGACGGTGATAGCCGTCAACAGAAGCGGATCCTGCTCAACTGCCCATGCAGGATAATGAAAACGTACGGCTTCAGAATGACTCATTAGACTCCCTTTTGTCATCGCAGACAGAATGAATTTCCATACTTGAACGGTGGCAAAAGGAATTTGATCAGCCCTTGCAGTACCTGACTTATAGCCAAATTCAGGTGCGATGAAAAAGTAACCGTCCACTTCTCTTTTTTTTGGCCAAGACAAGTAGTTAAGCAGCAGGCCTGCTCCCGAAGAATGGCCACAAAGGTAGATGGCACCTTTATGATCCTGTTTAATGGCATCCACAACCTGCGACATATCTTGCCATACATCCGTGACACTAGGTGTATCCCCTTTTTTTCCTTGTGAATGGCCATGGCCTCTTAGATCAAGTAAAAATACATTTACGTGAAAATCATGTTGCAGTGTGTAAGCGATATGCTCATAACCAGCCAAACTATGAGCACCACCGCCATGAATCAAGATCACATTGGCCTGCGTCTTCTTTTCTGATAAAAATGGATAATACGCAAGGCTTGTACCATCATGTGATGAAATGAATTGTCTTTCTGGAATATGTACAGAGGCTGCTTGTTGCATACTTGTAAACGAGAATGGTTCTGTCTTGGTGTGTGTCAATTGATTTCGCTCCTTTAGCCAGAAATGAGAATGACTAAGCCGAATTAGTCATCCTCCTTCCTGCATCCTATTCATTCATATCCTGCAGAGGGAAGGTCTTACTTTTTCTAAATCATACCATAAGAACATGTCAATAAAGTCGGTGCTTTGTAAAACGCCTTTCATCATACTGTACATCTCTTTATGAATGCACAAAAGACGAACGTCCATCGTTCGTCTTCTTTCCTTACTTCACTTCCTCATGCTCTTGAGCAGCATCTCTTTTGCTCGCGATAAAGAGTGCACAGGTCATAGCAAGAATGGCCAGCGCCCACCAGAAGGTCGATACCGCCTCTTCATGATCAATAATAATTAAACGGATGACAGCTGTGATCCCAATATAAATAAAATAACGAAGCGGGAAATGAAAGTTAGATTTAAAGTATTTAATAATTAAGGCAATAAACTCAAAGTACATAAAGAAGATCAGCAGTTCCCCAAGCATTCCATAATAGCTTTCTCCTTTGTTGAACAGTGTTTTATAAACAAATTGGACAATGTACCATGTTTCACTGATTAAGAGAACACTTAAAGCGATGGCCAAAAAGAACAGACAGATATTGAGAAGGCCTTGTAAGAGATCAGGTATCTTTTGGAAGTTGTTGAATCGTTTCATTGAGTTGTCTCTCCATTCCAGTATATTCATTTGTTTTCTACATTTTTATGTTCCAAAATCGCAGCACGATGTAGTAAACATCGTTCCTTTCTATACTTTCAAACTGCCCGTGCATGCGAGACATCATTCGTTTGATGCTTCGTTCACCAAGTCCAGTACTTTCCTGCGTGTCATTTGTCTCGTTTATCGCATTGCTGATATGGATCTCAAAGATTTCTTGATCGGATAAAAACGTGAGATTGATATCCTTTTTAGGATCTGCGTATTTCCTTAAATTGGACATTATATTATCGAATATTCGGCTAAGCAGCTCGACATTCACATTGATATAGCTGTCAGGCAGCTCTCCTAAAAGATGAACCTTAAAGTTCTCTTGATGCAGGATGGCCACTTGATCTGACAGGAGATCGTAAATCACCTCTTTGACTGCAACGGTCTCAAGCTCAGATTCATGTTCTTTATCCAGCAGAAAATAGGCAAACAGATTGTCAGACAGATTTTTTAATTGCAGTGCTTTCCCGTAGGCACTCGCTATATATTGATCTTTACGGGTATCCGCTCCAGTCTCTTCTTTTTTCGCAAACTCCAGATTCATCATCAACGACGTCAGCGGTGTCCTCATATCATGGGACATTTCGGTGACCAAGCTGCGGCTCTCTTCTTGCAGCTCATCAATGGCTTGAAGCTTGTCTAAAAAGGCTTTTCGCAGATCCTCAATACTTTTGGCAATCATCGCTAATTCATCATGCCCTTTTACCGTCATCTCATAGTCCAGCTCTCCGCCTTCAAGAATATGAATCTCTTGATGAATCATTTGCAGGTAGCGCAGACTTTTGCGAATGCCAAGAAGAACTATGAGGAGAAATATAAGCGTCGCCCCGAGCAGCTCGAGTGTAAAGGCAAGGTCATGGTAGCGAGATGAATAGAAACCGTCCACCATGACGCGGCCTTTACCGTCGCTAAACTGAACTGGATACGAATGGTGTGCAGCGTACTGGGTCATCTTTTCTTTTCCGTACGCCGATTCATCGGCAGCGGAATAAATAGAGTCATATTGCAGCACTTGATCCTTGAAAATGGTCAAATTAATGTAATTCTCTTTTTTCACCCACTCGCCAAACGCTTTTCGATCCGTTGAAGACAGCTCATTCTCAGACACGTAGCGGCTGATTTTTGAATATACTTGGCTGACTCCTGCTCGTAATACTCGTCTGAACTCAAATATCCATCGATCAAATCATTGGTGATCTTTTGCAGCGTCAAAAAGACAATACCACTTACGATTGCAGCCGCCAAAATCAACAGTGCCAGCTTTTTGGCCAGTGTATATTTACGATGTGGATGTGCCAAATCGATATCCTCTTCCCCATTCAGTTTTGATATATACAGGACGTGCAGGATCATCTTCAATTTTGGCACGAAGCTTTCGAATATGCACCATCACCGTATTGTTGGAACAATAGAAATAGGGCTGCCCCCACACGCTTTCATAAATATTTTGAGCAGAAAATATTTTGTTTCGCCTGCTCATGAGCAGCTTTAACATCCGATATTCTAGATCAGACAGCTTAATTTGCTGGTTTTCTTTCCATACTTCATTAAATTCTTCACTTACCCTCAGCTTGCCTCCAACAAGAAAGGTCTCTTCCTGCTCCTTTTTTTCCTGATAGACGGTATACCTGCGTAATTGTGCAATGACTCTAGCATGAAGCTCCTCTTCTGAGAAGGGCTTTGTCATATAATCATCCCCACCGGCAAGTAATCCTTCAGTTTTATCGAATGTGCTCGACTTGGCTGTCAGAAATAGAATCGGAACGTTAGATGAGGATCTTATGTGCTGGCATGTTTCGATGCCTGAGAGCCCAGGCATCATCACATCTAAAATCACCAAATCGAGCAAATCATCCACAAGCTTCAATGCTTGCTCGCCATTCATCGCTCTTAGCACCTCATATCCTGCACGTGAAAGGGATTCCTGAAGAAGGTCACCAATATCCTGATCATCTTCTACGACTAATATTCGATGGGTCATGTCTCTCACCTCATGTAATGTGTTGCTCTTTCTTTTATGTCTTTACTATATATCATCTAGCTATGTGAAAAGATACAGCATAAACCTTAACAGTTTATGAATTTAAGAATCTGCCATCAAATGGACACATTCATTTCCAAAAATTCACTTCTTCATAATTTGTTAAGAATTGATCTATATATTGATTCATTGTAAGGATCAATGGTTCGATCCAAATCACATTTATCATAACAGGAAAAGGGGCACGGATATGAATGCAAACAAAGTAGCACACGGACAACCGATGAGTCTGCGAGAAAGGGTTCATTTCTTGGACATCGTACGAGGATTCGCCTTAATGGGGATTACTCTAGTCAATTACTTTTTGATCGTGGATTCGGCTAAGGGATTTGACATGGAGTCAAATGATGTCTTTCACAATGTGGTGAATTGGTTTGCCTCGGGGAAATTCATTACACTGTTTTCCTTCCTATTCGGGGTTGGTTTTATGATTTTTATGGACCGAGCTGCTCAGAAGGTGGACAGCCCAACCAAACTGTTTGCACGCAGGTTAACCATTCTCTTAGGATTTGGCCTTCTGCATTTGACCTTTGTTTGGATTGGTGACATTTTGGCCTATTATGCAGTCGCTGGCTTTTTATTGCTTTTCTTTTACAAACGAACAGCCAAAACCATCCTATACTGGCTGATCACACTCTTTGTGATTCAATTGCTCACACCTATTTTCACGATGCTGTTCAATACCATGAACACAGCATCAGGCAAGCCGGATTTTGCTGATTTCGAGCTGACCAGCCACAACAGTCTGACTTATTTAGCATCTATTGGTGATCGGTGGACAGATATGGTCACAATGGCTTCCAGTTCTTTTTCTACCGTCTATTCTATGTTCTTCATGTTTTTACTTGGTGTTTATTTTGTGAAAATGGAGTTTTTCAAAAACATGGAGGCGAAAAAAGCGATTTGGAATCGCATTTGGATCATTTGTACAATCGCGTTTCTCATCACACAAGGCAGTACGATCATTACAGCGGTCAATCCTTTTGAAAATACACTCTGGGTGAACATTGCCACTGCTCTGGAACAAAACGGGGGATTCACTGGCAGTATGTTTTATATGAGTACACTTGCGATGCTGTTTCTGCACGTTCCTCAGCTGCGAGGTGCTTTGATGTTCTTTACCAAAGTTGGACGCATGTCACTGACCTGTTATTTGCTTCACTCCATCATTGGCACAATGCTATTTCTGAAATACGGAGCCGGACTTGCCGATCATCTTCAGCCAGCTGGCACGTTTTTCATGGCTATTGGTGTGTATGTCTTCCTAGTGCTCTTCAGTACGCTATGGTTAAAGCGTTTTAAATATGGCCCTATGGAGTTTATCTGGCGTCAGCTGACGTATGGAAAGGTTGATGATAAATCGAAAACAAGCACAATGCATGTGGCGAATTAAAAAAAGAGGCGAATTGCTATAATTCGCCTTTTTTAATAGGTGAAGTCTTTTGTAATTCAGAGACAATCTGTTCACTTTCAATACTGGTCAATCACTTCTCGCAATTGATTCAAATAACTTTCTTTCAATTCATCTGGGTATTCAATTTTCACATGTTTCCCAAATGACATCAAATAGTGTGTCATATACGATAATTCTTCTTGATTGTACCCACCCACAATATAAGGAATATGATCAATGATCTCCAATCTCATATTTGGGTAATGATTCTTCAAAAACTTTTCTTTTCCTTGTTCCGTTAATCGACATTTAAATGAGATATCATGATAAGTTTTTTCATATTCGAGCTGCAGTTCTTTTAATTCTTCCTTTGTAAATGTATCTCTGATTTCTTCTTCAATCATCATGTCCTTCATAAAGTCACATCTATAGATACCCCACTTTTTATTTTGAACATCATATGCTTGAGTAAACCAAATGCCATTTCGATAAAACAACTCAAGAAATTGCAGCCTGATCCATTTATTTTCATATTGAGTGTACGTCATCTTCACTATTTGATCTTCCATCATTGCCTGTAAAATCAATTCCAAATGATTTTGTTCACTAACTGGTGCGACATTATAGTAATGAATCACATCCAAAGTCTCCGTAATCATTTGCTTTCTCTCATCAGACATTGTGGCAAACAGCTTTTGCCGAATTTGTGAGTAGGATTTTTTAAATGGTGTTGCTGACACCAGGTCTAGCGCTTTAAGAGCGAAAAAAATAGCTTGAACTTCTTCTATATTGAAATATATAGGAACCAATGGAGATTGATTCACGAGTCGATATCCTCCGTGTCTGCCATTTTCAACGTAAAAAGCTAAGCCCATTGACTCTAGCTCTTCTATATCCCTTAAAGCCGTCCTTTTAGAAATGCCAAATTCGGATTGTAAATCCTTTAACTGAAAAGAGTGTTTATCACTTAAAAAAATAAGTTCTTGGTTTAATCGTTCTGATTTTTTCATTTGTTTTCCCTCTTAAAAAGGTGACTTATTTTGTCATCTTTATCATTTATACTCAGCTTATCAAAAGAAAAGGAGCATGTACATGCAAACATTAATCATTAACGCGCACCCAGATTTCACTCATCGAGAAAGTTATTCAAGCAAACTGCAAACACTATTTTTAAAACAGTTTAAAGAAAGGTTTCCTCATGACGAACCAACGATTTTACATTTATATGGAACTGAAATTCCTCGTATTGAAAAAGAACAGCTGCTAGGTGTTTGGGATAAGCAAGCATCCGAACAAACATTAACGGCTGCCGAAGAAAAAATCGCCGCTTCGTCATCTGCTTTATTGGCTCAATTCAAAGCACATCATCGAATTGTGATCGTGTCACCTGTTCATAATTTCAATGTGACTTCACGAATGAAAGATTATATAGATAATATCTTTATTGCGAGAGAAACGTTTAAATATACAGAAGATGGTTCAGTTGGTCTGATGACTGACGATTATCGTGTACTTTTGCTTCAAGCAAGCGGCTCAATTTTCACAAATAACGATCGTTACACACCTCTGGAATTTTCACATCATTACCTAAAAGAAATATTTCAAAACTTGATGGGGTTTCATCAATTTCATATTGTCCGAGCACAAGGAACAGCGATTTTAGAAGAAGAAACGATTTTGACATCTGCAGCTGACGATTTGTCTAAAGCCTTTGAAGCGTTTTACCAGCCTAGCGGGATGTAAGCAAAACAAAAAGACCAAAAACGGTTAATATCACGTTTTTGGTCTTTTATTATTAACCGATTGAACCTTCCATTTCGAACTTGATTAATACGGAAATAAAGAAATTTTCAAGCCAAAAAGAGCAATGAATTAAATCCAATGCTCTTATTTAAGACTATTATTTACCTAAAAGACTGATAAATTTACTCAGTTCTTCTTTGGCTTCATCTGTTGTCCCTTCCAGCTCATTCATTAACCCAAACAATTTATCATATGAACTAGCAATTTCCGCATTAACTTCTGCCAACTCTTGAGCCACTTGTGAAAGTGGAATAACTTCTTCTTCTTCAAACGTATCGACATAACGTGGAATGTTTAAATTGTAATCATTTTCTTTAATTTCATCCAAAGATGCCACATGAGCATATTTCTCAACGTCTTTACGGTTACTATATGTTTCAATAATTTTGTCGATGTTTTCACGAGAGAGTTTGTTTTGGTTCTTTCCTTTTACAAACTCTTTTGAGGCATCAATAAATAATATGTCTTTATTCTTGCGAGCTTCACGACCTTTGAATACCAAGACACAGGTTGGGATGCTTGTCCCATAAAACAAGTTAGCGGGCAACCCAATCACAGTATCTAATAGATTATTGTCGATGATATTTTTGCGGATTTTACCTTCAGAAGCACCTCGGAATAGTACCCCGTGCGGCAATACGATAGCCATTGTTCCAGTTTTATCTAAATGGTAAAGTCCATGCAGTACAAAAGCATAATCTGCCTTAGATGCAGGTGCTACACCATAACCTTTGAAACGTGTATCTTTTTCTCGATCAACGTCTTTTGTATCCCATTTATGGGAATATGGAGGGTTTGATACAACCGCATCAAACTTCAAAGGAATTTGTGCGCCATCTTTTTCAGCAAATGGCCAGTCAGCATTAAGTGTATTTGCACGTTTTAATTCCATATTGCGGTAATTTACCCCATGCATCATTAAATTCATACGAGCTAAGTTATAAGTAGTAGTATTCAACTCTTGCCCGTAAAACTCGACGCTTCCTTCTTCATCACCATTTGGTAATTCTTTTTGAACTGTTAAAAGAAGTGAACCTGATCCCATTGTAGGATCATAAACACGAAATTGACCGTCAGTTCCATCTGCATCATTCGTCACAATCTTTGCTAGGATTTGACTAACTTCATGAGGTGTATAAAATTCCCCGCCTTTTTTACCAGCATTGGCAGCAAATTGCCCAATCAAATATTCATAAACGTCACCTAAAATGTCGTGCCCTGAATCGTCTTTGAAAGTGAACTCGTTAATCATCAACACGATATCATTCAAAGCCTTTGCACGTTCGTTTGTACTTGAACCAAGACGTGTGTCCCCAAGGTTAACATCTGAAAATACATTAGCAAAATCAGCTTCTGCAATCGCGTTACGTTTTGCATTTGTATTGAATGAGTCAAACATATCTTGGAAGTCACTAGCTTTGATTTTGTGATTTTCGATTTTTGATACGATTTTTTCCCAAGTGTAGGCTGGATCAATTGCGTATCCGATACCTCTACTAATTTCTTCAAGGTAATCTTCTTTTTCAGTTTTATCTGTCACTTCGTAGAACTCTTCCAGGTTATTGACTTTCAAGTATTCATCTTGATTCTCTGATAAATAGCGATAGAACATAAATGGCAAAATATAATTCTTGTACTCAGTTGCATCCATTGTCCCACGCAGTTTGTTAGCCATTCCCCATAGTTTTGATGTAATATCTTTTGCACTACTCATTTATGTAATCTCCTTTTCTTATATAAACATTTGTTGAAGCAGTGATTTCTTTAAATTTTTAAGCGTATTTAACTCACGCTGATGAAGAGTGATAAGGTTGTCAAGTTGGCTGAAAAAATGACCGATTTGAGCTTGTTCGTCACACTCTGGAACCGCCACATTTACTGCATTAATTGTCGTTTTAGATAAACTTGGTACCCCAGTCGATTCATCTTTCTGTTTCCAATTTACACGTTGGAAAACTGAATGAACAAAATCCAAATTATTTTTTTCTTTTGGAACTGCATAGAATAGCGTATCAACAGTCCAGAATGGTGCTCGTAACAGATATGGCTTATCAATTGTACCTTTTCGACCAATTCCGATAGCATCTTTATCATAGGATAATGCTTCATTCACACTCAACATATATCCACCAGTACCATAGACAGGTATATCCCCGTCAGATAGATGTTTATAGTCCCGACCTGAACTAACCTCAACCACATCCTTTAACTCTCGCTGTTCCCAAGCATCAGTAAATCCTGCAAAGCGAATTTCAGGAACATTGGCTCCATCTTTCGGAAACATTTTTTGAAGTAGACTTTTTTTCGTTTCCTTCAGCAGTTCTAACTCACGCTGATGAAGGATGATGTGGTGGTCGAGGTCATTAAAGAAAGTTCCTATTCTTTCTTGCTCTTCAAAACTAGGAATTTGAATAGGAGTTTTCTTTCCGCTAGCGATCGTATAAGTTCCTACTGTTCCAATTCCAGCAACATCACGAATATACTTCTGGACATTCTTACCTAAAAAAGAATAATAGAAAAAAAAACCATCAAGTTGTTTTTTATTCTTAAACCAAATTATGTTCCCATCTTTAAAATATAAAGGTTCTTCGTGGTTTACAAGCATAGGCACACCTATTGAACCAACACCAGTCACAAGTAAATCACCTAATTTTACTTTTCCGCAAATACGAGAATATTCTTCATATTTTTCTTGTGAAATGTACAAATACTCAGTAGGTTCTTCACCTTTTGACGCAGAAACAATATCTCTTGCTCTTAAAAATCGAACTCCTTCATCAGTCCAATCTGATTGGTGAATTCGTTTTACAGATGTGACTTCCATCATTTCACCAAGCTTGCGCTGTTCCCAAGCATCCGTAAATCCTGCGAATCTGATTTGGGGTGAATTTGTTATGTTATCGCTCATTTCTGCTCTCCTCTTTGTAGTCTGCTTAATTTTAACATTTGACTATTCTCCCTTCTTAATTTTGTCGGCCATTTTGTAAAATGCTTTACGAAATTCAATGCGATACCGAACCCAGCTTAACGCTGCAATCTCTTCAATTGCAATTTCTTTATAATCAGCTCTTGCGTCATTCATGATAGCGGTTAACTCCCCTTGTTTATCCATATCTTCTTGACCTAATCGGTGTTTCTTAATCAAGTTTTCAAGTTCCTTAGGATTTGTGCTGTTATCGAGTCCCCAAGTTCGGATGAAGTTCGTTACAAGTTGGATATTCGTATCCTTTTGTGCTTTATCCATTGCTTGGTTCATTTTTTCAACACTTCGAGGTGCTGGATAATGATCAAACTCAAACTCTTTTGAAAAAATCTTAGATACAAAATGACTCACCTTAGATTTTTCTTTTTCATTGTCAGACTTGGCGATTTCAACTTGGATTTCATCACGTGTACTTTCCGCTTTTGCCATTTCGTTCGCGTGAACTTCGTCAGCCATCTGGGCAATCAACTCAATCAAATAATCGTAGTTGATGGTCACATCGTGAATATGAACCATCGAGAGATTGACTTGCGAAATATCAATGTCTTCTCGCTTTGCACGTCGTTCTTTCAACTCACCAGCAATGACAGTTGTTAAAATGACTTCCTGCTCTTCAGTAATACCTAAACGTTCATAGAACTCTTCAGGATTATCATAGGCTGATATAGGATTTTTGTCATCGTCTTCGGTATATTGTTTCAACTGACTCAATAAACGATTATACTCTTTCAGATTCTCAAAGACTTCATCCTGTGCTTTTTCACTTGGTGGTAATTGTATAAAATCGTCTGTGAGCGTGGAAAGCTTCTTGATGACTTCTTGCATCTCAGCTTGGATCTTGCTAAATGGTTTGGAAGTGATACCAGACTCTTCGTTGCCTTTCTTCAATTCTTCAAGTGAAAGTTGTTCGTCGGCAGATGCACGATTTGAATAAATAGCAAAAGCCTTATTCATTTCATACTCGTTTTGCTCCGGCCAACGATAGTTCACGACATTTCCCCAAGGCTTATCGACAAGGTTATGTATTCGATTTGTACGTGAGTATGCCTGAATCAAGTTCCCACCTTTAAGGGTTCGGTCAATATAGAGCGTATTCATCTCAGGAGCATCAAAACCGGTCAAAAGTTGATCCACAACGATGACTAAATCTAAATAGTTACCATCATCAGCAGTCTTGTTAAGCCGCCGTGCTAAGTCTTCTGTATAGGCTTTCACTGTCGTCATATCAAAAGCTGTGCCAAACGTTGCGTTATAGGTTTTGATAGCTCTGTGCAAATTTTCGTTCGTTTTCAGTTGATGAACACTATTGGATGTATCTGCTGAGAAACTCACCGCAACTTTTAATCGTTGATCTGCTGGACGCTTCGCATTCTCTTCTGCAAACTTATCGAAATATTCCATCGCTCTTGGTGTACTTGCTTTGTTACCTCCTACATGGACTGTAAACAAGGCATTATATTTGCGATCATTTGAACGTTTCTTCCAGTTATCGAAGATGTCTTTCACTACTAAGTTCACATGTTCTGGACTATAGTCGTAAACACTACCACGAATATTATCATCGATATCATCTTCGGTGGGATCTTCGGGAGCTTCGATCGTTTCCTTAAATTCAACGTTAAACCCTAAGACGTTTTTATCTGCAATCGCTTCTTTAATGGTATATGCATGTAATAGTTCACCAAAGATTTCTCGTGTTTCGGGGAATTTTGGTGTACCAGTATAACCAATCCAAGCAGAATTAGGAATTGCTTTTCGAATCGTTTCAAGCATCCCTTCATTTTCAGTACCACTGCCAGTTGAACGGTGGGCTTCATCCACGATAAAAAGAATATTTTCATTCAGTGGCTTGAAGCTGTCCCGCACTACATAACGCGACATTTTTTGGATACTTGTCACTATGATGTTCTTATCGCTTTTCTTCGTTAGTTTGCGATGAAGGTCTGAGATATTAGCTGTGTCACCCACCACACCAGTTTTCCCTTCAAAACCAGCAACAGGATCATAGGCTTTATAAGCATCTGCTGTTTGGTTAGTAAGTGCGATCCGGTCAACCAAGAAGATCACTTTATCTACATTTGATAGACGGCTTGCCAGCCACGCGGTCTTAAAACTTGTGATTGTTTTACCTGAGCCTGTCGTGTGCCAAATGTATCCTAATTTACCACCATCATATTTAAAGTCAAACTTTCTAACTTTATCAAGTACACGCTTTGTGGCATAGACTTGATACGGACGCATGACTTTGATACTTTCTTTGTTTTTGGTACCATCTAGTACCATGTAACGTGTTGCTAAATCATGGGCCATTGGAATGGACAACACTTTATCCGCAAACGTCTTCCATGATCGAATAGGGCGAGCATCATCTTCGTTTTGCCAGTTGAAAGCAAAAGCTCGGTTAAAGTTTTCGAGTGGGGTATTTGCCATATAACGAATATCAAACGGTGTCATCGCGATTAAAATCTGCAAAGTTGAAAAGATACCGCTGAATTGTTTTTCAGCTATATACTGTTCCATCTGATTTAAAGATTCCGTAGCGCTATGAAGTGCTTTCTTTAATTCAATTTGAATAATCGGCAAACCATTAATGAGCAAAGTCACATCAAACCTGCGAGTCGTTTTACCATCAACAACTTTTGGCCGTTTAATTTGATTTACTACTTGATAAACGGTATTCCCGCCACCGACTTGGGCTTGGTCGAATACTGTCAAGAACACATGTCTACCATTATCAAGGTTAACTTCAATTTCAGAAACACCATTAACGCCATACAAAAACTGTCCGGCCTGATAAGGTGATTCGATACTAGTGATGATTTTCTTCACTTGGTTAAATTCAGTAACAGACAAGGGCTCATCTAATCGAGCGCTATTGTTTTGTTCTAGGATTATTTTAAAGTTATCCCAAAGTTGTTCAGTTGTTTTAATGTCTTTTTTGTATTCCCATTGTTTTACTCCACCGATTTTAGTCAAATAATCGATAACTTCATTTTCAAATGCTAATTCCGATTGACTTTTCATTTCATTACTCCCCCTTTAATGTTCCTTCTATTACCGAGCTCGTAAACTGCCCTATCAAGTCTGCGTATTGGCTTAACTTATTTTGTAGCTTCATTGTTTCTACGTATATAGTGCCTATTTTCTTCTGTTCCTCGATTGGAACAACTGGAACAATCATTTCCCCAAGGGCACGAAGCGGGATTCTTAGAATAGGGCCAGTCCCCTGTGACTCCCTTTCTTTTTGCTGCTTCACATCTTTATGAGCATTAAACAAGTAAAGAAAATATCTCTTATCAAGTTGTTCGCTATCAAACTCTATTTTCGTAAAGTTGAGGGACAACACTTTACCAACACTATTTTCACCAACAATTGTGGCTAGCTGCAATGAGTTACTGATAACAACATCACCTTCATTTAACGATAGGTTATTTTGAGATAAAGGTTTTGCCTTTTCTTCAACAGCTACGTCCTCACGATGATAATCAGCTTCAAAAGACGCTTGGTCATAATACAATATTTCTTGAGTTTCAAACTGCTTTTGTGCTCTTGTTGGATTAATACCGGGAACGAACGTTACGAATTCATTTAATTTACTTTTCTTCAAATAAATCGCCCCTAAACACATATATGATTTTTTGAAATATTTATATATTACATATTAAAACATACCAGGATTGCTTCGTCAACGGTAATATGAAATATTTATATATTTCATATTATCGTCTTTGAAAAAGCCTGCTGAAACTATTTTGTAATTCCCGTTTTTTTACTTACCGTGCCAATTTGTTAAAGCGTCATTGCGAAAATTTATCCCTATTCAATGTCATTTTTGTTACCGCCTACGGCCTCAAACCGCTAATACCAAATTGCTCTTGCACAATTTTAAAATCCCAAAAAAACAAACAAACCCCCTGTGTGCTTAAGGAAACAAATTTAAATTTGTTTCTAAGCGCTCTGGGGCATAAATCGATCTAAACAACAGCCGGCATTTATCTAGTTATTACTGAAAAATAGAAAAAGACGAACTTCAAAAGTTCGCCTTCTACACTATTCAAATCCTTGATAAATAAAAGGTTTTTAAAATTTAACCGATTGAACCATTCATCTCAAGCTTACGTTCTCTTGTGATCGTGATTCCCACGTTTTATATTTTATATTTGTTATGCTTCATATAAAATATAAAGCCGTCATAAGTTTATGGATGTTTTGTAGGTGTGCTCACATCACCATCAAGCTAAGAAAATACAACTCCCCCAAACAGTATCAAAGTCTAAACGATCTTACTTACACACTTTTGATTTATCCCACATTCTCAACTGCTAGTAAGACTATTTTTTATAACCAATGCTGCCGTTTCACTCGGATGGCTAAGAGGAAAATGATGACCATATGGAACAACATCAACCTTACCAAGATGCGATGGAGCAGAATAGCCTTTGTCATACTCCCCCCAAATCATGTGAAGATTATGCTTTGTTGCTTCATTGAAATCACCGTGATCGTTTTTCAATAGTAACTGGTTAAGCTGAACCGTCGTATTTAAAATTCTAGGAGACGTAAAACTGATTCTGATTTTTTCAATATAATGTTCAGGGATACTCTCCGTCCTTTCAAACAAACCATTACTTAATAAATAACGCTCTATCATTTTAGAAGTTGCTAATTTTAATGTCCATTTGTTCATCCATTGTGGAACATTTAGCGATTTAGCATTTTCTTTAGCAACAGGCGGCTGAAGTAAAGTGATTGAATACTTCTTATCTATGTACCCTTGTCCCAATGCTTCCAGTAAGATAAACGCACCGAATGAATGACCAATGAGATGTGCACCATTTGTCGCTTTCTCCAATAACTTTTTCACTACATTCAAGTAGATATCTAGAAGATGTTTCTCTCGTTTAAAAGGGGAACGCCCTAAGCCAGGAAGATCCAAGATCCATATAGGTTGACCCGTTTTTTCATGAAGCTCTTCTGCTAAAGGGAATAAATCCTCTCCATCACTCAATAAACCATGTAATAAAATAAAAGGTTTCCCCTCTCCGTGTAATTGGTAAACCGTATTGTTATCGCATAATGTTCGCTCAAATAAATGCTGATGCTCACCATGTTGATCCATCATTCGATAATCCAGATCAGCTACTACGGCAGGTAAAAATTTCATGACGCTCGTCTTCTTAAACCAATCTCCTCCCATCATTTTTTTCACTGAAGCATTTGAAAATGTTCGTTTTGTCATAAAATTGAGTCCATCAGAAGGAATGTTTGTTATTTTACTTACTCCACTTTTCATTATTGTTTTCATAAGCGGCAATGGGACAGAGATTTTTGGTGCTCTCATATTCATACTTTCCGACATCACACTTAATAATTCAGCAATGTTCTGATCATGCTCTTTGTCTTCAACAAGTGTATATGTTTGAATAGCCGGCTGTTCGATCCTGAGAACCTGCACAATAAATTTTGCAAACTCATCGTTTGAAATCAGTGGCAGCCTATATCCCTTACCTCCAGGAATCACCGGCATGAGCCCTCTTCGCATACTACTCACAAGCAAACCTAATCCTGCTATCTGCTCTGTACTCCCTGTTTTACTACTGCCGACGACAGTTGGCGGATTAATGACAGACAGCGGATAACCTAGTGCTGACGCCTGTTGACGGATATAAAGGTCTGCTAAAAATTTTGTTCTCTCATATGGATTTTTGATTTTCAAATAATTGTTTCCTTCTTTAAACACATCAATGGCAATTTTGCTATTTTCATCATCAAAGGGACTCATATAACCGACAACATGAATAAAATGCTGCAAGCCCTTCAATTGATGAATATTTTTAGTTAATTCACCAATATATTTGGCACCATTTAAAAAGACAGAAGCTGCCTCTTTACTGGTTGCTTGAATATCCATGGGTCCTCCTGCGTGAATCAGCACATCCGTTTTCAACACCATCTCCATATCTTTAGCACTTAGACCTAAATCTATTTTCGTTAAATCACCTTCAATAAAGTGCATCACTTCCTGTTTTAAAATGCCTCTTTCTTGAAAAATACGTGCTGCTTTACTTTTCGACCTCACTAAAAGAAGAATGTTCACATCCTCTTTGGCTAATTCTTCGACTAATTGCTTTCCGATAAAGCCTGTTCCACCTGTTAAAAATACTGTTTTCATATGAAGTCTCCCTTTAGTACTATTCAGTACTAATTTGATGTAAAAAAAAAGCTTCTATTATCGAAGCAAGTTAAATAAATGATCTGCTGTTTTCGTGATGACAGTTGCATCCTTCAATGTTTCTGAAATAAATAACGCTCCTTCAAGATTTGTAATAAAAAGTGATGCCACCTCATCAATATGAATCGTATTTCTGAATTCCCCGTTCTCTACACCTTGTTTCAGTAATAGAGAAACTTTCTTTTGTAATCCTGTGAAAAAATGACCTATTTTTTCTTTTATGTGCGTGGCCTGTGAAGGACTTTGAATATAAAGAGTAATAAATGGGCAGCCGCCCTTATACTCTCTCGACTGAACTCCTTGTGATAATTGCTTTAAAAACAGTTGGATACGGTCTTCAACTGAAAATTGGGTCTGAGAAATTACGTCGCCTATTGCAGATTGATACCTGTCAATCCAATAATCAACGACCCCTGCTAATAATTCCTCCTTATTAGAAAAGTGATAATACACATTCGACTTTGATACTTTGCTTACACGAACTAATTCATCCATACTTGTATAAGCAAACCCTTTTTCCAAAAATAATGTTGCAGCTACTTCAAGCACACGTTTTTGATTCATTAATTTTGCCTTTGTCATAATTAGAACTATACAGTACTAGTTTATATGTTGCAAGTATTTATTTTGAATAAAGTTGATCTGAACCTCGAAGTGGTTAGTGGGCTTTAAAGGTAAAATCATTTCTCCTTTAAATAGTTATAAAAAATGTTGTGAGAGAGGATTTCTACAAAATTTGTAAAGACAATGCATTGAGACATAGCCATACTGTAAACCTTTTAGAAACAGGTGTGACTATTAACTATGTATTGTAAAGGTTAAAACTTTCTAAATAAAAAAACCGCAGACACGTATCTCCATGCCACCCAAAAATTGAGGACCAATGGAAATGTATCTGCGGTATGTTCAATAATTAAATTTTGTGGGTGTTTTGTGGGTACTTAATATAAATGTAAAGCCTAAACACCTATAATCACTGGTATATCAACGGTTAACCAATAGAACCTTCCATCTCAAACTTAATCAAACGGTTCATTTCAACGGCGTATTCCATTGGCAGTTCTTTTGTGAATGGCTCGATGAAGCCCATGACGATCATTTCTGTTGCTTCTTCTTCAGAAATTCCGCGGCTCATCAAGTAGAATAGCTGTTCTTCTGATACTTTCGATACCTTCGCTTCGTGCTCTAATGAAATGTTGTCGTTTAAGATTTCATTGTAAGGGATCGTATCAGATGTTGATTTGTTATCCATGATGAGTGTATCACACTCGATGTTTGAGCGTGCACCTTCTGCTTTGCGTCCGAAGTGAACGATTCCGCGGTACGTTACTTTACCGCCTTGTTTCGAAATTGATTTCGATACGATCGTTGAAGATGTGTTTGGTGCAAGGTGAATCATTTTCGCACCTGCATCTTGGTGCTGACCTTTACCTGCAAGGGCAATACTTAATGTCATACCACGAGCGCCTTCACCTTTTAGGATGACTGCTGGGTATTTCATTGTCAGCTTAGAACCGATGTTTCCATCAATCCATTCCATAGTTGCATTCTCTTCACAAATCGTACGTTTTGTCACAAGGTTGAAGACGTTGTTTGCCCAGTTTTGAATCGTTGTGTAACGGCAGTAGCCGCCTTTTTTGACGATGATTTCAACAACCGCACTGTGAAGTGAGTTTGTTGTGTAAACTGGAGCTGTACAGCCTTCTACGTAATGCACATGTGCGCCTTCGTCAACGATGATCAGTGTACGCTCGAACTGACCCATGTTTTCAGAGTTGATACGGAAGTATGCTTGAAGTGGAGTATCTACTTTTACGCCTTTTGGTACGTAGATAAATGAACCACCAGACCATACAGCCGAGTTAAGCGCAGCAAATTTGTTGTCAGTCGGAGGAATGACTTTTGCCCAGTGCTCACGGAAGATGTCTTCGTTCTCTTTTAATGCGCTGTCTGTATCTTTAAACACAATTCCTAGATCTTCAAGATCTTGTTTCATGTTGTGATACACAACTTCAGATTCATACTGAGCAGATACACCTGCTAAATATTTTTGCTCTGCTTCTGGGATACCAAGCTTATCAAAGGTTTGTTTGATTTCTTCTGGTACTTCATCCCAAGAACGCTCAGAGCGCTCAGATGGCTTTACGTAGTACGTAATTTCATCAAAGTTTAATGCATTTAAATCTCCGCCCCATTGTGGCATCGGCATGTTGTAAAAGTGCTCAAGAGATTTCAAACGGAAGTCGAGCATCCACTGAGGCTCTTCTTTCATACGAGAAATTTCTTCAACGATCTCTTTTGTCAGTCCGCGCTCTGAACGGAAAATGGAAACGTCTTTATCAGAAAAGCCGTATTTATATTCACCAACATCTGGCATTTTTTTAGCCATCCATTTTCACTCCAATCTTATGATTTGCCGTTATCTTCGGCAGATGCGCCTTTTTCAAGCGCCTTCCAGGATAATGTTGCACATTTGATGCGGGCTGGGAATTTTGCCACTCCCTGCAGCGCTTCAATGTCACCAAGATCAATGGAATCGTCGTATTCTTTTCCTTGCATCATATCGGAGAAAATCCGAGACATTTTCAAAGCAGTTTCAATATCTTTCCCTTTAATCGCCTGCGTCATCATTGAGGCAGATGCCATCGAAATCGAGCATCCTTCTCCTTCAAATTTCGCATCAGTGACTTTTCCGTCTTCGATTTTCATCGTAAGACGAATACGGTCACCACACGTTGGGTTGTTCATATCGACGACAATGCTGTCGTTTAACACACCTTTGTTTCTCGGATTTTTATAATGATCCATAATCACTTGTCTGTACAGTGTGTCTAAGTTTACATTAAAAGACATTCGTAAAATACTCCTTTGTCTTACGGAGCGCTGCAATCAGTTGGTCAATCTCTTCTTCTGTATTATACAGATAGAAGCTTGCTCTTGCAGTCGCTGATACACCAAGCCATTTCATAAGCGGCTGTGCACAGTGGTGTCCAGCACGAATGGCGACACCTTCCGTATCTAGAACAGTTGACGCATCATGCGGATGGACGTCGTCTAAGTTAAACGTCACAAGCCCAGCTCGGTGCTGCGGTCCATAAACAGTCGCACCTTCAAGCTCCTTAAAGCGCTCAAGCGCGTAAGTCGCAAGCTGATGCTCGTAACGGCTGACTTCCTCCATACCAATGTCATTTAAGAAGTCAATTGCTTTTCCTAGTCCAACTGCTCCAGCAATAATCGGTGTTCCCGCTTCAAATTTCCACGGCAGCTCTTTCCATGTGGAATCATATAGATCCACAAAGTCGATCATTTCACCGCCAAACTCAGCAGGCTCCATATTATTCAACAGGTCCTTCTTCCCGTAAAGCACACCGATGCCAGTCGGTCCACACATTTTATGCCCAGAGAATGCGAAAAAGTCACAATCTAGATCCTGAACATCAATTTGCATGTGCGGAGTGCTTTGTGCACCGTCGACGACAATGATTGCCCCATGTTCGTGGGCAATTTTGGCGATCTCTTTAATCGGGTTGATGGTTCCTAATACGTTTGAGACATGTGTGACAGCGACGATTTTCGTTTGATGTGTGATCGTTTGCTTCACATCTTCAAGCGATAGCGTGCCGTCTTCCTGTAACGGAATGTATTTCAATGTGGCGCCAGTTGCTTTCGCTGCTTGCTGCCAAGGGATGATATTCGCATGATGCTCCATATGCGTAATGACAATCTCATCGCCTTCTTTGAGGTTGGCTCTAGCATAGCTGATCGCCACTGTGTTTAGTGCAGTTGTTGTACCTCTAGTAAAAATAATCTCCTGGACAGATGAAGCACGGATGAATGCACGAACTTTCTCTCTCGCACCCTCGTATGCGTCCGTTGCTCTTGTGCCAAGGGTATGAACACCCCGGTGGACGTTCGAGTTGTAAGACCGGTAATACTCATTCATTGCATCAATGACCACTCTTGGTTTTTGAGAAGTCGCTGCACTGTCCAAATACACCAAATCATGTCCGTTCACTTGCTGATGAAGGATTGGAAATTGCTCACGAACGTCTTTGATATTCATTATTTTACTTTCCTTTCAATTACAGAAATCAGCTGCTTTTTAACTCCTTCAATCGGCAGTTCTTTCACAACTGGATTTAAGAAGCCGTAAATCACAAGTCTTTCTGCATCTTCTTTGGAAATTCCGCGGCTCATGAGGTAGTACAATTGAATTGGATCGACACGTCCAACAGAAGCAGCGTGCCCTGCTGTCACATCATCTTCATCAATTAATAGAATTGGGTTTGCGTCACCGCGTGCTTTCTCACTCAGCATGAGGACACGTGATTCCTGCTCTGCATTTGACTTTGTTGCGCCATGCTCGATTTTACCAATTCCGTTAAAGATAGAGGATGCTTGATCCTTCATCACACCATGCTTCAAGATATACCCTTCAGAGTTTTTACCAAAGTGGATGATGCTTGTTGTGAAGTTTTCTGTTTGGTTTCCTCGGCCGACAACTACTGATTTCGTATCACCGAATGTACCGTCGCCCATCAGTTTTGTGATGTTTTCAGACACAACGTCTCCATCATTCATCAGGCCAAGCGCCCATTCGATTTTACTGTCACGGCCATTAGCCATACCGCGTCTGTTCACATATACTGTGACACCTTCTGCAAGGTTATCTACAGCGCCGTATGTGACGCGGGCGTTTGCGCCTGTGAATACTTCAGAAACGATATTGAAGATTGCTTCTTCTGGTTTTGCTGTACTGATGTAGTTTTCTACATATGTCACAGCACTATGATCGTCTGCTACGACGATGACATGGTTGAACAATGTCGTTTCGTCATTTTCATGAAGATAAACAGCTTGAATTGGTGCTTCAAGCTCAACGTTTTTCGGAACATAGAGGAAAGCTCCGCCATTGACTAAAGCAGCGTGTAAAGCTGTTAGTTTATGCTCATCCACTTTCACTGCATCTGTCATGAAGTATTGTTTCACTAAATCTCCATGCTCACGAATCGCTGTATGAAGATCAGTGAAGATTACACCTTTGTCTTTCGCTTCAGCTGAAAGAGACAAATAGGCCGGCGTTTGATCACGCTGAATGTAAACTGTCTTATCTGTGTCCTCTAAATCAATAAGAGATTTCACTTCTTCTGGAAGCTCTTCTAATGATCCAAATGGTGCACTTTCGACTGTATGCTGTTTGAAATTCGTTAAATTCCATTTTGAAATATTCGTTTTGTCAGGCTTTGGCATTGGGAGGTCTTCTGCTTTTTCAAGAGCCTGTAAGCGAAGGGAGCTCATCCATGCCGGTTCCTGATGCTTCTCGGAGAAGCTTTTGACATAATCTTGATCTACTGATAATTTCGTTTCTAATGTCATCAATAATCCTCCTAACGCTTACGCTTCTTGACCAACAGTTTCGTCTTCAATTCCTAACTCTTTTTTAATCCAATCATAGCCTTCTGCTTCTAGACGCTGCGCGAGTTCTGGTCCGCCAGATTTCACGATACGACCTTGCATCATAACATGAACGTGATCTGGTGTGATGTAGTTCAGTAGACGCTGATAGTGAGTGATCATTAAGCAGCCGAAGCTTTCGCCGCGCATTTTGTTAATTCCTTTAGAAACAACTTTCAGGGCATCGATATCAAGACCAGAATCGATTTCGTCAAGGATGGCGATCTTTGGTTCAATCATCATTAATTGAAGAATTTCGTTGCGTTTTTTCTCCCCGCCTGAGAAACCTTCGTTTAAGTAGCGCTGTGCCATATCTGGATCCATTTCAAGGAACTCCATGTTTTCGTCCATTTTGCGGATGAATTTCATAAGAGAGATTTCATCGCCTTCTTCTCTGCGTGCGTTAATAGCAGAACGAAGGAAGTCAGCATTTGTGACACCGCTGATTTCAGATGGGTATTGCATCGCAAGGAAAAGACCAGCTTGAGCGCGCTCATCTACTTCCATTTCAAGAACATCTTCGCCATCAAGCAAGATGCTGCCTTTTGTTACTTCATATTTAGGGTGACCCATAATTGCAGCAGATAAAGTAGATTTACCTGTTCCGTTTGGTCCCATTACTGCGTGGAATTCTCCACCTTTTATCTCGAGGTTTACACCCTTTAAGATTTCTTTCCCTTCAATCTCAACGTGCAAGTCCTTAATTGTTAATGTCGAAGCAGTCATATATCGATACCTCCAAAATAATCATTATTCTCAATTTATTCTCATTCTAATTTTATAACAAATTAAAACTGAATACAACACATTCACGATAAGCGTGAGAGGATGCTCTCAAAATTCTAACAAAAAAAGCAGGTAGATAAAAGGATTTATGTCGAAAAGACTGTTTTCATAAAGAAAGGGCGGGAAACTGTTCTCCCCGCCCCTCAGCTATTATTAGCCTCTTATATTCATTTTTGCGAGCTGTCTTTTCTCATCTCGATAGGACTGCTCTCGTTTATATTCCACTTTCATCCTTAAGTCATGGTCTCTTTCGTACTCTGCATAGCTCATGCCATGAGCTTGATGCATGGCCTTTTCCATCTCGGCGGTATAATCCAATCCCAGTGTACTATGGTCCGAACAAATAATAAACCATTCCCTTCCTTGAGTGTAGCTTTATTGTAGCAAACGTATGCGGCTTCACTCAAAAGGGATATGACGCTCTATGACGGCATATTTTCTCACACATTCGGATGAGAAGTACTCAACTCCTTGATATGGAAAAATACCTTGTTTTCCTTCTTTTAATGCGTCTGTCCTCCAAATTCATCAATACATTGCTGAACGACAGTGATTCCTTGGCTTAGTGCTGCCCCGCCGCCAAAAGCTGCCGCCACGCTCACAACCTCTAGCAGATTCTCTTCTGTCGCCCCTTGATCGAGCGCTCCCTTTGTATGATAAATCATGCAGTATTCATCCTGCGCATGAATACTGATGCCGAGGGCAATCATTTGTTTTTCCTTTTGCGTTAATGAATCGCTTTGAAAGCACTGCTCCGTAAATTCATTAAATTTCTTTCCAAACACCGGCATTTTCTTCTGGAATTCACCCATTGCGGTTTTATAATCAGTCAGTGATTGCTGCATGGATCCGCTCATATGCTGTTCATTCATTTTGATTCCATCCCTTCAGGTCATTTGTACGTTTTTATTATGAGCGAGATTTGAAAAAATACACAAAAAACCTCGCTTTGATAGAAGCGAGGTTGAAATGTTGTTATTCAGATACAGGCAATACTGCACCGTCATATTTTTTGTCGATGAATTCTTTGATTTTATCAGAGTGAAGAACTTCCATTAATGCCTTGATCTTATCTGATTTTTCGTCACCTTTGCGAACCGCAACGATGTTTGCATATGGGTTGTTCTTTGTTTGCTCAAGTTCGATTGAATCTTTTTTCGGATTCAATTTATTTTGGATCGCATAGTTGACGTTGATAAATACAGCATCGCCTTCACTGTTTTCATAAGCTTTCGCAGTTAATTCAGGCGCGATTTTTTTGAATTTTAGGTTCTTTGGGTTTTCTTTAATGTTCTTTACTGTTGCGTTGATTGTATCAACCTTTGGATCAAGCTTGATGACACCAGCATTTTGCAGAAGGGCAAGCATACGGCCTTGTTCAGCTACGTTGTTTGTCATGATGATTGTGCCGCCGTTTGGAATATCTTTTACTGATTTGTATTTCTTAGAGTAGATACCGAAAGGCTCAAGGTGAACCGCACCAGCACTCACTAGGTTATAATCTTTGTTTGATTTATTTTCTTCGTTTAAGTAAGGGATATGTTGGAAAAAGTTCGCATCCACTTCTTTTTCAGCTAACGCTTTGTTGTACATTTTATAATCGCTAAGCACTTTCACTTTTAAATCGTAGCCTTTTTCTTTTAGAAGTGGTTTTGCTTCTTCAAGAATTTCGGCATGCGGCGTTTTTGATGCGGCAACCGTAATGGTTTTGCTTTCACTAGGGTTATTAGATGAACCGCACGCAGCTAAAATACCTGCAAATGCTAGAAATAGTGCACTTAGAATCAATTTCTTCATGAATAAATCCTCCCTTAACGTTTATCAATTTTATTTGTAATCAAATCACCGATTATTTGAATAATAAAGACGATGATCAGAATAAACACAGTGGCTACAAGTGTGACATCTGTATTACCAGATTGGTACCCTTCCACATAGGCGAGGTCACCAAGTCCGCCTGCTCCAATTGCACCTGCAATCGCAGTAGAGCCAATTAGAGCAATCGCTGTTACGGTAATACCTGAAATAAGGGCTGGCAATGATTCTGGCAGCAATACTTTGAAAATGATTGTCGACGTTTTCGCTCCCATTGATCGTGCTGCTTCAATGACTCCTTTGTCTACCTCACGCAGTGCAATTTCGACAAGACGTGCATAGAATGGAGCTGACCCTATGACAAGGGCAGGGAGTGCTGCATTTGGACCAAGAATCGTATGCATTAAGAATTTCGTGAACCCTAGTAAAAGAATAATTAAAATGATAAAAGGAATCGATCTGAAAATGTTGACGACAGCGCCGATGACAGCATTAATCGGTTTATTTTCCCAAAGACCGCCTTTTCCTGTAAGGAAGAGCAGGAGCCCTAGGATAATCCCAATGACAAAGGCAAATGCCAATGAAATCAGTGTCATATACACCGTTTCACCTGTTGCACTCCAGATGACGTCTAAATCAACGTTCGGAAACCATTTCTCAAACATGTGTCATCACCTCGATTTCAACCTGTTTGCTTTGGATATAGGCGATGGCTTTTTCTACCTCAGTCTCTTCTCCATTAATGTGGATAAAGAGTGTTCCAAACGCGCCTTCCTGCGTTTGAGAAATCTTCCCTTGAAGGATGTTCACATCAACATGAAACGATCGAATGATTTCTGTGATCAGTGGCTGCTCGGCAGAATCACCGATAAAGGACAACCGTACGACCTGACCTTCTTTTACTCGCTCTAGGACGTGCTCGATTGTTTCTTTCGCTTCCTCTGGTTCCGCAAGCTGTTTCACAAATCGCTTCGTCATTTCTTCCTTTGGCTGTCTGAAGACGCGTAATACTTCGCCTTCTTCAACAATACGTCCATTTTCCATGACTGCGACGCGATGACAAATTTTGCGAATGACGTGCATTTCGTGTGTAATGAGCACAATCGTGAGCCCTAGTCGTTTATTAATATCGGCCAAAAGCTCAAGGATTGAATCGGTCGTTTGCGGATCTAGCGCAGATGTCGCTTCGTCACATAGAAGAACCTTTGGATCATTCGCTAATGCTCTCGCAATGCCGACACGCTGTTTTTGCCCGCCGCTAAGCTGAGACGGATACGCATTTTCTTTTCCTTCTAAACCGACCAATTTAATCAGTTCATTCGCACGCTCTCTCCGTTTCGATGTCGGTACACCTGCGATCTCAAGCGGGAACATAATGTTTTGTCTCACCGTTCTTGACCAAAGTAAATTAAAGTGCTGGAAGATCATGCTGATTTCTTGTCTTGCTTTCCGAAGTTTCGCATTCGATACTTCATTGATCCGGTTGCCTGCCACTTCAACAATTCCTTCTGTTGGCAGCTCCAGACCGTTTAATAGGCGAATAAGCGAGCTTTTTCCTGCACCGCTATACCCGATAATTCCGAATATTTCACCTTTATCAATATCCAAGTTGACGTCTTTCACGGCATCAACATTTCCGCTTTTTGAATGATACGTTTTTGATACATTCTGTAAATGAATCACAGTCTGATCACCTGCTTTCTTGCTGAATCTATAGGTTTCCATCACATACGTTATTTATTCTTCTTTCTGTCATGACTCTAGCCTGACGTCAGGTCAGTAAAAAAGACCTAACTGCAACGCAAGCAGAAAGGCCTTTTATGTCAATTACGCCTTTCTCTCATCTTTCAAAGCGCTGCGGCTTTGAGTGAATTGGCACCAATTTCAGCTATGCTGACGGTTGCCGGGTTTCATAGGGCACGTCCCTCCACCTCTCTTAATAAGAGAAAATATGTTGTTTTATGTGATGTTCATGTTTTTACTAACGTAGAATATCATGCTATCTGAGATATGTCAACGCTGTAAATCGCTAATTTCCAAGTAAACAACTACGTTATCATTTTTCGAAAAAAACCGTTCGTCAGCCAAAGCACTGCCTCTAGTCTAAGGAGCGCACGGAATGACCCTTTGACTTTGACTTGTCCTCTGCTGATTAACTGCTGTAAGGACATATCTCCATCTAATAATTGTAGAATCTCTTTCCTCTCACCATAAAAGATGAGATCCGATAACTCAATTGCAGGTAGTTTCTTCACTTCACCACGTTCATCCACAATCAATGTACAAGAGTCAGTTTCCGCCTCAAATGTAATCTTCAAGGATGATGATGAGAGCAGCGGTTTTAATAGTAAACGCTGCCCTGTGTTACCATGGGCTTTCACATTTTCCACATGTATAACCTCCCTGTCATTTGGTTATACATAACATTTCTCTACAAACATCTTCTTGTCCTTTATAAATAACTCGACAAATTTTCAAATGAATTTCTTGAAATATGACAAAAAACCGCTTTATTTAGCGGTTTCAATCATTTCATGAAGATATGGAACTGAGTGAAAGGCATAGCCTTTTTGCACCAATTCTCCTTTTTTAAACAGTAGAAAGCAAGGAACACTCTCGATCTCAAATGCTTTTGCAAAACCTGGTGAATAGTTTAAATTGTTTTCGTAAAATGGTACATCCGGCTGCATGGCGTCTACGACTGCCAGCATTTTCTTTGCCAGCTGGCATGTTCCGCAAAACGGTGTATATAAGTATAAAAGAAATAAATCGTCCTCTATCTCTTTGAATTCGTGTTCTTCAATCTCTTTCATAATACGTCCACCCTCATAAATATTTCGAATGAACATCAATGTTTGCAGCTAATAGGATAGATGCAATGTGGGCTGACGGTGAAGCGGCCACTTCGCGGTACGTTCTGTCGACAAAAAGATGAAGTGCTTCAGGGAATTCTTTTCGAAATTGCTTCCGCAGTTTGTCGCCTGCATCGTCACTGTCTGCTAATATGTAAACGTCTTTCCCCACTAAATCGTCCACAAGCTGGTCCAGCTTCGATGTACTGATCGTGCCATTGGTGCAAATGATGGTAACAGGTTCACTTATGACTTCTTTTAGCTTTTGTTTATCTGTTTTACCTTCTACAATGATGACCTTTTCAATCTCGACATTCATCACGATCACCCGGCCCTTTTGACGTTGATTCACTTCTTCCTTAGATTACAATCTTTCATTCAGGTTGTAAAGATTGGGCGCCTCGTCATCAAAAAGACTGCAGTTTTTGTTCACTGCAGTCTCCTCTGTGATTAGCACCATCCATTTTCATCGTCACAGTCTACATATTTTTCTGTCCCATCGGTCAATGTATCCGTTAGACGATAAAAACGATTTTGATCATAGGAATATCCCGATTTCAGCTCATATTGGTTTTCACTAATCATTGTGCCAATCTCTTCATTTTGATGATAAAGCACCATGCCGCTTTCTTTGAATCGTCCAGTGACATGCTCTGTTATATCCACCTGTTCTTTTTGAAAAGACAAATTGGACACCCCCCATAAAGGTAGAGTGTCCAATTTCACATGAATTAGTCTTCTTTTGTCATTTCTTCATATTGCTCAGCTGTCATTAAGTTCTCGATTTCAGATGCATCAGCTGGTTCTACAACGATCATCCATGCTTTTTCATATGGAGAGTCGTTGACGAATTCTGGGCTGTCATCCAGCTCATCGTTCACTTCGACGATTGTGCCATTGATCGGTGCATAAAGTTCAGAAACTGTTTTCACTGATTCTACACTTCCGAAAGGCTCGTCCGCTGTGATTTTGTCTCCTACTTCAGGAAGCTCAACGAACACGATATCGCCCAGCTCAGATTGAGCAAAATGCGTAATACCGATACGCACCTTATCTCCTTCTACTTTGACCCATTCATGTTCTTCTGAATAACGTAAATCTTTTGGTGTGCTCATTCAATACCCCTCCAGTCTTTTCTTACAATCTATATTGAAGATACCACAATCTGAATGAAAGTTACATCATTTCCAGACGCTTTTAAATGTATCTTCGTTAAATCCAACTGTTACTCGTTTACCGTCTGTTGTAATCGGGCGCTTAATCAGCATTCCGTTAGACGCGAGTAATTCTAGCTGCTCGTCCTCTGACATTGCAGGAAGTTGATCTTTCAGCTGCAGCTCCCGGTATTTTTGTCCGCTTGTATTAAAGAATTTCTTCAGCTCTAAACCGCTTTTTTCGTAAAGGGCTTTTAATGTTTCTTTATCAGGCGTCTCTTCGACGATATGTATGCTGTTGATGTCTTTATTGTGTGCTTCAAGCCATTTTTTTGCTTTTCGGCATGTACCGCAAGATGGGTATTCGTAAAAATCTAAAGCCACCATTTTCACCTCCTGCAAATTGTGACAACATTTTATCACAAAATATTTTAAAAACCTAAATGTATGCTTACAAAAAGGTGCGGAGTGATATCCGCACCTTTTAAGCCATCCTTATACGATATATTTCTCTGCTTCAAAGATTCGTTTTGCCACTTCACGCTTTTTGGCGATGACATTGATTGGAGTAAATCTTGTCAGCTTGCGAAGGGCTGACAGGCTCATGCGGAGTGAATCTCCTTCCTCCATCGCAATCAAGGATTCTTTTGCATGGGCTTCAATCTTTAAGAAAGCCTCCTGCGTGAAAATTTGTGTGTAAGCCAGCTTTTGAGCGTTCTTTTCTGCGCCTGATGCAGCGATTGCCTTTTCCGTACGCAGAATTGCTGATTCAGCAGCAAAAATTTCATTGACGATATCGGCTATGTTCACAAGAATTTCTTGCTCTTTGTCTAAGGATTTCCCGTATTTCATGGCTGCCATACCAGCTACCATTAAGGCGACCTTTTTCGCATGGGCGAGCAAATATTTTTCTTGATCGAGCGGCTGATCGCCTGGCTCTTCCGGCATCATCATCATCAGCTCTTCCTGTAAGGTCTGCGCTTTTTGAAGCAGCGGAAGCTCTCCTTTCATCGCTTTCTTCAAGAATGTACCTGGTACAAGCAAACGGTTGATTTCGTTTGTCCCTTCAAAGATCCGGTTAATTCGTGAGTCGCGATAGGCTCTTTCGACCTCGTATTCTTGCATGAATCCATATCCGCCGTGAATCTGCACGCCTTCATCCACAATATAATCTAACGTTTCAGAGCCAAGGACTTTACAGAGAGAGCATTCAATCGCATATTCCGCAATGGATTGAGCAATTTGTTTGCCGTCTTTTTGCTCTTCGTCACTTAATAGACCCATCCGCTGTTCAAATAATCCAACCGTGCGGTAAACAGCACTTTCCATCGCATAGAGCTTTGCTGACATATTGGCTGCTTTTTCACCAATTAAGCTGAATTGAGAAATTGGTGTTTTGAACTGCTTACGCTGGTTCGCATATTCGGCCGACAATTGAATGACGCGCTTTGATGCACCGATTGTGCCGACTGCAAGCTTATAGCGTCCGATATTTAAAATGTTAAAGGCAATCACATGTCCTCTGCCGGCTTCACCAAGCAAATTCTCCTTCGGTACTTGGGCATCTTCAAGAATTAATGTTCTTGTCGATGACCCTTTAATGCCCATCTTTTTCTCTTCAGGTCCCGTTTTGACACCTGGAAAATCCTTTTCGACAATAAAAGCAGAGAAGTGTTCACCATCAATCTTCGCATACACAACAAAGACATCGGCAAATGCGGAGTTTGTGATCCACTGCTTTTCTCCATTGAGGACATAATGGGTACCTGCTTCATTCAGAACCGCAGTTGTTTTTGCTCCAAGAGCGTCAGAGCCTGATCCTGGCTCAGTGAGTGCGTACGCCGCAATGGTTTCACCAGAGGCGAGTCCTGGCAGGTACGTTTCCTTTTGCGCTTGATTTCCGAAGAGCACGATCGGCAGAGAACCAATACCGACATGAGCGCCATAGGAAAGTGAGAAGCTGCCTGCTCTAGCGAATTTTTCAGTAATGATAGCTGAACTGATTTTATCCAATCCAAGCCCGCCGAATTCTTCAGGTACATCGGCTCCTAAAAGTCCAAGCTCACCAGCCTTTTTGAGAAGCCTGACCGAATGCTCGAACTCATGATTTTCAATTTGATCTATATGCGGAACCACATCTTGTAAAATATAATCCTCTGTGGTCTTTCCAATCATTTGATGTTCATCAGAGAAATCCTCCGGTGTAAAGATATGCTCATAATTCGTCTCATCAATTAAAAAGCTTCCACCCTTTTTTACATCTTCCAATGCTTTCATCCTGATTTCCCCCTTTAGATCAATTCAAAAATTCCTGCTGCTCCCATGCCCCCGCCGATACACATTGTGACAATACCAAATTGCTCGTTTCGCCGTTTCATTTCATGAATAAGTGACAGCGTTAGTTTTGTTCCTGTACAGCCGAGCGGATGTCCGAGCGCAATTGCCCCGCCGTTGACATTCACTTTTTCTTCATCAATTCCTAAATGGCGAATGACTTGAATTGCCTGAGAGGCAAACGCTTCGTTTAATTCAAACAGTCCAATATCCTTCAGCTCAAGTCCAGCAATCTTCAGCGCACGCGGTATGGCTTCAACCGGACCGATCCCCATCACCTCAGGCGGTACACCGCCAACAGCAAATGCTCTGAATTTAGCGAGCGGCTGAAGAGAAAGTGATGATGCTTTCTCGCGGTCCATCATCATCACACACGCAGCCCCGTCACTTGTTTGAGACGAGTTCCCTGCGGTCACCGTGCCTTTTGTCGAAAAGGCTGGACGCAAAGTGGAAAGAATCTCTTCCGTTGTGCCTGCTCTCACACCTTCATCCTGTGAGAACGTGAATTGATGCTCTTCTAATTGATATTGCTCTCCTACCCGTCGCTCTGTTACATCAACGGGCACAATTTCATCAGAAAACTTCCCTTCTTGAAGTGCCTTTGCTGCCTTTTGATGACTCCTCACCGCAAAGGCGTCCTGATCTTGACGTGTGACCTGATACTTTTGCGCCACTTGCTCTGCCGTGTGCCCCATGCTCATGTAGTATTCAGGTGCTTGCTCTGCCAA
The DNA here is from genome assembly GCF_003028545.1 of Bacillus sp. Nf3. Taxonomy (NCBI): domain Bacteria; kingdom Bacillati; phylum Bacillota; class Bacilli; order Caryophanales; family Bacillaceae; genus Bacillus; species Bacillus sp. Nf3. Next base: position 730,162 of record NZ_PYUA01000001.1, on the reverse strand, counting down.
GAGAGCATTCGGACGAATGGAATGCCCCATCATCGGCACCTGCGACATCGATTCGACTCCTCCGGCTAAAATCGTGTCTGCCTGACCGAGCATAATTCGTTCACCCGCATAAGCGATAGACTGAAGACCTGACGAGCAGTAACGGTTTATGGTGATGGCAGGTACCGTATAAGGCAGTCCCGCTAGTGCTCCAATATTTCGGGCTACATTTAACCCCTGCTCTGCTTCTGGCGTTGCACAGCCGATGATCAAATCATCTATTTGACCGTCGTATTCACCGGCACGCTTTAACGTTTCTTTTACACATAATGCGCCCATATCATCAGGCCGGACATGTTTTAACGATCCCTTTTTCGCCTTCCCTACTGGTGTTCTTGCGCCAGCGACAATGACTGCTTCTCTCATTTTGACTCCCCCTTAGTTACGTAAAGGTTTTCCTTTGACGAGCATGTGCTGCATACGTGCCTGTGATTTCACTTCTCCTACAAGACTTAAAAAGGCTTCTCTTTCAAGCTCTAATAAGTATTGCTCTTCTACCTCTGTTCCAAATGGCAGTTTCCCGCCGGAAATGACATGAGCTAATTTTTTTACGATGGTCATGTCATGCTCTGAAATATATCCTGACAGTCTCATATTTTCAGCAGCCAAAATCATCGCTGCATAGCCTGTTTCTCCCATGACCGGCACCTTTTGCTTGAGCGGCGCACGATAACCAGCTTCAACAAGAGAGAGCACCAGTTGTTTTGCATCATAGATCAGGTGATCCCCGTTCATACTAATCCGGTCGCTCACGCGGAGCATGTTCATATCCCGCGCTTCCTCAGCTGAAGTTGACACTTTTGCCATTGCAATTGTTTCAAATGTTTTCAGCGTGGCATCCTGTATAGCCGTCTGCGACGGCTTCGCTGACCCTTGCAGGTGACGAAGATATAATTCTTTATTTCCACCGCCTCCTGGAATCAGTCCTACTCCCGCTTCCACGAGTCCCATGTAAGTTTCGCTGGACGCCTGTATAGCCGCTGCCGGCAGACAAACCTCTGTACCGCCACCTAATGTCATCCCAAACGGTGCGGCTACGACTGGACGGTCGCTATATTTCACCTTCATCATTGCCTGCTGGAAGCGCCTGATCACAAAGTCAATTTCAAAGAAATTGTCGTCCTGTGCTTCCATTAAAATCAGGGCAAGGTTGGCGCCAACACAGAAGTTCTTCCCTTGGTTTCCGATAACAAGCCCTTTATAATTCTTTTCCGTCTCATCAACAGCGCGATTAATCATATCAATGACATCTAGTCCAATGGCATTGCTTTTAGAGTGAAATTCGAGCAAGGCGACATCATCACCAATATCAATCAGGCTCGCACCAGAATTTTTGAAGATCACGTCCTGTTTCTTTTTCAATCTAGCTAAAGAAATATGTTTGTCGTTTCCTTTTTCCTGTACATAAGCCCCATCCTGATAAAACACACGCTCTCCATCAGCATTCTCTTGATAGAATGTGTCGTGTCCTTTTGACAGCATGTCTTGCACCCATGCTGGGATGCTGTGGCCTTCTGCTTCCATGCGCTCGGCGGCTTTTTTGACGCCTATTGCATCCCACAGCTCAAATGGGCCGTGCTGCCAGCCGAATCCCCATTTCATTGCGTTATCGATGGACTGAATATCATCCGCAATTTCACCTTTTAGATGCGCTGAATATAGAAGTACGGGCGCTGTCATATTCCAGAGCAATTGCCCTGCACGGCCATCCTGATAAATAAGCGCTTTCAACTTTGCTTTTGTACCCTTTTGCTGTTTCGCCATCTCAATGCCCGGATCTTTTAGCTTTGTGCGTTCTCCATATGTGAGCGTCACTGGGTCAAGCTCTAAAATAACCTTGCCATTTTTTTGATAAAATCCTTGGCCTGCCTTGCTGCCAATCCATCCTTTTTCGAGCATTCTTTCAATAAACTCAGGCAGCTGGAAAATCTCTTTTTCCTTTCCTTCTACCTGTTCATAGACGTTTCGTGCTACATGAGAAAATGTGTCAAGCCCCACTACATCAAGTGTACGGAAGGTCGCACTTTTCGGTCTTCCAATGAGGGGCCCTGTGACTGAATCCACTTCTCCGATGGTGTATTTGTTCTCAAGCATTTCACGTACTGTGACAAGAAGCCCATAAGTGCCAATGCGGTTTGCAATAAAGTTCGGTGTGTCTTTTGCTTCAACCACACCTTTGCCGAGTACATCCTCGCCAAACGTTTTCATAAATGACAGTACTTCTGAATCTGTTTCTTGAATAGGAATGATTTCTAAGAGCTTTAAATAACGAGCTGGGTTAAAAAAATGTGTGCCTAAAAAGTGGCGTTTAAAATCATCTGATCGGCCTTCAGCCATCTTTTCAACCGAAATACCAGATGTATTGCTTGAAACGATGCTTCCTTCTTTGCGGTGTTCGTCGATGAGAGAAAATACGTGTTGTTTGATGCTGAGTTTTTCAGTGACGACTTCAATGATCCAGTCAGCATCGTGTAATAAGGAAAGGTGGTCTGTGAGATTTCCCGGTGTGATGTATGATAGGTTTTTTGCTGAAGTAAGAGGTGCTGGCTTTTGCTTTAACAATTTTTTCATCGCTTCTTGACTTAATCGATTCCGAACACTAGGGTGATCAAGCGTTCTCTTTTTCGCCGTTTCTTCCTTTGTCAGTTCATTTGGCACAATATCTAGCAGTGTTACTGGTATCCCGATATTGGCTAGATGCGCAGCAATGCCTGAGCCCATGACACCTGAACCAATGACAGCCGCCTTGCGAATATGTTTGCCCATAAATATCCCCCTAAACATTTTGAATGAACAGTCATTCATTTTTTGTCCAAAAAAAAGCAATGCCTCTTTCTTTATCTTAAAAGATTTTCCGAAACAGTTCAATAGCGGATTTCAAAAATTTACACATTCTCATGTGCCTTATTTTGCGGCGTATGAATTAAAGATCAAAGGGAATTGTAAGAATGGAGGTGATGTCCACATGTCTCGTTTGAAGAAAAACCCATCGAAAGCAGGCGTAAGTGCTGCAAGTGTAAAAGGAAACGCAGGTCCATCACAGGAAGCAGACCTAGGCGGGAAAAAAACCAGTCAAAATCAGCAATATAAAAAGAATCAGTAAGGAAACAAAATCGTAAGGAGGAACACATGTTGAACAATCAGCCAATGAATATGCCCCCAGAAGTCATTTCAGTGAAGGATTCCTTGTACTTAGAGGATATGCTCAACTGGAACTTGATCGCCATGAAAAAGGCTCATTTTATGGCCGAGCATTGCCAGGACCAAACATTGAAACAAGAATTAAATCAAGTTGGCCAAATGCATCATCAGCATTACACACAAATTCTTCAGCATTTAGGCAGCTCAGGGCAAGGCCAGTCTACTGGCTTTATGCAATAGGAGGAAAAAACATGGAACAGCAAAACCAACAAAAAATCGGGAATCCACAAACTCCGGTTCCCACTACTACAAACATGAATGATCGTGATTTCGTTACAGATCTCTTGTCGACTGAAAAATATATGACAAACGGATACAACACAGCGCTCAATGAATTCAGTCATGAATCTCTTTACCAGGATATTCAGCGAATTGCGCTCGAAACACAGAAAACACAAAGACATTTATATGATGTCATGTTCCGATATGGCTGGTATTCTGTTGAAGCCGCTGATCAGCAAAAGCTCCAGCAGGCACACCAGAAATTCCAGCAAACACTGACAGATCAATCTCCGTACGGATCATCACAAATGTCATAAGAAAAAAACTGCCAGTCTGATGCTGGCAGTTTTTTAACGGTCTTTATTGGCGCGATGAGCTTCGTTCAACTGTTTGATTCGTTGAATTGTTTCTTTGATTTCTTCTTTTGCTTCTGGATACGTTTCATTGAAATGCTTTGCTAGCGGCGGCATGCTCTTGGCAATATGAGAGTAGATCACCCATTGTTTCACATCTTGTTTCAGCTCGTCTGTTGATTCACCGAGCAGCAGCTCTGTATATTTATCAAGCAGGCCTTCCAGCTTTTCTTCTAATTCTTTTCCCATTGACATTCCGCTCCTTTTTCAGAAAAAAGCCTGACTCTGTGAGACACAGATGTCAGGCTTTTGACATACGATTATCTTGCAGCAAGAAATGTTTCAGCTTGCGCTTGCTGAACAATACAGCGTCCTCTACCGTGCGGAATACATAATGGTGTTCCAAATAGAGGATCTGTTGTCACTTGGCAATTCATATCAAAGACATTTTTCACGAGATCACAATTAATCACTGTTTCTGGTCTGCCTTCTGCATAGATTGACTTGTCTTTAATCGCGACAAGATGATGAGCATACCTGCATGCGAGATTGAGATCATGAAGAACCATCACAATCGTGCGCTGCTCTTTCTCATTTAAATCAAACAGAAGGTCCAAAATTTCGATTTGATGCGTCATGTCTAAATATGTCGTCGGCTCATCTAACAAAATGATATCGGTCTCTTGGGCCAGCGTCATCGCAATCCATGCACGCTGCCTTTGTCCACCTGATAATGAATCAACGGTCCGATCAGCAAGGTCTTCCATCTTTGTTGACTTCAATGCGCGATTCACTGCTTCTTCATCTTGCTTCGACCACTGCTTCAGCCAATTTTGATAAGGATATCTTCCTTGCTTCACTAACTGATGCACAGTTAATCCTTCTGGCGCTTCTGGTCCTTGTGGAAGAATAGCGAGCTGTTTCGCTACTTCTTTTGTTGGTAATTTTGCAATGGAATGACCTTCAAGCAGGACAGAACCACCCATTGGCTTCATAAGACGCGCCAAAGAGCGAAGTAGCGTGGATTTACCGCATCCATTACTGCCAATAAATACTGTGATTTCACCCTTAGGGATTGATACATTTAGTTCATCGATGATCATTGTTTCTCCGTAGCCTAAGCTTAAACCTTCAGTAGAAATGGCACTCATTCCGCTCAAACGCTCCTTTTCTCATCCAAATTTTTATATGAAATATCGTCTATGTACAGACGTAAAAGATCACTTATCTCAATTTAGTGTATCAGATTTAAGTGATCTTGAAAATCATTTTCAATTAAAAAATGAGAAAGTCTCGTTTATTTCTTCCTTTGGAATGTACGTTTGGTCCCATCCTCGAGTTTCAGATCGATCTGAATCCGCTGATAATCATCATCTAAATTAAAAGCAGCTAATAGTTCATTTACATACGCTTCATTGATCTTTGCACTAGGAATCGACATATCATTCAGCTTCATCTTCATCTCGCGCAAGGCTTCTTCCCCTTCATAGCGGACCCCATTCATATGATCACGAATGATTGCTTCCTCTTTGCCTCTTGCCTGACGGTAGGTCGCTTCGTATAATTCGTTTTTCTGTCCATATTGTACATGCAGATGCATATGCTGAAATGGCAGTTTCTTCATTTGAACAACTGACAGACTTTCTGCCTCTGCTTCATGTGTTTGTTGTAACGGTTCAATTGATTGACAGCCGGACAGCATTAAGAGCAGCACTCCTATTCGTCCCGCCTTCTTCCAACACATCATGTGCTTCCTCCTATTTCACAGCATCGCTTTTTATTCTTCTCCAGGCTCCTTTTTGTTATTCAATAAAACATCTCACTATGATAAATTTAAACAAAAAGGAGAACCGGATGATGAAAAAAACAGCCATTGTAACTGGTGCCAATAGCGGCTTTGGCAAGCTCATCACGATACGTCTCGCCAAGCAGGGCTATACAGTGATTGCCGGCGTCAGACAGGAAGCCAATGCAAAAAAGCTCGCTGAAGAAATCGAGCAAGCCTCTTTATCCGGCATGATACATATTGAAGCATTAGATGTGACTGATACGCAGTCGATCCAAGCATTTCAGAAGAAACTTCATGCCTATGCACCCATTACCCTGCTTGTGAACAATGCGGGAACAGCCTTTGCTGGTTTTGCGGAGGAGGTTCCTGTTGACACGTACCGCCAGCAATTTGAAGTGAATGTCTTCGGTGTGATGGAAATGACCCAAGCGGTGCTGCCGTTTATGACGAGCGGCGCAAAGATTTTCAATATGAGCAGTATCAGCGGATTAATGGGAATGCCTGCACTTTCTCCATATGTATCCTCTAAGTTTGCGTTGGAAGGCTATACAGAAAGCCTACGGATTGAACTAGCTTCGTTCGGTATCCAGGCGGCTTTAATTGAGCCAGGCTCTTTCCAAACAAATATTTGGAACACCTCCATGAACGAGCAAATGATTCAGCCAGCAGAAGGATCGAAATACACAAAACTCTATCAAAAGATGATGGCCCATATTGATGCCCAGAAATCAAACTATGGAGATCCTTGTGAAGTGGCGGAGCTTGTTGTTCGGTTAGCAGAGAAGAAGCGGCTGAAACGGCTGAGATATCTTGTTGGAAAAGGCGTACGACTTTCATTCACAGCAAAACAGCTTCTGCCGTGGAACATGTGGGAACACCTCATACTGCGTACACTCTCTTCAAAAAAATAAGCACAAAAAAACAGGTGGATATGTTAACCTCCACCTGTTTTTTCATTTATTCGCTATCTGACTGTCCAAGGGTAATATCTAGATTTTTGTTCTTTCCTTCACGGATGACAGTCATTGTGGTTTTATCGCCGACTTTTGTTTCTTTGTAAAGAATTTCTTTCAACTGAGAGCTGTTCACTACATCTTTCCCTTTGAACTTGATGATGACATCCCCAGATTTCAAGCCTGCTTTTTGAGCAGGTGAACCTTTTGAAACATCCTTTACGTAAATGCCTTTGCCAATTTGTTTATCAAATAAGCCGAGCGTATTTTCCTGATACGTCTCAGGCACTTGCTCAAGGTCAATCATTTGTACACCAAGGTATGGACGTTCAACTTTTCCATTTTTCAACAGTTCATCTACAATCGGTTTAACATCGTTACTTGGGATCGCAAATCCGAGTGATTCCACACCGCTTTCGCTGATTTTCAAGCTGTTAATACCAATGACTTGACCATCTGTATTGATCAGTGGCCCCCCGCTGTTTCCTGGGTTAATGGCTGCATCTGTTTGCAGTACATTCATCTCCACTGTACCAGATGACGTATTTGCTTCAACAGTACGATCAAGACCACTAATGATTCCTTCTGTCACAGTACCTGAAAATTGTGCACCGAGCGGATTCCCAATGGCAATGACTTTATCTCCAGCACGAAGCTTAGAAGAATCTCCAAAGCTCGCCACTTTATCAATGCCGTCTGCATTTATTTCAACAACGGCTAAATCTGTCATGACATCACTGCCGACAAGCTTTGCATCTTTTGTTTTACCATCGTATAGTGTGACCTTTAATTTATTGGCACCTTCGACAACGTGGTTATTTGTAATAATGTACGCTTTTTTACCATCTTTTTTGAAAATGACACCAGAACCTGTTCCAGCTTCAGCTTCTGTTTGATCACCGCTCAGGCCAAACGAATTTTGTGTAGATTGATAGTTTGAGACACCTACAATGGTGGGCTCTAAATCTTCTACCATATCAGCAACATTTGTGGCATTGGTGATTTGTTTTGTCGAGAAATTATCTGAGGCTGCCGGCTCACTTGATGCGGTTTGCGTTTGCGTGTTGGCAGCTGTATCCTGTGACTGCGGCAAAAGCGGTGTAATGCCAAGTACAAGACCCCCGCCAATAATTCCTCCAAGAATCGGACTGAGCCATGCCGCCTTCCGCTTTTTCTCCTTTTTTGACGCACGGTCATCCACCATTTGAGGAGAATGATTCGTCACACTCTCCTGCGCGGCAGATGCTTCGTTTTCATGCTGGTGTAAAACGAGTTCCTTCTCTTTTTCTGGTGCGTCTATTTGTTTCTCATTCTCTTGATGGGTATCTTCTTGATGATTCATTTCATTGTCTTGATTCGTGTTTTCTGGATGATTCATCTTATTCTCTTCATCTTCTCTTCGGAAATCCATCGCTTGCACTCCTTTACATCATGTTTCATTTCATATGTCTAGATAGGACTCAGGTCCTCTTAATGGAAAGATCATTGAAAAATACTTTATGGCAATATGTCAAATTATATAATACTTATTCATAGAAAAAAAGCAAGGTGCGCACATTGATGAAAAGCACCTATTCATCCGCCTTTTGTCTATGCCCTTTTTTCCCTTGACCTTATCATAATCAAACATTATGGGATAATGATGAGAAGAATATGTGAAATTGTGAAAAAAGCGTGTGATTGTTGACATGCCGCCTTTGTATCCCGTTATAATGACGTTGAGAGGATGTGGAAGACTTTGTCGTACACCATTTATTTAGTTGAAGATGAACAAAACTTAAATGAACTGTTAACCAAATATTTAGAGAGTGAGGATTGGAATGTCTCCTCTTTTTTAACCGGAGAAGCGGCACGCGAGGCAATGAACAAGCCGCCGCATCTATGGATTTTAGATATCATGCTGCCTGATACAGACGGCTACACCCTCATTAAAGAAATCAAAGCCGCATCACCTGACGTACCGGTCATTTTCATTTCAGCACGTGATGCCGATATCGACCGTGTCCTCGGCTTAGAGCTGGGAAGCAGTGATTATATTGCGAAGCCGTTTCTTCCGCGTGAGCTGATCATTCGGGTACAAAAGCTGCTGGAGCTTGTGTATAAAAACAATGATACTCCGCAGCAGCAAAGCGTCACAACCGTTTCTTCTTATGTCATTCATGAGGATGTAAGAGAGGTGTATGAAGAGGGTCAGCTCATTAACTTAACTTCTAAGGAATTTGACTTGCTGCTTTTATTTACACATCACCAAGGACATGCTTTTTCTCGTGAAGATATCCTCGTCAAAATTTGGGGACACGATTACTTCGGGACAGATCGTGTAGTCGATGACCTTGTTAGACGGCTGCGCAAAAAAATGCCCGACTTAAAGGTCGAGACCATCTATGGATTCGGTTATAGGATGCTGAAAGGATGAAGAACAAACCGCTCGCTTTTCAAATTTGGGTTGTGATCTCTGGCATTTTGCTCACCATTTCCATTGTCCTGATCATTCTATTTTCTAATACATTACGTGACTTCTTCACAAATGAAATTTATAAAAATATTGAAAATGAACAGCAAGTGCTGACAGAATATCCATTAAACCGAGACGGCTCGCCAAAGTCGACACCGGAAAACCGCTCCGTGCAGCACATTTTGATTCCGTCAAATGAATTAGATCAAATGGCGCAGTTTTTTCCGCATGCCTTTATTGAGAAAATCCAATCGTTTGTGAAAAAACAAAAAAGCGCAACGAAACGTTATTCTGAAGAGGTGAACGGCCAGCATATCTTTTTTGTCATCAAAAAGGTATCATCAGGCAATACACCATATATTCTTCTGTCCTATGCACCAGATTCTTATCGAGACGACCTGTCCTTTACGCTGTTTAAACAGCTGATTTTTATCTTAGGCACCGTTATTTTACTAAGCTGGATTCCATCGATTTGGCTTGCCCGCTATTTATCCCGACCAATCGTTGCGTTTGAAAAACACGTCAAACGGATTGCACAAGAGGACTGGGACGATCCTGTCATCGTTGACCGGCAAGATGAAATTGGCAAGCTTGGTCATACCATTGAAGAAATGAGACAAAAACTCATTCAAAAGGATGAAACAGAACGGACACTTTTGCAGAATATTTCACATGACTTAAAAACACCTGTCATGGTCATCCGCGGCTACACGCAGTCCATTAAAGATGGTATTTTTCCTAAGGGAGATCTTGAACAAACGGTGGAAGTCATTGAAGGTGAAGCGGAAAAGCTTGAGAAGAAAATCAAGGATCTGCTGTACTTAACTAAGCTTGATTATTTATCAAAACAACATCCCGCACATTCTTCCTTCCTAATCAGTAATACGATGCTGGAAGTGGTCGACCGAATACGCTGGTCGAAAAATGAATTGCAGTGGAACGTGGACTTAGATGATGAGGCTGCTCTTGAAGGCGATCCAGAACAATGGAGCAAATTATTTGAGAATGTACTAGAAAATCAACTTCGCTACGCAAAAAGTAAGATTGATATTCAGATGAAACAGGAAGAGGATCAAATCCGCATTGTTATTCGAAATGACGGTCCTCCAATTGAAGAACATATGCTGTCCAACCTATACGAACCTTTTAGTAAGGGAAAAAAGGGCGAATTCGGTATTGGATTAAGCATTGTCAAAAGAATCCTTTCAATGCATCAAGCGTCCATATCTATTGAAAATGATGATCTAGGTGTACGTTATACAATCATAGTTCCAAAGAAGAGACTGTAGGTTTTTGACCGCAGTCTTTTTTAGATGAATGAATACCCATTGAAATCACGGTATGTGGCTTTGATCTTTTTGCCAGCTTGATACATCCATTTCTTTTCAATGGTTGTCTCTTTCGGCATTTTGACTTTTTCTACTTGAATCCCTTTTGTTCGCAAGCGTCTAATCATATCATCGATTTCTCTCATGGAACATCATCCTTTCACATATTTTGACCAGTTGGTCACCTTACTTTATAATATAAAGAATTACACTGTAAAAAACAAGTTACAATCTGATTAATTTTTGAAAACTTTCGTCGTTTATGACCGATAAGTCATATCTCTTTGCGCACGTTTCCTAAGACATTTGTCTCTCGGTAAGAAAGGATGACATTCATATTGAAAAAGAAAGAAAAAATGATCATTGAGGCTGGCATGAAATTATTTGCCAGCAAAGGCTACAACACAACGTCTGTTCAGGAAATTGCGGATGAATGCCACATGTCAAAGGGTGCTTTTTATCTTTATTTTAAATCAAAGGAAGCATTGCTCATTTCGATCCTTCATTACTATTACGATAAGGTATTTACCCGGATTCATGAGGTTCAAACAGAGGGCGGCACACCAAAAGAAGCCTACCGCAAACAGCTCACTGTCTATTACGATAATATTTTGCAGCAAAAGGATTTTATTAAAATGCAGCTGAGCGACAGGGCGCTTCCACTGAATGAAGAAACGCAGCAGCTTGCAAAACAAATTAGGCTTGCGACCATCCAGCTTCACATTGATAACATTAAACAAGTATATGGAGATGCTGCTATTCCTTATATGGCTGATTTATGTTTGACGATTGAGGGCATGAGCCATGTTTATTTCGAGCTGGCGATTTTATATGATTTTCAGCTGGAAGCAGAAGAACTTGCCATAACCATGATTCATCGTATCGATGATTTGATGGGCGGTATGATGAAGCGAAATGACCTTCCTCTCATTTCTGTAGATCAAGCGAGCGATTGGTTTGGCCCGATTTATGAACGGTCATTCGATCCGCTCACAGAATCTCTTTTAAAGGAGTTAATAGAGATTGCTGAATCACACTATGAAGTGAAGGACGAACCCGATTTATTTGAAGCGCTTGGCATTCTAGAAAATGAATTAAACAAACAAAAACCAAGACAAGTCATCGTGAAAGGCATGCTGTACCAATTAAAATTATACGCACCGCTTCAAACCAACTCTGAGTCACTTTTGCGTATTTTGAAAGAGGATCATTTGTAGAACCCAGGGCATATCCTAAAGACATTTAGGCATAAAGTTGTGGATTAGAATCTATGTTACACTCTTGTCATTGGAGTAGAAAAATCGCGAGAATGTAGCTCTTCAAGAAGATACAAAATAAAGATATATAAGATTGAGAGGGCTATTATAATGTCCAAAAAAAATAGGAATTGTCTTTTTTGTGGGAACTCAAATTTAACTAGAGAGCATATTTTCGCTCAATGGTTGCTTGATGAGTTGAATATTCGGAAAATAAAAATGGGCATGCAGCACACCACTTTTTATGGTTCTACTATTAGTAGACGACCTTTGACTCCTAATACATTAATTAACGGATTGATCTGTCAAGAATGCAATAATGGATGGTTAAGCCAGATAGAAAATAAAGTAAAACCAATCTTGACTGCGATTTTGAAGTATCCCAATTCTAATCTTAGTACATTTTTAAAAGAACAACACGAATTACTATCCATATGGTCTTTAAAAACCGCTATGATACTAAATCATGCGAGTAATTTTCATAAAATTGTACCAAAAAGACATTTTAAATATATTTATAAACATCGTAAAATTCCTGAAAATATTACCGTTCTGATGGGTTTTGCAGAAAATACAGCTGAATTAGATTGGGTGCAAAGTCAAGTTGTAATGCATATTGGCGATGAAAATATAATTAAAAACCCTAGATTAAAAGATATATATAAAATAACAATTCAAATTGATTACCTTTTATTAAAAATTATTTACAGCCCCATTTACGATTTTGAGTATTATCATAATGATAATACTCATCTAATGCTATATCCTAATCTGCAAGCATTTCATACATTCGAAATGGCAGAAGATCTACATTCTTTTGATATACAAGGTTCTATTTATTCTAAACGTTAGAGAGTAAAGAGCAACAAAAAAAGAATTAAAATTATAAATCTTGTCTAAACATTCTCAAATGTAGCTCACCTCATCACTTCCCCAAATAAAAAACCAGGGGCAGCCGCCCCTGGTTTCTTATTTTGCTTTCGGTGTCACCATTTCTTCTGGTTTCACAAATTGCTCGAACTGCTCTTCTGTTAGCAGCTCTAATTGAAGTGCTGCTTCTTTTAGTGTTAATCCTTCTTTGTGAGCAAGCTTCGCAATTTTCGCTGCATTTTCATATCCGATGTGCGGGTTAAGTGCCGTCACAAGCATCAATGAATTGTTCAAGTTTTTCTCAATTGTTTCAAGGTTTGGTTCGATTCCAACTGCACACTTGTCATGGAATGAGTTCATGCCGTCAGCAAGTAGTTCAACTGATTGCAGGAAGTTATAAATGATGACTGGCTTAAAGACGTTCAGCTCAAAGTTTCCTTGGCTTGCCGCAAAACCGATTGTGGCATCATTCCCCATGATTTGTGCTGCAATCATAGTTAAAGCTTCACTTTGGGTTGGGTTGACTTTTCCTGGCATAATGGAGCTTCCCGGCTCATTTTCAGGAATAATCAATTCGCCAATTCCACAGCGAGGGCCACTTGCAAGCCATCTGACATCATTGGCAATTTTCATTAAATCAGCTGCAAGTGCTTTTAAGGCACCGTGTGCATACGTAATTTCATCATGGCTTGTCAGCGCATGGAATTTGTTTGGTGAAGAATTGAATGTTTGACCTGTCAGCTGGCTGATTTCCTCAGCAACATATTGACCGAACTCAGGATGTGCGTTAATGCCTGTACCAACAGCAGTTCCGCCAATGGCTAATTCTCTCATTTTTTCAGTTGATTCAAGAATCATTTCTTTTGAACGGTCCAGCATGTATACCCAGCCGCTAATCTCTTGGCCTACTGTCAGCGGTGTTGCATCCTGCAAGTGCGTACGGCCGATTTTCACAATCTCTTGATACGCTTTTGCTTTCTCATCAAGAGTTGTTCTTAACTGGTCAATAGCAGGCAACAATTTTTTGTACACAGCTAAAACAGCTGCCACGTGCATAGCCGTTGGGAATGTATCGTTTGAGCTTTGGCTGCGGTTAACGTCATCATTCGGGTGAATGCTGAACTCACTATTTTTATCTTTCAAATAAGCAGTTGCTCTATTTGCAACGACTTCGTTCATGTTCATGTTACTTTGTGTTCCACTACCTGTCTGCCAAACAACAAGCGGGAAATGCTCGTCATACTTACCGCTGATGATGTCATCACATACAGCAGCAATGGCTTCTGCTTTTTCGCTTTCAAGGTTGCCAAGACGCTCGTTGGCAATCGCTGTGCTACGTTTCAAAATTGCAAACGCATTCACAACTTCCTTTGGCATTTTCTCAGAACCGATTTTGAAATTTTCTTTGCTTCGTTGTGTTTGTGCACCCCAGAACTTGTCCTTCGGCACTTTGATTTCGCCCATTGTATCTTTTTCGATTCTAAATTCCGTCATTATGTATCCCTCCATAGCTTCTCATCACTCAACTCTATTCTATACAAAAAACGAAAATCCTTTAAGCGTTTTCAATTAAAATTTTATCTTTATTTTAATTTTAGTTCAATATAAACGCGAACATCCTTCGAATATTTGTATTTTGGGTTCGTTTTTCCGTAGTCCTTTGATGTATATGTCACCTCATAATGCTTGTCAAACGACTGTAGAATACGGTCGATCTCCTCTTTTGTTCCTGCTAAACGAATCTGTGCCATCTTGTTTCCTCCAAAACCCTCATTCTTTCTTTTACCACAAAATAATGTAACACAGAATATTGTTTTTTCAAGCAGGTAATGCTAAGAAAAAGATTTGAGGCGGGTGATCCGAATGAATCAGACTCCATTAAAAGAGCACTTATACGATAACCTCTCCGTCATCCTTCCGCAATTAAAAGAAATGGATGATTTGGTTCATGAGAAAAAAACACTGTCCAATGGGCAGGTTGTTTACTATTTATACATAAAAGAAATGAACGAAAAGATGGAGATTCAAACCTTTTTAAAGCTGCTTCTCCAAGATCATACGTCTCTCACAAAAGAGAAGCTAGAATCCAATTTATCAATGATGACCACACGTTCGGCGAAAACCTCTGAGGAATTGGTCGATGCGATTTTTGATGGGTATTGTGTTGTTCTGATTAACGGATTTCAGCATGCGTATATTTTAGAAACGCATGGAACGAAGAAACGCAGTATAGGGGATGCTACCTCTGAAACAGTTGTGAGAGGACCGAAAATTGGCTTTATTGAAGATTTAGATACGAACTTAGCTCTTGTGAGGCAGCGCTTGAAAAATCCCAATCTTAAAACCGTCGACATGAAGATTGGTCAAAAAAAGTACACCCAAGTGACCATCATGTACATTGACGGTATGGCTCAATCGTCTGTTTTAAAAGAAGTGAAAAAACGGCTCAAGCAAGTCACCATTGATGATATACAAGATTCTGGTGTTCTTGAGGAACTGATTGAAGACAATGTGTACTCGCCTTTCCCGCAAGTCCAAAACACAGAACGGCCGGATAAAGTGGCATCTGCTTTAAATAATGGACGTGTCGCCATTTTTGTCGATCATTCACCTTTTGTGTTAATTGTACCTGCTTCTCTCGCGACGATTATGCAATCACCTGATGATTATTATGAAAGGTGGATCGCCGCCTCTCTCATTCGGATGCTGCGGTTTACCTCTATCTTTCTGACCTTATTTTTATCAGCCATTTATATTGCGCTTGTGTCCTTCCATCAAGGACTTTTACCAACAACACTGGCTATTTCGATCTCAAGTACAAGAGAAAATGTCCCCTTTCCTCCTATTGTGGAGGCACTCATCATGGAAATAACGATTGAGCTGCTGCGGGAAGCGGGTTTAAGGCTGCCAAATCCGCTCGGTCAAACGATTGGACTTGTAGGTGGAGTTGTCATCGGACAGGCGGCCGTTCAGGCTCATATTGTGAGCTCAATCATGGTGATTATCGTCAGTGTGATTGCCCTTGCGTCCTTTACTGTTCCTCAATATGGGATGGGCATGTCGTTCCGCGTGCTCCGGTTTGTGTCTATGTTTACGGCAGCTACTTTGGGTTTATATGGGATTGTGCTGTTCATGCTCGTTCTCCTTACTCATTTAACACGGCAAAAAAGTTTTGGTACGCCTTATTTTTCACCAGATTTTGTGTTCAGCTATAAAAATGAAGACAATTCCATCATTCGATTGCCTTTGAAAAATCAAAAGAAAGGAGAACGATATGGTCAATCATAAAGAGTCGATCACCAGCTATCAGGCAAGTGCCATTATTGCCAATACAACATTAGGTGCCAGTATGATGATTCTGCCAAGAGCAATGGCTCAAGCTGCAGCTACACCTGACGGCTGGATTGCGCTCTTACTCATGAGTGCCATTTACATTGTATTTATTTTTGCGAATGTCCTTATGATGAAAAAAGTCCCCTTCTCCTCTTACTATGATTATACAAAGGAGGGGCTTGGAAAGTGGATTGGTGCTCTTGCTAACATATTGATTATTATTTATTTTCTTGGCGTTGCCAGCTATGAAGTACGGGCGATGTCGGAAATGGTGAGGTTTTTTTTACTTCAAAACACACCTGTAGCGGTGACAATGATCAGCTTTATTTTGGTTGGCCTTTATCTCGTAGTCGGCGGGATTGGTGAT
Organism: Bacillus sp. Nf3; assembly: GCF_003028545.1. NCBI lineage: Bacteria > Bacillati > Bacillota > Bacilli > Caryophanales > Bacillaceae > Bacillus > Bacillus sp. Nf3. The sequence goes on along the minus strand of NZ_PYUA01000001.1, from coordinate 713,996 downwards.
TTTGCCAGACTGTGCCCCTTTTTCCTCATTGTCACCTTGATTATCTTATTTGTTGCATACGGACTCAGTGTTCAAGAATTTAAGTTAGATAACCTCCGGCCTGTTTTAGGAGAGGGTTTCTCCCCTGTCTTCAAATCCCTTAACGCATCAGCCATTTCGTTTGTTGGCATTGAAATGATACTGTTTATGCCTGCCTATATGAACACGCAAAAACACACCTTTGCTTATGGCGCAGTCGGCTTTTTGATTCCTGCGATCATCTATATTTTCACCTATATTCTTGTCGTTGGTGCGTTCACGGTGAAAGAAACAGCGACTTTGACTTGGCCGACGATTGCCTTATTTCAATCGTTTGATATACAAGGAATCTTTATTGAGCGAATCGAATCCTTTTTGCTCATCGTTTGGCTTGTTCAACTTTATACGAGCTTTGTAGGATATACGTTTTTTGCTGCAATGGGGTTATCAAAACTCACAAAATTCCCCAAAAAGATCGTGCTCGCGCTGATGGGAATTGTCATTTACTTTGCCGCCATTTTCCCAAAGGATGTTGATACAGTACGTGATTATTTAACGTATGTGAACCATTTATTTTTCCTTTTATTCGGTATCCTCCCGTTTCTCTTATTTATCATCGTGTTTTTGAAAAGGAGGCGGAAAGCAGCATGAAAAAGAAGACAGTCTTTGCATTACTCGCCCTTGTTCTATTAAGTGGATGCTGGGATAGTACCAATATTGAAGAACTCAACATGGCGATTGGTTATGGCTTAGATAAAGGAGATGACGGTCATAAGCTGAAAATATCTATGCAAGTCCTTGTGCCTCAAAAAATTGAACAAGAATCCAGCGTAAAAGATCCAACAAAGATTATTGAAACTAGCGGTGATTCCGTGCATCAAATATTCCGAACAACGACTCTCAAAAGTCACCGGATTTTCGCCCAGCAGCTGAGGGTGTATTTATTTTCTGAGGAGCTTATCAATGAAAATAATTTCGACCTCGTCATCAATCAATTTATTCGCGACAATGAAACGCGGAGAGGAAGCCTTGTCTTTATGACCGCTGAAAAGCCTGGAGACTTGCTAAAAATCAATGATGATGGGCAGCCTGCTTCTTCTACATTATATGATATTTCTGGGAATACAAAATCGACCATCCGTATGTTAAAGCCTGTTTCATTAGGAGATATTTCTACTGCTATGCAAAACAACGTATCTTTTGCTGTTCCGAAAGTCAGTGTGGATCAAGGGAAATTAATACTCGACGGTGCCTCTATTATTAAAAACAAACGATTTCTCACCGACATCTCTCCGTTAGCTGTGCAGTCATACAACCTATTGACAGGGGAAGGAAAAGGTGGAGTCATTGAATTTAAATATGACCACAGCATCTATTCTTATGAAATATTTAAACTGAAACACAACATTGAAACGAAGAAAACAGCCAGCGGAAGATATCAATTTGATGTATCAGTAGAGCTTGATGGAAGATTATCTGAGGATTGGAATGAGCGTGAGAATGCATTTAATGAAAAGTATCTTCAAGAGATTGAGGGTGCAGTGGAGCGTCAATTAAAGAAAACCGTAAAAGATTTCATTGGGGAATTACAGCATGAGATCAAAGCAGATATTTGCGGGTTTTCTCAAAAAGCGAGTATTGCGTATCCGAAGGATTTTCGAAAAGAAGCGAAGCATTGGGATGAGATTTTTAGTGAATCGGACATTCGTTACAAGGCAAATGTGAAAATCCGTGACTTCGGGACTAAGGGCGCAACACAATCTTTATAGAGTATGTTAAAATGGTAAGAAAAAAAGGGTGTCAATCATGAAACGAGCTTTACTTTCGGCCGGCATTCTATTTTTGATTCTAGGGATACTTCTGTTAATCGTTGTATTCATGCAATCAAAAGAAGATTTCTTCATTGAAGCCGACAGCTTTTCAAGCACATTTTTGATCGTGGTTTATTATGGACAAACCCCTGCGCTCCTTCTGTTGGGAGGCGGATTATTCGTCGGACTTTCACAGATCATTGATTTGCAGGAAAAAAAAGCGGCAGCAGCAAAGGAGAGCGTAAAGCTTTTATCCGAAATGAAGAATACCCTGGAAGAAAAATCGGCCAAGGAGCAGGAGGCTTTTCCAGTTCCTGAGCTCCATCAACTATCCGAACGTCCGATCACAGGACAGAAGGACTAATTTTACGCATGTTCTAGCAGCTTTCACTTGAAAGCTGTTTTTTTATTGAATCAGCTTATGGCGGTGGGCATACACAGCCGCTTGCGTTCGATCTTCCACATCAAGTTTGGAAAGAATGTTGGTAATATGAGTCTTCACCGTTTTAATTGTAATAAATAATTCCTCGGCAATGACCTTATTCGATTTCCCATCCGCAATCAGCTTCAAGATCTCCATTTCTCTTGCTGTTAATGAATCGTGAAGGATAGACCCATTTGATGAATGACGGAGTTTATTCATGACCTTTCCAGCCACTTTCGATTCAAGTCTTGGTTCGCCGATACTTGCAGATCTGATAGCATCCGCAATTTCTCCTGCCTTGGATGTTTTTAATAAATAGCTTAAAGCACCCGCCTCAATCACAGGATAGACTTTATCATCGTCAATAAAGCTCGTCAGAACAATGATCTTCGCATCTTCAATTTCCTGACAAATTCTTTTCGTTGCTTCGATGCCATCCATCCCTTCCATGACAAGATCCATTAAAATCACATCTGGCTTTAATTCAACGGCTAGCTCTACACCTTTTTGTCCATCTGACGCTTCACCAATGACTTCAATATCAGCCTGCGCCTCTAAAAAGGCCGCAAGCCCCATTCTCACCATTTCGTGATCGTCGATTAAAAGCACTCGAATCATCGAACGTTCTCTCCTTTTCCTTCATCAAAAATGGGAACCTTCACATCAATTTGTGTGCCTTTCCCCTCAAATGACATAATCTCTGCGACACCGCCTACCTCACTTGTTCTTTCTCGAATCGATTCAAGTCCGTAGGAGGCCGTCTTCACATGGTCTGTTTGAAAGCCGATACCATTATCAATAATCTTTAGCTGCACTTGCCGATTTCTTATGAGCAGGCGCACTGTCACCTTTGTCGCCTTTGCATGCCTAAACACATTCGACAGTGCTTCTTGCACAATTCGGAAGAGGTGGTCCTCTACTCCTTTAGATAACGGAGCATCATCTTCGATTTCCCAATCAATATCAATCGGCTGCTTTGCTTGAAATTCATTTAGCAGCTCAATTAAGCCTTTTTTCAGGTCTTTTCCTTCTAGAGTGATCGGTCTTAGATGAAGCAGCAGAGCACGCATCTCATTTTGTGCATCGCCTGCCATTCGTTCGACAAGCTGCATTTGTTTTAATATCTTTTCGTCCTTTTCCTTCATGCCTTCAAGAATAGCTGAAGTCATCATCGAAATCGCAAATAACTGCTGACTGACCGCATCATGAAGCTCTCTTGCTAGTCGCTGGCGTTCTTCTGAGACGACCGATTTCTTCATTTGAACCTGCCATTCAGCCCGTTCATTCGAAAGCTTTTGCAAAGAGGCTACTTGCCCTTCCACCCGCTTCGCCATTACATTTAATTGATCGGCGGCTAAGCCAATTTCATCATCGCCAAGCGACGGCAGTCTGTATGCAAAGTTTCCATTTTCAAACTTCAAAATCGACTCTACAAGCTGATCGAGGCGCTTCTTATGCTGATAGCCAAATACACTCCCGGCAAAAATCCCAATCGCAAGACTAACGATGAGTAAAATACAAAAAAACGGTATGCCAAACCAGCGGGTAGAAAGCAGGATCATCGGATCAAGCTGATAATAAAAAAACATGGGCAGTGTCGTCATCGTCACAACGCCGAGCGCGATACCTACCGCAAGACGAACAGATTGCCACTGGATACCTAAATGCAATTTCCTCATAAGTATCTCACATCCACATCTCCGATCAGTAGAGAGATGGAGATTTTCACTTTTCGTTTGCTCTCATCGTAATCGTTGGTCATCACATACACTTTACTGCCGAATCCGCTTCGTTTTTCATCTATGATTTTCATATCACCAATCGCGGCGGAAGCACTCACACATACTTCAATATCCTGCGGTACGTAAATATCCACATCGCCGATCAGTCCGCTAATCACGATTGTGCTCTCTTCTTCTGCAATGATCGCCTTTGATAAATCGATTTTAACATCGCCAATAAAACCTGAAATCGTCAAATCACTTAATTGAAACGGCTTTTTCATCAGTCTGACTTCACCGATAAAAAAGTCATGCTCTTTGCGCGGCTTTGTCTGGCTTTTTATTTTCTTCTGATCGCCCTCTTTTTCAAGATTGACTTTCAGTGAAGGCTTCCCATCGTCTGATGTTTCCTTTTTATCGACATCAAAAACAGGTTTATTTTTCAATAAACGATAGCCGGCATAAATCAAAAAGGCCGCAAATAAGTAACCTGTTAAACTAAATGTAATATTGAGCAGAAATTTTAAGAAGAGAAAGCCGGCAAAAATATAGGAAACTGAACCGAGCCAACGTTTGGATCGTGAGTGCAGCCAATAACCCGCCAGCGCAAAAAACACAGGCCAAAACAAATCTGCTCCGATCCCAATAATTTTGAGAAATAAATTAATACCAAAAATCACAACAATGATGCCTAATATTTGATTCCTTGTAAAACGCAGTTGACTCGCCTCCTTCCTTTCTTTCATTCATTACCGCAGCTTGAGGTTACCACTTGTCATTTCAATATCGACTAAATGTGTCCCTTTTCCCCGCGTACCTGTAAAGCCTCGACCTTCATTCTCCACTTGATCAAAGTCATACGAGTGATCGACGCTTCCACTTGTTTTTTTCACCTGAACGTTGAAATCTCCGTCATCTGGCAAATTAAATTTCGCGCTCCCTGATGTCATCTGAAAGGAGACAGGTGACTCAATTGTATCAAAACTTGCCGTCATTCGGCCGCTTGTCATGCCCAATTGCAGTTTGCCTTTTACATCATTAATATCGGCACGCCCTGAAGTTGCCCCAATATCACTATCCTTCGCATCGATGTGCGATACTGCCATCCTGCCAGAGGTTGCTTTGATTTCTACATTTTTTGCTGAAAAATTCTCGGCTGTGAGGTTTCCACTCGTTGATTTGAGTATCACATCTTGAAGGGACAGCTTTCCTCCTCCGTCAATCTCACTGACGCCGCTTCCACCCGTAATCTTCACATTTTTATGATAATCTGTTGGAATTTTAACTAAAAGCTCTCCTTTTTCAAATTGAGTGAAAAACAAGAAGCTTTTATTTTCAGCACGAATTTTGAAGGTACCACCTGTTTGCTCCGCATACATTTTCCCTTTTCCATTGACAGCAGTCACGGAAATATCGGAACGATTTTCAGGTTTTACCTTCACGCGAAACCCAGAAAGAGAAATATCTAATTGATCAATCTCCTTTGTCTTTGCTGAAGCTGTTGTCACTGGTTTTTCACGGGAAAAACTTAAATGAAAGAGACCTTCATTTTTGAAAAGCATGCCAATCATTAAAAAGATACCTACAAGTATACAAATTAGACCGATTAATCGCTTCATTCATACCATCCCTTTATCTTCTGACCTTTTCATTATAAGGAAAAGCGAAACAGAAAGAAATCAAATATCGGAAGAAAAAGCCTGCTTTTCTTCCGATGTGATCTCTATACGTTTGCTTGCTGCTGTTCAGGCTTTTTCTCGAGCTTCAGCTTCTGCCATTCTTTTTCAACCTCATCGGCATAGTCTAAATGAGCATATGCCCCTTGATCCGCAAATTGTGCATAGCTGCCTGCTTTTGTTTCCATTTCTTCAATACGGTTCTCCATTCGAAGAAACTCTTTATATGCACTTTCACTGTCTACTTTATTGATGGAATCGTTCATATGCTGCTTTGCCTGTGCGGCATTGGCTCTTGCAATCAGTGCCTGTTTCTTGTCTTTTATATCACGCAGCTTCGTTTCTAAGTGCTGTAATTGCTCTTTCAGCTCTTTTAATTGTTTCACAGATTGCTGGTACGCTTCCTGATATTCGTTGTGCTTTTCTTCAAAATACTTCATTTCTGTGAGCGCTTTTCGTGCAAGCTCCTCTTCTCCCGCATGGTATGCAAGCTCCGCCTGCTTCTTTCGCTTTTCAGCAAATGCTTCCGTCTCTTCTGCTTTTCTCAGGAAGCCTTGCTGAATCGTTTGCTGTTTGATGATGGCATGTTTCGCTTTCGCAACATCATCCTCCATATCACGAACGTATTGATTCAGCATGACACGCGGATTCTCCAATTTATCTAACCCTTCATTGACAGTTGCAACAAACATATCTCTTACTCTTCTTAATACCATTTGATGTTCCTCCTTTTATTTTTTCTTTAAAAAGTCTTCCCATTCTTGATCAAATGACGTGTGAATCGGTTCCTCCGTATTGGGTGCCGTGTTTGGCTCCATATAGGCTCTGCTTGATGATTTTTTGGTAGATTCACCACTAATCATCGACCAGCCTAAATAAAGAAGTACCCCTGCAAATGCGATGCCGAGTAAAAACGGCAGGAATTGCACGACGATCAGTACACCAATGACTGCTAGAATGATCCCTGAGGTTTTACTGCCTTTTTCATATTTTTTAACACCTACATAGATGAGCCATGCCCCAATCAAAACCGGAATCAGTCCACCTAATGAACCACCAAAGAAGATGGATAAACCGACAAACAATAAAATTGAACCGATAATGGTTTTACTTGTTATTTTCATCTTCATGCCTCCTTTCTTGCTCCTTGCTTTAACTATAGTCAAAAAAGAAAGCCGGCAAAACGTGTCACAGATTGATCTTTGATTGCGACTAGAGTCGTAACAATGCTCAGACTGAACGGTTGAATCAAACAAAAAACACTCTTCGAAAAGAAGAGTGTTTTTAAACGTATGGTAGAATCACAGAATAAGTTGTATCTAAATCAAGTCAGAGGCAGGTGTCATACATTGATAAATAGAGATCAACTAGCTGACCTATTTGCTAGTTATTCTTTTCACATACAAGAAATCTACCGTTTAGTCATCCAGCCCCATAGTACATTAAGGGAGTTTAAGACAGAAAGTGCTGGCTTTCTTTTCAGTATTCGCGGGGAAGCTAGACTGAATGTCAATGGAAAAAGCTACAATTTGCAGCCAGGGTCCGTCATCCATGTAACACCAGGATGCCAGCTTGCCCTGCAGGTGATCAGTCAATCAGAATACGAGTATCATTCGCTTTTCTATCATTTGGATTGTGATAAGAAATCTGACTGTGACACTGTTTTCAAGCTGGAAACGGGAGCAAATCCGAGAATCATTGAAATACTCACCATGCTCCATCAGAATGTCCATACACCTGGCGGAATGGGGAAACTTCGAGTCAAAGAATTATTTTTACGCATCCTATATCAAATACTAATGGGCTGTAAGCAGGAAGAGAGCTCTCCTCATGAAAGGGTCATTGAGGAAGCCATCGCTTATATTAGAGGACAATATATGATTCCATTAACACTTCAGGATCTCGCTGAACTGTTCGATATGAACCCTAAAAGCTTCTCATACTTTTTCCATAAATATACCGGACTTCACCCAATTGACTATGTCATCCAGTATCGTATGGAAAGAGCGCTTGAAATACTAAAGGCAGGCAATATTTCGATTCGTGACGTTGCTATGACTGTCGGCTATCCCAATCCGCTATATTTTAGCAGACTATTTAAAAAGAAATTCGGAGTGCCGCCTAGCGCATATATCGCTAAATAAATCTGTCGTATTTCTTCTCAAAACGATAGACGCCAGCCTCATTCCTTAAAGGAATTCCACAGCTCTCTATGAAATAACCAGCCTAACTGCCTCAGAAATTGAAGTCGATCAAGATCATCTCTCTTCTGTCAGTCCAGATTAGATAATAATGCATATGATATTCGCTATTTGTGTATTCGCATTTCACGAGGTCCTTGCTATACTATTCAATGATAATGATTATCAATATCGATTATTACTGACTAATAATCAGCAACGACTGGGAGGCAGATGATGTGAACAAAAAAAAGCAGCTTTGTATCGGATTGTCCTTGTCAGCGACCTGGTTGAAGGGAAAAGGCTGGCAGCATCCGAGCAGCATGGTAGAACACTTATTTTCAACCAACTTTTACGTTGAGCTTGCAAAGAGAGCAGAGATGGCCAAGCTTGACTTTCTTTTTAAGCCGGATTCACTGACCCTCCACATAGAGTCATTGAATCACTCCCCTGGCTTTGGCGGTCTTGACCCAACCGTTCTGCTTTCTTCGATTGCTCATGAGACGGATCGAATCGGACTTGTTTCAACCGCCTCGACTACGTTCAATCCTCCCTATGTAGTGGCGAGACAGCTTCAGTCCTTGCACTCGATCAGCAATGGGCGTGCCGGCTGGAATATTGTCACTTCGATCGACGGGGCCGATAATTTTAGCCATTCACCCATGCCAACCTCAGAAGAACGGTATAAGAAGGCGATGGAATTTACGGATGTTGTACGCAAGCTTTGGGAGAGCTATCCAAATGAGGCGCTGCTCATCAATCGAACGACAGGACAGTTTGCTGACAAGGAGAGAATTTCTTCTATTCAACATGAGGGTCATTTCTTTCAAATTAAGGGGCCGCTTAATGTGCCGGCTCATCCGTCAGGAACTATTCCTTTGTTTCAGGCAGGTGCTTCGGAAACGGGTCGGGATTTTGCCGCTTCAACTGCAGATGCGATGTTTGCAGCAACCCCTGATATGGCCTCAGGCATTGAATTACGGAAAGACATGAGGAGAAGAGCATGCAAGCATGGCCGCCAGCCGGATGAGATCCGTGTGCTGCCTGGCTTGTACTTTTTTATAGGAAAAACACGTGATGAGGCGCATGAAATGTATCGAGAAGCTCATTCCCATTTAAGCACTGCACAAGGTTATGCAGCGATACAATCGATTCTAGGTCTCGATATTCGTCACCTTCCCTTAGATCAACCCGTTCCTGCCGATATGCTGCAAGGATTGGATGAGCAGGTACGCAGTCAGACTCATGCTGATTTGCTGCGCAGGTTAATTGTACAAACGCAGCCTACCGTAAGAGAACTACTCTCCAGACCAGAGGTCATTGGATCGGCACACTGGGTCATCGTGGGAACAGCTGAGGATGCACAGAGAGAAATAACCAGATGGTTTGAAGCAGGCGCTTTAGACGGTTTCATTGCTCTTCCGGGCTCATTACAATCACTAGAATTATTTTTTGATGAATTGGTCCCCTTACTCATCCAACATGGCTTATTTAGAAGTGAATATACAGGATCCACCTTACGTGAACATCTGGGGATGAAATAAAGCACGACTACAATAGACAGTTTGAGAGGAGTTTTGAAAAGATGAATAAGAAATTAATGATCATCGGCTTCATTTCCTTATTGATGCTGATCATGGCGGCATGCGGAGGAGGAGACAAGCCTAAGCAATCAACTACAGCCTCCGGAAGCAAAAATGCCGGAATTGAAAATTCAGGTGATGCTGCTACGAAAACAATAGAGTATCTTGGGAAAAAGTATACCATCCCGAAAAAAGCCGAAAAAATCGTCATTACTGGGGCAATGGAAGCGATGGAAGATGCCGTTGTACTTGATGTTCATCCGGCAGGGGCAATATCAGTAGGAGGAAAGTTTCCGAAAATATTTGCTTCAATCACAAGCGATTCCGAATCAATCGGTGAAAAACAGCAGCCAAATTTTGAGAAAATATTAAGTTTGAAACCTGACGTTATTTTAGGCTCCTCTAAATTTCAACAAGTCGTACTGAACAAGTTAGAGAAAATTGCGCCGACCATTCCAATCTCCCATATCGCGACAAATTGGGAAGCTAATTTAGAGCTAATGGCCGAATTAACAGGAAAACAAACGAAAGCAGACAAAATCCTCACTCAATACAAAACAGATGTCAAAGACGCAAAAGCTTCGTTAAAGGAAAAGCTCAAGGATAAAAAAGTAGCCATCATTCGCATTCGGGGAGCACAAGCCTTCGTATATCCAGAAGATGTGTATTTCAATCCTGTCTTGTATAACGAATTGGGTCTCGCCGTTCCTCAGCCGATTAGTTTGGCAAAGACACAAGAAGCAATCTCTGTCGAGCAGCTAGGGGAAATGAATCCGGATTATCTATTTGTACAATTTTCTACGGATGAAAATCAAGAGGCCAGGCAGGCATTTGATGACATGAAAAAGAATCCTGTTATTCGAAACATGACGGCCTTTAAAAAGGATCAGGTTTATATCAATGTGGTACATCCACTCCTTGAAGGAGGACCTGCTTATAGCCGCATCCAGTTTTTAGAAGCCTTGCAGCAGCAATTAGAAAATAAATGAGACTGCATGAATCAGCTATGAAATCATGACTATGGTCATTTTTAAAAATATATGAAGCAAAAGAAGTGGGGCGAATTGTACGATGCAGGATATGGAAGTATATGATGTAACCATTATTGGCGGCGGACCTGCTGGATTGTTTTCCGCCTTTTATAGTGGATTGCGTGAAATGAAAACGAAACTGATTGAATTCCAGCCTTTCCTTGGAGGAAAGGTTCATGTTTATCCAGAAAAGATGATCTGGGATATAGGAGGATTAACGCCAGTTCCAGGCTCGCAGCTGATTGAACAAATTGTTACTCAAGGACTGACCTTTGATCCAAAGGTCGTACTCGGAGAAAAGGTGACCTCTATTTCTCAAGACGAAACAGGTCAATTTGTTCTCCACACCGCGTCCAATCAAAAACATTACTCCAAAACCGTCATTTTAGCTGTTGGAGGAGGTATCCTCAAGCCGATTAAATTAGATATTGAGGGTGCAGAACGATTTGAGGTTCAAAATTTGCATTATACGGTCAAATCCCTTGCACGTTTTAAAGATAAAACCGTGTTGATCTCAGGAGGTGGTAATTCAGCCATTGACTGGGCGAATGAGCTGGAGCCGATTGCCAAGCAAGTGTATTTAACCTACCGGAAAGATGCTTTAAAAGGTCATGAATCCGAAATATCAAGACTTAATAACAGCTCTGTCGAATGTCTGCTTCATACCTCGATTGAAAAGCTCATCGCTGCAGACGATCATGAGCGGATTGAAACGGTTGTTCTCAAAAATAATCAGGACGATACTTTATTTAAGCTAGCCATAGATGAAGTCATTATCAATCATGGATACGAACGAGACAAAGAATTACTTGCGAATAGTATCATTAAACTAGAGCAGAAGGATTACTGGATTGCAGGAACTCCACTGAGTGAGACGTCAGTCCGGGGCATTTATGCAGCAGGCGATATTTTGCATCATGAAGGAAAATTACATTTGATTGCTGGGGCTTTCCAGGATGCTGCGAATGCAGTAAACCAAGCGAAGCAATACGTAATGCCTGATGCAAGCGCTCGTGGAATGGTTTCTTCGCACAATGACATATTTATTCAAAAAAACAAAGAGCTAATGAAGCATTTGTATACGAAATAAAGTGTTCATTGCACAAGCAAGACCTGGAATCCCTTTTGTGCTTATAGAACGAAGACGTTTTAGCACTCTTCTCATTCGAAGAGTGCTTTTTCTTATTTAGAACGAAACACGTCGGCACTTCGTTCATATTCAACATCAGCTTCACCAAGCCGATGATTCACGATTCGGGCGGCAGCAAATAAATAATCGGATAGACGGTTTACATATGTGAGCGCAACGGCTGGAATCTCCTCTTGTTTCGCAAGCGTCACAATATGCCGCTCTGCTCTTCTGACGACTGTCCGCGCCACATGTAAAAGAGCAGCACCTTCCTGACCGCCCGGTAAAATAAACTTGGTGAGCGGCGCAGCTTCTTCTACATAGACATCCATTCTTTCCTCAAGTACTGCCACAGAGGCTTCTGTTAATTTGCCTACTTTACGTGGTTTCACTGCTGCCAAATCACCGCCGCAGTCAAACAGCTCATGCTGTATAACGATCAGCTCTGACAAAAGGTCCTGAAACAATTCGCCATGCTGCCGTAATTTTGCATGCGCGAGTCCAATAAAGCTATTCGCCTCATCTAACGTACCATATGCCTCTACTCTCACATCATCTTTATCAGCTCTTCCTCCGATCAAGCCTGTTTGTCCCTGATCCCCGGTTTTCGTATAAAGTTTCAACGGTATTCCCCCCTTTTCTACTGCTTTGTCCTTTTAGTATAACCCGAACTAAATAGGATGTAGTTGTTTTACTAAAACATGGTGAATGAATGTCATCAATGAAATAGAAAAGTGAACCATCTGTCCATTATGAAGGCCAACCACCCCTTTTATTTCCTTATAAAATAATGATTGAAGATATAGTTTATAATGTCTAAAATGTGTCTAAGACAAAATGAAGGAGGATGGTATGAGTAAATTAGTTTATTTAACAAGTTTATGGTACAAGAAGGCGAAAAAGAAAAAATGGTTGATATTCTGTTAGAAGCAGCAGAATCAATGAAGAATTTGGATGAATGTGAAATATATCTTGTGAATATTTCCGAGAATGAACCAAGTTCTGTTTATGTTTATGAAGTGTGGGCAAATGAAGATGCCCATCAAGCGTCTCTAGGTCTTGAAGCTACCCAAACTTTAATAAGTCGTGCGAAACCAATTATTACTGGTATGGAAAGAATCAATACTTTAATAGCACAAGGCGGAAAGGGCATTTCATCTAACTAGAATTCAACCGTCTTAGATATAAAATTAGAACTGGCTGTCATTGTGGCAGCTTTTTTTCTTATTTAAAGCAGAGATTAAGAACAATTGTAAGGACTACACATATCTAAAATGTGTAGTCCTTACAATATCAACTGTTTTATTCAACTAACCTAAATATAACTGTACGTTCACTTTTGAATGACTTTCAACTTATGAAGAAGCCCATACACCTTTTGTCCTAATCTTTCGTTTAAAAGATCAACATCTTCCGTTTCTTGCGTATTGGGTGCAGCAATACAAAGATGATGGATTGGAATGCTTGTTTCTTGCTTTATGATGTGCATAAGCTGACCTATGAGCTGAACAGCTGCGCCGTCTGATAAAGATCGTTTCAGGATAAGCCAAATGGTCAACTCTTCTTGCTGAAGCATGCTGTAAAGGATCATATCGTCTTCGGCGTCTTCTGCGGCGTATTTCGCTAATCCTTTAGCTTGCTCGAAAAACAGCATATCTTCAGTTGGCTCTAACTGATGATGAAGCGTCTTCGTTCCCGTTCCAATCGACCTTTTCCAAAAGAACCCGCCGTTTTCCTTATGTGAGGTAAGAATGCGAAGAGGCTGATTAATGGAAAATATCATTCCTTCTGAGCCATATGTCCTCCAGCCATCCGCTATGTTTACAATTGATGCATTAGAAGAGACCGCAGGTTCAATCATCAACTGAGGGTTTGCCCTAATTGGATGCTGGAGCGGTGTCACATTTGTTTCATACACACGGTTGATTCGTTCGGTGGTCAAGACGTGATGGGGGAGTCCTAACATGTCAGTCTTTCCTTCATGAAGCAGCAGCAGCCGATCACAATATAAACTAGCAATGTTCACATCATGGAATACGCCAATGACCGTTAACCTAGAGGAAGTCGTTTCTTCTTTAATTAAATCAAGCAAATCTTTTTGATAGGCTAAGTCAAGGAAACTGGTTGGTTCATCCAGCAATAAATATTCAGGTTGCTGCGCCAATGCCTGTGCCAAATACACACGCTGCTGTTCTCCTCCGCTTAACTCATGGATGGGTTGATCCTTAAACTGTGCAACACCCGTTTGTTCCATTACTTTTCTGACGACCAGCACATCTTCTTGCGTGACAGATTGCAGCCACCCTTTTTGATATGGATAACGGCCGAATTGGACGGTTTCTTCCACCGTAAATGAAAAAGCTTGGTCCGTTTTCTGCGGTAGAACTGCCATCTTTTGCGCAAGCGCCTTTGGCTGATAGGATTGAACAAGGTGACCGCCGAGGCGCACTTCACCGCTCTCAGGTGCTAAAACTCCTGCCATCATTTTAAGCAGGGTTGTCTTACCGCTCCCGTTTGGGCCGAGTATACCGAGAAATTCTCCTTGCTTTACTTCAAGGCTAATGCCACGAATAATCTCTTTCTCACCATATCCACCTCTGATTTCCTTCACTTGAATCATACGTGCGTCCCCCCTCTATATTGACGAATGAGGATGATGCCAAATACAGGTGCACCAATTAACGCAGTAATGATGCCAATCGGTAATTCAGTCGGCTCAATGATGGTACGGGATAACATATCTGCTAATACGAGAAAGGAAGCACCGTTCAACATAGACAAAGGCAGCAGATGCCGATGATCCGTGATAGTTAAGAGGCGGATAAAATGTGGAATCACAAGTCCTACAAAACCGATTGTCCCTGATACGGCTACTGCACTTCCGGTCAGAATCGAGCCTGCCAGAAGCACAATATATTTGCTCCTTTTCACATGGACACCTAATAGCTTTGCCTTCTCCTCGCCATACGTCATGACATTTAAATCTCGCCCCATCAACATTAACGCAAAGGTCCCAATTAAAAAGAAAGGAAGAAAAAGCACAATATAACGCCAGCCTCTCATGGACACACTGCCAAGCAGCCAATGAATGATCTCTTTTAGATCATCACCTGTTAAAGCAATCATCAATGAAATGAGCGCACCCAAAAAAGAGCTGAAAATCACTCCTGTCAAAATTAAAGAAGAAATGCTCATCCCCCGATGAACAAGACGCGCAAAAAAGAGAACGAGACACAGGGTCACAAGCGCTGTTGTCATACTGAATAATGGCAGTGTGAAACTGCCAACAAGCGGGAGCTGCCAGCTAAAAAACAGGGTCGATACGGCTCCAACTGATGCCCCTTGAGATACCCCCAGCGTATAAGGGTCAGCGAGAGGATTTTTTAATAAACCTTGAAAAGCTGCACCAGATAACGCCAGTGCTGCTCCGACTAATGCCGCTAATATGACTCTTGGCAACCGAATGTTCATCATAATATTGCGATCGATGGAATCAATGGTTCCAAACTGTACTCCGAATAGTTCATGAACAATTATACGAAGAATAGAAGGAATGGGAATCCCTAAGCTTCCAAAGGAGATTCCCATTCCAATGCTCATCACAAGAAGTAAAGAGCTTAGTGTATATGCGATGATCAATTTATTTGAACGTGTCAGGATAGACGCTTTTCGCAAGAGCCTCGACTCCTTCAACCAATCGCGGTCCCGGTCTTGATGCGAGATCCGTATTCAATTGAAAGACTTGTTTTTCTTTCACTGCTTTCATTGCATTCCAGCCGTCTCTTTTTTTCAAATCAGCTAAGCTGGAACCATCAATTGTCACGATGACATCAGGATTTCGTTTGATGATCGATTCTTCTGTCATTTGCACCCAGCCAGTTTGATCGCCAGCAGCATTTTTGGCATGGATAACAGAAAGCATTTCATCCATAAATGTATTTTTACCAGTTGTATAGATTTCAGGAGCACCTGACACTTCGACAAAGACAGTTTTTTGTTTGTCTTTTGAAATCGCCTCTGCTTGTTTCTTGATGTCATTCAATTTTGTTTTCATCTCACCTACAAGCTTTGTTGATGCTTCTTTCACGCCAGCTGCTTCACCGATCATATGGATTGATTTGTACACATCCTTAAAGGAAGTTGCATCATTTACAGTCAGCACTTGGATCCCTGCATCTTCAAGCTGTTTAAATCCTTCTTTTGATCCCATTTGAGATGCATGTGCTAACACAAGATCTGGCTTTAAGGAAATGACCTTCTCGACATTAAATTTAAGTCCGCCAATCTTCTCTACCTTTTCGACTTCCTTTGGATAATTATCAAAGTCTGATCGTCCAACCATTTTATCTCCAAGACCGAGTGCATAAGCAACTTCCGTATTACTTGGAATTAACGAAACAATTCGTTTAGGCTGTTCTTTGATTTCGACTGTTTTGCCAGCTGCATCTTTAATCGATACTGGAAATGCCGCAGTGGCCGTTTCTTTATTTTGTGACCCTGTTGCTTTATGATCTGTCTCAGCGCCTGCACATCCTGCTAAAACACCCATCACAAGCAATAACGATAGCCAAATAGCTGTTAACTTTTTCATGAGTGAACCCCCTGGTTTATGTACTGCTTAACGAAATCTCTTTCGTCAATTCTTTTCTAATTTCGGGAATATTATACTACAGTGCAGATAGGTTGTATATGTGATTTCTAAAAGCGTCTTTTCTGTTCATAAAACAAAAAAACAGCCTCTAAAAAGACTGTTTTTCACTCTTCTATTGATTGATTGGTTCTCCATTGATGACGACTTTCTGAAAAGCAGGAGAAACTGCATGCTCTAAAGATAAGGGGTACGCCACTTCATCTATGACACAATCTTTCATTTTAAAATGAGTAACAGGAGAATGTGCGTATGCGGCTATTTTCACACCATATCGTCCGCCGCTGCTTTTGAGTCCTTCTACTTCAATATGACGTACAACAGGACGATGCGGACCAGCATCTCCTTCCTCATACATCATGTCAATACAGATCACTTCATGCTTTAGACTTTTGACTGTATTGTTTTTAAAATAAATATGTTCAATCGTACCGCCTCTGACAGAGTTGGTTTTAATACGCAGTGCCCGGTCAAGGTTCGGACTGTCCATTACATTATTTTCTGCATAAACATACTTTACCCCGCCAGAAATCTCGCTCCCGATCGTCACACCGCCGTGTCCATCCCGCATCTCATTTCTACGAATGACGATGTTTTCAGATGGAACCCCTATTCTCCGTCCATCCTCGTTTCTGCCCGATTTGATGGCAATACAATCATCTCCGTTATCAAAGTAACAATCTTCAATGAGCACATTCCGGCAAGACTCCGGATTGACACCATCTGTGTTTGGTCCATGCCCAATGATTTTAACACCGCGGACGATGACGTTACTACTTAATACAGGATGAATTTGCCACATTGGTGAATCCTTCACTGTCACTCCTTCGATTAGAACTTGCTGACATTGGTATGGCTGAATAAAGCTCGATCTTAAATAATGGCCTTCTCCAAACACCCTTTCTTCTACCGGTATTCTCTTTTCCGCCATTTCAAACAAGAGCTGACGATCCCGATCCTGAGAGGGCTGGCCATTTGTCCCATACTTCCAAGGCCACCAATGATGCTCATCCCCTCTGCCATCAAGCGTTCCGGCTCCAGTAATAGCGATATTTTCTGCATGGTGTGCATAAATGAGAGGTGAATAATTATAAAGCTCAATCCCTTCATATCTTGTCAGTACAAGAGGCAGATAATCCTTTGGGTCTTGACTGAATGTCACATAGGCTTTCTCATGCAGATGAAGTTCTACATTGCTTTTCAATTCTAAAGCACCTGTCACAAACGTCCCTGCTGGGATCAGCACCCTTCCTCCTTTCAACCGATGTGCTTCATCGATGGCAGACTGAATGGCATTTGTAGATAACTCTTTCCCTTCCGCATCTGCTCCATAATGAACCACATTCAATTCACGATCTGGGAACTGCGGCGCTTTTATCTGCTTTAACACTTGATCGATCCCGTTTGCTTTTTTATCTTTCTTCCCTTGCTTTGCTAATCGAGCAATTCCGACTCCAGTTAGTACCGTTCCTGCTGTGATATACATCAAATCCCGCTTTTTAGACACTTTCTCATCCCCCAGTCGCCTTAAAGTGTGACACCTGTTTTGAAAATAGCCAGCTCTCTAAAATTGTTTTTCTCATGATTTAACAGCTTCCCACTCGCCACATCAATAACCGTTGAAATGAATTTTTCTAACACAACATCTTCCGGTACATCTTCAAGCAGTTCTCCGGCATTAAAGTCAATCCAGTGCTTTTTTGTTTCATATAAAGCTGTGTTGGTCGAGATCTTCATTGTTGGCACAAACGTACCAAATGGTGTCCCCCTGCCTGTTGTAAAAAGCACCATTTGACAACCGGAAGCAGCAAGAGCAGATGAAGCAACCAAATCATTACCAGGTGCACTTAATAAGTTCAATCCCTTTTGTTTCAGCAGCTCTCCATATTTCAATACATCTTTAATATCAGAAGTACCTGCTTTTTGTGTACAGCCAAGAGACTTATCCTCTAATGTCGAAATTCCACCAGCTTTATTTCCCGGGGAAGGATTTTCATATACCGGCTGTCGATGATCCAAAAAGTATTGTTTAAAGTCATTGATCATTTGCACAATATTGTCGAAAGTCGCTTCTGATGCTGCTCTCTCCATTAAAATCGTTTCAGCACCAAACATTTCGGGCACTTCTGTCAGCACCGTCGTTCCGCCTTGCGCGACAATAAAATCGGACAGTCTGCCTAAAAGCGGATTTGCAGTAATACCGGAAAATCCATCTGATCCTCCGCACTTCAAACCAATTTTCAGCTCAGATAACGGAATGTCTTCACGATGATCTTCTTTCGCCGCATCATAAATTTCCTTGAGTAAAGCCACTCCCGTCTCAATCTCATCTCCTACTTCTTGGCTTCTTAAAAATTTCACTCTCGTACGGTCATATTCACCTAATGTGGACTGAAAATCCTCAATATCATTGTTTTCACACCCAAGTCCAAGAACAAGTACTCCTCCAGCGTTAGGATGCTTCACCGCATTTTGTAAAATGGTTTTGGTATTTTCATGATCGTCCCCAAGCTGTGAACATCCATAATTGTGCTTTAATACGAGGGCTGTTTCAAAAGGATGGATGTTTCCACCCATTTCAGCGGTGAATATTTGGATCATTTGATCGGCGATGCCATTCACACATCCAACGGTAGGAACAATCCAAAGCTCATTGCGGATTCCGCTTTCGCCATTTTTTCGTTTATATCCTTTAAATGTAAGATTTGTTTTTTCATAGGGGTTTTCTGATAATGAAGGCTGGTATTCGTATTCTAGCTTGCCAGATAGATTGGTTTTAATATTATGCGTATGCACCCATTCTCCAGCAGAAATGGCAGTCACTGCATGACCAATGGGATAGCCATATTTGATAATATTCTCTCTTTGCTTGATATCAGCCAATGCAAACTTATGACCTTTGCCAACGGTCTCTTTTAAGATAATCGTATGTCCTTGATGCTGCAGCTCTTCCCCTTGTTCCAATCCTTTTAAAGCAATACCGACATTATCTGAAGGGTGGATTACAATAAAGTCTTTCATGCCTTCTCCCCCTGATTTTCATATTGATGACGCATCATTCGGTGAACAGCCGCTCTCATCCCGTACTTCTGTATGAGGGTAAGCTGATCAGCTACAGCTTGACTCAATCCTTTTACATCCGTTAAATCTCTGCCCCATAATGATTCGTATGAAAGGATACTCGCTGCAACCGCTTCATTGGAACGGTTTTCCCATGCGTCCTTCATGAGCGTGAGCACAGTTTCATCATCCTTTACCCTTCCTGCATATGCTCTGTAGAAATAAATGAGACTGCTAAGTGAAAACACAAGTTTCATTGGCAGCTGTTTCTTTTGCTCGACATAATCAAGCAATGACGGAAGATTACGGGTTCGGAATTTGGATACCCCATTCAGTGCAATATCCAGCAATTGATGCTTTACAAATGGATTGCAAAAACGATCCCAAACGGATTGTGTATAAAGAAGAAGCTCATCTTGAGGAAGTTCAAGTCCTGGAAGTACTTCCTCCTCCAGCATACGCCGGATGAACGGACCAACATGCTCATCATCCACAGCTTCTTTTACAGTTTCTATACCGCATGAGTAAGCAATCGGCACCATCGCTGTATGTGCACCATTTAAAATTCGTACCTTGCTCATACGATAAGGCGCAATATCCTCTACAAAAAGAACATTTAACCCTGCTTCTTGAAAGGGGAGCTCCTTTTGTACGAAGGCAGGTGCTTCAATGACAAAAAGATGATAATATTCTGCCGTGACAAGCAATTCGTCAATATACCCTTCTTCCTTTTCTACGATTTCAGCCGCTTCCTTAGAGAATCCAGGGACAATCCGGTCCACAAGCGTATTACAAAACGTGTTGGTCTCTTTTATCCATGTCATAAACGCAGGCGGCAATTCCCACTCAGCTGCCATACTGATCACATATTCCTTCAATCGATCACCATTTTGTTCAACCAATTCACAAGGTAGAATGATCAGACCTTTCCGCTCATCTCCAGCAAATGCTTTAAACCGGTGATACAAGAACGCTGTCAGCTTTCCTGGAAAACTGGCTTGCGGCCGATCCTCCAAACGGTCCTCCTTTTTGAGCACAAGTCCTGCCTCCGTCGTGTTTGAGAAGACAAAGCGGAGATCCGGGTTTTCTGCTACGTGTAAAAACTCCTCGTAATCCGTATACGTACTAATTCCTCTGCTAATCGATTGGATGATCATACGTTCATTCATTTCTTGCCGGTCATGATATCCCTGAATACATAATGTGTACAAGCCATCTTGTTCATTTAAGGCTGCCACTGATCCTTTTCGAGGAGGGACAACAACAGCTCTTCCTTTAAAATCTGTGCAGTCGTTCAGCTTCTGGATGTGCCAATTGATAAATCCTCGCATAAAATTTCCTTCGCCAATCTGCAAAATCGTTTCCGGATACTCAGGTGCCGGGTATATGGCTTTTGATAATCGTTTCAAATGGATTCCCCTCTCCAAGTAATATGCACACGTGAACATTTTTCTAAAAAGGTGCTGATTACTGCACCTTTTTAACTGAGTCTCTGATCATCAGCTCTGTGTGAACATACACTTTTTCCATATGATCTTCTTCCTGCTCTTCACCGTTTATTACTGAAAGAATGGCTTCTGCTCCAAGTGCACACATTTTTTCAATCGGCTTTTTCACCGTTGTCAATGCAGGTGTGGTATAGGATGAAAATGCAATATCATCAAAACCAATAATAGAAATATCATTTGGACACGTTTTGCCTTTTGCAAATAAAGCATTCATTGCACCGATCGCCATGTCATCATTTGAGCAAAAGAGCGCTGTTGGCGGTTCATCAAGGGCCAGCAGCGATTCCATTGATTCATAGCCGCTTTTCATGTGATAATCGCCTTTCATCATATATTCTTTCTTCATAGGTATTTGGTGATCAATTAACGCTTGCAGGAAACCAGCTTTTCTTTCTTGAGTTGATTTAAAGCCTTCTTTCCCTTCAATGATGGCGATTTGTTCATGACCTTGGTGAATGAAATGTTGTGCAGCCTGGTAAGCTCCTTGACTATCATCTGCTAATATATTCATGACTTCATGACTTTCTACACGGCGATTCAGCACAATGATGGGAATGCCCTGTTTCTTCACATGATGGATAAACGCCTCATCGTGCTCGCTTTGACTCATGAGCAAAATGCCATCATAGCGTTGTTTATGAATGGTTGTATAATCGTGAAAGTCATCAATTCCTCTTACAAAGAGATTATAATACTCTGTCATGACGCTATTGACACCTTTTAATGCATCCACAAAGAAGCTTGAAGATGTGCCCTCTGTTAAACTCGTAAAAAACAGACCGATTGTAAATGATTTTTGTGATACAAGGCCTCTCGCATGGACATTCGGTGAATAATTCAGCTGTTTTGCAATCGACAAAATCTTTTGTTTTGTCTTCTCTTTAATAAAAGGACTGTTATTCAAAGCCCTTGATACCGTGGTATGAGAGACGTTTGCTAATTTTGCTATGTCTTTAATTGTGACTGTCATGCTATTCCGCCTTTTATGATTTTTTACCATCTTATCATAAAACCGCTTTCATTTTCTTCATGTCATTTTGTTCGGATGCTGGAGCTGCTTCGCCCGGTCAAATTGGAAATACAGTCTGGCATTTTCATAGCCGATTCCTTTCACGATTCCCCCTAACAGATCAAGATCATATGGAACTTCCCCTTTTTCTACCCAATCTCCGATGATATCGCAAAGCAGTCTTCGAAAATATTCATGCCTTGTATACGACAAAAAGCTTCTTGAATCTGTCAGCATCCCAATGAAACGGCTGATCAGTCCAATACTGGATAGAGCCATCATCTGCTCTGTCATCCCTTGTTTCGTATCATTAAACCACCAAGCTGTACCGTGCTGAATCTTCCCAGGTGCCGTCCCGTCTTGAAAGCTTCCAGCCAATGTGGAAATCACAACATTATCCCTAGGATTCAAGGAATATAGAATGGTTTTTGGCAGTGCCTGTTCTTGTTGTAAACGATCCAATATTCGGCAAAGTGGCTTGGCAATGTCCTCATCATTCATCGCATCATACCCTGTATCTGGCCCAAGCCGCTCAAACATTTTCGTATTGTTGTTCCTAAGTGCATTGATATGAAGCTGCATCGCCCAGCCCCGCTCATAGTAAGCCTGACCAAGCTTAATGAATGTTTGTGTTTTAAATTTAATCTTCTCTTTTTCCGTCAATGCATGACCCGACATTTTTTTATGAAAGATGGCTTCCACTTCTTCTTCCGTCGTTTCTTCAAACGTCATTTCGTTAATGGCATGATCTGAGATCAGGCAGCCCTGTTCATGGAAAAAATCAATTCTTGCACGGAGTGCTGTTAAAAAGTCTTGATAGGATTGGATTGGAGTAGATGAAGCCTCTGCCAGTTCGTGAACATACGCTGTAAATAGGTGATTTGTTATATCAAGAGCCTTATCAGGCCGAAATCCGGGCAGTACTTGCACAGTGAATCCTTCTTCCCACAGTTTTTGATGATAGCAAAGCGAATCGACTGGATCATCTGTAGTCACGACTGTTTCAACGTTCGTTTTCACAATGAAGTCTCTCGCACCAAAACCCTCTCCTTGCAGCTTTTCATTTACTTTTTGCCAGATGATGTGTGCAGTTTTTTCGTTTAAAAGTTCCTCAACTCCAAAATATCGTCTCAGTTCTAAATGAGTCCAGTGATAGAGCGGGTTTCCAATGGTCATGGGAACGGTCTTCGCCCACGCCAGAAATTTCTCATAGTCTGAGGCATCCCCTGTGACGTGTGATTCTGGTATGCCGTTTGCTCTCATGGCACGCCATTTGTAATGATCTCCGTAAAGCCATGCTTCGGTGATATTATGGAAGGTTTTATTTTCATAGATTTCTTTGGGGCTTAAATGACAATGGTAATCTATAATTGGAAGGTCCTTAGCAAACTCATGATATAGCTTTTCCGCCGTTTGACTGTTGAGTAAAAACTGATCATCTAAAAAGGCTTTCATCAAACTCCCCCATCTCTCTTATAAATAAAAATGATTTGTTCACGTTAACAATTTTATTGTAATCGTTTACAAAATTGATTTCAATCCTAAAACAGGAAAAAACGATCTCCTTTAGAAAAGAAAATCGTTTTTTGGCTATTTTACAGGTGATGATTTTTTTAGGATAATCGCAATAGTTGTTCCAGAGCCTAGTTCACTTTCAACTTGAATATCACCGTCATGCAGCAAGACGAGCTCTTTTGCTATCGCAAGCCCGAGACCAGTTCCGTTCGTTGGATCATTTGTATTTGTCCCTCTGTAGTAGCGGTTAAATAGGTGATCCACCGTTTCCTGTGCCATTCCGCGGCCATTGTCTTTCATTTCGATCCGAACTTCTTCATCTGTTTCAGATAAAACAGCTGTAATATGAGTGCCTTTTTCGTTATGCTTCACTGCATTCGCCAGCAGGTTCTCAATCACTCGTCTGAACCAGGCTTTATCGATCTCAAATATGACACCATCAGTTTGATCTTCAAAGGAGGATGGATAATCCTCAGATGAGGAGCTTCTTGAGAACTCATCCATAATGGAAGCTAAAAATTCACTGAGTTCAACCGGCTTCCGATTAATAGGCAGGGCACCATTCTTCAATCGGTACGTGAGGTTTAAATCCTCAATCAGTGTCGACATGTATTCTGATTTCTCACGAATC
The DNA here is from genome assembly GCF_003028545.1 of Bacillus sp. Nf3. NCBI lineage: Bacteria > Bacillati > Bacillota > Bacilli > Caryophanales > Bacillaceae > Bacillus > Bacillus sp. Nf3. The sequence goes on along the minus strand of NZ_PYUA01000001.1, from coordinate 690,052 downwards.
ACCTGTCCCATTTCTATGACTTCTTCCTTGGACCATTGATATTGATCGGATTCAAGCATGAGTCCATAGCCGTAAATCGTACTTAAAGGCGTTTTCAAATCATGAGACAATCCTGCAATCCATTCTTCCCTTGTGGTTTGAATTTTTCTTCGGTTTGATTCGTTCTCTTTTAACGTATGTGTGAGCTGATCCATTGTTTTTAGGATATCCTCAAATAAACGATATTCCCGCTTAATACGGCCTTTTTTATTTTTACTGACTGGAATTCCCTTTCTATTTGTTGGTTCCTGCAATTTATTTTTTGATAAGAAAATCAGCCAGCGAATAATATGATAAATTGGCAGCCCATAGCAATACGAGTACCATAATGTCATCACAATAATAATAGTGAGCGCAAGACCTGCAATTAAGATGGTTGTATATTGATTTAAAGCGTCTGTCTCCTTATCGTAAAGCTCGTCTGGGCTGTATACTTTATTTGGTACCGAAACGATAATATACAGGTTTTTATTCACCTTCATATAAGTGAGGTCACTTCTAAACTCCCAAGGCTTCGATTGATACTTGAGCAATTCAATATCTGTTACGTTATGCTTCAAACTTGTGTTGGTCCGAATGCCTTTTAAATATTTTCCTTCTTCATTGAACAGATGAACCGATCCGTTCATTCTCTTCAAGAATTCTTTCGTTTCAACCGAATATTGAGATAATGCAGCCAAATTTTTCTCGTGCTGCTTCAGATAATTGGCTACCTTTGTGCTGTTCGTTTTGAACCCATATAACACAATAAAGCTTTCTTGATCAATCTCAATTGGCCAGAAGTACATCTTGTAATCTTTAAATTCTCTTTTTTCAAAGATCTTAATCATTTCATCCTTTTGATAGGATGTTGGAATAGATTTAGGGCGGTGATAGCTATAAACGTTTTTCTTTTTTGAATCAATCACTTGCAGCCAGCCGTCTCGTTTTTGCACTGCTTGCTTGAGCTGATCGTCGGCTTCCATTTTTCCATCCTCGTTAAAATAAAGCCAGCTCATGAGTGTATCTCCATCAGCTTTAGTTAAACCAGTTTCAGCCATGTTCTCGTAGTATTTTTTTACATATAGATTATCAGAGAACGTATTTCCGATTATAAAAACAGCAATCACAATAAACATTTGTCCGACAAAGTGAAAGAAAAGTTTTGCTCGTAAATTCATAATTTATTGAAGGACCTTTGCAGGGTGTGGTATAAATTTATATCCCATACCACGGATCGTCACAATATATTCGGGCTGACTTGGATCTAACTCGATCTTTTCTCTCAGCTTTCGAATATGAACCATGACAGTGTTGTTATCACCATATGATGGGACGCCCCATACTTTCTCATAGATTTGATCTTTTGAAAGAACCACATTCGGATGATCACAAAAGTACTTCAGCAAAGAAAGAAGCTGAGCTGAGCATGCCGTCACCTCTCCTCTTACTTTCAATTCAGCTGCATGAGGATGATAGGAGAAATGGGCATAATGATATTGGCTTTGAGTGTCTTCTTGTTCCTCCTGTAAGGAGATATATGTTCGGTTTAGGTGAGCCTTAATTCTAGCCACTAGCTCAAGAGGATTAAATGGCTTCGTGATATAATCGTCTGCCCCCTGCGCAAAGCCCGTCAGTTTATCGACATCAGACGTTCTTGCAGTTAAATAAAAAATAGGCGCTTTCGTTACTTTTCTGATTTCAGGCAGAACGTCAAAGCCAGATTTACCGGGCATCATCACATCTAGAAGTAAGAGGTGGATGTCCTCCTTTTTGACAACATCTAATGCTTCATCTGCATGGTATGCTTTATAAATATGCTTGAATCCTTCTTTTTTTAATACGCGTTCAACCATTTTCACAATTGCTTCTTCGTCATCTGCAATCAATATTTTTGCTGTTTCCACGCATCTCTTTCCTTTCTAGCTATGATCTCTAACCGTATATTACCATTGTCTAAAGTAAAAAAGTACCTCTTTTCTGCATAAAAGCGAAAAAAATCAACTAGAGAAAATAGTAGCACTAGGAAGTTTCAAACACGCAAAAAAACCCGGCATCTGCACCGAGTTCCTTTACATCTATTATCCATTTACAGCTTCTAGCTTTCGTTCATGATTCATTAAATCATATGTTAAACAAATCGGCTTATTCGTTCTAGGATCAAGCACAATTTCTGCATCAATATGGAATACCTGACTGAGTACCTCTTTGGTCATGACCTCATGAGGCGTACCGTCTTTTATGACTTTCCCTTGATTGAGGGCAATCATGTACTGTGAAAAACGCGCCGCATGATTCAAATCATGGATGACCATCAACACAGTACGCCCCTGCTCTCTATTTAAGCGTTCTAAAAGCTGAAGAATCTCGAGCTGATGTGCAAGATCCAAATACGTCGTAGGTTCATCCAATAGGAGCAGCTCTGTTTCCTGGGCAAGTGCCATCGCAATCCATACACGCTGACGCTGCCCGCCTGAAAGTGCTTCAATTGGCCGATCATGAAAAGCGATCATTCCCGTTTCCTCAAGTGCCCATCTGATGATTCGTTTATCTTCATTTGATAAGCGGCCAAACCCATTTTGATGCGGGAAACGTCCATATGACACAAGCTCATACACTGTCAGTCCACTAGGTGCTTCGGGTGTTTGCGGTAAGATCGCCATTTGTTTTGAAATTTCTTTTGTCGGCGTCTCATGGATAGCCTGGCCATTTAAATAAACAGCTCCTCGATTGGCCTTCATAATACGAGACATCGTTTTTAAAATGGTTGATTTCCCGCAGCCATTCGGTCCAATCAGTGTTGTCACCTTGCCTTTTGGGATACTGACATTCAAATCTTCTACAATCAAACGGTCTTGATAACCGATACAAAGCTTTTCTGTTTCGAGCGATTTCATATGTTGTCTCTCCTTCCTCATTAGTTCGATTTCATCAATAAGTAAATGAAGTAAGGTGCGCCTAAAGCAGAAACGACAAGGCCAACTGGCACTTCTGATGGTGCAAGTATGACGCGGCCAAGTGTATCCGCCAATAATAATAACAGCGCCCCAATCAACGCGGAGGCCGGTATCATTCCTTGATGCTTTGGCCCAACAAGCTTTCTCGCCAAGTGCGGTGCGGCTAATCCTAGGAAAGAGATACTTCCTGCAACAGCAACACTCGCACCTGCTAATGCAACGGCAATCAGCATGAACAAGCTTCTTTCTTTATGAACTGAAATGCCTAATCCATAGGACAGCTGATCACCCAAATTCATGATATTTAAATAGCGTGATCTGACAATCGCGAATATAAGGAAAATCACCATCCATGGCAGAACAGACAGGACATACGTCCAGCTTGAGCCATAAATACTTCCAGATAACCACACGATGGCTTGGTTAAAATCATTTGGGCTCATTTTCAATTGAATGACCACAATCGCTGCTGAAAACGCAGCATTAACACCAATACCAGTTAAAATCAATCGGACAGGTGTGATGCCTTTTTTCCACGCTAACACATAGATGAGAAATGCAGCAAAGCCTGCACCTACGAACGCGAAAAGCGGCAGTACAAAAATCGAGAAATCACCTAAATTCGCCATCGTGCCTTGAAATGCAAAGATAAATAGCACAACGGCAAAGCCAGCGCCGGCATTGACCCCGAGAATACCTGGGTCAGCTAAACCATTTTGCGAAACACCTTGCCAAATCGCTCCTGATACAGCGATAGAAGCACCGACAAGTAAAGCGATGACCATTCTTGGAAGTCGGAATTCGAATAATACGAGCTCATCCATTTCACTTCCGAATCCAAAAAGTGTTTTCAATGTATCCATCGGAGAGATCCGAATTTCTCCGGTATTTAAACTAATAAGGAACACAGCTACGATCGCGAAAAAGATCATGAGCATCGTTCGTTGATATTTCTTTTTCTTTGCTTGCTGCACCATTTCCATTTAAATTCCGCTCCTTTCACGTCTAGCTAAATATAAGAAGAAAGGAACGCCTATAATCGCCGTAATGGCACCGACTGGCGTTTCAAACGGAGCGTTGACCAGCCTCGCAGCAATGTCCGCATAAATTAACAAAGTGGCCCCTAAAATAGCGGAGCATGGGATAATCCAGCGATAGTCCACTCCGACCAAGAATCGAGTGACATGAGGGATCACAAGCCCGATAAAACCAATAGAGCCTGCTACCGACACGGCAGCACCCGTTAAAAGAATAACAACCAATACGCCAAGCACCTTGACCGTTTTCGTATACTGTCCAAGTCCTTTCGCCAATTCTTCACCTAAGCTCAGAACCGTGATCGAACGGGCAAGGATCATTGCAATGATTAGTCCTGCAATGGCAACTGGAATGATGATATGAATGTTGCTCCAATTCACACCTGCCACTCCGCCAGCATACCAAAAGCTCATATCTTGAGCGACGTCAAAACGAATGGCAATGGCTGAAGAAATTGAGCTCAAAAGTGCTCCAACCGCTGTACCAGCTAGTGCAAGTTTAACCGGAGTCAGTCCCCCTTTTGACATAGTACCGACACCAAATACAATAGAGGCACCGAGTGCGGCTCCAACAAATGACCAAAGAATTAATGTGAAAGAAGATTGGCCAGGGAAAAATGCTAATGCAATGGCAATCGCAAAAGCGGAGCCATTTGTCACACCCATAATCTCCGGTGACGCCAGCGCATTTCTTGTCATTCCTTGCATAATGGCACCTGATACGGCTAAAAAGGCACCGACGAGCGCGGCTCCAACTGTGCGCGGCAGCCTCAATTCCCGAATGATTTGATGTGAAGTTTCTTGTGGATCAAAATGAAAAACGGCTTCCCATACAGTCTGTAGATGAATGTTTGCCGCTCCTAATGATACCGATAAAAAAAGACCAAATGCTAAAGCGATGATTCCTATGATGATAACAGCTGCTGTTCCAAAAGGCTTCGTGACAATATCGATCGTATCATCGCTGGCTGGCAGCTGTTTATTCGATTGTGAGCCCAAAACCAGTCTCTTCCTTTCCGTTCATGTTTATTCTTTATTAGTGATAATGATTATCAATCTCGAAGTCTAGTATATCACTTTCTTTTCTTTTTGAAATCATTGTTCTGATAAATTTCTTTATTTTCATCAAAAAACTGTGAGAATTTCATCATTTTTCTTTAGGCCTAAATTAGCCAATGCATTTTTGTTCCTATCATGTTACGATAAAAAATGAAATTGAGAATCATTATCAAGGAAAAATGAATAGGAGAGAACTTTTGTGAAAAAACGAACTGGATTTCTTTTGATTTCTTTATCGATTCTTATGATCTTTACAGCCGCTTGCGGCAGCACTTCAAATAAACAATCTGCAGCGAAAAAGAATGACATGATGACATATCAGGATGCAAAAGGTGAAGTGAAGCTTCCGAAAAATCCGAAACGAATAGTGCTTCTTGCAGAAAGCTATTACGGGGACCTCGTCACACTCGGCAAAACGCCAGTTGCTACAACATCACCCATCTTTAAAAACCCTTTTTATAAAGGGAAAACAGATGGAGTGGAAAATCTCGGAAGGACCCCATCGGTCGAAAAGGTAGCCGCTTCGAAGCCAGATATGATTATTGCTTGGGGGGAAGATGAGAAGTTTGATCAATACAAAAAAATCGCCCCAACTGTAGCGGTAAAATACAATCAATATTCTTTCAAAGACCAGCTAAAAGAATTCGGTAAAATGACAGGCACACCAAAAAAAGCAACAGAATGGATCACAAAATGGGATACCAAAATTGCTGAGGTGAAACCAAAGGTAACCAAAGCTGTCGGCAGCAAAACGGTCTCGATCGTATCGCCATTTGATAAAGGCATTTATATCTTCGGAAACACCTTTGCCCGCGGGGGCGAAATCATTTATGACGAACTGAAATTAAAAGCACCGAAGGCGGTTAAAAAAGAAGCGATCGACAGCGGCGTCGGCTATGCGAATATTTCTCTTGAGAAGCTGCCAGAATTCGCAGGCGACTATATTTTCACAGGTCCATGGAGCGGCTCAAAAAGTAAAGGTGAACAAGTGTATCAAAGCAGCATTTGGACATCACTTCCTGCCGTCAAAAATAAACATGTATTCGAAATAGATCCAGTCGGTTTCTTCTTTAATGACCCAGTGTCACTAGAAGGTCAGCTAGAATTTATTGTGGACCGATTGACATCTGCATCATAAAAAAACGTTTCTCCAGAAATGGAGAAACGTCTTTCTTATACCGTTCCTTTGGCAAATCCTTTTGACATGAATGGATAAAGCAAAATACCTACTAAGAATAGACCAATTCCAAGACCAAAGGTTTTCAAGTCGGCTGTTCCTGAAATAATGACCCAAGCTGAATACCCCATCGCAACCAGTGCAATGATGCCGTCTCTTGTTCGATTTCCTTTTTGAAGCTCATACGTGTCACCTTGCATAATGACCTTAAAGCTGTAGATGGAAGACACAATATACGGAATAAGATACGCAAGTGTCGCTGATGTAGTTAAAAAGGTAAAAGCTTCATTAATCGTACGTGACATCACAGAGAAGATAAACAGCTGTGACATAATATTTGTAACAGTCAAAGCGAAAGCAGGGCTTCCTTTTTTGTTTGTTTTTGCAAATACTGCTGGAAAATCACCAGCCTTTGCTGCTTGATACGGCACTTCTGAACCAAGTAAAATCCACCCAAGCATCGAACCAAACAAGCAAATAATCGCCAGCAGAGCCATGACAATTCCGCCAGCTGGCCCAATAATAAGCTGAAGCACGTCTACGAATGGTTTGTCAGAGCCTTGCAATTGATCGTGCGGCAAAACGCCCATTGTAATCAACGTGATAATCATGTAGATCGAAAGTGCGATTAAAAGACCTGTAATCGTCGCACGCTTCACATCACGCTGTGAGGATGCTCTTCCTGATAAAATGACAGCTGATTCAATTCCAATAAATGCCCATAGTGTGGAAATAGCCGCATGATGAATTTGACCTCCAAGGCCAAGCACTCCTTCGCTGCCTGTTTCAACCGGGAAGTAGTAATGTTCAAATAATGCCGTTTGAAATGCAAATAATCCCGCAACAATAAAAAGGACAAATCCAAGCACCTTTGAAAAGGTCGTAATAAAATTCAATTTACTAGCAGCACTTAAGCTTGTAATTAAAATGGTATGTGTTCCCCATAGAAGAAGGGTACATACGATAAACGTCATGAGCTGACCAAGCGTGACCGATTCTTTTCCAAAGGTAAAAACTTCAGTCTTCACGGTGAGAATCGGGAAAAAAGTCGTTAAATAACCAGCAAGACTTGTAATAATTGCGACATTACTAATCCAGCTTGCCACCCAATATCCCCAAACCATTGTAAATCCAGCCGCTTTCCCTTTTTTCGGATCTTTAAAAAGCGCCCTTGCATAACTTTGTGGTCCAGCCGTCAGCTGCGGCTTATGAATGGACAAATGCCCAAATACAAGCGCAATCATAAGCACACCGCCGCCTGTGACAAGCCATGCCATCGTCACACCTAAAGGACTTGCGTGCTGGGCAAGCGTACTTGGCAGCATAAAGATGCCTGAACCTACCATATTTCCGACGACAAAAGCCGTCAATAACCAAAAACCCCATTTTTTTGTCTGTTCCATTTCCGTACCTCCGTTTTATTCACTTTGGACCAGACCCGGCAGTATCTTCATTGATATATTTGTGAAGCAATGACTTGCATTCTTTATGTTCATAATGAATTGCTTTTTAACAGCATACCCTTATTTTTGTGACTCAGAACATAAAAAAAAGCCTGAACAAAAGTCCATGCTTTTCAAAACATACACCTTGATCTCCGGATAGCCCTCCACGCTTCAAAGACGTGGCAGTCCTGCATTTATTCAATGCAGACCCAGCATAAAGAAAGTTGGAGCTCTCTCTACACTTCGGCGCTGATGCCTTTTTTCTCATGATCTTCGATTCCATCTCTCCCATGAGTGACTCATCATCCGCGCAACCTCTACCTCACTGAGACATAGCGTGAGGATTTCTATTCATTTTTACTACACGAAGGTTATCAAACATTCTCACATCTGTCAAAGGGAAAAACATAGAAAAAAGGCAGAGATTCTTTTCTCTGCCCTTTACCTGCTTATTGTTGGTTATTTTTCTTCTTTTGTACAGCTTCCTGAAGCGGATCGCCTGCTAGCTCTTTACTTGCTTCCTCTAACAGCTGATCTACCTGCTGATGGTTTTTCTCACTTTTCGCTTTTTTATCCTTTTGGAAAAATGACATCGCTGTTTCCTCCCTTTTCATAAAATGCGGTTGCCTGTTTAATTTGTGCTACAGCGCTCAGCATTATACAAGGGAAGAGGCTCAATCATCATGAAAGGTCTGTCTCATTTTTTGCAAGTACGTCAGAAAGGTTTTTAAATCATCCTTTGTGAAGTCTGACATCATATGCTGAATCACCTTTCCGAAAAGACGTGTATGCTTTTCATAAATGGCCATCCCTTTTTCCGTGACTTCTAAACGGACAAGTGACGAATCGTCCTTGTCCCGTTCTCTTTGAATATAACCCTGCTCACATAATTTATTGAGTGCAATAGAGGCTGCACCAGGGTTTAAAGAGAGTCTTTGCTTCAGCTCTTCGGCATGTGATACTTTGCCTTGTATCAAAATAGAAAGAGCATATATCTGTGGGGGCGTGATGTCTTTCTCTAACTCAAGTAACTTGCGGTTTAATTTACGGCTGACTTCATAATGTACAAGAACAATTTCTTTTAAAATGTCTGCATTACCCATCCGAATCGCATCCTTATCGTTAGTATCAACATGACTTCCTCCTTATTATAGAATGTTTTTCCATTCAGCCAACCTTTTTGGCCTCTTTTTCTTTAGAAATAAGCCTTGCTGAATGAATCGACCCTTGATATAGTGAATACTTGAACTAAAGATAGAACAGGAGTACGCATCATGACAGGAAAAACACACATCATGGGCGGAATTGCCGCCTCCACAGCCGTTGCCTACTACTATGGATTCGACCCAGTGACGATGGCTGCTGCTGGATCAGCAGGTGCTCTGATCCCTGATCTTTGCCATACAAAAAGTAAAATCGGCAGAAAATTCCCGCTGCTCTCGACACTGATCAGCAGTGTGTTCGGTCATCGCACGTTTACACACAGTTTATTATTTTTGCTGATCATTTATTTTCTAGCAACAACATACATTCCAAATGACAGCCTAAGTATCGGTTTACTAGTCGGGATGGCAAGCCATCTCATTCTGGATGCAGGAACAGTGAATGGGATTAAATTTTTATTTCCGGCTTCCATTAAAGTGCGTCTTCCCTTCTATGTCAAAACAGGCAGCACAGGAGAACAAGTCGTACTAGCTGCTCTCACCGTTGTTACCTGCTATTACATCGCTGTCCTCTGCGGCATCTCCATCCCATTCTAATGAATCAAAAAGAGTTTTCCGAAAAACACAGGATATGAATTGATCATTCCTCATTTTTTTAGTAGGTTTAAGATAAGTGTTTTTGCCTTGCAGCTGAATACAGAATGGTGAGGAGCTACATAAATGAAAGCGTTTTTCAAAATTCACTGGTTTTTAGTGTACTCCATCCTCTTCATGTGGATGAAAACATACATCATTTATCAATTCGGATTTCACATACGAACGGCCAATCTGTTTCATGAATGGCTGCTTTTGATCAATCCACTTAGCTTTTTGCTCCCTTTGTTTGGGATTGCTCTTTTTTTAAATGAAACGAAGCAAAAGGTATTTTTATTAACCGCAAATTTGATTTTGACGGCCATTCTCATATCGAATACGATCTTTTATGGATTTTATATTGATTTCATTACGATCCCTGTATTATTCCAAGCGAAAAACATGGGAGATATGGGCAGCAGTATGACAGAATTGTTCCACCCGCTGTTTTTGCTGATGCTCATTGATTTCGTGGTTCTGGCGTGGCTGTTAAAGCGCAAACCTTTAGCACCAAAAGCATCTTTCAAGACGATCAAAACATATTATGCGGTGTGCTGCAGCTTTCTAGTGTTTCATGTCAGCACAGCCATGATGGATCACCCTCGCTTTCTGACAAGCTCTTATGATCGAGAAGTGATCGTACGAAATCTTGGGCTGTTTCAGTTCCATCTGTATGACGGCGCTGCCCAAACGGCGCGTATTGGACAAAAGGCCTTTGCAGATGAAGATACACTTTCAACCGTAGCAAACTACACAAAGGCTGATTACAGTGCACCAAACGAAGAGTACTTTGGACTTGCTAAAGGCAGGAACGTTGTGTTCATTTCACTCGAATCAACACAGCAATTTGTCGTTGATCAAAAGGTGAATGGACAATACATCACCCCCTTTTTAAATCAACTTGCTAAAAAGAGTTTTTATTTTGATGAATTTTATCAGCAGACTGAGCAAGGAAAGACATCGGATTCAGAGTTTATTGTCGCAAATTCCCTCTACCCATCTAGCAGCGGCGCTGTCTTTTTCACAGCGAGTGACAACGAATACGACACGTTATACAAGCAGTTGAAAAAAGAAAACTATCAATCCGTCCAATTTCATGCGAATAATAAAACGTTTTGGAATCGTGATGTGATGTATGAATCGTTTGGGATTGACCGTTTTTATGATGTCGATTCGTATCAGGTCAATGAACAGAATTCAACTGGCTGGGGCTTAAAGGATATTGACTTCTTTGACCAATCCATTGATTATTTAAAAAAGTTGAAGGCGCCTTATTACAGCACGTTTATTACCTTGACCAATCACTTTCCATTTGAAATCGATCCAAAGGATCAATTGATTGATGAATATGATTCGTCCAGCGCGATTTTAAACCGCTATGTGACGACCGTCCGCTATCAGGATGAAGCCATTAAGACATTTTTTGACCGCATGAAAGAAGAAGGACTGTATGACAATACGATGTTTGTCCTCATGGGGGATCACTATGGTATCTCCGAGGCACACCATCAGGCAATGGCAGAGCTGCTTAAAAAAGATGAAATCACACCGTTTGATGCTGTGAAATTGCAGCGGGTGCCCTTTTTAATTTACATTCCGGGGGTCACAGATCAAGCACCGCAGACAATTTCTGAAACAGCTGGGCAAATCGACGTGAAGCCGACACTCCTGCACTTACTCGGTATTGAAACGAAGGATGCCATTCAATTTGGCAATGACTTATTTTCAAACGAACGGACGCCTTTTGCTGTTTTGAGAAACGGGAACTTTATTACAGATGATTATCTCTATACAAAGAACACCTGCTATGATCAAAAAACAAAAGAACCTGTTGAACAGGATGAGCTGTGTCAGCCTTATATTGAAAAAGCCAATAAAGAGCTTTCCTTATCAGACAAAGTGATCAATGGGAATTTGCTGCGTTTTTATCAGCATTAAAAAGTCGCCATCTGGCGGCTTTTTCTTTTCTCTTTTTACTGAAAACCTATGAATGGTCAAATAAGTTTGCTTATAATAAAGGATACATATGATATTGAATAATAAGAGGTGTGAACATGAAGTATGCGTTCTTCCCCTTCATCGCCATCTGCTTGCTCCTGAGCGGGTGTCAAACAGAGATGAAGTCATCGGATACAAGCAAAAAAACAGAGCTTGTCATTTCAGCAGCGGCAAGTCTTCAGGATGCACTAAAGGAAATTGAATCCGCCTTTAATGATGAGCATCCGAATGTGACATTAACAAATAATTTCGGGTCATCCGGCGCATTGAAGCAACAAATTGCGCAAGGGGCAAAAGCAGATCTCTTTTTCTCAGCAGCTGAAGCGCCCTTTGATGAGCTTGTGCAATCTGGAGATATCGATCAACATTTTATCAAGGATGCCATCCAAAATGAGCTTGTACTCATTGTGCCAAATGATCATTCTTCCTCTATTAAAAGCTTTCAAGACGCCCAGCACATAAAAGGGAAGATTGCTCTTGGCACACCAGAATCCGTTCCTGCTGGTACATACGGCAAAGAGATTTTCACAAAGCTGAACATCTGGGATCAAGTGAAAAAGAACGCTGTATACGGCAAGGATGTGCGGCAAGTTTTAAGCTACGTAGAAACAGGAAATGTGGAAGCTGGTGTTGTGTATAAGACAGATGCCCTCGTTTCCAAAAAAGTAAAGATTGCGGCTGAAGCCAATCAGGACATGCACTCCCCGATCATTTACCCAGTTGGAATCGTCAAAGGGACAGAACATGTAGAGGAAGCCAAGTCCTTTTTTCAATTTCTTCAATCAGAAACAGCCAAATCAATTTTTAAAAAGTACGGCTTTCAAGTGAATTAATGCCTATGATGACTGAAGAATTTCTATCTCCTATTTGGCTGTCCGTTCAGGTTGCTTTTGTGAGCGGGCTGCTTGCCACTGTTTTTGGCACAACGATTGGCTTTTGGATGGCACGAAGCTCGTTTAAAAGAAAAATGATTGTGGAAACGCTGTTGATGCTTCCGCTTGTCCTCCCACCAACGGTTGTAGGTTTTTTATTGCTCGTCATATTCGGAAGGCATAGCATGATCGGGAGCGCCATTGAATGGATCTTCCACCAGCCAGTCATTTTCACGTGGTGGGCGGCGGTCATTGCATCGACGGTTGTAGCATTCCCGCTTATGTATCAATCAGCAAAAGCCGGATTTTCAACCATTGAATCAGATATTGAAGGCGCTGCAAAAGTAGATGGTGCTCATTCATTTCAAGTCTTTGCCTATATTACAGTACCACTTGCCCTGCCTTCCCTTCTATCAGGCAGTGTCCTCAGTTTTGCCAGAGCACTTGGTGAATTCGGGGCAACCCTAATGTTTGCCGGCAACATCCCAGGAAAAACGCAAACACTCCCAACCGCTATCTATGTGGCGATTGATTCCGGACGAATGGAGCTTGCTTGGGCGTGGACAATTTGTATTGTGATTCTATCTTTTATCATGCTGTTGGCTGTACGCCGAAGCAGTACGTAAAAAATCCCCTTTCTCACATGAGAAAGAGGATTTTTTTAATTTATTCAAACCCAACCGTCATCGTCTCTGGATTCGAGCCGACGCGTTCGTTATTGTTTAATGCATCGATTTTTTCCATGTCTTCTTTAGAAAGCTCGAAGTCAAAGATGTCTGCATTTTGTTTAATACGTTCTTCATTGATTGATTTAGGAATTGTCACGACACCGCTTTGTAGATCCCAGCGCAAGATGACTTGAGCAACAGATTTGTTGTAGCGTGCAGCAATGTCTTTCAAAACGTCATGATCTAATAGCTTCCCTTGCATCAGCGGAGACCATGCTTCAATTTGAATGCCTTTTTCCTTTGCATATTGACGCAGTTCAACAAGTGTCAGTTTCGGGTGAAACTCCACTTGGTTCACAGCTGGAACAACCTCAGCATCTTTTAACAGCTCTTCTAAATGCTGAATATAGAAGTTGCTGACTCCAATGGCTCTGACTTTCCCGTCTTTATAAAGCTTCTCAAGTGCACGCCAAGTGTCTTTAAATGTATCTGCATTTGGTCCAGGCCAATGAATCAAATAGAGGTCTAAGTAATCAAGACCTAATCGGTTTAAGCTTGCGTCAAACGCCTCAAGCGCTTTATCATAGCCTTGATCTGTGTTCCATACTTTAGACGTAATAAATAAATCTTCTCGTTTCACACCAGATTCTTTAATCGCTTTTCCTACGCCTGTCTCATTTTTATAAACAGCTGCCGTATCAATGCTGCGATATCCGTTCCGTATGGCTGCTTTTACGGCATCTACCACTTGATTGCCGTCCTCCACTTTGAATACACCTAAACCAAACCAAGGCATTTCTACTCCGTTATTCAGTGTTACGGTATCATTCAAGCTTTTGACCATTTTAACAACCACCTTTTTCATAGATTCCATCTTTTTCATTATCTCACGTTGTCCTTCAAAACTCTATTATCAGGCGTTTCTCTTCGCTTCGATGGCTAAGAGCAGCGCACCAGTCATGCCAGCCTTGTCCTCAAGTCTAGGGGAGACAATGTATGTATCAAGCGGCGGCAGGTCTACATAATCATTGACATAAACAGCTAGCTTCTCTCGAATGAGTGGGAATAGCTGCTTTTGCTTCATGACGCCTCCGCCCATGATGATGCGCTCTGGGCTTAAAATGAGCGAGTATTGCATAAGCGCCTGCGCTAAATAATCCGCTTCAAGTGCCCAAACCGCTTCATCCTGCGTCAGCTCTTTGGCAGGTTTCCCCCACCTTTTCTCAATCGCTGGTCCAGCTGCCAGTCCTTCTAAGCAATTTCCATGTGTCGGGCAGACACCTGCAAATGGGTCAGATTCATGCTGCCTGACAAGGATATGCCCCATCTCAGGATGTGAATGACCGTGTAGAAGCTCATTTTTCACAACAGCCCCCGCACCAATGCCTGTACCGACCGTGATATACAAACAGCTGCTTAGCCCTTTGGCTGCCCCTTTTGTTAATTCACCTAGTGCTGCGGCATTGACATCGGTTGTAAAAGATACGGGGACACCTAATTGCTTCTCAAGCTCAGGAATGAACGGGTATTGCTTCCACTCCACTTTCGGTGTGTTCATGATATAACCGTATGAAGGATCGTCCTTTTGTACACAAATGGGTCCAAAGGAGCCAACCCCTAATGCTGCAATGTCATGCTGCTTGAAAAATGGAATGAGCTTTTGTATTGTTTGATCCGGGTGCTCTGTCGGAATCGTCATTTCCTCTAAGATGTCTCCATGCTCATTACCGATTGCACAACAAAATTTTGTACCCCCAGCTTCAATTGCTCCATAATAAGCCATCATTGATCTCCCCCTGCTCGTTCTCTTTCTTCATCATAAAACATGGGGGAGAAGATGACAACATCACGTATTAGTGAGCAGAACAGCTTCCATGTCATTGATATACTCTCTTAAATGATGGGCAATATCACGGTTGATCTCACCATCTTCATATAAGGTTTGTATTTCATTTCGAATCGTCTGTACAGCTTGGAAGTTCAGCTCTTTTTTCTTCCGGTCAAATGAACGGTCTTTTTGCTGGAAGAAGCTTGGACCGTGTTCACAGCGGTAAATCACTTGGTTGTAAAAACCAATAACTTGGTGGCACGTTTGCTGGTTTTCATCTGTCATATGCTGTTTGATCGAGTCTACCGCAGCCTCAGCCGTTTTCTTACGGATTTGTTTGTACGAGTCCTCTTTTTCTAAAATACCGTTTGAAATGTGCTGATTCGGCCGCCATAATTGCAGCCATTGAAGCAAGCGGAGAAACTTCACCTTTGAAAAACGAATTTTGAATGAGTTTGAGTACAGCATTTCCAGCTCATGAAATCTCTCTTGCAGCTCATAAGCTTCTTCCTTATCAATTTTCTCATCATCAATTAATTGTTGAAGTTTCATCTGTTCTGCTTTGATGCCATGCAGTCTGATTTTTCGCTCTTGTCTTCTCATCCCGAATTGGTACGGCTCACGCTGGATATTTCTCAGCTTTATTCGGTAATCATTGATGAGTGCAAGGGATACTTCTCTGTTGTCCTCATTCATACCTTCTTTTAAGGTTTTAATGGCACTTCTCAGCAGCTTCCGTTTCGCATGCTGAATCTTTGTATCCAAGTCCACGTCGACTTGCTTGTCTTTTTTCTCAGATAAAAGAGGCAGTAACACACTAGCTAAAATGAGTGTACATAAAATCACGCCTGCTGCGAGGAAAATAATCAAGTGCCGCTCAGGAAATGGCGATCCGTCCGCAAGCGTAAATGGTATTGAAAAGGCACCTGCTAATGTGACAGCACCACGAACACCAGAGAATGTCATCAGCATCGAAGCCCGCAGCTTCGGTTTTTTCACATTCTGCTTTTTCGTTACACTCCAGTTACCTGCCCAGAACAGCCATACCCATAAGAACCGCAGCACCATGAGACATAGCGTAATAATTAAGATATAGCCAATGACCTGCATATTATTAAATGCTTCATCCTGGAAAATGACTGTGGATACATCAGGAATCTGCAATCCAAGTAAAACGAAAACAAGTCCGTTTAAAATAAATAAAATAATATTCCATGTGTTTGATGAAGCAATTTGCAGTTTGGCTAAATTCGCTTCCATTCGATCTTGCTCAATGGCATGTGTCACACCGCCAGCCACAACCGCTAAAATCCCAGATACACCGATTTCTTCCGCTGCTAAATAAATCACAAATGGTGTAAGGATTTGCAGGATGATGTGCATCGTGACATCGTCCATTCCTAAACGGCGGAGAAAATAGCGAAAACGAATGATAAAAAAGGATAGAATAAATCCAGTCAATAAACCACCTGCGGCAATGAGTACAAAGCTAAAGGATGCCTCAGCAATTGAAAAGGCTCCCGTCACTGTTGCGGCAATGGCAAATTTAAAGGCGACAAGTCCTGATGCATCGTTCATCAGCCCTTCGCCTTCCAGCAGTCTCATGATGCCCTTTGGCATATTCACACGGCTGGATAAAGCACTTACTGCCACCACATCTGTCGGTGATAAAATCGCTGCAAGCGCAAATGCGGCTGGAAGCGGTATGCTTGGAATCATCCAATGAATGGTATATCCCGCTACAATCACGGTCGCAAACACTAAACCAAGTGCTAAAAGAAGAATAGGTGCTCTTAATTTCCATAGCTCGTCCCTTGGGGTACGCTTCCCGTCATTAAATAACAGCGGCGCAATAAATAGAACGAAGAAGAGTTCAGGATTTAAAGAAATATGTAAACCTGAAGGAAAGGCTGCCACCAATATTCCTAAGCCCACTTGAATTAACGGAACTGGAATAAAGGGGACAAAACGATTGATAATATTAGATGCTGCAATGAGTGCCAGTAGTACGAGCACTGCTAAAAAAATCTCCACTAGTACATGTCCCTCCTATGTATATTTTTCGTCAAGTTTTGCTTACATGCAAAGATGTGTTCATTTTATCCATCCGTCCGATCAGAAGTGCTTCTTTAGTATTCCGCAAAAAGTGAAACCAACACATAACAATCCATCTAGGCAAAAAAAGGCTGAATCCAGATATTCAGCCTGCTGACAAAATTTTCATCATATGTATTGTTCAAATGATGAACAATAGACCCTGCTTTTATTTTACACGAAAACTCCAACATCTGCTGACATTCAGCTCTTATTAAACACAAAAAAAGAGCGGAATCGCCCTTTTTTCGTTTTACCCTTTATTTAAAAAATAAGACCTGGCGGGAAGACGCCATTTGAATAAGTAAGAACAAACCCTGCATACGACGAGGATGACAAACAGCAGATATAAAGCTAGCTCGCCTTGCGCTAAGCCGAGTCCGACGAATAAGCCGCCAAGAGCTGCCCATACGGCGTAAATTTCTGCTTTTAGCACAAGCGGCTTTCGTCCTGCTAATAAATCACGTACAATTCCGCCGCCGCTTCCAGTCAAAATGGCTGCCACAATGACCGCACTGAGCGGGAGTTCTCTTTGCACAGCAAATAGTGCGCCTTGAATCGCAAACGCTGCTAAACCGATCGCATCCGAGAAATTTCCCCAAGTGCTCCAGTGTTTGAGCAAAAGCTTTGGAAAAAGAAACACAATCGTAATAGATACAAGGGCAATCGTAAACATTTTGCCCTGTGACCATAAAGCAGACACCGGAAGACCAATTAATAGATTCCGAATCGCTCCACCGCCAAATGCTGTTACAATCCCTAAAATGTACACACCAAGAATATCGTACTCTTCCTCCATTGCCACAATCGCACCACTAATGGCGAATGCGACAATGCCAATGATACTTAAGACTTCCCATGCCATTTTCCGCTTATCTCCTTACCATTATCTAATCATCTAATACTACTCCCTTAATGTATATCTGACACAGGCGAAAAGCAATACAAATTTTCTTTAAATTTTATCTTTTTGCAAAAATAAAAAATAGCCCGCTTTAGTAGCAGGCTATCTCTTTCAATCTTCTTTTGCATTTAACAGCAGCATACTAATGATGATGAGAATAAATGCAATAAGGGCTAGTAGTGGAATCGTGATAAAACCAAACCAGTTCAAATAATCAACAGAACAAGGAATACCGCTCAGGCAAGGGCGAATCGATGCAAAGCCAGGTATCTTTTGTTCCATATAATGATAAATAGAAAAACAAGCACCTATCACAGCCAAAGGCAGGACATAATATTTTATTTTGACATCGCCTCTGAATGTCGCAATTCCAAGTAAAAGCACAAGCGGGTACATGAAAATGCGCTGAAACCAGCACATATCGCATGGGATAAACTTTTTTACTTCACTTAAATACAGGCTGCTCATCGTCGCAACGATAGAGACGATCCAAGCACTGTATAAGTAAACAAGCTTATTCTTCATGATTTTTTCCCTTTGAGCTCTTGATCAATTAATTCTTTGATTTCATCATAGTCATAAAAGTTTTGGACTTGTTTATTGTTAATGAAAAGAGTTGGTGTTGCATTCACTTTATATTGGTTCACAAGCTGATCGTCTGTGTTCAGCTGCGGCTGATATGTTTTCTTTGATAGGTTATCTTTAAGCTTGTCCGTATCTATTTTTGTTGTCTTTTTCGCTAGCTCCGTCAGCTTAGCAGGCGTAACCCATTCTGCTTCACTATCTGGCTGTGCTTGATAGACAGCTTCATGAAATGCCCAAAAGTTTTTCGGATCTTCTTTCCATACTTCTTCAGAAGCTAGTGCTGCTAATACAGCGCCATCTCCATGAACAGGAAGTGGTAAGTTAATAAACGAAAATGATACATCGCCTTTATCTATGTAGTCCGCTTTCAGCTTTGGGAAAATGTCTGTTTCAAATGATTTACATGAAGGACATTTATAATCCCCAAACTCGACAATTTGCACGGCTGCATTTTTATCTCCCATAACAGGCTGACCTTTAATAGAAGGTTTACTGTCAACTGTTTGAGCTTCTTCGCTGTTTTTATTCCCAATCACAACAAATAGACCGATGAGAAGAGCTGCAATGATGGTTAAAATGACAGCAAATTTAATGGATGAAGATTGATTATTTTTTTTACTCACATAAGCACCTACCTTATCTTTTTCATTCCTAAAAAAAGAAAAAGGATAATAGCTTAGAATAATGCCATTATCCAACTTCTTCTATTTTAACAAGAGAGGATTCAATATGAAAGATGGTATTCATG
The DNA here is from genome assembly GCF_003028545.1 of Bacillus sp. Nf3. Taxonomy (NCBI): domain Bacteria; kingdom Bacillati; phylum Bacillota; class Bacilli; order Caryophanales; family Bacillaceae; genus Bacillus; species Bacillus sp. Nf3. The sequence goes on along the minus strand of NZ_PYUA01000001.1, from coordinate 670,866 downwards.
AATTTTTCCTTACAATTTTATTTCATCACCCTCATGGCATTTAAAACAGCGAGTACAGTCACACCAACATCCGAGAAGACGGCTTCCCACATGGTCGCAATACCAAATGCACCGAGTAATAGGAAAACCCCTTTAACCCCAAGAGCAAATGCAATGTTCTGCCATACAATTCTTCTTGTTCGTTTAGCGACAGCGATGGCTTCTGCAACTTTTGACGGCTGGTCTGTCATAATGACGATATCGGCCGCTTCTACCGCTGCATCTGAACCAAGTCCGCCCATCGCAATACCTATGTCTGCTCTTGCTAATACCGGTGTATCATTAATGCCATCCCCAACAAATAATAATTTTTCTTGAGGCGCTTTTTTCTGATCAATTTCTTCTAATTTTGCTACTTTATCCTGCGGTAATAATTCTGCATGCACTTCATCTATACCAATTTGCTGAGCGACCGCTGTTCCGACTTGCTTGGCATCACCAGTCAGCATGACAGTTTGAATGCCAGACGTTTTTAGAGCTGAGACGGCTTCAATTGCATCATCCTTCAACTCATCTGCAATCAAGATCGATCCGGCAAACTCACCGTTAATCGCCATGTACACAACCGTTCCGCTTCGTTTTTCTTTTTCATATGAAATGCCTTCTCGTTCCATCAAGCGGTGATTTCCCGCTAAGACTTGTGAACCACTGATGGTCGCTTTAATTCCATGTCCTGCAATATCCTCATATGCTTCAATCTGGCTTTCATCAAGCGGCGAACCATATGCTGCTTTAATTGATTCAGCAATCGGATGTGAAGAATGAGTTTCTGCTAAAGCTGCAAAAGAAAGCAGCTCCTCTTCTGACCACTTTTCGCTAGTTGTCACGATATTGGTCACTGTAAAGTTTCCTTTTGTGAGTGTGCCCGTCTTATCAAATACAGCATAGCTCACAGAGTTCAGTGCTTCTAAATAGTTACTGCCTTTTACAAGGATGCCTCGTTTAGATGCTGCCCCAATTCCCCCGAAGAATCCTAATGGGATGGATACGACAAGCGCACACGGACATGAAATAACAAGGAAAACGAGTGCCCGGTAAACCCAGTCAGACAATTGTGCTGATGGAATGAGAAGCGGTGGCACAAAGGCAAGCAGTAATGCCAATACAACAACAGCCGGTGTGTAGTATTTTGCAAACTTTGTGATAAAGTTTTCTGTCTGTGCTTTTCGGCTGCTCGCATTCTCAACCAAGTCTAAAATTTTCGTCACTGCCGATTCGCTTAGACCTTTTTGCACTTCAATTTCAAGAATCCCGTTTTGATTCACAAACCCTGCAAGAACTTCCTTCCCTGCTTCTACATCCCGCGGCACAGACTCCCCTGTTAATGCGGAGGTATCCACGAGTGAAAAGCCTTCAATGACGAGGCCATCGAGTGGAATTTTTTCGCCCGGTTTCACGACGATACGATCACCGACTTTTACTTCTTCCGGCTTCACTTTTTTCGTTTCATTTCCTACTTTGAGATTCGCATATTCAGGGCGAATATTCATTAATTCACTAATGGATCGTCTTGAACGATTCACTGCTGCCCCTTGGAACAGCTCTCCAATTTGGTAAAACAGCATCACTGCCAGTGCCTCTGGATATTGCTGAATCACAAAAGCGCCAGCTGTTGCAATGGTCATTAAGAAGTTCTCATCAAATACTTGGCCGCGCACGATATTTTTCAGTGCTTTAAAAACCACATCACCGCCGACTAGTAAATAAGCTGCGAAAAACGTGATGAATTTTAGTAAGCCATCTTCTGGTATAAAATAAGCTGCTGTTCCAATGACTGCACCGCCAATTAATTTCAGCACAATCGCTTTTAAATTCTTTGTCCCATGATCATGATCGTGATGATGGCCTTCTTCTTTTGGTGATACACTCACATGAGGTTCGATGGACTGAACCGTTTTTTCAATACGCTTTGACATCGTTTCTTGCTTATCTGCATGTGTGACAGTCAATGTCCCTGTCGCAAAATTAACGGAACAAGCTTCAACGCCATCCATTTTGCTGACACCTGTTTCAATTTTACGTGCACAGTTTCCACAATCAAGACCGTTTAATACGTATTCATCCTTCATTTTTTTCATGTTCTCACCTTTTTTCTATATGATAAGTAACGTTCCCTGGATCGATGAAACCTATTAAAAATCAAAAACTTTATATATGAGCATATATTCATATATTGGATTACCTTTATTATATGAGGAGTTCTTGTCTTCTGTCAATCATTTATGAAGAAATAATTGGTTTTTTTGTGTCCGATTCTGTCATACGGATTTTCAATAAATCAAGCTCATGTCCCCTGCTCCCCGCATAACATAAAAACGATCGTTTTCAGTTTTTCTCTTTACAAAAGAAGGACAGACGCTTAGAATAAAATAAAAGTTTCCCTTAGGAAACAAATTAGCATCAGGGAATCATTTCATCCTTTAGTCAAAATTATTTATTTTATGCATATATCTTTAGGAAGTGCAATGATGATTGAAAGGGGCCGCAAGAGATGTCAAATGCTTTAACAATCGACCGTCTTCATGTCTCATATCACGGACAGGATGCATTAGAGAACGTCTCTCTTTCCATACAGGAAGGGACAATGACAGGAATCATCGGTCCAAATGGTGCTGGTAAATCGACGTTACTCAAGGCATGTTTGGATTTAATTGAAAAAGACCAAGGGGATATTCGTTTTTTTGAACAGCCCTTTAAACAAGTGAGAAAACAGATCGCCTATGTACCACAGAGAAATGATTTAGATTGGACGTTTCCCATTCATGTACTGGATACCGTACTACTTGGAACATATCCGAAGCTCGGACTAATGAAACGTCCAAAAAAAGAAGACCGGGCATATGCGTACCACTGTTTAGAAAAAGTCGGGATGCAGGACTTTGCCAAAAGACAAATCGGTGAGTTATCCGGCGGGCAGCAGCAGCGTGTCTTCCTTGCAAGGGCACTTGCTCAAAACGCACAGCTCTTCTGTTTGGATGAACCGTTTGTCGGGATTGATATGGCAAGTGAAGAAACGATGGTGAGCATTTTGAAGGAATTACGAGATGAAGGGAAAACCATTTTGGTTGTCCATCACGATTTGAGTAAAGCAGATGATTATTTCAGCCATCTTGTTCTGTTAAATAAAAAACTCATCAAAGCAGGGCCTGTACACGACATCCTTCGCCCAGAGATCATGCTGGAAGCATATGAAACACAGCTGCCATTCTTAAAATCAGCAGGAGGAGACGTGTAATGGAATTTTTAACCGGACTCTTTGAATATGCTTTTTTACAAAAAGCGCTATTTACATCCGTCATGGTAGGCATCATTTGCGGCGTTATCGGCTGCTTTATCATTTTACGCGGCATGGCCCTGATGGGAGACGCCATTTCACACGCCGTACTGCCAGGTGTCGCCATCTCTTATATGCTTGGAATTAACTTTTTCTTCGGTGCCGTTTTAACTGGCGTGTTAACAGCGATTGGGATCGGTTACGTAAGTCAAAACAGCCGCATAAAAAATGATTCAGCCATCGGCATTGTCTTTACAGCCTTTTTCTCAATCGGGATTATTTTGATCACATTTTTGAAAAGTTCAAGTGACCTATATCATATTCTATTTGGAAACGTACTAGCTGTTCGGTCATCTGATATGTGGATTACACTTGGCATTGGTATTTTTATTTTGCTAGCCGTCATCGTTTTCTACAAAGAACTGCTCATTAGTTCATTTGATCCGGTGATTTCTTCGGTTTACGGTTTACCAAATCGCTTGATTCATTATTTTCTCATGACCTTATTGACCCTTGTAACCGTTGCATCACTGCAAACTGTTGGGATTATTCTTGTCGTTGCCATGCTGATCACGCCGGCAGCCACCGCTTATCTCTTGACTGACCGGCTCTGGATCATGATTTATTTATCTGCTTTTTTCGGTGCTGTTTCTGCTGTCATAGGCCTAGGGCTTAGCTTTACGTATAACTTGTCATCTGGTGCTTCCATCGTGCTGGTCGCCACCATTTTATTCGGCAGTGCCTTTATCTTTTCACCAAAGCAAGGCATTCTATGGAGATCATTAAAATCTAAACGAAAACGAACGCACTTAAAAAAGGAAGCGTCTATGTAAAAGGAGGACATATATGAAGAAGGTATTTGCAATCCGTTTGACCGCAGTATTCATTGCCCTTATGATCATCGCAGGCTGTTCAACCCAGCAAAGTAATTCCGGTAAAGATGACGGCACATTAAAAGTTGTCACGACCTACTCCATTCTTTATGACATTGTGAAGGAAGTAGGCGGGCAGCATGTCTCTATTCACAGCATTGTTCCCATTGGTACAGACCCACACGAATTTGACCCACTGCCAAAGGATGTTCAATATACGACGGATGCAGACCTTGTTCTATATAATGGCTTGAACCTTGAAACAGGAAACGGCTGGTTTCAAAAGCTGCTTGAATCGAGCGGCAAGGACGGGGATGATGCACCTGTAGCCGAGCTGAGTAAAGGCGTCAAAGTGAAGCATTTGTCTTCAAAAGGGCTCGAAAGCCAGCAGGACCCCCACGCATGGCTGAATGTTGAAAATGGGATCCTTTATGCCCAAAATGCTCGAGATGCGCTCATTCAAGCGGACCCTGAGCATAAAGAGGATTACGAAAAAAATGCAGAAGCCTATATCAAAAAGCTTCAAGCGCTTCACGATGAAGCAAAAGACAAGTTTGATCAGCTTCCAAAAGACAAAAAGCTCCTTGTCACAAGTGAAGGAGCATTCAAGTATTTTGCAGAGGCGTATGGACTGAAAGCCGGCTACATTTGGGAGATCAACACAGAAAGTGAAGGAACACCAGGACAAATGAAGCGCATCATTCATTTTGTAAAAGATCATCAAGTTCCTGCTCTCTTTCTTGAAACAAGTGTTGATAAACGAAGCCTTGAAAGCCTCTCTGAGGAAACCGGGGTTCCAATCAAAGGGAAAGTCTTCACTGACTCCATTGGAAAAAAAGGTGAAGATGGAGACAGCTACTATAAGATGATGAAATGGAATATTGACACCATTTACAAAGGGTTGTCATCATAAGGAAAGACAGGTGGAGTGAATCCGCCTGTCTTTTTTGTCAGCCTGCTATATTTTCTGGGTGTTTTTTCGGCCAAATGACGTAGCTGATGCTAATGACAAAATCAATGGCTAAGATCATTCCCCATGTATTGACAAGCTGCGTCAGCGCTTCCGTCCGCTCTGGTGCTTGGATGAGATAGGTCAAACCATATAACAGCCCCGCTCCGATGACATAAGAAATGACATGCCGAGCCCAGCCGACCATTTCATACATAGACCGCTCTTTACCGTACTTTGGTTTTCCCTTTGGCTTAGGGCCTCCTGCAAAACGATAAGCAAACTTAGCATCTGCCCATTTCACCATTTGATGTCCAAAGGCCAGACTCACACCAATATAAACAGCCGCAAGCCCGTGGATGAAAGTCGCCACAGCCCCCTGTCTTAAATCTATATAAGTAGCCGCAAGAAGGATGAGATCTAAAACCGGCGTACAGACAAGAAAGAAAGCACCCCACTTTTTCTGTTTAAACACATAACGAAGCGTTAAACCCATTAAAATAAACAGCCAAAAACCAATTTCACATGCCACAATCAATAACCCGACCAATTTCCCCACATCCTTTTTAATACAATTGTATTAAATAAAAAATAACACAGATGTGTTAAAAAAACAACAGCTATGCTAAAATCAATGTATGCCAAAAATCGTCGATCACCATAAACAAAAACAAAAGGTCGCTCAAGCTGCAATGAGAGTGATTAAACAAGAGGGATTGGAAAGCGCTTCTGTACGAAAAATAGCAGTAGAAGCTGGAATTTCAGCCGGCTCTATGCGTCATTATTTTTCCACACAGCAAGAGTTGTTTATATTCTCCATGAATTTAATTCAGGAAAGAGTCAAGGAGCGGATTACAGGGCTTCCATTAAACGGTTCAACGGAGGAAAATGTCATCACTTTATTGGAGCAAGTTCTTCCACTTGATGAAGAACGAAAATTTGAAATGGAGGTGTGGCAGGCTTTTTCAGTCAAGGCACTGACTGAACCAGATCTACAGCCGCTCAATGCAAAGATGTATGACGAACTTTTCCAAACCGCCCAATATTGTTTAATGAAATTGAAAGAGGATGGGCTGCTGCTAGATGATATCGATCTTTTATTAGAAACTGAGCGGCTTTATGCGGTTATCAATGGGCTTGCATTGAATGGAATTGTACAGCCTCATCGGTTACCTCCTCAGCTCATACGCTCCGTGCTGCAAATGCACCTGCAATCCATCACAAAAAAAGACATGTCTCCCTAATTGGAGAGCATGTCTTTTTTAATCTTCCATAAAAATACGTTTTGCTTCGTAGTAAAGCACCTGCACAAATTTCTTCACATTGATACGGGTGTGTTCTTCTCTTCCGCTCATCTCTTTCGTCAATTCACTCATTTTCTTTCGCACGATGGTGAAATCGAAAAATTTTGATGCGTAATTTTCAAATGTTGGATGGGAAAAATCGGTTAGCCCAAGTGATGCGATGTGTTTCAATGATTGGTTGATCGCACGTCTTACCCGCTGTTCGGCTGCCTTTGCTTCTCTTGCGATGTCTGCCGATGTGTATGGCTCACTTAATTTATCCTCCGTAATCCCAGTGAAAATGATCTTTAAAGAAGGAAAGGAATCGTGATGATCAGCATGCAGCGCTAAATACTGGTCTGTAAACAGGATCATATCTAATAAATCTTTAGACCCCTTCTCACCAACAATACCAAGCTCCGCCAGCAAAAACTGCCCTGCCTCTGCAAGACTTTTCCCCCGCTGCTTCGTTTTCGTCTGACCGCGCTGCTGAAATTGCATGACCGATTTAAGTGAGTGCTGAATATTTTCAATTGAATGCTCTAAATGAAGACGTTCAATCATGAGATGGAGGACGCTTAAGACCTCTACACGATTGATCGGCTTTGTCACATAATACTCGACGCCAAGCGTATACGCCTGTCCGATTAATTCCTTTGTTTCAACCTGTGACAGCATTAAATATTTCCCGTGAAACTCATCCTTGATTGCTCGAATCGTTTCAAGCCCGTCTCTTTCCGGCATCAATAGATCAATACATAAAATATCAATGTGCAAATCATTTAAGTAGCTGGCTGTTAACTCTGCGCCATCCTCTGCTTCTCCGGCCACAATACCAAGCTCTTCATCTTCAATGAGCTGAGCCAGTGAAGAACGAACGGCTTCATCATCATCAACAATAAAAAATCTCATCTCCCAATCCCCTCTTTTCTACTGACTTGATCTACTGGTATCGTTAATGTGAAAATCGTTTGCTTATTTGGGATACTCTTCATCTCAACACTTCCGCCAAGCTTCTCCGCTGTATCCTTTACATACGCAAGCCCGATACCGCTAGATGGATTCCCAACCTGGTCGTATTTTAAAGTGAAACCCGGTTTAAAAATAACATGATGATTACGTTCTTTTATGCCAGGCCCGTTGTCGCTGATTTGAAAAATCACCTGGTTCTCTTTCTGTGAAATAGAAAGTGACACTTCTCCATCTACAGGAATGGCTTCAACAGCGTTGGATACGATGTTATTTAACAAAGATAGAATGGTATACACGTGATAGGCGGGGTGTTGCCCATCTTCATCATAATGAAAGACAATGTTTTTTTTAAGAGATTCAGCATAATTTTCATGAATGCGAATGACAAGCCCAGCGATATGAGAAGGACTCTCATAAGCCTGGAAATTTTCCTCATGAATCAGCTTTGATAAGGCAGAAAAAATCCGCTGGTTATCTTTTTTGATTTCATGCACCTCTCCTGCAATTTGCAAGGCGGTTTTACCGAGCTTTTTCAAATCCAATGATTCCGCATCCTTTGCGTGGTGAAGAGATTGATACAATTGATAGGATGTAGCCGTAATGTGCTCAGCATGTGCAAGTGTTTTATGAAAATATGTAGATTCCGTGTAAAGGTTGGACAGGAGCATCAGCAGATGTTCCTTTTCCTTTTTCATCTGACGCTCTCTCGCCTGCTCTTCATATAAGCGAATCATTGTATAACAAGCCAACACGAAAAAGCTTCTGAAAATCGCCAAAACAAATAGTTGAAACAGCGTCCGCACCGTTAAAATTTCATCCATGGTGCCTCGAAGTGCGATGATCTCAACAATGCTTGCGCACAGCTCCATGATGATGCCTGTTGCTCCAATCAGCCAAGGCTGATCACGGAAACGTCTGACCTTCAATAAATAAAAGAGTGTGCCATAGACAACATAATAAAGCAAGGAAGGAAATCTTAATGAAACCGCCTCTTCCAGCGGAAGATGCCCTGTCACGGCTGTATCAAGCAGCACGCGAAACGCAAAAACAGATATCCCAGCGATGATGCCGCTTGCCCATGCAGGGAATCTTTTCATTTGAAGCAGGATAAAGAAAAAGACAACGGTTCCAAAGCTGACCCGAAAGCTGTCCTCAAATGGATAAAATTTAAACTCTCCGCCAATCGGCGTCAGTACAATGAGCAGCACAATTAAATAAGGCTCTGTATTCAGCCATTTTTTCAGTAGATTCAAACGCAGTCACATCCCTAATAATTGACGATAGTATACTATGTGAGCTTAAGAAAAACAAACCTTCATGAAAAAACGCACACCGGAACTTTGCCGGTGTGCGCTTCTCATGATGCCGCTTAATCTTCTAAACGATCTTTTTCTAAAAGTGATGCGCCAGCAATACCTGGTTTTGTCATTTCAAAAGGATTTAAGATGACATCAAGCTCTTCCTCTGTTAACACATCATTTTGCAGACAAAGCTCACGTACAGATGCGCCTGTAAGGATGGCTTCTCTTGCAATTCGTGCAGCCGCTTCATAACCAATATGCGGGTTCACCGCCGTCATGACACCGGCACTCTTTTCTACATATTCTTTTAATCTAGATTCATCTGCTTTTAGGTCACGCAAGCAGTTGTCCACGAAGGACTCGAATACATTTTTCATCATGCTGAGAGATTGAAGCAGGTTGAACACCAACACTGGTTCCATAACGTTCAGTTCAAGCTGGCCAGCCTCTGATGCAAGACAGATTGTGTGATCGTTCCCAATGACTTGGAAAGCCACTTGGTTCATGACCTCAGGCATAACTGGGTTGACTTTCCCTGGCATGATAGATGAACCTGGCTGTCTCGGCGGCAAGTGAAGCTCACCAAAGCCTGCTCTTGGACCAGAAGCCATCAGACGAATATCGTTCGCCATTTTGGACATATTCATCATACATACTTTAAGCGCAGCAGATACTTCTGTATAAGCATCTGTATTTTGCGTTGCATCGACTAAGTCTTCAGCACCAACTAACGGTAATCCGCTAATATCAGATAGATAGCCAACCACTTGGCGAATATATTTAGGATCTGCATTCAATCCAGTTCCGACTGCTGTTGCACCCATATTGACTTCATATAAATGCTGTCTAGACTGCTTGATACGTTTAATATCACGAGCAAGAACTTTTGCATACGCACTAAACTCTTGTCCAAGTCTGATTGGAACAGCGTCCTGAAGATGCGTACGTCCCATTTTGATGACATGATCGAATTCCTGCGCTTTTTCGGTCATGACTTGATGCATGTTTTCCATCGTATAAAGTAGTTTTTCAATCATATTCAATGTTGAAATATGAATCGCTGTTGGGAAAACGTCGTTTGTTGACTGCGACATGTTCACATGCGTGTTTGGACTTAGCTCAGTATAAGCGCCTTTTTCCTTTCCTAGTAGTTCAAGCGCTCTGTTTGCAATGACTTCATTGGCATTCATATTCATTGAAGTGCCAGCCCCGCCTTGAATTGGATCGACAATAAATTGATTGTTCCATTTTCCTTCGATGACCTCATCTGCGGCTTCAACAATTTTTTCTCCAAGGCCAGAATATAGTCGCTGTGTATCCATATTTGCAAGTGCGGCTGCCTTTTTGACAATCCCTAATGCTTTGATGAGTTCCTCATGAATACGGTAGCCTGTAATTGGAAAGTTCTCCACTGCACGTAATGTTTGAATTCCATAATATGCTTGAGTGTCTACTTCCTTTTCACCTAGAAAGTCTCGTTCGATTCGAACTTGCTTGTCCTGTAGCTTCGTCATTTGAAAAGATCTCCTTTTTTACGCTGCTTTTGTTTGTTGTTTCAATTCCTCAATATACTTCTTCGATTTCTCTTGATCAAATACTTTTTCCCACTTAGACATGACAATGGCTGCAAGTGAGTTACCAAATACGTTCACTGTTGTACGAACCATGTCAAGAAGTCGGTCGATCCCAACGATGAAGGCAAGCCCTTCAAGCGGCAGTCCCATAGCACCAAGAGTTGTGATGACAACAACGATCGATGCACCTGGTACACCAGCCATTCCTTTAGATGTCAGCATTAAAATTAATAGTAACGTAATTTGCTCATAGATGGAAAGCGGCATGCCGTACATTTGTGCAACAAATATCGCAGCAATGGATTGATAGATGGCACTTCCATCTAGGTTAAAGGTATAGCCTGTTGGAATAACGAACGACGTGATCGCTTTCGGGCAGCCGAACTTCTCCATTTTGTCCATTAATCTAGGCAGTACAGCTTCTGAACTTGCTGTTGAGAATGCAAGAATGATTTCTTCTTTTAATACTCTAAATAGTGTAAAGACGCTTGTTCCAGCCATTTTAGCAATAATGCCAAGTACAACAATGACGAAGAATGCCATTGTACCGTAAACGACAAGTACCAGTTTACCTAGCGGGAGAAGCGCTCCGACCCCGAATTTGATCACCGTCACACTGATGAGCGCGAATACACCAAATGGTGCAAACTTCATCACTTTATTGGTCACCCAGAACATGGCTTCGAGTATACCCTCAAAGAATCCTAATACTGGTTTTCCTTTGTCTCCTACTGCGGCAATTCCTAATCCGAATAAGACTGTAAAGAAGATGGTTGGTAATAGATCACCTTCTGCAATAGATTGGAAAACGTTTGTTGGTACAAGATGAACCAACGTTTCAGAGAAAGTCGCTTTTTCAGAAGAAGCCTTAGATGTCTCTTCATATTTAGAGATATCGCCTTTCTCCATGTTGCTCATGTCAATTCCTGTACCAGGATGGAAGACGTTTGCTGCAAGCAGTCCAACTGCTAATGCAATCGTTGTCACAATCTCGAAGTAAAGAATTGTTTTTCCGCCGAGTCTTCCGATCGTTTTCATATCCCCTACACCTGCAACTGCTACAATCAATGCAGCAATAACAATTGGAAGAACGATCATTTTAATTAAATGGATGAATATATCGCCAATCGGCGTTAACACATTAATAACGGTTTCATTTTGATAAAACAGCGCTCCCACGACAACACCCAGAACAAGTGCAATGAGTATTTGAGAAGCTAACCCTAACTTTTTCATACGTGAACCCCCTTTTTTTGATAACGCTTTCTTTGTTGCTTAATCGCATCTTAACGACGAACCTACAAAAAACGACAAAAAGGAACAAAAAGAAGTGAATTTTTTATGAAAAATCTTTAAAAAGGTGGGTTTTTCCACAATATTGTTAAAAAAAGACTTCGCTTTTGGCGAAGTCTTAGAATATAGACAACGTGCTAAAATGATTTTGTTTTAGCACGTTGTCTTCTTTTCAGCGTGATAGAAAACCTTTGAAGTCTAGGAAGGGCGAGCACCAGCGCGGAACGAATGGACATTCGTGAATACTGGCGCACAGACCTGACAAAGAATGCGAGGGTTTGTCTACACGCTGGGACTTTGCTTTTGGCGAAGTCTTAATGATTTTGCATCTGTTCACTTGGTGTATCTTGTTGTGTAGAAAATCTATCGTACATCGCATATCCAATGAGGACAAGAACAACGTAGAACAATGCACTAATCGTCCAAACCCATTTGACATTCAGCTTCATTCTGCCACTCCTTCTCTGACTGGCTTCAATCGCTGCAATCTGAGCGCATTCAACACAACGGACACGGAGCTAAAGGCCATTGCCGCTCCTGCAAGCCATGGCGCAAGAAAACCAAATGCAGCGATCGGTATCCCAATACAGTTATAGGCAAGCGCCCAAAATAAATTTTGCTTAATGTTTCTCATTGTTTTTTGACTAAATTCCAGCGCATCTGCAATCGCATGGAGATCCCCCGTCATAAGCGTAATATCTGCTGCTTCCATGGCAACGTCTGTCCCTGTTCCCACAGCCATCCCAATATTCGCTGTTGCAAGAGCTGGGGCATCATTGATACCGTCTCCGACCATAGCGACTTTTTTTCCTTGTTTCTGAAGCGCTGCAATGTGAGCCGCTTTTTCTTCAGGCAGTACTTCAGCAATGACATGATCAATGCCCGCCTGTTTCGCAATTGCCTCTGCTGTTAGTTTATTATCACCTGTCATCATCACAACATGAATCCCCTGCTCTTTCAGACGAGCGATGGCTTGAGGAGAGGATGATTTGATCGTATCTGCGACCGCGACAATACCAGCGACTTCGCCGTCAATCGCGACAAGCATAGCCGTTTTTCCTTGCTCCTCCAGCGTTGTTACTGATGCTTCGACTTGATCAATTTGAATATGATGTTTCTGTAAAAGCTTCCGTGTGCCAATGAAAAGCTTGTGCCCTGCGGCATTTGCTTCAATTCCATGACCTGGCTCTGCTTGGAAGGCTTCAACTCCGACTGCTTCAAGACCTTGTTCCTTCATTCCATCTGTGATCGCTCGGGCAAGCGGGTGTTCCGACTGCTGTTCTGCCGATCCTGCTAGTTGCAGCACCGCATCTTCTGTCCAATTCGCATATGCCAACACATCCGTCAGACTCGGCTCCCCTTTTGTCACAGTTCCTGTTTTATCTAACACCACCGTGTCGAGTGATTGAGTCACTTCTAAATGCTCTCCGCCTTTAAACAGAATGCCTGATTCAGCCGCACGGCCGCTGCCAGCCATAATAGAGGTAGGTGTAGCAAGTCCGAGCGCACATGGACATGCGATAACAATGACGGCTATAAAGGTTTCAAGTGCTGACGTCACATTCCCAGGGTCGACAAAGAAAAACCATATGAGGAATGTGAGCACAGCAATTCCTACAACGATGGGAACAAATATCCCTGATATTTGATCTGCCATTCTTTGAATCGGTGCTTTTGAGCCCTGCGCTTGTTCTACGACTCGGATAATCTGGGCAAGCGCCGTCTCTTTTCCGACTTTTGTCGCTTTTATTTTGATAAATCCATTTTTATTCATCGTTGCCCCGATGACCATATCTCCTGTTGTTTTATCGATAGGCAGACTTTCTCCTGTAATCATGGACTCATCTATTGCGGTTGTCCCCTCTATGATCTCTCCATCTACCGGCACTTTTTCCCCGGGTTTGACAAACACAAGATCATTCACTTTCACGTCAGAAATAGGCACAGTCATCTGTTTGCCATCTCGCTCGATAACTGCTTCTTTCGCTTGTAAGCCCATCAGCTTTTGAATCGCTTCTGATGATCTTCCTTTTGCTCTTGCTTCCATTAATTTTCCGAGCACGATCAATGTAATGAGGACAGCACTTGTTTCATAATAGAGGGCTGCCTCATGTGTGCCTCGAATCGCTGACTGGATGCTTTCATATAAACTATAGAAAAACGCGGCAGATGTCCCAAGTGCGACAAGAACATCCATATTGGCACTTTTATTTCTTAAAGCCTTATACGCACCTACATAAAATGGCCAGCCGACAATAAACTGCACAGGCGCTGCTAACGCCAGCTGAACCCATGGATTCATGAACGCTTCAGGCAGCCATATAAAGGATGTGAAAGAAAAATGGCTGACCATTGCCCAAAGAAGCGGCAGTGACAAAATCATTGAGAATAAAAAGCGTGCCGTCTGCTTCTCTATTGCTGCTTGGCGATGATTTTTTTTTCCTCCCTCTGCTTGATCTACGTCTGGTTCAATTAAAGAATACCCTATAGACTGCACTGCATCTTTTATATCATTTGTAGACGTTTGGCCCGGATGATATGTGACCTGAAGTGTCTCTAGCGCAAAGTTTACAGACCCGTGATCGACACCGTCCATTCGGTTAATTTTTTTCTCGATTCGGTTTGCACAAGCCGCACAAGTCATTCCCTCTATATCAAATTCTGCTTTCTCTATCACCACATCGTAACCAAGAGATTGGACTTTTCGCTTCAAATCATCTGGTGTTAACTGCTCTGATTCGTAGATGATATGGGAAGTTTCAAGCGCCAAATTCACACTGGCATCCTCCACACCTTCCAGCCTGTTCAATCCCTTTTCGATGCGGCCTGCACAGGCAGCACAGGTCATCCCCGTAATTTGAAAGTCAATTTCCTTTTTCATTGATCTCACCTCTCCACATACTCCATGGGGGTATTATATTTTTAAAAAAAGACGTGCTGTCATGCAGCACGTATCAAATTGTGACAAAGGGTTAAAATGATCTTTATTTTAACCCTTTGCCTTCCTTCTTTTCAGCGTGATAGAAAACCTTTGCAGTCTAGAAAGGACGAGTACCGGCGCGGAGCGAATTTGACATTCGTGAGCACCGGCACGCAGGACTGCGGGCGAATGAAAGGGTTTGTCTACACGCTGAGACGTGCTGTCATGAAGCACGTATGTTCATTTATACAACATCATATCCCTGTTCTTCAATCACATCAGAGATACGGTGTAACGTGACTTGATCCGGGTGAAATGAAACCTCCACCTGTCCTTTGTCTAAATGGACTTTTACAGATTCAACACCTGCTAATTCTCCTACATTTCCTTCGACTGCTTTCACGCAATGTCCGCAAGACATGCCCTGCACTTGAAGTGTTGCTTGTTCCACTTCTCATCGCCTCCATCAATCATTTTCTACAACTTACTATACCCTAGTAGGGTATCAATGTAAACATAAATGCTACGATTTTGTTAGTTTCGTAAAGACCGTCATTAACTCTTCAATGGCTTCATCCCCATTGCCGCTCTTGATAGCATCTGCTACGCAATGATGTGTATGCTTTTCCATCAAATGCAGACTGACTTTTTTCAAAGCCGCATTGACTGCGGAAATTTGATTCACAACATCTATACAGTAACGATCGTTTTCAATCATTTGCTGAATCCCGCGAACTTGTCCTTCCACTCGTTTCAAGCGATTGATCAATTGATCTTTTTCCTTCTCGGCTCTTGGCGAAGCCATATGTCGTTCTTCATGTTCTGTCATGTGATCACCTTTTTTCTATTATGACTTGTCATTACCTAAATTAAAGCATATCTCCACCGGAAAAGGCAAAGATATGCTGAGCATCGCATATAAAGCTATGTTTGTCCTAATTTGTTAATTGTTCGATATCTTGCAAAAGATTGACGGATTGTTGAAGCTGTTTCATCAATCCCTGCTGATCCTCCAGTATGGAGGCAGCATCAATATCGCCTGCTTTCAATTGCTGTAAATACGTTTGGATTTCCTCTGACAGCACTTTATTTTTTTCAATGATTTGCGCATGCAGGTCTTCTGCCATTTTTGGCGCTGTGACTTCATTAAAATCTTGAATGTCTGTCTTCAATGATTCAAGCTGCTGCGTTAATTCTGCTTTTTTGGCGGCATTTTGCACAGCTTCTTCAGCGAGTTTTGGAAAGTCCTCTGTAAATTGTTGAATGTCTGTCACATAGTCATTTGCCTCAGTGACATATGTCGTTGTATCGTTGACCTGATCAAGCAAGCCGGAGCACCCGCTTAATACAAGCGTTCCGGAAAATAGGAAAGCCAGCACATATTTTTTCAAGATCGATCATCCTTTCATCTGTAGGATTAAAAGCATCATTTGTTCCGCTTCTCTATCACACAGATGCAAAAAGACCTTAAAAATAGCCAGACCTTTGCCTCATGTGTGATAGGCAAAGGTCTGGCTAACATTGTTCATGCCGGAATGGCCGAGAAACAACGAATGTTTCTGTAATGACGACCAGACCGTAAAAGCTACTCCCCTTTAGGAAACCGTTCAAATGTTATGTTTATCATATCGAATGTCGGGACAACAGTCAATTCGGGAGATCCTGCTCTTGATACAGCACATGACCCTTTCCAGTTGATGCATAAATCCGGTTCCGTCCTTGGCGTTTTGACATATACAAGGCCTGATCTGCTTCAAATAGAAGCGTTTCCAGTACACAAGGATCATTGGCTGTATGAGCAATTCCAAAGCTCGCTGTCACTCGCACTTTTTCCTCATCATTCGTAAAGAAACTCGCTTCAAACGAATGTCTTATTTGTTCCGCGATATGACATGCCTCTTTAAATGACTGATGCGGCAGACAAATGGCAAACTCTTCTCCCCCATATCGTCCAAATAAATCATCCATTTGTAAATGCTCCTGACAAATAGAGACAACATGACGCAGCGCTTCGTCCCCAATATGATGTCCGTGTGTGTCATTGATTTGTTTAAAGAAATCAATATCAAACAGCATAACCGCCGTATCCTGCGCATCCTCTTCCAAAATCAGCTGCGTTCGTTCGATGAAAGAAGAACGATTGAAAATATTCGTCAAACCATCGATATACGCACGACGTTCCAGCTCTTCCTGCAGCAAACGCTGCTCTGTTACATCACTGATCACTATTTGCCTGCCCTCGATCTCTCCTCTTTTATTAAATAGAGACGAAGCGGTCAGATGATAATAGCAGGACTGGTCTTTTTCCTTTTTCCACATTAGATCATATTGCGAATGATCCTGCGGAGAGCGCAGCCACTGAATGAACGCTGAATCTTTGATGATCCCTGAGAAAATATCGTCGACTTTATAGCCAATTCCCTTTTTATTCGCAAGTGTCGGAATGATCGATGCTGCAGCGGGGTTGTAATCAATGAGTGTCCGATATCGATCTAAAATCAGAACCCCTTCAGACATATGCTCAAACACACGCTCCATTGCAATGGGAGAGATTTTAAAAAGCTGGAACGACATAATCGCCCATAAATAGAGTGCGTTAGTCAAAAACATCACCACAGGGACCGGATCAATATGAAAAGGAGTGACACCTAATAAATAGATAAAAGAAGTCATAATGGGTAATAACATTCCCACTAACAGTATCAGAATCTGCTTTAAATATTCTTTTTTTGTGACACGTAAAAACCAAACCAGCATAAAAATAGCGAGCATCGAACAGCCAAACGTATAAACGCCATGGATAATATACCAATAGCCAATCGTAAAATCAGCCAATAAAAAACCATCTACTGGATTTATCGTGATGTCTCGATAAAAGAGCGAATGTAATGAGTTGGTGAACACCAAAATGGTTGTGAGAGTTGGAATCAATAAGATGAGAAGCACGCGGCGCTTTGTGAAATATTGATGGAACCCCGTAAATTGCAGCACAATCAGCAGACTGAGCGGTGCGATAAACGGAAGACCTATGTATTGAAAACAAACCCAGAACATGATTTCTCCAGGGGTACGAGCCAATAATTCAAACGTATGCCCAAAGATATAAATCGCAGTTGCTCCAGACATGTACATAAACAATTGACAGCCAATATACCGATGGCGGTTTGCATGAGCAATGATTGATAATATCACGGACAGAATGCCAGAAACACTCATGATCACAATAAAATGTAAAACAATCGAATCCATGTAAACGCCCCAATTTCAGTCATTTAGAACTAGTCTAATCTTACTATATATGAGGAAGTCTCAAATGGGAAGATGTGATTTTGAATTGGTTGGAGGTTTTTTGTAAAATTTCAGGCGTTACCTGTTCGTGCCCCCTCATATTTTCACTACTTTTTGCTTAAATTGAGGGAGAAGTATGTTGCGCCAAGAAAAATATATGTACAATGTGGGGATCAATGGAGAGGAGACTCGAAAGCAATATGACTTTTTGGATGATCATGATGGGGCTGTTTCTGCTGATTCTTTTGGAAAAACCGTTTGAAAAGAGAAGTTCTGGATTGTTATTTTTGATCAGTTACTTGCTGCTGATTGCGATTTATGTGATTCAGACAACATTTGTGGAACTTGTGTCAGATGAATTTTTGATGATGTTTGCGGTGGTTGTCGTTTTTCCTTTGTTTGTTCAGTTGGTGGTATCTTCTTTGAGAAACCGTACATAAGAAAAGAGATGCCAGATCTGGCATCTCTTTTTCTGCTGTGAATCAAGTTTGGTGTATCTCCCTTATTTCAGCATCATTTTTTAAAATCAAGATTTTGATTTGTCCTTTGGTGTATCTTTAGCTTTCTCATCTTCAATTTTACTAATTTCTGTTTTTGCATGATCCATTTCTTCTAATGCTTTCTTCATTCTAGCATTTATGAAATTTAAATCATCATCAACGACCTTATCTTGTTTTGTAACCTTTAAGATATCTTTTAAAAGCGGTTCGAATTTGTCATCTGTTTTTACTAAGTAACTATTTACTTCTTTATAGGTATCAGGAACTTTGTTTTCTTTTTCTTTGGCTTCGCTAAGTAATTCACGCATGCTATTGATTTCCTTTTCAAGGTCACTAGCCCACTCTTTATTATAAACCTCATCCATTGGGACTAATGTTAAGATAAATGTCATAAGTCTATCTTCAAAACGTTTTAGATACCCTTTATACCATGATGCATATTCTTTATCGGTCATCTTTTCAATTTTTTCTTGTTTTGCCTGCGCTTTATTTGACGATGAACCGTTTGCTGTTTCATTTTTACCGCATGCTGTGCTCATCATCAATGTAAATACTAGAATAAATACTGAAATCATTGTCCTTTTATTTGTCTTCATGTGTGAATTACTCCTTATCCTTTGAGACTTTTTCTACTTCTTCATCTGCTTTGGCTGTTTGATCGTATGCTTTGTCGAGTCTTTTCGAAATGTTATCCAGTGATTCAAGATCAAGATTTTCAAGTGCTTTCGGTGTTTCTTCTACGGCATATTGATATCCTTTGTTTGCTTTTAGCAAATACTCATGTGCTTTTTTATAAGCACCAGGAACGTTTTTCTTTTCATTGCCCTCATCAATGACTTTTTGTACATCAAAAAGTGACTTCTCGACAGATCCAAGCCATTCATCATTACCTGCATCAATGGCCACCATCTTTTTAGCAAACACGAGCATTGTGTCTTCGATATCACTTCTGTAGTTCTCATACCACTCGGCATATTCTTTTTCTGCTTTTTGGTTGCTGCACGCTGTACCGAATACCATCAGCACAGCAAGCATGATCATCATTGCGACTAGTGATTTAGTCTTTACTTTGTTCACTAAGATAAACTCCTTCTGCATTCCTGCTGTTTTTTCAAGCTTTAATTTCAATAAAATTGCCACTTGTATATGGTGTAACATTCCTACATTTCATCGGTTAAATAGTGGTTATATTTAGCTATTCATTCAATTTATTAGTAAATACATCCTCATTTGGCTTTTCTGTTAAAAAATTATAAAAAGGATAAAAAAAAGACGCTATCAATAGCTTCTTCTTGTATTTAATCTCAATTTTCATGTTGCCAGTCCCACATCAAGGGCTTTCAAACCCTTGATACGACTGCATGCTGCAAAGGATGATGATACAATCAATCAGATAGCTGTATTTTGGAAAGCTCCTTATATAGATGAAGAGGAAACAGTGGCTAAATTCTTGAACGAACGTTCGGTGGGAACAAATGAAAATTACCGATAAAGTATCTTCTTTAATATGACCCTTCAAGTTGAAGGGTTTTTATTATCTTTTTGTAGAAGGGTACGACGTGACGGATCTTGATAAAGAGAAGCATACATAATCAGACATACATCGACATATTACGCCCACAAGTTTAAAGATAAAAATGAGAGAAAATAAATTACCATGCCTAACATTACAAAAAATTTAAGGAAATTTTCGTACTTTGTGAGAGGTCGCTCTTTTTTTGTTTTGACTAGTTTCCAATAAAGAGCATATCCAGAGAAGAAAAGAATTAATTGACCAAGTCTTGAAGCGTTCTCTAATATATCTATCCCATTCATAATAGTTCACCTCCCAAATCACAGAAAAATCAAACATTCTACACATCTACTTTTCATGTTTATCCAAGGTAATTTCAATTTATTATCGCAAATTCCCTTTCATTTTCCAACATTTATGTAAAAATAAGCAATAAGAAGTATTACACAAGATAGATGTATCCCTCCTTTCTTTAAATGTTTTTTTGATATTCCAAAAATACGAATGATAAATAGGTGGACTTGAAGTAAAGAATTAACACAAAAAAGCTCCTCCAAAAAAATGGAGGAGTTCTCAATTTACTTTTGTTTTACCTTAACATATTTTAATGAAGCAGTGATGTATAATCCTGATTTAATTTTATACATTTTCGATCCGTTAACGGTCACCTAATCAAGCGTAAATGCTTCACCAAGCTTTATTTCTTTGTGTTTCATAAAACATGCCTAATATTTAATAAATAAAAATTGCAATCCTTTTGTGCTAACCAATCGTTTTATGGCACTCAGATGTTGCAGAAACACTAAAAAATTATAGCCACATATACCCTTCCAAACAAAAGGAAGTTGTAGCTTTTATGAAAGAAGAAGTTTTCTAAAATGTTACCAGAATGATGCCAGCCCCACATCAAGGGCTTTCACACCCTTGATACGACTGCATTCTAAAAGTTTTGATGGAGACGGTGGGAGTCGAACCCACGTCCAGAGACATCGATTACTTAAGCGTCTACGAGCGTAGTCAACATATTTTGTGTTCACTCATCCTCATGCCTGCTGACGGGCGCTTGGAGAGCTAGTCTGATGGATCTCTTCTTACGTCCTCAGACGGAAACGTAAGCGTAGCCTACTTCATTGGGCTCCTCACAGACACATAGGCGATGTCAGGAAGAGCTCGCTGCGCTTATTAGGCAGCTAGTGCTAAGTTTTGGTTAAAACTTTTAGTTTTGCCAGTTACATTTAAGTGCGTGTTAACGAGATCGCCTCTCGGCTCGCAGCCTAAGCTCGAACCATCCCTGTCGAATCCGTAACGTCCCCTTGTAAAAGGGATATACGGGATGGAAGTTCAGCTTAACTGCTTCCGTATATAACTATTATAACAATCTCATCGCTCGAAACAACTGGTGGTTTCTGTAAAAAAGCGATGATTGTTTTCTGCATAACATATTGTAGCATAATGCTTCCGCTCTCAGCAAGCCATCTGCATCAGGCTAGAATTGCTTTTGACGATCGCGGAAGGCACGTTCGATTTCACGTTTTGCATCTTTTTTCTTCAGATCTTCACGCTTATCGTATTTCTTCTTCCCTTTTCCGATTCCGATCAGCACTTTGGCAAAGCCATTTTTCAAATATAGTTTCAGAGGCACAAGTGAATAGCCTTCTTCCTTTGTCGCACCAATCAATTTGCTGATTTGCTTGCGATGAAGCAGCAGCTTTCTCGTTCTCAGCGGATCATGGTTATAACGGTTCCCCTGTTCGTATGGGCTCACGTGCATGTTGTGAAGAAACACTTCTCCTCGCTCGATTTTGGCAAAGGAATCTTTTAAATTCACTTTTCCAGCACGAATCGATTTGATTTCAGTTCCTTGTAATACAAGGCCGGCTTCGTAAGTTTCTTCTATAAAATAATCATGATTTGCTTTTTTGTTTTGGGAAACAACCTTTCCCTCTCCCTTTGGCATTGGCGTACACCCTCCTTTTGACACAAACACGGTCCAAATCGTACGGATTATTTTATCAAACAATCCACCTTTCGACAATGCTGACGCCATGTGGTCAAAAAGCAAATAGAGCGTGATGCCCTATTTGCTTTTTGGCACGTTACTTTTTCTTTTTGCGTTTTTGTTTCGGTGCGTTTTCAAATACGCGTTTTTTCTTTTTTTTCTTCTTACGGCTTGTGAACCAGTCACTTCCGCTTTTATCCTCTTTGCCTTTTTCCCCAGAGGCTTTTTGACCTCCACGCCCTTTTTTCGCTGGTGGATCTGTCCGTTTTTTGAACTTGAAATCTTTTGGTGATTTACGGCGCGTGCCCTTCATACCTACGATTTCAAAATCAATCGAGTGCTCATCTTTATTGACATTCACAACTTTGACAGTGATTTCATCACCGATTCGGTAGACATTTCCTGTACGTTCACCGATCATGGCAAAGTGCTGCTCATCAAAGCGATAATAGTCGTCAGTCATGTAGCTGACATGGACAAGACCTTCTATCGTATTTGGCAGTTCAACGAATAGTCCAAAATTCGTCACGGAACTAATCATGCCATCAAACTCTTCACCGATTTTATCTAGCATAAACTCTGCCTTCTTCAGATCATCTGTTTCACGCTCTGCATCGACTGAGCGGCGCTCCATCGTAGATGCATGATCTGCGATTTCAGGCAGCAGCTGGCCCCACTTTTCTAGGGTCGCTTCATCTGTCTTTTTCTGAATCAAATAGGTTCTAATCAGTCTATGCACGATTAAATCCGGGTAACGTCGGATCGGTGATGTGAAGTGTGTATAGAATTCCGTTGATAATCCAAAATGGCCAATGCTTTCTGGATCATACTTTGCCTGTTTCATAGAACGAAGCATCACGGTTTGAATGACGACTTCTTCTGGTTGATCCCTGACAGCATCGAGGACACTTTGAAGTGCGCGCGGGTGAATATTCGTTGACGTTCCTTTTACAATGTAACCAAACGTCGTCACGAACTCTAAAAAGCGCTGAAGTTTCTCTGGATTTGGTTCTTCGTGAATTCGGTAAATGAACGGAACATTCATCCAGTGGAAATGCTCTGCAACCGTTTCGTTTGCAACAAGCATGAATTCTTCAATTAATTTCTCTGCAACGGAACGCTCACGAATGACAACGTCTTTCGCTGCTCCTTCATCATCTACAAGTACTTTTGCTTCCTTGAAATCAAAGTCTACAGCTCCGCGCTCCATTCGTTTGTCACGTAGAATCTCTGCAAGCTTCTCCATCTCTTGGAACATCGGAACAAGCGGCTCATATTTGTTTAGAAGCTCTTCGTCTTGGTCGACTAAAATCTTATTTACATCGGAATAGGTCATTCTTTCTGTCGTTTTGATCACACTTTGGAAAATCTCGTGTTTGACGACTTTTCCGTTTCGATCAATGACCATTTCACAAGACAGTGTGAGACGATCGACCTTTGGATTTAATGAACAAATACCGTTTGACAAACGATGCGGAATCATCGGAATGACGCGGTCGACGAGATACACACTCGTTCCACGTTCATAAGCTTCCTGATCAATCGGGGAATTCTCTGTAACATAATGAGAAACGTCTGCAATGTGCACGCCAAGCTTATATTTGCCATCCTCCAGCTTTTGCACAGTTACGGCATCATCTAAGTCCTTCGCATCTGCACCGTCAATCGTCACAATCGTTTCATTGCGCAAGTCGCGTCTGCCTTCAAGGTCCTTTTCATCAATCGTTTCCGGTGTGTCCGCTGCCTGCTGAAGCGCTTCTTCTGGGAACTCACCTGGCAGACCGTGCTTATGAATGATCGACAAAATATCAATGCCAGGGTCATTTTTATGACCAAGGATTTCAGTCACTTCACCCTCTGCACTCATTCTTCCTTCAGGGTAGCTTGTCAGCGTCACAACGACTTTATGACCTTCGACCGCTCCATTTTTAGCGGATTTCGGAATGAAGATATCGTTTGTGATTTTTTTATCATCAGGAATAACAAAGCCAAAGCTTTTCGTTTCAGTATAGGTACCGACAACCGTCTGAGTATTGCGCTCCAGAATGCGGATGACAGTTCCTTCTTTTTTCGTGCCGTTTGATTTGTGGCTGACACGAACCATGACGGTATCGCCATTCATCGCTGTGCCTAACTCATTTGGCGGAATGAAAATATCATCCTGTCCAAACTCTTCAGGCGTCACAAATGCAAATCCTTTTGCATGAGCAGACAGCTTTCCTTTTACCAAGTTCATTTTTTCCGGTACACCATAGCGGTCGCTGCGGGTACGGACGATAAGTCCCTGATCCTCTAATATCACAAGTGCTTTGACGAGCTCTTTATAATCATCTGGATTGGTAATTTCCATCATGACTTCTAATTCCTGTACCGTTAATGGTTTGTACGCCTCTTCTTGCATAAACGCAAGTAATTCATCCATAAATTCTTCTTTTTGCACACTCTAACCCCCTATATATTTAAATTGACCAAGCGAGTGATTCTAAGAATGCATATACATCCTGATGAACCTTCTCCCGCTCTTTATCAAGCGTGATAACATGGCCCGATTCTTCATACCACTTTAAATGTTTTTCATCTGTCTCTACTTCGTTATAAATAATGTTTGCACTGTCTGTATTAATCATATGATCATGACGTGCCTGAACAACAAAAGTAGGTGAATAAATCATGTCAACATTGTTTCTGACATCTGCAATGAGTTCTTGCAGGCCTTTGAGCGTACCCATTGGTGTTTTCTTGAACTCTTCCATCTCTTGCTCAATTTGATCCTCAGACTTACCCTCGAATTTTTTATAGTTACGGGCATAATCTAGTACACCCTGATACATGACTTCTTCACTTTTTATGTACATAGGTGCACACATAGGTACAATTCCCTTTACAGGTACAGTGTAACCTAATTTCAATGAAAAAACTCCTCCGAGGGATAGTCCGCAAACCGCAATTTCCTCATAGCCCTCATCTTTTAAGAATTGATAGCCTTCTTCTACATCTTTCCACCAGTCAGACGGGCCTGTATGGACAAGCTCTTCTGGCGGCACACCGTGTCCTTTATATTGAGGTGCATGGCATGTATATCCTCTTTCGTTCAAATAACGACCAAGCATTCGAACATCGGCTGTATTCCCAGTAAAACCGTGAAGAAGAAGCACCGCCTTTTCTCCACCTTTAAATGTGAATGGTTTTGGTGTAACAACTTTCATGATGTGACTTCCTTTCCTTCTGATATGGTTTATATTTTCCACTTGTATGTATGAAACAAACACAAAAGAGTGCTGATAATAAAAAAAGGTCTGAAAAAAGATCAGACCTTCTGTTACTCGCGCTTTACACGCCTAAATATGCCAATGCAAGTGTTAAGATGAAGAAAAGCACTGACAAAATAACCGTTAATCGGTGAAGAATCAAGTCAAGGCCTCTCGCTTTTTGTTTACCGAAAAGCTGCTCGGCTCCACCTGAAATAGCGCCTGACAGTCCAGCACTTTTACTTGATTGTAGTAATACAACGATGATAAGTGCGATACTGACAATTACGAGTAATGTGATAACAAATGCGTGCATGAAAACACCTCCAGACAAACTGGTACACATAACTTTATTTTACATGAAAACAAGGTGCATGTCACGAAACATCAAAATAAAGATTTCCTATATATTGTCGACTTGATTCGTTATTTTGATACAATTTCGTTCCAAAGTGCTGGTTGCAGCATTTTTATATGCAATTTTTCGGTTAAAAACTTATTTTTAATGAGTTGCTTCTTCCTTCAATAGCTGTTTTAATTCTTCTAACAAACGTTCAGCTCCTTCAGGACTCAGCATCACGCTTCCATTTCCATAACTTTTGTTGTACTTCGTCACTTGTCCCGTTAGCAGGCAGCTCTTATCTGCATCATATTTTTTCAGCATAATGGTTTGATCTTCAATGAAAATTTCTAACAGCTGCTCTTCTTTAATATTGAGTACCTTGCGCATTTCTGAGGGCAGAACAATTCTGCCGAGAGAATCAATTTGTCTGACCATCCCAGTCCTTTTCAATGACATTTCCTCCTTGGTATTGATATCATTCATTGACTTTTGTCAACATTTTCATAGTAAAATAGATCTTCAAATTTTTTATCAAAGTAATGAATCATTTTGCCAATGACAAGCTGTCCTGGTTTCCGGTGACCATTTAATACCCTGCTAAGTGTGGCAGGAGAGATGCCAATTTCATCAGCGAGCTGATTTAAAGACATATCGTTCTCGATCATATACTGCATGACAAAAGCCCGCCTGATCTGAATCTTTTCGACCATCATTACAACCTCCTATGGAATCAATATGTACAACATGTAAGGCTCTCACATCAAGCAGATTCATTAACTTATGTCAACACTTTTACCCCTCTGCTATTTCCTTTGGTCAATGATCATACTAAAATAAGTCATATACTGAAATGTGAGGTTCGATGTCATGAATCACTTTGGTGAACAATTACGCATTTTAAGAGAAAATAGAAAAATGTCGGTCAATCAACTTGCCATGTATTCAGGTGTAAGCGCTGCTGGTATTTCTCGTATTGAAAATGGAAAGCGCGGTGTGCCAAAACCTTTAACCATAAAAAAATTAGCACACGCCTTGAAGGTGCCTTATGAGGATTTAATGCTGCTTGCCGGTCATATTGAACAGGAACAAGTTCATGAAATGAAACCGAAATATGAGTCCATGTTAAAAATCTATCAAACGGCGCTTCAAAAGGATGTAGAACATCTTCCCATTTTTGACGGGGACAAATGGGAAAGGCTCTCCGCACAAGACATCAGCCAGCTGAATGAATACTTTCTCACGCTCATCAACCAAAAAAAGGCGAGCAAATAGCGGGGCATAAACCTAATGTACATCCACCATTAACTAATGTCAATATTTTCATGGTATACTTATTGCCAATAGTCAACAAATCAAGTAAAATAGACATATCGAATCTATAACCATGTGAGGTTTTGCGTTGATGAACTTTGGTGCATATTTAAGAGCATTACGTGAAGAAAAGAAGCTGTCAGTGAACCAATTAGCGATGTATTCTGAGGTCAGCGCTGCCGGTATTTCTCGTATTGAGAACGGAAAACGCGGCATTCCGAAACCTCCTACGATTAAAAAGCTAGCTGGTGCGTTAAAGGTACCTTATGAAGACATGATGCAGGCTGCGGGCTATATTGAGGAAGTCTCTCCTGTCCATCAGATCAAGGAAGAGGATCTGGCTTTATCCAAAATAAAGGAAGCCGCAGCGAAATACGAACTTGATGATCTCGAAATATTTGATGGTGACATATGGTCAACCCTTTCGAAAAAAGAAATAGAGGACCTCAACCGCTATTTGTTATTTATGTTAAACAGCCGGTCGTCCTCATAAATGTTTTCATCATTGACAAGCTTTTTGCGCCGATTTATGACAGATTTACGGTATAATGGGTTCAGATTGGAGTGAAGGAAGATGAATCAATCTGACATGTGCCCGCGGTTTGAAAAAGCAGTTGAGTTATTGAGCAAACGCTGGGTGGCACTGATTGTTTTTCAGCTTCTCTCAGGTCAGCAGCGCTTTAGTGAAATTGAGGCGGCTCTGACAAATTTAAGCGGAAGAGTATTATCTGAGAGATTAAAAGAGCTGGAGGCAGCAGGTATTGTAAAACGGGAGGTTTTTGCTGAAACACCCGTGCGCATAGAGTATTCTTTAACAGATATGGGGCGTTCACTTGCACCCGTTTTTGAAGAAATTGCGAAGTGGTCCTCTGAATGGATTACGCTTGAATCATAAAATACATGCATGTGAACTGCCTGATCATCATAAAACAACCTCCCTTACAGATGTAAGGGAGGTTTTGTCTTTTCAACCGCTTAAGCAGATGTGATGTTTTTTTCAGCTAACGCTTTTCTTTCTTTTTTCTTGTTTGTCGGGCTTAAATAGCGTTCGAGCCAGCCCATGACAAGGTCAGCAATGATAGCCATGAGTGCCGTTGGGATCGCACCTGCTAAAATGATGGCTGTTCCGTTTGTGGCGTTTGATCCTCTGATGATGATATCACCAAGACCTCCCGCGCCCACAAATGTTCCAATCGCTGTAATACCGATGGCAATGACCAGTGCGGTTCTTAAACCTGCCATAATGACTGATAAAGCAAGCGGTAATTCAACCATTCTCAGCACTTGCCATTTCGTCATGCCCATCGCTTTACCTGATTCTAAATAGGCATGTTCAATGCTGACAATGCCTGTATACGTGTTTCGGATGATCGGCAGAAGCGAATATAAAAAGAGTGATAGGATGACTGTATTTGCGCCAAGACCTAATACAAGCATCAACACAGAAAGCATCGCTAATGCCGGTATCGTTTGAATGACGTTGGTAATGGCGAAGACCCAATTGCTCAGCTTGCGGTAATGCGCCACAAAGATGCCTACTGGAATCCCGACAATCGCCGCAAACAACACCCCGTACGCCGACATGAGAAAATGCCGATAAAATTCTTCTAACACATATGAACCGTTCTGCTGATAATACGTCCATAATTGCTGCAGTGTGTCCATCAGCCGTGACACCTCCCAATCTTACTCAAAGTAATTGTGTTTTTTCAGGAAATTCTTTGCAACGGTTGCTGGTTCTTGAAGCTCGCCGTCGACTTGGTAGTTCAGCTCTTGCATTTGTTCTGTATCGATTTTTCCGATCAGCCTGTTGATCACCTTATTAAGTCCTGGATTTTCTTTTAAGACTTTCTCCGGGACTACTGGCGATGCATCATATGGCGGGAAGAACCGTTTATCATCTTTTAAGATTTTGAGGTTATAGGCCTTGATTCGTCCATCTGTTGAATAGGCAAGCACAATATCCATTTTTTCATTTTTTAATGCATCATAGACTAAACCAATTTGCATCGGAAATGTGCTGCCAAATTTAATTCCGTATGTTTTCACAAACCCTTCATAGCCGTCGCCTTTCTTTTTGAGCCATACGTTATCGACACCAAAACGGTAATTGTTCGCATTCTTTTTCAAATCAGAAACCGTTTCTAACTTGTTTTCCTTCGCCATCTTCTGCGTCACGGCAAAGGCATACGTATTATCAAATCCATAAGAATCAAACCATTTGTAATCATATCGTTTCTTAAATTCTTTTTGGACGATCTCCATCGCACGCTCCGGGTCTTTTTCTGCATCCATTCCAAGCGTACTTGTTAAATCCGTGCCTGAATATCTTGTGGCAGAGATGTCAACGTCTCCGTTTTCCATTGCTTTCTGCTGCACAGTGTTGGAACCTAGGTTTTTCACAATGGTTGTCTTTTTATCTGTGTAATGTTCGATCATATCGCCAACCATATAGGCCATAATTTCTGATTCGGTAAAGTTTTGTGCTCCGATTCGCAGCGTGCCCCCTGAGGAGCCGGCTAGTCCAGGAAGTGAACAGCCGCTTATCAATAGCAAGCATCCGGCAAGCAGTGCACTGATCCATTTTGTTTTTCGATTCTTCACATAAGCCAACTCCTTATGAAACTTCCTTCAATCCTTTTAAGCCTTCTGGTGTTACTTTTTTCTCCAGCTTCATTAATGATAGGTCGATGATGACTGCTAAAATCGTGACTGGGATCGCACCTGCAATAATAAATTCCGGCTGATACAGCTGAAGTCCAATCAAAATGTAGTCACCTAGACCGCCTCCACCGATAAAGGCTGCAAGTGTTGTCCAGCCAATCAAATAAATCGTTGACGTTCTGACACCTGCCATAATGACCGGTACAGCAAGCGGGAGTTCAACAAGACGAATTTGTTCCCATGTTGTCATCCCGATTCCTTTACCGGATTCAAGCAAGTTTTTGTTCACACCTTGGACCCCGGCATACGTATTTCTTAAAATAGGTAAAACCGAATAGAAAAAGAGAGCAACGATTGCAGGTATTTTCCCAACTCCCAAAATAGGAATAAAAAAGGCAAGAATCGCTAAACTAGGGAGTGTTTGAAAGATATTCACGATACCGATGATAAAACCTGCGCCTCGTTTCATTCGTGTGAGAACCACACCTAAAGGAACGGCAACGATAATACCAAGCACAACAGCAATTAAGGAAATATATAAATGCTCCCACATTTTTGTAAGGAGTTCCCCACCATTTTTCTCTAGAAAGTCGATGATTTGATCCATGTGTACACCTCCCTTAATTCATTTCAGTGACAGCCGCCGGCGTATCGTCTCCCCAAATGGAGTCGTACACAACATCTACAAGACTTGCACGTGTCACAATGCCTTTTAAGTGCCCTTCTGCATCCACAACCGGTACATATTTAATGCCGCGTATTAAGATTTTCCGGACAGTGTCTCTTAGAAGTGCGCCTTCTTGTACGGTATAGAACTCTGTATTTAAAATATCACCAACGAAAGCTGCTTTTCTGCGGTTCGCATCGATTGTTTCAATATCGATATAGCCTTTTAGCACATGATGTTCATCTACTACAAGCAAGGAATCGACCCGCTTTTCTCTCATGATGTAGATGGCATCTGTTAATGTTTTTTCAACTGTAATGGTGACTGGTGACGTGTTCATCATTTGTTCTACACGTTCCATGTTCGGGTTCGATTGAAGCAGTCGTTCTTTGCCGATGAATTCTTCTACGAATTCATTGGCAGGGTTCCGCAGAATATCGTCAGGCGTACCTACTTGGACAATCTCTCCATCTTTTAAAATCACAATTCGATCAGCTAGTTTAATGGCTTCGTCCATGTCATGTGTGACGAATACGATGGTTTTATTTAACGTTTTTTGCAGTTTCTTAAATTCTTCCTGCAATGAATCTCGTGTGATTGGATCAAGTGCGCCAAACGGTTCATCCATGAGGATCAGAGGGGGTTCCGCTGCTAGTGCGCGAAGAACACCGATGCGCTGCTGCTGTCCTCCGCTGAGTTCATGAGGGTAGCGCTCTAAATATTCTGGTCCCATGTCGACAAGCTTCAGCAGTTCACGTGCCCGTTCTTTTCGTTTTTCTTCCGGCCATTTTAACAGCTTTGGAACAAGTGAAATGTTTTGTGCGATGGTCATATGGGGGAACAGTCCAATTTGCTGAATCACATAGCCAATTTCTCTTCTTAATTGAACTGGATCTTTTTTCATAATATTTTCTCCCTCGATGAAGATGTTTCCTGAGGAAGGTTCGATGAGTCGGTTGATCATCTTCATGGTTGTTGTCTTACCACAGCCACTCGGTCCAATAAAACAAATAAATTCTCCTTTTGCTATTTCTAAATCAATATTTTTGACAGCCTTTTTTCCGCCTTTATACGTCTTAGATACATTCTCTAGTTTCAGCAAATGAGACACCTCCAATTAGTCGGATCAATATTTTCAGAAAATTTACACCTTATTTATTATAGTGCAAACTTTATAAAATAAAAAGTTTACGATGTGTTTGTATTGCATAACATTTATTTAAAATTTTCAGTTAACGGCCTGCTAGATAGAGATCTCTCCTTTTTCCTCCAAATTACGAGCAAATACTCAATATTTATTGTTTTCATCAACAAACAGGTATATGATATATTGTGTTACAAATTGTCAGTCGTGAAGGGATGAATCGGGGAGTGGACAAGCAAGCGTTAGGCGCCATTCAAAAAGCACAGGATCATTATATTGAAAAAGCTGCCGAGAACATGAATGCCTTTGGTCTTTCTTCTACAGTAGGTAGAGTGCTTGGTATCATTCACATGAACCGTAAACCAATGACGCTTGGAGAGCTATCAGAGGCGACAGGCATGAGCAAAACGAGAATGAGTCAAGTCGTTCGAGAAATGCTCGATTTGAATATTGCGGAAAAGGTTTATGAAAAAGGAATACGTAAAGATCTATATGACGTTGAGCAAGATCAATACCAAACGTTTATTTCCTTGTTTGCAGCCAATTGGTCCCGAGTTGTCAGCAAAAACCGCAAAGCACATAAGAAAACGTGCAAGGAATTGCTGGAATTGCTTGAACAGGACGACCTGCCAGAAGAGACAGAGGATAAAATCAATCTGCTTCTTTCAGAAATCAAGGAAAGTCTTGATTACTATGATTGGATTAGCCGCTTAATTGAATTCTTTGAGAGTGAAGAAGTATTTAAGCATGTGCCGAAACCTTAAAAAAAGCTGTTTTATTTTACATCATTGTAGAAAAAAACAGCTTTTTTATATACACTTATGACATAAACATCGGAAACATCCCTTTTAAGCCCGCGCCAATCATTTCAACTGCCACTACAGCAAGAATTAATCCCATTAAGCGCGTCACGACATTCATCTCTGTTTTCCCCATTTTTCGCATAATGAAACTTGAATAATGAAAGGCATAAAAGGTCATCGCCAGTACGATGACAATGCCGATTAAAATCGCAAACATGTGAAGCATCCCTTGACTTCCCGGGGTTAAGCTCATCACTGTAGCGATTGTACCGGGACCAGCGATGATCGGAATCGCCAGCGGCGTAACGGAGACATCCGCCTTTTCTTTGCTTTCTGCCTTTTCCTCAGAATGAGGATTTTGGACATGTGACTCCTTTGCATTCAGTAAATTGTAAGCGATACCAAAAATGAAAATACCTCCGGCGATGCGGAGAGCATGAATATCGATCCCAAACAATTTGAAAATGAGCCTCCCTGCCAATAGAAAAGCAACCAAAATAATGAAAGAGACCACAATGGCTTTTTTGGCTGTTTGGGAGCGTTCTTTCTCTGTATATCCCTCTGTTAAGGTAATAAAAAGAGGCACGTTTCCAATAGGGTTTGATACAGCAAATAATGAGACCACGACATGAATCATAAAGGAAATCAACAGACACCCTCCTTTTTTCATAGTGTCTGCCAATCTGATGTGAATATTCCCTTGTGATGTTAAAACCTGTATATATTTAACCGATGATAATAAAGGTTTAAAGAAAGGGGAATGACACATGAAGAAAACGATCACCATCATCCTTCTATGCGCTGTGGTTTTAGGAGCAGCCGGCTGGATTGTTTGGCAGCAGCAGTCCATCCAAGCAGCAGAGGAAAAACTTCAGCAAGAAAGCAAAACGAACACTGAGCAGCTTTCGAAGTTAAAATCAAATCAAGCAGATTTGAAGCATAAAAACGAAGATCAAAAAAAGAAACTGTCTACCATCACGAAAAAGCTCAAAAAAGAAAAGAAAGCCTATCAAAAAGAAGTCCAACAGCGTAAAGCGCTTGAGGCAAAAATCGACCAGCTTCAAAAAGAGCTGACAGCAGCGAAAGCCACTGCTCAAGCGAATAAGCAGACTTCACAGACTCCAAGGAAAACAACTGTCAAAAAAGACCCAAATGTCACCCACAATCCGCCCTCACAATGGGTACAGGATCAATATGATTGGGGTGTGAAACAAGGATATATTAAAGAATAGAAAGGATGAAAAACATGATACAAATTCGGCCATTGTCAGGTGATCATTCTGTCCCTATGGATCTTTTACTCTTAGCTGATCCTTCAAAGGAAAAGGTACTTGAATATGTGCAATCCGGTTCTTGTTATGCCGCTTATCATGAACAGGACGTGATTGGTATCTATGTGCTTTTATCTCTGTCTCAGCAGACAGTCGAAATTATCAACGTCGCCGTGAAGGAATCATGGCAAGGAAAAGGAATTGGAAAGCAGCTGATCCGCCATGCCATTTCTGAAGCGAAAGCCGCCGGCTTTCACACGATTGAAATCGGCACAGGTAACTCGAGTATCCAGCAGCTCGCACTTTATCAGAAATGCGGCTTCCGCATGACATCTATTGACCACGATTTCTTTCTTAAACATTATGATGAACCGATTTTTGAAAATGGCATTCAGTGTATGGATATGGTACGGCTCTCACTCACTTTGCAAGCAGACTGATGTTTTGTTCCGTCTGCTTTTTTT
The DNA here is from genome assembly GCF_003028545.1 of Bacillus sp. Nf3. Lineage (NCBI taxonomy): Bacteria > Bacillati > Bacillota > Bacilli > Caryophanales > Bacillaceae > Bacillus > Bacillus sp. Nf3. The sequence goes on along the minus strand of NZ_PYUA01000001.1, from coordinate 637,174 downwards.
TATGTTCTGCGCTTTTTCACCACATGCTTCACATATTGAATGAAAAAATAGAGCACGGCGCCAGCTAAAAAGCAGACCACACATCCAAAGAGCGTCGCCTCTGAGCTGAATTGATACTCTTCAATTTTCATGATATAAAACGGCATGCCAAACATTGATGGACTTGATTCAACATGATTGACCTCTAGCAGCAGTAAAAAAACAGGGGTCATAAACACAGCAAATACATACAGCATCGCAAGTGTTAAACCGCTGGAAAACGAATGAAATACTTTAATCATCTCTTTCTCTCCTTCATCTCTTTTAAACTGGCTGTGATATTTTTCCCGTCTGGGCAAGCTGGATGCAGCATCACCGTATTTAGTAAAGAAAAAAACAGCAGTTGATGACTTACCGGATGCTTGCATATCATAAAAAGCACAATCGAACAAAGCACCGGAAAGAGCGGGCCTGCAAGTGCCACCATCATATTGAAGCTCGGCCGGACAAATTTCTCATGGACGACCGCCACATGCTTCCAATCAATCGTTATCACAAAATCAAAGAGCGGCCTTTTTTCGATTTTGTTACACACCATGATCATCAGCATATGACCGAGTTCATGTATCAGCACAACCAATAGGAAACTACACACAAGCTCTATCATCGCAAGACAGGCCTCTTTAACATGACCGCATATATACAGCTAAAAAATGCAAGTGAACCTAGCAGATAGGCGGTGGCGAGAAGATACACATTTGTTGAAAGCCACTTCAATAAAAGCATATCGATGAAGCTGAATACAGCAATCATCATTACGATGACAAACAGTTTATTAAACTCACTGATCTTCACGATAAAACCGGTACAGGCCGCCATAGCAGTGATCAACAAAATGGACAAACTTGCAAGGACATGGCCTTCACTTTCAATGCCTATCACTATAGATGCAAACCCAATAAACACAAAATATATCAACAAATTAATAGCGTAATAAAATAAAATTCTCGACAACAAATAAGCGCCCTTTGATGTATTTAACATAAAGATGGCCCTTTGATTCATATGATATTCTCTGCCAATCATCAGCGGAAGCATGATCAATATTTCCTTTAACGCATACTGAACAATAAAGGCATACAGCCAGCCGATTTCTACCGGTGTAAAAACAAAAGGCAGCCCCGCCGTCAAACAAACGAGAAATAAAAACAAAATGCCCTGTTCTTTAAAAACAGATGAACGGCTGAAATAGACCAATTCCTGCCGCAGGTGCGTCAGAAAGGAAGATTGCGTTCTGATTTTCTTATAAGAAAACGACTTCACCTCTGTTTTCAGCTGCAAAAACATCCAATGGACATAAGAAGCCGCTAACCCCTTCAGCCATAGCCAGCCAGCGCTTAGAAGGATCATTAGAAATATGAGATAGACTGATGGCCATACGCGGATCATCTCCATTGCTTTTTGCAAAAGGAGAAACACCAATAGATTCAGCACCGCAAAGCCGAGCGTTTGCAGCAGCAAATGCTCTTTTGTTTTTGATACGAAATGGCTCACAGCAATCCGCATCACCATCCAAGAAGCGAGTGCAAACAGAGCCAGTACACAGCAAGTCATGCATACAACCGTTATCCAATAAAGAGATGGCGTAACACCGCTGATCAAAAGGCCTAATACAATCGGTAAAAAAAGCAGTCCAACCACGAGGAAACAAAAGAGCATCGGAAAGAAATATACACAAAGGACAAATGGCACACTTTGTATCGCACTATTCAAAAAGTAGAATTGATATTCCTGGCGCTTTAATTTATTGCGGGATAACACAATGCCTGCGCTTAAAAGTAAAAGCGTCATTTTCATCAATTGGAGGTATAGAGTAGCCGGCTCGCTTTCTCCTGCCTGCATGAAAAAGCGCAGGCTGATAACGACGTATATCGCATACATGAGCAAGAAAAAAGCCGCGGCTGCGAGAAGCTGTATTGGGTACTTTTTTGCGAGCTGCTTTCCTTTTGCTGTCAGCATCCCCCATTCTATTTTATGAAGAACGTGTCGTGTCCAGATCATTGAGTAACCTCTCCACCTGCATATAGTAATCTCGATTCACTTCTTTATAAATCTCTTCAAGTGCCTGATGAGGAAATGTCTGATTCGTTTCTTGGCGGGACATATCCAGCTTGACGTCACCATTTCTCAAGATCATGAGATGGTCATAAAGCGTATCACCAAAACTCAAATGATGGGTTGAAATGAGAATGCCAGCGCCTTGCTCTCTCAGCTTCATGAGCACCTTTTTTAAGATAATCATCATATCTGGATCAAGTCCGTTCGTTGGCTCATCAAACACATAATAATCACATGGCCTGAGGAGCTGTGAAATGATCTGCGTTTTCTTTTGATTGCCATGAGACAGCTGAGCGATAGGCTGATCCATATACGCCCCCAGCTCAAACAGATCAATGAACGTCTCTTCCCGTGTGACATCTTGCTCATTTGGCAGCTGAAGTAATTGAAAGTATTCCCTCGGCGATAAATAATCGAACAACGAATGGTCATCAGGAATATAGGAAACATGTTTTTTCAACAAGGAGATATGTTCTGAGGATTGAAGGTTCAGCTGTTTACCATGTAAAGTGACGCATCCTATAAATGGCGTCAGCCCAAACATGGATTGGATCATCGTCGTCTTTCCCGCACCATTATGCCCCAAAAGCAGCAGCATCTGCCCTTTCTCGACACTTATTTGAATATTGCGGAGAGAGAAGGTGCGGCTATATGTTTTTTCTTTTAATTGTAATGTCAGCATCATATCCCTCCGTTTGATTCAGATAGAACAGATGACCTTGCATCTGTTCTCATCCCTGTTAATAACCACACTGGATTTTAACGTACATGCCTAATAATTTGAACTCTCCTAAAAATTTCGAGCCCCGTCCAAAGGTCTTGCATGCCCAAATCAATGCTCCAAGTGAAATAATGCCCAATATAGCGGCAAGGACATAAATCCAAAATGCGTTTTTCTGTACATTCTTAGAAGTTAGAATTCGTTGCTTCCTTTCATCATATGCCGCCAACAGGTGAAGGACATACATATACACACCTACTGGAAAACGAAGGCTAAAAGGATTCAGCATCTCATCACCCCCTAATATATGTAAAATGATACCACTCCCTTACAGAAAGCATAAGTTCATTTCAGATCATATTTTTAGACGAATTTTCATGATTTAGTGCTTATAAATGGAGGGGATTTTGACTTTGTCTCTAACTGAAGGAGGAGGTTTTACAGAAATAGGATAAGTCAAATGAATTAGCCAGCGGATTTCGCTCAACAAAAAAACGCTGCGTCCCGCTCTCATGAAAGAGTGGAACGCAGCGCATAGCTGACATTATTTATTCAAGTTATAGAATGTTGCAATGCCGTGATATTGTGCTGTTTCAGCCAATTGATCTTCGATGCGAAGTAATTGGTTGTATTTCGCCACACGGTCCGTACGAGACGGAGCACCTGTTTTGATTTGTCCAGCGTTTGTTGCAACAGCGATGTCTGCAATTGTGCTGTCTTCAGTTTCACCAGAACGGTGAGAAATAACAGCTGTGTATCCTGCGCGTTTTGCCATTTCGATTGCATCAAATGTTTCAGTTAATGTACCGATTTGGTTTACTTTGATCAGGATTGAGTTACCGACACCATTTTTAATACCTTCAGAAAGCTTCTTCGTGTTCGTTACGAATAAGTCATCTCCTACTAGCTGAACCTTGCTGCCAAGGCGCTCAGTTAATAGTTTGTGACCTTCCCAGTCGTTTTCATCAAGGCCGTCTTCGATAGAGATGATTGGGTATTTCGATACCATATCTTCATACCAGTCAACCATTTCAGCAGATGTTTTCACAACACCTTCGCCTGATAAATGATATTTACCGTCTTCTTTGTTGTAGAACTCAGAAGATGCAGCATCCATTGCAAGTTTCACTTCTTCACCTGGTTTGAAGCCAGCTTTTTCGATCGCTTCAACGATAGTTTGAAGTGCTTCTTCGTTAGAACCAAGGTTTGGAGCGAATCCACCTTCGTCACCTACAGCTGTGTTTAAGCCTTTTGCGCTTAATACAGATTTCAGGCTATGGAAGATTTGAGCGCCCATGCGAAGTGCTTCACGGAAGTTTGGAGCACCTACAGGCATAATCATGAATTCTTGAATGTCTACGTTGTTATCCGCATGCTCTCCACCGTTGACGATGTTCATCATCGGTACTGGAAGCGTTTTGGAGTTGAATCCACCAAGGTATTGATAAAGTGGAATTTGTAAGAAATCAGCAGCCGCACGTGCTACAGCGATAGATACGCCAAGGATTGCGTTTGCGCCTAATTTCCCTTTGTTTTCTGTTCCGTCAAGTTCGATTAACATTTTGTCGATCGCTACTTGTTCTGTTACATCAAAGCCTAAAAGCTCTGGTGCAATGATTTCGTTTACGTTGTTTACAGCTGTCAGAACACCTTTTCCAAGGTAACGGTCTTTGTCTCCGTCACGTAGTTCTACTGCTTCATATTCACCAGTAGAAGCACCACTTGGAACAAGCGCACGGCCAAAGCCGCCAGATTCTGTGTAAACTTCTACTTCAACTGTTGGGTTACCGCGAGAGTCTAATACTTCGCGTGCATATACGTCAACAATGTATGGCATTTTTAATTTCTCTCCTTTTGAATCAATTTGTTATTTTTGAATCAATGATGTTCCTGTCATCTCTTTTGGTTTTTCAAGACCAAGTAAGTCTAAAAGCGTTGGGGATAGATCGGCTAAAATGCCGCCTTCTCTAAGCGTCGCACCTTTTTTCGTCACGATGACTGGCACAGGATTCGTTGTATGTGCAGTATGCGGCTTTCCTTCTTCGGTAATTAGCACGTCTGCGTTACCGTGGTCTGCCGTGATGATGGCATGTCCGCCTTTTGCCAGGATTGCGTCGACTACAGCTCCTAAGCACTCATCTACTGCTTCAATAGCTTTGATTGTTGGCTCAAGCATACCTGAATGACCAACCATATCCGGGTTAGCAAAGTTCAGAATGATCGCATCATGCTTGTCAGCATTGATGTCTGCAACAAGTGCATCCTTTACCTCATAAGCGCTCATTTCCGGCTTGAGGTCATAGGTTGCCACATCTGGTGAATTGATTAAGATGCGGTCTTCACCAGGAAATTCTTCTTCACGTCCACCGCTCATAAAGAACGTCACGTGAGGATATTTCTCTGTTTCAGCAATCCGCAGCTGTTTCAATCCGTTTTGAGCAAGCACTTCTCCTACTGTGTTATCCAAATTCACTGGTTTGAAGGCAACATAGCCGTCAACCGTTTCACTGAAGTGTGTGAAGCAAACGAAGTGTAAATTCTTCGGATGAGCTTCTCCGCGGTCAAACGAGCGGAAATCTGCATTTGTGAAAGTGTTCGAGATTTGGATGGCACGGTCTGGACGGAAGTTATAGAAAATCACAGAGTCGCCGTCGTTTACTTTGGCAACCGGCTCACCATTTTCTCTCGTAATGACAGATGGAATAACGAATTCATCGTAGATTCCATTTTCATAGGAGTCATCAACGACATCATAGATGTTTTGATAACTTGGGCCTTCACCATACGCCATCGCGCGGTACGCTTTCTCCACACGATCCCAGCGTTTGTCACGGTCCATTGAGTAATAGCGTCCAGAAAGTGTTGCCACTTCACCGACACCGATTTCTTTGATTTGTTCTTCCAGCTGTTTTAAGTACACTTTGGCTGTCTTCTGACCAACGTCACGTCCGTCCAAGAAGCCATGAATGTATACCTTTGTTAAGCCTTCTTTTTTCGCCAGCTTCAGCAGGGCAAAAAGATGCTGGATATGACTGTGCACACCGCCGTCTGACAAGAGACCAAATAAATGAAGCGCCTTGTCATTCTCTTTTGCATAAGTCATTGCCTCTAGGAACGTTTCGTTTTTCTCAAATTCCCCATCACGAATGGCAACATTCACTCTTGTTAAGCTTTGATATACAATGCGCCCTGCACCGATGTTCAAATGCCCCACTTCAGAGTTCCCCATTTGACCTTCTGGGAGACCTACTGCCTCACCTGAAGCCGTTAAGGTTTGATGCGGAAATTCGTTCCAGTAGCGGTCAAAGTTCGGTTTTTTTGCTTGTGCGACAGCGTTACCGACTGTTTCGCCTCTTAAACCGAACCCGTCTAAGATGATTAATGCTGCTGGTTTCTTACTCATATTGACCTTCCTCCAATAATTGAACGAAAGACTGAGGTTCTAAGCTTGCGCCGCCTACCAAAGCACCGTCAATATCGGATTCTGCCATATATTCTTTAATATTTGCCGGCTTCACGCTTCCGCCATATTGAATGCGAAGGCTGTCTGCCGCTTCTTGACCAAATTCGCTTGCAACGGTTTGGCGGATGTGTGCGCAAACGTCGTTTGCATCTTTCGCTGTAGAAGATTTTCCTGTACCAATAGCCCAGATTGGCTCATAGGCAATCACAGATTCAGCAACTTGCTGCTTCGTTAAACCAGCTAGTGCTTTCTTCACTTGATCAGCTACAAGTTCATTTGTTTTGCCAGCTTCACGCTCTTCAAGCGTTTCACCAACACAAATAATTGGAACGATGCCATGCTTGAATGCAGCATGTGCTTTTTTGTTCACTGTTTCATCTGTTTCAGCAAAGAATTCACGGCGCTCTGAATGCCCAATCACTGAATAGCCGATGCCTAGATCTTTTAGAGCAGCAGGGCTGATTTCACCAGTGAATGCACCATTTTCTTCAAAGTGCATGTTTTGTGCACCAATTTTAAGGTCTGTTCCGTTTGATAGGCTGTTTAGCTTTTCAAGGAAAAGAGCTGGCGCACAGACAATGGATTCCACTTTGTCAGGAGATGGAATAGATGACTTAACTTCTTCAACAAAGCTGACTGCTTCGCCAAGTGTTTTGTTCATTTTCCAGTTCCCAGCTATAATTGGTTTTCTCATGATTGACACTTCCTTATAGCAGTTTTGGTCTTATTTATCGTTTAATGCAGTAACACCAGGAAGTTCTTTGCCTTCCATAAATTCAAGTGAAGCGCCGCCGCCTGTAGAAATATGGCTCATCTGATCGGCAAGACCAAATTTCTCAACAGCTGCTGCTGAATCTCCACCGCCAATGACAGAATATGTATCTTTTGCTTCTGCCAGTGCTTCTGCGATTGCTTTTGTTCCTTTAGCGAATGCATCGATTTCAAATACACCCATTGGTCCGTTCCAGACAACAAGTTTGCTGTTTTTAATAACGTCAGCATACTTTTCTCTTGTCTCTGTTCCAATATCAAGTGCTTCTAGATCACTTGGAATTTCAGAGATTGGCACAATGCTTGTATTCGCATCATTTGAAAAATCGTCGGCTACCAGAACATCTGTTGGAATCAGGAAGTTCACGCCTTTTTCTTTTGCACGGTCCATAAAGGATTTCGCTAAATCGACTTTGTCTTCTTCTAATAGAGATTTCCCTACCTCGTGGCCAAGTGCTTTCACAAATGTGTAAGCAAGACCGCCGCCGATGATGAGGTTGTCTACTTTATCAAGAAGACTTTCAATCACACCGATTTTATCCTTTACTTTTGCGCCGCCGATAATCGCTGTAAATGGGCGATCAGGATTTGAAATGGCTTTTCCTAACACCTCAAGCTCTTTTTGCATGAGGAAGCCTGAAACAGCCGGAAGATAAGCTGCAATTCCTGCTGTCGATGCATGTGCACGGTGTGCAGCACCGAACGCATCATTGACATACACATCGGCTAAATCAGCAAATGCTTTTGATAATTCAGGATCGTTCTTTTCTTCACCAGGATAGAAACGAACGTTTTCAAGCACTAGCACATCTCCTTCTTTTAAGTCAGAGATTTGCTTTTTCACGTTGTCGCCGTAAGCTTCATCTGCTTTTTTCACTTCTTTTCCAAGAAGCTCTTGCAGACGTTTTGCCACAGGTGTCAGACGCAGTTCTTCAGTAACTTGACCCTTCGGACGACCCAAATGACTAGCTAGCAGTACCTTTGCGCCTTGTCCTGTTAAATACTCAATCGTTGGTAATGCTGCGCGGATACGAGTATCATCCGTCACTTCTCCGTCCTTCATTGGAACGTTAAAATCTACGCGGCAGAACACAACTTTACCTTTTACGTCAATGTCTTTTACTGATTTCTTATTCATGCTCGTCAGGAGATCCTCCTTTATTCTGGTTTCCTTACGCATTGGACAAGACTCTCTTTATCCTTTTCCCATTTTGCCCTCATCAAAACGAGAAATCGTGCAGAACGGATAAAAACAGAGAAAAAGGGAAAGGGATGCTTCCCCTTCCCTTGTCCGTCTTCATTATATCGTGTCTCTAGGAAAGAACCAAGTGAGTTCCTTCAGTGTGAGAAATTAAAGACCTTGTTTTGCAATGTAAGCTGCAAGGTCAACAACGCGGTGAGAATATCCACTCTCGTTATCGTACCAAGAGATCACTTTCACCATGCTGCCTTCCATCACCATTGTAGAAAGAGCATCGATTGTTGAAGAGTTTGCATTACCATTGTAGTCACCAGATACTAATGGCTCTTCGCTGTAGCCAAGGATTCCTTTAAGTTCTCCTTCAGCTGCTTCTTTAAGTGCTGCATTTACGTCTTCAGCTGTTACATCTTGGTTTAATTCAGCAACAAGGTCAACTAAAGAAACGTTAGGTGTTGGAACACGCATAGCGCCACCGTTTAATTTACCTTTAAGTTCAGGCAATACAAGTGAAACAGCTTTCGCAGCACCTGTAGAAGTTGGGATGATGTTTTCCGCAGCTGCACGAGCACGACGGTAGTCTTTGTGCGGAAGGTCAAGAATTTGTTGGTCATTTGTGTATGAGTGAACAGTTGTCATCATACCGCGTTTGATACCAAATTTATCGTTAAGTACTTTTGCAAATGGTGCTAAGCAGTTTGTAGTACAAGATGCATTAGAGATGACATCGTGGCTAGCTGCATCGTATTTGTCTTCGTTTACACCCATAACGATTGTGATATCTTCTTCGTTAGCAGGAGCAGAGATGATGACTTTTTTAGCGCCAGCTTCTAAGTGTTTCGCAGCGTCTGCACGTTTTGTGAAGAATCCAGTAGATTCAACAACGATTTCTACGCCTTGTTTACCCCAGCTTAATTTCGCAGGGTCACGCTCAGCTGATACTTCGATTGTTTTACCGTTCACTACTAAGTTTGTACCGTCTACAGAAACCTCTGCATCTAGTTTTCCGTGAACAGAGTCATATTGTAAAAGGTGTGCAAGCATGTTAGCATCTGTTAGATCGTTAACCGCTACTACCTCAACTTCAGGATTATTTAATGCTGCACGAAATACGTTACGTCCAATACGTCCAAATCCGTTAATACCGACTTTTACTGCCATGATGTTTCCTCCTTTTATAGGTCACAATGTTTTATATTGAGGGATCAATTGACTCCCTTAATAACTCTTTTGCGGCTCCTTCGTCTGTGACGAGAACCGTTCGGCGTGGTTTTTTGAAATAAGCTTCAATCGCCCCCGCCTTTGATGATCCACCTGCAACAGCAATGATGTGTGGAATGCTTTCTAGATCATCTAGCTGCATGCCGACGGAGTGCACTTTGTGTACGACCTCACCATCACGATTAAAGTAATAGCCAAAGGCCTCTGTCACTGCGTCATGCTCATCAATCTTTTTTAAATCTTCAGCTGGTGTATTTCGTCTCATCGCCATTGTTTTTGCTTCACCAATACCATGAATGAGCATCGTGGACGATTTAATCGTTTGAAGCACTTCTTTGACGGACGGCTCTTCAATAATGGAAGAGTATGCACCTTCTGACAGCTGCCCTGGAACAAACAGCAGTTTGTAAGTACCGGAAGCTTTTTCAGCCATGTGGGCACAAATGGTGTTTGCCTGATTTTTTACATTCTCCCCAAGACCGCCTCTCGCAGGGACAAACATCATATCGCGGTTTTTGGCATCAGGGGTCATCATTTCGGCAACGGCTTCCATCGTCGTTCCGCCAGTGACGGCGACGATATTATTTCCAGTAAACCTTTTTTTCATACATTGGACAGCAGCTCTTCCCATTTCTTGCTTCACCCACGGGGATTCGTCACTGTCACCAGAAACGATAATGACTTCTTCCAGGCCTAACTTTCTCTTTAATGTATTTTCCAAAAAGGTTAAACCTAAAACGTCCTTCATCATTCCTTCAAGCATTTCAAGCAAAGCGTGACCCTCACTCGTCAGCATCATGCCGCTCGTTTTGACATCCAGCAGATTTTGTTCTTTTAAAAACTGAACTTCAGCACGTAAGATACGCTCACTGAGACCAAGACTCGTCGCAAGACTTCTGCGGCCAATTGGTTCAGCTAATCTGATGTACTGCAAAATGTCGTAGCGTTTTTGCATAACAATGAGAAGATCTGGCAATAATTTTTTTTGAGCTTCCAATAAACGATTCATGGCTAACGACCCTTTCTTTTCACGTTGGACTAAAAACGTCCCACTGTGACAAAAAACGTCCCGCCACAGCCAAAAAAAATCAATCCCTGCTTTCTTTAATTATTTTAACAGGATAATCTTGCATTTTCAACTCTTAGAAACACATTTAGACAAAAAATAGACACATTTTCACCGATAGCCTGCTTGTCATCAAGGTTCTTGCGATGATATTTCTTTTCAAAATATTTATTTCCCTTTATATAGAATGAATATACGATTGAAAATGTGCATGCTGGTGATATCAGCATGCACATTTTTTTCAGGACCTGCTTATGTTTTTGTGATGGTTCCAAACTGTTTTGCCTCTTCCTTCGGTTTGATTTTAAGATAATAAATGATGTAGCAGGCGGCCATGAACGGGATTCCGCAATAAAGGCCGATCCGCTGATCCTCGATAAAAAATAAGCTGATGAGGACGATGCCAAATGCGATAAAGCCTGCTAATGGAACAAATGGATAGAGCGGTGTTCGGAAGACGAGATCCTTTACATCTCCGCCCTCCTTTATGAATTGTTTTCTAAAGAAATACTGAGACAAGCAAATGGACATCCACACCACAACAAGGACCATACCAGAAATAGAAATGAGCCATACATACACCGTTTTTGGTGCTACAACACTTGTAAGCAGAGATAGTGCAGATACACCCATTGTCACCAATAATGCATTGATCGGAATTTTACGCTTGGACAGCTTTTTCGTAAAGTCGGGACCTTTCCCGTCTTTCGAAAGCGCCCAGAGCATACGTGATGATGCATATAACCCAGAGTTTGCTACAGATAAGACGGCTGTGATGATGATAAAATTCATGATATCTGCAGCATATGGTATCCCGACCTTGTCCAGCACGACGACAAACGGACTGTCGACGGTGCCTGCTGTCTGCCACGGAAGAAGTGCGGCCAGAACCGCAATGGATAAAACGAAGAAGACCATCGTTCTCCAAATAATATTTCGTATAGATCGCGGTAATGTTTTTTCAGGGCTTTCACTCTCTCCTGCAGCAATCCCTACAAGTTCTGTTCCTTGAAAGGAGAAATTGACCGTGACCATGGTTAATAAAATAGCAAAAACGCCGTTAGGAAATAGTCCACCATGATCCGTCAAATGACGAAATAGAGGGGCTGGTTCTCCATCTTTCAGATGAATCATTCCGAAAATTGCGCCAATTCCAATGATAATAAATAATAGGATGGCAGCGACCTTAATGGCTGAAAACCAGAACTCGGTTTCAGCGAAGCTGCGAGCTGAGATGGCATTCACGGCAAATAAAATCACACTAAATGCAAGACACCACAACCAAACAGGGATATCTGGGAACCATCTTTGGAGCAAAATGCCTGCTGACGTAAACTCCAGTCCAATTGTACATGCCCAGCTAAACCAGTAAAGCCAGCCGATCATAAAGCCTGTGGACGGGCCTATATATTTGGTTGCATACTCCTGAAAGGAACCCGCTGTCGGCATCGCCACCGCTAATTCTCCAAGACAGAGCATCACCAAATACATTAACAATCCGCCAATGATAAAGGATAGAATAGCTCCCCCGGGTCCAGCCTGATGGATAATGAGTCCTGACCCAAGGAAAAGACCAGTACCAATGACGCCGCCTAAGGCAATCATAAAGAGATGCCTGCTTTTCATGGAACGTTCTAGTTCATTATGCTGTTCTTGCTTCAAATCCGTTTCCCCACTTTCACTCTTCTATTCATCATCCTTTGACAAAATTCGCTGTTCGTGGAAAGAGAAAGGGAGAAAGTGAAGGTTTCTCCCCCTTTGACATTTATGCTTGAAATAATGCTTCAATATGACCAATCGCCCAGTCTAAATCTTCTTTAGATATCGTGAGCGGTGGTGCAAAGCGGATGACGGTCTCATGAGTTTCCTTACATAACAGTCCTGCTTGTTTCAGCTTCTCACAATAAGGTCTCGCTGCTTCTGTCAGCTCCATGCCGATAAATAATCCGCGGCCGCGCACTTCCTTGATAACAGGACTTTGAATGCGCGTGAGTTTATCTTTTAAGTATTCGCCAAGCTCCATAGAGCGCGCTGCAAGGTTTTCGTCGATTAAGACATCTAGTGCAGCCAGCGACACCGCACACGCAAGAGGATTGCCGCCGAAGGTAGAGCCGTGAGACCCAGGGTTAAACACGCCTAATATATCGCGGTTTGCTACCACACATGAGATTGGGAATACACCGCCGCCTAAAGCTTTCCCAAGAATCAGCATATCTGGCTCAATGTCTTCCCAGTCACATGCAAACATCTTGCCTGTTCGCGCTAATCCGACCTGAATTTCATCTGCAATGAACAGCACATGTTCCTGTTCACAAAGCGCCTTCGCTTCCTTCAAGAAGCCCTCTGGCGGCATGACAATTCCCGCTTCCCCTTGAATAGGCTCAATCAGAAAAGCCGCTGTTTGTGGTGTGATGGCTTCACGTAACGCTTCAATATCTCCGTAAGGAATCAGTTTGATGCCTGGAAGCATTGGACCAAAACCTCTTTGATATTCTGCTTCAGAAGAAAGGGAAACAGCCGTCATCGTTCTGCCATGGAAATTTCCGACGCACGCAATGATTTCTGCTCGATTGTCTTCGATTCCCTTGACGTCATAGCCCCATCGTCTTGCTGCTTTTACAGCTGTTTCTACCGCCTCAGCTCCAGTATTCATCGGAAGTGCCATCTCTTTATTCGTCAGTTGACAAATTTTTTCATACCAAGGGCCAAGCTGATCATTGTGAAAAGCTCTTGAAGTCAGTGTCACACGGTCTGCCTGTTTTTTGAGCGCCTCAATAATGCGGGGATGGCGATGGCCTTGGTTCACTGCGGAATACGCACTCAGCATATCCATATATCGATTGCCTTCAGGGTCTGTCACCCAAACTCCTTCAGCCTCTGAAATCACAATTGGCAGCGGATGATAGTTTGCCGCACCGTATTGTTCCGTTTGTTGAATCACTTCATTTGTCTGTGTCATCGTCTATTCCTCCTTCTATAAGCTAGCCTTTTTTAAATTAAGTTCATCTACACACATATGATATGCAAGGATCGTGCCAACTTTCTGCCTGCATCATGGCGATGATTGTACAGGTTATTTATGCAAAATATATTTGCACATGCCGAATTTTTTAGAGGAAACCGCAAAATTTTTCGTGTAAAATAGAGGTAACGTCTGGAGGTGTAGCAATGAAAGAAGATTCATATACTGCAAAGCTGATAAATGAGATTGATCTGTATAAGCAAATGCTCGATTTAATAGATGTCGGGGTTCATGCAATTGACGAGAATGGCAATACTGTTGTTTATAATAAAAAAATGATGGAGATTGAGTCTTTGAAACGCTCTGATGTTCTCCATAAAAATGTATTAGACCTCTTCGTCTTCCAAGACGAAATGCACAGTACGCTCGTCCAAGCGCTGCGAACTGGGAAACAAACCGTTCATGCAAAGCAGACGTATCATAATTACAATGGAAAAGAAATCACAACGATTAATCATACATACCCGCTCGTTCGAGATGGCCTCATCCAAGGAGCGGTTGAAATTTCGAATGATGTGACCAAGCTGGAACGGCTGATTCACCACAATATGAAGAAAAAAGGAAGCACACGCTTTACCTTTGATTCCATTATTGGACAAAGCCCTGCGTTTTTAGAGGTGATTGAGCATGCAAAACGAGCAACACGCACCTCTTCCTACGTCCTCATTGTGGGAGAAACAGGGACAGGAAAAGAACTATTTGCTCAAAGCATTCATAACGGCAGCAGCCGGTCATCTGGACCATTTATTACCCAGAATTGCGCGGCACTGCCTGATAATCTCATTGAAAGTCTGCTCTTTGGTACACAAAAAGGGGCTTTTACCGGCGCAACTGATCAGCCCGGTTTATTTGAACAGGCGCAGGGTGGTACACTTCTGCTTGATGAGATCAACTCATTAAATCCTGGTCTTCAAGCAAAACTGCTGCGCGTATTACAGGAGAAGCGGGTGAGAAGGTTAGGCAGCACAAAAGAAATCGCTGTTGATGTAAGAGTCATTGCCAATATGAATGAGGACCCTGTGGATGCTATCGCAGGCGGACGCATGCGCAAGGATTTATTTTATCGGCTAGGTATTGTCACCTTATTTATTCCGCCGCTTTCTGAGCGAAAAGAAGATATTCCTACGTTTGTCAGTCATTTTATTCAAAAATATAATGAGCTGTTTCAAATGGAGGTGAAGGCAGCAGACGAAGAGGTACTAGCCCTTTTTCAAGCGTATGATTGGCCGGGGAATGTACGGGAACTCGAGCATGTGATTGAAGCGGGGATGAATATGATGATGGATGAGGATTACTTAAGCATGCATCATCTTCCATATCATTTTAGATTTAAACAACATAGGGAAGGCCGTCCTGCAGCGCAATTACAGACGAATCCTTTGCAGCATACCGCAGCAGCTGACACGTTTATTTATACAAGCCCAGAACATACGACTGATTTCCAAACCCAGATGGAACGATTCGAAAAACAATACATCGTCCATTACTTAGAAAAAATGGACGATAATATTTCACAGACTGCAAAGATATTGGGCATGAGCAGGCAAAGTCTGCAGTATCGCATGAAGAAACTGCATATTTCTCGTTCATAATAGAGCTGTGCCCTCATTCGGCACAGCTTACTGTGGTTCTGACTGTCCTGCCGGTTCTTGACTCACATCACTCAGCAGTTTTTCTACATTTTTTAGATGCGTGAGCATCGCTCTTTCTGCTTCTTCTGGCTGTCTTGCCATAACAGCTTTGTAAATGTGTTCATGTTCTTTGTAAAGCTGCCGAATGGAGGCTTTCCTTGAAAACAAGACGACTTTTCTCGTTTCCCGCATTGTTTCTACCAGCAAGGTGGAGACCTGATTCATTAACGCCTTTAATAAATCATTCTTTGAGGCTTTGGCTAAAGCAAGATGGAAGGAGAGGTCTGCCTCTTCACCAATTTCTTTATGCGCTTCTGCAAGTTTCATTTGTTCGAGTGCCTCATGCAGCTGATGAAGGTCATCGTCCGTTCGCAAAAGCGCTGCCTTTTTGACAGCACCCGTCTCAATAATGGTTCTTAATTCAAGGAGCTGCGTGATATCATGCTGCTTCATCAAAAATGCAGAAGACAGACTAAATGTGAGCTGCTCAGGATCGAACTGCTTCACATACGTGCCTTCCCCTTGCTTCATCTCTATTAATCCGATCGCTTTAAGAGCAGACAGTGCCTCTCTTACAGCGGAACGGCTGACTTGAAAGCTTTCTGAAAGCGCTTGAACCGAATCTAATTTTTCCCCTGGAAGAAGCTCACCTGTACGAATGGATTCAATTAATGCATCCGCAATTTCTTCATATATTTTTTTCGTTTTGATTTGTTTATATTTCAATTGGTCTCACCTCATCACTGTTGTCTATCCCTATCGGCTCATGCCCTATCTTATACTTTACCCCAAAATTTCAGATCACACGTCTCCCCTCTTTAATTTTCAAGAAATCTATGGGCTGCCTTGCTTTCAACAAAAAAAAGAAGCACGCGCCATGTTCTGGCAAGTACTTCTTTTTAATCGTAGCGCTTCCTCAGCGTAGAGGACGGAAGATTCATTTGTTCGCGATATTTTGCAATGGTTCTGCGCGACACGCGGATGCTAAAGGTTTGCTGAAGCAGCGTCATGATTTGCTGATCTGAATACGGTTTTTTCTTATTTTCCGTTTGAATGAGCTCTGCAATGTGCGTTTTGACTGTGTAGCTGGACGTCTCCTCTAGCGAATGCCCTTCTAATTTTGCTTGGAAAAATTGTTTCATTTCCATGAGACCATAAGGGGTTTGCACCATTTTCCCTTTTACAGTACGGCTGACTGTTGACTCATGGACTTGCAGTATTTCTGCGATCCGCTTCATAGTAAGCGGTTTCATTTTATGTTTCCCTGTAAGGAAAAAATCCGTCTGATGTGAGATAATCTCACGAACGACATGAGTCATCGTTTGCTTTCTTTGCCTCAGCGCTTGGACAAGCCAATTGTACTGTTGCTCTTTTTCCTTTAAATACGTGTATGCTTCGTGCCGCTTTTGGTCTTGAATCATGGCGAAATAGCCTTCATTCATTTCAACGTCTGGAAAAGCGCGCTGATTCAGCTCAAATGTGATGTGATCCTGCACCACAGTAATCGTCACATCAGGCTCGATATACACATGCTCTTCATCATATGAGAAATGAAGGCCTGGTCTTGGTTCAAGCTGAGACACTTCATCTTGTACCGCTTGGAGTGTTTTCATTGAAACACCAGTTTTCGCCGCAATTTCCTTCCAAGCCTTTCTGGCAAAAAGAAAGAAATGCTCTTCGATGATCAGCTCGGCTTCATACCAGCGCTCCTTTTTTCTTCTCAGCTGCAGGAGGATGCATTCCTGCAATGATCTTGCGCCAATCCCGGCAGGCTCTAGTGATTGCAGCTGATGAAGGACGGCTTCTACTTCTTCAGCTGGCACCTTTAAGACAGCTGCCATTGCGTCGATCGGTTCATTTAGATAGCCATTGGAATCAATGGACTCAATCATAAAATGAAAGATTCTTTGATTCTTTTCACTTAAATTCAAATCAATCGCCTGTCTTTTTAAAAACATTTGCAGGCTTTCTTTTTGATGCGTTCGATACGGCTCTATCATTCGTTCTTGTGATTTTTTATGATAAACTGGTTGATAGCTGTCCGTGTCTTTCCGCTCAATCAGAGGGTTCTCAAGCGCTAACTGGTCAAGATACTCGCCGAGCTCTGCGCAATTCAGCTGCAGCAGCGTAATGGCCTGCCTGAGTTCTTGTGTGAGCACCTGCTTTAATACCTGTTCTTGTTGCAGTTTAAGGCTCATTGTCTCCCCTCCCTCTCATCATTTTACATGAAGATTGACGGACCGTATATACGAAATAGGAGTGATTTCTATGTCTGAACTTTTTTCCGTTCCATACTTTGTCGACAACTTGAAACAGCACATCGCCATGAACCAAAATGAAGACAAAGTTCATGCGATGAATGCCTATTACCGCTCAGTGGTATCAACACTTGTTCAAGACCAATTGACCAAAAATGCGGTTGTATTGAAGCGAATTCAGCATCTTGATGAAGCCTATCAAAAGGTGAAAAAAGAAAGCGAATAAACGAAAAAGAACACCCTTTGTCAAGATGGCAAAGGGTGTTTATCATATGCGAAAAGCTTCTGATCCAGCCGCGATTTATACATCATCAAAAAACCAGACCGCCCTACAGTATAGATGATAAAGGCAAACCATAGACCATGATTGTGCCAAATGGGCGTGACCGCGGTTTGAACTACGATAAACAAAATCATTGCAAACAGCATCGAATTTCTAACAGGGGCAATTTCTGTCGCACCTGTAAATACGCCGTAAATGACCAAACCGAAGCAAGCTGCAAACGGATAAAGAACAAGCCAGTCTGCATAGCGTAATGTCATGTCAAGCAGCTGAGGGAGATTTGTAAACAAGCTCAATATCGGCTCTTTAAATAGAAAATAAACCGCCGCAATGACACATGCCATAACAAGTGCCCACTGCCTTGAAAGGGTTAAAGTTTTTTCATAAAGAGAACGGTCATTTGCACCAACCGACCGCCCAACAAGGATGCTGGACGCATTGGCAAAACCATCGAACAAATAAGCCATGATGTAGTGAATTTGAAATAAGATAGCATTAGCTGCCAGCAGCTCCGTACCAAAAGAAGCACCTTTTGCCGTAAACATGTTGATGACCACTAGCAGACAGATCGTACGGATAAACAAATCTTTATTCACATGAAACATTTTCTGCACTGCCTGTGTATCCATGATCTTCTTAATGGAAGGCATCTGGAATCCGTTTGACGAATGCTTCATGATGATCCATGCCCCCAACACAAAAGCGGTTAATTCAGACATCAATGTCGCAGCCGCAACTCCTTTGACCGCAAACGAAAACACATGAACAAGCAAAAATGCAAGCGCCATATTCATGACATTGATCAAGATCTGTAAAGAAAGGGCTTCTTTCATTTTTGCCATCCCCATCAGCCAGCCCAATATGACATAATTCATTAAAGTAAATGGCGCTCCCCAAATGCGAATATGAAAATAGTCTGCGGCAAATTGACGGACATCAGCATCAGGAGAGATCACTAGAAAAGCAGATTGAATAATTGGCCATTGCAGGGCAATAAAACAAAGTCCGACGATGATGGCGACGAAAAAAGGTCTTAGAAAAGCAAGAACACCCTGCTCCTCATTCTGCGCCCCGTTTGCCTGAGCAGCAAAAGCAGATGTACTTACCCGCAAAAAACCAAACAGCCAATATAATGTACTGAAAATGAGACTGCCGACCGCAACGCCTCCAATATAAGCAGGATTTGCGAGCTGACCGACAACCGCTGTATCAACAGCTCCAAGTAAAGGAGTGGTCATCGTTGAAATCGTTAAAGGAATGGCCAAAGCTAAATACGCTCTATGGTTCACGACGCCACCTGCCTTTCATGAAAAATAGCCTCTTCTACAAGAGGCGTTGATAATAAAGCTTTACCGAACCGGTCTGCCAATCGTTCTTGACAAAGGATGGTCTGCAAGCATTGCATCTCTCATTTTCCGCACCGCTTCCTCTTCTGATGAAAAGAATTCATCCTTTGATTGAAATTGGGCCACAAGCTCGCCTTGATCAAGAATCGCCAATTGATCACTTAAGTGATAGGCTGCTGTCATATCATGTGTAATAAATAAGTAAGACACACCCAGCTCCTTTTTTAATTCTACTAATAAATCTAAAATGACAGCCTGTGTGACCATGTCTAAGCTGCTGACAGATTCATCAAGTACAATGAGCTTTGGCTGGAGCAATAAAGCTCTAGCAATGTTGATCCTTTGCAGCTGGCCGCCGCTGAATTGGTGCGGATATTTAGACAAATCCTTTTCACCGAGCCCGACTCTTTCAAGCCAGTGAATCAGCACGTTTTTACGTTCCTTTCGGCTCATGGTTTCATAGTTTTCAAGCGGTTCAGATAAAATTTGTTCAACTGTCCATCTTGGATTAACCGCCGAATAGGAATCCTGAAATACCGCTTGCACATGCCTGCGAAAATGCTTACGTGTTTGCTGATCTGCACGATAGACATCCTGACCTTCAAAAAGAACCTGTCCAGCTCTTGGTTTCTCTAAACCAAGTATGATGCGGCCAAGTGTACTTTTCCCTGCGCCGCTTTGTCCCAGCAGCCCAAGGCATGTGCCTTCTTCAATGTTCAAATCGACGCTTTTCAGGACAGGGGCTGCGCCTTTATTTCTTATTAGAAACGACCGGCTGTTGTATGCATGACTGACTGCTTTTACTTCTAATAAATGCAAGGGCCTTCTCACCTCAAATCGGGCAAACAGCTGGGATGGATGGACGAGCTGCTAGTAGTTTTTTTGTATAATCATGCTTTGGTTGTTCAAAAAGTTCAAGAACTCCTGCCTTTTCCACAATTTCTCCTTGTTTCATGACGACAACTTGATCTGCCATTTCAGCAATGACACCAAGATCGTGGGTAATGAGTAAAATGGCCGTTCCATAGTCATGACGAATTTGGTTCAGATGCTGAAGCACCCGTTTCTGATTGTGTACATCTAAAGCAGTTGTCGGCTCATCTGCAATGATGAGGGGCGGGTGCATACAGGCAGCCATGGCGATCATGACACGCTGCAGCATCCCTCCGCTTAATTCAAAGGGGTATTTGTTGAACAGTTCGTCTGGCTGCGGCAGATTCATTTGTGCTAATGCATCTATTGCCTGTGCTCGTGCCTGCTTTTTACTAACAGCAGTATGCCGGCGGATGGTTTCAACCAGCTGATGGCCGATTGTCCATACCGGCGTAAAGCTGTTCATTGGATTTTGCATAATATATGAGATGTCTTTGCCTCGAATGGACCGCATATTCTTTTCACTTATACCGATCAATTCTCGTCCCTGTAATGTGATACTGCCAGTGACTTCAGTTGTTTTTCGATCAAGCATACGTAAGATCGACATACTTGTCACTGTTTTCCCGCAGCCGCTCTCACCAATTAATCCAAGGATTTGACCGCGCTCTACTTCAAACGATACTTCTTGAATAAGAGGAGTTGTCCCTTGAGGTGTTTTCGTATGCACATGCAGGTTCTCTATTTTTAAAATGGGCTCTTGCACATTAATCATTCCTTTACACACGGCGTTTGATACCATATTTCTCTGAAAGGGCTTCTCCTAGTAAATTAAACAGAATCACCACAGTCATGATCACAAGACCCGGGTACAGCATCAATTGAGGATTCGTTTGAATATACGATTTCCCTTCATGAATCATTGCTCCCCATTCAGGCATAGGAGGCTGAACCCCTAATCCGAGGAAAGACATCGCAGAAATGTCCATAATCGCCCAGCCCATTTCGAGTGTTCCAATGACTGCTAATGGCGGCAGGACATTGGGAATCATATGCTTTCTCATGATGTTCCAGTGCGAGGTCCCACTGATTTTTGCAGCTGCAATAAAGTTCTGTTCTTTTAAACTGAGCACCATCCCTCGGAAGACGCGGGCATAATACACCCATTGCACAAGCATCAAGGCTAGTACGACTTGAGAAAGTCCCGGACCGAAAATGCCGACTAATCCAAGGATCAGCACCAGGTTTGGAAATGCCATGACACCGTCACAGATTCTCATCAAAACATGATCAATCCAGCCGCCTTTGTATCCTGAAAACAGGCCGACAATTAAACCAATGAATAACGAAGAAAGAAAGATTAATAACGCACAGCCAAGCGAAACACGCGCACCATATAAAATACGAGATAAATTGCACCGCCCTAATTGATCTGTTCCAAGAGGATACTCCCACGAAGATCCCTTTAGCTTCATCGCTAGATTAACAGCTGCCGGATCATGCGGAGCGATCCATGGCGCACATATTGTCACAATCAGCAGGAGACCGAGCAGCAGGGCGCAGATCGAGATCATCTTTTGATGAGAGAAGAGATGTTTTACTTTTGTCATCATTGCTGGCGGCCTTCCTTTCTAGAAATACGAGGGTCAATGATCAATTGAATCAAGTCAACCATCAAGCTGCTCAAGATAAAAATACAGGCTGACATGAGGACATAAAATTGAATGACTGGCAGATCCCTGTTAAAGATCGCTTCAATAAAAAATCGGCCAAACCCTGGCCATGAGAAAACAGCCTCTACAATAATGGTTCCGGTTAACAGCTTGCCGAGGTTCACCCCAAGTCCGGTCAACATCGGCGATATCGCAATTCTGAACACATGCTTGAACATGATCGATTGTTCCTTCAATCCTCTCATTCTCGCATATTGAACGAAAGGTTCTTGAAGCGCCTCACTCACACTTGACCGTAACAGCCTTGTATACGTAGCAATTAAAGGGACTGCCAGTGTGATCGACGGCAGAATGAGATGCTCCCATGTGCCGATCCCTTCAACGGGTAAGAGGTCAAGCTTCACTGAAAAAAAGAAGATGAGCAAATACCCCAAGACAAACGTCGGGATAGATGCTCCTAAGAAAGAAATGAGCCGGCTCAGATGATCAATGACACCGTTTTTTCTCATGCCGCTGAAAAAGCCGAGCGGAATGCTGACACAAATAGCGATCAGCAGACTGGTAAGTGCCAATTGAATCGTCGCCGGTATTCGATACATCACCTCATCAACGACAGGCTGATTGGACATATACGACCGGCCGAAATCAAGATGAATGACTTTTTCAATGGTATGAAGATATTGCATATAAAATGGCTCATCTAAGCCAAATTCACTTCGTTTTTGCGCTAATATTTCATCCGTAGGCTGGATATGAGCCGCTGCTAAATATGCCTCAGCCGGGTCAACTGGCGAAAGGTGAATCATACCAGTTGTGAGCAGCGTGGCTAATAAAAATACAGGAATAATTGATAGCACTCGTTTAACGATATAGCGGCCCATTTCCTTACCTTCCTTCTGTTACTTCAGCTTAATGCCTGTGAAAGGATGTTCATCACGATTCGCAGGGAATTCAAAGTCCTTCACAGCTTTTTGATAAACGGCTGTCTTTTTAAAATAAGAGATTGGCACAATTGCCCCTTGATCCTGTAAAGAGGATAAGACTGACGAATACAGTGCTTTGCGTTTCTTTTCATTCGTTGTTGATGGAATTTCCGTCATTTCTTTGATCAGCTTTTCCTTATTTGGGTAGGCTGAAATGGCTTCTTTGAATCCAAATCCATCTGATGAGAGAACGTTCATAAACGTATGCGGATCATACGGCGCTCCGTAGTTGCTAAAGAAGTTCATATCAAACTTATTGGCTTTAAAGCGCTGAACCTGTGTGGCTAAATCCACACCCTCAAGCTTGACGCCGACACCAACGGCTGCCCATTCTGCTTGCAGCGTTTCTGCCATCGCTTTTTGAATCGATTCTGCTGAATCATACATCATGCTGAACTCAAGCTTTTTTCCATCTTTTTCACGAACGGATTTTCCTTTTGGAAGTGTCCAGCCCGCTTCATCCAGCAATGCTTTGGCTTTATCCACATCATATTTGAAAGACTTCACCTGAATGTTTGACGTATACGGCATGTTTGTCGGTAAGATGTGATCTGCTTCATCCTCTAAACCAGAGGTGACCCCTTCTACCATTGATTTTTTATTGAAGGCATATTGAAGGGCATGACGCACTTTCTCATCTGACAGCTGATCCACTTTTGTGTTCATGACAAGCTGTCTCGTTGCAACAGGCTCTGACATTTTCGTTTCATACTTGCCGCTTGCCTCTAGCTGTTTGTAGGAATCAAGGCTAATGGTTCCTTCTCCGTAAAGTAGATCCACATCACCTTTTTCAAATGCCATGACTCTCGTTTCCGCATCTGGGATAACCTTTACCTTGATTTCTTTTACCTTTGGTTTTTCTCCCCAATAATGATCGTTTCGTTCGAAAATAGCATAATCATCTTTCTTATATGTTTTTAAAACCCAAGGGCCTGTCCCCACTGGCTTTTCAATTCCTTTTGACGTATCTCCGTTTTTAGGGAAGCCTGCTTCACCTAAGAAACGAACTGGACGAACAACGGCTAATTCTTGCACAGTTGGATAATATGGTGCTGTTAATGTGAGTTTAAATGTCTTTTTATCAACGGCTTCTGTCTTTTTGATTTTCTTAATGACACCTAACCAGCTATGTAAATCTTTATTTTTTAAAATCGTATCAAAGTTCTTTTTAACAATATCCGCATTAAATTCAGAGCCATCTGAGAATGTTACTCCGTCTCTTAAATGGAACGTATACACCTTGCCATCCTTTGAAACATCCCATGATTTCGCTAATTCTGGTTTCAGCTTTCCATTCTTTTGATAGCTCACCAACGGCTCATAAATCATTGATTGTGCAAACAATTGTGATGGGTTGTATACGTGTGGATTCATTTCACCAATATCTCTTGGCCACGCCATTGTGATCATGTCAGGGTGATCCTTGTTTCCATCCGCTCCATTGTTTGTTTGAGAGCATCCTACTAATAAAAAGAGAATAAGCAGGAAGGGTAACACAGTATTTATTTTAATTTTCGGAAAATTATTCCAAATAGTCATAAGTTGCTCCTCCTAATTGATGCTGATAATCATTTTCATTTTAAGGAGGAAGGGAGCCCTTGTCAATATCATATTTAAAACGAAATGACAATACTTATTCCTAATTATTCCACAAATTGAGGAATTTGATAGAAAGAGAGGAAGGCTGCTTACGAATGAGCAGCCTGTGAAGAGGTAAATGTTTTTTCTCGCAGCATGTCATGAAGTATATGGATGATACGCTCCTGATCTGCATCTGTCATGCTCGTTCCAGACGGGAGACAAAGCCCCCTCTCAAATAACAGCTCGGATACAGGCGTCCCTTTTTCCGCAGTATAAAAAGGGCAATGACGAAAGAGCGGCTGCTGGTGTAGCGGCTTCCATACATGCCTTGCTTCGATTTGTTCTTTTTCTAAAGCAAGAATGATATTTGCTGGAGACAATTTTGTATCACGATCAATGGTCAATGCCGTCAGCCAGCGGTTGGATTTCGTTTCTTGATATTCTGGCATCAAATGAAGACCCTCCGCTTCTGATAAAGCGTCCTGATAACGCTGGAAAATACGGCGCTTTTGATCAACACGCTCGTCCAGCACTTCCATTTGAGCAATCCCGACCCCTGCTAAGAGGTTGCTCATGCGATAGTTGTAGCCCATCTCTTGATGCTCATAGTGCATGGCTTGTTCTCTGGCCTGTGACGCAAGAAAGCGGCATCGTTCAATCGCAGCTTCATCATCACTCACAAGCATTCCGCCCCCTGATGTTGTAATGATTTTATTTCCATTAAAAGAATAGATACCGAACCTGCCCATTGAGCCGCTTTTCCTTCCTTTATACAGCGCACCTAACGATTCAGCCGCATCCTCAATGACGGGTACATCATATGCTTCACACAGAGCCATGATCTCGTCCATTTTTGCACTTTGCCCATATAGATGGACAACGATGACCGCGCGAGGTTTTTTCCCAAGACGTTTTGATTCAACAAAGGCTTTCTCTAAAGCGAGCGGGCACATATTCCACGTCTCCCTTTCAGAATCAATAAAAACGGGCGACGCTTGTTCATATAAAATCGGATTTGCCGTTGCAACAAACGTGAGGGTGGAACAAAAGACAATGTCTTCTTTTTGTACACCTATTAGCTTTAAAGCAAGATGAATTGCCGCTGTTCCTGAGGATAAAGCCGCGCCTGTCTTCACTCCTGCATAGTCCGCTACTGTCTGCTCAAATTCATTCACAAGCGGTCCAAGCGGCGCAATCCAGTTGCTCTTGAAGGCTTCCTCTATTTTGAGATACTCTTTTCCGCTCATATGCGGAGGAGATAAGTAAATTCGCTTCCTTTCTTTCATGACTTCCCACCTTCTTTCCGATCTTTGATTTCCATTGCAGGAATTCCTACCGCGACCTTGTGATCACGTATATCTCTTGTCACTGCCGCTCCAGCGCCAATGACCGTCCAGCTTCCAATCGTTGTACCCGGTGTCACCACGGCACCTGCCCCAATATGGGCACCCTCCCGCACGGAAACACCGCCAGTCAGAACCGCGCCTGGTGACAGGTGCACAACCGATTCGAGTATGCAGTCATGCTCCACGATAGATCCTGTATTTATAATCGCATGCTCACCGATGACTGCATCTGCTTGAACCACTGTCCTTGCCATCACGACAGTCCCCCTTCCAATGACAGCTGACGAACTTATGACCGCCTCTGGATGAATGAGTGTGGCGTACGCTGTGTTTTCAAATGAGAGGCGTTCCTTCATGAGCTGTCTGATCTCATTTTGTCCGATCGCAATCAGCCATTTCATATGTGGTATTGTCTTTCTCAGCTGCTCACTCATGGAGATCGGTCCATACAAAATCCCGCTTTGAGTGACCACCTCTTCAAATTGATCATCTAATACCGCACATAATGAGTAATCGGAATGTGCAAAAATGAGATCTTGGATGACTTTGCTATGTCCTCCAGCCCCAATTAAACCAATGGTTTGCTTCTTACATATCAGTTCCTTTGAATTTTTCAGCTGTGGCATGATCCGGCTGCTGCACCCCCTCTGTTTTCATGACTTTCAGCAAGGTCATCCATAGAATTTTCATATCGAGCCAAAACGATTGATGCTCGACATACCAAAGGTCGTAGGTGAATTTCTCCTCCCAGGAAAGCGTGTTTCGGCCGTTCACCTGTGCCCATCCTGTTATGCCGGGCTTCACAAGATGACGCCTTTCTTGTTCCTCTGTATACATAGGCAAATACTCCATCAAAAGCGGTCTTGGCCCGACGAGACTGAGCTCTCCTTTGAGTACATTGACAAGCTGCGGCAATTCATCAAGACTAAGCTTTCGAATCAAGGCGCCGGTTTTTGTTAATCGCAGATGATCCGGCAGCAGCTCCCCATGTTCGTCGCGTTCATCGGTCATTGTCCGAAATTTATATAGCATAAAAGGCCGGCCATACAGACCAGGCCTCTTCTGCCGAAACACCACAGGCGTTCCAATTTTCCATCTAATCAGTCCATAGATGAGAAGAAAAAGAAGACTGCCTGCGATGAGCAGCGTCAATGCCACCATCACATCGATCATTCTTTTCATCATTGCATCTCCTTTTCATATTAGCGGGAGACCGCATGTTTTACCTTACGCATCAGCTGCATCCGCTCTCGTTTCGTTCCTGCAAACACATACAAGTAGCCCATATAGAGAATGAAACAAAGCCCGCCAATACAAAACAGCTCCCACCATGAAGTCACGTTATATACCGCTTGAATTCCTGCGCAGGCGCCCCAAATAAATAGCGCTCCTGTAAGCGGAACCAGCGTATGCTTGTAAAAGATGGTGCGTTTCTGATTCGTGATGCTAGCCGTATAAAATGGCAGAAACACGATATTTTTGATCAATAAAACAATTGCCCCCGCTGATGCAATGCCATATAAACCGAGCTGCAGCATATGAGTCAATCCATAGGCAAAAAGCACATTAGACACACCTAATATAAGAGTGACAACCGCAGGAACTTTAAAACGATTAAACACGGTTGGCACATATGTGAGCGGTAAAAACATCAAGGTCAAACATAAATAAGCCGCATGAATCATGAGAAGCCATTTCAGCTCCTCAAAAGCAGGGCCAAGCCATAGAAGCATGAGCGGACCAGCGAGACCTCCTAAAAGCGCGGCTGGGAACGCAACAAATAAGCCGCTCCACTTAATAGCATTTGCAGCATATTGAATGAGCCCCTCTTTGTCGTGATTCGAATAAAATTTCGTGATTGTTGGTGCAAACACAACGGCCAGTGTCCCTGCCAGTGTGCGTAATAATAATGGAAATTGTAAAATCGCCGCATATTTGCCTGTCGCTTCAGCTCCAATGAGCAAGTTGGTCATCAATAAATCAATTTGTAAAAACAACAAAATCCCCATTTGCTCAAATGAATGCCAGACCCCTGATCGAACAAGGGTGAGACTAGACGATAACGAGACATGCCGCCACTTAAACGAAAACCAAGGGATGAGTTTTTTAAAATAATAGATACCGATCCCCATAGCCGCTAAGCTTCCAATGACGGCCGCAAGTGGAATATGCCAAATGGCTGGTGTCGTCCATGTAAACAGGATGACAATCATCAGTGCTCTCAGAAACATTTGAATTGCCTGTCCAACACTTGATACATAGAGCTTATTCGCATAAAACGGTGCAGCCCCAATGCCAGACATGACGAAATTGAGCATAAATAAAAGACCCCCTAAAATAAAGGCGGTCTGTGTGTCTTTTGCGAGATGATCGGGCACATGAAGCCACTCAACCAGCTGATGAGATATGAAAAGACAAAGCAAAAAGAGACTAATAGATAGTAAAAACGAACTGACGAAATAGGAAGCGAGATAGCGCTGCGCCTTCTCCATCTCTCCTTTATGAGCCGCCACAGAAAAAAAACGCACAACAACCGCACTTAACGAAGCGGTAATGACCGATAAATAGTTGATCATGTTTTGCGTCAGATGGATTAAGCCGAATGCTTCCACTCCAAGCGTATGAACAATATAAGGTGTTAAACAAACAGACATGAGCATCATCAGGACAAATGTGATTAAGTTCGCACTGGCATTATAAAGAAACGCTCGATTCATTGTGCTTTCACGCAGCGTTTAAGAGCCCTCATCCAGCTTCCTCTCCCTTTTGACCACTTGTTTTCATCAGCTGATGAACGGCCTCTTTCACAGCGGTCTCATTTGGTTCTTTTAAAAGGGTCATAAACGGAAGGTGAGCCACCCACTCAAATCCCTCCATCACCTTATGATCAAACGACCTAAGGACAACACATGGTGTATGAGTGATCGCACAAAAGATCATGCCATGCAGACGATCTGTCACGACGACCTGCGTTTGTTTTAACTCCGTCCACAAAGACGTTAACTCCTCCAAGCGAGTTGTTCGATCGACCCGTCTGCCAATTGTCGTTGTGATCAAACCGACTTGATCATATGTCTCTTGGATATACTGCTGCAGCTGCTGGCGCTCCTCCTTTGTGAGATATGCTTCTTGATCCTCACGCAGACAAAGCAGAACCCCTTCACGTGTTTCATCCTTTGATGATTCGTCTAATGACAGCACCATATCAGGCTGTTTCCACACATCTTGATCAGGAAAATGCTGCTTCATCCATTCATAGGTTGTTTGATCTCTTGCCATGAGGAGCAGTCTTGGATGCTGCTTATACGTGTGTATGGCGCGGCGCTCCTCCCTTTTCCCTTTCTTTGTTTCTGTAAAATGCACAGTAGCAGGCAGCTGGATCATGGGATAGGACTTGAAGGTCTTGATGATAAATTGTCTCGTCCATTCTTCGTACCGGTATAAATCCCCCATATTGCCCCCACCGATCATACAGACGATGTCTTCTGGATGCCGGCTGCGCTTTAGCGGACGGGCAAGGCGATAGATCTCTTTCATGTCCACTTCTATGATGTCATAGGCTGGAAAGTGTTTCTTTAAAAAACAATAACTCGCATAGGCAATCGCATGATCCCCTAAATTATCATGGCCCGGCAGCAGCGTGAGAATGATTTTCTTCTGATGACTCAGCTCTGGCAGCCTTTGGCGGCTCAGTCTATACTCAAGCGGATATTTGACCTTTAAGAGCAGCCACTCTGCGGTTTTTGCCTTCATTTGCTGCACTGTCAATCCCATCACCCCTATTTCCTTGTCTGATATTCGATCCATTTTTGATAGCTAGATGCCGCGGCAGAAAGCGGATAAACCAATCGGCACTTAGCAAGAAATAAAATCATTCGCTTTCGTACTGTGAGCTTCGAAGGTTCCACTTGTTTGACGGCATGCTGAAAGGCATCATGTGTGACCATTTCACGCATGTGATCAAGCTTTTCCTGAATAGAGAGATCATTTTGGCTCTTCCATTCGTTGAGCATACAATGAAGCGTATGATTGACGATAAAAAAGTCTAATGCTTTCTCATACAGAGAGAGGTCATCATGCTCTTTTAAAAAAGAGCGCTGTGCATGATAAAAGGTCAGTCCATGATGAAAATACTGCTTCTGATACCGCTGTACAATAGATGACAGATGAACCCTGTAATAATAAAGAGGCTCATGAACAAAAGCGATGCTGCGTGCTAAAGAAAAACAGCGCAGCGTCACATATTGATCTTCAATGTTCTCAAGCTCCCCCCGCAGCGGAAATCGAATGTGATGTTCTTCCATGAAGGCACGCCGATACAGCTTATTCCATGAGAATCCAGTCAAGTCTCCGTGTAATAACGCTTTGATTAAATCCGTTTTTTCGGCTGACCGCTTCTCTAACAGCGTTGTTGGTATCGTTCGCTTTGACTGTTCAAATTGAATCCAATACTCACTCACAACAAGATCTGCCCCAGTCATTTCGGCTTTTTCGTACATGGCTTCACAGTAATGAGGAGCGAGAATATCATCTGAATCCACAAAGGCGAGGTACGTCCCTTTCGCTTCCTCGATGCCCCTGTTTCTCACAGCGCCTAACCCTTGATTGGATTGATGAATCACCCGGAAACGCTCATCACGCTTAGCAAACGCTTCAAGCCATTCACCGCTGCGGTCGGTCGATCCATCATTGATAAGAATGACTTCTATATCGGAAAAGCTTTGATCTGCAATTGATTGAAGACATTGCTCCACATATTGACTCGTATTGTAAACTGCGACCAATAGACTGATAGCTGGCATTACAGCATGCCCCACCTTTCTTCAAATCTACTTTGTAAATATCGTTCTATACGGCAAAACCGAAGAATCGAACGGCATCAGCATGATGCTGTACAGAATATAGCAAACAGCAATCCCTACATACATAAACACATTAGACCGCTGATCAAAAATACGTGTGAAATATGGCAGTAAAATGAGCTGATACAAGCCAAAATAAATATGAAATCTTGCATAAATGACATCCTTCGTTGCAAGGATGCCAAACAAGAAACCAAGCAAACAAAAATTCACAATGTAATCACTCTCAGGTGTCAGCTCACGAAGTCGTTTTCGATAAAAGAAAGCGAGCAGAAGCGGCAAAATCAAGACACCGATTTTTGTCACATTCATTCCATTCGTATTCGTTGTGAGCCATTCCTCGTAATGACCATATGAACTTCCTTGCAGCATCACGACAAACACTGAGACAAAACGGTCATAAAGCGCGGTTAAGCCTAAGAAAATCAGGCATAAGAACAGCATCATCCAAGACCAAGCCTTTGTCCTCACAATAAAATACACAGGAATCATGATGAGAGCCGATGAATGAAACAATGAACATACAAGGACGAGCGGAAAATACAATTTCCACTGACCATTGATCACCAACCGGATGGCATAAAAAAGAATCGCTGCCACCATATACTGACGCATGCCATTAAATGACGCATAATAATGAAAGGTCCCAAGAAAAAGCAGCATACTGAGCTCAAATGGACGGCCATATTGAATAAGCGTCTTGATAATAAAAAAATAAGTAATGGCTCCGACTGAGATATACATGATTTGCGGATCATGAGACAGTTGATTAAGCATCCATAAAATAAACGTAAACCCTGGATCCGTTGCGGCTTTATCTACACCGACTCCAAATATATGCCAAGGCTTTTCATAGTTGATGGAGAACTCATACATCTGTCCATATGTGACAAAATCGGTTCCTACTTTATACCGAATACCAGACACGATACAAAGAAACAAAAACGGAAAAAACACAAGAAGCTTGTTAGGCCGCCATCCGCTTTGAATGGTATCATCACGTCTGCCGTAAAATGCGGCAAAGCTCGACCATAAATAGACCATGATCATGTTCACCAAATAAACCGTCATCTGCCCTTCCTTCCTTACAGTCCATATAGATTCATCACACGTGTAATATTCTGTTTCACATCAAATCCTCTTTGTTCAAGCTGTGAGGTAATGGTCTCTTGAAGAGGAGATTCTGCATGATATGCTTCAAGCACCGCCTTCATCCATTCATGCGCGGAATCTCGCAGCGACATCCTTTTCACAAGCCCGCAGCCTAAATCTACTTCCTCTGTAATATGATCTGAAATCACACAAGGCAGACCAGATGCCTGTGCTTCCACTAATACAAGCGGAAGACCTTCAAACAAGGAAGGCATCACAAAAACATCAAATGCTTTCATATACTGTGGAACGTCTGATACGACGCCTGTAAAGACAATGTCCTCCATCAAGCCTGCCTTCTCCGCATACGATTCGACTACTTGCTTCAGTGGTCCATCCCCTACGAGAACAAGCTGAAATGAAACCCCTTGCTTCTTTAAAGTCTGTGCCAGCTCCATAAAAAAAACATGATTTTTTTGTTCATGGAACCGCCCAATATGACCGATGACCATGTTTTTTTCGCGAAGACGGAGCTGCTTTTTGATCTCTGTCTTTTCGTCTGGATCAGGCTGAAAAAAAAGGGATAAATCAATCCCATTTGGCAGCACCTCAACTTGCCCGTTCTGCATTTTTTTCTGTCCAAATAAAAAGACTCCGGCATCCTCGCCGCATGCAACAAGCTGTGTAGAGAATGCAAAAATCAGCTGGCGAAACCCTTTGAGCATCATATGATCCAGCCATTTTGGCGACTGCTTCCACGCTGTATTATGCGAATGGCAAATGCGCACCTTCACACCCGCTAGTTTTGCAGCAAATGCGGAGAAGCCTGTCTGAAAATCCGTATGTGCATGCACGGCCTGATAGGGTCCTGTTTGCCTAATTGTCTTTGTCAATGTTTTCACAAAAACAACCGGAGAGGACGCCCCAATACTAGGGACATAAAAGACGCGTCCCCCAAGCTCGCGAATTTCCTCATCATAATCACAGACGTCCTGCCGGTGGGTAATGAAATCAAATTGAAGGACATTCCTGTCGAGTGCACGATAGATGTTCATAATCATCGTTTCAGCTCCGCCGCGGTTCATCCCGCCCACAATATGAAGCACGCGCTTTGGCTCACTCATCCCGAACAGCCCTCCTCTTCAGCATAGACGACGCCAGCTTCCGGCGATGATAAAGCTTCATGATCTTCGGTGACAAGCAGGCACGGACCACCGGCTTTAGAGCAAATAAATAGTCAAGCGGTGATAGCTTTAATAGCCAGCATGCTTTCAAAACGAGCCAGGCATTATCCATCGAATATCGAAACTTTCGCCGCTGAAAGGCTGCTTCATCCTCTCTCACAAGATATAACGGCTCTTGTAAATTAAAGCCTTTCCTCCCAGCAGCAAAAAAGCGGATCCAAAGATCGATATCTTCCATCCGCCTTGTTGTTTTCACAGAGCGATAGCCATTTAAAGCTTTGTAAGCAGAATCCCTCATCATAATGGTCCCATGACAAAAAGGAGCCCCTCTTGCCATCACCTTCCGATCAGGCTCTGAAACAAGTGCCCGCACACCCTTTGTTCCCGTTTCATCAAAAACCGTCATCGCCGTACCGACCACATCGTATTCAGGATATGTATCGAGGAAATGAACCTGTTTTTCTAAACGAGCAGGCACCGATAGATCATCGCCATCCTGCCTTGCAATCAACTCTCCCCTCGCTTCAGCCAGACAGCGATTGAGACTGGCAGCGAGCCTTTGATTTTCTTGATTACGGATCAGGCGAATTCTTTCAGGATGTCGTTTTGTATAAGACAGCACCTTCTCATAAGTGCCATCTGTTGATGCGTCATCACATATAATGAGCTCCCAGTTTTCATATGTTTGATGAAGAATGGATTCAATACTTTCTTCTACTGTCTCTTGGCAATTGTAGACACCCATGATAATAGACACCTTTGGTTTACGCATGCTGTATCACCTTCTCTGCTTGATCCATATAAATTGTATAAATTTCTTCCATTGCACTGACCGTCTGCTCCTGTGCAAATGCATGAGCGATAGATCGTCCCGCTTTTCCCATGAGAAGCAGCTGATCCTTTTTGTCATAGAGCTGCTGCAAGTAATCAGCTAAACCATTCACATCTTGCGGTTTAACTAAAAAACCATTGACGCCATGTTTGACAAGCTCACAATGCCCTCTATTCTCCGTTGCAATCACGGGTTTTTCTGCCGACATCGCTTCAAGCAGGTTCATGCCGAGCCCTTCTCTCAAGCTGGCGGAAACACACACATTGCTCATATGTATCCATTCCTCCATTTGTTTGCAAAACCCAGCAAATTTGACATGCTTTTCAAGCTGGAGCTGGCGGGTAAGCTTTTCATAGTTTGGCCTCATTGTCCCTTCCCCGGCAAACACGATCTTTATATTTGGTATTTTCCTAGACAGCTGTGCACATGCTTTGATGAGCATTCCTTGATTTTTATTCATGTTTAATTCGCCAGCACACAGCACGATAAAATCTTCCGCAGAAAGGCCGTAGGCTGCGCGAAGACGCTGCTTCTCTTTTTCATCGACTGGTGCGAACCGTTTCATATCCACACCCATACCGGGCACATAATAAACAGATGTCCGCTCTTTTGATAGACGGTCTGCTCTTTTAAAATCCTCTCCATTAATGGTGATCAGTGCGTCTGTATAACGGGCAAGAAATCTCTCAATCGGATAATAGAGCAGCCAGTTTTGAAGCGGCGCCCCCTGCCAAAAATGAAAGCCATGTGCCGTGTAAAGAACCTTCGTTCCTTTTTTGCGCGCGCCTTTGGCCGCAAGCCTGCCAATGACACTTCCCATTGGTGTGTGGCAATGGATGAAATCATAGTGCTCTTTCGCTAACAGCTTCTTCAGTTCTACATACGCAAGCCGGTTGCGGACATGAAAAGGAGATCGCTGAATCGGAATCGAGTGAGCTTGATTCACATAGGGCAGCTCCAGCTGGCCATTTGCCACTGTATGCACTTCCCATCCTTTTTCCTGAAACCACCGGAAATATGGAAGATGAAAGGCCTTAAAGTGATAATCAACCGTTGCGCAAAACAAGACTTTTTTCTTCATTGGCAAGCGGATCCTCCTCTCGTTTCATCTGTTCGGACAACATATCATGCGACTCAATGGCAGCAAATAATGCTTGTCTCATTTGCTCTTCACTCATCATGTCAAATTCATGGATAAAGCGGTTCAACACATATGGGTCACCATCCAGCGCATGGCCGATATGAATTTTCGGGAAGATTTGCTCCTGTGCTTTTTCATGCTGGTTGAGTAGTTCTTCGTACATTTTCTCCCCAGGACGAATGCCTGTGAAAGTGATCGGAATCTGGTCTGTGGTGTAGCCTGAGAGGTGAATGAGGTTTTCTGCGAGGTCTACGATTTTCACTGGCTCCCCCATATCTAAAACAAAAATCTGTCTTCCTTCTGCCAGTGCACCTGCCTGAATCACAAGCCTTGATGCTTCTGGAATGGTCATAAAATATCTTGTCATGGCTGGGTGCGTAACCGTCACCGGCCCGCCTTGCTCGATTTGTTTCTTAAAAATAGGGATGACGCTCCCCCTGCTTCCAAGTACATTTCCAAATCGAACGGCGACAAATTTTGTTTCGCTGCTTGCCCCCATTTGCATAATCAGCATTTCAGCAAACCGCTTAGTGGCTCCCATCACATTGGCAGGGTTGACTGCTTTGTCAGATGAGATGAGGACGAATGTTTCAATGCCGTGCTCATGCGCGGCTTCTGCGACATTTTTTGTCCCGATAATATTGTTTTTCACGGCTTCTTTCGGACTGATCTCCATGAGCGGAACATGCTTATGTGCCGCGGCATGATAAATCATATCTGGTTGAAACTGACCAACGATTTCACTCATTTTCTGTTTATCTTGAATATCCGCAATTTGTGGATAGAGTCTGATGCTGTCTCCATATAATTCTTTCAGCTCTAGTAAAATAGAATGAATGCTAAATTCTCCATGTCCCACAAGTACAATCGCTTGAGGAGCAAACACACAAATTTGACGGCAGATTTCTGACCCAATTGACCCGCCTGCCCCTGTGACCATGATCGTTTTTCCTTTTAAATGTACAGATAGACGGCTCGTATCTAATTGAATCGGTTCTCTCCCTAGTAAATCCTCTGGCTGTACATCCCGTAATTGATTCAGCGCATGGGTTCCCTTTAGAATCTGATCCATTTCCGGCATGATCTGTGTTTTGACTCCGGTCGCTACACACTCCTTATACAGCCCTTTTAAGGTGTGGCTGCTTTTGGACGGAATGGCGATGATGATCTTCTGAATATCCATCATCACAACAGCTGTTTGAATTTGTTCTTTTCCTCCTATGACAGGCAGACCCATAATTTCAAGCCTATGTTTCGTCTTGTCATCATCGATGAAGGCGACTGGCTCAATATGTACATCACTCGATTGCTGTAGCTGACGAACGAGCATGGTCCCCGCTGATCCGGCACCAATGATTAATGCCCGCTCCTTTTCTGCCTGAAGCCGCTTTGCCCCATCATGAAATAGTCTAGAAGCCATACGAGATGCACCGATGAATAAGACATGAAAAAGCCACACGATGAATAAAAACCGAAATGGCCATGTCTGCACGAAAAGGTACAGCATCGTCATCGAAAATAAAAAAGAACACACAAAGGTCTTCATTAAAGAAAATAACTCTCTTACTCCCGTATAAGCCCATACTTGCTTGTACACATGAAATATGCAGGCAAATAGATGGTGCCCAATGAGCAGACTGAGTGAAGAAATGGCGAGCATTTCAAATGTATAAACGGTTAAAGCCGCCTCTTGGACAAATTGAAAACCAAAAAAGACGGCAACTAAGATGAGATATGAATCTAGTGCTACGATGATTGATAATCTTTGGGCGTAAGTCAACGCTCCTCCCCCTTTTTAAAGCATCACTATTCTTACGTAACATGGGCATCAAACCCGTCCTCACATCCCACTACTGATGACGAGCATCTAAGGCACCGGTTGTGCCCACAGCAGGATCGAGTGCCTCCATTGTTAAAGATTAGGAGACATCACCTATCAATCTTTTTAATACATGTACAGCCTGCCCTTTTTCTCTTTCTTGCCATTTAGCATAGCTCCAAGCAGTTTACTTGTTGTTCCCTCTAATACTTCTTTTGATTTCTTCACAGCAGCAATCTTTGTTTTGCCGCTTAAGACAACGAGAATGCTCCCATCCGTCCGATTCGCCAAGATCTTTGCATCTGCAACTGGCAGAAGCGGCGTGGAATCAACAATCACCATGTCATATTGCTGTTCAATCTCATAAAATAGCTGCTTCATCACAGAAGAGGAGAGCAGCTCAGCTGGATTCGGCGGAATGGTTCCGCTCGGAAGCAGCTCTAAATGTTCAATCGGTGTAGGTAAAATAGCTTCTTCCAAGCTGCAATTATTTAATAGCACATTTGTCAAACCGGTGTGATGACTCAGGTCAAAATATTCATGAACGGCCGGCTTTCGCAAATCAGCGTCCATGAGCAGCACCCGCTTGTTCTGCTGTGCAAAAACAGCTGCTAAGTTTGCAGCCGTAAATGATTTCCCTTCCTTCGGCAAGGAGGAGGTCACTAATATCGATTTCAGCCTTGTTTGGATCGATGTGAATTCGATGTTTGTTCGGATCGTACGGAATTGTTCCGCAATGACAGAGTGAGGATTTAATACAGAAATACAGGATAAATCTCTCTTTTCTCTCTTCTTCCTCTTAAAGATCAATGTTCTGTCCTCCCGTTATGACGGACTGCTTGTCTTTTTTGGCCCTCCTGTCTGCCTGCATCTGATAGACACTGCCTAGGGACGGCAATCCGATCTCTTCTCTTATTTGATGTGTTCGTTTTACAGTATCATCGAGTAAATTCATTAAGAAAATGAGTGTCATTCCTCCTAATAAAGAGGCGCCTAGTGCCAGAACGATATGAACGAATTTCCTCGAATTCATCAGAATCGTGTTGGACAGCTTGGCTTCAGACAAAACATTAATGCGATCCATATTCATCGTTTTTTTGATTTCTTCTTGCAGCACCTCTGTTGCCGTATTCGCAATGGCGACTGCCTTCGCGCGATCCTCATCTTGTACAGAAATATTAATGACCTCAGACTCATTTTCTGTACTTGTGGCAATTTTGTGTTTTAGTCCTTCTGCTGATTCTGTGAGATGGAGTGTTTCTTTTACTTTTTCAATGACGATTGGGCTTTTTAATAAAACTTGAAAGGTACGTGTATATTGAAGGTTCATCTGAATATCGTTTAAATCTGCTTGTGCGTCATTGCTGCGTTTATGAACAAGAATTTGAGTGGTTGCCTGATATACAGGAGTCGAGACATAGAACTGATAATAGGCTGAAATGCCCGTTACGATCAGGACAATCAGGATCAGAAGGGCCATTTTCTCTTTAATGACAGAAAACAGCTGCTTAAAACCTATATTCTCATTCATAGATACCTCCCGATTTCATCATAAAAAGGTTATATATGGTTTCTTTTTGTTAATGATTGGATTATAAAAGATAATACCCGCAAAGAAAAATGTCATAATAGGTCTTATAGTTCTTTTTAAAGAACGAAATCGTTCGTTTTCTTTTGTTTACTTCCTGATTCTTACGTTTTTGAATTTTATAAAGAACAATTTATTTCTTATAATGAACGAAAAGGTCGCAGAACTATTCGCCGGGGAGAAGGGAGATCATTGATCGAATGATAGGCAAGGTGATACGCATTTACCGAAAGAGAAAAGGATACTCGATTCAGCAGCTGGCTGAGGATGCTCATGTCTCTAAGTCATATTTGAGCAAAATTGAGCGTGGTGTCCACAGGAATCCATCTGTCCAGTTCTTAAAAAAGGTATCCTCTTCATTAGAGATTGATTTACAAGAGCTGTTTGATGCAGAGACGATGATGTTTCATTACACTGAGAGTGATGAACACGAATGGCGGGAGCATATCGTCAATGCCGTCCAAGCCGGGATGCCTAAAGAAGAGCTCTATCAGCTGCTCCAAACGTACCGAAAGGAGCAGGAAGAAAAGTCGATACATGTCACCCATAGAAAGCTGACTGACTCAAATATCGCAGAATGGAAACGTCTAATGAGTGAAGCGAAGGCAATTGGCTTAAGCATTGAGGAAGTAAAAGCTTTCCTCAACAACATGGGAGAACGCCGGGCGTAAGCCTTTCAGGAAGAATGATTGCGGGGAGAGGCGTTTGACGCTTCGATGAAAAAGAGCCTTTGATTCATGAAAGGCTCTTTTTTCTCTTATTCTTCTTTTTTTGTTCGTGCTTTTTTCGTTATATCATTGTTTTTCCAATAGGCCCATAGTGATGTAATCCCCAGAAAGGCCAGCGTGATGAATTGCTGAACGCCTTCTTCATCAATAGGAATTGGGCTTTTTCCCGCAGCGGTTAGCGCACTGTTAACAAGCGCCAGTAAAAGCAGCACAAGCCTTGCAATGGTACCTGCACTAATTTTTTGAACCTTCAACTGTAACCCCTCCCTTTCCTCTTCTCACGGGCGGTATTGCTCGTTCTCTCTCATATGTATGCAGCGGCCGAATGAATAGAAGAACGAATCAAAAAAAGAGACATCATTCCTATACGCGGAATGATGCCTGATTTCATTTGCTATTTATTTAGAAAACATCTCTTTTGCTTCATCCAATGCCATTTTATTGCCTAGAGCTGAGTAATCGAGCCATGGCTGATCGGCAATCGGATAGACTTGGTTTTTCTTCACTGCTTTTAGACCCTTCCAAATCGGAGTCTTTTCTAATTGCTTGAATGCCTGCTGCGCTTTATCATCACGGTTGACGACAACAAAGATCGCATCAGCATCATAGTCAGGAAGAACCTCTTGAGAAATCACTTCAAATGGGCGCTTGCTGTCCAGCTTTTTCACACCATCGACAGGTGTCAGGCCTAAATCATCGTATAAAATAGGACCCATTGGGCGCTTCATGCTAAATACGCGTAGCTCCTTTGCTGTCACGCGGATCGCCATGACTTTTCCGTTTCCAATCTTTTTCTTGATGAGCGATTTGACTTCTTTTGCTTCTTGATTGTAATTCTTAATATATTGGTCCGCTTCTTTTTCTTTATTGACGTGTTTGGCGATTTTTTTCAAATGATCCCGCCATGTGCCATCATTTAAATTAAACACTTCTGTTTTGGCGATCTTCTTATATTTCGATAAATCTTGTCCGGCTAATTCTTCATCAACATAAATGACATCTGGTTGTAACGCAAGCAGTGATTCCATATCTGGATCAGATGCAATACCGAGCTTCTTTGTGTGACTCAGCTGCTTTTTCGCATGTGGAAGGAAATCTTTTAAGTCTCCCCCTACAACAGAGCCCGCTGGTTTAATACCGAGGGCTAACAAGTCATTTGTTAAATGAATGGACAAGGAAGCAATCTTTGGTGTTCCATTGGTCTTTTCATTTGTTGTATTCTTTGTTTCCTGTTGTCCGCAAGCGGCAAGCAGCAAGAAACAGAGCGTTAATCCAAACACTAGTAGTTTTTTCATGATGAGTTCCTCTTTCATGTTTATTTCGTTTTAGTTAATAAATAGAGAAAATACGGGGCACCGATAAAGGCCACGACCACACCCGCTGGTATGGCATTTGGAGCAAAGATGGATCGCCCGATTGTATCGGCACTGACCAAAATCAACAAGCCAAGCAGCGCACTAACTGGTAAAAAATACTGATGCAGTGACCCGACAAGTCGTCTAGCCAAATGCGGGGCGACGAGGCCAATAAAGCCAATACCGCCTGTCATCGAAACACTTGCACTCGCGAGGCCAACCGCTAATGTCAGCAAAAGGAGACGTTTACGCTGGACTCGTACACCTACACTTGAGGCGACAGCATCTCCTAATGTCAATGCATTGAGCGTGTTTGACTGCATCAGTGTAAGCGGCACAAGGCAGACAATCCAAGGCAGAAGTGCCAGCACATGAATCCAGTCTCTCCCCCATACATTGCCCACAAGCCACCTTGAAGCAAACGTGTATGTATCTTCATCCAGCTTCAATGACAAATATAAGGTGAGTGCACTAAATCCCGCAGCAACCGCAATTCCAACTAAGATCAGCCGGATAGGAACAAGCCCTTCATGCCGGTCATATGCAAGAAGCACGATGACCGCTGCCGCAAGCAGTCCGCCTCCAAATGTAAAGAGCGGAATAAGAAGAGACGGATTGCCTTCAAGTGCGTGAAAATATGTCACAAACACAATTAAGCCAAAGGCTGCCCCTGCATTCAATCCAATAATCCCAGGATCGGCCAGTGGGTTACGGGATAAGCTCTGCAAAATGCCGCCAGCAATGCCAAGACCAATACCAGCTAACATCGTCACCACGATTCGAGGCAGACGATAGTCAAACAGCACCGTTTCACTTTGGAAATCTCCAAAGCCAAATAACGTC
The DNA here is from genome assembly GCF_003028545.1 of Bacillus sp. Nf3. Classification (NCBI taxonomy): domain Bacteria; kingdom Bacillati; phylum Bacillota; class Bacilli; order Caryophanales; family Bacillaceae; genus Bacillus; species Bacillus sp. Nf3. The sequence goes on along the minus strand of NZ_PYUA01000001.1, from coordinate 596,197 downwards.
TTGACGACCATGACAGGGCTTAGTTTCAGCGTACCCGTATTTAAACTATACAGCACAACAGCCGCACTCAGGCAAAGCAAAACGACTGTCACGACAAGAGCACGCTGCTTCTCTCTCATGACAGGTTCCTCCCTTCTTTTCTGGCAATGTATAAGAAGAAAGGAACACCAACAAGTGCCACCATCACACCAATGGCAAGCTCTCTTGGCGGATTGACTGTACGGCTGGCAAGGTCTGCAAAGACAAGCAGCATTGCGCCTAATATCGCTGACATCGGAATAACGAAACGATAGTCTACACCAACAAGCTTTCGTGCAATATGCGGGATGACGAGACCGACAAACCCAATCGACCCGACTGCTGATACAGAAACCCCTGCTAATAACACAGCAGCGGTCATGCCTAGTATTCGCACTTGTCGGGTTTTCACCCCTAAATTCGCCGCTGTATCTTCACCGAGCGATAGTAAGGAAAGTGACCGACCTAATAGCATTGCCCATACGATCACAATCAGAATGACCGGAGCAAGAATCGTCAGCTGCGTCCATTTCACACCAGCTACCCCGCCTGCATACCAAAAAGCCAGATCCTGACTCAGGTCAAAATAAATCGCGATCCCAGAGCTGAGCGCATGAAGCAATGCGGCTACAACCGCTCCTGCTACAGTGAGGCGCAGCGGTGTCAATACGCCGCCAGCCGCCCCAATCGCAAAGATCAGCAGCGTACTGAGCACAGCACCAATAAAGGAAAAAAACATCAGTGCTGAATAAGGCATTCCTGGGAAAAAAGCAAAACAGAGAGCGACCACAAACATCGCACCGCCATTAATGCCCAAAATCCCCGCATCTGCCAGTGGATTTCTTGTGATGCCCTGCATAAGAGCACCCGCTACGGCAAACGCCGCTCCCACTAGAGCTGCCCCTAAAACACGAGGAAGTCTTAATTCATGGATGATCTGCTGCTCTGTAATATTTGACTGGTAGTCAAATACAGCTGTCCAAACCGTTTGCAGAGACAATGTTTTTGCACCGTATGACACAGCAAAAAACATGGCAGCCGCTAAACCAATGACGGCGAGGAAAAATATCAAAAAGAACAGAATATGTGATGATCGTTTTTGTTGAGGTGTTCGCTTATCCTGCAAAATCGGTGTCATCCTTTTCTTCATTAAAAGTCAGTTTGAAAATGAGAATCATAATCAACAAAATTATAGCCGCCAGCCTCTAAAAAATCAATGTACACCCTATTTTTTAATTAATGAAGGTATGTGCGGAGCAGAGAAAGGAGATTTCTTTTTGCCGCTCAGAACGGCCTATCATTTTTTCTCATAGTTTAATAGGAAAATAGTTGACATTTCGCATGAATATCCCCTAAAATTACAAAAGTAAGTCAAATGTTATAAAAATATTACAAACAGATGTCAAACTAATAAAGAATGACCCGTCATGAGAGGAGATTTGAAAGTTGTGTCAGTAAAGGGAAAATGGAGTATCGTCCTATTTGCGCTTGCAGTCGTCATTGGAGCAGTTGCTTTCTTTCAAAATCAACAAGCAAGCGGTACAGAGAAGAAAAATGTAAAGCAGGATACGAACTATAAAAACGTAGAAATTGTCACTCTCGTAAATGACGGGAAATTTATGAGATATGCAGTCAACTATCCTCTTTTTCATCAAAAAGAGCTAGATGACAAGATTCAAAGCTATGCCAATTCAGCATTAGAGCATTTCAAAAAAACATTCAGTGAAGCAAAGGATATCGATGAACATAAACGCTATGAACTGAATATTGATTATGAAATGGTGCATTATGCAAAGCAGTCTGCTGCCATTCGTTTTACGACCTATACGTATACTGGTCAGCAAAATGGAACCACCAATCATCTCACGATTAACTTTGATTTTCAGAAAAAAACCTTTCTTGACACAAAAGATTTATTTCTGCCTAAAACCAATTATTTAAAGAAATTATCCTATATTACATATACGGAGCTTCGAAAGGATAAAACCTTATCTAAGGATCAGCCTCTCCTTCAGAAAGGAACAGCCCCTGATGCTCAAAACTTCAGTCAGTTTGCCTTGAAAGACAAATATGTAGAATTTTATTTCCCTGCATCTCAAGTAGCCGCAGAGGATCTTGGTCCGCAAACACTCGCAATCAAAAAGACATTACTGAAAGACATATTAAAGCCAGAATATATGGATAAAATCAAAAATAAAAATGAAATGAAAGAACCGAACCCAAAAAGAAAAGCCGTCAAGCTTCCGCAAAAATCAAAGCTTGACCCGAATAAAAAAGCCATCGCACTCACATTTGATGATGGACCGAATCCAGCGACAACTTCAAAAATTTTAGATGCACTGAAGAAAAATAAAGGACATGCCACCTTTTTCGTCTTAGGCAGCAGGGTGCAATATTATCCTGGAATGCTTGCCGACATTCTAAAAGGCGGGAATGAGATCGGAAACCATTCCTACAATCACCCTTTATTAACAAGACTGCCTTTAGAAGAAGCCGTGAAACAAGTGAAGGACACCCAGCAGCTGATTGAGAAAGCAAGCGGATATACACCTACGCACTTTAGACCGCCATATGGCGGTACAAATCAAGACATCAATGAGGCGATTGGAATGAAGGTCACTTTGTGGGATGTTGATCCTGAGGATTGGAAAATCCGCAACAGCCTGCAGATCACAAACCGCGTTCTCTCACATGCAGCAGATGGCAGAACAGTGTTAATGCACGATATTTATGAAAGCTCAGCTCAAGCAGCAGTAAAGATCATCCGTGAACTCACCAAACAAGGCTACCAGCTCGTCACAGTGAGTGAACTTGAACAATTAAAAAAAGAACGACATGAACAAACCCCTGTAGAGTAAACAGGGGTTTTTGTTTTATGACTCCAAAGACTTTTTTTGCTTCAATAATGCTTGAAATCTCTCTTCAAGCTCTTGCGACGGCTCAATACTTAAACGACTGAGTACTTCAGACAACTCCATATCAATTAACAGAAGCTCCTCTGCTCTATTTGTCACAGCAGGTTTTTCTTCCTTTTGTTTATATGCTTCATATGTGCCGTCAAATCCTTCAATACGTTCCTCATGAATATGGAAAATACGAGTGGCAACCTCCTCAATCAGCCTGCGATCGTGGGAAACAAACACAACGGTACCTGGATAATCCTTCAAGAGACCTTCAAGTGCTTCAACTGCGGCCAGATCTAAAAAGTTCGTCGGTTCATCCAGCATGAGAACATTGGCATCACTGACGAGTAAGGACGCAAGCATCGTTTTCACCCGTTCTCCCCCGCTTAATACGCCAACAGGCTTATGCACATCATCCCCTCTAAATCCTAGTCTCGCCAAAACCGTTCGAACCACTGTCTCTTCTTGAACCGCCTCTTTCAGCGCATTTTGTAAAATCGATTCATCTACCTTCAGTCCTGAAAGATCCTGACGGAAGTACGCTAGCTTGACGGCCTCTGAACGAGTAACTCCGGGATATCCATTCACTAACATACGGAGAAATGTCGTTTTGCCGCTCCCGTTCTTTCCGATAATGGCAACCTTGTCTCCGCCCCTCACTTCCACATTCGCCTGCTTCCAAAGCACTTTATCGCCCGCCTTGCCATCTACATTTTCCACTCGCAAAATGGTACGGCTTGCTACTTCCTTCATCGTATGCTGAGTCATTCGGATCGGCTGAATGTCCTTTACTTTCTCAACCTTTTCTAATTTTCCCATCCTGGTTTCAATGGATTTGGCTGTTTTTTGCAGCTTTTTTTGCTTATTTGCATAGTAGGGTTTTGCAATTTTAGGTCCTGAGGATTTCACCTTTTGGGATGGCTTTGTCGCTTTGTCCGCCTTTTTCTTTTTCTTTTCCAGTGCATGCTCTAATTGTTTTTTCTTTTGTGTATAGGCTTCGTACGCTTCCACCTGCTGACGATGTGCCAGCTCTTTTTGCTGTGCAAAATGTGTGTAGTTGCCTTTGTAATGATGAAGCTTCCCATGATCCAGCTCCCAAACCTCCGTACATATCGCATCTAAAAAAGCACGATCATGTGAAACAACAATGAGAGCTCCTTGATAATGACGCAGCTTATCTTCCAGCCACTCAATATGCTCTGTATCCAAATGAGTTGTCGGTTCATCTGCTAATAAAAGGGCTGACGGCCGGCTTAATGCTCTTTCAATATAAGTCTGGGTCATTTCACCGCCACTCTGTCTGCCATCTCCTTGTTTCAATTGTGGAAGCAGTGTACAAGTCGCTGTGGCGGCCACCGTGCCGCTGTCTGGTGTTTCCTGCCCCGCCAGCACATGCAGTAAAGTTGTTTTGCCGCTGCCATTTGTCCCTACAAGACCAATGCGATCATCTTGATGAATGGCTAGTTCCTCAATATCAAATAACAAGCGATCTTTTCGTAATACTTTTAACTGATTGGCTTTTAATAACATCCAATCCTCTCCTTTCATATCAGGAGACATGAAAAAGCCTCCCATTCTCAGAATAGGAGGCAAAATGGTGTACAAAAATAAGCGGATTGATCCAGTATGATGTGTTGTTCCAATTTGAACACACACATCCCACGTATCAATCACCTCATTCTTTGATTCCCAAGCTGTACCATCCTATTCCGAAGCTAAAAAATGAAAACGCAGCAAACATGGCAAACCGATCGTTTGCTCACTGCCTTCGTTTATTCATTTTGCTTACAGGTCATAGGATTAGTACTTCATTGCATTGGGTCACCCTTCCGTCGTTTGTTACGTATACGATAAAAGATTGGTTATTTTTTGTCAAGCTGAAAAGGCATAAGTGAGTCGATTAACTGGAGTGTAAATGGATGGGACACTTCAAACAGTTCGCCCTTTTTGCATTCTTCCACTAGGCTTCCTTCATGTAAAAATAGGAGACGGTCACATAGATACACCGCTGCTTCTACATCATGAGTAATGAGAAGGATGGTCATGTCTAGCTCTTGTTTTAATGTCTCAAGCAGCTCCAATATTTGTACTTGAACAGAGACATCCAGTGAGCTCAAGACTTCATCTAGTATGAGAATGGATGGGTGCGTTGATATGGCTCGTGCGATGCACACTCGCTGGAGCTGACCGCCGCTTAGCTGATGAGCATATTGATTCAGTACAGACGAGGGCATTCTGACTTGCTGAAGTAATGACAAAACTTTCTGATCCAGATTTTGATTCTGCTTTAACAAACGCATCGGTTCTGCTACGATCTCTTTCACCGTAAAGGAGGGATGAACAGAAGATAGATAATCCTGAAAGACAATACTCATTTTCCCCCGATTTACTCTCCGCCACTTGTCAGCTGGCATGCCATCAATCTGTACCTCGCCTCCATCTATTTTTTCTAAACCGAGCAGGATACGTGCCAATGTACTTTTGCCACTGCCGCTCTCACCGACTAATCCGGCACATTGTCCTTTTTCAATTTGAAACGAAACGTTTGATATGCGTTCTTTTGATTTCTTTTGATGTGAAAAAAGACCTTTCTTCTCGCCCTGTTTGACTAGATTTAAAGCTGTGATCAACATGGAAACGCCTCCACTCTCTTCTGCTGCCGCAGTGCTTTAATAGGAGCAGATAATCGAAGCCTCGTCTCCAGTAAATGCTTTGTTTGGGGATGCTCGGGTGATGTGAACACTTCCTTGGCTGACCCATGCTCAAGCATTACTCCTTGGTGCATGACCATCAACTCATCGGCGATTGCCTGAACGACGCCTAAATCATGCGTTATGACGATCAAGGTAACACCGGTTTCTTCCTTTAGCCTGTGTAATTGTCTGATGACTTCACGCCGATTAAAGGCATCAAGCGATGCAGTTGGCTCATCTGCAATGATCACGTTAGGAGAAAGCATCATCGTGATGCCAATCATCACACGCTGAAGCATTCCTCCAGACAGTTCATACGGATATTTTTTCATCAAATCATATGGATTTTTTAAATGAACACGTGCAAGCCCAGCCATAGCATGTGCTTTTGCTTCTTTCCCGCGTAAGCCCAAATGCTGCTGAAATGTTTCCATTATTTGATGACCAATCGTTTCGATGGGATTGAATGCATTCATAGCATCTTGTGAGATGAAACCTATTCGTTTCCCCCGCCATTGATGCGCTTCTTGATTTGTCAATGTTTTGCCGTCAAAAATAATCGTTCCTTCCACTTCTAGCGAAGGGGCGACAAGGTCAATTAACGCTTTTGCGACAGTTGATTTTCCACTGCCACTTTCTCCAATGACGGCTAAACAGCGTTGTTGGTGTAAAGAAAATGTGATATTCGTCACTATATTCTTTTGCTTCTGTGGATCATGTACGGACAGATTTTTTACGTCGATTAAAGGCAAATGACCTCCCCCCTTTCTTTCTGGTATGATGCATGGCAGGATTCGCGGCATGCTGAAGGCTGTCTCCTAAAAAGTTCAACGCCATGACCACAAACAAGATGGCAAGTCCAGGCGCAAGCATATGGGCAGGATGTGTCACCATGACATTCTTCGCCTCGTTGAGCATCATACCCCATTCTGGTGTAGGTGCACTCACACCTAACCCAAGAAAAGACAGTGCTGATATATTTAAGATTACCCAGCCCGCATCAAGTGTCGCAAAAACAGCAATTTCTCCTGAGATGCGAGGAAATAGATGTCTCTTCAATATGTAAAAGGGTGTGCCGCCAGACACCTTTGCAAATTGAACAGAAGGTTCATTCGCATATTGAAGGACAGACGAACGAATCATCCTTGTATACCAGGCCCATTTCGCTAGGACATTCGCCAAAATAATATTGAATAGTCCAGGTCCGAGTATTCCCACAACCGCAAGAATCATCACCTCTGCTGGAAAGGAAAGCATAACATCACACAGCCTCATCAAAACCCCATCCACCTTTCCTCGAAAGAATCCCGCCATGAGTCCAAGTACACTGCCAATGAGCATCGTGATACACATCGTCAGCATGGCCGCAAGCATTGTTGTCCGAATGCCATATAAAAGCCGAGACAATACACATCTCCCTAGATGATCCGTTCCAAGTGGATAAGTAAGACTGATACCGGCATATTTTTGAAGAATGTTCGTATTTGTTGGGTCATGTGGTGCTAACACTGGTGCAAGCAGTCCCGCTAATGCGACAAGTGCTAAAAGCCAGATTGAAAGAATCGCCATACGGTCTTTTCTTAATTGATGCCACCCTATCATCGTTGTCAGACCTCCTTTCGCAACTGCGGATTCATGGTCATTTGGATCACATCAGCGATGAGATTGCACATAACAAACAGGAACCCCATCACAAACAAATAGGCTTGAATAATAGGGAAATCAGCATGGAAAATAGCTGATACACACAACCGGCCAATCCCTGGCCAAGCAAAAAGGTTCTCAATAATAACAGTTCCCGCAATGAGCTTTGGAATAGACATGCCAAGTGCTGTCACCGCTAATTGCAGGGCATGCCTCATGACTTTCAGTTGAACGGTTCGTTCCTTTAAACCACGTGCTCTTGCGTAAAAAACAAAGGGCTCGTGCTGAAATTTTAGAATTTGATTGCGTATCAGTCTCACATAGGTCGATAAGTAGCCAAATGACAATGTGACAGCTGGAAGAAGAATCGATTTGAACCCTTCCATTCCACTCGTATTGACCCAATTGAATTTGACAGAAAAAAGCCAAATCAACAAAATCCCCAGCCAAAAACTAGGCATTGAAGCGGCGATAAACACAAAGGCTCTCAATATCCGGTCCACCCAGGAATGAGCAGCATATGCACAAATCACCCCGAACAACAAACTGAGCAATATGATCAAAAAGAGCGCTGATCCTGCAAGCTGCAATGTAGCAGGCAGCGCCTCCATGATAAGATTAAAAACCGGCTCCTGTGTGACATAGCTCTTACCAAAATCACCTGTTAATCCATCTTTAAGCCATGTGGCATAGCGGATGAAAAACGGCTGGTCTAAGCCTAACTCCTGACGCATCGATTCAATCATTTCTTCTGTTGGTGTGACTTGATTCACCCGCAAAGCGACCTCAGCTGGATCACTTGCCCGCATCGTCAGCAGTACAAAAGCAAAGAAGGTGATGAAGATCATAAGCGGGAAAAGCATCAATATTCGTTTTAAGAGATAGCGAGTCATGTCTCTACCTCCGTTTTATGACGCAAAATACATACGGTCAAATGGGATTTCATACTGAGAAACATGAAAACCTACGCCTTTCAGGCGCTTATTATAAACGGCCTTTGTCACAGAATAAGAGATTGGGATGTAGACATTTTCATCATGGATATACGTCAATATTTCTTGATACATTTGTTTCCGCTTTTGCTCATCTGGTTCTATTAATACTTTCGTAATCGTCTCGTCCAGCCACTTTTTCTTTTTCAGTCCTAATTGGGCTTGATAATCAGCATGGGATGCTACACGGAATGAAGAGACATAAGTTTGTGGATCATAAGGAAGTCCCCAAGACAGCGAGTACATCAGATCGAACTTTCCTGTTTTTTGCCGATCTAAAAATGCCTGTTTTTCTTCTCCTCTAATATCCAGCTTGATCCCCACCTGCTTGAAATCTTGTTGAATTGATTCACTGATCGTTCTTTCACCCGCATTATCGGAATTATAATAAATAGCCACACTCAGCAGTTTGCCATTTTGATAGCGATAGCCGTCTTCTTTCATCTTCCAGCCTGCCTCATCCAATATTGCCTCTGCTTTCTTCTTTTGATCAGTTTTCTTTTTCAATGGAATATTTGCGTAAGGGACAGAAGGGGCAAGCAATGTGTGTGCCACCTTTTCCGTTCCATTTAAAATGCCTTCTGTGATCATGTCCTTTTGAATGGCGTATTGAAACGCTTCTCTTACTTTCGGATCTTTTGTGATTGGCTGGTTTGAATTAATGACTATCGATCTTGAACCAACAGGAGGACTCACGGTTACACCATATTGACCTGCTTCTTTTAAAGCCTGGAATGAGTCTCCATCGATCATGTCACCATCTGCTCCAAATAAAAGATCTATCTCTCCTTTTTGGAGCGCAAGTAAGATGGTCTGGTGATCCGGCATGACTTTCCATTTCACGGTTGAAATTTTCGGTTTTTTCCCCCAATAGTGGTCATTCATTTCAAAAACGGCATATTGATTTTTCTTATGTTCCTTTAGAACATAAGGACCTGTACCTGCATAGCTTTTGACTCCTTTTGCAGTCGTTCCATCAATGAAGCTTTTTGGAGAAATAAAACGGAAGGGGCGTGTTAAGCCCAGCTCTTCTAACGTAGGATAATAAGGCTCTTTCAACGTGAGAACAAATGTATCGTCATCTAACGCCTTTGTGGATTTGATTTCGGATACGAGATTAAGCCAAGCGTTCTTTTCAATATTTTTGACGACAGCATCAATGTTCCATTTCACTGCCTTTGCATTAAAAGGCTCACCATCTGAAAAAGTCACACCTTTTCGAAGATGAAAGGTGTAGGTTTTTCCATCTTTTGAAATGTCCCAGCTTTTCGCTAAGGCAGGCTGAACACCCTTCTCTGTATTGACGACAAGCGATTCAAATACCATATTTTGAGCAGCCATCTCTCCACCGTATAGATGGGGATTGATGTCCCTGATATCTTTTGTACTTGCATACACGAGCTCATCTTCTTCTCTATCATTCATGCTGGAAGATGCTTTGTTTCCAGAGCATGAGGCCAATAAAAAACAAGCCATCACTGAAAACAGCATCAAGGTGTATGTCACATAGGGATGCTTTTTCTCATATTTCTTCTTTATGTAAACAGGTTGATCACTCATATGTATTTCCTCCAATTCAACATTATCGTAATCATTACGATTATTAATCGAAATGATTACGAATTGAATATTAGCATACAGAAATGGGAAATACAACGTCTTTTCATAAAAAAACAGACTCATGATTGAGTCTGTTTCGCTTGTATAATTTGATCGATCACCCTTAATGCTTTTTCTGTTCCACCTGCTGCTTGGAAGCTTTCTTCAATTTTCTCAATCCCCGCCCGGTACGTATCACTGCCTAAAACCGTCTCAACGATTTCTCTTAGCTGCTCTGCTGTCAGCTGATCTTTATCAAGTGCGCAGGCAGCAGATAATTCGGTCAGTCTTTGTGCCACCATCGGCTGATCTTTGTCGACTGGAATGACGACCATCGGAACGTGGTAATGAATACCTTCATTGACACTGTTCATTCCGCCGTGCGTTACAAACACATCTGTCAGTTCGAGCACCTCAAGCTGCGGCACATAAGGCTCGATCAGAAAATGTGCAGGCGCCTCTTTTAAGAGAGAACGATCTACTTTTTCACCTGTTGCGATGATTACTTTTCCGTCAAAGTCTGCGAAGGCATCTATGCACATATTAAAAAATGTTTCTGTATCCCCAAGAACGGTGCCCATGGAAATAAAAACGACTTTTTCTTGTTCAAGTTCTTCCAGCGGGAAATCATGCTGGTCGGCTCTTTTTAGAAAGCTCGGTCCAATGAAGACAAACGAATCGTTTAATGAATCAACAGACGGCTGGAAATATTCACTTGTATAGACGATATTCAATTCTCCACGGTTTTTCATAAATTGCATCAAACGCGTTGGCTGAACGCCAAAACGCTCTTGTATTTTTTCTAACAGATGCTCGGCTTTCTCATCCTTCCTGTATAACGGTGTATCAAAATGCGCCTCTTGCAGCACAAAAGATGGGTTGGACCCAATGCTCGGAATGCGCAAGTAATCTCGAACAAGCTCCCCTGCCCCAAACATATCGAAGTAGACCAAATCAAATGAATGCTTATCGGAAAGTGTTTCCACTACCTCTAAAATATCATATGATGTCTGCAGCATGGCATGAAAGAACGGCTGCATGGAATCTAAATCTCCTTCTTCCACATGTAATGTCCGAATATAGTCTGGATGTATATGTACGTGAGCGCCTAAGCGTTTGATTCGTTCCTCATAATGTACAGTTGTGACCGCATGCACTTCATCGCCTCGATCCGCCCATGATTTGATCATTCCTAACATAGGGTTCACGTGTCCTTCAGCTGGAAACGTAATCAATAAAATCTTCGCCACAAGAAATTCCTCCTCATTGTCAATTCCCTTCCATGTTAATCATATACAGCAAGCCGGCTCAACAAATACGCCTGAAAAGGAAAGAAATGAGTCTTATGTCCAGTATTTCATGATAAAGTGGCAGAAAAAAAGACAAAGTCTCCTAATAAGCACTTTGTCTTTTTCACATTATGATTTGAGCAGCATTTTTTTAAATGCATCAGACTGTTTTTCAATGGAGATCGGATCTGCATAGATAAATTCCTTGATTGAATAGTACAGGACATGCCCTTGCTTCACCGCTTGATTTTTCTTCCATACACCGCTGTTCGTAATATCAAGATTTGGCTCTTTTCCATCCTTTGTTGGTACAAGTAAATAGTCTCCTGTATACTCATTCATCTCTTCTAATGAAATTCCAAGATAGCCTTCCTTTGGAAGTGCCTTTTCTGCCTTTTCAGGTAAGCTGAATCCATAGCCTTGATAGATGACTTCCCCGCCGCGGCCAAAGTCCGTACCAAATAAGTACACTTGCTTTGGCTGGACATCCATAATGGAGAATGTCTTGTCATCACCAATTTTCGCTTTCACTTCTTCTCCGTCTTTCTTCAGCTTCTCGTCCATTTCTTGTATTTGTTTTTTCGCTAACGCTTCTTTTCCAAGAATCTTTCCAATTTCAATATGCATCTCTTTGAAGCTATGTTCACTTGTTGTAAACGTGATCGTTTTGGCAATCTTTTTATACTTTTCAATCTGTTCGTTTTGTGAATAAGCAATGATTAAATCAGGCTTCAGCTTTGCAATCGCCTCCACATTTTCCATCGGCACCCGCTTCACACCTGTTTCATCTAAAAAGGATGATTTAGGATAAACATCTGTCATGCCAACAGGTGTCACACCTAACTTTTTAAAGTTCCCAAGCTGCGCTGTTAACACAACAATCCGCTTCGGCTTGGCAGGAATCGTGATCTTTTCACCCGTTTCCGTTGTATATGTACGCGTACTTGCTGCTTGCTCTTTATTCTCTTTCTGCCCGCATGCTACTAACAGCAGTGCCAGCAGACTGACTAGCCAAATCATTTTTTTCACTTACAAAACCACCTTTAATTGAGAATGATTATTAATTATAGCATAAATAAACATTCATAGATGAAACGTTTTAAAAGTGAATCATACATGAGGCGGAACAAAAAAACCCTCTCCAAAGGAGAGGGCTTCGTTGAGACCATTGTCTATCGTAAACAAGGTCAAGTACGCGCTCGGAGGGATTCGAACCCCCGGCAGACGTGGTACCGGAAACCACCGCTCTATCCAACTGAGCTACGAGCGCACGATATGTTTTTTGAACGTCAGCATATCAAATTATAAGGGAAATGCTGCGAGAAAGCAATGATTAATCATTCGTCATGATGATGTATTTTCTTACTTTGGATACATAAACTAATATGATGGTTTGAAGTGGAATGATTTTGGGGAAAATGGATAGGGGTATTTGAATTTAGGTCAGCGTTTTGTTTGACCTTTATTGACCAAAAATGTATCATTGAATTACATACTTACCTAAAAGGTGAAGGAGGAACATTATGAATTTAATACCTACAGTCATTGAGCAAACAAATCGTGGGGAAAGAGCTTACGACATTTATTCTCGTCTTTTAAAAGACCGTATTATCATGCTTGGTTCTGCGATCGATGACAATGTTGCCAACTCCATCGTGTCACAGCTGCTTTTCTTAGAAGCTGAAGATCCAGAAAAAGATATTTCTATCTACATTAACAGCCCTGGCGGTTCAATCACAGCTGGTATGGCCATTTACGATACGATGCAATTTATTAAACCAAAGGTATCAACTATTTGTATTGGTATGGCTGCATCTATGGGTGCGTTCCTGCTTGCTGCTGGTGAAAAAGGTAAGCGTTATGCTCTTCCAAACAGTGAAGTCATGATTCACCAACCACTAGGCGGTGCCCAAGGTCAAGCAACAGAAATTGAAATTGCGGCAAAACGAATTCTTTCTTTACGCGATAAACTGAACCAAGTACTTGCTGAACGTACTGGTCAGCCAATTGAAGTCATTGAGCGCGATACAGATCGTGACAACTTCAAAACAGCGGAAGAAGCACTTCAATACGGACTCATTGACAAAGTCTTGACCCGTAATACAGAAGAACAAAAATAATGATCACAACACAAACCGTCTGCTCCTTGAACAGACGGTTTTTTGTTTTAATCCTACTTTAAGACAGCTCCGTCCATTTCTGCTGAAGAGACGGTGTTTGATAAGAAGCCATCTGCGTGATTAATTCCTCCGGTTCACTCGAAGCATGTAACAATTGAAGGTGTGATTCATTCGAAAAACCTTCTTGTATACTAAATTTCACCATGTCCATGAGCGGGTTGAAATAGTCATTCACTTGATACAATCCAATTGGCTTTTGATGAATGCCGATTTGTGCCCAGCACAGCACCTCAAATAATTCTTCATATGTACCAAAGCCACCTGGCATCGCAATAAACCCATCGGCCAGCTCGCTCATTTTCGCTTTTCGTTCATGCATGCCTGTTACCTCAATTAATTCTGTCAGCTCTTGATGCACGACTTCTCCTCTAAAAAGCCCCTTAGGCATGACACCGATCACTTGCCCGCCATGTCTCATGACCTCATCGGCAATCGCGCCCATTAACCCAATACGCGATCCTCCGTAAACAAGACGAATGCCCTGCTTCGCCATATAAGCACCCAGCTCCACAGCCTTTTGTTTGTAGACATCATTTACACCTGGATTTGAACCAGCAAACACACAAATCGTTTTCATCAAAACAGCTCCATCTCTCTCTATGATTTCTTCACTCATTCTACTATAATGATTTGTAAAAAAACAGCCATTTCTTCTATATATAGTGTAAAATCAAAAGAGTGAACACCATATAAGGAGCTGTATAAAGAGAATGCAAACAACTGAAATGGAGAAGTGGATCAAGGATTTTTATCAAATGAGAAACTGGACAGAATATGGACCGTTTATCCGGTTAGGCTTCTTAATGGAAGAAACGGGAGAACTCGCTCGTGCTGTTAGAGCAATAGAAATTGGACGAGACCGGCCTGATGAGCATAGACAGGAATCATCTGAGCTGAAGAAAGAACTCATTGAAGAAATGGGAGATGTCTTAGCAAACCTCCTCATTTTAGCGGATCTCTATGACGTCACAGTAGAAGAGGTCTTCAGCACTCATCAACAGAAACTCACAAAGCGTTTTTCTGGAGAAAAAGAGTCAGTAAAAAACACGTGACCAAGCTGTCACGTGTTTTTCTAAGCCTTAAAGATGCTGTGGTGAGATGTCATCTGTTCGTTCAAAGAAATGCTGCTTTCCGATATGATGGAAAAGACCTGTTCGATGCAAAAGCTCCTTAGGCTGTGATTGAAGCCCAACGATCATCAGCTTTCCATTATGATGCTTTAACCGATTGGAGATATTCATGAGAACCGCTTCTGCCGACGTGTCCATATAATTGACTTTATTCATAAGCAGAATGAGTGTTTTCGGTTTTGTTTGAACATGGTCCAAAATCGAATTTTCCAATGAATCTGTTGTTCCGAAGAAGAGCGGCCCTTCGATGGAATACATACTGATCCCTTTCTCGTCTACCTGTTTTTCTAAAGCAGCTGCTGTTTCCATCTGAGGAACAGCGACATTTGTATGGATATTGGTCGTCTGGCTCATTTTTTTGATAAAAGCGATAAACGCTAAAATGAGACCAGCGGTGACGCCAATAATCAAATCACCGATCACTGTGAGCAGGAAGGTCACGACAAGTACAAGCGAATCGGCATTTTTCACTTTCACAATATTGATAAATTCTTTTCTCTCACTCATATTCCAAGCAACAAACATTAAAATTGGTGCCATTGCAGCAAGTGGAATCATTGACGCATATGGCGCAAATACCATTAAAATTAACAAAACGACAACGCCATGCACAACACCAGAAATCGGACTTGCTCCGCCATTTTTTATGTTCGTTGCCGTGCGGGCAATAGCGCCCGTCGCTGGAATTCCTCCAAAAAGCGGTGCCGCCATATTGGCAATTCCTTGCCCAACAAGCTCTTTATTGCTGTCATGCTTAGAGCCTTTCATATTATCAGCAACCATTGCGGATAAAATCGATTCCACGCCGCCCAAAAGTGCAATGATAATTGCTGGAGGCAGGAGGTATATCATTTTTTCAATCGTCAATTCAGGAAAAGCGAAGGTTGGCAACTGACGAGGGATTTCACCATATGCAGAGCCAATCGTTTCAACTTGTCCTTGAAAGAAGAGAACGGCGAGAAACGTAGAAGCCAATAGACCTAATAGAGCACCAGGTATTTTGGGAATGTATTTTTGTGCCGCCAAAATCACGATGAGCCCGGTGACGGCTGTGATGATGGCGAGACTGTTTGTGGTACCGAGATGGACCACGATTTCTCTCATATTGAGGAAAAAGCTTTCATGTTTTTCAACACCCTTTAATCCGAGGAAGTTGGCAATCTGTCCTGAAAAAATAATGACAGCAATGCCAGCAGTAAAACCGATGATAACCGGACGAGGAATAAATTTCATGAGCTTCCCTAGTTTGAATATTCCGAATAATACAAGCATACAGCCTGCCATAAAACCGGCAATAAGCAAGTTTTCAATACCGTACTGGCTGACGATCCCGAATAAAATTGGAACAAACGCCCCAGTCGGCCCGCCGATCTGATACTTTGAACCACCAAACAATGAAATCAAAATGCCGGCAACGATGACTGTGTATAATCCATATTCTGGTCCGACACCAGATGCAATGGCAAATGCCATGCCTAAAGGAATTGCCACAACCCCCACGACAAGCCCAGCGATTAAATCGCGCCTAAACTTTGATGAATTGTACCCTTCAAATCTTCCATAAAAACGCATGGTATGTGTTGGCCTCCTTTAAGTATGTGTAGATGATTTAGGTATACTGCGGGTCAATCAGTTTATCTTTCACAACGACATCCAGCTTTCCTGTTGCTGGATGAATCACCAGTCCATGAACAGCCACATCACTTGGCATCAGTGGATGCTCTTTCACTAATTTCACACTTTGGGCCACGCTCTCTTCAACTGAATCAAAGCCTGTCAGCCAGCCCTTTAAATCGACTCCTGAGTTTTTTACAATGCTTAAGCATTTCTCTTCGATTCCGCGTGCTTTCGCCTTTTCAAGTAAAGGATCCGCCGCAAGACCTGCCATTCCGCATTCATGATGACCTACAATGCATACTTCCTCTGCCTTTAGCTCATAGATAGCTAGCAGGATACTCCGCATCACACTGCCGAACGGATGTGTCACGATGGCGCCCGCATTCTTAATGATCTTTGCATCCCCATTGCGCAGCCCCATAGATTGCGGCAATAATTCCAAAAGACGGGTATCCATGCACGTTAAAATGACCAATTTCTTCTCAGGGAATTTCCCCGCTTTGTAAGGCTCATAGTGTCTCTCATTCACAAACTCTGAATTGTGCTGAAGAATCTGTTCTAATTTTGATCCCATTTTGCCATCTCCCATCTTTTTTAAGTAACGTAAGCTCGTGCCTGTCCCCCTTTTCCTTCTCGTGTTCTCAAGAATAGAGAAGAAAAATGATAGAAAAAAAAGAAAAAAATGAGAAAACGATGAGAAGAAATATCATTATTTTCTCTATTTTACGCTGCATCCCAACGGATTCGCGGGTTTGTTTTCAATCTATTGTTCTCATCACACTAAAAGACAATAAAATGGTTTAGTAGAAAATGACCATCCCGTTTAATACATTTCAAATATAATAAATTTTCTATCAAAAAGTCTCGATCTATTTTCCAGTTTGTCAGATAATCTCTCGTAAAATCTTGCAAATTCACATGTCTCCTCTACCATCTACTTATTTTTATATAGATAAAAAATGCATCAGATGGCATATGAATCTACTTTTTCACTAAGAAAATGTCTTTCTTTACCGTTATTTTAGTATATTAAATATTGAGCTGCTAACATTCAAACGTGTTCTGCCGAAATGGTTGCTTTATAATAAAAGGAGTAAGATGACCATGTGAAAGGAGCGAATTGACTGTGATACCACACATTTTTGTCGCCAAACCCTTACCTGCTTCTTTTGAGGAAATGCTAAAGGAACATTGTACATACGAGGTTTGGCAATCTAAAGACCCTATTCCAAGAGACATTTTGTTTGAGAAGCTGCAGCACGCTGATGGTCTTTTAACGTCTGGGACGAAAATCGATCAAGAGCTGTTAGATCACGCACCAAAACTCAAGGTAGTGAGTAATAACTCTGTCGGCTATGACAATTTCGATATAGAAGTGATGAGACAAAGAGGCGTGATTGGTACGCACACCCCTTATACGCTCGATCATACCGTGGCTGACCTTGCCTTTTCACTCATACTCTCCTCTGCGAGAAGAATCGCCGAGCTTGATCGTTTTATCCGTGAAGGAAAATGGACGAAATTCGTACAGGAAGAAGAGGTCTTTGGCATCGATGTACATCACCAAACGCTCGGTATTATTGGCATGGGTCGTATTGGAGAACAAGTTGCCAAACGGGCAGCACATGGTTTTGATATGAATGTTCTTTATCATAACCGAAGCCGGAATGAAAAGGCTGAATCGGCGTATGGCGCTGTCTATTGTGTACTTGATGATCTTTTAAAACAAGCTGATATCATCGTGTTGATTACACCGCTGACCGAGGAAACGTATCATATGATTGGGGAACGAGAATTGAAGTTAATGAAGCAAACGGCTTTATTTGTAAACATTTCCCGCGGGAAAACAGTGGATGAAAAAAGCCTCATTCAAGCACTTCAGGAGGGATGGATCAAAGGCGCTGGTCTTGATGTGTATGAGCAGGAGCCGCTTCAAGAGGATCATCCTTTCAAAGAGATGAACAATGTCACCCTAGCCCCTCACATCGGTTCCGCTACTGAAACAACAAGGGATCTCATGCTGAAACGAGCCATTCATAATGTGATTCATGGAATAGATGGGAAGGCGCCTGTTGATGTTGTGAAGGAGCTTGCTTCATCTTGATCAAATAAGACGCAGGGAACTGAACTGCGTCTTTTTATTTATTTCTTTAAGAGGCTTCAGGAGAAAAGTCTCATTTTAGCAAAGATCCTGATTCTTTACATTTCCTTCATGTTCGGGTGCTATAATATGAGGTAGACAAGCATCAAGAGGACGGCATCGGATTTCCTTAATAGGAGGATGAAGATGAAAAGATTGAGTTCAGTTTTGACTATGTTCGCTCTGATCGCTGCTATTCTGTTTTCTGGATTTATCCCGCAGCAAGTTCATGCAGAAACACCTCTTACACCAACAGCCACAACTGAAAATGCTTCTATTCAGCTTACGTCAGATGTACGTACCCTTGCCGTCATTAATACGTTTGATGGTGTAGCAGATTATTTAATTCGCTACAAACGACTGCCTGATAACTACATTACGAAATCACAAGCAAGTGCTCTCGGATGGGTGGCATCTAAGGGAAATCTAGCAGAAGTGGCGCCAGGTAAAAGCATCGGTGGAGATATTTTCTCAAACCGGGAAGGACGTCTTCCTTCAGCAAGCGGCCGCACATGGCGTGAGGCAGACATCAACTACGTTTCAGGCTTCCGCAATGCTGACCGTCTTGTGTATTCAAGCGACTGGCTCATTTACAAAACAACAGACCATTATGCGACTTTCACACGTATTCGATAATCAATAAAAAAGACAGCCCTGTTTCATCTGGGGCTGTCTTTTAGTATGGTTTACGGTATAAGCTTTTTCACGTAATCCTCAAAAGGACTCGGAAGCGGCTTTTTCGACACTTCTTCATGTTCATGTGTGGTGACATGATCCTCAGTAACGATCACACGTCCTGTTGGCGTGAGCTTTGACGCAAGTGGTCTTTTGTTAAAAGGAGAGGATTCATTTTCATAAATCTCGTGTCTCAATTGGACCAATGCAGCCTCGTCCACCTTGTTCAATGTGAAAGCATAGCCTGTTTCAGCACCATCTCCCTTATCTAACTGAAGCAGATGTGTCCCTTTTTCGGTTTCCTTTGCTTTGACGCGAAACCGAATAGACGCTCCTTCCACCCAATCTTCTGTAAAAGGCACAGGCTGAAGAGGTAAATTCACACCAAATCCCGCATCAATGAGAAAGCGTTCGTTATGATGCTTCAACATGATGGCTACATGCGTGCCATCAATGGCCCACGTGTCCGCTTCTTTGATATACACTGTCCCTTGAAGAAGCTGTACAGAGAGCCCTGCCTCTTTTAACACATAGTATAAGAGAGGATTGAGATCGTAACAAAGACCTCCTCTGTTTTCTTCAAGAAGATGCTGCTTCAACCCTTCTTGATTCAAAGCGTAGGATTGTTTGTTCAGAACAGATCTATTTTCGAACGGAAAGGTATAGGCCATTTTTTTTAATAATACAGGTAAGTCATTAAAGGTTATGGACTGACCTTCATATCCGATCTTCTGTAAAAAAGCTGATTGAATCATGACATTCCCTCCTAAAAAAACTGAGCCTTTGAAGAGACTCAGTTTTCTTGATTGATAAAATCTGTTAACGCCTCAATGGCTTCTTGTTCGTCCGCACCATCTGCAATCAGTGTGACAGTAACCCCAGAGCTGATCGCAAGACTCATGAGACCCATAATGCTTTTCGCATTGACTTTTTTCCCGTCTTTCTCTAGAAAAATATCAGCTCCAAAGCGATTGGCTTCTTGTACAAACAAAGCAGCTGGACGTGCCTGCAAGCCTGTTTTCAGCTGGATGGTGACCGTTTTTTCCACCATATGATCTGCCTCCCTTTTTCATTCTCCTATTTGAGTGTAACAGCTTGTCCATTTCGTAATTGTTCTGCAATTTGATCTAGCTTTCTTAAACGGTGGTTAATCCCTGACTTGCTAATCTTGCCGCTTTCCACCATTTCTCCAAGTTCCTTCAGCGTGACTTCTTGATAGTCGACTCGCAGTTTGGCAATTTCACGAAGCTTATCCGGCAGGGCATCAAGTCCAATTTTTTCATCAATAAATTGAATGTTCTCGACCTGACGCAGTGATGCACCAATCGTTTTATTCAAGTTTGCTGTTTCACAATTGACGAGCCGGTTGACGGAGTTCCTCATGTCTCGGACGATTCGCACATCTTCAAAGCGAAGCAGTGAATTATGAGCGCCCACAACACTTAAAAATTCCGTGATTTTTTCTGCTTCCTTCATGTACGTAATGTACCCTTTTTTGCGCTCAAGTGTTTTACTATTGAGATGAAATTGATTCATCAGCTCACAAAGGGCATCATTATGTTCTTTATATAGTGAAAAAATCTCAAGGTGATAGGAGGACGTTTCTGGATTATTCACAGAACCGCCTGCTAAAAAAGCACCTCTCATATAGGAGCGCTTGCAGCATCTTTTCTTCACGAGCTCCTCTGAAATATTGCGTTCAAATACAAATTGCTCACCTAATATTTTTAAATCCTCTAAAATGGTTTTCGCTCGTTCTACCAATCTGACAATATACACGTTATTCTTTTTCAATCTCATTTTTTTACGGACGAGCAGCTCGACTGTCACATCGTATTTCTTTTTGAGCAGCGTATAAATACGTCTTGCAATGGCTGCGTTCTCTGTCTGTATATCTAAAATCAATTTTCGATTAGAGAAAGATAATGAACCGTTCATACGGATGAGGGCAGAAAGCTCTGCTTTTGTGCAGCAGTCCTTCACGTCCAGATTAGTCAGCTCTTTTTTTGTTTCGGATGCAAATGACATCCTTGCCACCCCCATTCCTATTTTTTCTGATGCAGTAGATCGACAAGCAGCGAGGCTACTTTCAGCGTGTCATGACGAATGACATGCTGGTCATATGTAATGATTTCTCCAGGAATCACTTCTAGTCCCATTGCTTTCAGTGCATCTGTGTCGAATTGGACAGGCTGTGCCTGTTCTTCTGCATATTTTGCTTTGATTTCTTCTGGAATTTCTTTATTGTTCACAAAAATCGTATCGATAAATGGACGAGCCATATGATCATTTAATGCCTGAACATGATCAGCAGCACTGTAGGAAAGCGTTTCCCCTGGCTGCGTCATGACATTGCAAATATACACTTTTTTCGCCTTTGAGCGAATCACTTCTTCTCCAATATGCGGGACAAGCAAGTTTGGCAAAATACTCGTATACAGGCTGCCAGGCCCAATGACGATCAAATCCGCCTCACGAATGACTTGAATAGATTCTGGCAGCGGTTCAATCGTATCGGGTGTGAGGAACACTCGTTTAATTCGCTCACCATAGGTGGGAATTTTCGATTCTCCTGTCACCATTTGCCCATTTTCTAATTCCGCATGAAGAACAACACTTGAATTTGCTGCTGGCAATACTTTTCCTCTCACATTTAAAACCTTACTCATTTCAGTAACGGCATGAAAAAAATCACCGGTTATATTTGTCATGGCCGCAAGAATGAGGTTGCCGAGTGAGTGGCCTGTTAAGTCATTCCCTTTGTTAAAACGGTGCTGAAATAAATCTTCTACAAGCGGTTCAACATCAGAGAGAGCCGCAAGGACATTTCGAATATCACCTGGAGGGGGAATATTCAAATCATGCCGCAGTCTGCCTGAGCTGCCTCCGTCGTCAGCAACCGTTACTATAGCGGTAATGTCCACTGGCTTCGTTTTTAGCCCTCTGAGCAAAACAGATAAGCCAGTGCCACCGCCAAGAATGACCACCTTTGGTAGTGTCGTCATCTATTTTCTGCTTCTCTTTTCAATGTCCCGGTGAGTGACATGTGTATAGTAATCGTTTTTAAAATACTCCGATAAATAGTTGGCAAGCGTCACAGATCGATGCTGCCCGCCTGTACAGCCGATGGCAATCACAAGCTGACTTTTTCCTTCCCTCTTATACGACGGAAGCATAAAGCTGAGAAGATCGATTAATTTCTCTGTGAATTTTTGCGTTTCACTCCATTTCATCACATAGGAGCGCACTTCTTCATCGTTTCCAGTCTGTGGACGCATACTCTCAATATAGTAAGGATTCGGCAGGAATCTCACGTCAAAGACAAGATCAGCATCAATCGGCAGACCGTATTTAAAGCCAAAGGACATCACGTTTACTGTAAACACCTGTCCTTGGTTTGTGGCAAAGTGCGTGACGATTTTTTCTCGCAGCTGTTTTGGTTTTAAATCCGATGTATCAAAAATCATTTGAGACCGGCCTTTTAACTCCTCTAACAGCTCGCGCTCCATTGCAATTCCTTCAAGCGGCAAACCTGTTGTCGCAAGGGGATGCGAACGTCTCGTTTCTTTGTATCTTGAGACAAGTACCTTATCATTTGCATCTAAAAATAGAATTCTTGGCGTGATCCAATCAAGATCATTCATTTCATCTAATGCCGCAATTAAGCTGTCAAAAAATTCGCGTCCGCGCAAATCCATCACAAGAGCGACCTTGCTCATCTTGGAATTCGATTCCTTCATGAGCTCTAGGAATTTCGGTAAAAGTGATGGCGGCAGGTTATCAACACAAAAGTAGCCTAAATCTTCAAAGCTTTGAATGGCGACGGTTTTCCCCGCACCTGACATTCCTGTAATAATCACAAGCTGAATATCTTCTTGTTTGTGTGTATTCATGCCTGCTTCCTCTCCTTCTTTATGAAAACGGTTCATGTATTATTCTCCCTGAGGATCTAACCGATAAGCAATCAGCTCAAAATCGGGTGTATACGTAAAAGTACCGTGCAGAAGTCCTTTTCCTTTGAGCATGAAATCAAGAATATGGGAATCTCCTGGAGCCATCGGCAAATGAGGCACATCCTTTACGTCATGCCATTTTAAAATGCCTTCCTCTGACTCTGTTACGTTTTTTCCGGTAAATGAATCTGCCATAAAGGTGAACATCATCCACTCTTGAACGATTTGATCGCCTTCTTTTATGATAAAGGTAAAAACACCTTTCAGCTGCGGATTTAAAATATAAATACCTGTTTCTTCTCTATATTCTCGAACGACTGAATCCTTGACCGATTCACCGCTTTCCATTTTGCCGCCCGGTGCTACCCACCAGCCCCGTCTTGGCTTTTGCAGCAAGAGAACTTGATCTTCGTGATGCAGCACACAATTGGTTACTCGTTGCATCAGCTGTCACCTACTCTTTTATGTCTTTAACTTATTATACAGGTTCAACCTG
This sequence comes from Bacillus sp. Nf3, assembly GCF_003028545.1. Taxonomy (NCBI): domain Bacteria; kingdom Bacillati; phylum Bacillota; class Bacilli; order Caryophanales; family Bacillaceae; genus Bacillus; species Bacillus sp. Nf3. The sequence continues at coordinate 572,868 of NZ_PYUA01000001.1, read as the reverse complement.
ACTCCCACAATGAACATGCCCGTTCTTCCCCGAAAACAGACCGGTTTTCGTTTGAATGATGTAACGAGCCATTTCTCTACTCTTTATTTTACAGCATCTAACGGTTCTCCATGCGTCATTTGTGAACATCTCGTGAATTTCTGATTTTAGGCAAAAAAAAGGACACGGATTCACATCCGTGCCAAACATGTATTCCTTATAAAAGGGGGTCAATTACTAGTTTTATCATAACGGAAAATTATTTCACCCGTGTTACATTCCAGTTAAAAGCCCATGACGCTATATTAAGGATTTACGACAGCCATTTATTTCGTTGCTTTGAGTTTTTCAGCAAGCTCTTCTACATAATGCTGTGCGCTTTGTGCTGCAATACTTCCGTCTCCTGTTGCTGTGACAATTTGACGAAGTGTTTTTTCACGAATGTCACCCGCTGCGAAAATACCTTCCACTCTCGTTTCCATTCTTTCGTTTGTCTCGATGTAGCCTTCTTTATTTGTAATGCCGAGATTTTCAAATGGTTTAGACAGTGGCAGCATTCCGATATAGATAAAGGCGCCGTCTGTTTTAAACTCTTCTTCTTCACCAGTCACCGTATCAATCAACGTCACACTGCCGACTTTCCCGTTTTCTTCATTGATCTGTTTGACGGTTTTGTTCCACATGAAGTCAATTTTTTCATTATCAAAGGCACGCGCTTGTAAAATGCTTTGTGCACGAAGCTTATCGCGTCTATGGATAATCGTTACTTTAGAAGCGAAGCGTGTAAGATACACACCCTCTTCTACAGCAGAATCTCCGCCGCCAATGACGACAAGCTCTTTGTTTTTAAAGAATGCTCCGTCACATACTGCACAATATGATACGCCGCGGCCGCCAAGTTCTTTTTCACCTGGTGCACCGATTTTTTTGTATTCAGCCCCTGCCGCGATAATGACAGAGCGTCCTTTGTATTCTTTTGAGCCGGCTTTGACGATTTTGTATTCTTCACCGTTCACGATTTCTTTGATATCGCCATACGCATACTCTGCACCGAATTTCTTCGCATGCTCAAACATTTTATTTGAAAGTTCCGGCCCCAAAATGCTTTCAAAGCCAGGATAGTTCTCGACATCTTCCGTATTCGCCATTTGTCCGCCTGGAATTCCTCTTTCAATCATTAATGTTGAAAGATTTCCCCGTGATGTATAAACAGCGGCTGTCATTCCGGCAGGACCCGCTCCAATGATGATCGTATCGTAGATTTTTTCTTCTGACACAACTGTCACTCCCTCTTCAATTGCTGCTCGCATTTCTTATTAGAATGCCCTTGGGTGATGCTTCCATTCATGACAGAGAGCATCATTTCCACTCTTAGCTTTTATTCCTTACCCATATCCTATTAAATCTGCGGGGAATAAGCGAATCATTTGCTCATATCTTCAAAAAAAGAAAAAGCTTCCTTAAACTGCTGTTTAAGGAAGCCTGTTTACGGTTATATAAAAAGTAATGATTTATTCAACGACTCTTCTTACAACGCCTTTGAATGCTTTTTTCCAGTATACGTTGCTCATTGAGTCAACTGAAACACCGCGAGAGCTGTTATCGTTCAAGAATGTACCGTTTCCTAAGTAAATACCAACGTGTCCATTTACTTTATACGTATCAAAGAACACAAGGTCTCCGCGTTTCATGTCAGATGCACTTACAGCTCTTCCTTTACCTACAAGCGAATCTGTTGTTGTACCGCCAACTGGTCCAAGGTTGATACCTGCTGATGCAAATGCCCAGCGAACGAATGAAGAACAGTCAAAACGACGTGCGTCAATATCGGCTTGTGATCTGCCGCCGCCCCATTTATATGGAGATTGTCCAACAATAGTAGAACCTGTGCTGATTGCACCTTCAATTCCGCCTACGTTACTGCTGACAGGTGATCCACCGCCAGTAGATGGCTTCTTGCTTGGTGAGCTGCTGTTGCTGTTATTGTTATTGTTGTTATTAGATGACCCGCTGTTACTCGAAGACGGGCTGCTATCGTTATTTGAGCTGTTGTCTTCCGCTTGAACACTAGCTTGACGCTGCTGCTGTTGTCTTTGCGCTTTTTCTTCTTTTGCTTTTTGAGCTGCTTCTCTAGCTTCTTTTTCAGCTTGTTTTTGTGCAGCTACTGTTGCGTCTTTTTCAGATGCAATGCTGTTAGCCTCACTGTTTAACTCGCTGATTTCAGAAAAAGCACTTCCTTTTTGCTTTTTCACTTGCTTGAATAGCTTGTCTTTTTCATCAAGCTGTTTATTCAAGTCTGATTGAAGTGTTTCAAGCTTTGCAAGTGTGCTTTGCACATTTTCAAGCTTTGTGTTTAATTCGTTTTCAGACTTTTGAAGCTCTGCTTTGTCTTTTTCCTGCTCTTTAATGATTTCACTGTCTGCGTTGATCAGTGTAGAAACTGCACCTGCACGACTGATGAAATCACTAAAGCTTTTTGCTCCTAGTAATACATCTATGTATTTCGTAGAACCGCCGCTCTCTTGAAGGGCACGTACACGCTTTTTCAAGAACTCGTTTCTTTCTTCAATACGTTTTTCTGTATCAGCAATTTCTTTTTTCAGTGCTTTGATATCTTTTTTAGTTTTTTCATTTTCTTTTTGTTTTTCTTCAATTTGATCACTTGTTTTTAAAGCTTTCTCATCAATATCTTTAAGCTTTTGTGCAAGTGCCTCTTGTTTTGCTTCAAGCTTTGAAAGCTCTTCTTTTTTCTTTTGAAGATTCTTGTTTACCTCAGATTGTTTGCTGTCTAGTTCTTGTTTCTTTTGTTCAAAGTTCTGTGCGTTTGCTTCATGTGTAAATGGAATAAATAAACCGCTCGCTCCGATCACCGAAGCTAAACCGAAAGTAATAAACTTTTTCACGAATAGTTCCTCCTTTGACAATTTCCCAAGCGACATTAGAAAGCAGCAAATTCTCTGCGACCAATCTGTGCTCTCTATGTCTTTCTTCCTGATTGTTCAGTCAGATGTTGACCAGATTGTTTCTATCACTAGGTGTTTCATTATGTATAGTAAAATATTTAAATATCTATCTTTGTTTTAATCCACGATTTTCATTATACATGAGACATCGACAAAATGAGCTAATATTTTTATTACATTTATGTTTCAAAAACATGTCGTGATTGTCATACTTCGCCAATTCCTTGCAAATCCCACCTTTTTATCCAAGAAAAAAGCATGACCTTTTCGGCCATGCTGGGATGTTCTGAATCTATTTACCTATTTAATCAATTAACGTACAGATCTCTCGTTCGTATTTTGACAGTGTTTGAACACTGATCTGAAAAGCAGACGCAATGTCTTTTTTGCTGACAGCTGATTCTTCTTGTTCATTCATCCATAGATAATAAGATGCTGCTGCCCAGGCAGGCGCATTTTTCTTATCAATACCAGAAGCACGTGCCTGCTGAATAATATGGAATAACCAAAAATAAGGCATATGGCTGTCAGGCTGAACGGCTTCCTCCAAACTGGATGCCGCCTGTTTTGCAAAAACTGCATCTTCTGAAAAAGACTTTTCTTTCATTTCATCTTCATACAAAAGCAGTTCTATGAATTGCTGTTCAAAAGCCGTTTTCGCGGCGCGTGCATCAAGGACAGACTGCAGAACGTCACGTTCTCCTTTTTGTTTACTGACATAATACGCAGTCAGCCGTTCCTCAATCGAGACCATTGGCTCAGTCACCTCAGGTTTATCCTGCCAAGGCTTGATTTCATCTGCGTCGATGTCTTCTTCGACCATCTTATCCCAAACCGTTTGGGCGAGCGTCTTGTGACCTGTATGATAGGCTGCGCTTGCAAGCCAGTATAAAAATGTACTATCTCCCTGAAAACCTGTTTTGTACAAAGAATAAAGCCATTTAAAGGCCCATTCAAATTCTCCTACAAGGGCAAATGTTGCACCAAGCTTATAACGCTGTTCACTTAGTATTGGATACACGTGCGTTAATTGCTTCGCTAACTTGTTGACCTTCTCTTCTTCTTTTTCATAATGGTAGAAGACTAGCTGATTGCAAAGGGCATGCAGATTACCGGGATTTTCATGAAGGACCCGGTTCAACATTTCTTTCGCCTGATGGATTCGACCAGAATAAAAATAGGCCAAAGCGAGATTATTATACGCTGACCAAAATTCTGGATACTCAACAATCATCTGTTCTAGCATCTCAATGGCTTCATCGAGTCTGCCGCTTTCTAGCAAATGGTTTGCTTGATCCTGCTTCACAATCAGGTCATCCTGATCATAAGGAAAATCTTCGTCCTCTTCGTCGCTCATATCGAGCAAGTCAAGAAGGTCGTCATTTTCATCCGCAAATTCCCCGTTCTCTTCCAGCGCGGCATAAGCAGTAGCTGATTTATATGCCTCTTGAAATAGTCCGAGATTGGCATAATTATTGGCTTTAAAGTAGTGACACTCAGACATGTTTTCATCGATGTGTTCAAGGATGAAATCAAGCAGTTCATTTGATTGTTGGTAATGACCCATTTCAGTATAAATAATGGCAAGCTGTGACAGCATTTCTACATTTTCAGGCTCAAGTACGATGGCCCGCTGTATTAGCTTACTTGCCCTAGACAAATTTCTTTCTCTATATGCTTTAAGACCTTTATGAAAAAAGTAATGCCCATCTTGAAAAAGCTGGACGACTTGTGTGTGATTATTTTGAGAAGTGTATTTACTCACCGATACCCTCCATTTCGAACAGTGTACCGTGTGTAGTATAACATACTTCACCAGTCGTCACATAGAACAAAAGGAAAGGAAGGATTTGTTTTTCATTTAAAAATAAAAAGCCTGGGATATCCCCCGGCTTTTCATTCACCTTGATGACGCTTTTTTAATACCTTTAATACATCATCAAGCGGCAATTGCTGTTCACGTAATAGCACAAGAAGATGATAGAGGAGGTCCGCTGTTTCCCATTTCAATTCTTCTTGATCTCGGTTTTTCGCTGCAATGATCACCTCAGACGCTTCTTCCCCTACCTTTTTCAGGATTTTATCGACCCCTTTTTCAAATAGATAGGTAGTATAAGCACCTTCAGGCATTTCCACCTGACGCTTTGCAATGACCTGTTCAAGTTCATTTAATATCGCAAAACGATCCTGCTCTTCGCTTTGGCGCTTTACGCCTTCTTCCGAAAAACAGCTATAGCTGCCAGTATGACAGGCTGGGCCGCTTGGCGCGACAAGGACAAGCAGAGCGTCCTTGTCGCAGTCATATCGAATAGAACTCACTTGCTGGGTATGTCCAGAGGTGGCGCCTTTGTGCCAAAGCTCGTTTCTCGACCGGCTATAAAACCATGTTTCACCTGTCTCCAGCGTTTTTTCATAGGACTCTTGATTCATATATGCCAGCGTCAATACTTCCTTACTTTGAGCATCCTGTACAATCGCAGGAATCAGGCCTGCTTCATTAAAAGTTAATTCATTTGCCTGTTTCATCTGACCTTCACCCCGTGTTCTCTCAAATATGTCTTTACCTCGTGAATGGAGGTTTCTTTGTAATGGAAAATGGAGGCTGCTAATGCTGCATCAGCTTCTCCTTTTGTAAATGCCTCCAGCATATGCTGGGCATTGCCAGCGCCGCCAGAAGCGATAACTGGCACAGTGACTGCCTCTGATACAAGCTTTGTCAATCGATGATCAAAGCCAGTCTTTTCACCATCGGCATCCATACTTGTCAGTAAAATCTCTCCTGCACCTCTTTGCACAGCTTCCTTCGCCCAGTCGCTAACCTCTAAATCTGTTTGACGGCGTCCTCCGTGTGTATAGACCATATATGCTTTTTTCTCTTCATCGTATTTTGCATCAATTGCGACAACGATACACTGGGAGCCAAAAAAGTCAGCACCTTCTGAAATCAGTTCTGGCCTTAACACAGCTGCTGTATTGACAGATACTTTGTCTGCACCCGCTCTTAATATACGCTTCATGTCATCAAGGTGGTTAATTCCGCCTCCTACCGTAAATGGTATGGCAAGAGTGGACGCGACTTGTTTGACCACATCCACCATCGTTTTCCGGCCTTCATGCGACGCAGAAATATCAAGAAAGACGAGTTCATCCGCCCCTGCCTCATCATAGATCTGCGCTAATTCTACCGGATCACCAGCATCCTTTAAGCCTAGGAATTGCACTCCTTTGACAACACGCCCTTCCTTCACATCAAGACATGGGATGATTCGTTTTGTCATCATATGCCGTCAAGCCCTTCAAATGCTTCCGCTAAAGTAAACTGCTTCGTGTAAAGTGCTTTTCCAATGATCGCACCAGACACACCAGTCTCTTTTTGCGCTGACAGCTTTTGAAGATCAGCTACCGCGCTGACACCGCCTGAAGCAATCACTTGTTTGCCGGTTGCTTCTGCTAAGCGAACCGTGCTTTCCACATTGGGACCAGACAGCATGCCATCCATTTGAATATCGGTGAAAATAAAGACCTCTGCGCCTTCCTTTGCCAATTCCCTGCCGAGCTCCTCTGCCTTCACTTTAGACGTTTCAAGCCACCCTTCAGTCGATACAAAGCCATTTCGCGCATCAATCCCAATTGCGATTTTCTCTCCATATTGCGACAGCATTTTTTTCACAAAGGCTGGGTTAGATACAGCTGAGCTGCCAAGAATCACTCTATCGACGCCGTTACTTAAATAAAAGGCAACGTCTTCTTCTGTCCGAATACCGCCGCCAATTTGTACCTTCACATCTAAGGAGGAAGCAATCGCCAGCACATGCTCATGATTGACACGTTTCCCTGCTTTTGCACCATCCAGATCCACAAGATGAATCCACGTTGCTCCATCCTTCGCAAATTTCGCGGCCATGTCAAGCGGTGAATCTCCATAAATGGTTTCTTGATCATAATCTCCTTGTACAAGACGTACACATTTGCCATTTCTCATATCAATCGCTGGATATAATGTAAACTCACTCATTTGCTCACCCTCTGTTCGTTTGCTAATAGAATAAATTGTTTGAGCAGCGCCATTCCCGTTGTACTGCTTTTTTCAGGGTGAAACTGTGCACCAAGCACATTTCCCTTGCCAACGATTGCTGGTACTTGAACACCATAGTCCGCGCTTGCTAATTGCTCATCTGGGTTCATATCACTCACATAATAAGAGTGAACAAAGTATGCAAATCCTTCTGGCACACCGTCAAACAATGGGGAGGGCTGATGAAATGTGAGCTCATTCCACCCCATATGAGGTACCTTCAGCCTTTGCCCGTCCTGATCACGATCTTTTAAAAGAACGACACGCCCTTTTAACAGCCCCAATCCTTTTGTGCGGCCTGCCTCTTCGCTTTCTTCAAATAACAGCTGCATGCCAAGGCAAATGCCGAATAACAGCTTTCCTTCCTGCACAACTTGATGAATAAACGCCTCAAGTCCAGTCTCTTTTAACAGCTGCATTGCATCACGAAACGAACCAACTCCGGGCAAAATATAAGCATCTGCTTTTTTCAGCTCCTCCACATCAGAGGAAACGATATAACGGGCACCTGCTCGTTCCAGTGCTTTTGATACGCTGAACAAATTTCCCATTCCGTAATCAATGACTCCGATCATTAGAGCATCCCCTTTGTCGAAGGAATTCCTTTCACACGTGGATCAATGGTTGTTGCTTCATCTAAGGCACGTGCCATCGCTTTAAAAATGGCTTCAATCATATGGTGTGTATTCGTTCCGTAGTGAACAATGACATGAAGGTTGATCCGGGCTTCAAGTGCAAATTTCCACAGAAACTCATGTACTAACTCTGTATCAAAGGTACCTACCTTTTGACTTGGAAAGGACGCTCTCATTTCCAAATGAGGACGATTGCTTAAATCGACCACGACCTGGGCAAGTGTTTCGTCCATCGGAACAAAGCTTGAACCATACCGCTTAATTCCCTTTTTATCGCCTAACGCTTCCTTAAACATTTGCCCAAGCACAATGCCGATATCTTCTGTTGTGTGGTGATCGTCAACATCCGTATCTCCTTTCGCATCGACGGTCAAATTAAAGTGTCCATGCTTCGTAAATAAATCAAGCATGTGCGTCATAAAAGGGACGTCTGTTTGAATATCCGCTTTTCCTTCTCCATCAATTTCTAGCGCTAATGAAATGTTCGTTTCATTTGTTTTTCTCGCTGTTTTCGCCTGTCTCATTACGATTCCTCCCGCTTTCTCGCTTCAATCGACCTTGCATGCGCTTCAAGCCCTTCTAATCTGGCAAAAGCGGCAATGCTTTCACGGTGTGTTTCAAAGGCCTCTTGACTATATGAAATAATGCTCGTTTTCTTTTGAAAATCAGTCACACCAAGCGGGCTGGAGAATCGAGCTGTTCCGTTTGTTGGCAGCACATGATTCGGTCCTGCAAAATAATCGCCCACCGGCTCTGGACTATAGCGTCCTAAGAAAATCGCGCCCGCATGCTTGATTTGACCAAGAAGTGATTCTGGATATGCTGTCAGCACCTCTAAGTGCTCTGGTGCTAATTGATTGACGACGTCTACTGCACGATCGATTGATTCTGTCACGTAAATATGGCCATGATCTTGAATGGATTGTGCTGCGATTGATTTTCTCGGCAAAGTATCAAGCTGCTTTCTGACTTCAGCCTGCACGCTTTCAGCAAGTGTCTTAGACGGTGTTACCAAAATACTAGATGCCAGCGCATCATGCTCTGCCTGCGAAAGTAAATCCGCCGCTACCTCATGCGCGACTGCTGTTTCGTCTGCTAGAACTGCAATTTCACTTGGACCTGCAATCATATCAATATCTACCTGACCAAATACTTCCCGCTTTGCCAGCGCTACATAAATGTTCCCTGGACCTGTGATTTTATCAACAGGCTTGATGCTTTCCGTTCCATAGGCAAGTGCCGCAATCGCCTGTGCACCGCCCATTTTATACATCTCAGAAATACCAAGCTCCTTCGCCGCAGCTAAGACAGCGTCAGAGAGACGTCCATCTTTCCCAGGGGGTGTCACAAGAACGATTCGTTCAACGCCAGCAACTAGCGCAGGGATCACATTCATTAAGACAGATGATGGATAGGCCGCTGTTCCGCCTGGGACATACACACCTACCGCATCAAGCGGTGTCACCTTTTGACCAAGCATTGAGCCGTCCTTTTGGTGATAAAACCAAGAGGATGTCAACTGGCGCTCATGGTATGTGCGAATATGCTTGATAGCCGTTTGGATAATCTGAATCATCTCTTTGTCCAAGCGGTCACAGGCTTTTGCCATTTCATCCTCTGTAACAAGCGGATCTTCAATCAACACACCGTCAAATTGCTTTGTAAAAGACCGTACAGCTTCATCACCATTTGTTCTCACTTCTTGTATAATGCGTTGAACAGCCTGACGCTGCTCTTCTGTTCCTGTATCTAAAGACCGTTTGAGTGAGAGAGTATCTGTCTCACCTTCTTGTATGCAGGTGATGTTCATGATGATTCCTCCCCTTCTCCTTCAATAATTCTTGCAAGACGCAGTGCCATTTCATCGATCACCGTATCCTTCATCCTGTAGCTCACAGGATTGACAATAAAACGTGACGTGATATCACAAATATGCTCCGTTTCCACAAGTCCATTTTCCTTTAGTGTTTGACCTGTAGAGACAATGTCAACAATGCGATCAGCAAGCCCAATGAGCGGTGCTAATTCAATGGAACCATTCAGCTTAATGATCTCCACCTGCTCCCCTTGCTCTCTAAAATAGGACGATGCGACATTTGGGTACTTTGTTGCCACACGCGGTGCGACACCACCCCAGCTCGCTCCTGGCAAACCAGCAACAGCTAAATGACATTTACTGATGTTTAAATCGAGCACTTCGTACACATCACGAGCTTCTTCGAGCATGACATCCTTTCCTGCAATGCCAACATCCGCCACACCGTGCTCTACATAGGTGGTCACATCCATTGGCTTGGCTAAAATAAAGCGGAGGTTTTCTTCTGGTACATCTATGATTAATTTTCTTGAATCCTCGAATTCCTCTGGCAGCTGGTACCCCGCCTGTCTTAACAGCCCGGCTGCTTCTTCAAATATCCGGCCCTTTGGCATTGCCATCGTCAACACTTTACTCATTTCACTCTTCCTTTCTAGCGCCGATAAAATAAGTCACCTGTTCAAATGCCTTGGTCATCGCGTCAATATTTTCAATCCCCGCTAAGTCTTGCAGGACGATCTTTTTCCCTTTTGAGCGCTCCTTTTCTGCAAAAGCAAAAGCTTCAAGTCTTTGTTCTTTGCTAAAAATCACAGCCTCCTGCGGCTCATTGATCTCTTTTGCATCGAGCGCTTCAAGAAGACGGTCTAGTCGAAGCCCGAACCCTGTAGCTGGTGCGGGTGCATTAAAATGAGCAAGTAATTGATCATATCTACCGCCACTTCCGATGACCGATCCAACATGATCAGCAAATACTTCAAACAAAATACCCGTATAATAGCTCATATGACTCACCATGCTTAAATCTAAACGGATATATTCTGTACAGCCGTAATCTTCAAGTGTCTCCCATAGCGACTTTAACTGTGCGAGCACCTCTTTTCCTTCTTGTGAAACGACGATTTCCTCTGCCCGCTCTATCACTTCTTGGCCGCCTCTTAACTCTAAAAGCTGTAACAGCCTCATTTTATCGATGGAGGAAAGCGGTAATTGTTTCACATGCTGACGGTATCCTACATAATTCTTTTCATATAAGAAGCGGCGAAGGACGTTTGCACGCTCTGTATTTCCGAGTACATCGACAAATAACGTCTCTGCTAAAGCGACATGCCCAATCGCGATTTTGAAGGATCTTAGCCCGGCATTTTTTAAGGCAAATACGGCAAGTGCGATGACTTCAGCATCTGCACTAATCGAACCATCACCAATCAATTCAATTCCGACCTGCTCAAATTCTGATGGCCTTCCGCCTTCTCTTTCCTGCGCACGAAACACATTGGCTGCATACCCGACACGAAGTGGATACGCCTGTTCATGAAGCTTAGAAGCCGCCACCCTTGCAATCGGACCTGTCATATCAGGTCTCAGTACAAGGGTTTGCCCGTTTTGATCAAGGAGCTTAAAAAGCTGTGTATCAGTAATCGCCGATTGCACACCGACTGTATCGTAAAATTCAAGCGTTGGTGTCTCCATTAAACGGAAACCCCAACCATTCATGATCTCTGTTAAAGAATGTCTCACTTTTTTCTTCGTCTCATACAATCCAGGTAATGAATCCCGCATACCATATGGTTTCTCAAACATAAACATGTTCTTCCGCACCTCCAACACATTAAAACAAAAAATTCCGAATCCTTTAGTTCGCTAATATGATAATATGCTAACAAAATAAAGTGATTAAATCAATCATTTTTATTTCTCCCTATTTTCATCAACATATTCTGGAATTATTACATTCAAGTGACACCTGTGCCTTTTCTGCATGTTCGGTGAAGGAACGTGCTATAATACTTAAAAATATTGAATAACACAGGAGATTAACAGTGAAGTTCATCCAGACATTAATCTTAACTTTGTTGTGCGCATGTCTTGTTTATTTCGGCTTTATATACGTTTCACAACTCGACCAAGTCAAGAAAACAGCATCGCCGCAAGAAGCAGCAAAAAAAGAAAACGAAACGGCACTCTCGGCTGAAGAAACTCGTTCAACAAAAAAAGCAGAAACCACACATCATTCACTAAAAGGAAGCAAAAAAGCCATGGACGTCATTCTCTACAATCAAATGGATGCACCAAGGCTTTATAACGGATGCGAAGTCACGAGCTTAGCGATGTTGCTTCATTACAGCGGCTATGAGCACGTAACGAAGAACGCACTGGCAAATGAAATCAAACGTGTTCCGCTCAATTATGAAAATGGCTTAAAAGGTGACCCTCATGACGGGTTTGTAGGCGATATGGAGAATGGACCGGGTCTTGGGGTTTACCACGAACCGATTTATCAGCTTGCGAAAAAATACGCGGGCGATCAAGTTGTCGACTTAACCGGAAAGCCTGTTAAAAAGGCCATCTATCAGTCACTTGAAAAGGGCTATCCTGTCTGGGTGATTACGACATCCACCTTCGACAAAACCGATAACATCGAAACTTGGAATACACCAAATGGCAAAATAGATGTAAGCTTTAATGTGCATAGCGTAGTCATCACAGGCTATGACAAGGAGCATGTCTACTTGAATAATCCATATGGAGAAAAGAATCAAAAGGTCGACCGTGATCAATTTGAAGATTCTTGGGAACAGATGGGCAGTCAGGCGATTATCATTAAAGCGTAAAAAAACAACCTCTATCCGCATAGAGGTTGTTTTTAAATGATTTATTTTTCTAGAAATTCCTTTAGGCGGTCTTCAAGCTTTTCAGCCGTCATTGCACCTCCGCCCAGGCTGAAGTATTCATCCCCTCTTTTTAATAAAAGTGTAGGATAGCCATTCACATGAAGTTGATGAACCTTCGCAAAGTCAGCATATGCATCATTGATCGCTTCTTTTGTTTTCATACGTTCAATGACTGCGTCAGGATCAAGATGATGCGCCAAAGCGATCTCCCGATACGTTTCCTCATCACTCAGACTTTTTCCGTCTTGATAAAAAGCCTTTTGCATCGATGAAGCCAAGTACAATGAACGCTCAGGTGCGATGGATCTTAATGCAGAAAAACCAATGGCCGCAGCCTCAGAGTCTAAAAGAAACGTTCCGTTTGCTAGCAGCTTCTGATAACGTTCACCAAACTCGACACCAGTCAGCTGACTAATACGCTGATTTGCTTCTGGAATGTGCGGATAATCCTTTATCGGAAGACTCCTTTCCCCTACAAATAAACCACCCGAAACAAGTGTTAGTGATATCTCCGGATGATTTTCATGCAAAGTGCGGATACTGTTTGAAAATCCATAACACCAGCCACAATACGCATCCCATACATAGATGAAAGACAATTCTTGCTCATTCATACGTTAGACTCCCCATTTATCATTTTTAGGCGGCCATGAAACTGCTTATTCAGCTTCAGATACAACGGTAAAACGTTCTCCAACATGGGCTGCCTGCTCCACTTCATCAACCAGCGCAATGGCATAGTCAGCATAGCTCACATAGCTGTCACCTTTAGAATTGACAATTAGATTGTCTTTCCCTTTCACATAAGAACCCGTACGTTTGCCAGTTGGATTAAAGAATGCAGCGGGGCTGAGGAAGGTCCATTTTAACCCCTCTGACTGTTGAAGATCTTTTAGATTTTCTCCTTGCTGTGAAGCAGTAGGCACATACTCCTTCGGAAATTCTGGTGTGTCAACAAGTCTTATTGTTTTCGCCTCATCTACAAATAGACTTCCAGCTCCGCCCACAACGATTAAACGAGTCTCAGGTGTTTCTTTTAAAATATCAATCAGCTTTTTCCCAGCTTCTACGTGAAGATGCTCCTGTCCAGCAGGTGCGCCAAATGCATTCACAATCACATCAAAGCCTTTGATGTCTTCTGCTTGCAAGTGAAACACATCCTTCTCAAGAACAGCTAGTGATGAATCAGTCACTTTTTGTGCATCACGGACGATTGCCGTTACTTCATGTCCTCTTGATTGAGCCTCTTTCACAATTTCTTGTCCTGCTTTTCCTGTTGCGCCAATAATTCCAATTTTCATGTTAACTCCTCCTGCAATATGGTTTTATGTTGATAAAGAAAGGTGTAACTAATTCGGTTACAACAGAGGTAAAAAAAATTGAATAGATCATCCAATTTTTTTGATTAACACATGCGTTAGTTCACTTAATTTGATCTCAGCAAGTACTTGCTCCATCGCACTTTGAGCGCGGCATAAAATTAATTCAAGCACCGCTTGAATATTTGCACCGATCGGACAGTCAGGATTTGGGCTTTCATGAATTTGAAACAATTCACCCTCATCTACGACTTCAACCGCTTTATACACATCGAGCAATGTGATGTCGTCTTCACTGCGGTTCAGCTGAGAACCACCTTTGCCAAGACTCGTTGAGATTAGGCCTGCTTTTTTTAATTTACTCATAATGCGGCGGATGACCACTGGGTTTGTATTCACACTTCCTGCGATATCCTCCGATGTCTGTAAAGATCCTTTTTCAAGTGATAGCAAGGCCAGAATATGGACAGCGACAGTAAATCTGCTGCTGATTTTCATGTTTTCTCACCTCTGTTGTAATCATTATAGTTACACCATGTCACATTGTCAACAAAAAAGTCTGCCGAGCTACTCAGCAGACTTAGATTGACGTGCTTCCATTTCTTCCTTCGTATAAATCATGCGCATTGGATTTCCTCCAACAAATGAGCCTGCTGGCACATCCTTATGAACAAGTGTACCAGCCGATACGATCGCTCCATCCCCAATAGTCACACCAGGTAAAATAGTGGAATTAGCTCCAATTAAGACTTCATCACCAATATAGACTTCCCCAAGTCTGTACTCTTTAATCAAATACTCATGGGATAAGATGGTCGTGTTATAACCGATTACACTATTTCGACCGACGGTGATTTTCTCAGGAAACATCAGATCAACCATCACCATTAAGGCAAACGCCGTATCCTCGCCGACCTTCATACGAAGAAAAGTTCGGTATATCCAATTTTTCATTCCCATAAACGGCGTGTACCTTGCCATTTGAATAAAAATGAAATTTTTCACCACTTTGAAAAAGGGAACTGTCCGATAGACTTGCCGCAGCGAATTGACCCCTTTTACAGGATATCGATCTGTTTTTCTCAACTTAATCAGCTCCAACAATCGCCAGGAGATCACTCATTTTCTTCAGCATGAAGTCAGGGCGATGCTTTAAAAGGGCCTCTTCTCCCTTAATAGACCAAGCCACACCTGCCGTTTTTGTCCCTGCCGCTTGACCAGACAAAATGTCATGATAATTATCACCGACCATCACCGCTTCATGCGGATCACTGCCAAGCTTTGATAATGCCAGCTGAACAGGCTCCGGATGCGGCTTCTCATTTTGTACATCATCGAGCGTCACAATGACCTCAAAGAACGGCTCTAAACCGGTCAGCTTCAATCCCATTAAAACCGTATCCCGTATCTTCGTTGTGACAATACCGAGCTTAAATCCTCGATCCTGCAGAACTTTCAATGTGTCTAAAACGGTCTCATATTCAGTCACAAGCAGATCATGCTGCTCATGATTAAACGTGCGGTACATCTCAATCATGTCATCCGTCAACTCAGGGTCCATCGCAGAGAATGTATCAAACAAGGACGGACCAATGAAATGAAGAATATCCTCACGGCTGTACTGACCAGGGTAATAATGATCCAGCGTATGCTGAAATGAAGCAATAATTAATTCATTTGTATTGATTAATGTGCCATCTAAATCAAATAGCACTGTGTTGATCGTCGATTCGTTCATATGGCTTCCTTTCTAACAGCTGCATGTTCCCGCTTCCGCCAAATATAGCTAATGGCAGCTGTCAATAAAATTGCAGAAATCAGGCGGATCACAAGAAGCGGCCATACTGGAATACCAAGTGGAATAAAAACCAGCGTATCTTCGACCACCGCATGGCAGGCAACGAGGAAAATAAAAGCAAGGGTTAAGTCCTTTTTACTCACACCGTCCTCTTCCACTGCCTTCATCATCACGCCGGCTCCATACGCCAGACCAATCGTTAATCCAGCCACCATTGTCATAGACGTATTTTCTTTCATTCCAAGCATTCTAGTAAAAGGTGAAAGCCACTTAGACAGTGTATGAAGCCAACCTAAATCTCTCATGAATTGAATGATGATCATGAGCGGGATAACGATACAGGCAAGCTGCAGCACACCGAGTACTGCTTTTTGTATAGCAAGCAGAACAATCATGTACCAGCTGGAAGGCACATCAACCGCCTGAGCTGCACTCAAAAGTCCATATTGCGCCGGCTCCTCGCCTCCCTGCCAAACGAGATGAATGACAATAGCAGAAATAACAGCAAGACTGATTCTAACCAGCAAAATCACAGATACTCTCAGTCCAACCTTTGCTGCCACTGTCGATTCGATGATCAGGTTATGGCAAAAGGACAACATCACTGCCAAAATAAACACTTCCTTCACAGGAAGCTCTAATGTCAAAATGGCTGCAATTCCCGCATACAAATTCAGCATGTTTCCTAATACAAGCGGAATCGCTGCTTCCCCCGAAAGACCAAACAGCCCCATAAATGGCTGAATGAATCGGATGATCCAATCCATGACAGGCGTATGCTGCAAGATACTGACGAGAATGGTCACTGGAAAGATGACTTTGCCAAGAGTCCAAGTTGTCGATAGCCCTGCTTTCAAGCCGTTTTTCCACGTCTCTCTCATCTCTTCTCATCCCCTCCTGCTTAATTCGATGAATTGTTCTCTTTATACGGAATTGATGAGTATCCTTTCATTCTTCTAAAGAAAATCAGCAGAACAGCCACTGCGAATATCGCAATCGAAATCATCTGTGCGATTCGAAGATGCTCTGTCAGCATTAAGCTGTCTGTTCTCATCCCTTCAATGAAGAAACGGCCGATTGAATACCAAATTAAATAAGACAAGAAGATTTCGCCTCTGCGTAGCGAAGTTCTCCGTAATAAAATCAATATGACAACACCGGCAAGATTCCATAATGATTCGTATAAGAACGTCGGGTGATAATAGATACCATCAATATACATTTGATTAATGATAAACTCAGGCAGATGCAAATTTTCTAAAAAGGCTCTTGAAACCGCCTCACCATGCGCTTCTTGGTTAATAAAGTTCCCCCAACGTCCAATTGCCTGCCCTAGTAAAATACTAGGTGCTGCGACATCAGCTATTTTCCAAAACGATACCTTTCTCACTTTTGTAAAAACGATGGCTGTCAGCACAGCACCAATCAGCCCGCCGTGAATCGCAATTCCACCATTCCAGATTTTAATGATTTCGTTTGGGTGCTGCTGATAGTAATCCCATTCGAAGGATACATAATAAATTCGGGCACAAATAATCGCGATTGGAATGGCAAATAAGATTAAGTCAATAAACAGATCTTTATTGATTCCTCTTTTTTCACATTCTCTCAGTGCGAGCCAGAGTCCAAGCAAGGCTCCGACCCCAATAATCACACCATACCAATGAACCGAAATAGGTCCGAGCTGAAAAGCGATCGGATCAATTGGCTGAATTGCTTCTTTCATATAGTCAACTCCTATTCATCCTGGCCATTGTCTTCAATGACATCGGCAAGTTTACTTGTAAATTGTTCTGCTGCATTATGCCCCATACGTTTCAGCCTGAAGTTCATCGCAGCCACTTCAATGATAACCGCTAAATTTCGACCTGGCCGCACAGGGATCGTCAGCTTCGGCACATCTGTATCGATGATTCTCATTTTCTCTTCTTCAAGTCCTAAACGATCATACTGTTTGCCTTGTTCCCAAAGCTCCAGATTCATCACAATCGTAATTCTCTTATAACTTCTGACAGCGCCTGCTCCAAATAAGGTCATCACATTAATAATGCCTAACCCGCGGATTTCTAAAAGATGTTCAATCAGCTCTGGTGCACTTCCGACTAACGTATCCTGATCCTCTTGACGGATTTCTACGCAATCGTCTGCAACAAGGCGATGTCCCCTCTTCACTAATTCTAAGGCTGTTTCACTTTTTCCTACTCCGCTTTTCCCAATTAATAATACACCTACACCATATACATCGACGAGCACACCATGAATGGCAGTGGTTGGTGCCAGCTTACTTTCTAAAAAGTTGGTCAATCGACTTGAAAGTCTTGTCGTTTTTAGGCTAGATCGTAAAACGGGCACGCCATTTTCATTTGATGCTTCGATTAATTCCTTCGGCACATCACGATCTCGAGACAAAATAATGGCAGGGGTAATATCTGTACAAAGAGACATCATTCTCTGCTTTCGTTCGCGTTCTGGGAGCTGTTCAAAAAAAGAAAGCTCTGTTTTCCCTAAAAGTTGAACTCTTTCTTTTGGGTAATATGTAAAATAACCAGCCATTTCAATACCTGGTCTGGAAAGATCACTGATTGTAATGGGACGATTAATCCCTTCTTCCCCACTTACCAGTTCAAGATGAAATTGTTCCATTATGTCCTTCGTACGAACTTTCGGCACGCTTCTTCCTCCTTTTATCACAGGCGATTCAGAAATACAGCTCTATTTTATCACTTTCAATGATGAACCCAAAACAGTATTTTATCCTGTTCCTGTTTCACCGCCCTCACTGGTATAGACAACTATACTTAAAAAGAGTAAACTTAAATGAAAGATAACGAATAAGGGGGCTCAAACATGAGCGGTTCTTTATTGCTCTCCAATATTCATATTGTGACAAAGACAAAGATCATTGAAAACGGTTTTGTCGGTTTACGCGATGGCAAGATTGACTATATTTCAACATCACTACCGACAGGAAATTATGAAAAAGTATATATTTCCCGGGAAAACTTTTATTTACTCCCTGGAATGATTGATATTCACATCCATGGTGGATATGGTGCAGACATGATGGATGCGACAGCAGAAGCGATGAATACACTCGCTGACAACCTTCCATCAGAAGGAACGACAAGTTTTTTAGCGACAACCATTACACAAAACCATCATGAGATTGAGCAGGCACTTAAAAATGTCGCTCAGTGGAAACAAAGTAATGAAGAACAAGCAGGAAGTCAGGCGCAATGTCTAGGAATCCACCTAGAAGGTCCATTTATTTCTAAAGATAAGGCAGGGGCACAGCCTGTTCAATGGATTAAACAGCCCGATATTCCGCTTTTTAAAAAATGGCTGGATGCATCTGAACAGCTAATTCGAATTGTCACGTTTGCGCCTGAGGAAGACACAGATTTTGCTTTTCTGTCCCTGTTACAGGAAAAGAACATGATCCCTTCTATTGGACATACGAATGCCCGTCATGACATGATTAATTTAGCAGCTAAGCATGGTGCACGCCATGTAACGCATCTTTATAACGCAATAAGTTCGTTTCAGCATCGTGAACCGAACGCTGTAGGTGCTGCTCTTACGAATGAGAACCTTTATACCGAGCTGATCACAGACGGGATTCACTCCCATCCTCTTTCCATCAAGCTAGCGTATTTGGCAAAAGGAAGTGATCGTTTAATCATGATCACAGACTCGATGCGTGCAAAAGGGCTCGGTAATGGAACGTACGAATTTGGCGGTCAGACGGTCACAGTAAGCGGCAAAAAAGCATTGCTGGAAGATGGTACACTTGCAGGATCGATTTTGCGAATGAAAGATGGCGTCAAACGGATGAAACAGCTTACAAATTGTGAGTGGACAGAGATTGCGAAGATGACCTCAACCAATGCAGCCGCTCAGCTGGGACTTGATCAACAGCTCGGTTCCATCGAAGTTGGAAAACTAGCAGATTTGGTGATTTGGGATGAATCTGGTGAACTGATGATGACGATCTGCCGTGGACAAATCGTCTTTGAAAAAAAGGAGGCCAACCACTAATGAACATCATCGAATTTGAAAGCAAGGAGCAATTAGGAAAAGAAGCAGCCGCCATTATTGCACTTGCAATAGCTGCTAAACCTGATGCCGTACTCGGCCTAGCAACGGGCGGTACACCTATTGATACTTACAAAGAGTTAATTCAACTTCATCAAGCACATCAATTGTCTTTCAAGAAAACAAAAACAATCAATTTAGATGAATATGCAGGACTTGATCCAGAACACGAAAATAGTTATATGACCTACATGAAACGTCATTTATTTGACCATATTGATCTCCCTCAGGGTCAGTATTTTCTTCCAAATGGCAATGCAGCTCACTTAGAAAAGGAATGCTTAAGATATGACCAGCTTATTGAGGATGTAGGCGGCATCGATCTTCAGCTCCTTGGAATCGGTCAAAATGGACATATCGGTTTTAACGAACCTGGTACCCTTTTCAACTCAAAGACTCATGTCGTGCAATTAGATGAGAACACGAGACAGGCTAACGCAAGATACTTTTCTTCTATTGATGAGGTACCTACTCATGCGATCACAATGGGAATTGCGAGCATTCTTTCAAGTAAAAAGATTCTCCTTCTTGCTTCGGGAAAATCAAAAGCGAAAGTGATACAATATTTAGAACAGGCAGAGATTCATCCAGACTTCCCAGCATCTGCACTGAAACTCCATGAAGATGTAACAGTTTTGATTGATCGAGAAGCTGGATCACTACGCTAAAAACGAGAGGATTTTCACATGTTTATTGATAAGCAGTCACCTATTCCGATGTACCATCAGATTATGGAGAACTTGAAAAAGCAGATTGAGGATGGAACATTAGCACCTGATACACTCATTCCTTCTGAAAGAGAATATGCCGAACGCTTTGGTATTAGTCGAATGACTGTCAGACAAGCCTTATCGAATCTTGTGAACGAAGGATATTTGTATCGACAAAAAGGTAAAGGTACCTTTGTTAGCCGAAAAAAATTTGAACAGCCGCTTCAAGGCTTAACAAGCTTTTCAGAGGATATGCGGCAGCGAGGGCTCAAAGCATCAAGCCAGCTGATTGACTTCAAAAAAACCGTATGTCCAGAGCACTTGCTGCCAGCCCTACAACTGTCAAATAGTGATGATGTTTTTGAACTAAAACGGATACGCCTTGCAAATGATGAACCGATGGCGATTGAAACGAGCTATATACCTGAAAGATTTGCAGGAGATTTAACAAAGGAACATTTAACTGGCTCTTTATATGAATATATAGAAACTCACACTGGTCATGTCATTGCTCATGCCAAACAGGAGCTTGAAGCCAATGTTGCCTCAAAGGAAGAAGCATACTTGCTGTCTATTTCAACAGGCGATCCTGTGCTGTCCATAACAAGAACGACTTTTTTTCAACAAGACGTTCCATTTGAGTATGTTGTTTCCGTTTATAGAGGGGATCGTTACAAGCTCATTCATACAATGGAAAGATAAACAGTGCCCCTGACACGGAGCACTGTTTTTTTATTTCCTAAGAAATTTTGTTTCATCATCATTTTTTGTATGAATTTTCCAAATTGGTGAAATGGCTTTTCCTTGGAAACGATCTTTTGCTACAGTGTACCAATAATAATCTTCATTGGGCTTTAAGCCCTTCCACTCAAAGCTCGCTTTTTTGCCGCTTTTTACGCCGCGCGCTTCTCCTAGAAGAACATTCGTATACACATTGAGTTCAAAATAATTGGTTTTGACAGATTTCATTTTCGGTGTCAAATCCACATCGATTGAAAATTCATCTTGATCTCCATACGTTTTTGGATCGTAAAAATGCTCTTTATTCAAGTAAGGTGAATATGTTGTAAAATGAAGCTGATTTTTTTCTTGATCGGCTGTTATGACCCTCATAAACCCTTGACCACCTTCAGGTCCTGACTGATAATCGGCAAGTATTTGATATACTTTCCTGTCTGCTTTTCCATCATGGTCATCATCAAGCTCATCTACTTTCCTGCTGGCTCCATGGTAGTGGCCGCTAAATACCGCAACAATATTAGGATGGCGTTTCACCACTTGGTGGAAGATGAGATCGCCAATCGGGCTTCGGTTGCCGCTCACTAACAAATACTCATGGAAATTTAAAATGACAATACGATCTGGATGTTCAGAAATCACGCGGTTTAACCAATCAATTTCATCTTGCTTAATCCCCCAGCCCATGTACACCATCATATAATCATTGCCGCCGGCAGAGATGAGATCATAATGACCTTTATTGTTTCGATAGGATTCACCATAGTAAGGCTTATCAGCAAAGCGTTTTTCCCCGAAATATTTCCCGTATTCCGTATATAAACCGTCCTTGTGTCTAACATCATGATTTCCTGCTAAAACACCATAGGGAATGTGATTCTCATCTAATACACGCATAAATGTATCAGCACGGTGCCATTGCTTATCCTTTGAATCATCCACAATATCGCCTGTATGGAACACATATTGAATGTTTAATTTCTCCCTCTGATCTCTGATCCATTCGACCATTTGTTTAAAGATATGAGGATAGCTCTTTGCATAATATTGAGTGTCAGACATCCACACCATCTTATATGGCTTTTGCGATTTGCTGATTTCATCCTGTACTAGCAAATCAAACGTTTGATTCTTCATGTACTGTCTCACTGACAGCAGCCCTTTTAGGTAAAATTCCTTTTGATCCTTCGCAAAGTGATGAGTGATTTTATCCCACTTTTCCTGGTGGTGATTCCATGCGTACATTGTCACCTTTCTCCCCGACAATGAACTCCCTTTCCATACAGCTTCGACGACATCCTTTTCGCGCACATCATGATGAACCTTAATTTGAAAACGATGATAAGGAAAACGCTGTAAATCCTTCGTTTCAACTGCCTTCCCATCAACAAATGCAATGCGGTTCCTTTCTTGATCAGAAAAAATCATTTCTCCTTTTTGGAGAAAACTCTTTGGCGGCTCTGTCTCTGCTGCATACTTAAAAATCTTCATTGAAGGATGCAGCGATGTATATTGATAGGCACGATAAAAAGAGTAATCTAACTTATCATTGGTTGGATCCTTGGTTAGCACAGTTTGCTTTGATGATTTCATTTTCGTCTTATCTGCCACCCGTTCTGGTGTTTCTGGATGCTCATGTACCGTCTTGAACTCTTTTTTCAACGTCGACATGTTCCCAGCTGCATCTTTTGCTTTGACCATAAACGTGTGCTTGCCAGGCTTTAATTCACTAGAGGACGTCTGATATGGCAAAGAAACTGGTTTGCCATCTACATACGCCTTCAACTCTTCTATATCACTCCAACGATCCGTTACTTTTGCTTTTAATGTAAAGGCGCCTTTATATTGATCCTTTGCTTGTACGTTGGTCTTAATTCTCGGCCCAGTGTTATCAACTTTCACACGTACTGAAGCATGCTCGTCTAAGGTTTTGGCCTCAATTAAGTGCGGCCCTTCTTTCAGCCTTTTTGTATCCCACTTTATATAGGTTGAGACATAAGCCTCTTTTGGAATCTCAAATTGAAACGTTCTAACCTTTTTTGCGTTCCCGCTGTCTCCCATTCTCCATTCTTTTTGAGGCTTCGCATTGATTGGATGAATTTGTGTTCCATTCGATAAGATCATCCTGACGTTTTTCAATTCAAAATCATCATGATTCTCTCCAGGAAGCCGGTCTATCGGAGAAGACTTTGTGCCAGCGTGGAATGAGATCGTTTGGAGACCTGCCTTTTTTATCTCTTCTTCTGGTATTGGCATTGTATAGGTACGATACACTTTTGTCGAATCATCAAAAACAGAAAGTAAACGCTTACCTATAGATACACCATTTTTAAAATATAAATTTGTTCCTTTGACATCAAATGCGATATATGGATCTGCTTCAAGGGCAGCGGATACTTGCTGATTCCGTTTTCCATCTATCCGTAATTCGATGCTTTTTTTCTGATCAGACGTTGCCTTTAATGAAAATAACCCTGAAATTGTATCTCCCTCTTCTACATTGAATCGGAGACCGTGGGCTTTGCTAACCTGCTCCACATCAACCGTTTTTTTCAACGTCTTGGCTTCATTTTCGCCATCTGACGCTTCAAGCTGATATTCCAATTGTTCCTTCCCAATCAACTCAGGTGAATAAATAATATGATGAAATAACCGGTCATTTTGGTCTTTTTGAAGCAGTATTTCCTTGAACGCTTCTTTTCGATTCGTTCGATAACGCAGCTTGACGGTTTTCACGGCCTGATCATCCTGGACATCTGCTTTAATCTCTACACTTTCAGTTGGTTTCACCGGTTTCCTTATCGTCATATCTTCAATCACAGGTTTATGGATATCTTGAGAAATTTCCTTTTTCTCAGATGGAATTTGTGCTTTTAGCACTTTACCTGGAGTGGGCTCTTCCTCAATTTTCGAAATCAGCTTCGTCTGCGTCGTACCATCCATTGGATACTTAAACAGCAAGGATTTATGCTCGCTAAACCATGATGGCTTCAAACGAAATGCGGCAGAAGAAATCTCTTCACCTATATTTGTTGTGATCGAAACAAGACGAGATTTAGAGTTGGACAGCCCTTTGCTCTCGATAATGGTTAGATGCTCGCCCTCTTTTAATTGGCTTTTGTACATGGCATTAAAGTCCGCTACAGTTAAATGCTCCTGCCCTTTTTTTCTCAGCCAAAAAACATAAGGTTTTCCAGGTGAAATGGTGATTGGATTTTTATGAAAGGAATATACATCATCCAATTCGATGCCCTGCGTGGGATTGCGGTAGCGGAGCTGATAATGTTTAAGTGAGATAGGCGCATGTGTCGTGTTATACACTTCGATAAACTCAAAAGCATCTTTGCCTTTTCGGTTTTTTGAATTAACGACAATTTCTGTGATGAATAAGTCCGGAATATGCGAAAGATCCTCTTCAAATCCATTTAAATGAACCGATTTCTCTGCTGTTTTGATCACTGATTTTTGCGTAAGGAACTCTGTATAGTAATGAACGGTTGGATTCCATAATTGATCTGGCGGAATTTTCGCTGTAAATTCTGGCTTCATTCCGGGCAGCCGTTCCATTGGAATCAAGCGATACCCCAGTTCATCACTTTGTTTATAATACAAGTTCGCAGACAAAATCTGTTCTTGGTCACTAATGGACGCACGAAACTGAAGGTCATGGCTTTTTCCTTGAACCGGGCGGATATCCACATGAAATTGATCAAAGATAAAAGGCGAAAAAGGCTTGTCCGGTACATTCACTTCTGTTTGAAGAAAAGGCCCTGCTGAAGCAGGCTGACTGAAACAAAAAAGAATGATAAAAAAACATAAAAGCATGATTTGTCTGTTCACGTTCACCATCTTGCACCGCCTCCCTTCGGATATTGTGTCTCCTGAAGGTGGTTTTTATGTCAGATGGAACGGAGAAACGATACAAATTTGCACAAAAAAACCGTTAGCTTTTTTTCGCTAACGGCTCTACGATTCCTTTTTGTATCAACAGATGGAAAATGGACAAAATGACAGCCATCCAAATGGCCGTTCCGAATCCATCAATGTTAAAACTATCTCCCATAAAGCTCGATGTCATCATGAGTGTAATGGCATTGATGACAAATAAGAACAATCCTAGTGAAAGGACGGTGACTGGAAGCGTTAAAATGATCAAAAACGGCTTCACTAAAATATTGAGCAAGGACAAAATGATACTTGCCACAATGGCTGCGCCAAATCCTTCAATATACACGCTCCCGAGCCCAGGCAAAATGCCTGAATCAAAATATCCAGCAATGACGATTAAAAGTAATGCATTTACTAAAATACTGACGATCCATCTAAGCATTTATTTAGTGCCTTCTTCCGGAACAACAAAATACCATATGAAGTAGATCAGGAAGATCGGCATAAATGCTGTCAAAAATCCGATGATGACGGTTAAAATGCGAAGCAGCGATGCATCAACACTTAAATATTCCGCAAGTCCACCAACAACACCCGCTATTTTTTTATCTGTTGCTGAACGATAAAGTTTCTTCATGTAGAATCACTCCTTGTCTGATTGGTGCTTTACTTGTATTGAGCCTGTTTTTGTTTCTGCAAAAATGGATATACTTTGCACCGCTTGTTGATTGGCTTTGATCATTTTCTCTTTTTGTAATGTTTCATTTTTTTCTTTAATCATCTCTGCATCAAGTAAATCGTGAGAGATAGACCCGAGATTGCTTTTCAGCTCAGCGGTCACTGCACATGCGCGCGGGATCTGAACGTCCACACTGCCTGTTGTCGTTTTCGCATAGATGGAACGGCACTTTTCATCTGACAGCTGAACCGCAATATTTCCGTTAAAGCTCTGGGCATCAATTGATTCACTTTTCCCGCGCAGGTCTATGAGCCCATTGATGGTTTCTACTTCAATCATACCACACTCGTGATCTGCCAGTTTGATTTGTCCGTTTGCTGTTTCAATTCCGACTTTTTCTGCCTGTAACGAGGCAAAAGAGACAACACCATTTGTGGTTTTCGCGGCAAGTTCTTTTGTCTTTAGCTTTTCCCCGCGAATCGGCCCATTAAACAGCTTGACCTTGATCTTATCGTATTGGATACGCGGTACGTATAAAGTAACATTGACTTTCATCGTCTTCTTTTCGGTTCGAATAAAAAATTTATCTCCTTCAAGCCCGCAGTCCAATTGATTGAGAAATTGCTGTCTTGCCTGCTCTCCATCCTCTGCACGGTAGATTTTCGCATGACACTCTGCTCGAATATCTTGATCGTCCCAAGGCATCACATTGAGGCTGCCGTTCGCTAATTGAATATCTAAATGAGAGAGCGAGGCGTCTTTGAACTGAAAAATATGCTCAACATCAACGGACTGTCCAAAGTTCAAATCAAGATCCACGTCTTTTACCTTTTTCACCGCAGTATCTAGCCAGCCAAACAGCTTTGCCCCAAGATTTTCGGTGCCGTTTCCTTTACTCTCTGCTCCAGCTTTTTCTTCATGAAAGGTGTGATCAGTCGTAGACTTTTCTAATGAGACGGACTGACCTTCTTCTAATTTTTCTAGCAGCGTAATTGCTTCTTTTGCTGGTAATACCCCGTCTTCTACTAATTTTAAAATTCGTTCTTTTTCATTCATACAAAGCCCTCCTAAGATTTGATGGATTGAAGTACTTTAATACCTTGAATGATATTCCAAATGACAGAGATCAAAAAGCCAATGACTACTAAAAAAGACAAGATGAACACCGTCATGACTGGAATGAGCGAGTCGCCTGCCTGTGTCGCCAATAAAAACGGGATAGACCCAAAAACCAATACAATGCATGCTGCGACCGGTAAAAGATGTGACCATAATGCCCGCATCGCATGCCGTTTCGTTTCCTTTTGGTCTACTACAAAAACCGCCACGATCGGTACGATAAACGGCATAAAAAATACACTAAAGTAACAAATAGAAGCAATAATCGACTGATCTCTATTCATATATATTCGCTCCTTCATAACGAAAATTCCTTTCTAACTCATACGTTTATTGCGTATAAAAAGTTTCAAAATCATTCGATTTACATATGACCTTAGACACAAATTATTTCTTTTTGCACCTAAGAGTAGATTCTTCACAGATTACCCTTTAAAATATGTTGAAAAGATGGTGATTATCATTATAGGGGGTAATTATTTTGACAGATCATCATAATTCAAACCATACGGCTCAAACGCTTTTAGACCTTATACAGAAACAGAAAAGCATGAACAGCGATATGATCAGGGAGCTTGAGACCATTCATCCGTCTCATCCAAAGTATGGTGATATCCGTTATTTAAAGGTACTGCTCGACAGCAGCAGCACGCATATTTTAAAGGATTTAACGCACCTCAGTAATTTAATGCCGAAAGAAGATGTCCAATAAAAGAAAAACCCCTCTTATCGAGGGGTTTTCTTTATGAAGAAGTCACACTTTCTGTTTCTTTGACCAGCTGTTTCATACGCTTACGGTCACGCTCTAAAATAGGCTTCAAGTATTGACCTGTGTAAGATGTTTCTTCTTTTGCAATATCTTCAGGAGTGCCGGAGGCAATGATCGTTCCGCCGCCTGCACCGCCTTCTGGTCCGAGATCAACGAGGTAATCAGCAGCCTTGATAATGTCAAGGTTGTGCTCAATGACCAGCACTGTATCCCCGTTCTCAACCAAACGCTGAAGCACTTTTAATAAACGGGCAATATCATCCACATGCAGACCTGTTGTCGGCTCGTCCAAAATGTAAAGAGACCTTCCGTTTGAACGGCGGTGAAGCTCAGATGCCAATTTTACGCGCTGCGCCTCTCCTCCGGACAATGTCGTTGCAGGCTGTCCAAGTGTAATGTATCCAAGCCCCACATCATAAATCGTTTGAAGCTTCCGCTTAATTTTCGGGATATTCTCGAAAAATTGGAGTGCGTCCTCCACCGTCATTTCCAGCACATCAGCAATGTTCTTCCCTTTATATGTGACCTCAAGAGTTTCACGGTTATAACGTTTCCCGTGACACACTTCACAAGGTACATACACATCTGGCAAAAAGTGCATTTCAATTTTAATGATGCCATCCCCACGGCACGCCTCACAGCGCCCGCCTTTGACGTTAAAACTGAATCTGCCTTTTTTATAGCCTCTTACCTTTGCTTCGTTGGTTTGTGCAAACACATCCCGCACATCATCAAAGACACCTGTATACGTGGCAGGGTTCGATCTTGGTGTACGGCCAATTGGAGATTGATCAATATCAATGACCTTATCCAAATGATCCATTCCTTTGATTTCTTTGTGCTGACCTGGCTTCGCCTTCGCTCTGTGCAACTTTTGTGAAAGTGATTTTAATAGAATTTCATTCACAAGCGTACTTTTCCCTGAGCCGGATACTCCAGTCACAGCTGTAAAGACGCCAAGAGGAAACTTCGCATTCACGTTTTTCAGGTTGTTTTCTTTTGCACCTTTTATCTCAATATAGCGGCCGTCAGGCTTTCTTCTCTCAATTGGCAGCGGAATAAATTTCTCACCTGATAAATATTGTCCTGTTAATGATTTCGGGTCCTTCATGACTTCTTCTGGCGTTCCAGCTGAAATCACTTCTCCTCCATGAACTCCTGCTCCAGGTCCAATATCTATTAAATAATCAGCAGCTAGCATGGTATCTTCATCATGCTCGACGACAATTAGTGTGTTCCCGATGTCGCGCATGTTTTTCAACGTCCCGATCAACCGATCATTATCGCGCTGATGCAGTCCAATGGATGGTTCATCTAATATATAAAGAACACCTGTCAGCCTTGACCCGATTTGAGTCGCCAGGCGAATCCGCTGCGCTTCTCCACCTGATAGTGTGCCAGCTGACCGGCTCAAATTCAGATAATCTAATCCCACATTATTTAAGAAAGACAAGCGCTCTTTGATTTCACGCAAAATGAGCTGGGCAATCTGCAAATCTTTCTCAGACAACTCGATTTTTTCATAGAAATCAAGGGCATCAGAGACAGACAAATCGGTGATTTCTCCGATATGCTTGCCATTGATGAGAACCGCCAGCGTTTCTTTTTTCAGACGATATCCTTTACATGTCGGACATGGCTGATTCGCCATATATTTTTCCATTTGCTCACGAATATAATCAGAGCTGGTTTCTTTATAGCGTCGTTCAATATTACGAAGAACACCTTCAAACTCAATTTCATTTTCACGTACCTGTCCAAAATCATTTTCGTATTTAAAATAAATCCGTTCAGATCCGCTTCCATATAAAATTTTATCGAATAAATGCGATGGGATATCTTTCACAGGAATGTCCATGTCGATGCCATAATGTGTACATACGGCCTCAAGAAGCTGAGGATAGTATTGCGAGCTTTGCGGCTCCCATGGTGCAATGGCATGCTGACGTAAAGTCAGATCCTTATTAGGAATGACAAGCTCAGGGTCGACTTCTAGTTTGGAACCGAGCCCATCACAGCTCGGGCAGGCACCAAAAGGACTATTAAATGAAAACATTCTCGGCTCAAGTTCACCAATAGAGAACCCGCAATGCGGACAAGCATGATGTTCGCTGAATAACAGCTCTTCTTGTCCAATCACATCAATCATCACTCGGCCTTCGCCCAGCCGCAGCGCGGTTTCAAGTGAGTCAGACAGACGAGCAGCCACGCCTTCCTTCACCACAATTCGATCAATGACTACTTCAATGGAATGCTTCTTGTTCTTTTCAAGCTCGATATCTTCTGAAAGGTCTTCCATCTCTCCATCGACTCTCACTCGCACATAGCCCTGCTTCCGAATTTGATCAAGTACTTTCACATGTGTTCCTTTGCGGCCGGAAACAACTGGGGCAAGCACTTGTAATTTCGTTCTTTCAGGATACTCTAAAATACGATCTGTCATCTGCTCAATCGTTTGTGACGTAATTTCAATCCCATGTATAGGACAAATCGGTTTTCCGACTCGAGCATACAAGAGACGCAAATAATCATAAATCTCAGTGACAGTACCAACTGTTGATCTAGGGTTTCGGCTCGTCGTTTTCTGGTCAATACTAATCGCCGGAGAAAGACCTTCAATGGCATCTACATCCGGTTTATCCATTTGCCCAAGAAATTGGCGTGCATACGCTGAAAGAGATTCAACGTACCTGCGCTGACCTTCTGCATAAATGGTATCAAAAGCAAGCGACGATTTTCCTGAACCAGATAACCCCGTAATGACCACTAGTTGGTCACGCGGGATATTCACATCAATATTTTTAAGGTTGTGGGCTCTAGCACCTTTCACCTCTATTCGTTCCATAGCCATCAGGCAATCATCCTTCCGCTTTTAGCTCTAGCAATAGATCTCTTAATTCTGCTGCTTTTTCAAAATCAAGCGCTTTTGCTGCATCTTTCATTTCCATCTCGACTTTTTCGATCACTTTTTCTCTTTCTTTTTTGCTCATTTTCGAAAGCTTTGGTGCTGCTTTTGTTTCGTATTCTTCCGAATCCTCATGTATCTTTGTTGCCTTAATAACATCTCGAATTTTCTTATGGATCGTTTGTGGGGTAATCCCAAATTTCTCGTTATATGCTTCTTGCTGTTCTCGTCTTCGCTTCGTTTCTTGAATCGCAATGTCCATCGATTTCGTCATATTGTCTGCATACATAATGACCCGACCTTCT
This sequence comes from Bacillus sp. Nf3, assembly GCF_003028545.1. NCBI lineage: Bacteria > Bacillati > Bacillota > Bacilli > Caryophanales > Bacillaceae > Bacillus > Bacillus sp. Nf3. The sequence continues at coordinate 542,184 of NZ_PYUA01000001.1, read as the reverse complement.
GCATTTCTCGCTGCACGGCCAATCGTCTGGATGAGGGATCTTTCAGAGCGCAAAAAGCCTTCTTTATCCGCATCTAAAATGGCCACGAGCGACACCTCTGGAATATCCAGTCCTTCACGAAGAAGGTTGATTCCAACAAGCACATCATATTTACCGAGACGCAAATCACGGATAATCTCAATCCGCTCAAGGGTCTTAATTTCTGAATGCAGGTAATTTACCTTGATTCCGATTTCTTTTAAATAATCAGTAAGATCCTCAGACATTTTCTTCGTCAATGTGGTCACGAGCACACGCTCATTTTTCTCAATTCGTGCATGAATTTCTCCAATTAAGTCATCAATTTGTCCTTCAATTGGGCGGACTTCAATAATTGGATCAAGTAATCCTGTTGGACGGATAATTTGTTCCACAACCTCAGGCGTTTTCTCAAGCTCGTATGGACCAGGCGTTGCTGATACATGCACGATATGATTGATATGCTTTTCAAACTCATCAAAGGTGAGCGGTCTGTTATCAAGTGCTGATGGCAGGCGGAATCCGTGATCAACCAACACTTGCTTTCTCGCTTGGTCCCCGTTGTACATGGCACGGATTTGCGGAATCGTCACATGCGATTCATCGACAACAATCATAAAATCATCTGGGAAATAATCAAGCAGTGTGTAAGGTGTTGAACCAGGAGGACGCAAGGTCAGATGTCTTGAATAATTCTCGATTCCTGAACAAAAGCCCATCTCTCTCATCATCTCAAGGTCATATCTTGTCCGCTGCTCAAGGCGCTGCGCTTCAAGCAATTTTCCATTTTCGCGAAGCTTTTCGAGCTGTTCTTCTAGCTCTTGTTCAATATTGATAATTGCTTTTTCCATTTTTTCTTCTCTTGTGACGAAGTGAGATGCTGGGAAAATGGCCACATGATCACGATCACCAAGTATTTCTCCAGTCAACGCATCCACTTCACGAATACGTTCAATTTCATCACCGAAAAACTCCACTCTGATACAATGCTCATCTCGTGAAGCAGGAAAAATCTCAACGACATCTCCTCTGACTCGGAAGGTTCCGCGCTGAAAATCTATATCATTACGAGAATACTGAATATCCACCAGCTTACGAAGGAGCTGATTGCGTTCAATCTCCATTTCAGTGCGCAATGACAGCACAAGCTCTCTGTATTCCTCTGGCGAACCTAAGCCATAAATACAGGACACACTGGCAATGATGATGACATCCCTTCTCTCAAATAACGAGGACGTAGCCGAGTGTCTCAGCTTATCAATCTCATCATTGATACTGGCATCCTTCTCAATAAATGTATCGGTCTGAGGTACATATGCCTCTGGCTGATAATAATCATAGTAACTCACAAAATATTCAACAGCATTATTCGGGAAAAATTCCTTGAATTCGCTGTATAACTGACCGGCAAGTGTCTTATTATGCGCAATGACAAGCGTCGGTTTGTTCACTTCTTTGATCAGGTTGGAGACAGTAAAGGTCTTTCCCGTACCTGTAGCACCTAACAGCGTTTGATGCTGTTTCCCCTGATGGATCCCCTCAACAAGCTTTTCAATCGCCTTTGGCTGATCTCCTTGGGGCTGATAGTTAGAAACTAATTCAAAGCGGTCACTCACATCAAAGCCTCCGTTTCGTTACGAAAATCTATCTAATGAATATATTATCATAAAAGAACACAAAAATACGAACTAAAGTTCGGCTCTCACTTGATTTTTATTTCCAATACAGTCATACCCTCTCTCCCTTGGCAAATAACCCTCTTAAGAAAACCTTCCTTTCAGTATGGAACATTTTGGAGTGAGATATTCGATGAGCAGAAAAAGAAAGCTGTGCTTACTAGAAATCGTAAGCACAGCTCTTGTTTAAAACATGTCAGTTTTCAGCCATCATGCTCTTGATGGCGATGACATCATTGATTTTCTTCAGCTTTTTCTCTTTTTTCGATTTCTTTCTTAGCCATAAACAAAGCCCCAGCTACTAAAGAAATAATATCTAATCCCACAATAAAGTAGGTTTCTGTATAGCCCTTCATATACGAAGCAAATAAAAGCGCTGCTGTTAACGCAATGCCCACGTAATGATTGTAAGTAACCTTTGAAAATAAAATAACGAGCAAGAAAGGAAAAACTAGTGCAAATATGGCTTTTGTAATCACAAAAACCCTCCCTCTTCATGGTCTACTTCCTTGATTATAGTAAAGATTGGCATATTGAACAATTCACAGTTTTCAATTTCGCCGTTTTTCTTCATGTTCGGAGACTTTTGTTTTAGAAATAGAAGGAAATTAGTGAGATTGTCCCCTTTGTAAAGATAGGTCTTTCTGTCTTTGACAATAACATCCAATCAATCCTATGATTAAAATGATAGTGCGCACTATCATTTTAAATAATAGAGACACATACAAACCATTGGCTATTTGGATAAGGGGGCATTCCCATGTATTCAGTTTTATTTCATGCGGCTGAAGAATCCGCATCACTCGCAGGGGCAAAAGGCCTGAATTTAATCAAATTAAACAATCACGGCCTGCCAGTCCCAGATGGATTTATTATTAAAACCAACAGCTTTGAAAGCTTTCTTTCATATCACAATCTGCAGCCAGCAGAACAAAATCTTTCTCAAAAAATCAAAGAAGCATCGTTTCCTTCACAAATGGAAGCAGAGCTGCTTTCGTCCTTTCAATCATTGCGGAAGACTTATCCCTCAGTTGCAGTCCGCTCCTCTGCTGTTGCTGAAGATCTCGAAGGCGCCTCATTTGCAGGACAGTACGAGACCTATTTAAATATCAAATCAAATGAAGAATTTTTACTAGCTGTCAAAGAATGCTGGTCTTCTTATTTTGCAGCGAGAGTCACAGACTATAAGGAAGAGATGAATGAAAACGAGGAAGAGATGCCGCTTATGGCCGTTGTCGTTCAAGGATTGATCCATTCTGACGTTTCCGGTGTCATCTTTAGTGAGAATCCCATATCGGGAAAAACAAATGAAATGATGCTGACCGCAAGCTACGGATTGGGAGAAGCAATTGTCTCCGGTCTTGTGACACCAGACACGTTTATTGTAGATAAAGAGAACTTTTCGATTGAAAAAACACTTGGGGCGAAAGAGCTACAAATTGTTCCTTTCCAAAAGGGTGTCATCGAGGAACCAGTAGCGGAGGAAATGGCTGGCCAGTTTTGCCTAAACGATGATCAATTAATAGAAATCGCACAAATCACAAAACAAGTAGAAGAACTTTACGGACATGGAGTCGATATCGAATTTGGTATAGCAAATGGGTCGTTTTATTTACTTCAAGCAAGGCCGATTACCACAGCTCTCTCAAAATCAGCAAATGAAACAGCAGGTGCTTCTTTTCTCATGCAGCCAGAAGAGCTGCAAGATTTCTGGATTTCAATGGACGATCATATGCCTGGTCCAACAAGCCCTCTTTTCTCAAGCCTGATCATACCAGCCTTAAAAAGCGGGATGAAGAAAAATGGAGAAAAGTATCAAGTACCTGATATGAACATCAAAGATATTAAGCTTTACAGGGGACACCTATACTCTGCACCGGAAATGTCTCAAGCGGGAGAGACAGCTGCACCCGTTTTTAATGAAAGTATGTTTGAGTTATTTCCACATCTAAGTGAACGGATGTATAAGATTCTTGAAGAAAACTTCTTTCCATTTTACGAAAAACTCGATCGCCAAATAAATGAGCCTATGACCATTGAAAAAGCAATCGAAGGCTTTGAAGAATTAAAGGCTTTTTATATACGAGCATATGATGATCATTTTGATATCATCATGCCACAAGTCATTCTATCGTCCATAATCGAAGACATGCTTGTGACGTATACTGGTGATCAAACACAAGTCGTCTTGCTGCACGAAATGATGATAGGCGTGATGAACAAATCTCTTGAAATAGATAAGATGCTATCGGATATAGCAAAGGAAGTCCTTCAAGATCCAGAGCTTCATCAAGCATTTATTCAACATGAAAAGAACCCAGAGCTGTTGTATGCACTCAATCACTCGAAAAAAGGAAAACACTTCATTTCGAAATTAGAAGAATTTCTCCAGGTTTACGGCTGGCGACCTGTTAAAAGTCATGACTTTACGGAAGAAACATGGATAGAGAACCCTGAGTATATATTAGATATCATTAGAAATAACATTCAGACCCAATGTGATTTTGATGAAGAATTTGCAAAAGCAGTGATCAAAAGACAAGAAACGTATAAACATTTTATGAGTCAAGTGAAGGATGAGTCGTTTAAAACAAAATTTGAGACGCTGTATCAATTTGCCCTTCAAGCAGCGAATATCCGAGATGACCACCATTTCTACATTGATGCCATGTTAGATGCTAAAGCCCGGGTATATCTATTAAAAATTGGTGAACTTCTTACACAAAAAGGAGCAATTCCTCATCAAAATGATATATGGAATCTCTATGATGAAGAGGTATACAAAGCACTCACAACGTCTACCTCATTCGAATCGGTTGTCCAGCAAAGAAAAATAGAAATGAAAGAAAATGAAGACATTCAACTCCCAGCTTACACCGGCACACCAACTGAAGCTGAATTGCAGCAAGTGGAAAGAATGCTTGGTTCGTTAAGAGAAAACGAAAACAACACAAACGATGTGATCCATGGAATTGGCGCATCCAGTGGTATTGTTTCTGGAAGAGTAAAAGTCATTACATGCGCTGAAGAATTCTCGCAATTTCAAAAGGATGATATTTTAGTTTGCAAATCGACTACACCCTTATGGACGAGCTTATTTAGAGATGCAAAAGCAGTCATCACAGATGCTGGAGGCATTTTATCTCATTCAGCTATTATTGCTAGAGAGTATATGATGCCAGCTGTCTTAGGGACTAGAATAGCAACTGAAACACTCCAATCCGGTGACCTTGTGACAGTAGATGGCAGCAATGGACGCGTTCAGATATTAAATCAGCATTCACGTTCATGAACTAATCGTATTGGCGGTCATAGATTTTATCGGTATACTTACTTTGTTGCAAACACATTCATAACCTGAGGTGAGTATGCTTGTTAAAATCTACAAATCAACGAATCATTCGCGCAACAATGGATTTATTAACTGAAAAGGGCTATCAAAAAACAACAACCAAAGAAATAGCGGCAAAAGCGAATGTGAGTGAAGCAACTATTTTCCGCAACTTTAAAAACAAACGCGGCGTCATTGCTGCCATTATGAAGATGAAATCATTACCGACAAAAACCCTAGAAGCAGAATTTAAAGGCGATTTATACACCGATTTAAAGTTTCTCGGTACCTATTTCCTTGAAAATTTGACTTCCAAAAAAGAATTTATTTATATCAGCATGCGAGAACCGGATATGTTTAAGGATTTAACGAATCATGAAAAGTTATATCCTCAAGAACTGAGAGAAATGCTGATACAATATTTCAAAAAGATGGGTGCCAAGCATCGTGTATTAAAAGGAAAAGAAGACATTTATGCAGACATCTTCATTAGTACGTATTATGGATTTTTCATTCAGCAACTAGAGCAAGATTTCCAACTCGTGCTCACACAAAAAGAAGATTTTATTGAGACATGCACACACATTTTCATGAGAGGAATTTCTCCCGCTTAAAGGGTGAAATTCTTCTTTTTTACAAAAGGTGGTATACACATTGAAGTTAAACAAAGAGAGCCTCATCATCTATTCTTTGTTGCTTGGGGCTATACTAGTTCCAGTCAACTCAACGATGATCGCAGTTGCTCTATCATCCATATCAACGTATTATGATCAATCCCTTTCAAACATCACTTGGGTTGTCACAATTTATCTTATTGTCATGGCAGTCACTCAGCCTATCGCTGGTAAGTTAGGAGATATATACGGACACCGGCGAATGTATTTAATTGGGGTCATGCTCTTTTTAATTGGCTCGATTGGATGTGCTTTAGCACCAAATCTAGCTTTTCTCATCATTTTTCGTTCCATTCAAGCAGCTGGTGGTGCTATTTTAACACCGAATAGCATTGCATTGATTCGTGCAACAGTATCCCCCGAAAAACTGTCTAAAACAATGGGATACTTTGGTTTTGGAGCCGGTATTGGTGCCGCACTTGGACCTTTTATTGGTTCGATTCTTATTCAGAGTTTTGATTGGCACTCTATATTCCTTGTAAATATCCCATTCTTGTTCCTTACACTTGTTACCGGCGTATTACTCATTCCAAAAATAAACCATACACGCTTACAAGTAAATGTGGACATCATTGGTTCATTGTACTTAACCATCGGGATTGCCACACTCATTCTATGCACAAAAAGCCATTTGCTAAATGAATACTTGATCTATGGAATTCTAGCGTTGATCGTCATTCCATTATTCTTTATACATGTACGGAAAGTAAAGAATCCGATCATCGATTTATCGCTTTTTAAAAACAGTTCATTTACAAATGCTAACCTGTCGATCATGCTAAGTAATTTTGTCATGTATGCCATCCTTCTAATTATGCCGCTGTTTATGGAACAACAACTTTCACTGTCTCATACACAAAGCGGTATCATTCTATCAGTATTTTCTCTTTGCATGTCTATTAGCGGCTTGCTAGGGGCAAGACTCCATCCGAAAAAAGGCGCGAAAAAAATGATTGGTTTTTCATTTATCTGCCTCACTTTATCAGGGATCATGTTAATCACACTCAGTCAGTACCCTACCTTACCACTGCTAATCGTGACACTTATCGCAGGTGGAATTTCATCAGGGATTGGAATGACTAGTATGCAGATGGCTTCTTTAACGTCTGTTGATCAAAGTTTATCTGGTTCAGCATCTGGTATTTTCTCTACCTTTCGATATTTTGGCAGTATCATTTCGTCTACATTGATTGGGGTCATGAGTGGTTTTCAATCTTTATTTATTGTATTGATGGGTGCAGGCATTCTTGGTTTCTTTTTATCTCAACGTGTAAAAACAAAATCAACCTCCCCATCATCTGAACATTCCGCCTAATGGCTCCCTTGCTCTATGTCTATTTAGAGCGGGGGAGTTTTTCATCATTTGTATCACTGTAAGCTATCGCAAGTGCATCCATCAAATCCTGAAAATCATCTTTTAAAGAAGGAAAAATGGCATACGACCAGACAAAAAAGGAACTTCAGGTACAAATTGACTCCCCTCACTTCACCTAAAAACTCTTTTTCATTCTTTTCAGCATAAATAACTTCAATTTTTTTTCACAATTTTTGTGGTATGATTTTGAAAATAGAGAACGCAAAGGAGCGGAAGAATGGAACGTATGAAATATGTTTTAATCTGTTTATCAGCTCTACTTTTATTCTTGACAGGCTGTGGAAAAGAACAGCAATTTACACCGCCAGGCAGCTCTCAATCGATCGCTGTCATCTCTCAATTAAAAAAAGCCTCCTTTTCAATAGTTGATATACAAAAAAATAAAATGCTCTCTTCTGTGGATTTAAAACACCCACTTACTGATCTTATTCAAATCAATAAAGACATCATCATCGCTACAAGTAAAGAGGGAGAATCCCTTATCGAAATCAATCTAAAAAATGGGACAGCAACAGATTATATGAAGGTGGATAAAGGGCTTACTTCCCTTACATATGATGCAGCTTCTCATACATTAATTGCTGCAAATTCGCAGAAAAATGTCGTTTATTTTATTGATACGAAAAGGAAAAAAATAAAATCAACTGTGAAAACCGGAAAATTACCTTCTTCTATGACACTTTCTTCATCAGGTGTTTTATTTGTTTTAAATGCAGAAAGTCATACTGTCTCAGTCATAGATATTGAAAAGGAAAAAAATATACGTACGTTTTCTGTACTTGAACGGCCTTCTGGGATTCATTTTGATGGACAGTCCATTTGGATCGGCGGCCATGGTAAACAAGGTACCTTAAATAAAAGTATTCTTGCTTATGACCCTAAAACAGGCAAAAAACAGCGAGAAATAAAGCTAGGCGTTATGCCTGTTGCATTTTTTCCAGAGAAAAATTCTTCTACTTTATATGTACTATGTCATGGAGATCATACGCTATACAAAGTAGATACCAAAACAAATAAGCAGCTTGCTTCTGTTGAAACTGGTCAAAATCCGAATTATATCACCGCTGATACGACATCAATTTATGTGAGTAACTTGGATGACAACTCAGTATCCATCATCGATAAACACTCACTTATTATGAAAAATCAACTAAATGTCCCATCAGGACCTTATGCTATCGTGTTGGAGGAAAAGAAATGAAGGAACAAATGCGTATTTTAATCGTAGATGATGAGCTTGATATGCTTGAGTTAATCGGGTCTTTTTTAAAGAGACATGGCTTTCACATTACTACTGCGAATAATGGAAAAGATGCCTTGCATCAGCTTGAAAAGGAATCTATTGACCTTGTTGTATTAGATATCATGATGCCTGACATGGATGGATTTGAAGTCTGTCAGCGTATTCGACAAACATCTCAAATTCCAATTTTATTTTTAACAGCAAGGAGTTATGAGGAGGACCGAATTAGAGGACTTGAAATTGGAGCAGATGACTACATCATGAAACCTTTCAGTCTGCGTGAGCTTGCAGCAAGAATTGAAACAACCCTGAGACGAATTAGAGGTCTTTCGCTAAAGCGCAGCCGAATACAGATTGGTGACATGGAGATTGATCAAGATGGCAGACAAGTTTACCTCCATCAACAGCCCGTTAATTTAACAAGAAGAGAATTTGATTTGCTCATGTTTCTTTTGCTCAACCAAGGACATGTGTTTTCAAGAGAACACCTTTATCAAAAATTGTGGGAATCACATTCAACGAGCGGCTCTTTAAGAACAGTCGATACACATATCAAAACGCTGCGACTGAAATTAAAGGAAGCAGAACGATATATTAAAACCGTTTGGGGTGTCGGCTATAAGTTTGAGGAGGAAGAATGAAGCCATTATCGATTAAAAAGAAAGTACTCTTCTTAATCCTTGCAGTGATCGGAATCGTTGCAGCCTCAGCGCTTGCCCTTACTTTTTACTTATACCAGCATTTATATATTGATAAACAGATCGATTCCTTAAGTTTGCAAGGTAAGAAGCTGGCAGAAATCTATCACACACACGGGAAAGACAAGTATTTTACCGACAGAATGAAATGGGCAAATGACTCAAGTCAGGCGAACGTTATTTTTACAGATGATCCAATGGAACTTTCAAGTGGACTTCCTTTTGATACGGACACAAATGACAATCTCATTACGTTCAAGGAACGCCAAAAGCTCCTTCAAGGTGAAACCGTCGTGTTAATTAGAGAACACCCGAAGTTTCACCAAGATATTCTTGGCATCGCCATTCCTGTTTTCTCAAGCAATGATGATCTATCGGGAACTATTTTCCTCTCCATGCCCTTATCAGATGTATATGAACCCTTTGTCCAAATTAGATTAACGCTTGGTATATCCATCTTATTGATTCTGCTTCTGATATTCTTGATCGGATATAAGAGCTCCAATCAAATTGTGCAGACCATTAATAAAATGAAAGAAATTGCAATAGAAATGGAATCTGGTGATTTCTCAAAACGAATGGCCGTAACCAAAAAAGGAGATGAGTTAAACCAGCTTAGCCGCTCCTTTAATAAACTGTCTTCAACCCTCGAAAAAGTTGAACAGCACCGCAGAGAATTTCTTGCGAATGTCTCTCACGAACTTAGAACGCCTTTAAGTTATATGAAAGGCTATGCAGAAGGAATTGAAGAAGGGATCATTGATCAAAAGAAAGGGATGCAAATCATCCAAGATGAGGCCACACGTTTAAGCCGTCTTGTGCACGATCTTTTAGATCTTGCACAGTTAGAAGGAGACTCTTATCCACTAACGATGGAGCCAATTGTCTTTGCACAGCTGATCCACGATGTTCTTGATCAAATGGCATTCGTCGCTGACAAAAAAAGCATTACTTTCAAACGAACGCTTGAAGAGGATTGTATTGTTTATGGTGATAGCGACCGTCTCCAACAAGTGATACGTAATTTACTGGACAATGCCATTCATTACACGCCATCTGGGAAATCAATATCAATTGAATTACAAGCTCACCAAAGTGTTGCTCAATTGAGAGTGACCGACGAAGGCAATGGTATTCCAAAAGAAGATCTTCCACATGTTTCTGAGCGATTTTATCGTGTAAATAAAGCACGAACAAGAAAAGATGGCGGCTCTGGCCTTGGACTAGCCATTGTCTATCAAATCATCAAAAAACATCATGGGACATTCGACATTCAATCTGAGCCTGGCTTTGGTACAACAGCCATCATTCAACTTCCCAATGCTCCATTCAATGAGAGCTCACCTACTCTATAGCTACTCACATATTTTACTCTCATTGGAATCACTACTTTATCTGATAAATTCAGTATCCATAGGACTTTCTACAACTTGAACAGCTCTTTTCATCAAGAGCTGTTTTTATTTCTAAAAAAATAAAAAAATGGCCTTTTTTTATTAACATTTTATTCATATTTGCTTGTTACACTTTTTTCAAGTGAAGAAAAAGGAGTGACATGCTTTTGATCAGACGTTTTCAGAAATTTGATATTTATTTATTTTTCATATTGATCTTATCTGCCATCTTAAACATTTATAACATTTGGGAAGATGATACGGTGAATGCGTATTATACTGCGGCTGTCACAAGTATGATGCAAAGCTGGCATAATTTCTTCTTTGTGTCATTTGATCCAGCAGGATATGTCACGGTGGATAAACCCCCGCTCACCTTCTGGCTGCAAACGATCAGTGCCAAAATTTTTGGTCTCCATGGATGGAGCGTCATCTTGCCTCAAGCTTTAGCAGGCATTGGATCTGTTTATCTGATCTATCGTCTTGTCAAACCAACTTTTGGTCAAACAGCGGCAAGATTAGCGGCACTTATCATGGCGTGTACACCTATTGCGGTTGCTGTATCTCGCACAAATAATATTGACAGCTTACTTGTCTTTATACTTTTACTAGCAACAGGAATGATGTTCAAGGCTGTAAAACAGCAAAAGGTTCTTTGGGCGATTGTTTCGTTTGCGATGATTGGCGTCGGCTTTAATACAAAAATGCTACAAGCCTATATGATCGTACCAGCACTCATTCTTTTTTACATCATTGCCTACAGAACGACATGGAAGAAAAAGTTGTTATCACTGATGATTTCAATGATTGTTCTTTTAGGTGTGTCTGCTTCTTGGTCTATAGCGGTTGATCTCACTTATAAAGACAATCGCCCTTATATGGGATCAAGTCAATCGAACTCAGCACTAGAATTAGCCTTTGGTTACAACGGTCTTCAGCGGTTGACTGGTCAACAGTCTGGCGGGGGAGGCGGCTCAAATCAGGATGAGGGACAGCCCCCTTCACAGCAGGGTGATCAGCAAAATGACAATGATTCATCCACCATGCCTCAGCCGCCATCTAATGGAAATCAAAACAACTCAGACAATTCAAACCAATCATCCAGTCAGGAACAGCCTTCAATGCAAGGACCCCCAAGCAGTGCAAACGGCACAACACCACCTGATATGCCATTTGGCGGTAATGGTGATGGACCGCCAAATGGCGTGGGCGGAAAAATGGGAAATGGGTCCGGCATGTTTGGTACAGGAACCAAGGGACCGCTACGTTTATTCCAATCTGAACTATCCGATCAAATCAGCTGGCTGCTTCCATTTGCAATCTTCGGTGCGATTGGTATCTTCTTCTCGACTGCCTTTGAAAGAAGACGTCTCAATACAAAACAAAAAGAAACTCTATTTTGGTTAGCTTGGCTTATACCTGTTGCTGCATTTTTCAGTGTAGCAAGATTTTTCCATCATTATTATTTGATCATGCTGGCACCGCCAATTGCTGTTTTAGCAGGAGCCGGATGGGTTTCTATGACACAATTATTTCAAACAGGAACTGGGTTTAAAAAATGGCTGCTTCCAATTGCGATATTCGTTACAACAGCATTTGAAATCTTTATCCTATCCACTTTTACAAGCGCGATCGCTCTTGGACTAAGCATTGCAGTCGGTATCATTGGTGTTGGAACAATCCTTTCTCTACTTTTGATAAAAGGAAAAGAAAAACGAAAACAATTCGTGTCTCTCATCGCCATCCTTTGCATGCTGATTGCACCACTATACTGGGCAAGCACACCTCTTCTTTATGGAGGAAACAGTATGCTTCCAGAGGCTGGTCCTCAGCTTGCCACTTCAAGTGGCAGCATGAGTTCACAAGTCAATGAAAAGTTGATCAGCTATCTTGAGAAAAACAATACGGGAGAAGAATTCCTATTCGGAACAACAGATGCAACCACTGCTTCACCTTACATTATTAAAACAGGAAAAGCTGTTATGGCATTAGGTGGATTTAGTGGATCTGATAACATTCTCACGCTTAGTGAATTCAAACAGCTCGTCAAAGACGGCAAAATCAAATATTTCTCTCTTACTGGTATGAGAGGCGGGAGTTCTGACATTCTAACTTGGATTCAAAAAAATGGAAAAGAAGTATCTGCTTCTAAATGGCAGAACAGCTCTACATCCAAAACGAACCAGCAAACAGACAGCCAACAATCAGAACAAAATGATCAGTCAAATGGACGAATGGGCGGAATGGAGAGCGGCACTCTTTATGAACTATCCGTTGATTAATTCATCTATTAAAAGGGAGGAACGATGACTGATGGAAAAGAATATACAATATTCTATTGTAGTCCCAGTCTATAATGAAGAACTTGTGATCCATGAATCCTATCAGCGACTGAAAACAGTCATGGATTCGACGGGAGAAGCATACGAGCTTCTCTTCGTCAATGACGGTAGTATGGATCGAACAGCTGAACTAATTAAAGGGTATTCCCAAAACGATCCGAATGTAAGACTCATTGATTTCTCACGTAACTTCGGACACCAAATTGCAATTACAGCTGGGATGGATTATGCAAAGGGAGACGCTGTCATCGTGATAGATGCAGACCTACAAGATCCGCCTGAATTGATATTAGAGATGATCGCAAAATGGAAAGAAGGCTATGAAGTCGTATACGCCGTGCGCACCAAACGAAAAGGCGAAACTTTTTTCAAAAAGCAAACCGCTTCCCTTTTCTATCGCGTTTTACGTCAGATCACCGAAGTAGATATCCCAATTGACACCGGTGACTTCAGGTTAATAGATCGTAGAGTGTGCCATGAAATGAGAAAAATACGAGAAAAAAATCCATTTGTTCGCGGCCTAGTCAGCTGGGTAGGTTTCAAACAAATTGCAGTAGAGTACGTTCGAGATGAACGTCTAGCAGGAGAAACAAAATATCCGCTCAAAAAGATGCTTAAGCTCTCGATGGATGGAATCACTTCCTTTTCCTATAAACCTTTGAAGCTAGCGAGTTTAGCAGGAATTGCCCTTTCCGCTATCGGATTCATTTCAATGTTTCTTGTACTTTACTTAAAGCTTTTTACAAACAGCACCATTACAGGATGGAGTTCATTAATTGTCATACAGCTGTTCTTTAGCGGCATTATCCTCTTTATGCTGGGAATGATTGGGGAATACATCGGCCGAATCTACGACGAGGCAAAAGATCGACCACTTTACATCATAAGAGAGAGTTACGGGCTTCAATCAAAGCCACATCCTGTTCAACCCCCTGTTCATTTCAAGCAATACAAACAGCATTAAAAAAGCGTGTGAGACCTCTTTCAAGGTCCCGCACGCTTTTTGTATTAAGCAGCTGTTTCAAACCGCTTTCTGTTAATGAAGAAAGAAAGAGTAATAATCAGATAAATGCCCATTGTGACCATTGTTTGGACAATTGGAGTTGTTGACACAACGCCGATGAAAATGGCAATGATCGCAATCACAGAAAACCATGTTGTAAAAGGATACAGCTTCACACGATATCCTCCTGGTTCTGCTACACTTCGAGATTTCAAATGCCCGACAGCAATAATAAACCAGATGAATAAGACCGTATAGCTTAAAGATCCCATTAAATAATTAAAAGTTTGACTGCCTACAAAAAGAGAAATCAATACAGCGGCATACAATGTAGATGTACACACTAGGATTGCTCTAACAGGCACCTGCTGTTTTGATAGCTTTGAAAAGCCCTTCCATACTCGTCCATCCATCGCTTGCGTATAAAGTACCCTTGAGGATGCGTACAGTCCAGAGTTCATAGAAGACAAGATCGCTAGTAAAATGATACCGTTCATGATATCACTTGCGTATGGCACGCCAATTGTTGCAAACACGGTGACGAATGGACTCACTTGCTCATTGTTTACTTGATTCCAAGGAATCAAACTGACGATGATGAAGAACGGCAGTACATAGAAACCAATGATTCGTACAAATGTACTTTGAATGGCCTTTGGGATGACTTTTTCAGGGTTTTTTGTTTCTGCTAATGTGACCCCAATCATTTCAGTCCCGCCATATGAATACACCACAACAAGCATGGCCGCAATTAAGCCGCCCGTTCCATTCGGGAAAAATCCTCCGTGACCGGTTAAGTTGGATAATCCCGGTGCTGCATGCTGTCCGAATGAGACAAACAACATGGTTAACCCAATAATAATAAATAAAATAATAACAGCAATTTTAATAGAGGCTAACCAGTACTCTGTCTCAGCAAACATTTTAACAGAACATACATTGATCAATGTCACAACTAGTGAAATGATTAACACAAGTGTCCAAATCGGCACCTGTGGGAACCAGTACTGAATAAAGATCGCAGACACGATCGCTTCTGCTGCAATGTTCAGCACCCACATTTTCCAGTATATCCAGTCTAAGAAATAAGCCGGATATTTACCTAACACAGGTTCAATTAAATCACGAAACGTTCTTGCGCCAGGTCGTGCAACCGTCATTTCGGCAAGTCCTTGCATAATAAATAATAAAATAAGTCCACCAATCATATATGCCAAAATGACAGCAGGACCTGCGATATCAATAGCAGAGCTGCTTCCTTTAAACAGACCAGCACCAATTGCACCGCCAAGTGCGAGCATCATAATATGCCTTGACGTCATTGTTCGTTTTAACTGCACATGTTCCTTTTCCATTTTCTTTAGCTCCTTTAAATTTGAATCTTCAGACAAATATAAGATAAAAGCATATAAAAAGGCCAGTCATCTCCTTGAAGAGACGACTGACCTTGCAACCGCGTTACCACTCTAATTGATTCAACCATAGCTGAATCCATCTTAAAACCCGTTAACGGAGGTCACACGTAAAGACTTACTATTCATTCAGTCTTACCGCTCTTTGAGCGAGTTCAATGATTCGTTTTACTGCGTTGCACCAACCCGCAGCTCTCTTAAAAAACGGATGTTCATCTACTATTCTCAAGTCAAAGCGTTTATAGTCCATTTGTATATTCATCAAAGATTTTATTTTTTAAATATACTGACTAACCACGCAATTGTCAACATCCTTTTTCAGACATTCTCTTTTAACGAATCCAAACAGCTACTTCATCCATCGGACGGCGCGTTTTGCCGCGCTTCGGCTCGGTCACACGATAACCAAAGGCTGCCATGACAGAAATATCATACTGACCATCCTCAAGCAGCCCTTCTTCATCTAGAATGCGATGAATCTCATCGTAGCTGAATCCCTCGACTGGGCATGAATCAATGCCAATCTGTGCAGCGGCTGTCATCATGTTTCCAAGGGCAATATACGTTTGTTTTGAAGCCCAATCAAAGAGCGTACGTTCATTTTCTAACAAATGAAGATCATTCTCTTGGAATTCTTGGTAGCGTCCCTTCACCATCTCGAACGTTTCGTCTGTCATTCCTTTGATTTGCTTGTTGATGTATTCTGCATATGCTGAATCATAACGGGCGTCTGTTCTTGCCAAGATGATCACAAAATGGCTCGCAGTCGGAAGCTGCTTTTGCGCTCCCCATGTATACTCTTTTAATTTTTCTCTAAATGCTTCATTTTGAACAACGAGGAACTTCCAAGGTTCAAACCCTACAGAGCTTGGGGAAAGTCTTCCTGTTTCTAAAATAAACGCAAAATCATCTTCTGATATTTTTTTCGCTGGATCAAACTCTTTTGTCGCATGGCGGAACTCATACGCCTCAATGATTTCTTTTTTTAATTGCTCTTTGTCTCGCATTGTATTCATCCTTTCTATTAACCAATTAGGGGTTGTGTTTCATCAATCCAATTTCTTTCCATTCACATATAGAAATTGTTATGATAAGAAAACAAACAGCCCGAATGTGTGATGTGATATCTCTATGGTATAAGAAAAGCTTCGAGTGATTCAAGTACGCACATTTTTGTTCGTTAGTTACCATCTTGTTCGTATATCACCAAATTTGCCTTAGAAAGGAGTCTTAAGATGAGTGCACCATCCAATCCAGTCAGTATTGTCAATCATGGCTGTCCCGTTTCAGTGACGACAAGTGTCATCGGAGGGAAATGGAAAGGAGTGATCCTTTATCATTTGACTTGCGGACCAAAACGCTACAATGAATTGCGCCGGCTTCTGCCAAGAATTTCTCAGCGTGTCCTCACACTGCAATTGCGTGAGCTTGAACAAGACGGCGTCGTTCATAGAGAAGTCTATGAGGAGGTCCCCCCTCGTGTCGAATATTCACTCACTTCTCTCGGAAATACCTTAAAGCCTATCATCTTCGCCATGCGTGAATGGGGCGAATCCTATGGGAAAGAAGCGCGCCCAAAAGAAAAAAGCTGCCATCTCTAGCAGCTTTTTTTAAGATGAAATTGCCGTTGGTTCTTGCTGTGGATCATCCTTTACAAACAGGATGCCAAGCTGATGATGCTCCCCTTCGTAAGAAGCACGTTTCTCAAATCTTGTCTGACCATTTAAGCCAATGATCTCGAGCTTTGTCAGAGCACGATTGGTTTGAAGGGCTTCATAAAATTCCGAAACGGTTTTTACCTCAATTCCATTCACTTTTGTAATGACTTCTCCGATCTCAAGCTTTAAATCAGCCGCTGGTGTATTTGGAATAATTCCCAGCACCATCAGCCCTTGATTACGCTTAGAGAAGTAGAACGGGGCAGCATTGTCATTGACCCTCTGCTTCCATGAGAGAAAGGCTCTTCCTATCACCGCAATCAATACAGCTCCCCAAGCAATCGGTTCAAACCAAATACTTGCAGCACCTAATAAGGCGACAGCGAGTCCGAGCATGAGAATACGCCGCGCTGTAATTTGAATACTAACAATTGGCAGTGAGCCTTGAATTCTCTGACCGAATCCAATGATATAAGGAATCAAAATAAATGAAAAGCTTTGATCATGCACTTGAAGCACCGGCCACCATGGCAGAGAAGAAGTGAATTCACCTGCCGGCATCAGCAAAACAAGCGGTAAAAGCCACAGACGGTTTGCCCGCTGCTGACCAATTAAAAGTCCTCTCGCACTCATCACCATAGCAGGCGATGTACGTAAATGCGCCGTTCGATAGGCTAGGATCCCCTCGGTCATTAATAAAAGTCCTAGCAGAATGACAACGGCTGATGCATTCATCATTGAGAGCTGCGGCAGCCAAGAATGACTCACTTGGAAATGCATCAGTCCAAGTGCCGCAATAAAACTGAAACCGAGTGTGTATGCAGACGAAAGCGCACTCGCCTTAAAGAATAAAGAGAAAACGATGGTCATCGCTGCAATCAGCACGATGAATCCAGGGGGGAGGGCAATCCCTAAGCCTACTGAAATGACGGATAGGCATATCCCTAGAATCCATCCCTTTGAATATGTAAATTTAAGTTCATCGTATACATCTTCTATTCTTGTTTGAAACGCTTTTCTCTCCCGCTTTACGCGGATGTAGCCATGCAATAGGCTGATTAATATCATGAAATAAAAAAGAGGATGGATTAAAAACAGACCGACCGCTTTTAATCCGGCTCCCATCCACTCCGAGCTCATTATCGTTCACCGCCCAAGTCAAGCATTTTCTCTTATTCTATCAAATAAATCGATGCTTGACATCAGGTTTATTTCTCCTGATTCATCCAAAGTGTGACATTCGACAGTGAAAAATCTTTTAAGTAGTGATTGACATCTACATCTAGTATGCCGCCGAGCAGCTGCATCGACCTCTTGATGTCGGTTAAGTTTATACCAAGTCTCTTATGATTATCCATTAAATAATTGAAGTATATCTCAGCACAGTCTTCATCGATTTCGTCGACTGATTCTACCGTTGTGTAATTGACCAAGTACCTGCTTAACAGCATGAGCAGACTTAATGCCTTTGTAGCGGAAAACGTCACATCTTTCGAACGACTCTTAAGTTCCTCTACCAACTCGTAATATTTTTTCTCTCTCACAATACTTGCCCTTTTCAATTGTGTACCCCCATTTACTAGTTCTTTTAAGAAAAGCGCAAACCTCGGTACAGCTTAATGCTCAAGCTGAATATCCGCAAAAAATAAAATATTTAAAATGAGTGCTACTTTTTATTGTAAGAATTATTTATGTAACATACAACTTTCAAAAGTTTCATTTTCATGACATGTTTAAATCAACAGAAAGTCTCTTATATACATATGTTATCGGGTAAAATCGAAGGAATGTTATGTTTTTTGTAAAATAAATGAATATATTTCTCGATATAATTTATTTTTAATCATAAATTATTACATGTTCATGACACTTATGAACCAAAAAAAAGAGGCTATTATTCGCCTCTTTATTTTTTAAGATATAGTGCTTTTAGTGCAGTCTGTAATTGAAGGTCATTTTTTTCGTATGATTTCACTTCATCCACCATTTTGTTCATCATTTCCGCTGTTTTCAAATCAATGACACCTGATTTATCGAGATTGTATGTGCTTTGGAAGGCAAGTACGGCCTTTTTCGTTTCTTCATCAAAGTATCCATCTACTCTGCCAGGGTCAAATGACAATCCCTTTAACAGCGTCTGGGCTTGTCTCACTTCCTCATTGTTCATATCAAGCTGAAGCGGTTCTTTTAGCTGAAGCGGACCTGCGGTAAAGTAATCCGGCTGATGAATCGCAATTGTCGGTACGACGCCTTTTTTGTGAATCCAATTGCCTTTTGGCGTGAGCCATTTATACAGCGTTAATTTAATATTACTTCCATCTCCCATCGGAACCGCCTGCTGCACAGTTCCTTTTCCAAAGGAGACATCACCGACAACTTCATACTTTCCGGCTTCTTTCATGGCTCCAGCAAGTATTTCCGAAGCGGAAGCACTGCCTTTATCAATTAAGACATTGACTGGGTAAGGCTTTTGTTCTTTCAGTTTTGAAAAATATCGTTTCCGGTCGCCATTCCGTTCTGCGATTTGAATATAGGGCTGATCCTTCGTAATAAAATGCTTCAAAATATCTTCCACACTTTGCAGATAGCCGCCAGGGTTTCCTCTCACATCCAGTACAAGGCCTTCTATGCCCTTTTTCTCGAGCTGTTTCAGGCTTGACGTGAAATCCTTCGCCGTATCTTCAGAGAAGCTGGAGATCGCAATATAGCCTGTTTTATGCCCATTGACCTCTTTTACAGAAGAAGTCACTGTTTCAAGCGGGATTTCCTCTCGTTTGATATGGAACGTTAGCTCTTTTTCAATCCCATTTCGTTTGATTGTTAAGGCGACAGACGTTCCTTTTTTCCCTCTTATTTTAAGCACAGCATCGTTTAAGCTTTTTTCTTTCATCGGTTCACCGTCAATGCTGATGACTTCATCTTTCGGCTTTAGACCCGCTTTTGCCGCAGGAGATTTTTTAAAGGCGGAGACGATAATGATTTTTCCTTCATCCATCCCCACTTCTGCCCCAATTCCCTCAAAGGAAGAATCAAGCGAATCAGAAAATTGCTTTGCGGTTTGCTTGTCCATGTATACTGAATATGGATCGTTTAACGTCGAAAGCATTCCTTGGATCGCGCCTTCAAGCAGCTTTTGGCGATCCACTTCCTCTACATATTCATTCGAAATAAGGTCATAGGCTTTCTCGATCTTTTCCATCCCATTCTCTTTCGCCTTATCACTTGATTGAGCTTGTCCAGCCATTGCAGCAGCTGCTTGCGGTGACTCCGCATGAGTTCCCTCTTTATGCGTCATCACACCTGCACTTATTAAGAGAACGACACTTGCCATAATAGATGCGATTTGTTTTTTCATATTTGGCCTCCTTCTTCAACTCTTCCTGATGACCTGAGTTATTATATGCCAGAAGAAGGGATTTCATGTAAAAGACATTCTCCCGTGAAGGCTTGACGAATCATTTTATTAGGTGTAATTTTTATTTTGTTATGATTGAGAAGGAGTCTTCGCTATGTATATTATCTTGACGATGCTTTTATTAGGAATTTTATTAGGTTTTGTAGGAGCAGGCGGCGCGGGATTTGTCATCGCATTGCTTACATTAATTTTTGATATCCCTATCCATACAGCACTCGGGACGTCATTAGCCGCTATGGCATTTACGACACTATCAGGTGCATACAGCCACTACAGGGAAGGGAACATTCAGTTGAAATCTGGTTTGATTGTCGGGGCTCTGGCTTGTATTGCTTCTTTTGCTGGGGCTAAGGTCGCTCCTTTTATTCCAGAAGAGAGTCTGCACTATTTAACAGCAGGGATGCTTTTTTTATCGGCTGTTTTTATGATGATCAAACTATTTGTTCTTAATGAAGAGGCTGAGCAGCAGCCGCTTTCTTCACGCCAGCTGATGACAAGAGGCATTATTTTAGGCCTTGTGTCTGGAATGCTGTCAGGCATGTTTGGTATCGGGTCTGCACCATTTATTCAAGTAGGACTTTTGATTTTACTGAAGCTGTCGATTCGGCAAGCTGTTGGTACGACGATGCTTGTCATTATTCCGATTTCCATCGGCGGTGGAATTGGATATATTTCAGAGGGCTATGTTGATTTTATCTTGCTGATCCAAATATTAATCGGAACAGTCTTAGGCGCATTTATCGGCGCGAAATTCACACGCCTTGCACCGAAGCTCTTATTGAAATCAGCTGTTCTGTTAACACCTATTATTGCCGGGTTACTGCTGTTATTTTAATTCTATCTAGACCAAAAAAGCCGATAACGTCATGTTATCGGCTTTTTGATTAGCGGATATATTGCGCTGGATTGACTGCATTTGATTTCGCGCCATTCCATAATCCTTTATGAATTTCAAAATGAAGATGCTGACCATGTGATTGGCCGGTATTTCCCATATAGCCAAGGAATTGTCCTTGTTCAACTCTCTGTCCTGTTGACACACTTCTTGTAGACAGGTGGGCGTATACAGTTTGATATGTCTGTCCATTGATATTGTGCGTAATGAACACAACATTTCCGTAGCTCGATGAGTAGCTTGAGTTTGTGACGGTTCCAGATGCTGCTGCATAGACAGGAACTGTGCCTTTTGCTGCAATATCTAATCCGAAGTGGTTTCCGCCAGAACGTCCGCCAAAGCCAGATGAGAAACGCCCTGCAGCTGGTTTAATAAAGCCTGAGCTGCTTGCTGGTGTATCAGATACTTGATCTGAGCCGCCGCTACGAGGTGCAGGTGCATTTTTTTCAGCTGCTTGTTTTGCTTTCGCCGCTTCTTCCTTTTGACGGTGTGCTTCCTCAGACTTCACAGCCGCTTTTTGGTTCGCAAGAATTTCTTGTTCATTCTCAAGCTTGCCTAGTTCATCATGTGCATGATTTTTTTTATCTGTCACATCACCTAAAATGTGTTCTTTTTCTTTATGCTTCTTAGATAAATCTTTTTTCAGTGCTTCTAGCTCTTTCAGAGATGTTTCAAGTCCACTTAGCTGATTATTTAGCTCTGCTTCTTTTTGCTCCACCAGCTTTAAATCATTTTCATGTTCTGTAATCATGTCTTTGTCTGCTTCGACAATCGTTGTGACAGCCCCAACACGACCGACAAAATCACTAAAGCTGCGAGCACCTAGCAGCACATCTAAATAGTTGATCGTACCGCCACTTTTTTGCATAGAACGAATTCGGTCTTTGAAAATGGCTTTTCTTTTTTCAATTCGCTCATTGATGACTTGAATGTCTTTTTTTAGCTTCTTGATCTCTTGCTTCGTTTTTTTAACTTCTTTCTCTTTTTCAGCGACTTTTTCAGTTGCAGTACTTACCTTTTGGTCAATTTGTTCAATTTCTTTCTTGAGCTTTGATTCTTTCTTTTCAAGCTTTGCCAGCTCTGACTTCTTCTTCTTCAAGTTTGATTCAGTCTTCGATGTTTTCTCTTCGATTTGTTGACGTTTTTGATCTAGGTCTTCGTATGCGAATGCACGATTCTCGTTCCCTGGAATGTATAGCCACGTTGTTCCAATAAACGCTGCCATTCCAGCCATCATCAGCTTTCTTTTCAAAACGATATTCCCCTCCCATGACAACTGTCGACATGAAGAACCGACCGGATGAATCGGATCAACCGGTCACATCTTCTATAGAATCCTCGAGTGCTGCCATCAAAATATATTTATACTTTTAAGAATTTACGGATAGACGTTAAGCTTCCCCATACCCCAATGATTGCACCGATCACTAGCAGGATCAGTGATACTTGATAGACAAACGGGTTGTATGGAAGCATTGAAATAAATGAGCCTTGTACTCTCGGTGCGACCCAGCCCACTGCATATTGATACGTGCCAAGCAATAGAGCAATAGGTACAATGGAACCAAATACACCAAGCAATAATCCTTCAATGAAGAATGGCCAGCGAATAAACCAGTTCGTTGCACCTACCAGCTTCATAATCTCAATTTCTTTACGTCTAGCAAAGATCGTAATTTTGATCGTATTGGAGATTAAGAACATAGCTGTAAATAACAGCCCAATAATGAGCACAATGCCGACATTACGCGCTACTCCGACTACATTAAAGAGTCGGCTGACCTCTTCTTTCCCATAGGTTACTTTATATGTACCCTTTAGGTTTTCTAATTTCTTCGCTACTTTTGGTGTATCGTGAGGATCTGTTGTTTTCACAATGAACGCATCGTTTAATGGATTTTCTTGATCAACAAGTCCCATGGATTGTCCATTTTCTCCGAAGCTTTTAATCAGAGCTTTCAGTTCGTCATCCTTAGATGAGTACTTCACATTACTGATTTCAGGAATCTTTTCAATTTCTGCTTTTAATTCATCCTGCTGCTTTTGATTCGCCGTTAATTCGATTAATACTTTTACTTCTACTTCTTTTTCAGCGTTCGATGCCATGTTATTCAAG
Source organism: Bacillus sp. Nf3 (assembly GCF_003028545.1). NCBI lineage: Bacteria > Bacillati > Bacillota > Bacilli > Caryophanales > Bacillaceae > Bacillus > Bacillus sp. Nf3. The sequence continues at coordinate 518,934 of NZ_PYUA01000001.1, read as the reverse complement.
TTGAGCATAATCACAAGGAAAACCCCAACTAAAATCAATGTGACAGTAACCGCACTAATTGATGCAAAAGTCATCCACGTGTTTCTTCCTAGTGAACGGAAGCTCTCACGTAAATGCCGCGAGAGAGTTTTAATCATAAATTCCGTACTCCCCTCTTGCTTCGTCACGCACAATCATTCCATCTTCGATTGCGATGACGCGTTTCTTCATGGTGTTTACAATTTCTTTGTTGTGTGTTGCCATAACCACTGTTGTTCCGCGGTTATTAATATCCTCGAGCGTCTTCATGATTTCCCAGGAAGTGTCTGGATCAAGGTTTCCTGTCGGCTCATCTGCAATGACGACCTCAGGGCTATTGACGATCGACCGAGCGATAGATACACGCTGCTGTTCACCGCCGGACAGCTGGTCAGGAAATTGGCGCGCTCTGTGTTTTAGCTGGACCAGATCGAGAACATCAAGCACTTTTTTCTTAATGATATGAGGCTGTTCACCAATCACTTCAAGAGCAAATGCAACATTCTCAAACACAGTAAGAGTTGGAAGCAGTTTGAAATCTTGGAATACTACGCCAATTTCTCTTCTTACGTAAGGAATTTCTTTTTCCTTCATTGAACCTAAATCTTTGTTATTAATTAAGATTTGCCCTTTGGTTGGCTTCTCTTCACGATACATCATTTTGATGAAAGTGGATTTACCAGCACCACTGGGACCAACAACATACACAAACTCTCCTGGATGGATAGAGACATTGATTCCATTGATCGCCTTTACGCCATTAGGATAGATCTTGTAGACTTCCTTCATTTGAATCATGTAATCACCTAATCTTTTCTTATTCGCTGACTAACAGCTTATCATGATGTTTTGACACTTCTCGTCAAAAAACGTTATGTATGGTTACGCACATACCCTTCGATACTTACTAGCAATTTATGTCCTTTTCATCCAAAAAGATGAAAAAATTGAATCGTCTCATTTTCAACAACTCCAATTATACGTCATGAATCGACGCAATGGTATTACATTTATATTTCAAAACTTATAAATAAAAGGTAAATAGAACAATCAAAACCGAAAAACGTGCCTTTATACCCTTATTTTTTAAATAAAATTTAATATAATGCGTTTTCATACTATCCAAAAGTCTTTTTCTACATATAAAAAACAAAAAAACCTTGTCGATTAGACAAAGGTTTTATTTTTTCTCTGCAAGCCATTTTGCTACTTCTTTTGCTTGCTTCTCATCTACCATTCCGCTTGGCATAGAGCCTTTACCGTTTTGCGCAATATCTGCGATTTGGCTTTCATTATATTTCTTCCCTACTTCTTTCAGGCTTGGTCCGCCTCCGCCAGATAGGTCTTTCCCATGACAGCCAATACAGTTTTGCTGATAGATCTCCTCACCACTGCTCACAGATGAAGCACTTTTGCTGCCTTCTTTTTCGCTGCTGCTTGAATTTCCTCCACAAGCCGCGAGAACAAGAAGCATTGCTGCAAATAGCATCGTTAATCCGCTTTTTTTCATCTATTTCCCTCCCTTACAATCATTTGGTCAACGCTATTATATCCTTGTTTATGCCCTTTTAAAACCCTCACCAAGCACCTCTTTTGCATCCATTACAATGACAAATGCTGATGCATCGATTGCTTTCACCACTTGTTTCAACTTTGTGAATTGTGACTGCCCAACGACACACATCAAAATTGGGCGGTCATGATCGGTATACCCTCCGACTGCTGAGATCTTCGTCACACCGCGGTCAATTTGATCAAAAACTGCCTGTCTGACCTCATCTTCATGCCCGGTAATGATCATCGCCATTTTCGAATGACTGAAGCCAGCCTGTACCACATCAATCGTTTTACTCGAAATAAACACACCAATGACCGCGTATAGCCCCTCTTCGATTCCAAAGACCGTCATTGCAGCCAGAACAATCAAACCATCCATCATCGCTAAGCATGTGCCTAGCGTGAGTCCGGTGTACTTATTGATGATTTTGGCAGCGAGTGCCGTTCCACCTGTTGATCCATTCCCAAGGAACACGAGCCCTATACCGATTCCAATGACCACACCGCCAAAAATAGCTGCCAGCAGCGCTTCATGTGTGACAGGTGCAATATGTCTTGTGACAAACACCATGAAAGGTAAAAAAATCGAGCCAACGAGTGTTTTCACTCCAAATGTACCGCCTAATAAATAAAAGCCAGCGATAAACAGCGGAATATTGAGCCCCCATTGCACATACGCTGCTTCAAAGCCGAATGACTGCATAATGGTACTAATTCCGCTCACACCGCCTGCTGCAATCTGATTCGGCAATAATAACGTATTAAATCCAATCGCCACAATGGCAGATCCGATTAAAATGAACAAATAATTTTTCACTTCAATCCAAAATTGTGAATATCCCTGCTTCATGTCTTTCTTCCTCCGTTACTTCTGAATGCACACCTATTTTAAGCCCTCTTAAAACGATTGTAAATAACAGCCAAATGCAGTGCTAATGGATTAACACTTTATCACACAGACGGATCAGCGTACTTGCCAGTTGGCATAGGAGTAAATGATGGTATATTTAATATGTACATGAGAAAGAAGGGGCATGCGATGAAGAAAATACTGAAGATAACAGGTATGACATTACTTGCACTGATCATCTTAGCTTTTGGTGCTTTCTATATATGGAGCCGCTTTACATACGGACCATCAGAAGCATTAAAAAAACAGGTGAACATGGAGCGAGTGGAACATAAAAACGATGTTTATACTTTTGAAGCATCAAAAAGTGATACTGGCATCATTCTCTATCCTGGGGCAAAGGTGGAACCACTTGCGTATGCCTATATTGGGGATACGCTGATGAAAAAAGGCTACTCTGTCTTTATCCCTGACATGCCATTTTCCTTTGCGATCTTCAATCCAAACAAAGCGCAGGACATCATCAAAGATCATCAAACGATCAAACACTGGTATATTGGCGGACATTCACTTGGCGGGGCAGCTGCCGCTATGTTTGCAGAAAAAAATCAGAGCAAGCTAGATGGACTCTTTTTCCTAGCATCTTATCCAGCATCAGATGACCTGAAACAATCGTCACTAAAAGTCCTCTCTATTTCAGGTGAAAAGGATGGGCTGGCAACACAAGAGAAAATCAAAAAATCGAAAGCAAATCTGCCGTCTCAAACCGTTTATCATGAAATAAAAGGCGGGAATCATGCGCAATTTGGCATGTATGGCAAACAAAAAGGAGATCAGCCGGCGGACATTCCAGCCCTGTCTCAGCAAAATGATCTCATTCAGACAATGCTGGATTGGCTGAAGCCAGCAAAAAAGCTCCCATAACGGGAGCTTTTCACTTTTATTTTTTCGTCACTTCTAAAAATTCTTCAGCATCTGCTACAGCCAAACGAATGGCTTCTTCCCAAAATGCTTTTTGAGTAAGGTCAACGCCTAGATGCTTTTTAGCTAAATCTTCTACTGTCATTGAAGCAGTATCTTTTAATAATGCAATGTATTTCTCTTCAAACGATGTACCAGCCTGCAATGCTTTTGCATAAATTCCTAACGAGAACATGTATCCAAAGGTGTATGGGAAATTATAAAATGGAACATTCGTGATATGGAAATGCAGCTTAGACGCCCAGAAATGAGGATGGTATTCATCTAATGAGTCACCAAACGCTTCCTTCTGCGCTTCGACCATCAATTCATTCAATCGGTCAGCCGGCACTTCTCCTTGTTTACGCTCTTCATAAAATCGCTGTTCAAATAAGAAACGAGATTGAATGTTCATGAAGAATGCTACACTGCGCTGCAGCTTATCCTCTAACAAGCTGAGACGCTCCTCTTCATTTGCCGCTTCTTTTAATGAAGCATCAGCTACAATCATTTCTGCGAAGGTGGACGCTGTTTCAGCTACATTCATTGCGTATTTGCGATTCAGAATGCGAACATCCTGCATCACGTCCTGATGGAATGAATGACCAAGCTCATGCGCTAGTGTCGCCACATTGGATGGACTTCCTGAGAAGGTCATAAAAATGCGTGATTCTCCGCTGTCAGGGAAATTTGTACAAAAGCCGCCTACCCGTTTGTTTGGACGGTCCTCAGCTTCTACCCAGCGTTCGTTAAAGGCTTTTTCTGTAAAAGCAGCGAGCTCTTCTCCAAATCCAGCGAAATGTTTCACAATAAAAGCAGCTGCTTCTTGATAAGGATAGATTTTGGTCTCATTGCCGATAGGAGCCCCAACATCGAACCAGCTCAGCTTATCCACTCCAAGCATCTCAGCTTTTCGGTGTAAATAATCAATGAATGGCTGCTTATGTTCATCAATCACAGACCACATTGTATCAAGGGTTTCTTGTTTCATACGGCAAATTTCAAGCGGCTCTTTTAAAATGTGATCCCAGCCTCTTGCTTCATACACTTGCAAACGAAAACCAGCTAGGTGGTTGAGCGTACTTGCAAATAAATGTTCATCCTGCGTCCATGCATGCTCTAGATTGTGGTAAACGGCTTTTCTGACTTCACGATCTGAATTATCCATAGCATTTTCCGCTTGGCCTACAGAGATCATCTGCGTTTCACCATGCTGTTCAAACGGAATGGTAATTTTATTCACTAAGCTGGAATAAAGCTCATCCCACGCATGGTAACCATCTACAGCCAGCTTTTGAATCAGTGTTTCTTGTTCAACAGGTAATTGATCTTTCACACGGTCTCTTCGCTCATTTAATATGTAGCGGACATCTGAAAAGGCTGCTGAATTCATCAGTTCTTCCCACTTGGTTGCAGGAATAGCAGCAAGCGCTTGATCAAACAGTGCAAGGATGGTTCCTAAATCCGCTTCTAGCTTGGCAATCGTACCTCGAAGGCTGCCTGCTTTCATATCCTTCGTATTTTGAGCTTGGAGGCAGGATACATATGAACCTGCTTGAGACAATTTTTTATATGTAGTTTCATACGTGTCAAGGACAGACGTTAATTTGCTTTCAATGTGTGTATCTTCTTTTGAAAAGGCATCCACCTTTTGTCGTAATTCATCTAATAGCTGCTGAATGGTTTGCAGGTATGTCTTAAATTCTGGTGAAGAACTGCCTCCTTTAAAAAAGGCATCTAAATCCCACGTTTCTTGCAATGGTGTTAATCCCAAAATATTTCCCCCTTTATTTACTAATTTCATCATACAAAGGATATAGAATCAGTATGTCGTATGTATTCCTTTATATTCATTATATTTTCTCACAATTAAAAAAACCCGGCAAGAAGCCGAGTTTTTATGATAATTTCGAACGTAGGTAAGCATCGATAAATGAATCTAAATCTCCATCCATCACCGCTTGAACATTTCCCATCTCCGTATTGGTTCGATGGTCTTTCACAAGAGAATAAGGGTGGAATACATAAGAGCGAATCTGGCTTCCCCAGCCAATTTCTTTTTGCTCTCCTCTGATTTCATCCAATTCTGCCTGCTGTTCTTCGATCCGTTTTTGATAAAGTTTCGATTTCAGCATTTTCATCGCACGTTCTCTGTTTTTGATTTGTGATCTTTCTGTTTGGCACGTCACGACGACATTGGTTGGAATGTGTGTGATACGAACAGCAGAGTCCGTCGTATTGACGTGCTGACCGCCAGCTCCACTTGCACGATACGTATCCACCTTGATATCCTCTGTGCGAATATCAATATCAATTTCTTCATTGAATTCCGGCATAACATCACATGAAACGAAGGATGTATGTCTACGGCCAGATGAATCAAAAGGAGAAATACGGACCAAACGATGGACACCTTTTTCAGCTTTTAAGTAACCGTAAGCGTTATGCCCTTTGATGAGCAAAGTCACAGACTTAATTCCTGCCTCATCACCTGGAAGGTAATCAAGCGTTTCGACCTTAAAGCCTCTGCGCTCTGCCCAGCGAGTGTACATTCTCAGAAGCATAGAACCCCAGTCCTGTGATTCGGTACCACCAGCACCTGGGTGAAGCTCCAGAATGGCATTGTTTTTATCATAAGGTTCGCTTAAGAGAAGCTGCAGCTCAAATTCGTTAAATTGCTTCGTTAAGTTCTTCAGCTCTTTTTCAAGCTCTGCATGAAGCTCCTCGTCATAATCTTCCTTTAATAAGTCATGCGTCATTTGCAGCTCTTCATGCGATTCACTGAGCTCATGATAGGAATTCACAGAATCCTTCAGTGCATTGGCTTCATTGATAACGCCTTGAGCCTTTTGCTGATCATTCCAAAAATCAGCCTCTGACATCGTCGCTTCAAGCTCTGCGATTTTGGCTTCTTTTGTTTCTAAGTCAAAGAGACCCCCTAAAATCAGCTAGCCTGCTAGCCATATTTTCAAGCTCTTGTCTAATTTCTACTAATTCCATATCCTTCACCTCATAGATGTATGGGGGCTGACATGAATAGAAAGAGGTTTTCACCTCTTTCCATTAATTATTCTGTCTTCCCATGACAATTTTTATATTTCTTGCCGCTTCCGCAGTGACATGGAGAGTTTCGTCCAATGTCTACGACTTTACGTACCGGCTTTTTCTTCACTGTCTTCTCCTCATCGCCCTCTTGTGGCTGATGAGCCGTTGTTTGACCTTGAACCACTTCTTCACGTTCTAGGTTGTTTTGGATTTCTGATTTCAAGACATACTTGGCCACATCATCTTCAATTGAAGCAACCATATGCTCAAACATCGCAAATCCTTCCATTTGGTATTCACGTAGCGGATTCGTTTGTGCATACGCACGTAAATGAATACCTTGACGCAGCTGATCCATTGCATCGATATGGTCCATCCACTTCGAATCCACCGCACGAAGAACGATGACTTTTTCAAATTCACGCATTTGTTCTTCGCCAAATGTTTCTTCTTTTGCATCGTATTTTTCTTTAATACGATCCATGATGAAAGTTGTGATTTCATCTGCTTCTTTACCGAAGATATCTTTGACCGTGATGGCACCTTCGTCTAAATAGTTCGTGTTGATTAATTCAACAAGACCATCTAGTTTCCATTCTTCAGGCAGCTCTTCTTTTGGCGTATAAGATCCCACAGCACGCTCAATTGAAGATTGGATCATATTGATGACAATTGATTTTAAGTTGTCGGAATCGATGACTTCAAAACGCTGTTTGTAGATCACTTCACGCTGTTGACGAAGCACATCGTCATATTGCAGAAGCTGCTTACGGGAATCAAAGTTGTTCCCCTCTACACGTTTTTGAGATGATTCAACGGCTTTAGACACCATTTTACTTTGGATTGGTGTAGAGTCATCCATGCCAAAGCGGTCAAGCATCGCCATCGTTCGCTCTGCACCAAATCGGCGCATCAATTCATCTTCCATGGATAGATAGAATTGGGTAATCCCTGGGTCTCCTTGACGTCCAGAACGTCCGCGAAGCTGGTTATCAATACGACGGGATTCATGACGCTCTGTCCCGATAACAGCCAGACCTCCAAGTTCTTTTACACCTTCTCCAAGCTTGATGTCAGTACCACGTCCTGCCATGTTTGTCGCAATGGTCACAGCACCTTTTTGACCAGCCTCTTCAATAATTTGTGCTTCACGCTCATGGTTTTTCGCGTTTAACACTTGATGAGGAATGCCTTTATTTTTAAGCAGCTTAGAAATAAGCTCAGATGTCTCAACTGCTACTGTTCCGACAAGAACTGGCTGTCCTGTCATATAGCGCTGCGCAACATCTTCAGCCACTGCTTTAAATTTACCATCCATTGTGCGGTAAATTAAATCAGGTCTGTCATCACGAACTACTGGTTGATTGGTCGGGATTGACACAACCTGCATGTTGTAAATGTTACGGAATTCTTCTTCTTCCGTTTTTGCTGTACCAGTCATACCAGATAACTTTTCATACATACGGAAGTAGTTCTGGAACGTAATTGTTGCTAGTGTCATGCTTTCGTTCTGCACTTCAAGACCTTCTTTTGCTTCGATGGCTTGATGCAGACCTTCACTATAACGGCGTCCTTTCATTAAACGTCCTGTGAAGGAGTCAACGATGACTACTTGGCCTTCTTCTACCACATAATCCACGTCTTTTTGCATCGCAACATGTGCTTTCAGCGCCTGAGCGATGTGATGGTTGAGCGCGACATATTTGACATCAAACAGGTTCTCAATACCGAAAGCTTTTTCCGCCTTCGTCATTCCGCTTTCAGTCAGCTGCACACTTTTTGTTTTAATATCATACGTGAAATCATCTTCGATTTTTAATGTACGGACAAATGCATTGGCTTGTACGTAAAGCTTTGTTGATTTCGCAGCTTGTCCAGAAATAATAAGAGGTGTTCTCGCTTCATCAATTAAAATGGAGTCAACCTCATCGATCACAGCATAATGAAGTGGTCTCTGAACCATCTGCTCTTTGTAAAGCACCATGTTATCTCGTAAATAGTCAAAGCCGAGTTCATTGTTTGTTGAATACGTGATATCAGCGGCGTACGCTTCTCTTTTTTCATCTTTGTCTAAGCTGTTTAAGTTTAAGCCGACCGTTAAACCAAGAAATTCAAAAATTTTGCCCATTTCCTGCGCATCACGGCTTGCCAAATATTCGTTGACTGTCACGATGTGGACGCCTTTTCCAGAAAGAGCATTTAAATAAACAGGCATTGTTGATGTCAATGTTTTCCCTTCACCTGTTTTCATTTCAGCGATGTTGCCTTCGTGAAGTGCGATCCCCCCCATGAGCTGCACCTTAAATGGGAACATTCCTGTTACGCGGCGGGAAGCCTCGCGAACCGTAGCAAATGCTTCAACCAACAGGTCATCCACGGATTGTCCTTTTTCAAGTTTTTCTTTAAATTCAATCGTTTTATTTCGTAAAGCCTCGTCAGATAATTTTTCAAAATCTTGAGCGAGAGCTTCGATTTCATTTGCCTTTTTTTCATATCGGCTGATCGTACGTTTCGTAGGATCAAACACTTTGTTTAAGATTCCAAGCATATAATAACGCTCCTCTATTTCATGCAATTTTTCGGCATGTCCAAAAGTTTGACAGGTCCATATTTACCTGCATTTATCATACCATACCTTCTTTCATTTCCAAAGAATTTGCCATAATTTCGCACAAAAAACCCGCCCCTTATGAAAGGAACGGGTTTACTTTATTTAGGTTGTTTTTGAATCAGCATCAACTGATATTTAAGCGTTTGGCTCAATGAGTCCATATTTACCGTCATTTCGGCGATAAACCACATTGGTCAAATTTGTCTCAGCATTTGTGAAAACGAAGAAACTATGACCTAACATGTTCATTTGGAGAATGGCCTCTTCGCTATCCATCGGCTTTAAGTTGAAACGTTTTTGTCTGACGATTTCTGTTTCATCAATCTCTTCGTCATCTTGAACCGCTACTTCAGCCGTACCATTTCCTCCAGCAAATAAGTGCTTTTTGGCACCTTGCTCGCGGAATTTACGGTTTACTTTTGTTTTGTGCTTTCTAATTTGACGTTCTAATTTACTGGCTGCTAGGTCTACTGCATTGTACATATCCTCATTATGCACCTCAGCTCGAAGTGCTAGATCAGTCATTGGAATGGTAACCTCAACTTTAGATTCTTGATCGTTGTAAAACTTCAAGTTCACGTTGACTGAAGCATCAACATCTGTCTCAAAATAACGCTCCAGCTTTCCAATTTTTTTCTCGACATGATCTCTTAGTGCAGGTGTTACGTCGATGTTTTCTCCTCTGACATTGTAATTCATGTAAAGAACGCCTCCTTTAAAATTAAGGATATGTAAACCTATTTCTACTTTTCCCTCCTTTTCTCCTGCTCAAACGTAAAAAAAATGTGAATATTTATTGAAATTTGTCGAATTTTGCGGTGCTTCAACTGTTTCTTGATAGGTGATGAATATATATTCGGCTGATTCTTGAAAAAGACCAGCGCACATTAAATGGTAAAAGATGAAATCGATGTTTTCAGCGATTGAGACAAGGATTTTAAATCCTCCGCAGCGGCTTTCATCTCTTCATTGGCCGCTAATGATTCTTCAACAGCAGCAGACATATACTCCGTCTCTTCTGAGTTTCGTTTCGCACCTTCTTCAATGACACCAACCGTTTGAGAAATTTCCTCTGTACTAGCAGAAATCTGTTCTGCAGTGGCTGACAGCTCTTCGGCTTTCATTGAAATATCACGAATAGATTCCAGGATTTCATGGAAGCTCTGTTCAGATAATTGTGATACTTTTACACCCTCTGCTACATCCCGTTCAACCTTCGTCATCGATTGCGATGACCTTTCTGTATCTTTGTTCACGTTCTCGAGTAATTGACTAATTTGATCTGTCAGCTGACTAGATTCTTCTGCCAGCTTCCTCACTTCATCTGCTACAACTGCAAAACCTCTTCCATGTTCTCCCGCTCTTGCTGCTTCTATAGCTGCGTTTAAAGCAAGTAAATTCGTCTGGTCAGCAATGGCATGGATATGACCTAACAGACCTTGAATGCCTGTAAACTGCGCTTGTACATTGGCCATTGTGGAATGGTGTTCATTCACAGACTCTTTAATAGAACTCATTTGTTTCACAAATTGTTGAATAAGAGCGGCACCCTCTTCAGCCTTTTCAGTCACTGAAATTGAGTGACCCGAAACATCGGACGTGTGTACAGCTGCATTTTGCATGCCAGTCGATACTTCTTGAATGGCAGAGGCGACTTTTCCGACCGCATCTGATTGTTCACGTGAAGCTTCACTGACCTGTTCGATCGAGCTAGATGTCTGCTCACTAGCCGATATCGTTTGACTGATGGTTTCCTCAAATTGAGCAGCAGAATCAGCAAGCTGTCTTGATCCGCTTTGCACCTGCAAAATAAGCTGACGCAAATGAGCCGTCATTTGATTAAAGGCTGTGCCGAGCTGACCAATCTCATTTTTAGAGGTCACTTCAATCTCTTCAAGGGTCAGGTCACCATCTGCCATCCTTCTTGCGGCATTTGTGACAGAAACAATTGGTTTTGTCATGCGATGAACGAATCTGACACCAATCACCAGAAAGCCAACAATAATCGCAGCACTGACCAAAATGAGTGTAAGCAATAATTGATTACTATCTTGATTAAGCTGATTGATTTTTTGATCACGTTGTTTTAGCTGGTTTTGAGCGAATTCTTTTGTAAAGGTATGTATTTCTTGTTCGATAGGTTGTAATTCTTGAGTGAGGCGGGTGTTGAATTCTTTTTGATTTTGCATATTTAATGAATTAAATAATCGATTCGTTGAGGTGTAGTAGAGATAATTTTTTTCTGAGATTTGATCTAATAGATTTTTTGCTTGTTTGACCGTACTTAATTTCGAAGCTTCTGTTGTTTTCTTATTAATATCTTCATATGTTTGCTCAATTTTCTGCAAATTTTCTGCATCTTGGACGACGACATATGTTTTAATCTGTGCTTCCTGCTTTTGCAGAAGCGCCTCTAATTCCAGCGAGGTCTGATAAAGCTTCACTTCCTTGCTTAATAACGCTTTATAGGATTGATCTGTTTTGTAATAGAGAAAGCTTGAGAATCCTAACATACTGACAAACAATACACATATGACAATAAGCCCAAATAAAAATTGATTTTTTAGTCTCATAATTTCCTCCGAATGGTCTGAATTGGACAAAAATTAATGAATGACATACGGCCTCATACAGGCATGTATTTCATCCATCCACTTTCTATATTCAGGTATAAAATATGATTTCAGGAATGATTGGAAGTGATTTGAAGGGAATGTATAGAAAGCTAGTATATCAAAACTTAAAAATATTTGATCAAACGAACGAATCGTTTTGGCAAAGTGTTCATTTTCTATAATTGAAAGCAGAAGGGGGTGTGTTGTGTCTAAATGAAAGAAGGCATGGATCAGATCATTAAAGATCCGATCCCCTTCTGTTTTGTCAAAATCCTTCTCAATTTCATCTAAATATTTTAGACTCTCTTCTATCGTGTATAGAAGTTCATAATATGTGGTTAATAAAATATAGTCATTTGAACGATACGCCACAGGTCTCACCTATTTATTTCCGTTTATCGTAGTATACGCCGTCACTTGTTATGGGCTGGTATGGATTTTGATAATTCAGCTGTTTTGTTTTCTTTTTTTGAATGGCTTGAATATCTGCTTTTATCCCATTTTGGATAACCGTTAATTGCTTCGCCATCTGTTGATCTGTTTGTATGATTTCTCGGATTTTCTCTTTTTCTTGATCCGTCAATTCATGCTGTATATCTCTCATTAATTCGTCTCTCTCAATTAAAAAGGCATCAAAGTCTTCAACAAGTGTTTCACTTTGCGGATTTTCCGCTATTTCGGCTGCCATTTTTAATGTTTGTTCATGCAGCTGGTCCACAATACTCATAGAGAGCCCCCGATAGAGTGGTGACGGCCTTTTCGATCGGTTTGAATGACTTCCTTCCACGCATCACGGAAATCAGTTACGTACTCTTCTACTTCATTCAAAATCTCTTCGTCATTTTGAAGATTAGCTTCTATTAGTCTGCGATAAATGTAATCATACATACTTGCCATACTCTTTGATACGTCATAGGAACGATTTAAGGTGACATTTAATTCTTGAATGATGTTTTGAGCCTTTTTCAGGTTCAAGTTTCTCGTTTCTGCATCCTCTTTTTGAATGGCATGCTTCGCTATTCTAATGAACTTTAAGCAGCCTTCATAAAGCATAAGCGTCAACTCGGCAGGTGTTGCGGTCTCAATAGAATTTTTCTGATAGGCGGCATAAGGGTTCTGTATTGCCATATGTTATAAACCTCCAATTATTGTCCAAGCAGTTGAGAAAGGTAGCCAGATTGGTTGTTGAGCTTTTGAATTGCACTATCCATGGCGTTAAACTTTTTGTAGTAACGGGCTTCAACCATTTTTAAACGATCTTGGAATGTACTCATTCGTTTTGTCAAAGAATCAAGGTCCTTACCAAGTCCGTATTCCTTTAATTCCATTGTTGTGCTTCCCGCCTTTGTTTGAATGCTCTTCGTGAAGGCAGTTAAGGAATTTTTGACACGATAAATGATTCCTTGTTCTTGATATTGCTGCTGTGCTTTGTCTTTATCTTTTGAATCCACATTTAAACTACCCGAGATAAACATTTGTCTGACTTTCTCCGGGTCTTCTTCAATGGCTTTTCTTAATTTCTCTACTCCATTTATATCCTTACTAAATTCCAGCTTTCCGCCATCTTTATACTTGGATGATGTCTCAATACCGATTTGTGTGAGTTGGATTTTATTCGCATCACTTGTCGTAATATTAGCATACAAATCACTTCTTATTTTAGAGGCACCAGATCGTAAAATGGAATCACTTCTCAGCAAGCCAGACTTCGCAGTTGTTTCCCATAGCTCTATTTCTTTTTCAGACATCCCTTTTTTCTCTTCAGCCGTTAATGGCTGATAGTCTCTGTTTTTCTTTTCATTGACTTTACCATTAATCTGCTCAACGAGCTCATTGTATTTATCAACAAATTGTTTAATTTTGTCATAGATTGCATCCACATCTGTTGAAACGTTTAAGCTGACAGGCTGATCCGTTGTTCCTTTAAGTTCGTACGTAATATCAGCCTGTGTGAATGTATTGTTGTTATTTTCCATTTTCAGACCATTAATCTCGTATTGCGCCTTCTGTCCTTGAGTGGTCGCAACTAATTTGTTATCTCCATCTACTTGGAAGCCTAATTGCGTTAAAAATGAAGCCGAATTGCCATCAGCTGCTTTAATACTGACACCCTCACCAGTTGTCCGAGAAGTAAGAGCAATTGTATCCACGTAGTTAGTGCCATCAGAGATTTGGCCTTTGTAAGCCGTCACACCTAATTGCGCGCTGTTCAGCTTTTTCACGATGTCATCGATTGTATCGGAATCAGAGGTATTGATCGTCACCATTTTCGGTTTTGTTGAATCTGGTGTCGTCACTTCAAACGTAAACGTGCCATTTGCTGGTGTAAATCCAGATGTACCAGAGGATTTGAAGACAGAAGCTGTCGCTAGTTGAGTGACATGAATAGAGCTAGAGGTCGCATTTGTTGACCCAGTTGCTGTGACAGCAGATTCATTAGAGCTTGTTACCTTTTTTGCGCCATATGTACTTGGACGCGTTAAGTTTAAACTGTTGATCAAATCATCTAATTCTTTGATTTTCGAGTTAACCTCGCGATAGCTGTCTCTTTGCCATTCAAGTGTTTGTTTCTGGCGTGTCATTTTATCAAGTGGTGCCTGCTCCGTTTTCATCAGCTTTGATACGATTTCATCAATATCGAACACATTTGAAAATCCAGTAATACGATTGACCATTGTTTATGTTCTCCCTTCATTTACATTCTTTTATCTACAAATAAACCGACAATTTCTGTCATTGCCGCATAGAAATCAAGCCATTCCTTGGAAGGAATTTCTCTAATAACTTCTTCTGTTTGGTTATCTACGACTTTGACATAATATTCATTGAGTTTTTCATGTAATTCAAATTGAAGATGAAATTGAGTAGGTTCAATCAGCTTGTTTGCACCTTGAAGCGTTTTTTCAATTTCTTCTTTTGAAACAGCCCTGCCATTTGCTTGTGAGTCAGAGTTTACATTGTCATTCTGGTTATTAGAAACACGGGTTTGAAATGCATCGATAATTGGCTCTAGTGATGTCAACTTACCAACAGACATAGTTATTCAGCTCCTGTGCTTTAATCTATCTTTTATATCGGCTTTGAATTTGCAAATTAAATATAGATGGACCGATTTGTTAAAGTTTCCTATAGATCATGAACATCTGTATCAAAACGCTTTCCCACGGAGAAGGACAGCTGAATGCAATAAAAAAATCCTCACTTTTTTTGTGAGGATAATTGAGAGAGGAGATCTAAGGATAAGCTCGCAGCACGATTGTTCTCTTCTTGAATAGACAGGTACACTTCTTTCCTGTGAATATCAATGTGCTTAGGAGCCTCAATCCCGACTTTCACTTGATCGCCCTCGATTGAAATAATCTTGACTTCAATATCATCGCCTATTTGAATTGATTGGTTTAATTTACGAGACAGCACTAACATGAGGATGCCACCTCTAACAAATGTTTTGTATGATAGGCTGAATCATGCAAAATCACCTGCTTGGCTTTCATGTTTTTCCGGTTCACAATAATAGGCGCTCTTAAATTAGCTGTTGTTTTTTCAATAGATGATTCCATTGTTAAAATAACCATTACTTCCACATCATTGGCATCTTCTACTTCCAGAATGTCTACAACCGTTTCGTCTAAATCAAATTCGTATTCATTGAAGAATAAAAAAGGGCTGCTGACGATAAAGCCCAATGCTGCGTTTTTCAATGATTGAAGAACTAAAAACGGAGATTCTTCTGATAAAGGCAAAATGACAAACTGTTTTTGATCCAGAAATCCTGGTATCCCGTTAGAGAAGTTGATGATTTGCTCCTCTTTGATTGTCACTTCACCATGGTATTTTGTTTGAATGATCATAATTCACGACCTTTTTCGTTTTTCTTTACTATACCTTATCACCATTATGGCCCGTTTCGTCAACTTCTATTTTTAATTCTGGGTATTGTAACATATCAATATTGACCTTACCTGGCTGATAGTTAACGATTGGTTTATGAGGTGTTGCCTCTATGACAGCTTTTTGCGGCTCCACATCAATTTGAAGCTCAGAAGGCTGATAGTGAATTTTCACACTAAAGAATGAAGGTATCACACCAATGGTGAATTGTTTTGCTGGAGGACTGCCGTTGATCTTGGCAAACTCAGCAATCGCATTTCCACCATTCTCGATCTTGATAAGTTCACTTCCTTCTTCCGCTCTTCGGCCAATTCCTTCTCCAACAGCACGTTTCCCCTCAGCTGCCCATTCCTCAGAACGTCTAAAAATCGACTTGATGTCCATATCGGCAAATGCCTCAGTTTGATCAATGGTTAATTTCGATGGTGTCTTTTTGATATCCATGACAGCTCGCGGCTGCTGAATCTCAAGGTCCGCTCGTGGCTGCTCTACTTCTTGCCTAGAAGGAGTAGTCGACATTTGAAGCTTTGCATAGGTTTGCTGCATTAACAATTTAGGGATTTGCATATGTTCACCTCCATGATGCAAAAAAGCACCCATCGGATGCTTTTTATTATCTTAAGAAATCAACAAGGGATGGCTGAATGACTTTAGCTGTTGTCGCTAAAGCAGCTCTATTCACCGTCTCTTGTTGAAGAAGATCAAGAATGGCCTTTTCACTTTCAACATCTTCATTATCTGATTTAGCATTTTTCAATACTTGGTATTGTGAAGTCAAACGACTTCCTACTAAGTCAACACGATTCGAACGCGCTCCTAGGTCAGATCGCTCAGCACTCATCACTTCTTTAAACTGATCGATACTTCCTAATGCATCATCAGAATTCGCGAATGTTCCATTTTTCAATGAATTTTCTAAATCAGTCAGCATTTCAATGACATTTTGACCGTTGGCCTGTCCACCAAACGCTGAGATTGGATTTGAGTTTACATTTAAAGTAATCCCATCAGAAATGTTCGCTTGAACAGCATTTGCATCTGTATAATTTTCGAAGTTAAATGTATACGTACCGTCTGCATTCTCAACAACTGGCTTGACATTTGTACTTGTTCCATTAAATACAAACTTACCTAGCATTTGAGTGTTCATTGCATCGATGATTTGATTCTTCATCTGACCAATTTCCACTCCGATAGCTGCTAAATCTTCTGGCTGCTTTGTTCCGTTTGCCGCATCAAGCACTTTATCTCGTATATTTGACATAATATCAATAATTTCAGTGACACTTGTTTCAGATGTATCAATCCAGTTTTGTGCTTCATTTAAGTTATTTTTATACTGTTCATTTCGAAACAAGGCAGTACTATATTGAAGGCTTTTTACTGCTGCAACAGGATCATCAGACGTATTCGTGAAACGTCTTCCTGTTTGTGCCTGCTCATTAATCTTAGAAAGTTTTTCATAACTTTTACTAATATTTCGAAGTGAGTTTTGAGAAATCATACCTTGTGTGACTCGCATCCGTTATCCCTACCTTCCTACGACACCCATGCCGTTTATTACTTTATCCAGTACTTCATCTTGTAATGTCATAATTCTCGCAGCCGCATTATATGCATGCTGGAATTGGATCATATTCGTCATTTCTTCATCGATGGAGACAGCGCTAGTCGACATTCTACGTTCATTGGCTGAATTGACAAGAGCAGCTGAACTGCTTTCAAGCGTCATGTTCTTTTTCCCTTGTACCCCCATCTCAGCAATGACATTTTGGTAATAATCCTGAATGGTCGTTGTATTTCCTCCGATTGGTAATTTTAAGTCTTGTATATTAGCTAATTTCGTAGCATTCGAACCGTCACCTTGAGTTTGATTGAGAGACGCTGCAATATTATCTGTTGATGCTAAAATGACATCGCTCACTTTAATACGAGCTGCCAAACCTTTATTTAATTCATTGTTATTCTCGATATCAAAAAAGTCTTGTCCACTTGCACCAGTTAACGTGTACCCCTGCTTATGTACATCGTTAAATGTATCCATGAATACTTGTGCTACTTCATCCAGCTCTGCAAGCATATCTGGATACATACCTTTTTCAGCACCGTTTGACATGTAGCCATAAGCCTCAACAAGTGCTTTTACTTTACCGTTTACTTGTAATTGATCCGCTGCAATAGTTGTTGTTCCGAATTGAAGTGAGTTAACAAGTCCCGTTGTATTATCATAAGAGATTTGCAGTTCAGACTTTTCATTTGTAATACCATTCAAAATGTTTCCAGCAGATTGTCCATTTGCACCGATAATGTCGATGTTGACAGTTCCTTCAGCAATTTTAAGTGCATTACCGCCAGGTGGATTGTAGCTGACCTTAATATCAACAAGTGAGGATAATTGATCTACCAAAGTATCACGTGTATCATAAAGATCATTTGGAAGATATCCATTTGGCTCAACTGCTGCAATCTGTTTGTTCACTTCATCTATTTGAGATAAAAGAGTGTTTACATCTTTGGCAGTTGAATCGAGTTCCGTTTTCAAATTCTTTTGTACCGTTGTTAAAGAAGAATTGAGCAGACGGAATTGGTCAACTAGAGCCTGTGCACTTGTTTTAACAACTGTACGTGCAGAAGCTGTATCAGCATTTTTTGTTTCTGATAAGACCTGTAATGATTTCCATAGGTTATCAAAAGCTCTGTTCAAGCCTTCATCCGTCAAATCATTCATAACCCCTTCCATCTGTGAAAGGGCATCTGACTTCGTTGAGTAGTAAGACAAGTTGTTGTTATGATCTCTATATTGTAGATCTAAAAAGCTGTCTCGAATTCTTTCAACCGTTCCAACTTGTACACCTGTCCCCATTTGACCATACGTCTTTCCATCATAAACAGAAAGGACTGGATAAGGATTTTCTGCTTTAAAGGTCACTCTTTGTCTTGAGTAGCCCTCCGTATTTGCATTGGAGACGTTGTTTGATGTGACATAAAGCCCTGCACGCTGGGCTGTGATTCCTCTTTTTGCCGTTTCTAGTCCCATGAATGTAGAACCCATTGGTATCCTCCTTGTTTACGCCTTTGAATCAAACAAAGCCCTTTGCTGTTTAGGCTTTGAACTCTCAAGACCATTTTGTCCGTAATTCAAATTTTCTTTATTAGGGTTAACGAGATCGAATGTCAGTGAAATAAATTGAAGTGACTGCTGAATAAGCTGCTTGTTCAGTTCATTTACATCTTTTAGTTCCACCATGATGTCATTTAGTTTCTCATATAATGAAATGAGCTCTTCTTGATCTGTACCTTCAGCCTTTTCGATACATGCAGTGATGGTTGGTGATTGATCACTTTGTAAAAATTGAACGGTCGCTTCAATTCGTTTTTCTTCTAATTGAGAAATGGCCTGAATATACTTTTGCTCTAAATTCAGAACCTCTGAAAGAGCATCAATCTCATTGCTTTTCAGCATTTCTGTTTTATCCTTAGACAACTTTAAAAGCTGTTCATGCAATCCATAGAGACGATGCAGTTCTTCAATAATTATTTTAACTGACATTCACGCTGCTCCCTTTTGTTATTGTTGTTTATAAAAATTCAGCATTTTATCTGCAATGCCTTTTGTATCTACTTGATATGTTCCGGCTTCAATGCTTTTTTTAATTTGGTCAATTTTATCTTGACGTTCTCTCATAATATTCGGCACCTTTTGCATTTCGATTGCCTTTTTAGAAATTTCGACTTTATCAGTTGATTTTGCTTGATTCGATTGCAACGTTTGTTTCTCATATGTTTTCTTGTAAGGATTTACTGGTTGTGTTCCATATCGATTAATTTTCACGGGATTCCTCTCGCTTTCCGTTACAGTCTGTCTTGATTCTATCCATTTTATCGACCAAACTGCAACTTAGTTTAGGGAATCAGTCGTTTTTAGGATTAATGGCATAATAGGTGTCTTTTTTCCTAGATTCAATCTCCCTTTTACGCTCTTCTTCTTGGTTCATTTGGCTGATTTGCGAATGAATATCCTGTTCACATTGGCTGCATAGCTTGTTTTTCCTGATCGCTTTGCCACATCTTTCACAAGGATAATTAATATTCGGAAATTGACTAATTTGCAGTCTTTTCAAACGAATAAATTTCAAGATTAATTCTTCATCAACTTCAGTTGCATCTACTATTTCAGCAATGGTTGATTGTCTATTACTTTGCTTCCTCAAGAATTTATATACGATATCAAAAGAACGTTCTTCTTCTTCATAGCATTTGTTACAAACCGTTTGGATGGTGGTTTTTAAAAATAGCTGATTACATTGTGGACAGTTTGCCAATTGATTCATAACCAAAACCCCTTACGTTATTTTCTTTACTTATTATCGGTTAATTATCATGATTTTTAACTACGTATCAACGTAAAAGAAGAAACACTTTTGGCACCTGCGTCTTTTAAAATTCTTGCTGCATCATAAATGGTTGCTCCCGTTGTATAGATATCATCAACTAATATAATATCCCTTTGAACAATCACATCTGTATACTTTATTTGAAACAATCCTTTTTGATCTAGGCGTTCATTTTTCTTTTTTTTGGACTGCTTACTTTGATGTATTTTCACGAGTGGCTGCAATATTGGCTTACCTATCAAGGAAGCGATGATGACGGACTGATTAAATCCTCTTTCTTTTAGTCTTTCATGACTTAAAGGGATCGGAATCAGCAATGGTTCTTTTATGCTGAAGGAATGTTTAAATGCTGATTGTACATCTCGTTTAAACAGCTCAACTAAAGCCGTATCACCCCGAAATTTAAAGCGAGCAAGGACATCTTTCATCAACTCATTGTAAGTATAAACTGACCTATTTTTCACAAGGACTTTAGTAGAATCAGGGCGTTCATTCCATCTATCACAGTCCTGGCACATTTGGTCATTTGACTGCGCCCTTCCACATGTTGGACAAATAGGACGCTCAATCTTTACTAAGTCATTCTTACATGCTACACAAAGACGATCATCATTTAATAGTAGGAATGATTTCCATGTAAAAGCAGGCACAAAATGCCCCTCACAAATTTGGCAAATCAATTGGGTCCCTTGTTCAGCAGCAGACGATTTTCACACCTTGGAAATGCGGAAACCTTGGAAGCTGCTTCTGTCAGAATAACCAGCATAGCAGTATTCTTCTGTTTATCCACCATCTCAGATTTACTGTAAGATATTTTATCGATATCTGTTATATATTGTGGTTTCACTTGATTCAGTGAAATTGCTAATACATCTTCCATACACTTTTCACAATGACAAATCATGTTTAATTGGTTGAGATATTGATTGAGAATTTCCTTGAGTAGTATTTCTTTTGCATTGAGTAGCATATTTTGTCTCTCCTGCCATTTGTGTATTGTGAATATAATGTACCATGATTTAGTTGAACCCACACTGTTTTTCAGAAAACTCTTTTGCAGCCGTAGCATTCATTATTACGATATGCTTCTTTGCTTGTTTCATACTTTTCGTTAAACCAAAATGAAAAAAGAAAACGTCTCCTGTACAATACTCAGGGTGTCTGCCTACTCTTCCAGAAATCTGAACAAGTGCACTTTCTGTAAAAATAGTAGATTCCGAACCTAATACCCCCACTTGAACATTTGGAATGGTTACGCCTCTTTCTAGAATAGTGGTTGTAACTAGTACATCGTATACGTAATCTCTAAAGTGCTGAACCTTTTGTTTCCTATCTGGATCATCAGCAGATACTCCCTCCACGTTTAAGGAGTGTTCTAGAAGAATCTTCGTTACCTTCTTCATGGTAGCAATTGAAGGAACAAAAAGTAATATCCTTCTCTTATTTGCAATATGTCCCTGCATCCAATTCATCACTTTATGGGGGAGCTGATTCTTTTTTAATTTCTTTTTCCAATGTCCAATCCAATGAAAGGTCGGTACGGGTAATGGTTGTTTGTGAAAACGCAGAGGAATTTTTATCGCTTCCAGTTTTCCACTAGAAACCTCTCTCGTCATTTTTTTAGAGGGTGTCGCACTTAAATAAATCCTAACCCCTCCGTTCTTTCTCATCGCCTTTAGAACAGCAAATTGGAGACGTTCATCCAGTGAATAAGGAAAGGCATCGACTTCATCTACAATGAGCACATCAAATGCATTTTTGTACCTCATCAGCTGATGGGTTGTGGCGATCACAAGCGGTGCAATCTGAAACCTTTGAGAACTGCCTCCATAAAGTACGGCTATTGTCATCCCCTGAAATGCTTTTCTAAATCGTGGTTCGAGTTCAAGCACAACATCTGTTCTAGGGGTCGCAATACAGACACTCATTCCTTGATTTAACGCATATTCGATTCCGTGAAACAGCACCTCCGTTTTCCCTGCCCCGCAAACCGCCCAAACAAGTAGATCAAATTTGTTTTTGATAGCTTCAATCATTCTTTCTGACGCTCTTTTTTGTCCTTTAGACAGCTCTCCCTGCCATGTTAATTCAGCTCGATATGTTTCTACCATTTGTGGACCTGCCCATTCATAAAGAAACCCACATTCAGTTGCTTTTCCCATCATGATGCATGATCTACAGTACACACAATCCTTTTGACACACTTCACATGGAGAGTGAGCAAAGTACCGCTTGTGTGATACACCGCACCGGCAGCATGTAAAACCATTTGCTTTCCTCTCAATCGCAGGTGTTCGATTGACTAAGCCCTTCTCCTCCAGCCAATCCAATTTGTACTGTGAGCACCTTGTTTCGGCGGTGAGCAGATGGCGTGAATGCAGCTGCCGCATTAGTTCCATTGCTTTGTCCATATTCAACTTCACCAAACACCTTTCAATTGATGTTTGCCTATTATGCGCAAAGACATGACCTTTCGTCCAACGGGTAAAATAGAAAAACAAAACCCCTTTTCCATAAGAAAAGAGGTTTTTTAGGAATTATCTAATCACCCAGCCAAGAGCTAAAGAGCCTTCACCTAGATGGGTGCCGATCACGGCACCAAAGTAGCTTTTATAAAATTCAACATGAGGATATTTTTCTGATAAGTGCGCAATTAATTCTTCTGCTTCTTCTTCTCTATTACCATGTATCAGTGTTGCTCTCATCGGAACACCACGTGATGCATCTTCATCAAATAATTCAAAAATACGTGAAATGGCTTTTTTACGTGTGCGAATCTTCTCAAAAGGGACAATTAGCTTGTTGTCAAAATGCAGAATAGGCTTTACCTTTAAGAGGCTTCCAATAAAAGCCTGTGCACCATTTAATCTGCCGCCTCTTTGCAAATGAGTTAAATCGTCTACCATAAAATACGCCCGCTGACTTTCTTTCAGGTAATTTAGATGTGCTAACACTTCTTCTAAAGAAGCACCTTCTTGGATTTTTTCAGCAGCTTCTAACACATAAAAACCTTGTGCCATACAGCTTGTTTCTGTATCAAACGGGTAAATATCAATCCCGTCAACTAGATCATTCGCTGAGGCAGCACTATTATAAGTTCCACTAATTCCACTTGAAAGGTGAATACTAATCACAGCGTCGTATGTTTCACTTAGTTTTTCATATAAGGCTATTAATTCACCGAAAGCAGGCTGAGAGGTTGTTGGAAGATCTTTGTGTTTTTTGATTTCTTCATAATATGTCTTCCAGTCCATTTCTATTTCTTCACGGTATGATTCACTGCCAAAGATGACGTTGAGGGGGATCATATGAATATTATATTTATCACGTAGCTCTTGTGGTAGATAAGCAGTACTGTCTGTTACAACGGCTATTTTCATTCTTAAATACCTTCCTTATTCGTTAAGTTACTCTTTTTTATTTTAAAAGAATGATCATTTTTTCATTAGATTTATAATAGTAATCAAAAAAGCCTGCCTAATCAATAGGCAAGCCCGCTATATCCGAAAAAGACTCCTTACCCTGTCTATCGTTTCCCTCCAGCTAAAATGTGAGAGAACAAAAAACAGGCGAAAAAGGAGTACTTGTCCGGAACATTATCTCATTTCTACCCAGCCGTTTTTAATTGCTACAACAACAGCTTGTGTACGGTCGTTTACATTCATTTTTTGCAAAATGTTACTCACGTGGTTTTTGACTGTTTTCTCACTAATAAAGAGCGATTCACCAATTCCTCTGTTGCTCTTTCCGTCAGCTAACATTTGAAGAACTTCGCATTCACGTCTAGTTAAGATATGAAGTGGTCTGCGAATTTCAGGATATACCTCGTGCTGTGGATGTGCTGAAACGCCGCTAGTTGCTAGGCGTCGGAATTCATTTACTAAATTATGAGTGACTTTCGGATGTAAATAAGAGCCTCCGTCAGCTACAACTTTCACTGCTTCGATAAGTGTGTCTGCATCCATTTCTTTTAACAGGTAGCCTCTCGCTCCTGTTTTCAATGCATGTGTTACATAGTTTTCATCATCATGAATAGATAGAATAATGACTTTTGATTCGGGATAAAGCTCAACAAGCTGCTTTGTAGCCTCTACACCATTTACATTCGGCATATTAATGTCCATAATGACAACATCCGGATGATAGTGTTCTACGATACGTGCAGCTTCGTCACCGTCGTCTCCTTCTGCAACTACTTCAAAAGTAGGTTCAAAATCTAAAATCCGTTTGACACCTTCACGGAATAATTGGTGGTCATCAATAATTACAATATTTACTTTAGTCACAAGCTACGCCTCCCCATGTTTATTGTTCTACACCTGAACTTTATGGTCAATATGTCTTTTGACTCTATTTTACAATTTTATTTTGCAATGTTAGCGGCACGCGAATCATGATGAATGTCCCTAGACCTATTTTTGAGTCTATGGTCATTTTACCTTCCAGTAAGTCTACGCGTTCTTTCATGCCAAGTAAACCGAAGGATTTGTTTTTGTTTGTTTTCACATCTTTCATATCAAAGCCTTTTCCATCGTCTTTAATAATTAAGGTCACAAAGTCTTTCGTTACTTCTACTTTGACAGAGATTTCTTCAGCTTCAGAATGCTTTAATGAATTGGTGACAGCTTCTTGGGCTAGTCTAAACAGTGCTACTTCAAATTGAGAAGCAATTCTTTCGCTTTCTGTATCACCTAGGCATTGGAACGTAATTTTGGTTTTCCCATCATATTCTTCAATTGTGTTTAAGTATTTTCTCAGTGTTGGAATCAGACCCAAATCATCTAAAGCCATCGGTCTTAAATCATAAATGATTCTTCTCACTTCGTACAGTGCATTTCGCACATTTTGTCTGAGACTTCTAATTTCTTTAAAGCCTTCTTCTGTACCGCGGTCTCTAAAAATCCGTTCAATTAATTCGGAACGCATCATCACGTTTGCCAGCATTTGAGCAGGGCCGTCATGAATTTCCCGAGACACTCTTTTGCGTTCTTCTTCTTGGGCTTCAATAATTCTGAGCCCAAAATCTTGTTTTGCCTGAGCATCTTCAAGTAAAACGCCGACCTGGCGTAAATCCTGGTTGAGATAGTTGAGAACAACTGTAATCTGACTCACAAGGGTTTCAGAGCGTTCTATGACGTCTTGCAAGCTTAATAATCGTCTTTCAAGATCGTCTCTTCTTTCTCTCAGCTGCTTCTCGCGCTGCTGAATCATGGTGAGTTCCACCTGCAAGTTATGTGCTTTTTCGTAGGCCTCACGTATTTCTTCTTCGCTGAATTTGTTGAAGTTTCTGCTGACCTCAGATAAGCGATTTCTAGCATGTCTTGTATGGACTTCCAGCTTATCCCCAAAATCAATTACTTCGTTTACTTGCTGCTTGATTTGCTTCAGCTCTTCTACTAGGCTTTCATATTGTTGACGGGACTGTTCGCCTATTCTAAATACTTCGTCCTTGCTGCCATCAACTGTACTTAGCATTTTCATGATGATTGAATCCAATAATTTTGGATCCATTTTGGGTGTTGTCATGGCTTTTCCCTCCCGTAACAGTGATGTCATCTTTTTTTATTATAAATGTCATTGATCTGCATTTTATGTCGAATTATAATGAAAGAATGCGTATAAATCTTGAAGTTTTTATGACGACCCTTTTTCCGCTCCTATCATCATAACAAAATACGCTGTAAAATTCTAAAACCAATGCAAATTTTCACTAGTCTTACAATTTGCTTGTCAGGAGGGTATGTCTTTTGCTGAATCGCTATCTTACAGTAAAAAGTCGTGGCGAGCATGAGATCGTCATTGAAAAATCACGTTTTATTTGTCATATACAGCGTGCTGTCTCAGAAGAAGAAGCACAAGCATTTATACAATCCATTAAAAAACAACATTGGAATGCCACACATAATTGTTCAGCCTATCTCATTGGTGAACATGATCTCATTCAAAAAGCGAATGATGATGGTGAACCAAGTGGTACAGCAGGTGTGCCAATGCTTGAAGTGCTAAAAAAACGGAAGCTGAAAGATACAGTTGTTGTGGTCACTCGTTATTTCGGCGGTATCAAGCTAGGTGCCGGTGGATTGATTCGTGCCTACGGAAAATCTGTATCAGAAGCTATCAACCATGTTGGAATGGTAGAGCGCTGTTTAATGCGTACAATGCACACAACAATAGATTATACATGGCTTGGAAAGGTAGAGAATGAGCTTAGAGCCTCATCTTTTCAGCTAAAAGAAATCCATTATGCAGAAGATGTTATTTTTGAGACATATGTCGAAGAAACACAAACAGAGCAGTTCATTGAGTGGATGACTGAGCTGACAAATGGAAAGAGTGTTACAAAAGAAGGCGAATTGATTTATTTAGAAAAGGACATTGGTCCGATAAAGGAGACAGATGAATGGCACAACGAGTAAAAGTGCGTGTACGAAAGAAAAAGAGTAAGAAGAAGAGAATTATCAAACGTATTCTGGTCTTATTTTTGCTACTTATCATCTGCATGGGCGGATTCGCAGTATATAAAATCGTCAATACTCTTCAAGCTGCAGACAAAACATATGATGAACTAAACCGTGGAGAGAAATCAAATCTTCGTGATGCGGTTATTGATATTAAGAAAAAACCTTTCTCTGTATTATTTGTCGGAATTGAGGATTATGCCACAAAGGGTGATCATGGCCGTTCAGATTCACTCATTGTCGCAACGATTAACCCTCAAGACAAAACGATGAAAATGGTTAGTATCCCTCGTGACACACGCGTACAGCTTGCAAGTGATACGACAGGAAGTAAAGAAAAGATCAATGCAGCATTTGCTAAAGGTGGTAAAGACGAAACGATTGAAACTGTCGAACAATTCTTGCATATTCCGATTGATAAGTATGCAACCGTTGATTTCGACGGATTCAAGGATGTCATTGATGAAGTCGGCGGAATTGATATCGATGTTCCATTTGACTTCAATGAAAAAAGTGATGTTAAAAAATCGAAAAAGATTTACTTCAAAAAAGGCAATATGCATTTAAACGGGGAAGAAGCACTTGCTTACGCACGGATGAGAAAACAAGATCCACGCGGTGATTTCGGACGCAACGATCGTCAGAAACAAATTTTACGCGCAATGATTGATCAAATGGCGAAGCCAAATAACATTGCGAACGTCGATAACATCGCTAAAGAGGTCAGTGATCACATTACGACCAATTTCCGTATCACAGAAGGTCTTGCGCTTCAGCAAATCTACAGCGGGTTTAAAGGAGACGACACAGAAACACTTTCTATTAAAGGAAAAGACCTTTACTTAGGTCCAAATCGGACGTATTACTTTGAGCCAGATCCAACCAATCTAGCTAACGTCCAATATGAATTACGGACCCATTTAAAGCTTCCTACTGAATCTTCAACTGAAACAGATTCACAAACCAATCCGCCCTCTGGTGAAACAGGGACAAGTGATACAACTAACTCTTCCACCAGCACCCCTGGACAATAATAAAAAACAGCCCAGTTCCTAGGAACGGGCTGTTTTTTATTGTCTTTTGACCATTCGTTTATAAAATTTCGTAAATGGTTTGAACTCTTCATTCACCAAGCCTGTGACTTCCGCAATCACTTGCATGAACATGACCAGTAAAAAGATAATGATCAGTGATAACCAAATGGTGGCGCTTGTCAGCAAAATCGCACTTAGACTAAAGACTAATCCAATCATATAAATCACGATGACAGCCATGCGATGGGACAAGCCAAAGGCCATCAGTCTATGATGAATATGAGACTTGTCAGGTGCTGAGATCGGCTGTTTGTTTAATATTCGTCTAATGATGGCAAAGGTGGTATCGAAAATTGGGACACCTAAGATGATCACTGGAACAACAACACTAAACAAAGTGACACTTTTGTATAGCCCTAATAGTGACAGTACCGAAATCATATAGCCTAAAAAAAGCGAACCGGTGTCACCCATAAAAATCTTCGCCGGATGAAAGTTGTAAAAAAGAAAGCCGATGGTACTGCCAATGACAACAAGGGATAAAGAAAGAATCAAAATTTTATCAGCTGAAAATGCCATCACGGCAATGGTTGATAAACCGATGACAGAAATACCGGCAGCCAGTCCATCAAGGCCGTCAATTAAATTAATGGCATTTGTGATTCCGACAATCCATAACACGGTTAGGGGATATGCCATCCAGCCTAACTCAATTCGATCTGTTAAGAAAGGAACAGAGAAAAAGTCCATTTTTAAGCCTGTGCTTACAATCAGACAAGCAACAAGAACTTGTACGAGAAATTTAAATTTTGCACTTAAATTATATTTATCATCAAATATACCTAGAATGACGATAAGTACGGCACCAACTGAAATTGCTGTAATTTTATTATGTAGAAACAGCCCGCCTGCTAATGCTCCAGCCGCTACCCCAATAAAAATTGCCAAACCGCCCATTCGAGGCATTACTTTATCATGAACTTTTCGTTTATTCGGCTGGTCCACTGCACCAATCTTAATTGCAAACTTTTTGACGATTGGTGTCACAATTAAAACTGTAGCCAGAGAGACAAAAAACGCTAATAAGGCGCGTTCGTAATCCATAGGTCAGTCTCCTTCTAAATTGAAATCTGTATTTTGTATATTGGCCGCTCTTTCCATTATACAATTGAATAGAGGATGATCACAAGCTCCCCCTATGAAGAAGAAACAAATAAAAACGCACAATCCCTGATGAATTATGCGTTTTCTTTAATATTCGTTAGTTCCACCATGTTTGTGAACAGCGCGTGCCAATCTTTTTTCTTCGCACGGCTTTGTCTTAGATGTCTATAGTCCATGTCGTCTTTTTTGCTGATCACTTTTTGGCAGGCTTCTACGAAGAGCGCAGGATCTTCACCCTCTAAATATTCATACACATCATTCTCTTTTAGCCTTTCCGTTGACGGAAGATTTAAACCGACAACCGGTATTCCTGCGGCTAAAAATTCATATAGCTTGAGTGGGAACACGGCTTGATTGTAAGGAGATTGTTTGTATGGCATCATGCCTACATCAATCAGCTTCATATACGCAGGCACTTCTTCTGGTGCAACAGCACCTGTCCAAATCACATTTGGCAGTTTAAGTGCATGCTGAAAAGATGGATCGCCATTTGTTCCATCCGGACCGACAAATAAAAATGTCCAATCAGGCTGCATGCGAGCAGCTTCTGCTATCATGTCAAAATCCAGCTTCGGCTTGATGCCTCCAATAAAACCAAGAACAGTTCCTTCTCTTCCCCCCAGCACATCCTCCTTACATGGGAGATTGCTTTTGGCAAACACATCGTACTCAACGCCATTTTCCACTGTAAAGACATCTTTCGGTTCACCCATGAGACGTTTTTTAATTTGATCGTGTAAGTATTGAGAAGAGCATGTAATGCTGTGTGCGTATTTGATAATTCGATTTTCTGCTTTCACAATGACACGCTGCCTCATATAAGAAAGCAAATTATTTTTGCCGCTTATCGGCTCTCCCCACAGGTCACTGCAGTCATAGACAATATGTTTCCATTCAAATAAAGAAGATAAGAGCGGAAAGCCCGGAAACGTATACCATAAGCAAACAGCGATCCCCTTCTTTTCCTCCTGCCGCAAATGCTCAAGAAGAGGGGACAATTTATGAATATAGAACATGTCTTGATATCGGCCAAAGCGAAAAAATTTGCTCTTAAGCACATCAGGAATGGTCAATTGCTTCATTCGATCGGTTATGGACTGAAAGGGAGCTTTATGACGGGATGCAGATGGGCATACCCAGATGACCTCTTTCGTTTCTGGATCAGATGCTAGAAATTCCGCCAGTCGATGCCGTCTGTACCTCAAACCGTCCTGTCCCCATTCTCCCGTCGCTACGATAACATGTATGATCGAGTCTGCTTTCACCTTTATCACCTTTTTTCCCTTCTGTTTATAAGCGCTTCTTCACAGCATTTGTCGCATAGTGCATAAAACACCAAGATGCTTTGACAAAATGAAGCTGTTCAATTTCTCTGTAGACGAACCACGTTTTTTTCGCTGCTTTCCACTTGTTACTAGAGATCGAGTTTCCAACGATGCGGTATTCACTGAGCGGTTCACTCATACCATAGGCTGTAAATCCTCTTTTTAATATGGACAGCCACGTAGCTAAATCCTGTCTTGTGCGGATGTTCGGCATTTCTATATGTCCGATCTTCTGTACATCAAGCATCACCGTTAAACAGCCGATAATGGTATTTTTCAAAGCTTCATCATAAGTTAATCTTGCTGGTGCAGTAACGGTTTTTTCTAATGGTTCTCCATTTTCTGCGATAATATCATATGCCGTGAATGTAAAGGCATAATCATTTGTCAGCATGAAGTCTACCTGCTTTTCGAGCTTCGTCTCTTTCCACTTATCATCGCTGTCTAAAAAAGCAATAAAGCGGCCTTTTGCCTTTTTGATGGCTGTATTTCTAGCGATGGCGGCTCCCCCATTTTTCTCTAAATAAATGACGTTGATTCTGTCGTCTGCTTCACTTAAGTCCCCAAGCAGCTTCCTTGTTCCATCTGTTGAACAATCGTCTGCGATGATCAGTTCCCAATTGGAATAGGTTTGGGCAAGGACGGAATGAACTGTATCCGTTAAATAACGTTCCGCATTATAGGCCGGTGTAATGATTGATACTAACGGTTGATTGTTCACCTAAGACTCATCTCCAGTTCATCACTAAGATTCTTTGAACACTTCGGGCAAGACCACAAACATGAGTGAGATACTAAAGCCAATGACAAGCCCAAGCAGTGCACGCTTTTTCGCTGACATGCCTTTATTGCCTTCATCAAGAACTTGAGCAGGGTCAACAATCTTCGCCTGCTTCATTCCAAGCTTTGTAGACTCCAATTCATATAGGAATCGTTCTTTATCTACTTTGGAATCGTTGCTGACAGATTCGTCTTTTAGAGCAGATAATCTACTTTCAATCACCTGCTGCCTTTTTGTAAATAATGCTTTGTCTTGCTTCAGAAATGTATCTGACACCTGCTTCACGACAGCTAAAGCATGATCCTTCTCAGCATCTGTGAAGGACAGCTGTAATTGTGTATCTGATTGATTGGTGAGGATGAGGCGGCTTTTCACATCCTGCCTTTCTTCTTCTTTGATGTCACTGAGCGCTTCATTCAGAAATGCATCGCTTTTTAATAGAGATGTCACTTCAGCTATATTGTTATACACTCCGTCATCATATTTACCGAGCGTGAGAGTAACAGCAGCTGTGTAACTAGACTGCTGCACTGTTCCTTTAGCAAAAAAGAATCCAAATGCGCCTAATAC
Organism: Bacillus sp. Nf3; assembly: GCF_003028545.1. Lineage (NCBI taxonomy): Bacteria > Bacillati > Bacillota > Bacilli > Caryophanales > Bacillaceae > Bacillus > Bacillus sp. Nf3. Next base: position 487,661 of record NZ_PYUA01000001.1, on the reverse strand, counting down.
AACAGGCAGCAGCACGAGCCATACGATATACTTTTTGATTCGCTTCCCTATTCTAGATATGAAACCAGACATGTTCATTCTCCCAACATTGACGTATTTGCTTTTTCACTAGTGTAGCCATACCAGCACAGCATCACACACGGTTTACCAAGTCTTAAACCGTTGTTTGTTTTTCAACATATTCACCGCTGCGATCACGAGTCCTAAAAAGACCCAGTGGAAATATAAATTCGAGACAGAACTAGGACTGATACTTGAAACGAGAAAGCTCAGCATGGCAGCAAACAAACCTTCAATGATCATTTTTGCTGATCTTGTGTCAGCCCATTGGTATTGTTTATACAGCGTGAACATGAGATAAGCGTAGACGGAGATATAGCCCAGCATGACCGCAAATCCAAAGTTCGTCATCACTTCCAGCAGCCAATTGTGCACTTCAACAACTTGATCTGTATCAAAGATTGAAAAGTGGGCTAAGTAGTAAGACACATTCCCCGCTCCGACACCAAATCCGTATGAATCCGTAAAGAAATGCCATGCATTTTTGATCAAATTCGCTCTCGCAATGTTGGATGGGAGTGGCTCACTAAAAGAATGCGCGACCTGAGAAGCGAGAAACAAGTCATAAAAGACTGAATAAATCTTGGCTGAAAAAACAACGATACAGATGACACCAAGTCCGCCTGCTGCGATGAGTGACCACTTTTTGAGAAAGCGCGGCATGAGCAGCCACACATAGATGGCCACTCCTGCAAATATGCCAAGCAGGCTCGCGCGGGATTCTGTTAACAAAATGAGATACAGTGCTCCGATGGCGCCAAATAATCCAAATGCTTTGATATAACCATTTTTCATTTGACGCATACACGCTAAATATAAGAAAAAACTAATCGATAAAAACGTCGCAAAATCATTTTGATTAAAAAAGACAGCTGTAGGATAGTGCTGTTTATACGCCGGCCCAAGATACAATGAAGTATTCGGTAAATGGTTCAAAGTAAAGTGATTATAAAACCCTATGCCCATAACAAATACAGTCATGACGAGCCAAATGCTATAAAAGGTGACTACTTGATCCATTCGCTGGATGTACATGACCACAAGAAAGACAAATCCCATCCCCATCGCAAGCAGGGACATATATTTGAGACCATCTGTCACTGAATGAGCCCACAGCAGTGAGATGAGCCCATAAAGAAACCATGCAGCGAAAAAACCAAGAATCCCTTTTACACGAATCTGCTGCCACTGCGATATGTACGTCCCCTTATCTCTCATCCGCCATATGAATAAAGCAAAGGCAGCAATGAGCATAATACGGTAGAGAAAAAGACTGAAGAACCCGGCACTAATTGAAAAGAAAGCGTTGTTGAGAAAGGTCAATGCAATTAAAAGATAAATGGCTGACATGAACACCTGCTCACCGTTCATGTATAGCTTCATTAACACGAGAAAAGCCGTCAGGATCAAAAGCAGGACCGGAATGGCGACGATCTTTTTTACCCCGATGGGCTGCGCAAACGCCATTTGTACAAGTCCTAGCCCTGCTGCAAATAATATACATCCGATCATGATTTGCCATGCTGTTTGTTTCACGCTCATACCCATTTTCCTCCTAAGCAACCCATCCGATTTGAGGGATTAAGCCTTGACTTCCTGTTTATAGTAGGAAATGGTACGAGCCAAACCTTCTTGTAAACTCACAACAGGCTCCCAAGCTAAGACTTGTTTCGTTTCCTCATTTGCTAATGTACTATGCACGATATCTCCTACACGCTGCGGCTTGTAAATCGGTTCAAGCTGTGATCTTGTTACCCGTTTCATCGTTTGAAACAGTTCATTCACAGTGATGGAATGACCACACGAAATATTTAAACAAACGTTTGATTGGGCTGTTAATGCCGCAACATTCGCTGCTGCTAGATCACCCACATAGATAAAGTCTCTTGTTTGTTCCCCATCTCCAAAGATAAAAGGGGCCTCATCCTTTGCAAACTTATCAGAGAAAATAGAGACAACACCGCCTTCACCAAGTGCATCTTGGCGCGGACCATATACATTGCTGTACCTGAGAATACAATAGTCCACATCATAGAGTGATTTTGCCATTTCTAAATACCGCTCTACTGTCAGTTTTGCTAAGCCATAAGGTGAACCAGGCTTCAGCCGGTGAGCCGTGTCTACTGGCAGATACACCGGGTCTCCATAGACAGCTGCTGATGAGGCAAAGATGACTTTTTCCACCCCTGCTTCAGCCGCAGCTTTCATGACATGCAGAGATCCTTTGATATTGACCTCTTCGTCATAAACAAAATCCTGAACGGAAATGGCTACACTTACTTGTGCTGCTAGATGAATGATATAATCCGGTGCGATTTGTTTGATCAAATCAATCGTCGCTGGCTTTGTGACATCTGCCTCTATGCATTGCACGGAAAGATGGGCAATATTTTCTCGAGATCCAGTTGAAAAGTTATCAAGAACGATGGGCTCATAGCCTTTTTCTAGTAAAGCCTCTATCGTATGTGATCCAATAAATCCGCTTCCCCCAGTAACCAAAACTTTCTTCATCCAAGCTCCCCCTGTTATTGTGCCTTCGATACCAATTCTGCTTCCCATACACTTGGGCGGCCGATAGACTGGTAAATAAATCCTCTCTCTTTCATTTCTGCTGGATCAAACAAATTCCTTCCATCAATTACAATTGGCGAACGAAGCAGCTGCTTGATCTGATCTTTATCCATCTTCTGTACGTCGTCCCATTCTGTTAGGATGAGACAGGCATCGGTATCTTTTACTGTTTCATACAGGTCATTGCTGAAGACCGCCTGCGGACCAAGCTCCCGCTCAGCTTCCATATAAGCAATCGGATCATAGGCTTTTACAAAAGCACCTAGCTCTCTCAGCATTGGGATAATATCTAATGCAGGTGCGGAACGCATATCATTCGTATTCGGTTTGAATGCAAGGCCTAAGACAGAAATGGTTTTTCCTTTAATATCACCGAACACACTCATCAGTTTGCTGACAAGGTGTGCTCTTTGGTTGTTGTTCGTTTCAATGACAGATTCGATCAGCTTGAACCGATACCCGGATGTTTCGGCAATTTTGAGAAGAGCCATCGTGTCTTTCGGAAAACAAGAACCTCCAAATCCAATGCCTGCTTTTAAAAATTTATGCCCGATACGGCTGTCTAATCCAACTCCTTCACTGACTTTTTCAACGTCAGCACCCACCCTTTCGCAAATATTTGCAATGTCATTAATGAAAGAGATTTTTGTGGCAAGCATGGCATTTGCAGCATACTTAATCATTTCAGCACTTTCTAAGTTGGTCTCCACAACTTCTGTTTGAAACGGTTTATGCAGCCTTTTGATGGTGGCGAAAGCATGAGTGCTTGTCGCACCAATGACCGCCCGCTCCATATTCATCGTGTCCTGAATCGCAGAGCCTTCTCGGAGAAACTCTGGATTGGATACGACGTCAAAGGGGTATTTGCTGCGCGATGCCTTTTCCACAATGGCTTGAACGAGACGGCCTGTTCCAACGGGCACTGTGCTTTTATTGACGATGATTTTATAGCCATTCAGGTGTTCACCGATCGTTTGAGCGACGACTTTCACATACGTTAAATCCGCTTCCCCTTGTGGTGTCATCGGTGTCCCTACGGCAATATAGATAATCTCTGATTCCCTAATAGCGGCAGGAATATTCGTTGTAAAAAACAGTCTTCCTTCTTCTGTATTCTTTTCAATCAATTCCTTTAAACCTGGTTCATAAATGGGAACGACACCACTTTTTAAGCTGTTGATTTTTGATTCATCGATGTCACAGCAGATGACACGATTTCCGATATCAGCAAAACAAGTACCCGATACTAACCCGACATACCCTGTTCCAATCACAGCAATTTTCTTCAACATTTTTCATCCTCTCAGTAAAAGCATATTGTCCGTTCCAAGCTGTTTATCTATCTATCATTCTTTGCACATTTCATCTTATTTAAACGATCGATGTTGATTGATTAAACACCTTCTCATATTGCTGGATGAGATGCTTCGCATTATGTTCTGATGAATATTCTTTATGAACCATTTCATGAAGATCGCTTTTCACTTGCTCATTCCATCTGTTTTCATAAAGGCAGGCGTGAATCGCCTCTTTCAGCTGACTCGTCGAACGTGGTTCAACGAGCAGGTGTTGATAGGTAGAAAATAAGGAGGGGAGACCACCAACCCGTGTTGCAATGACTGGTACTTTTAAAGCGAGCGCTTCTAGAACGACGGTTGGCATTCCTTCACTGTAGGAAGGGAGTGCAAACAGATCAGCTGCCATTAAGTAGTCTCTTACCTGCTCATTCGGTACCTGCCCTGGAAGTATAATAGATGCTCCCGCCCGTTCCGTGAGCTCCTTTGCAAGGGGGCCTTTTCCGACAAAGACTGCTTTCACACCATCCATGCTGTTGACAGCATCAGCTAATTCAAGCAAGCCCTTCTCTTTCACTAAACGCCCGACGAAAATAACAAGCTTATCTTGAAGCGGTAAACCTAGGTGCTTTCTGATGCCTTTTTGATCTTCTTCCGTTCTTGAAAATGATTGGAGCGGTATACCAAGCGGAAGACATTTTGCTTCTACCTTCGTCATATCATTTGTCTTTTTAGCCAGCTCCTCACTCACTGTCAGAACTACAGACGCCTGCTTCACCGCTGTTTCAAAGGCTGCCTGTGCCCCTTTGCTATAGCTCGGATATACGTTCACATCACTGCCGTGTAAGGTCAGAAGATAAGGGATTTGCGTTTCTTTTTGAATGACAGCTGCCGCTCCGCCAGACGGCATGGCAAAATGCGCATGGATGAAATCTGGTGACAGCTGATGATGCTGCATTGCTCTGAGAACGGAAGCCGCTATCCGCTTGCTCGGCTGCGCCCATTTCAGCTGTCCAGGGAGCGCTGGATAAGGCGGTCTATATACCGTTACTCCGTTCCTCACTTCCTGTTCAGGCAGATCCCTTTTCTGCCGATAGGATGCCTTCAGCATCCGTAAAACCGGCGGATTCACTGGATTAGGACAAATGACAGTCACTTCCATTCCTTGTTTGAGCAGCTCCTGGACTTGCGTTTCATGAAATACGCCCTCACTCGGATGTTTTTCACTAGGATATACACTTGTGAGCCATAGTACCTTCATGACGAACGACCTCTTCTCAATAATTTGCCTGCAGCCTGAGGATACATTTTGATGAGCAGCAAGCCATACAATGCAGCACTGACACAAACAGTCAGAAGTAATTGAAGTAAAATATCTGCTGATGTCAGCTTCATCCCTTGATGTAAAGCTATCGCACAGACAGCCATGAGCAGCGTCATGACAGCAGGCTTTCCAAGTGATTTTAAATACACCTTCATATCAAGCTGAATGACATATGCCATGAGCCATCTGCCGACAATAAAGTTGAGCAGGCTGACACCTGAGTAAATCCAAGCTACTGTGAGCAGACTGCCTGTCATGACACCTGCATATAATGCGCAGCCATACACGATGAGCATCCCCGTATCCCAATAAAAGGCTAAGTCCGCTCTCCCTTTTGCAAGAAGTATGGAACCGTTTGGATTCATCAGCACACGCAGCAGGCCGACAATGCACAATATATTTAAAACCGGAACCGCTACTAGCCATTTCTCTCCAAACACGACTTCTATAAAACTGTCTGATACGGCAGCAAGGCCGATTAATAATGGAAAACTAACCAATGCGAGCATATTCGTCATACTTAGGAAGCCCTCACGCAGCATGGAGTGATCACGCTGACTTTTTGCGAAAACTGGGAAAGCCACTCTCGTCACAATCGGATTTATCTTCAGTACGGGTATCGTCACAATTTGATACGCCAAGCTGTAAATACCTAACGCCTCCGCTCCAAGAAATCGACCGATTAATATCATGTCGATGTTTGATCCTGCTCGGTTGACCAGTCTGGATGCGAGCTGGAATGCACCGAATGAGAAAAATTCCTTCACCTCTCCTAATGCAAAAACAGGTGCTGGACGCCACTTCTTCCAATAAGCCGCTGCATACATGAGACCTTTTCCTGATTGCAGCAGCACTTGAGAGATGACATAGGCGACAATCGGATTCATGAAGAAGGCGAAAACGAGTAAAACGAGCAGCGATATGATGGTCGCAATGGCTTCAATGGTGCTTAATGTTTTAAAGGCTAAGTCTTTTTGCATCATATACTGGTACTGCTGGCCAATCGGTGCGATTAGAAACATGATCGATAATAGCTTGAGCAGACCCTCTAGCTCTGGCCGGTTATAAAAAGCGGCTATCATTGGGCTTAGCAGGATGAGCAGACAAAACAAGATAATCCCTGTGAGCAAGTTGATCCAATATAATGTAGATAATTGACGTTCTGTCGTTTGTTCCTTTTGAATGATCGCTGCCCCAATGCCTAGATCAAGTAAAATTTGCGTAAATATTGTGACAGTTGTGATCATGCCAACGAGTCCAAACTCCTTGAGTGACATCACATTCCCTAAAAAGGCGAACTGTGCAATTTGGATAATGGTGATGATCAATGCGGACAAGCTTGTCCATTTTGCCCCGCCTAGCATGCTTTTTTTCATACTTGCCATTTCTCTTCCCTACTTTACTTATCTGGCTCCGTCACCAGTCATGATGACTTTTAACGTTTTTACCATAATCTTCGTGTCGAGAGAAAATGTCAAGTTTTGAATATACTGTAAGTCGTGTGTTAATTTTTCACTTGGACTCATTTCATATCCGCCATTTACTTGAGCAAGACCTGTCAGCCCCGGCTTTACCGCCAACCTTTTTGTGAAGCCTGGAATCGTCCGATTAAATTCTGCGGTAAACATCGGTCTTTCTGGACGAGGACCTACGATACTCATTTCTCCTTTTAACACGTTGATAAATTGCGGAAGTTCATCAATTCTTGTTTTACGGATGAATGCCCCCACTTTGGTGATACGCGGGTCATTTTTTTGCGCCCATTTCGCTCCTCCGCTTTCTGCGTCAATTCTCATCGATCTGAGCTTCCATAATTTAAAGTAAACACCGTCTTTCCCGACCCTTTCCTGCATATAAAAGGCTGGCCCTGGTGTTTCCAGCTTAATCAAAAGAGCAAACAGCAAAATGATTGGCGTACTCAACATCAATCCGATGAACGAGAACATTAAATCTATGAAACGTTTTGCAAATAAATAACGAACCATATGTTCTGTTAAGGCAAAAGAGTGATTTCGTCTCACTTCATATTCTCTGTAAAGATTCATCGCTTTCTCTGCACTCACTGACCTGCACCTCACCATTCAAAGTAGTTGTTGTGTAAAGAGATGTTCTATGAAAGTCAGTTTAGCAGAGCAACATTAAGCAAATGTAAATGGGCTGTTAAGTCTTGTAAAACTGTGTTAAGAATGTGCACTTATATCAAGTTATGCCCTTTTCAACGTAAAAAAGACCCGCAATTCTGCGGGTCTCCGGGCCTTTTCTTTATTTTGCTTTTACAGATTCGATCGTTTTCAATCGAAGTGTTCCATTTGCATCTTTTGTATAGGTTACTTTTACTTTTGATTCTTCTTTTAAGCTGTTCACTTGTTTAGAAAAGGTATTTCCGAATTGAATAGCTACTTCTTTTCCATCAATGTTGACAGCAATTGTATGTCCATCAGCCAAACCGACATATGTGCCTTCTTTGGTGACTTCATTTTTCTTACTAGTCGTTGATTCTTTCTTTGTTTTAGAGTCAGATTTTGAGTCAGATTTTGATTGATCTTTAGCAGGTTCTTCTTTTGTAATTTCTTTGCTTGAGCTGTCTTTTGCTTCTTCATCAGATTGACCTGCTGGTTCTTCTGTTTGAGCAGCTGTTTCTTTACTTTGATCATCTGATTTTTCGTTTTTTGATGATTGATCATCTTCTGATTTTTCGTCTGCAGCCTTATCTTTGTTTTGATCAGCTGCTTCGGTTGTTTCTTTTTTACTGTCATCCTTTTTGTTATCGCTTGATTGATTTGTTGTGCCGCACGCTGTGAGCAATACTCCTAGAAGCAATACTAGAAACGGCATTGTGATTAATTTTTTCAAGATCGTCACCTCTTCATGATTTGTCGGTTTGCTGAAGATTTATGCGTAAACCATTCACCTTCTATGTTTCAATTATAACAAACATAACCAAAAATGAAATGTATTTTTAACTTGACAATGTTTCTTCATGGACTTTTGAAAAAAGGCTGCCGAGTACGTACTCGAGCAGCCTAAGAGGAGTATCCGAGACACCCCTCAGGTTTTCTTATGTTTACTTATCTAAAATACCCTGACACTCCGCTTGAAATGCCTGCTGCTAACCGATCTTTATACGTAGCAGATTTCAAGATGTTTGAATCAACTGGACTAGAAACAAAACCAGTTTCTAAAAGAACACTCGGCATCTTAGAATATTTAATGACGTAGAAGCCAGCTGTTTTCACACCACGGTCTCTTGTTCCTAGTGCACTGACCATTTTGGGCTGGATGTTTTGCGCCAGCTTCAGGCTATTTGCAGCCGCATTTGTTTTGTCATAGTATGTTTCTGTCCCATTTGCACTGCTGTTATCATTTGAGTTCGCATGGACACTAATGAAGATATCCGCTTTCGCATTGGCACCTTTGCTCACTCGTGTTTGAAGGCTATCAAATGTGTCTGATGTTCTTGACATGGTCACAAGTGCACCAGCGTTGTTTAATTTCGTATTTAAACGCTTTGCTACGTCTAAATTCAAATTCTTTTCATATAATCCGTAACCTACAGCTCCTGAATCATGCGCGCCATGACCTGGATCAATGAATACTTTTTTCCCAACAGCCGGGTTTTTCAGCTGGTTTACAACAGTTGGTGTGACAGTATTTGTACTGCCTACGACAGTAAATTTAGTGATTTTCTTGCTGCTCACTGTTGCTCTTGTTACTTTTGGCAGCGTCTTTTCATTCGTTAGAAGCAATGCTTTGTTTTGCTTGGCCGCAATGCCTGCAGCAGAAGAAGAAGTGGCATAGCCAAATCCTCTTCCTACATAGGTATTATTGACGCTCATATTGTATTTTTTCACAATATTTGCCGCGACATCATAACGAGTCGAGCCTTTGATTCGTGTTGGAGATTTCAATTGGTTATAAGCTGCTTTTGTGACGTAATTCTCTCCGCCGACTACAATGGTTTGTTTCACATTGCTTGCTTTTGCAACAGAAGCGATTTCAGAACGAAGTCCCTTTTTATCTGTGTATAGAATTGGGAATCCTTTTTGAGCGGCTACAGGTGCAATCGCAATCCCATGTGCATAGAAAGAACCCTCAACGACAACGACGCCTGCTGGCTTTTTCATTTTTTTCGCGATATTGGCAGATAGCTCATATCGGTTTTTTCCTGAAATACGCTGTGTGGAGATGCCCATTTTCTTCACTTGGTTGACAACGTTGTTTGACACACTTGATGTGCTGCCTAAAACGATCACCGTCTTTGTTTTTAATGAAGTTAAGGCTTTTTTTGTATCACCCGAAAGGCTTTTACTGTTTGTGTAAAGAACTGGTCCATTTTTTTGATGTGCAAGTGGAATTCCTGCTGTTGCATCTGCATACGCAGTTTTCCCTACTAAAACGACTGTACTTGCAGTTCCCCATCCTTTTTTCGCTACGTTTGCCGCTACGGCATATCTGCTCCCGCCATCAATTCGTGAGACTGAATTGTCTGCCAAAGCTGTTGGAACGATAACGAAAATGGCGATGAGGCTGAGGATGGCTGTTTTCATCAATGAGCGCATCTTCTATGTCCTCCTTTTACCCTTTAATAGTTTGTTAGTTTTGTACCTGGATAATAGAACGAGAGTATGGAAGAATATGAGTTTCCAGATTCAGCTCTCGCTTTGGCTCCGTATTGGCTCATACCAATGCCGTGTCCATACCCTTTTCCTGAAATCGTGAAGTCATTTGTGTTGTTTTTGACTGACGCAAACGTGCTTTTCACCTTTGTTGCGCCCATGACTGATCGAAACTCGGTCATCTTCATACTTGCCGTTGTGCTTTTGTTCACCGAATATGTGCCTGTTTTGTTTTTCAGATGGTATGTCAGTTTGATCGATACCGTCTTCGCACGCTGGCCTTTTGTTTTCCCTGAGAACGTCAGGCTTGAGATGGATGCGATTTTCATATCAGATGCAGCAGTTTCTTTGTTTTTAAGCAGCCATGATTTCAGGCCAGCAAGGTCAGCTGCATTTGTCTCTTTTGCTTTAGACCACTCAGATGCTGCTGTACTAGCAGTCCATGTCGTGCCGAGTTGTTTTTTAGAGAGTTTCAGTGTCCATGGATTGACTGGATCTTTTGGATCCTTTTTGGCCACTAAGTACGGCAGTGCATTTCCCCATACTTCTTCACTTGCCTCTGTATAACCGCCATTGCTAGAGTAATAGGTTGCTGAAATGAGCTGATTGTTGTATTTCAGAACCTTTCCTTTTGTGGCATCGACAGCTTTTGTCGAATTTGTGTACCAGTTATATCCTCCATAGACTTGGAAGGCTGTTGTATCAGGGACGACTTTTCCAATACTTTTCACCGAATACGTTCTAGCGGCAACCGCCTGTGCTTTTAACGCTTCAACATTCCAGCTTGCAGGCATTTCATTTGGCACTACACCTTTTAAATAGTCTTCAAATGGAATATTTTCGAGAGTCGGCCTGATATACCCTGATTCAATTGCAAAGTTTACGCTGCCTAAATACGGCTTTCCTGCAATTTGAAGGACATTTTTTGTTGAATATTTCTCAGGAACAACTCTTACTGTGCTATACGTTTTTATGCCTTTTAATGAAATTTTTCCGTTAGAAATATTCAATTGGTAGTTTTGATTTTTTTTCAGATAAACTTGTTTGGCTAATGAATTTTTCAAGCTATCTTTAATCGCACTTGTGCTGCCCGCAAGATGATAAGCATATGTACCTTTTTCTTTCAACAGTGCTTTTAAAGACGCTGTGACAGAATCGGGTTTCACATACACAACGGTACTGTTAGATTTTGCAGCCAATTGCGACAGCGGCATAGCATAAATATAGCTAGAGGCTTTCGCCAAATAAACTTTATCTGCATTAATATTTAATTTCTTTATAATATTCACAGATAATTCATAGCGATTGGCGCCGCTGATTCTTGTCACCTGTGAGGTTTTTTTGATTTGATTTTCAACTTTTTGTCCAGTACTTTTCGTACTGCCGATGATGATCACTTTACTTGGCATTCTATAAGACGGAATGGAATCTTTTTTTGTTAACAGGATAGGGTATCCCTTTCTCGATGCATAGGATGCAATGGCAATCCCATTCATAAATGAGTTCCCGCCGACAACGACAGCTTGCTTATAGTTACCCATTTCTTTAGCGATTTTTTGGGAGATTTCAAACTTGTCTTTTCCACTAATACGTCTGACTTTGCCATACTTTTTAATAGATTTCTCAGCAGCTGTTGAAATGCTTTTCGTATTTCCGACAATCAGAATGTTATCTGGCTTCATTTTCTTCAGCTGGTTTTCTGTTGTTTTCGTCAGTTTTTCAATATTCGTATACAAAATAGGTGCGCCCAGTTTGTATGCTAACGGTGATACAGAAATCGCATGATCAAATGCATCACGACTGACAATGACAACAGTTGATGGATTTTTCCAGCCAGCAGATGCAATGCTATTGGCTACTTCATAGCGATTTTTGCCATCGTATCTTTTTGTGACAGCCACATTCGAACCTGAAAGCTTGTATTCTCCAGTTGTGGATACATCCATCGTTTTTTTGTTTCCGATATAATTAGACAATTTCACTGAAATTGTCGAGCTAGCCATGGCAGACTGAAAGGGTGCAACTAGTAGAGTCAGTATCATGAGAACAATTAGTGTAATGCCTGTTTTCTTCAATTTTGTTCATCCCGCCCATCTTTTTTACTTCTGTTTTTCAATCTTCTGGATTTCCTTTTGACCACTGTCATTAATAAAGTAAGAGATTTCTACTGTGTCTCCTGGTTTAAATTCATTTAACACATCTTTAAAATTATCCGTAAATTCATAGCTTAAGGTCGTATTCACTTTTTTCACTTCGACTGTATGTGCATCAGCCATTCCAATAAATTCAGCTTTCTCTTCCAGTACCTGAGGAGTTGAACTGCTTGTCTTGTTATCTCCTGTGGACTGCTCAGCCGTTCCACATGCTGCGAGCACGATACCTAGTAGCAGTATTAAGAACGGTAAAACGACGATTTTCTTCATTTTTTTCACCTCATGTCTTTGTATCGTCTTATAACTTATTATTTTAAGGTAAATTTAAGGTTTTTTGAAACCTTTTTTTTGTTACAACGTCTATATCTAGGTTCAAAGTAAAAAAATAACTTGTTTATCAAGATTCGTAAACCTATAATCATGGAAGAATCATAGAAAAGGTGAGGGACATTATGAGAGCTGAAAGAAAAAGAAAGAAGAAAAAGGTTCTTTGGATTGTTTTATCGATTATTGGCTTATTCGTATTAGCCACTGGCGGATACGCATATCATCTTTGGAACACAGCAGCATCGACCGTCGCAGGCATTCAGGAGAATTTAAAGAAGTCAGATAAGCGTGACAAAGATGTCGATTTAAATAAGAAAGACCCGATTTCTATTTTAGTCATGGGTGTCGATGAACGAAAAAATGACCGAGGCCGTGCAGACACATTAATATACATGACAGTAAATCCGAAAACGAAAACGACCGAAATGGTGAGCATCCCGCGTGATACGTATACGAAAATTGTCGGAAAAGGCACAATGGATAAAATCAACCATTCTTACGCATTCGGTGGTACACAAATGGCAGCAGATACTGTAGAGGAACTGCTTGATGTACCTGTTGATTACTTCGTTAAAGTCAATATGGAAAGCTTTAAGGATATTGTCGATACACTTGGAGGAATTACGGTGAACAGCACGTTTGCATTTAGCTATGATGGCCACTCATTTGGTACAGGAGAGATTAACCTGAACGGGGATCAAGCCCTTGCCTATACGAGAATGAGAAAGCAAGATCCAAAGGGTGACTTCGGACGTCAGCAAAGACAGCGCCAAGTCATTGAGGGCATCATTGCAAAAGGTGCCAACATTTCATCTATTACGAAATTCGGTGATATGTTCAAAGTCGTAGAAAATAATATGAAGACAAACATGTCATTTGACGATATGTGGACGATGATGAATGATTATCGTGATGCAAGACAGCATGTAAAACAGCACGAGCTGAAAGGATCAGGCGCACGTATCAATAACATTTATTACTACCAGCTTGATGACAGCAGTCTTGCGAATGTGAAGAAGGAATTGAAGGAAAGTTTAGAGCAGTAAAAAAGAAGACTACAGAAATGTAGTCTTCTTTTTTTATGATTGAAATGGAACTGGTTTTTCTTCGCTTAATCCAAAACGATGGAGAAGCTCTTCGACAATTCGTTTTGACGCTTGTCCATCACCATATGGATTAGATGCCTTCGACATGTTGTCGTACTCTTTCTGATCGACTAGCAGCTGCTTTGCCATATTGTAAATGGTCTCTTCATCTGTACCCGCGAGCTTCAGCGTACCAGCTTTCACGCCTTCAGGGCGTTCTGTTGTATCGCGCAGCACTAGTACTGGCTTCCCAAGAGAAGGCGCCTCCTCTTGGACACCGCCAGAATCCGTTAATATAAAGTGTGAGGCAGCAGCGAAGTTATGGAAATCAACTACTTCGAGCGGCTCAATTAAGTGCACACGATCAAGATCACTGAATTCTGTCTGAGCCGCATCACGAACAGCAGGGTTTAAATGTACAGGATATACAACCTGAACATCTTCAAACTCTTCTACAATACGTCTAATCGCTCTAAACATGTTTTTCATCGGCTGGCCGAGATTCTCCCTGCGATGAGCCGTTAACAAAATCATTTTATCTGTGCCTATTTTCTCTAAAATAGGGTGTTGATACTGCTCTGTAACCGTTGTTTGCAATGCATCAATCGCTGTATTCCCCGTCACACAAATCGTCTCTTCTTTTTTATTTTCAATTAAAAGATTCTGCTTTGCCTCATTTGTAGGAGCAAAATGAATATCGGCAATCGCGCCTGTCATTTGTCGGTTCAATTCCTCAGGGAACGGCGAGTATTTATTGTGTGTTCTTAAACCCGCTTCAACGTGACCGACTGAAATTTGGTGGTAGAATGCGGCCAAGCTTCCTGCAAAGGTTGTTGTTGTGTCTCCATGAACAAGGACAATATCAGGTTTTTCCTCTTGGAATAATTGATCTAGTTTTAATAGTGCATTTGATGTGATTTCAGATAATGTCTGGCGCTGCTTCATGATGTTTAAATCATGATCTGGCGTAATAGAAAAAGCCTCAAGGACTTGATCAAGCATTTCTCTATGCTGAGCTGTTACAGTAACAATCGAATTTATCTGTGGATGTTTATTCAATTCAAGGACAAGTGGTGCCATTTTGATTGCTTCAGGTCTAGTACCGAAAATAGTCATTACATTTAGTTTTTTCACTTGTTTATGCCTCTTTCCATCAATACATATTGTTTTTATTATACAAAAGATCTCCTCAAATGATAAACTAACCATGCTAAAATTAATAAATTTTTCACAGATCTGATTGTTTATATTTACAATTTTCTATTAAAATTACTTTAAACATCATAAAATTATTTGATTACTTTTAAAAGTAAGGTAGAATTTAGTGGTATTCTCTTAATTTTCACATCAGTATTTAAGGACGGTGCAAAATACATTGAAAAAAGTACGTAAAGCCATTATACCAGCTGCAGGTCTCGGGACACGTTTCCTTCCTGCAACAAAAGCCATGCCTAAAGAGATGCTCCCAATCGTTGATAAACCAACCATTCAATATATTATTGAAGAAGCTGTTGAATCAGGAATCGAAGACATTATTATCGTCACTGGAAAAGGAAAAAGAGCAATTGAAGATCATTTTGATTTTGCTCCAGAACTTGAGCGTAACCTAGAGGAAAAAGGGAAAAAGGAGCTGTTAGAAAAAGTAAGGAAATCTTCTAACATTGCTGATATTCACTACATTCGTCAAAAAGAACCAAAAGGTCTTGGACATGCTGTTTGGTGTGCACGCAATTTTATTGGTGATGAGCCTTTTGCTGTTTTATTAGGTGATGACATTGTTCAAGCCGAAACACCTGGGCTTCGCCAGCTGATGGATGAATATGAAAAAACTCTTTCATCTGTCATCGGTGTTCAGCAAGTAGCAGACAGCGATACGCATCGCTACGGGATCATCGACCCACTTACACAAGAAGGGCGCCGCTACCAAGTCAAAAACTTTGTTGAAAAGCCGCCGCAAGGAACAGCACCATCGAACCTAGCCATCTTAGGGCGCTACATTTTCACGCCAGAGATCTTTATGTACCTTGAACAGCAAGAGATTGGTGCAGGCGGAGAAATTCAACTGACTGATGCCATTCAAAAGCTAAATGACATCCAGCGAGTCTTTGCCTATGATTTCGAAGGAAAACGATACGATGTCGGCGAGAAGCAAGGCTTCATTGAAACGACGCTTGAGTTTGCTCTTCAGGATGAGGAATTGAAAAAGAAACTCATTCCATTTATGAAACAGCTTCTCGAAAAAGAAGAAGTGAACTAAAAAAGCTGCCGGCATCGGCAGCTTTTTTTATTTAATGACTGAAATAGTCAGTGTATGCTGTTCATTATCAATGACAAACAGGTTATTTTCGCCCTTCACTGCGAATTTTGTTCGTTTCTCATTCATCCAGACATTTTGTTCTGTCAGCCCAAGTGTGGAAGGAGAGATGGACATCACCTCTCGAAACACAATGGTGTTTGCCTGACCCTTTTGAATGACATAGTCGGTTTTCTCTGTGGTCAATCGTTCAATCGTATCTCCTTGATCATTTTTCAATGAGCTCAGCGTTTGCATTCTCTGTTTAAGCACAGATTCTTCTTTTCCAAGGAAAGAAAGTAGATACTCATACGAACCTGCTGATGCAGGCGATACATAGGAATTAAACTGTCCTGATCCAATGGATAATGACTTTAAATCCTCTGCATTTTGAAGCGCATCAGGTTTAACAAAATACGTTTCTGACGCTGTTTTAATTTGAACGGTTTGTTTATTTTCAGCCACAACCTGTACTTCTTGTCCAAATGGCAAAGTGACATCAGCCTTTTTTTTCATGGCTTGGTCTTTGTAAACCTTGAGTGGATCAGCCGTGACAATCATCTGTTGATCCACCTTTTTCATATCGGGCGCCCCCTTCGTTTCCGGGTTCTTCGACTGAGGCGCTTCTATCTTATCTGATGGAATTGCACCAAATGTCGCCAGTGTACGAAGCGGGCGATCTGAAAACATCGATAAGGCCAGCAATATCGTTAAGACCGCTAAAACTGTCACTTGAAATGCGGGTCCGAACAATGAACGTCGTTTTCCGTTCTCTTGATAACGAGACACCTTTTCTGTCTTTTGTACGCCTTTTCTGCCTTCCTTATGTTCCATTTGGTATTTTTGTTTCTCTTTCTTGGAAAGCTTGTTAAACCAATCAACAAACTCCTTATACTCTTTCACGACCTTTTTCGTATCATCAAACATACGAAGTTCACCATAATGCATCCAAGCCACCCGATCACAGATTTTTTGGATTTGGCTAATGGAGTGACTGACAAAAAAGATCGTCTTTCCTTGTTCCTTGAATTCTGTAATGCGATCCACACATTTTTGATAGAAGGTTTGGTCTCCAACAGACAGCGCTTCATCAATAATGAGGATATCTGGATCGATATGCGCTGAAATGGCAAAGCCAAGACGGGATTTCATTCCGCTTGAATAGCTCTTAACCGGCTGGTCAATAAAATCTCCAATATCCGCAAACTCTACGATTTTTTCGTAAAGCTCGTCTATTTCTTTATTCGTCAGCCCCATCATTAAGCACTTTAAGCGAATGTTGTCTTTTCCACTTAATTGGTTGTTCAGCCCTGCTGCAATGGCAATTAGCGATGGCTGGCCGTCCATATCAATTTCACCACTTGTCGGTGGAATGATTTTCGCTAGAAGGTTCGACATTGTCGATTTCCCAGATCCGTTAATCCCCACAAAACCAATCGTCTCGCCTTCATATACATCAAAGGACACATCACGAACAGCAAAGAAACCTTTTTCATTTTTATTAGGTAAAAACAGTCCTTTAATCTTATCCGACTGTTTTTTATATAGGACGTATTGCTTGGATACGTTTCGAAACGAAACCTTTAGTTTCATCGTATAATCTCCTTACTTTTTAAAGAAAATCGACAAATTTATCCCTAAATTTCATATGAAGCAATGAACCGACTGTTAAAAGAAGAAGCGTGATCAGCCAAAAATAAAGTGTGTATTTGACATCATGGAAGAACCATTCTCCCTTTAACAAACTATTTCTAAAACCATCAATAATGTAGAAAAGAGGATTCAGCCTTAAAATATCTCCAATCCACGCCTTATCTCCGGTAAGTTTCTCTGAAATATTCCAAAAAATCGGCAGCAAAAAGAAAAGTAATCGTGTCACGGATTGTAAAAGAAATTGATAGTCTCTCACGAGTACGCTAATCGTGGAATTAAACAAACTAAACGAAAACATAAACGCGATCATACAAATAAGATAGTATATATATTGCAGCCAATGCGCGTCAGGGTAGATGCCATAGGAAATCAGCACAATCAGATAGACCCCCATCATGACAAAGTAGCTGAACAAGTTGGACATAATCACCACAGACGGCAGCGCACTAATCGGAAAATTCATTTTCGATACCATATTAATGCGTTTAAACACACTGTTTGATCCATCAAGAACCGTCGGACTAATGAAGAACCAAGGGATTAATCCAGCAAGCATCCAGATGATAAACGGAACTTCCACGCCGCCAATGACAATTGGCTGTCCTCCTCGAATACCCATACCAAAAACAAACCAGTAAGCCAGCATTTGAATCAATGGATTTAAAAACTGCCATAAAACACCTAAATAATTCATCTGATATTTTGATTTTGTTTCATAAACAGCAAGTCGCATAATCAGCGGAAATGAGCTGATTTGCTCCTTTAGTATCGTCAACATTGCGTTCATTCTAATCTTCCTTAGATATAAGTTTTTGGAATTACTTTTTTAAAAAGCACCGCTCATAATTGTAACAGATGTTGAGGAATATTTCACTTGTCGACAAAGTAGGTATATGAATGAAATTAAAAAAGGAGGAAATTACCCCCTCCTAGCTAGATTCAACTCTTAAGCTTTGACAATAAACGAGTTAAGAAAGTCGAACTTTTTAAAGAAATATTTCCTTTATCCGTTTCATAAAACTCTATCTGAAAAGGCTCTAATCGATACATATGATTTAATTTTTCTGTCAACAAACTTTTTCTCAATCTAAAATGACACTCCTGAGAACAATAAAATAAGTCATATGTTTTAAATCCTTCAAAAAAGTGTTTCCAATTAATCTTAAATTCTGTGCTCGAGACCTTTTCCATAAAGATCTTTTCTTGTGTTATTCTATTTTTTAAATAAAATGCCCCTGATTCTATTATTGGCCGTTCTGTCAATATAAAAATGCCTACTTCATTTAAAATCAGCTGTTCTAATTTTACATCAATATTTTCAAGAGACAACTTTCCTTTACTAGTGAAAAATAGGTTAAACTTTGAATCTTTGAAGTTATTGAATTTGTTACTATACATTTTTTTAGAGATTCTAAATTTATCTTCCTTATGATTTCTTTTTACAATAATGTAAATATCATATGTCGCAACTTGATTAAATTCTTTTAGCGAAAGTTCTGCTTTTAATTTACCATTATGATCTACAAACGCACTAACTACAGTCTTTTCGGTTAAATTATGCCTAGATTCAAATGAAATAAAGACACTTGCATCATCAAATGATTTCGGAATGTCTATACATTCGAACATGACCTTTCCATCTTCAATACCTATTTTATTAATTTTTATAAATTCTTCTTTTAACACTTTTATCTCAAACAATTCATCTGGTATATTAAGTGTTTCATTTCTAAAAAAAGGAAGTGACCAGTAAAATTTCCCATTGTCTTTTATTACTCTTCCTTTTGGGTTACCAGATAGATAATAAATTAATTCTTCATGCAAATCATTCAAAATAAAATAAATATAAAGATTACTTGTAATACCTAAATCATTATCGAAAATATGATCAACTTTTTGTAAAATAGGCTTAATTTCTTTATAAAAGACGTGTCTAAATTTTTTGTCCAATACAATATTTTTGATTGGAAAGAATAAGCGTTCAATGTTTCTTTTTAAAAACTCATTTTCAAGCTCTTTATCTCCATAATCTTCAAAATATTGTATTTGGTATTTAAGAGATTCTATTCGATCTTGGAAATTACGTAAATCACCGTTTAGCTGGGTTATTGATTTCTGAGTTGCTTCTTCTCCTCTTTTTCTCCAAAGATACACAACTTCTGTGATGATGGCTATTTTCTTTGCGTATAAAAATGCCTTATGAACCATCGGACGATCTGCATATAGCATACCTGGAGGCATAAAGCATTGGTGTTCAAAAATCAATTCTCTGCGGAAAATTTTATTCCAATAAAATCCATCATAAAAAATGTCAGGATAATCTCTCACATGTTCGATTAATCTGTTTGCTTGCCATACTTCTCTCTCTTTTTTATAAATAATTTCTTTTTGAACCCCGTTTATTAAAATATTAGGCCTTCCTATGACAATATCCGCTTCACTTCTTTTGGCTTCTAAATATAACTTTTCATATGCATCTAGGGGCAGTATATCATCTGAATCCATCAAGGTTATGTATTCTCCAGTTGCATATTTTAACCCGTGATTTCCTGCATTAGCTCCACCACTATTTTTTTGATGAATTACCGTTATATTAGGGTATTTCTTTTCATATTCATTTAAAATTTCCGCACTATTATCAGGACTTTCATCATTCACTGCAATAATCTGCAAGTCAGGCATCGATTGATTGACTAGTGAGTCAAGACACTCCTTCAAATAGTTTTCTGTATTATAAACCAACACTACTACACTTAGTTTATACTGGCTCATTCGATAGCTCACCCACTTGATTCGTCATTCTATTATTGTCTTGAATATGATAATCCTCTAAAACAATTTTAATAATGGTACAAATTTGCTTTACTTCATCAGAGGTTAATTCAGAATACATTGGTAATGCCAAAATACGATCACTCACATATACTGCTACTGGTGTTTCATTTGAATTAAATGAGTAACATCCAAAATCATTACATAGTGGATAGAAATATTTTCTAGTAAATAAGTTGTATTCTTTTAATACTTCATTTAAGTAGTCTCTCATATTTAAATTTTCTAATAAAATTGGAAAATAAGAATAGTTATGCTGGACATTTCTATTAATTCGAACTAAGTTAATTCCTGGTATTTCAGAAAGATGTTTTTCATAAAGATGATAAACTTCTTTTCTCTTTAAGATATCTTGATCAATTTCTTTAAGATTAACCAATCCCATAGCAGCTTGAAATTCATTCATTTTTGCATTAATCCCAATGTAATCAACTGTTTCACTAGAAGTAATACCAAAATTTTTTAAAGCTTTGAGTAATTTAGTTAAGTCTTTTCGTTTATAACACAGTACTCCACCTTCTATAGAATGGAAAACTTTTGTGGCATGCATACTAAACATAGAAACATCACCATATTCTCCAATAAAGTTTCCATTCACCTTTACTCCGAAAGCATGTGCAGCATCATAAATAAGAGGTATCCCATAATCCCTTGAGATTCTATCTAATTCAACTACATCACAAGGATTCCCAAACACATGTACCGCAACAATTGCTCTTGTTTTCTCTGTAATCAGATGTTCAATTTGTTTAACATCAATGTTAAATGTATTTAATTCAATATCACAAAAAACTGGTTGAAAACCAGTATTTTTTATTGCATGAATCGTAGAAGCAAAAGTAAAAGGAGTAGTAATAATTTCCCCTTTTTCTTCTAATGTTTTCAGGGCTAATTCCAAAGCTAAATGTCCATTAGTAAACAGTTCGAGTTCTGAAGCTCCTAAATAATCTTTAAGGTTAGTTTTAAATTCTTCATGTAATGGACCGTCATTTGTTAACCAGTTATTCTCCCAAATATCTTTTATTTTATCAGTATACTCCTCAAATTTAGGAAGTTTTGGTTTTGTAACATGTATTGGTTGTGGAAATTTAAGTTGTTCTCCCATCTAACTTCTCCAATCAATTAAAGATTCTATTGAATCTACATCAAATACTGGGATGCCAGCAGCTTTAATTTGATCTCTTTCACTAAAAGAATCATCGATAAATATAGAAGGTGTTTGGTTATCTATATATTTTGATTTTATATCTTCTTTTTCTAAATGAATTATACGATTAAAAAGGTTTGCATTAATTCGAAGTTTCTCTAGGGTTTCTTTGATATTATGAATATGCTTTGTAATTAAAATAATTTCTTTATTACTATTGAAACATTGATATAAAAATAACATTAAAAGTGGATTGACTTTGTCTTTATACGTTATCGTATCATCAAAATCAACATATACTCTTTGATAAGAATAAGCAATAGTAAAACGATTGATTAGTGCACGGTCTACCTCAATGTCCACACCGTTATCTTCTATTTTTATATCAAAATCCATCCGGTCATATAAACTAAGTAATGGGAAATTAACACCTTTGTTACGATATAGAGCCATAGTTCCTGCAATACGTGGAGCCACTTCTAACAATTTGTAATCCCCATTCACATCTTCTTTAATTTGAAAAAACCATGCTCCTCTAAATTGAAGATGTTTGTTAATCTCATAAGCAATTTGTCTTGTCTGTTCATCCATTTGCAACGTAGCGGAATTCACGCTTATGCCACTCTTAATTCGTTTTCTTTCTCGTCTTCCAGCATATTTAAGTTCTCCATTTTTATTCGTAAAGCAATCTATCGTATATTCTTTACCTGGAAGATATTCTAGTATTAGTAAATCAGATTTGTTATTTTTATAGAATTCTAACTCTTTTTTATCTCTTGCAAGAGCTACTCCTTTTGATCCTTGTCCAACATCAGGCTTTAAAAAGACAGGGAAAAATTCAACTTCCTCTATTGTTCCGTACATTTTGGGGACAAAAGGTTGCTTTTTAAAAAATTCATAAGTTTTCTTTTTAGATCTAGCAACCTCACATGTAAATTGGTCGGATGTTACAACTATTGCTTTTATGCGTTTTTGATTTTGTGCTAATTTCAACACAACACTATCATGAGCTGGTATAATAAAATCAATTTTATTTTCATCAATTAAATGATTCAATTTGTCAATAAAGTCTTCATCATGTATATCTGGGACATTCTCTATATAATTTTTATATACATATTTACCATGATCAGAGACACTTGATGCACCTATCAGCTCAAAATCCTTAGAGAACTTAAGTGAATTGTGAATTTCTAAACCAATCTCTGAACCACATGGGAACACTAATACATTTTTCATTGTTACCTCCAATTATTGATTGCCGAACACTATTCCGCTAACTAATTTGGCTGAATCTCCCTTTTCAAGACCGCAGTATTTTTGGTGAAATTCATTATATTTTTCGCTGTATTCTTCTTTAATTTGATGAATATTTCTTATAGCAGCGAACAACTGTTGTTGCTCCTCTAACACAGGACCAGGTAAATCCTTGTACATATCTAAATAAAAACCTCTAATTTCTTCTTTATAAAGTTGATAATCATATGCATAGAACAAAATTGGCTTTTTACTATTTGCATATTCAAAAAACACAGAAGAATAATCAGTAATTAAAATATCAGAAATTAAATACAACTCTTGAATATCATCATATTTAGATAAATCAATGATTGATGAATGTTTACTTGGACTAAGAACTAAATAATCAGAGATTAAATGATGCATACGTAAGATTAGTATATAATCATCACCAAATTCTCTTTGGAACTGTTCTAAATCGAATTTCATTTCAAAAGAATGATTCCAAGATCCGCTCAATTCATTGTCTCTCCATGTTGGTGCATACAATATTACTTGTTTATTTTTTGGGATGTTTAATTTTGTTTTGATCGATTCAATTCTTTCTTGCTTATTATTTTTATGAAAAATATCATTAGATGGATATCCATTTAATATTATTTCTTTATCGAACTTAAAAGCCCGCTGGAAGATATCTTTAGAGTATTCGTTTGCTGCTAATAAGTAGTCCCAATTACGAGATTCTAAATAAAAATTTTCTCTAGCCATTTTTTCAGGCCCATCTACTTCTATGTCATATCCCAATCGTTTTAAGGGTGTACCATGCCATGTCTGGATATACACATTACCTTCCCTCTTTCGATGAACAGGAAAAATAATATTATTAACCCAGTACTTAGAAAGAGCCAGATACCTATAATAATCTTCCTCTTCTCTATTTACTATAATGGGGTTTCCCGGAATTTTAGATTCTCCTTGATATGACCATATAAACTGATACTCTTTATCATATCCATTTTCTATTAAGTATTCATAAATATATTTTGGATTTCCTGAATAACTTTTTCCTAAAAAACTTTCAAAGAAAACCATTGTTTTATTCATTGGTTGACTCTCACAAACGTTATTAAAAACCGTTTTGCCTCGGGCGATATTGTATGTTTTTAGATATTGTTCATTATCGGTAAACCAAAATGCCAAACTTTCCTTTCCCATAGTTACATAAACAATGAGTTTATACTTATCTTTATAATCATTTGCAAGTAGATATCTATCTTCCTCTTTTGAGAAATCAGTAAATCCTGTCATATCTATTAGCTCTTTATAACAAATCCGCCGATTATTATCCCTGATTTGTAAAAATAAATCCCATCTGCTATTGAGGTCTAAATCTTTCTTTAATTTATCTATTATGATAATTTGTTTGAAAATATATTTGTTTCCTTGTTGGGAAAAGTTTATTGAATAACCGAATGATTTATTATTATCTCTTCTTACTGCAATTAGTTCTAGTTGGTTTACTTGATATTCATTTGAGAATTGAGTAACTTCACCTTCAATATAGAAATTAGAACCTACACTTTTTAAAATGTTTATATACTGTGAAAAATTATTCTTTTTGAAATCGAAAGATAAATAACCATTTTTCGTCTTAAAACTTTTAAATTTCAAATTCAAATCTTCCGAATATGATACAAATCCCTGATTATTCAAACTAAAGGGGGTTCTTTTCCGTAAATATTTACTGTGTAATCTAAGACTAATATACACATCAAAAATGCCATTTTTACCGAAATCAGCTATATCCTTCAGATTGAAAATAGCTGTTCTGTTTTTTATCTGACTATTTAAAAATCTCCCAGTTTCTCTATCTTTCAGGATTATATACTTATGGAATGGGAGAAGGCCTAAATTTTTAACAGAAAAAAGGAGTCTACCTTCTTTTATTTGAATTTCTACTCTATGTTTATTTATTGTTGATTTAAATATTTTTATAAATAATTTTTTAATATTCATATTTAGTCATCATAACCCCATCTCGATTTGCATTTTTCATCATTAAAAAAAGTAAAATTCCCCATCCAAACTACTGAATAGGGCATACCAATTGTTATATTAATTTACTTTCCCATAATTTTTTTGATAGTATTTTTTATATTCATCATCTAAAATATTTTTAAACCATTTAGAGTTATCTAAATACCAATCAATTGTTTTTATAATACCAGTTTCAAAACGATACTTCGGCTTCCATTGAAGCTCTTTTTCAATCTTCGTTGGATCAATAGCATAACGTCTATCATGACCTTTTCGATCTTTCACAAAGGTGATCAATTCTTTGGTTATTTTTTTATCTACCTTTTCATTTAAATAATCTATAATTTTATTCACAAGGTCAATATTTGTTTTTTCATTGTGCCCGCCAATATTATACACTTCTCCAAGCTGACCGTTTTTTATAACTAAGTCTACTGCACTGCAATGGTCTTCTACAAAGAGCCAATCTCTTACATTCAATCCGTCACCATAAACCGGAATTTGTTTTTTTTCAATACATTGATGTATAACAAGTGGTATTAATTTTTCCGGAAATTGAAATGGCCCATAATTGTTAGAACATCTAGTAATGTTTACAGGAAATTTATACGTATCAAAAAATGACTGAACCAATAAATCTGCTGAGGCTTTACTAGCTGAATATGGACTATGTGGATCTAAAGGTGTCTCTTCTGTAAAATAACCTTCATTACTTAATGAACCATATACTTCATCCGTTGAAATTTGAATAAACTTTTTTCCTTTTATATATGTGTCTTCACCATTTTGCCAAAACTTTTTAGCTGTATTCAACAAATTCAGTGTACCAAGCACATTAGTCTCAACAAAAATGGTGGGATTTTCAATACTTCTATCCACATGAGATTCGGCTGCAAAATTCACTACATAGTCAATTTCATTATTTTCAAAAATTTCATGCAGTAAAACTGAGTCATTAATATCACCTTTAATAAACTTATAATTTTCAAAATCATCATAGTCTGTTAAGTTCTCGAGATTTCCTGCATACGTTAATTTATCTAAGTTGATAATTTTAGTATCTTTATTTGTATTTAACAAAAATGCAATAAAGTTAGATCCTATAAAACCTGCTCCACCTGTAACGAGGTAAGTTTTCATCATACTCTCCTTCATAACCTTATTTAATAATGACTTCTTTCTTCTCAGCTAGATCTAATAAATAACTTCCATATTCAGTTTTTGATAAAGGTAATGCTAAGCGATAAAGTTGTTCTTCGTTTATGTACCCTTTACGGTAAGCAATTTCCTCCAATGATGCCACATAGAGCCCTTGTCTATTTTGAACAGCTTCAATATAATTACTCGCTTCAAGTAAACTTTTATGTGTGCCAGTATCAAGCCAAGCCATTCCTCGACCCATAATTTCAACCTTGAGTTTACCCTGTTGCAAATAACACTCATTAATAGAGCTGATTTCAATCTCACCTCTCGCAGAAGGCTTCACATTTTTTGCTATATCAATCACTTTATTGTCATAAAAGTAGAGACCTGGTACAGCATAGTTTGATTTAGGTTGTTTAGGCTTTTCTTCTATACCTAGAACATTACCGCCATTGTCAAATTGTACGACTCCATAATCTTCTGGATTTTTTACATAATATCCAAAAACAAGCGCACCTGTCCTTAAGTTCACTGCTTTGTTTAATATTTCAGTCAACCCTTGACCATAAAATATATTGTCTCCTAGCACTAGACATACACTATCTTCACCAATAAATTCTTCTCCAATGATGAATGCATCTGCAAGTCCTTTAGGCTCGCTTTGCACCTTATAACTCAAATGTATTCCTAAGTTTTCTCCAGTTCCTAAAAGACGTTTAAATTGTTCTAAATCACTTGGGGTAGTGATAATGAGAACTTCTTTAATTCCACTAAGCATAAGAACAGATAATGGATAATAAATCATTGGTTTGTCGTATATTGGAACTAGCTGTTTAGAAATACCCTTTGTAATAGGGTATAGCCTTGAGCCTGTCCCACCTGCTAAAATTATTCCTTTCAAGATAATCCTCCTATGAAAAATTACTTAGAAATGGCAAAAGTTCTAGTAAAATAGCTTATTTCCACTTGAATATCAGCTTTATAATAACATATACCTAATACAAAGTTAACATTAATCTTGGAGGATAAATTACAATTTTAAATAATCAAACCAAAAAAGCACTATTAAGGTCGTTTACGTTTGATTAACCTTAATAGTGCTTATCATTATTTATTTTTCAAACACCACTTCAACGACCCGCTTCGAAGATTCTCCAGTCTCTAAGTAACAGAATTTCTCATAAAACGGTGCAAATGATTCTGGTAATGTAAAGGTCGACTGTTCTGTTTCCCTCACCCAGTCAATGACACTTGCTGTCTCTTTCACAAGCGGTCCAGGTGCTTCTTGTTCAAAGTCGAAGTAAAAGCCTCTGAGCTTGTCTCGATAGGTTTCAATGTCTGGCACATAGAACAGCATCGGGCGTTTGAGGTTTGCATAATCAAAGAACACAGATGAGTAATCTGTGATGAGCAGATCTGAAATCATATAAAGGTCTCTAATGTCTTCGTAATGAGAGAAGTCATAGGCAAAGCCTTCATATGGCCCTAAATCAAAGTTTTCAGCAACTAGATAGTGCATACGCAGAATGATGATATATTCATCTCCAATTGCAGCTCTCAGCTCATGCAGATCAAGGTCTAAATCAAATTTGTACTGCCCTTTTTTATAAAATTGATCGTCTCTCCATGTCGGCGCGTATAAGATCAATTTTTTATCGAGCGGCAGGTTC
Source organism: Bacillus sp. Nf3 (assembly GCF_003028545.1). Lineage (NCBI taxonomy): Bacteria > Bacillati > Bacillota > Bacilli > Caryophanales > Bacillaceae > Bacillus > Bacillus sp. Nf3. Next base: position 460,216 of record NZ_PYUA01000001.1, on the reverse strand, counting down.
ATTTTTTGTTTCAGTGCTCTCATTGTTTCTTCATTGTTTTGATTGTGAAGGAAGTCATTTCTCGGATATCCTGACTCAATCATCGTCTTTTGAAATTGGAATGCACGTGTAAAGATTTCAGTCGAGTAGGCATTAGGAGAGATGAGATAATCCCAATTCGATGCTTCTTTCGTGAAATTCTTTTTGTATTTCTTCGTGTTTGTTCCAGGCATATGCACCTCGTCCATGTCCATTGCCAGTCGTTTTAACGGCGTACCATGCCAAGTCTGCAAGTATGTTGTGTGATCTGGCTTTGGAACCCATAGCGGCAGACGGCTGTTTACGACCCAATACTCGGCTCTTGCCATCGCAAAAATCCATTTCAATGACAGACGATTGATATAATAGATGCCTTTTTCCTTAAACGGTGCTTCATGACCCTTTTTAACGCTCCAGATCAACGTATATTCAGGGTGATTTTCTTTCATATACTCATAAATACCACGCGGATTACAGCTGAATTGTTTTCCGTTAAAGCTTTCAAAAACAACGGTTTTCTTTTTCACAGACAGCTTACTCGCCAGTTTAAAGGTCGTTTTAAACGTTCTTGTCACAAGGCGGTTACGGACTTTTTTGATTTTACTGATCTTCTTTTTGAATTTCTTCCACTTGCTTTTGACGTAATATTTGGCACGTGTTTTCATGGTGTAATCATTAATACGGATGCCAAGCGTTTGTCTTTTTTTCTTTCGGTACACTTCATATCGAATTGGTACATCGTTTCGTTTATGAATTTGAACAAGTCCTTTGAGTTTGTTCGAACGGTCTCCAAGCACTAAAGAAGTGGTTGTTAATGTTTCCTCTACTCCGTTCACATCACAGATAAATTCAAGATAGAAGCGATATACAAGGCGTCTGTTCAAGGAATAGGTCAATTCCTCTAAAGGAACTTCTGCTAAAAATTGATAAAGCTGTGGTACATGTTGATCATCACGGTATTCGATCACTTCATCTTTTATATGGGTGATATTGACCGGAAATCGATGTTCAATTGGTTCTTCACCATTTTTCTTCAATAGAAGTTTTGCTTCTTTGATCTCATATGGATGTTCTGCACTTAGAACACCTGCATACCCGGATAAAGATAACATACATCCTTTGTTGAGCTCGATATGATTGAATTTCACAACCTTTAGCTCACGCTTAATTTTCAAAGAAGCATTCCCTTTGTCTGTGCGGTATGGAATGATATACAGCATGGCGTCTTTATTTTCTAAAAAAGTCAGCTCAGGCTTTTCTATTTCCATTTTTAAACGGCGTTTATAGTTTGACGTTTTCTCTTCAGATTCAATATCTGTAATGATATCTGCTTCTTTTACTTCTTCTTCCTCTTCTTCGGTATCAGAATCATAAGCTGAGTCCTCAAGTTCGTCCTCATCCTCTTCTTTGTTTGTGCTTAAATAGTCCGTGACATACAAGTTATATGTTTGGCCTTGTTCTAACGCAAGCGGCAGCGATGATTCACTCAATACCAATTTGAATAGATTCTCTTCTTGATGAACAAGCGGAAGGAAAAGTTCTTGTTTTGATACTCTCTCCCTCATAAACAAATAAAATTCTCTATCTGTTAATGGCATGTCATCATGGATGCGAATCAGCATTTCTAGTTTCTCATGGTGATTTTTTAACCCTTCAACGACACTCTTCTTCTTATGAATTCCCTCTTCAATCATTAATCGTTAATCTCCTCTGTTTCAGAAATCTTATTGTTTAGTGTATCGCTACTTCACTTTCCAAGAGTAGTTTCCTTGTTTCGTTTGATACGACCACCCATCTAGCGATGAAGGTTTGTTGGTGAGCAGCTCTTCATCTACTTCTAGGCGATGCAGGACTTCTTGCCTATCTTCTGTCTTAAACCGGATGTAAAAATCAACATATTTCGTTTGGTTAATTTCAATGTTGTTCTTTGTTTGAAAATGGCCAATTGGGAAGCTGACTAAAAGGTTTTCATCGATTGTTTGAGAAATGATTTCAGCTCCATTCATTCGATCATATCCTGCAAAATCGATTTGCACATGATCCGCATGACTCATTTCACCTTTTAACTCAAGCTGAAGATGAAGAACATGGTTCTCAGAGCTCAGATCACGCAAGATCCATTTTGTACAATCCACAATCCTTCTTAATTCATCTTTACGCTCACGATTTTCGAGCATATGATGAAGTGCTGTATTCCAAACCGACATTTTATCAGAAGGTATAATATAAAAATAGGCTTGTTCTCCTAAAACCTTCTCGACATCTTCTTTATGCTTAGTATCTCCAAAGAACACGGCATCCATTTGCTGTTTTCTTATTTGTTTAAACAATTCCTCATATTGGGGTTTCAGCTGATGCTGCTCTTCCTCATAATGTGCGTCATGCACAAATGCAGCATAATAAGTTGTTTCAGACTGCTCAATTTTAAACAAGTGGCGGTCTTGATCCCGGTCTTCTGTGATCATCAATTTCAAACGGTCATTTTGGGATTGAATGCTGGATAGCCATAATTGTTTAATATCCGTCTTCTTTGTAAATGTTTGAATTCCTGTTTTTTTATACCAATTAATATGTCGAACTGTATTCTTTTTTACATCTCCATGGTAGATGAACTCCATATAAATACTGCCATCGTCATTGATCAATTCTTCTAAGTATAGAGCACCTGTATGGGGAACAAAGCTTTGTACTCTGCACAAAACGCCCTGCCAATTGTATTCTTCCCTCTTCACTAATTGCTGTTCTTCGTTATATTGATCAATATAACAAATGGGGGAAGCAGGCAATTCATATCTCGTCACTTGAATCGTGTATTCATCTGCTGGAATCACTGCTTCATTGATCGAATGCGATGATTCACCAACAATAAATTCCGAGTAACGTCTTTTACTACCACTTTCCAGTAGAATATAGTGTTCATACACATTCAAGATGTCAACCTCAGGAGAAAAGATCTCTTCCATGCTGTGAATACGTTCCTTCATATTTACATCATAATTCAAAGTTAAAATTGCAGTACGTTTATGTGGATCAACTAATGGTTTTATCCTTGCCTTTAAAGACTTCGTTAAGCTCTCATCCTGTTTTGGTACTTCGCCCATAATAAAGTAGTAGTCCATATCAGGCATGTCCACTGAGGCCATTGTTTCATGTTGTTCAGGTTGATCAAATGTGTCTTCAACTTTTTTCTTCATCCAATTTTGAAACAAAGGAAGCTCTCCTTCATAATATTGTTGACTTACTCATTGTATTTTACATGAAAAAGTACTTCTTACCAAAAGATAAGAAGTACTTTTTTGATCTATTAAAGTCCAGCAATTTCTTCTTTAATTTGGGTTGTCGAGATGCCTTCGGTTCTCTTCAAGTAAACGACTTCGCAATGTTCTTTTAAGAAATCGAACTTGCCTTCCCAGTCATCTCCCATCACAAACACATCAATATCATGCTCTTGCACATCATGGACTTTTTGATCCCAGCTGTTTTCTGGAATAACTTCGTCTACATAACGAATGGTTTCAAGAATCAGCTTTCTATGCTCGTAACTGTGATAAGCTTTTTTTGATTTTTGTAAATTAAACTCGTCTGTAGAGATGGCCACCACTAAGTAATCTCCGAGCTGCTTTGCACGTTCTAGCAGCTTAATGTGCCCCCAGTGTAATAAATCAAATGTACCGTAAGTAATAACTTTCTTCATTGCAAACATAAACTCCTTTCTTTCATCCTTATTCGTCTGCTTCAAGCAGTAATGTTATCCGTAATCCTATTATCATCGATCATTTTTTCGCTCTTCGGAAGTTCATTATATCACAACGCCTATGAAAGGTTAAGAAAATGTAAAGACAAACTATTTCCAATTTATTGGGCACAGAAGGGAAAGTCCGAAGAATCAATGTTTCACAGAGTATCGTCCATTTGAATTGATGAAAATGTCATGAAATTTAAAGGTTTGTAAAGTTATTGTTAATATTTCATGGAGCATCTGTGATAAAATGATGAGTAGGCGAAGAATGAATTTACAATGAATGTTCATAGATAACAAGTTAAAAAGGAGGTCTAAACAATGCAAACAGAAGTGGTCTCTAACCTTTCTTATGTAAACGGCGACTTAGATGAATTTATTAGCTATATGAACCAGCATCATATTTCTCAGAAAAGAGGCGCCATGATTGCGACTGTCAATCCAGAGATAGGCTATGCCGTCATGAAGGATCATGCGTACCATCAAGTCGTTTCATCTGCGGATTATGTACTGCCGGATGGTGTTGGCGTCGTGTTGATGTCTCGCATGACCCAAAGTCCGCTTAAGTCAAGAATTGCCGGCTTTGATGTCTTCATGTCTATGCTTGATCTAGCAAACAAGCAGTCTAAAAGAATCTTTTTATATGGTGCGAAAAAAGAAGTGCTTGAGGCTGTGAAACAGCGAATTGATACGGAATATCCAAATGTGGTCCTTGCCGGAAGCTGTGACGGCTATCAAGCAGATAAACGTTTCGTAGCGAAGCAAATCGCGCGCTCGAAACCGGATATGGTGTTCGTTGCATTAGGTTATCCAAACCAAGAGAACTTTATTTACGAATACCGCCATTTATTCCCGCAGGCTGTTTGCATCGGTTTAGGCGGAAGCTTTGATGTATTTAGCGGAACGGTGAAGCGTGCACCACGCTGGATGATTAAGACAAATACAGAATGGCTGTACAGATTGATTGTGAATCCATGGAGATGGAAACGAATGCTGAATATTCCTAAGTACGCTTTTGCCGTATTGAAGGAAAGCAAAGGAAAAAAACGTTACTATCCTGAGCAGGTAAAGGATCAGACGAAGCAGCTGTGAGAGACTGACAAATGATGAATATACGCTCAATGATTATTTCATGTTACGCAGCTTTTATTTCTTTCATTGGATGGCTGATGAGCGGCGTGAAACCGCGTGAAAACCAGGTGACGCTGCTTGTTTCGTTCCAAGAGAATGCGGCTGCTCTCATTCATACTTATCAACAACAGGCGAACATGACAATGAAGCTTACTGTCCTCTATACGAAGCATGCTTCTGCGATAGAAAAGGACGGGCCTCATCTGTCATTTCGCTATTTTCATGAAAAAAATCCTCTCCATCTCATTCAATGTATGTATACGATGTTTAAAAGCAAGGTTGTCGTGACGGATAATTACTTTCTCATGACGAGTGTGCTTAGAAAACGGCCTTCTACCACCTGTATTCAAGTATGGCATGCCAATGGGGCTTTGAAAAAGTTCGGGCTTGAAGATGCTTCAAATTCCGAACGAAGTACCCGTGACATCAAACGCTTCAAACGCGTCTATGCTTCTTTTGATTACATCGTGACAGGCTCAGATCACATGCGTGAAATTTTCAAGACCTCGTTTGGGGCCAATGATGAACGCTTTTTATCAACTGGTGTACCACTGACGGATCTGTACTATGAACAGCATCAGCCTTCCTTAAAGCTGAATGATATCCCAAAAGGGAAAAAGATCCTGCTCTATACACCTACCTATAGAGACTTTGCAATGGACAGCCTTGTCCTGCCTTTTTCAAAAGAGCAATTACAAACTGAGCTGAATGGCGATTATATTCTGCTCGTCAAGCTTCATCCTGCAGTCAAACATTTAGCAAAAGCAGAAACAGACGGTGAATGGATATTTGATGTGTCCGATCAGCCGCTCTATCCATTACTTTGTGCTTGTGATGTCCTAGTGACAGATTATTCGTCGATTGTGTTTGAGTATGCACTGCTCGAAAAGCCTGTCTTGTTCTTCACTTATGACTTAGACACTTACCGGAAGAAACGCGGCTTAGTTGATCGGTATGAAGACATCATTCCTGGAAAGGCTTGCGTCACTCAAGACATGCTCTTGCAGGAGCTTTTACACCTAAACGTATCAACCAATAGAGAGCGAATCAAAACCTTTGCTGAGGAATGGAACCAATATTCAAAGGGACAATCAAGTCAGCAGCTCCTTTCATTCATTGAACAGCAGCTGCTCTTACAAAAAAAACGTCCGGCTTCTCAATAGGAAGCACGGACGTTTTTTTATTTGTTATACACCGGGATATCGTAATAAAGCGTATAGTCATCAAGCAGGTTATACAAACTATACATACGAGTGACTTGCTTAGAAGCCCAGCCAATATCTGTTGCATATTGATGAGTTGCTGTAGCAGACCAGCGCATTTTATAAATCGTATCTTGTTTGTATGTCGCATTATTGATGTAGCTGTTGCCAATGAATTTTGCCCCGCCAATAATCGCAGCCTCTGGTGTGAACCATTGCTGTTCATACGCATACTTTGCACCGAGATAATTCGGATTGCTGTCATATGCGCCAATGCCATACATGTTATATACTTTCTTTCCATTAAACATTGTACCATTCGCTAAAATGGAACTTCCGTTACCCGTTTCAAGCAACGCATGAGAAATAAGATAAATTTCGTTGATATGATACGTTTTTGCTGCTGTAATAAAGGCTTGTCCTTTACCAGCAAGAATCCCTTTGCCTGCTAAAATCTTTGTATTGACCTCTGCCGGATTGAGATTCGCAGCTTCCGAGAGTTTCAGAAATTGAAAATAAGATTGCGTGCCTTCTGCAATATTGGCTGGATCTACATATTTTTGCACCTCTGCTGCACTTGCATTTCTCCAGCCGAGGTTGATCCTGATCCAGTTTCCTTCTTTTCCAAGCTGTTTCACTTTTGCTCCTTTATTCAGCTGTGCCACAATGTTGCTTGCAGAGCTCGAATCAGGTGTAGAACGGACATTTAAGCCATCCGTATTCACTGTCGATGTTGCTTGGTCTACATATGATGCATAGACATAGGCCGCACCATCTGTTTGGGGTGACACCTTCATTTGTTTGTTTACCATCTCATTGACAGTGAGGTTGTAGTTCGTTTGCATGACCATTGGGCCATTTTTAATTTTTACGGCTGTGGCAGTCCAGCCATATTGGCTTTTCACAAATGCAATGGCTTCATTTACAGTTGGTAATCCTGTAAATTGCTGCGTAATGTTAATTTTGTAAGTTGGTTTCGTTGTTGTTGTATACACAGCGGTTTCATTCCGTTTTTTGAAAAATGCCATGCCTTGGTCACGCAGTGCAGCTGTTGAGATGGCACCTGTTTTGATCTGATATTGAGCATAATCGACTGCGCCTGTTTTTTGTGCAGCAGCCTTCATTTTTTGTTTCGTCAAATAGCTGAGTGCTTGATTCAGTTTTGTCTGATTCACTGTCGGCTCTGTCGTGATACGGTATTGCTTGACCGCTTCAGTCAGCGTTTTTGTACTGCTGGCAATGCCATTTTTCTTGATGATCTCTTGAGCCTGCTTCACTTTAGTTTGTTCATATACAGGTGTTGTCTTAAGACTATATGTTTTGCTGACAGCCTGTCCCTTACTTGTCTTGATGCTGCTTGTCACCTTCTGCGTTTTTAAGTATGCGGCACCTTTATTCACTTTCGCTTGGTCCGCTGCTTGATTGACGACGAGTCGATATGTGCTGTCTGATACCTTGCCTGTTTTTTTCGTTGTCGCAGATACTTTTTTCTTTTGGAAGAAAGCCGCTGCTTTTTTCGCTTGATCATCTCCTAAAAGATTCCCCGTCACTACTTGATATGGCTGTGTAGAAGAAATCTTTTTAGATGTGTAGCGCCATTTCTTTTTCTTGAAAAAAGCTATCGTTTTTGCGTAAGCTGTATCGTTTAATTGATTGAGCTTTACGATATAATTTTTTGTTTTTCCCACTCGCTGCACAGTACCTGCAGCACCGGTTTGCTTCTTAATTTGAGCCGCAGCTGAAGCTGCTTGTTTGTTGTCTTTGAAATAGCCTGATTCCAAGCTGTAGACATTTTTTAAGGCACCTGTCTTTTGAATCTTCCCGCTGATTTTTGCTTCTTTTTGCAGCTGAGTAAGGAGTGTCTGTGCTTTCGACTGGTTCGCTTGTGCAGCGGATGTGACGATGTAATACGGCTTACCCGCTGTTACCGTTTGAAGCACTGGTTTTAAACCGGATGCCTTCTGAAAACCTTGCAGAATGGTATTCGCCTTACTTTGTCCAACAATACCACTTGAAATCAGCTGATATACAGTGCCAGCTTTGTTTTCGGTTTGGTATGTACTGGTGACGCCTGCCTGCTTTTGCAACTCGGTTTGAATATTTTTCACTTTCGTTTCAGAATCAATGGTTCCTGATATGACCTGATAAGAAGGCCTGCTTTGATTGATAACTTCATAGGAGCTATTGAGCCCAGATGTTTTTGTTAGCTCAAGTGAGAGCTTTTTCGCCTGACTTTCATCATTGACTGGGTCAGATACGACCTTTTGTAAAGGAAGGCGGTCACCTACTGGAGACACCGTACCGCTCATGCCCACCTCTTTTTTTAATGCAGCTGCACTTGCACTCGCTGCTGCTTGTGACTCATATCCTGAGGCAGTGAGCTGATAGCTCGACATATTTCCTGAGGTTTGGTAAGTGGCTGTCCACTTTTTGTCCTTCTTCAGTGTTTCCACTGCTTTTTTCACTTCTGCTTCTGTTGTAAATACCTTTGTGGTGTTCATCGTATAAATGGATTGGTCGACATAGGAGGCTGCTTGCGCTTCTTTACCCGTGTGTAATGTCATACCAAAGGCAGCTGCGAGTAACATAATCTTGATGGTTTTTTTCATGTTCCCTGTCCCTCTCTTAACTTTGCATAATAGTCTACTAATCTCTTTATCGACAGAATCACCTAATTATTTTAACAACAAAAGACTCATTATATTTATATCTATCTATGAAGAATGACATATTCAGGATATTTTTCACCTAAATATCATTTCATCATCTTAAATTTCCATTAAAGATTTAGTATCATATTAATTTCTCTTTAAAGATATGGTATCATATAGCATCATTTGTATTTTTTTATCGAAATTTTTAAATTCACTTGTCTGTATATCACAACAAATTTTTGACTTTTTAAAAAGGAATGTTAAAAGGAGTCACAATCATGAATAAAAAGATCATAAAAAGGAACAAAAAGATTTTAAAAAGGAAAATAAACTTTCTAAAAGACCCTTTAAGGAATTTTATTAAAGATAAAAGACACCAAAGGAATAACCTATATGCATACTATTATCAACATCTTGATGTTGTTGATAAAACCGTACTTTATGAATCTAGAGATGGAAAAAGCATGACCGATAGTCCTTTAGCCATTTTTGAATATTTGCTTCATCAGCCAAATTTTAAAGACTATACTCATATTTGGTCTATTGAAGACTTTGAAACATTAGAACCAATTTTAAGTAAGTATAGAGATGACAAAAACGTGATTTTTGTTAAAAGGAACTCTAAAGATTATTTGAAATATTTAGCCACTGCAAAATATTTAATCAATAACTCTACTTTCCAACCTTTTTTTATATGTAAAGAAGAGCAAGTCTATATTAATACGTGGCATGGTACACCATTAAAGTATATGGGCTTTGATATCCCAGGAAATCCTGCACATTCTCAGAACGTATTAAGAAATTTTTTAAGCTCAGACTATCTTATTAGCCCAAATGAACATACAACAAGCATGTTCTTAAATAGTTATAAGTTGAAACACATTTTTTCAGGGAAAGTAATAGAAGAAGGATATCCAAGAATTGATCTAACATTAAATACTGATCCTCTCGCATTTAAAAAAAATCTTCAATCTTTTGGAGTTAGCCTATCTTTAGAGAAAAAAACTATTGTATATGCACCGACATGGAAAGGGACGAATGTTGGTAAGGTTAAAAATAATTTAACTCAGATCACTTCTGACCTGAATTACTTACAAGAACGATGCGGTCAAGAATTTAATATTCTTCTTAAGCTTCATCCATTTCTTTATCACCAAGCAAGTCGATCAACGGAATTACAAGGCCGGCTCATACCGGATTTTATTGATACAAATGTGCTTTTAAGTGCGACCGATTTATTGATCACTGACTATTCGAGTATATTCTTTGATTTTTTAGTTACAAATAAACCAGTCCTATTTTATATGTGGGACGCAGATGAATATAACGAAGAACGGGGAATGTATTTTAATCTTGAAAACCTTCCAGGACCTCGTGTCTATAATATAAGAGATTTGGCAGAATCAATTGGTCGAATAAAGGAAATAAATTTAGAATTCAAAACCAAGTATGAGCAGTTTAAACATGACTTCACAAAGTACGACGATGGTAAAGTGACTGAAAGAGTAGTTGAGGCTATCTTCAATAATGAGACTGAAACCGTTCGCTGCATCGATACTCATAATAAAGTGAAAGAAAAGATATTGATATATCCAGGAGGTATGAAAAATAATGGTATTACTTCCTCTTTCATTAACTTAACTCAAAATATTGATTATGATAAATATGATGTGAGTTGTTATATGAGTACACCAAACTCAAAAGAAGTATTAAATAATATTGCAAAAGTCAATAAAAATGTCAGATTTATCTTCAAGCCAGGCTTACCTGTATATACTCTGCAAGAAGTTTATAAAGATAAATTAATTCATAATCGCGGAGCAAAAGGGAAACTAGAAAAAAGACTCTATCCACAAGAAGCTTATTCCAGAGAATTCAAGCGCCTATTCGGAAAATCCACTTTTGATCATGTGATTGATTTTAGTGGCTATAGCTTATACTGGGCTAAATATCTCGTTTCTGCAGATGCGAAAACAAAAATATGTTTTATGCATAATGATCTTCTCTCAGATAGCGAAAGGACGATTAACGGTAAGAAACCTCATAGAATTAATCTGAGAGGTTTATTCACCATATATCATAAATTCGATAAGTTAGTGAGTGTCTCTAAAGGGACGATGGAGTTAAACAAACAGAATTTATCTCAATATGCAGAAGAAAGTAAATTTGATTATGTAATGAACTCTATTAACCCAGACAAAATTTTAGGAACAGAATTAACTTCTAGTGAAGAAGAAGATACAAGCTTAATCATATCGAACAAACCTTTTAAATCCAGGGCGAAAATTTTAAGCAGTAAACACGATAAAATACTCCCTACATTAGTTGAAAGTAATCCCTCCACTTTTTCAGCTAAAGAATTTGAAAATAAAGTGGTCATGATTACAAGAAAAGCTGTAACAAAACAAAACGAAGTTTTATATAAATTCACTTATGAAGATCATGTGGTGGGATGGTTAAATAAAGAAGCGTTTAAGATTCTACCAGATAGCATTATATGTGAAGAAGAAGTTCATAAGCTAGCAGTGATTGCATCTCCTAAGCACAATGATATTTGGACAAAACCCTATAAAACGAAGGGGATTAAAAAGGTTTCTTCTAGCCATCCATATAAGAATATTATTGTGGAAATAGATAAAGAAGCTAGAACTGAACGTTCCGTCTATAGCAGATTTTATATTAATAAACAACTAATTGGCTGGATAGATTCCTCAGCACTAAAAATACTGAAAAATTACGAAGTTAATAGTGCTCTTCCTGAAGATAAACAAGCATTGATCGAAAAAGAAAAGCACACATTATTAACTGAAAATTACCATAAACATGAAGAATTTATTCACTCTTTGAATAATAGAACACTTTTAGAAAGAAATTTAAACAAGCAAATGAAGATTATTCATACAGAAAATCATAAAGTATGGTCTAAAGCGTATCCAAATTTTGGTTATACTGAAGTCTGCAGCGCTGATTTATATAAAGATGCTATCGTAACTGTAACCAAGAGTCATAAAACGAACACATCGACCTATTACCAGTTTTCTGTAGATGGAAAAGTAATTGGGTGGTTAAATGTAAAAGCATTTAAAACATTAGACCCTCAATCTATTTTAAATCGTAAAGAAGTGAGTTATTCTGCATTGCTTCATTTGAATGAGTTTAAAATTTATAATAAAACAAATGAAAATACACGGTTTCAAGTCGTGGAAGATTATTATCTATATAATCAAAAAGAAGTTGATGTCACTGAAGAGGTCACCACACCTATATCAACATACTGTGCAATAGAGCTCAATAATGAAAAAATAGGCTGGGTAGATAAAAAAACACTTGAAATCATCGAAATTCGCGGTTTCCAGATAGGAAATGAGTTTGTTCCTTATCCATCAAAACATCACTATAATTTTGTTAATATGGGACGCTTATCGCCAGAGAAAGGGCAAGATAATTTAATCACTGCGTTTAAGCAACATGTCGAAACAAATGCAAATAGCAGGCTATATATTCTCGGTGACGGTCCATTAAAGAATGACCTTCAAATGTTAATAGAACAATTTGAATTGCAAAACCATGTATTCTTAGTAGGCCAAGTTGAAAACCCATTTACCATCCTAAAAATGTGTAATTGCTTTGTTTTATCTTCACATTATGAAGGGCAGCCAATGGTCCTTTTAGAAGCAATGACACTAGGAATGGATATTTTAGCGACAGATATCGTTGCCAATAGGACTGTTTTAGAGAATGGTAAATACGGGGATCTAGTCAATAATAGTATTGATGGGCTTATAGAAGGTTTAAACAACTTTAGCTCTCAGACACACACTTCTTATGCTCCATTCAATTATAAAGAGTATAATAAAAAAGCAATGGACACTTTTTATAAAGTTCTAAACTAACCTTTCTATATTTGTAATAAAAAAGACTTTCAAGCTGTTATTTATGCTTGAAAGTCTTTTCATTTTTATATATGCGACACAATCAGTTCACAAGATCCTTCAATTGAGAAGCTTCCTGTTTCAGCCGGCAGAATAAAATGAGCGCCCTTTGGCAATGGATATGTGTTTCCGTCATGCTCTAAAGACCCTTCTCCATTAATCACACTGCATAGCAAAAACGGATAATCCTGCGAAAGCTCTACTTTTTGATCAATTTCCCATTTATACACAGAGAAGTATTCTGCTTCGACAAATGTACGAATGGTCACTCCTCGGCGTGTTTCAACTGATTCATCTGCATAACCGTCTACATGAGGAACCGTCGTGACATCAATTGCTTGTGCAAAATGAAGTTCACGTTCGTTACCATCCTGGTCTTTTCGTTCATAATCATATACGCGATAGGTTGTATCTGAGCTTTGCTGCGTTTCAAGGACAAGCGTTCCTTCGCAAAGTGCATGAATGGTACCGCTTGGCACATAATAAAAATCACCAGGCTTAATTTTCACCCGTCGCAAAAGACCCTCCCAATCTCCGCTATTCATCATGGTGACAAGCTCAGTTCTTGTTCTTGCATTGTGCCCATAGATCATTTCCGCTCCTTCTTTGCAGTCAATGATATACCAGCACTCTGTTTTTCCAAGCTCGCCATTTTCATGTCTTTCCGCATAATCATCATCTGGATGTACTTGAACGGACAAGTCTTGGTTTGCATCTAAAATTTTGGTTAACAGCGGGAAGCGATCGCCTTCTATCCCCCCGAACAATTCTCTATGATTGTCCCAAAGTTCGATCAGCGTTTTCCCTTTATATGGACCGTCTTGCACGACACTTGGTCCGTTTGGATGAGCAGAAATTGCCCAGCATTCTCCCGTTTGATCAGAAGGAATATCGTAGCCAAATTGATCCCTTAAGGCTGTACCTCCCCATATTCTTTCCTTCAATTCAGGCAGTAAAAAAATTGGTGACTGCTTCATTCAGGATGACTCCTCCCTTTGCTACCCTTTGATAATCCTTACCTAGCTTGATGAAAACTAGTAAGTCTCAACTTTTATTATGACGCTATCTAAAGAGAAGTCAATCCTTTCAGTACACCGAATGAAAACGATAACACAAAAATTGTTTTACCCTTTGACAGAGCCTGCAAGAAGCCCTTTGACAAAGTATTTTCCAAGAAGAATATAGACGAGTAGTGTCGGCAGCGCAGCCAATATCGCCCCTGCCATTTGGACGTTCCATTGCACAATTTGACTGCCTGATAGATTTTGCAAGGCAACCATCACCGGCTGATGCTCCGCAGTGGTCATCGTGACTGCAAATAAGAATTCATTCCACACATTTGTGAACTGCCAAATGGCCACCACAACAAATCCTGTGATCGAAAGCGGAAGAATCATATATCTGAAAATCCCGATAAACCCTGCGCCATCCATTTTCGCCGATTCAATCATTTCATCTGGGATGCTCACATAGAAATTTCGGAACATGAGCGTTGTGATCGGAAGTCCGTATACGACATGGACAAGCACAAGCCCTGGAATTGAATTATACAATCCGACTTCACGCAAAAATTGAATAAGTGGAATTAGAATACTTTGATATGGAATAAACATCCCAAACAGCATCAGCGTAAAGACGACTTCTGATCCTTTGAAACGCCATTTTGATAGGACATAGCCATTCATTGCACCTAAAACAGCGGACAATAAAGTAGCAGGAATGACTAGATAAAGAGAATTCATTAAATTAGGCGCCAGCTTTTCAAACGCGATCTGATAGCTTGAAAAATCGATTGTGGATGGCAGCGACCACATTCGTTCAAGGGTGACTTCACCTAATGGCTTCAAGCTTGTGACGAGCATGACATAAACTGGCATCAAAAAAAAGAGACTGCACAAAATCAATAAAGCATAAAGAACTGGTCGGACAAACCATCTGGCTGTCATGATGAAGCCCCCTTCCGGCTCGACAGGAGGTATGGCACGATAAAGACCGCAACAGAGATCAGCATGACAATCGCAATGGCGGCACCGCCTGCATAATGGTTTCCTCTAAAGGTCATTTCAAACATATACACGCCCGGGACATCTGTGACAAAGTTCGCACCCGGTCCTGTCATCGAGTAAATCAAATCGAAAATCTTTAATGAAATATGAGCCATGATGATAACAACACTTGCAGTAATCGGTTTTAAAAGAGGAAAAATGATTTTCCAGTAAATCTGCCACTCCGATGCACCATCCATTCTAGCAGCCTCTCTTACTTCTTCTGGAATTCCTCGCAGACCCGCCAAATACATCGCCAGAGAGAAGCCTGTCATTTGCCAAACAGCTGCAATCACGACGGCAATCATGGCCGCAGGTACACCAAACTCAATTTTCCCCCAGACAAATCCGGTCAAAATGTTCGTATCCGTGTACCATTTAGGCTGGATACCGAGCGTTTTCAAAAATAAATTCACCCCTGTTGACGGGTTTAAAATCCATTGCCATACAACGCCTGTGACAACGAAGGAAAGGGCCATCGGAAAGAAGAATAAATTCCGAAAAAGAGATTCCCCCTTGATCTTCTGATCTAGTAAAATCGCAAGTGCAAGACCAGAGACAATGACAGCTCCAATAAAAAATAGAGTAAAAAAGACCGTGTTTCGAAGATCTGACTGAAAGCGGAAATCTTGAAACAGCATGGCATAATTGCGAAGACCTGCAAAAGAGAAATCAGGAACAAGCGTGGTCCAGTTTGATAATGACACATATCCTGTCCAGCCAATAAAGCCGTAAACAAAGATGAATAATAAAACCGCTGACGGGGCTAAAAAGAGCAGCGCCAGCAGCTGGTCTCCATTCCATTTTTTCCGCATACGTTTGACCTTGGGCATAGATGTTTTTGTCATCGGCGATGTGTCCATGCGCATGAAGCTACACTCCTTTTAAAAAAGAGGCGGTGCCTAGCCGCCGCCTCTTTCGTCTTTATTTCATTGCATCTTTTAAAGATGATACAAACTGGGTGCTGTCTTTTTGTGTCACGAAGATATTGACGGCTTGATTCGCTTTCGTCACAAACCCTTCTTCAGCAGCTGAGCCATGAGCAAGAGACGGCGCCAGCTTTGACTCTTTAAATGCCTTCATCGCCGATTTTCCGTATTCATCATATTTTGATACGTCTGCATCCACACGTGCTGGAATCGATCCTTTTAGCGGATTAAACGCATCCTGTCCTTCCACAGATCCTAAAACAGATAAGAATTTCTTCACGTTTTCTGGTTGTTTCACACCCTTTGGCAGTCCAAATGTATCGGTGATCACCATAAAGCTTCCTTCCGTTTCAGGAGTCGCCGTGTATCCAAAGTCTTGATTCACCTTCAAATCAAGATCATTCACAAAGTACCCCTTCGCCCAGTCACCCATGACATTCATTGCAGCTTCGCCTTTTGCCACGAGCTGTGAGGCATCCTGCCAGTTACGTGAGCTGTGATCATCATTGACGTATTCGAGCATGCGCCCAAAGATGTCTGCCGCTTCCTTCACTTTTGGGTCATCCATTTTCATGTCGCCAGCCCAAAGTTTTTGATAACCATCTGCACCTAATACACCCAGCAAAACACTTTCAAACAAATGAGTCGCTGCCCAAGGCTCCTTATCTCCAAGCGCAAGTGGTGTGATCCCTTTTTTCTTTAATGCATCTGCTGTTTTGAAAAATTCATCAAATGTCGCTGGCGGCTCTAAGCCTGCATCATCAAATACCTTCTTGTTATACCAAAGCACATTGCCCCTGTGAATGTTCACTGGCACCGAATAGATTTTTCCATCTTTGCTGACAAGATCAATCAGTGATTCTGGAAATTTGTCTTTCCAGCCTTCTTTTTCATATAAATCATCCAGCGGCTCCATTTTACCTGCCGCGACCCAGCTCTCATTCAGCTCCGCCCCGCCATGCACTTGAAACGTAGCAGGCGGATCATTCCCCTGCATACGGCTAGTCAGAACAGCCTTTGCATTCGTACCAGCACCACCTGCGACGGCTGCATTTTCAATTGGAATGTCTTTATTTTTCTCTTCAAACAATTGGATGAGTGCCTTCAGCCCGTCTTCCTCACCCGCTCCTGTCCACCAAGAGAAAATCTCGAGCTTTTCCGTTCCGCCTTCTTTTTTTGCCTCTGAGTTCGTCGATGAACTGCAGGCAGTGACGATAAGCATACAGAGTGCAAGCAGTGTAAAGCCTAATTTGACCTTCATAATTGATCCCCCATCCCTATTTTGTAAGCGTTATCAAAATAAGTATAATGGAAGATCCTTGCTTTTTTTCAGGCAAACTTCTTCACTTTTTTATGAAATTCTTCATTTTTTTACGACTTGTTTTCGATATTCCTTCGGTGAACAGCCAACCATCTTCTTAAACACACGGCTGACGTAATTAGGATCTGTATATCCTGCTTGATAGGTAATTTCTTTTAAGCTAAGTGAGCTGTCTTTGAGGAGCTTTTTGATTTTATCCAGCCGGCAGTTTGTCACATACTCTTTAAATGTCAGACCCGCCTCGTCTTTAAATCGTTTTGTGAAATAGGTTGGACTTAAATCAACATAAGCGGCCGTTTGCTCAAGTGTGATCTGTTCACAATAATGCGTTTTGATGTAACGTTTTGCCCGCTCAATGTCATTGATAGTCTGGGTTCTCGCTTCGTACACGTCAAATAGGTGTTCACAGCACTGACGGCATTCAGCTGCGGTGCTGATTGTCAATATCGATAGATCTGTACGGAGACGTGATTTGAAGAGAATCAGCAGTTCCTTTACTTGTGAAATCGTCGCCCCCTCTAATTGAAAGGCATCAAATAAAGCCAGCGCATCCTCTCTTCTCCCTTCCTCGAGCGCCTGCATCATGCTATCCGCAAGGTCTGGCAGATGAATCAATGGACCGGGCTTTATGTCTGTTTGGTAAAAGCCATAACGAACAACGCCGCCACTCTTTTTTCGGTGATAATAGGAAAGCTTCGCCTCTGCTGCACTTTTCTGAAGATGAAGCGGGTTTGAGACTGGGTGCCCTATGCCAACGACAGGTGAAGGCTGACCGTTTGTCATGGCAGCTCGAATGGCTTGCAGCACCTCTGCCTTAAGCTGACCTGGCCCTTGCTGACTATAAATGAAGCATGTAAACAGTTCACCCCCCATCTGAATAGGCACCGTATGAAATTGTGCAGATTTCAGTAAATCGTCCAACAGTTGATTCCCGCCCGTCCGCTGCACCGCGATGATAAGACCTGCTTCATATTCTGAAAATAGTTGTTGAAACTCCATGGAGGTATAGGATTGACCGTTCATGATATGGGCTTCAAGCCACTTTGACTGCTGATCGGCCGCTGCCGCCTGCCGCTGAGACGCCTCCTGCTTTATTTCTGCTGCTACAAATCGAATGGCTGCGATGGTTTCGTCTTTATCAGCTGGTTTGACCAGGTATTGTTTCACCCCTTCTTGCATCGCTTGCTTGGCGTAATCGAATGTATCGTAGGCTGTCAGCATAATGAATTTTGTATGAGGACTGCTTGCTTTGATCTGTTTGATCGCCGTCAGTCCATCCATGCCAGGCATCTGGATATCCATGAGCACAAGATGAATGGGCTCAGATCGCACGAATTCAACTGCCTTCTTTCCATTTTCCGCTTCTCCTGCTATATGACACTCTGGAACCCATTCGGTTAAGAACTTCCGCATCGCTAGTCGTTCTATTTTTTCATCATCGACAATCAGTACGTTCAGCATGCCGGTCCCTCCTTCATCGGAATAGCCAATTGTATGGTGGTGCCTTCGTTTGGCTTTGAATCAATTTGAAGAGCATTTTGCACCCCGTAAAACAAACGTAGTCTTGACATCACATTTCGAAGACCAATTCCTGTTGAGTGGCCTTTACTCAGGATGTTCGGATCTTCCTCTTCTTTTTCTGACAGCAATCTTCTTTTCTCCAATTCATTGATGCCCATCCCATTATCCCGAATCCGAATCATCACATAGCCGCCTTCTTGATAGATTGAGAGCTCGACAAGTCCCTCTTCCTCCTTTGGTTCGACGCCATGAATGAAGGCATTTTCGACAAGCGGCTGTAAGGTGAGACTTGGGATATGTACAGATAAACACGATTCATCGATGGACGTTTTGCACGTAATACGATCGGCAAATCTCGTTTCTTGTATATGAAAATACTCTTTTACCACTTTCACTTCTTGTTCCAATGTAACGGATGTACTCAGAGCAGACAGCGAATACCGCATCAGCGTGGAAACGGATTGAATCAATCTCGATGTGGCTTCCGCTGATTCTAAGTAAGCCATCCGCGAAACGATGTTTAATGTGTTAAATAAAAAATGCGGGTTCATTTGGTTTTGCAGCGTTTTTAGCTTCATGTCTTTGATTTTTTGATCCAATGCTGCCTTTTGTTTGATCTCTTCAATCATCATTTTCATCTCTTGCCGCATACGCTGAAAGGCTTCATTTAAAACAGAAATTTCATCCTTTGAGGTGACATGCAAATTCGCTCCATCAAAATTTCCTTCTGATACTTCTTTTACGCTTCGGGACAGATGAACGATGGGTCTTGATATCCCGCCAGCAATCATATAAGCCATCCATAATGCGACCCCGATTGATAACGTAAACAGGCACAAGGTAAAGAGCGCATAGGTATGATGCCTTTTTTGAAGAGATTGATAGAGTACTTGATATTCAGATAATTCATCATCAAGCAGGGTCATCGTCTGCTCTTGTATATAGGAGGAGATGGTTCTCACTTCCTTCACACTTGCAGCATATTCTTCGATTTTCCCTTCTTTTACATGTGTCATGGTCGCATCACTTTCATTGATGAGCGTCCGTATCATATATTGATATTTTTCAATAGAAGGAATCGCAGCATGAAGCCCGGCATCCTTTCGCAACGCTTGATCGTAGGATTTCATTTTCTGTTTTGACGTAAGATATTCTTTAGCAAACTTCCGATCCTTTTCAATGGCATAGGCATTGACTTTTTCATACATCGTTTTCGCTTCTGTCGATATATCATTGAGCAGCAGAAAAGAACGGAAGCTCCTGCTATATTCTGATGTGATTTTTGAACTGCTCCAGTAGACAAAAAAAGCGGCTACGTTGCCAAGAAGCACAAGGATTAAAAATGCCAATAACAGCTTACTTCGAATCTTTTTCATGGCTGCATCCCCTGCTTTCTGTCTGTTTGCTGAAGAGGCAGATCCCCGCGCCGGATCACACTCGTTCCCGTGTACTGAACCGGTTCTTCTTTTTCACCTTTTTGCAAACGAACAAGCGATTCAACCGCTTGATAGCCCATTTCATAAGGATGCTGCACGACCACGGCATCAATCGTTCCATCATCAAGCGCCTGAATCGTATCAGGCAATGTGTCAAATGCAAGCACATAAAAATCAGTGGATGATTGATACTGTGCGATTGCTTGAATGATGCCTGCACCATCTAATGCACTTGTGCCATAAAATGCGGTGAGCTTCGCATGATCGTTTAATAGTTTATAAGCGGCACCTGAGGCACCTGACTTCGTAATGGCTGATTCTTCTATTCCAGCAATATGAATGCGTTTTTCAGCGGAGACGGCATCTCGAAAGCCTTTGACGCGCAGCTTTTGATGAATGGCATCCAGCCTGCCTGTGACAATTCCTACATACTGTTCACCTTTTGTATCTGCGATGAGTGCCTGCCCTGCGATAAAGCCTGAATAGTAATTGTCCGTTCCTACATACACTTGACGCTTGCTCCCTTCTGCATCCGTATCCACGGTGACGACATCAATTCCTTTTTCCCTCGCCTTCTGAAAAAGCGGTTTGTATTTTTTCGCATCAAGTCCCTGCGTCATAATGCCATCAACATGCCCAGCGATCGCCATATCGATGGTTTTCAGATGATCGTCTACATCCGCTTGCTTTGGGCCCAAATATTCTAGATACACATGATGAACGTCTGCCGCATCAGCAGCTCCTTTTTGTACAAGCTGCCAATATTCGTTATCAAGTTCCTCCGGTACAAGGACAAAATGGTATTGATACGTTGACGCTGTTTTATCGGAAGCGCTTTCAATTTTAAATAAATCTTGACCTAATAACGTTAAAAAGATGACAGAGACCGCACAAAATGTGAGAAATGAGCTCATTCCGATCCACTTAGATAATTTCACCGTACCCTCCCCCTTTTCACTATTTCCGCATAAAAAAAAGAGCTGCTTATAAGCATACTCTCTCGACCTCTATAATTCCTTTGTCATAAATAAACTGTTTGGATCTTCTTGATATGTACCAAAAGGCGGGCAATACTGAAACCCAGCGCTTTCATATAGTTTTCTTGCTGGTTCAAAGAAAGCCATTGCCCCTGTCTCTAAGCTGACACGTGTATACCCGCGCCGTTTTGCCTCTTGGAGAAGATGATTCAGCATATACCTCGCTACACCTTTCCGCATATGGAGGGCTGCAGTTCTCATCGATTTGATTTCCCCATGTTCACTTGACAGCTCCTTTAACGCTCCGCAGCCAAGAAGCTCCTCTCCATCTCGCACACTCCACACGGTGACATTCTGTTTTTTTAAATCAGTTAATGGAAGGGCATGAATGCTTTCGGGCGGCGAATGCACCTTCATTTCTTCTATATGTGCAGTAATCAGCTGATCAATTCGTCCATCCGTAAGTTCATCTTGTAGAATATACATTTCCATCACTCCTTCCCGATCATTGTACGTGAAGAGTTGAATAGTTATCTGCTGTTATGTCAGATAACCGAACAAACAACTGGCATCTATGAGCCAATTGTTTGTTCGTTTTTCAAGTATTTATGAGGAAAGAACGGCTTGTAATTCCTCTGCTGTACTGTTTTCAAGCTGACTTCCGACACCGACAGCCACCGCGCCTGCTTGAAGCCACTTCGGAACATCAGCTGGATGAATGCCACCCGTAGGAATAAATTCAATCTCTGGAAATGGACCTTGCAGGTTTTTCATATAGGATAAACCGAAGGAGCCGCTTGGGAAAAGCTTGAGCAAGCCGTAGCCATCTGCTTTCGCCTGCATGATTTCACTTGGGGTGAGAACCCCTGGTACATAGAGTGTGTCGTAAAATGAGAGATGTTCTCCAATCATAGGAAGATATCCTGGACTGACGATAAACTGTGAGCCTGCCTCAACAGCTGATTGTGCCTGCTCCAGTGTCGTAATCGTTCCCGCTCCTACAATGAGGTCTTGCTCCTGCTGAAAGGATGCGATGATGCGTTCAGCATTTGGCGTGGTATACGTCACTTCAATGGCACGGACCCCTTTTTTCTTTAAACGCTCAAT
This sequence comes from Bacillus sp. Nf3, assembly GCF_003028545.1. Taxonomy (NCBI): domain Bacteria; kingdom Bacillati; phylum Bacillota; class Bacilli; order Caryophanales; family Bacillaceae; genus Bacillus; species Bacillus sp. Nf3. The sequence continues at coordinate 438,204 of NZ_PYUA01000001.1, read as the reverse complement.
CATTTCAATGCCTTCTGTTTCACTACCCGCTCTCACCACTGCGATCAACTTACAAGACGCGAGCTGCTTTTTAACGCTCAAACTTGCTGACTTTCCCATATCTCTCATCCCCTTTCATGTAATCCCGCCTTTGATATCGCTTGGCTTCTTTCATAAAAGCTTGAAGCTCCTCCCGGGTAGGCAGTCCATCCTTATCGCCAGGAGACATCACTGCCAGTGCCCCAACCGCATTACCTCTTGTCACGGATTTTTCATTTGATAAGCCGTCAAGTAAGCCGCTGATGACCCCCACTGCAAATCCATCACCAGCACCAACTGTATCTACGACATCCTGCACATAAAAGCCATTCACAATTCCTTGTCCGGCTACACTTTTATAAAAGGCACCTTCTGCCCCTAGCTTAATGACTACTAACTTGACGCCTTTTTGCAAATAAACATCTGCAATTTCTTCTGGCTCGTGACAACCCGTGAGCCTTTGCCCTTCTGCAAGACCTGGAAAAAACCAATCCACTTGCGAGGCGATTTGATTCACGGTCTGAATCATGTCCTCCTCCTCTTCCCATAGCTGGAGCCGAAGATTCGGATCAAATGAAATGGTTTTGCCCGCTGCTTTCATTTCTTGAAGGGCACGAATAGAAAACGCTCTCATTTCACTGGATAGGGCAGGCGGAATACCAGTCATATGAAGGTGGCCTGCCTGTTTGAAATAAGTGACGGGAAAGTCGCTTGGACTCATTGTGCTCGCAGCAGAGCCTTTCCGATAATACGTGACGTCAGGGTCTCCATCGATCACTTTTGATTTAAGTAAGATGCCCGTTTGAGACCCATCATTTGAACGGAGCACTGCACTTGTATCGACCCCTTCTTTTTGAAGCTCTTCTAAAATAAATGTGCCAAGTGAATCTGCTCCGACTTTGCTCATCCAGCCCACATGAAAGCCCAGCCTCGCCAAACCGACAGCCACGTTACTTTCTGCACCAGCAAGCGCCTTTTGGAATGTATGCACTTGATGAAGCTCCCCAACTTCCTTTGCATAAAACATCGCCATTGATTCCCCAAATGTGACCGCATCCAATGTTTTCACTCATTTCTCCCCTTTCTTGGTACCGGTTTCAAATCAGTTGAAAAAGAGAGAGCATGCACGTCTGTATACTCTTCTCTGCCTATCATTTATAAAGATTTCCTTACAATGATTTCACCATCAAGCTGAATCGTTTGGGGCGCACTTTCATCCCCTTCAAGCCGTGTCTTGATTTTTTGCATGGCTGCTTTCCCCATTTCATGAGATGGCTGGGCAACCGTTGTGATTCCAGGTCCAATCAGCTTATACCATTCTGTATCATCAAACCCTGCAATACCGATCTCATCAGGAATCTTCATCCCAAGCTCTACAAGTTCACTAATCAGCTTCAGCATGAGTAATCCATTGCCTGCTAAAATCGCTTTTTTCTGTTCGTTTGATTGTAGAAAACGGACAATCTCTTCGCGCATCTGTTCCTTTTGCTTTAAATCAATTTCTGCAATGATTGGCTTCTTATGTTTACTCAAAGCTGTCTGTTCATATGCTTCCTTTCGTTCTTCACGAGGACTGATTCCATCGACGGGCTCAGTAAAGAATGCGATGTGATCATAGCCTTTCTCATACATTTGTTGAAGCAGCCGGATTGTGATATCACGGTTGTTCGTGGTCACTGTGTCGACTTTTAGTTCAGGCAGCTTCCGGTCCACCAGAACAATTGGCACACCGTTTTTCTTAAACTCCTCCAGAATGTCATTGTTCTGTCCTGTTGTATTGATGATGAGCCCTTCAATATAATGTGCATTCAGTTTAAGGAGCATTTCCCGTTCTTTTTCTGGACGATTATCTGTGTTGCACACCATGATGCTGTATCCATATTCATCACAAATCTCTTCAACTCCGCGAAGTGTTGCCACAGAGAATGGATTCGTAATGTCGGCTACAATAAACCCAATGACCTTGCTTTTTCTGACTTTTAGTCCTTGAGCAAGCTGACTCGGACGATAATGGAGTTCCTCAATGGCCTTCTTGATTTTTTTTACCTTTTCAGATGAAATTTCATTTGTTCTGCCATTGATATATCTGGATACAGTTGATTTTGAGACCCCTGCATAAGCTGCTACTTCATTAATGGTCACTTTCGTTTGCTTTTTCTCTTTCATTCAAAAAACTCCCACAATTGATCTTCTCATTTGGTTCGGTACCGATTTCAAATAAACTTAAAAAGAGCATATCATAATTAATTGCATTTCAGAAGATTTTTTTGCTTTATGATGGCAAAAATTCGTTTAATTAGAGAAAAAGAAAGCGATTTCAAATAAACGGTTGACGGAGCTCTCTTTTTCCTCTAGAATTTTCCTTGAAACCGATACCAAATAAATATCAATATTTGTTTCAGATGGAAAGGGAGGCTTATCCAAATGGAAAATCGTTATGCTGTACATCCTGAACAGGTCAAACGTTTTACAACAGAGGAACTTCGTCGTCATTTTCATATTCCTACGCTATTTGTCAGTGGTGAATTAAAGCTCTATTACTCGCATGAGGACCGCGTGGTGATTGGCGGAGCCATGCCAGCAGCAGAGCCGATCACACTAGATGCTGGGGACTTTTTACGGACGGAGTATTTTCTTGAAAGACGTGAAATCGGGATTGTGAATGTCGGCGGACAAGGAACGGTCACTGTTGATGGTGAGGCCTTTGTGCTGGAGCATAAAGATTTCTTATATATTGGTCTTGGTCACAAAGATGTACAGTTTGCTAGTTCATCAGGAGAGCAGGCCAAGTTCTATCTAGTTTCAGCCACGGCTCATAGAGCGTACCCTACGCAAAAAGCAGCCATCGCTGAATTAACACCAAACCACTTAGGGGAAGCAGCTGCTTCCAATGTACGAAACCTGTATCAAGTCATCCATGCAGACGGCATCCAAAGCTGTCAGCTCATGATGGGAATCACTCAGCTGGAAACCAATAACACGTGGAACACGATGCCTGCTCATATTCACGATCGCCGGATGGAAGTGTATTTATATCTTGATATCGAAGAGGATGCACGAGTCTTTCATTTTATGGGGGAGCCATCTGAAACAAGACATCTTGTTGTGGCAAATGAGGAAGCAGTCATTTCACCTGCCTGGTCCATTCATTCAGGTTCAGGTACAGCGAATTATTCATTTATTTGGGCAATGGCGGGCGAAAACTATACGTTCAAAGATATGGACTTTGTCCCAATGGATCAGCTGAGGTAACGAGGGTGATGACATCATCATATGCAGCGTCCCTCTTTTCCCTTGAAGGAAAAACAGCACTTGTAACAGGTCCTGGAACCGGTATTGGGCAAGGTATTGCCGTGGCGCTTGCCCAATCAGGTGCAGATATCATCGGCACATATCATCACACACCGCTTGAAGAAACAAAGGCACTTATCGAACAGGCAGGCCGATCATTTCATGCGGTTCAAGTTGACTTTTCTAACCCTCAGTCTGCAAAGCAGGATGTCGACGCCATATTAAAGAAGCACACGATTGATATTCTAATCAATAATGCTGGAACCATTAAAAGAGAGCAGGCGGCTCACTATTCAGAGGAAGATTGGCATACGGTCATGGATGTGAATATCAACAGTCTCTTTTTCCTCACGCAAAAGGTTGGACAGCAGATGCTGAAAAACGGGCAAGGGAAAATCGTCAATATCGCCTCCCTTCTATCGTTTCAAGGCGGCGTCTTTGTCCCCGCTTATACAGCAAGCAAGCATGCTGTCGCAGGGCTGACGAAAGCTTTTGCCAACGAATGGGCGAGCCAGCATATTCAAGTGAATGCGATTGCGCCTGGGTATATTGCGACCAATAACACACAAGCCATTCGTGACGATGAAAATCGAAATGAAGAGATTCTCAAACGAATCCCTGCCGGGCGCTGGGGAAAACCTGAGGATCTAGCCGGTGCTGCTGTTTTCCTTAGCTCACCAGCTTCTGATTATATGAACGGCCACATTTTAGCTGTTGATGGCGGCTGGCTTGCGAGATAATAAGACGAGAGAATTCCTATTCGGGGATTCTCTTTTTTCTATTTGCATAATTCTCCACCTTCCGAGTCACTCTATAAAAAACATGTGATGAGGGTGAGGTATTATGAAAAGTCGCATTGAACAAGATATAGCGTCCGTCATTAAGCGTGTCAAAAGCTTTGCCGGAAGAAGTGATGATATCGTGTTCCACTCTTTTTCATTTGGTCCTTCCACTATTTCTGCATGTCTCGTGTACGTTGAAGGACTCACAGAATTTGAGATGCTTTCTAAGCAAATCATTTCACCAATGCAAAAGGAACTGGACATCACTGAGGTTGGTTCTACTACACTTTCCTCCCTTTCAAAAACGTTCTTTGGCATTCAAAGTGATGTGCTGGATGATATGAACCTTGCCATCGAGCAGTTATTTAGCGGCAAGGCTATTTTATTTGTAGATGGAGTGGATCAAGCACTTGCACTCCATACAAATCTTTTTCAATTTAGGGAAGTAGAAGAGCCGCAATCTGAAGTTCTTGTAAGAGGACCGCGGATCGGATTTATTGAGAATCTTGAAAAAAACACGGCTTTACTCCGTGAACGAGCAAACGACCCAAATCTTGTGATTCAAAAGGTGAGTATCGGTACTCGCAATAAAAAATCCGCTGCCCTTGTGTATGTTCGTGATATTGCTGATCCTAAACTAGTAAAAGATGTTCTATCACGCATGGCCGAAATCAAAATGGATGACATCCCTGAAACTGGCTATATTGAACAGTTGATTGAGGACAGTCACATCTCCATTTTCCCACAGATTCAAAACACAGAACGTCCTGACCGGGTGATTGCATCTGTGCTAGAAGGCAAAGTCTCAATTTTGCTCGATGGGACTCCTTTTGCCCTCATTTTACCTATGACACTTACAGCTTTGATGCAATCACCAGAGGATTATTATCAGAGGTGGACAAGCGCGACTCTTTTACGTTTACTTCGTTATATTGCCGTGCTGCTCACGATTTTTTTACCCGGGCTTTACATTGCACTTGTCTCTTATCATCCCGGTTTATTACCGACAAGAATGGCACTCACCATCGCAGGCAGCCGGCAGAATGTTCCCTTCCCTCCTGTTGTCGAAGCCATTCTCATGTCTTTTACGATAGAGCTGTTGCGGGAAGCTGGACTACGGCTTCCAAGAGCCATCGGACAGACAATTGGGCTCATTGGCGGGGTTATTATTGGTCAGGCAGCTGTCCAAGCCAATATCGTCAGTGCCTTAATGGTGATTATTGTGTCGCTGACCGCACTGGCTGACTTCACGGCACCGTCATATGACTTTAGTTTCCCACTGCGTATTTTGCGGTTTATGGCCATTTTTAGTTCAGCACTGTTTGGATTATACGGTTTAATCATGTGTTATTTATTTGTGCTTTGTCACTTGATGCAGTTAAAGACCTTTGGTTTTGACTATTTCACACCTGTGTTGTCTTCACCGTTTTCAGATTTAAAGGATACGTACGTTCGTTTACCAATCGGTCTATTTAAATCCAGACCAAAAACAGCAAAAATAAAAAATCTCAAAAGACAAGGAGATTAAACGATGTACAGACCTGAAAGGCTATCATTGTTACAAGTAACCATTCTCTGCAGCTCTACAATGATAGGCGCTGGAATTTTAACCATTCCACGCAGTTCTGCCAATTCAGGATACCCTGATGGCTGGATCATTGTATTAATACAGGGCGTCATCTTTGCTTTCGTTGCTTTTTTGTTGGGCTGGATTGCCGAAAAGAATGCACCAGACACCATTTTCGAGTCAAATACAAAAGGAGCAGGGGCATTCTTTGGCACAATCTTTAATTTAATGCTGATCGCCTATTTACTAGGCATTGTCGGCTTTGAGGCACGTGTCCTTGGGGAAGTGGTTCAGTTTTTCCTGCTGCAATCGACTCCCATGACCGTGATTGTGATGATTTTTTTACTCGTGGCGATCTATCATTTGAAAAGCGGTATCTTTCCAGTCGTCAAAATGGTGACCTATATTTATCCGATCACCATGGTCATTTACATAGCGCTCATGCTGTTTTGTTTAAAAATATTTGATTTTAATTATTTGCGCCCTGTGATGGCGCATGGTTTTAAAGATTTTAGTAACCTTTTCTCTCAAACCTTTATTCAATTTACAGGGTTTGAAGTGATTTTGTTTGTTGTCCCGCTCATTTATAAAGACAAATGGTCTAAGGCAAAATGGGCGGCTGCGATCGGGGTTGGAATTACTTCTCTTGTATATTCCCTCACACTCTTTATAGTGATTGGCTCCATGACCGTTGGTGAAACGAAATCTCTCACTTGGCCGACGGTTTCTCTTATACAAGCGCTTGAACTTGAAGGGGTGTTTATCGAACGATTTGATATTTTCTTACTGACGATCTGGACGTGCCAGCAGTTCATTTGTATGCTGGGCTTTTTCCAGTTTGCGATTAAAGGCTGCTTCACCGTTTTTAAAACAACCAATATAACGAGACTGTTATGGCTGCTATTTTTGATTACATCAGCACTCTCACTTTTTCCTAGAAATATCAACGAAGTCTTTTACTACTCTACTTTACTCGGCTACGCATTGTTTGCGGTTTTAGCCATTCCTTTTATTACTGCTATCCTGCTGATGATACGCAAAAAATGGGGAGGTCGTTCTACATGAGAGGCAGGCGTATACTGTTATTCTTTTTTTCCTGCTGTCTTTTCCTTCTATCAGCAGGCTGCTGGGACTTAAAGGATATTGAAAAACTATCGTTTGTACGCGGGGTTGGTATTGATGAGGAAGATGACAATGGAGTTAAGCTGACCTACCAAAACCTTGTACCGAAATCAAGTGGAACACAAGAAGCCGATTCTCCCGGCTATGTGAATGTTGTCTCCAAAGGAAAAAATGTGCTTGAGGCTGTCAGTAATGTCGCCTTGAAGGACCCGCCGATCTATAGTGATCACATGAAAATCTTCTTGTTTGGCAGAAATCAAGCAGAGCATCACGATATTCAAGGAACACTTAATCATTTTATTCGAGATGATGAGGTTCGGCGCAGCAGCTATCTCCTCGTGTCACGAGGAGATGCGTCAAAAGTCATCAATCAAAAGTTAAAGTCTCAACAGAAGGTACCGGTTGAGCATATCTTTGAAACATCCAAAAACCGAAGCTTTAACGGAAAGATCGCACCGCCAACACGTATAGGCCGGTCGTCTGATTACTTTCAGATGGGCGTTAGCTTCCTCGTACAAAGTGTAGATGTGATCAACAGTGAAATTATTTATGATGGGGCAGGAATCATACATGGGAAAACGAGAAAGCTGATTGGTTTTATCCCAGCAAAAGATGTCCAATCTTTAAACTGGGTAATGGGCCGTATCACTGGCGGCGTTGTACCTGCCACCTACAAAGGTTATCCGATCACGTATGAAATAAAAAAAGCAAAAACTAAGGTCAAGCCCTATCTGAAAGACGGAAAGGTATCCTTTAAAATTAGCATACAAACAAATGGAAAATTGTCTGAGGATCAATATCCTCCTGAAAACTCATTCGATGAGCAGTACATCAAACGATTTGAGCGTATCTTTGCTCATAAAATTAAAGAACGCATTCAACAAGCAGTAAATCATGTGCAAAAAGAAGTCGGCGTTGATCCCATATTTTTAAACCAGCAGTTCCGTATGAAATATCCCGACTATTGGGATCAGCATGGTACCGAGTGGGATAGGCTCTTCCAAGAAGCAGCCATCGAATACGATGTCAAAGTCAGCATCTTGAATTTTGGTGCAGAAGGCGCAACAAAAAGCTTTAAATGGTAATGCCAAAAGGCGGTTATCCCAATGGGGAGCCGCCCTCATACTGTTGACAAAGGGCTAAAATGATCTTGATTTTAGCCCTTTGTCTTCTTTTCAGCGTGATAGAAAACCTTTGCAGCCCTAGGAAGGACGAGCACCGGAGCGCAGACCTGACACCGAATGCGAGGGTTTGGCTACACGCTGAAGCGGTTATCCCGATGAGGAGCCGTCTTTTTTACGTACGACAATGAGAAGCTGATACAAAGTCACTTGATCAGACAACGATTTTGTTTGAAAGCCAAGTGATGCTCCTATTCTTGCCACTTCATCAAAAAACAATTGGACGTTTTGATCAATCTGTACATTGACCCGCTGCTCGATCACGCGTTCAAACAATTGGTCTGGGAAAAGCGCACGCATGGTGTTTGGTGTGAAGAACCGCATATGGGTTCGATCTAAAATTCCTACATCTTGATACGTAAAGTCCCCTGTCATCAAAGGAAGAAGCACCTCTGCATGCATCATGTTAGGCAGGCAGCAAATGATGACACCGTCTGGCTTTAAAGATGCGTGTGCTTGCTCAATGATGTGCCAAGGGTCTGACACATGCTCTAAAACATCTGAAAAAATGACCGCATCAAAAAAGGCCTCTTTCTCTGACCATGGGTATTCATCCGCATTTGCCTCAATCACTTCTTCGTAATACGCCTTTGCGACCGCTGCTTTTAATGCATCCGCCTCTACCCCGTACATCTGTACAGACTGACGATTCATTAGTTCAAGCCCGGTAGCTCCTGCACCGCACCCAACATCCAGCACACATGCAGCTTCCTCAGGGAGTAATTCCGCAAAATACGGATGAGGGGTGATCAAATTTAGATCTATGCCCCACTTAGCTAAAAATCGAAGTCTGTTCTCAGTAAACAGTGTAGAGATGTTCGTTTCTTGATTGGCATTGAAGGTAGCATGACCATGATGATGCACAAAGGAATCATGCACAATTTGCAGCTGATACCCTTGCAGTAATGAACGTAAGCAAAGATCGTCATCCTCAAATGATCCATATACGAACCGCTCATCAAATAACCCCACATCCTCGATCAGCTTTCTTTTCACGAGCAAGCAAAACCCTACAAGCCGGTGCACATAAGTTCTCTGACCTTTTCTCTTAGACGTATATTCCTTAGCAAAGGCTGGGAGCTCCTTCACATCTGTATACGACGGCTGGACCATCTGAGGGCCGCTTACATAATTGGAGACTGGCCCCACCATCCCAATCTGTTCTGATGCGAATAGCGCCTCTTTTAATGGAGGAAGCCAATTTTCCGTCACGATCGTGTCATTATTTAAAAAGAGAATGCTGTCTCCTGAAGCTTCTTTTGCCCCTTGATTACATCCCTTTGCAAAGCCTTCATTCTTTTCATTATCAATGAAAATCACATCATCCAGCTCTCTTACATATTCCTTCGTGCCGTCAGTTGACGCATTATCAACGATGATGAGTTCATATTGATCGCTGCTCGTATGCTGTTTAATGCTTTCGATACATGTTTTCGTTAAATGGAGTTCGTTGTACGTCAGCATGACAATGCTTGTTTTCCCTTTCATCTCATTTCCACCTTTCGCCCGCCTGTTCCATATGTATGTGATAGGAAGCACGTTCAGAAGATGAGGGAATGTCCTTTCTTGATTAAACGTTTGTTTAACATAGAAAAACCAGCTGCATACGGCAGCTGGCCATTGTTCACACTGTTTTCCCTTCGTCACCTGCGACGGCACGATTTCTCTTTTTTAAATCTTCTTCAATTTCTTCAAGACTTTTCCCCTTCGTTTCGGTCACCAAGTACCTCACAAATAAGAAGGCGCCTACGCCGATGACCGCATAGATGAGGAAGAGATTACTGATACCAATCGCGCTTAATAAAGCTGGGAATGTAAGCGAGATGATTAAATTTCCTGTATGAAGGAGGAAGGTCGATACACCTGTACCGATTCCTCTTACTTGTACCGGGAACAGCTCTGGAAGCATCACCCAAACGACTGGCCCCCAACTGACAGCAAAGATGACGATAAAGAGACCTAAACAAATAACGGTTGTCCATCCTGCAGCTGTCGACCCTTCGAAAAATCGGTTGACCACTGACAGGACAATTAAACTAAGGACCATTCCTGCATTCCCAAATAGGAGCAGCGCTTTACGCCCTACACGGTCAATGATTTTGATGGCAACAAACGTCATGATGACATTCACTGCACCAATTCCGACAGTGCCTAAAATCGCCGCAGAATTCCCAAAGCCAACACTTGTGAATGTTTTTGGTGCATAGTAAATGATCGTATTTGTACCGATAAACTGCTGCAGAAAGGCTAGGCCGACACCGGCAATCAATGCTGGGCGTACCCATGGCTCAAATAATTCCTTAAAACCGCCTTTTTCTTCACTTTCCGCCTTTTGAATATCTGAAATTTCTTCTTCCACTTCTTGCTTACTTTTTCTGAGTTTAGATAATATCTCCTTCGCACGATCAGCCTGTCCGTGGACAAACAGCCAGCGGGGACTTTCCGGCATAAACAAAATTCCAGATAATAAAAGAACAGAAGGAACAACCGCAATTCCAAGCATCAAGCGCCATGCCTCTGCATCCGCTAAAGCGTAGTTCACAATATAGGCTAGAAGAATACCAAATGTGATCATGAGCTGGTTTAAAGAGGATAGTGCCCCTCGTGATTCTTTTGGTGCAAGTTCAGATAAATATAATGGAACAATCGTTGTCGAGCACCCGACAGCGAGCCCTAGTACAATTCGGAATAAGACCATCACTTCCGTATTCGGGGCAAGAGCTGTACCAAATCCGCCGATAATAAATAAAATCGCTGCGGCGATGATGGCTTTTTTCCGCCCAAATTGGTCTGTCAATTTTCCAGAAAGAGAGGAACCGAGCATCGCCCCGATTAAAATCGAGCTGACGACAAGCCCCTCTGTAAATGCATTTAAACCTAAATCCTCTTTCATAAATAAGATGGCGCCAGAGATGACACCTGTATCATAGCCATATAAAGCACCGCCAAGGGCGCCGAAGAAATAAAGCCATCCATTCCGATTTTTCATGTTCATAACCCCACTTTTGTCTCTGTACTCTATGAAAAGTTATTTTCCTCACTTCCTGTCATTTCAAACATTTCGATGTTTTATGACAAATATATTTCATTTGTATATCTTTGAAACTTTTTACGAGAAGGATACGTCAATTAAGCGTTAGTGAAAAAAATGTCGCACTATATCCCGTTTTAAGGTATATTTGTTTTAGTTTGTAAGCAGAAAGAAGGACATCTTTACTATAAAATCATAGCGAGGGTTTAAAATATATGGATCAATCACGAAGTAAACGCAAAGGAAAAAAGCGTTTAAAACCATGGGTGAAAGTCACTCTTTTTATCATTAGTATTCTTTTACTGACAACTGCTTCAGTCACAGGCTATGCCTACTACAAAATAACAAATGCTGCCAAAAAGGCTCAAGTATCTCTTGATCGCGGCGCACAATCTGTGAAACGGATTGAAGCATTCGATCCAGGAAAAGACAGCTTTTCTGTCTTGCTGCTTGGAATTGATAGCAGACCGGGCGAAACAGTGAAACAAGCACGAAGCGATGCAATGGTGTTGGCAACTATTAACCGCACAAACAAAACCGTTAAATTATTAAGCATTCCCAGGGACTCATACGTTAATATTCCAGGCCACGGTTTTGATAAAATTACTCACGCACACGCATTTGGCGGTGCAGATTTAACAGTAAGTACAGTTGAAGATTTACTAGATATTCCGGTCGATTTTGTCATCCAAAGTAATTTTGTAGCATTTAAAGAAATCGTCAACGAATTAAACGGTGTTCCTATTAACATCAAGGACGATTACCTTGTGAAACAGATTAAAAAAGATACAAAAGGCAAGGTTGTGCTTCAAACTGGAACTCATACACTAGATGGTGATCAAGCGCTCGCCTATGTGAGAACGAGAAAAGCAGATAGTGACTTAATGCGTGGACAGCGTCAAATGGAAGTGTTAAAAGCCATTTTTGATAAATCAAAATCTTTAACATCTATTCCGTCATACGACAATATCATTGATACACTCGGTGATAATGTGTCAACCACCCTTTCTATGAAGGAGTTAGTCGGTCTTTTCCCGCTTTTAACTTCATTGAAATCGGTTGATACTATCCAGCTTAAAGGATCTGATTACCAGCCAAACGGGGTTTATTATTTCCAATTGGATCAAAACCAGCTGAACGAAGTGAAGACTGAATTGAAGAAGCAGCTTGAATTATCATAAATAGAAGCGTCCCTTTGGGGCGCTTTTAGATTTTTGACAAAGGGCTAAAATGATCTTGATTTTAGCCCTTTGTCTTCTTTTCAGCGTGATAGAAAACCTTTGCAGCCCTAGGAAGGGCGAGCACCGGAACAGAGCGAATTTGAGATTCGTGAGTACCGGAGCGCAGACCTGACACCGAATGCGAGGGTTTGTCTACACGCTGGAAGCGTCCCTAAGGGGCGCTTTTTCTTATTTCCTTGATCATTCGCTCATTTTTGTTTAGCCTTGATAGTGAGGAATCAACCATCCTTTTTTTATGAGAATGAAGGAAATCGTACATACTTTGAAGAGGCTATTGCATGAATGAAGGAGGATTTGACAGCGATGAAAAAAATGATTGCGATTGATCTAGACGGTACACTTTTAAATACAAAAAGTGAAATATCCGCTCAAAACCGAGAGGCATTGATTCGTGCGAAGGAAGCGGGATATATTGTGACCATCTGTACAGGGCGGGCAACTTTTGATGTAAAGGAGCTGCTTGGCGATTTGGACATCCCCATTATTGCGGCAAACGGCGGGACTGTCCATACAGAAGGATACGAGCTTTTCAGCCGAATCACATTGGACCAAGAAGCGGGCAAGCGCGCTGCTAAGGCATTAGTGGAACGAAACATTTACTTTGAAGTCTATACGGACGATGCTCTCCTCTCTCCTTACGATGGAAAAGAGAAACTAAAAGCAGAATTTGATCTGATCGAAAGCGCAAACCCAAATGAGGATCTCGCTGATCTATGGGAAGGAGCCATGACGCAATTTAAACAATTTGGCATCAAACCAGTGGATGATATCCGTCAAATTTTTGAGTCGAATGAACCGACCTATAAATTACTCTGTTTCTCGTTTGATATGAACAAACTGACCGAAGCACGAAATCTTCTGGCAGACATGCCCGAGCTTTCATTGACCTCGTCTGGAAAACATATTATTGAGGTACTGCCAAAAGAGTCTGGAAAAGGACATGCCCTGAAAAAACTCGCAGCCCATTATGGTGTAGACCGCTCACATATTTATGCAATTGGTGACAGCCCAAACGACCTTTCTATGTTTGAAGAATCAGGCCACCGCATTGCAATGGGGAATGCGGTTGATGTCATTAAAGAAAAGAGCACTTACATCACAAAAGGGAATCATGAAGATGGTGTCGCTTATTTTATTGATCTTCTTTTACAAAATCAATTCCATGAAAAAAAGACGCTTGTCTGATCAGCGCCTAGAGAGAAGTCGAGAAGTCCGATACAAGTATTGATCGGGCTTTTTCTTTATTTTTTGATTCTAACAGCCGTTTCATATTTGTCCTTCCAGTACGTACTTGTTTTCATATTGGTTAAGACAACACCGTTTGAGACAGTCACATGAATGACTTGATTTGATCCTGCATAAATTGCCGGCATCAATGATGTCCCGCTAAAGAAGACAAGATCTCCCGGCTGAAGCTCAGAACGTTTCACAGGCGTACCTGCTTTGACTTGACCTGATGCATAGCGAGGCAACTCAATGCCAAGCACTTCTTGATACACGTACTGCGTGAACCCTGCTGTATCAAATCCTTGTTTTGGGTTCGTACCGCCTTTGACATAAGGGACTTCGCCAATATACGTAGCAGCTTTTGATACGATAGGGTCCTCTTTCGAAAGCTCCAGATCTGTTAATCGTTTGGCACCTGTCCATTTTTCGCGCCAATACGATTCAGACAAATAAGAAATTGTCACACTTTCAGAACGGCTCGCATGAATAAAGCGATCGCCTCCAATATACATACCTACATGAGAAATTCCTGGCTTATATGTGTTGCTAAAAAAGACAAAATCCCCAGGGCGAATATCGTCTAATGCCACTTTTTCTCCAACGGTCCACTGCTGTTCAGCACTTCGAGGTAAATAAATACCAAGTGATTTTTCTAATAAATACTGTAAAAATCCTGAGCAGTCGAATCCAGTCTTTGGATCGGTTCCTCCAAATACATAAGGAATACCTAAATAGGTCATCGCATCTTTCACAAGAGGGTCATCAGAAATGTCTTGTGTGCCGGGCAAGCGTTTGACCGCATAAAATCGATCAGTCCAATATTTGCTTTTGCTGACATCCGTTTTCACCACACCTTGACTAAGCGTAATATGGATGACCTGATCGTTCCCCGCGTACAACGCCACATGTGTTGGGATATCCTTCGTTTCTTCAAGACTTCGGAAATACACAAGGTCACCGGGCTGCGCTTTCTCCCATGATACCTTTTTTCCAATCTGATATTGGTCAATTACCTTCCGCGGCAAATCAAATGTTTCGGAGGTCTTGTATACATATTGAATAAACCCAGATGCATCAAAGCCCGTTTTTGGATCGGTTCCTCCTTTATGATAAGGCGTTCCAATCAGCTTTTCCGCTTGCTCCAAAAGAGATGGTGTTTGAGCAGATACCGCTGGTTGAGACATGAACATCAGCCCTACAAGCGCACACCCTCCGATCAACATTCCTTTCCATTTCATGATCCTTTCCCTCCTATCTTCTATAGTTTCGGCATGACACCATTCATTTTACACCCTTTTTCGACAAAAAAAGAACACGCGATGTGCGTGCCCTTTCTCCTATTTAGGTTATTTACCTGCTTCCGCTTTTGACTGCTTTTGCTGTTCAATTTTCTGCATTTCAACCGAGATCTTTTGTTTTTCGTGATCTGTCAGACTGTCACTAAATTTAAAAGCAGACATAAAGACAAAGACTAAAATTAACGCAACAAACGGCCAGCTTGCTTTTAGGAATTTCATTTCTTCTCTTTCCCTCCGTTTTCTTTTAAGTTTTTAACTTTATCAGCGTGATCTACTTCAAAGAAAATGTGTCCGTCTTTTTCTTTCCAATCCGCATTCGTTCCATTGGTCAGCATACGGATAATCGCTTTTGATTCAAGAGATCCTGCTTTTACTGGAGCAGGTGTTGCTTCTTTGATGTACATTGGGACAACTTCAAATGTCGCTTTTCCATCTTCATTCAGATGATACTGAACAAGTGCAGAATCACGTGTTCTTGACCAGCCTTGGTCAAAAATAAAGTTTCCTAGGCTATAGAAAATCGCCGTTCCATTATAAACTTCCATCGGTTCAAGGACGTGCGGGTGAGCACCGATAATGATATCAGCACCGGCCTTAGACATCGCTCTTGCCAATTCTTTTTGTCTGTCGTTTACTTCATTGTTGTACTCCTGTCCCCAGTGAGCATGAACAACGACGAGATCTGCCTTTTCAGCAGCCTGCGAAATCATCGGAATAAAGATAGATGGATCGGCTGGCAGAATACCCGCCTGGCGATTCGTTGCTTTGAAATCTTTCCCATACACATCTGTAAAACCAAGCGTTGCAATTTTGACACCATTTACTTCTTTGTATGAAATGTTCTGCTTCGCATCTTGGAGGTTACGACCTGCACCTGTATAATCCATGTCAGTTTGTTCAAAGGCATCGATTGTATTATTCAGCCCTTTTTCACCATAGTCTGCCGCATGGTTATTGGCAAAGTTTAAGACAGAGAAATTTAAATCCTTCAATGCTTGGACAGAATCTTCATCTGTTTTTAAATGAATATTCTTTTGGGCTGCCTGTTCTTTATCTGATGCGACTGGATGCTCAAAGTTTCCTGTCACATAATCTGACACATCAAAATATGGCTTGGCATAGCGAAAGAGATGCTCTTTACCATAGCGTTCTGTTACTTTCTCTACGTTTCTTCCAAACATAATGTCACCGACAAACGAAGCGGTCAGGATGTTTTCTGGATTCTTTTGTACAGTTGGCACTTGTGCTTTCCCGATAAACGTAAATAGAAATGTACAAGCAATGACGATCGGTAAAGCAATGAGTACGTGTTTATTCGTCTTTTTCTTTTGGTTCTTTGTGATTTTCAGCAGCTTTTCCTGAAAGCTCAATTTTTTATTCATCATTGGACACACCTTATCTTAAAATAGATAGTAAACATACATGATGGCAAATGTTGCACCACTTAGAAGTAACGTGCTTCCAAGGGTAATTGTAAGACCTTGCTTTTGAATCGTATTCGCAATCAATCCAGGGACGATGATTCCAATTCCGCGGAATTCTGCTATTTCAAATGGGACCACTGGATAGAAGAAATCAAATATGAGTTTTAAGGCAATCCCTGTAATCAGCATCGCAGCAAACTTTCTGCGTCCGTATAAAATCATGAATTTTGATAAGCCAAAACGAACGATCACATACGTAAGCAAGCTGACAGATAAGACGACTAAAATGAAGACTGGCTGGTTAAATACGAGCGCCAGATAACCAGGAACAACAAGTCCAGCTGGTACGATTCCTGTTTTTTCTGCAAAGATTAAACTGAGTAGAACACCTAAAATTAACGAGATATAAAGATCTGATCCGAACATTTTCTATATTTCCTCCTAGCTGACAAGCTGCTTAATTTTGTATTCTTGAATTTTTTCGATTAACGGTTCAGCGGCACCATGGATATTGCCGACTCCATAAACCACTCGATTATGAAGCTTTTTCTCAAGCATATTCATAATTTGTTCTGTAGATTGATATTCAAGGTTGTGTAAGTGGTCAGCCGGAATTTTCCCTTCCTCATATGCCTTCACAATTGGATCTGTTGTTTCACCAATTAAGACAAGGTCACTTGCTTCAATATAAGGAAGTACATCCTCCGCAAACTGGATCGTTCTATCTACTCGATCCGCACGGCAATTCATAATAATAATCGGTTCATCTGTTGGATATCCAATTTCTTTCACACGCTTCCAAATGTTCAATGTAGAGGATGCGTCATTTGCCGCAAATCCATTTACAAAGTGTCCAGGTGTTTTCGCGTCCATTAATGGAAGAATTCTCATCGCTCCTGGATCAGGTGGCGCATTTAACATTCCTCTGAATGCCGTATCTTCATCAATCCCTAATGCTTGGGCAACACCAAGTGCCAGTGAAGCATTATCTGGGAAAACCATGTACTCAAATTTCCGCAAAAACTCATCAGAAATCTTGGAATTATCTGCAACAATGACTTCTGTGTTGCGTTTTTTCGCAATCTCTTTAAAGAAATCCGTATATTCACTATCCGTAATAACCAAGTGTCCATTGTAAGGAATTGTCGCTGTAAAGGCTTCTGCTATTTCATCAAGTGTTGGCCCCATGACGTCCATATGATCTTCAAGAACGTTTACGATTACGCCAATGTTTGCTTGAAGCAGCTCTTCCTGAAAGATAATTTGGTAATCTGGATTTACCGCCATACATTCACTGACGATGGCATTTGCTCCTCTTTCAACTGTTTCTCTCATAACTTCCTTCTGCTCTCCGATATTCGGTCCTTGCGGTTTCCTTTTAATCGGTTTCTCCTCTGGCGTATCCCAATAAATCATTCTTGCATCCGTTCCCGTTGTTTTACCGACAGTTTTATAACCTGCCTCCATTAAGATACCGGTTGTCAATCTTGTGACGGTAGACTTTCCGCGAATACCATTAATATTGACGCGCACCGGCAGGGCATCGATATTTTTCTGATGACGCTTCTTTTCAATAAAGCCAATCCCTAACATGATGACACAGGCTATAACGATTAACCACATCGCTTATCTACATCTCCTTTTTTTATGAGTGTGATATGTAAATTCAATCAACAGTATATAGGTTCAGCATAAAATCACAATCGGTATTATGTAACATAATCTTTCACTTCCTCGTATGCCAAATTCCTCTAATCAAAAGGCTTTTTTGCCTACCTATCCTTTAAATGAAAAGGCCAAAAGACGGACAAAAATCAGCCTGAATTTCTGCTGAATTCAAGAGAAAGCGTTAACATCAATGATCCGAAAATCTTTTGTCCTTTTCTCCCTAAATTTTTCGACAATTATTAAGATGTATTTTGAATCAATGTTTTAAAGCCTTTTATTCTCTATAACACCAGTCATATCAGCGCTTTAAATAAATAGTGCGTGTTTTGGAATGTTTTATATTTTTGAACGAACAGGTTAGAAAGTCATTCTCATTGGTCAGATTGCTGTGTGTTGACCTATGACAAAGGTCACCTCTAAAAAAATCAAGTCATCTGCTTATTTTTAGGTCACGAAAAATTGGGATAAGATGTAAAACCTTGATCATTTAGGTGTACCTTCTCTTTACGAGATTCGCACCTTATGACCTAAACAATGAAACATTATTCATTTGTTTTTATCAAGATTCATCATTTCTTAACATTTTTAATATGAATTTAGTTGAAAGTTGTCAGGTCATGTCATGCTTTCCCCCAAGGTGACGAATAAAATTCGCATCTTCGCTTACACTATGGTTAAAAAATCTGTGAGAGGAGGCTAAAGATGCCAAACACCAATGAGCAAACACGCCTGCATTTTTTATCAGGCAGCTTCGAGGAAAAAATCCGGATCCTGAAAAAAACATTTCAGCAAAGCGGTGATTTTGAATACCGAGAATTAATGGTGAATGAGACGAAATCTGCGCTGCTTTTTATTAAAACAAGAATAGATGAAGGAAAACTAAATGATTTCATAATCGGCAACTTGTTAGGCTCTCCTGGAAAGCAGGATTATACAAAATCTCTTAGCACACTTGAAACAGGCGACTTGACGCTGATCACAGACAGTATTATTGCAGGAAGTATTGCCTTTCTGGATGAAAACTCCTCACAAATTAAGCTATTTGCTGTTGGACAGCCTCCGCTGCGCTCTATTTCTGAACCTTCTTCTGAAAGTATTATCGCAGGCGCACATGATGGATTTGTGGAAAGTCTTGATACCAATATCTACTTACTGCGTTCCCATTTAAATGATCGGAAGCTCGCCATTCAATATCATAATATCGGTACAAAATCGGAAACAAAGCTTGCGACGGTTTATATATCTGATATTGCCAATCAAGAAAAGGTCGAAGAGGTCAACAGACGGATTTCTTCTATTAAAGTAGACACACTGTTAAGTCCTGGCTCTATCGTTGAGGCAATTGAGGATGATTCATTTTCTATTTTCCCGCAGCTGATTGATACAGAACGACCGGATAAGGTGAGATCTGCGATCCTTGAAGGCAGGATAGTCTTACTCATGGATGGCAGTCCAATGGCCATCATTCTGCCTATCACATTCTTTAGCTTCTTTCAGTCACCAGATGATTATAACAGCCGCTGGATTCCTGCTACGTTTATTCGCATTTTGCGTTATCTCGCCTGCTTCATCGCAGTTATATTGCCATCTTTTTATATTGCTGTTATTGCGTTTCATTATGAGGTTGTCCCAGATGAACTAGCCATTACGATGAAGAACTCTATCATCGGAATTCCCTTTCCTCCATTGATAGAGGCCATGCTGATGGAGATCACGATTGAACTTATACGTGAAGCCGGGGTGCGTCTCCCTAAACCAATCGGTCAAACGATTGGGATCGTAGGTGGTTTGGTCATTGGGGATGCGGTGGTACAAGCAGGACTTATCTCGAATGTCCTAGTCATTGTAGTTGCTGTGACGGCTGTCGCTTCGTTTGTACTTCCGTCATTTGAAATGACAGCCACCATCAGGATGCTTCGTTTCCCGCTCATGTTTATGGCATCAATGTTTGGATTTATTGGCATTTCATTTGGGCTCGCCATTATGCTCATGAATTTATGCCGTTTAGAATCACTAGGGGTACCATATTTATCACCTGTTGCTCCATTTAACTGGCAGGACTTAAAGGATACGGTGATTCGACTCCCAATGTGGATGTACAAGAACCGACCTGTTTATTTAAATCCGCAGAAGAGTAAACAAATTGAACAACTGAGAGGGTGGAAAAAGAAAGATGAAAAATAAAATATCTCCACCTCAAGCTGTTTTTTTTATTATCCAATCTCAAATTGGTGTTGGAATTTTAGCGCTCCCCCATTTACTGATGAAAGACATGGGACACGATGGCTGGATGGCGATAATTGTCGCGTGTTTTTTTATCCAGATCATCAATACCATTTTTCTTTATATCATTTACAAGTATCCAGAAACGTCATTTTTCCAAGCACTGATTGAGGTCTTTGGAAAATGGATTGGACGCGCCTTGGTCGTGCTCTATACGGTATATTTTGCCTCGGTTTGTATTGTTGTCCTTTCTATATTCACAAGGATTCTTGGTATATGGGTGCTCCCGCTCACACCAAACTGGGTCATTAACCTTTTACTGATGATATGCATTATCTATATCGCAAAGGAGCAAATTACAGCCATTGTCAGGTTCAACTTTATCTTAACTCCCTTTTTACTCATGCTCTCTTTATTGATGTTCTATGCGTTGAAAGGAACCAACATTGATTACCTCCTTCCTTTTTTCCAAACGGATATCTCTCAATTTCAGCTTGGATTGAAGGACGTTGTGTTGTCATTGAATGGATTTGAGATGATTTTGATCATCTCTCCACTAATGAAGGGCACCATTAAGGAACGATATAAAGTAATGACCATTTCAAATATATGCACAACACTTTATTACCTATTTATTACTATAATTTGTTTTATGTTTTTCAGCCCGGCTGAGCTTGATGTGATTCCAAATCCTGTTTTGTATCTATTAAAAACCATTACGTTCGGAGTTATTGAGCGGACGGATTTAATTTTTCTAAGCTTTTGGGTCTTTGTCATTCTAGCGACACTGAGTAATTATCTGTACTTTTGTGCAAATGGTGTGTCGAGTATGCTGAAGAAAAAAAGTCATAAAAAATATGTCTACTATTTCGCCATTTTGATTTATGCTGTCAGCTGTTTTCTTTCAACTGATAACTTTAGAATTCAGAGATTTAATGACTTTACCACCGTTGCACAATATTCATTTATTTACACACTTCCGATCATTATGGCCGTTATTATCTTGATCAAACATCGTAAAAAGAAGGTGAAATCACATGCGTCATAAATACATGTTGACACTGCTTATGTGTGTTTCCCTCATTCTCATGCCTGGCTGCTGGGATCAAAACCTATTAAAAGACATCTCTCTCGTTTTAACTTCAGCTGTTGATCAAGGAGAGGATGACAATGCGAGATATTCGATTACCTATCGAAAGGTGCAGCAGTCTCAAAGTATGCAGCAAGGAAATTCTGGCAGCTATTTAACCACTGTTCTCACAACTGATGCGCCAACTTTAAGAAAAGCAAGAAGCAACTTTAGCCGGAGTGTAGACCAAAAAATTGATATGTCGAAAATGCGTGTGCTGCTGATCGGTGATGAATTTGCCCAAAACCGGCTGCTTCCTTACTTAGATATGTTTTACCGCGATCCGAAAAGCCCTTTGCTCGCAAACTTGGCAGTGGTGCAAGGCGGGAGCTGTGTGGACTTAATCAATTCTCTGCTCAAGGAAAAACTCATTGTAAGCGACTATTTAAACAACTTGATCACTTCTGCAGCACGCTCCTCACAAGTTTCACCTAAGAACATCCAAAATGTCCGCTCAAAAATGCTGCAAACCGGTGAGGACTTCACACTGCCATTACTCTACTATGATAAGTCAAAAAAGCTAACGAGTGTGAGGGGAGTTGCCTTATTTGATAATGAGAAAAAGAAAGGTGAACTCTATGCCCAAGATGCCATTCTGCTCACCATTATGGATGGAAAAATGGGCAGTTTTGCAAACTTCACGAAAAAAGTAAGAAGTGATATGAAATTAAAAGAGAACAATTACATCACCGTTCAAGTAACCGATTCAAAGAGAGACATTAAAATCGTCAATCCTGATCACCGAAACTTAACCTTCTCTCTTGAGTTTGAATTCAACACCTCTGTTCTTGAATACCCGAAAGACAATTTAGATACAGATAAAAAAATTGAAATGTTAAATAAAAGGCTATCAGCTATCTTCACAAAAGACGCTGAAAAAGTTATTGCCGCCCTGCAAGAAGCGAATTCTGACGTTCTCAGCCTTGGCAGAAAATATCGGGTAAGACACTATGATGAGTATATGAAAATGAACTGGGTCACCGATTATCCGAAGGTGAAAATCATTCCAAAAGTGAAAGTGAACATTACACAAACAGGTATTATTAGTTAAGAAAAGGAAGAAGTCATCTTTCTTTTCTTTTTTTATTTTTTTTAGATTGTCATTTTGATTCTTTCATGATAATCTATGTGTGTAAACGGTTACACATTCATGAAGGGAGGCTCTCCATTGGCTACCATTAAAGATGTTGCAAAAGCTGCACAAGTATCTGTTGCCACTGTTTCACGCGTTCTCAATGATACTGGATATGTCCATTCAGATACGAAAACCCGCGTGACACAAGCGATGCAGGAGTTGAACTACTTTCCCAATGAAGTGGCTAGATCCCTTTTCAAAAGAGAATCACGCCTAATCGGCTTAATCTTGCCTGATATCACAAACCCCTTCTTTCCTCAGCTGGCTAGAGGTGTTGAGGATGAGATTCATGCGCACGGTTTTCGATTATTATTCGGGAACAGTGATGAGAATCGAGAGAAGGAACTGGCCTACTTACAAACCTTTAAACAAAATCAAGTGGTCGGTGTCATCGCAGTCACAAATGAACCTGAATCAGATATATACAATGATGATGATTTACCTGTTGTGTTTTTAGATCGAACCGTTCCACATGCACCTTCTGTTTTTGCAGATGCTGCAGCTGGCGGGAAAATGGCCGCGATGGAATTAATTAGACGCGGCAGCCGGCAGATCACACTGCTAAAAGGACCTGCCCATCTGCAAACAGCTCGGCAGCGATTCAAGGGCGCACTCGATGTTCTCACGGATACAGGTGTCGACTTTCATGTGATGTCTAATGCTTCCTTTTCCTTTCAAGAAGCCCGAAAAAGCGCCAAAGCCCTCTTCCAGCTGTACCCTGAAACAGATGGGATCATTGCCAGCAATGACATCGTCGCAACAGCGGTCATCCATGAAACGCTTCGTATCGGAAAAGCCATTCCAGGAGACGTTCAAATCATTGGATTTGATGATATTCCGCAAAGCGAGCTGCTTTTCCCTTCCTTATCGACCATTAGGCAGCCCGCCTATGAGATGGGGAAAGAAGCGGCACAGCTGTTAATCAAAGCGATTCAGAAACAACCGATAGATCAGCCAGTTATTCAAATGCCCGTCTCTTTTATTGAACGAGAGACCACAAGAAAGGTGGATTCACAATGAGTCATATTGTTGTAGTAGGAAGCTGTTCAATGGATTTAGTCGTCACATCAGATAAACGGCCAAATGCCGGTGAAACGGTTTTAGGCGAATCGTTTAAAACGGTCCCAGGCGGAAAAGGGGCCAATCAAGCAGTCGCAAGTGCCAGACTTGGTGCAGATGTATATATGGTCGGCCGAGTTGGTGATGACGCTTATGGTCAGGAAATTCTCAGTAATTTACAAACACAAGGTGTCCGCATCTCATATATGAAACCGGTTACCGAAATGGAGAGCGGCACAGCTCATATCATTTTAGCAGAAGGTGATAACAGCATTGTCGTGGTCAAAGGGGCAAATAATGAGGTCACTCCTGACTATGTAAATGAGGCTCTTTCTACAATTGATGATATCGGGATGGTTCTTATCCAGCAGGAAATACCTGAAAAAACGGTCGAAGCGGTCTGCGCCATTTGCAGTGAAAAGGAAATACCTGTGATTTTAAACCCTGCACCAGCTCGCAAAGTATCGCAGCAGGTTTTAGATCAGGCTGCTTACATTACACCGAATGAACACGAAGCTGTTCTTATGTTTGATGGTCTGCCAATTGAAGATGCCTTGCGTCATTACCCTAACAAATTACTAGTCACAGAAGGGAAAAATGGGGTTCGATATTTTGATGGATCGAAAGAAGTGTTAGTTCCAGGTGTACCTGTCGAAGCAGTCGATACAACAGGAGCTGGCGATACCTTTAACGGAGCCTTGGCTGTCGCCCTAACAGAAGGCAAATCCCTCTATGACGCACTTGCCTTTGCCAACCTTGCAGCATCAATGTCCGTCACAAAGTTCGGCGCACAAGGCGGCATGCCAACAAGAGAAGAATTGGAGAAAAAGAAATGAAAAAAAACGGCATCCTAAACAGCCATATCGCCAAGGTGCTTGCTGACCTTGGCCATACAGATACAATCGTCATCGCAGACTGCGGCCTCCCTATTCCAGAAGGTCCAGTCAAAATCGATCTAGCATTATCAATCGGCACACCGTCCTTTCAGGAGGTCACCTCCCTCCTTCTTCAGGAAATGGCTGTTGAAAACATGACTGTGGCTAGTGAAATCAAAGAGGCCAATGAACGAGATCACTTATTTCTTAAGAAAGCGTTCTCAAAACCATTACATGAAGTAGACCACGAGACGTTCAAAGACATGACCAAACAGGCAAAAGCAGTCATTCGAACGGGTGAAGCTACCCCATACGCAAACTGCATTCTTCATGCCGGTGTCATCTTTTAAAAGGAGGAGCCAGATATGAACATAGAGATGCATAACATCCATAAGGCTTTTGGGAAAAACACCGTTCTCTCCGGGGTCTCCTTTGACCTCGTCACAGGCGAAGTCCACGCACTCATGGGTGAAAATGGTGCGGGAAAATCAACTTTAATGAACCTGCTTACAGGTCTTTATTCTTTAGATCAAGGAACGATACAAATCGACGGAAAAGAAACCGCTTTCAAAAATCCGAAGGAAGCGGAACAGCACGGCATCGCCTTCATTCATCAAGAGCTCAACATATGGCCGGATATGACCGTCTTGGAGAACCTATTCATCGGGAAAGAAATCTATACGAAGCTTGGGCTGCTAGACACAAAGAAAATGAAGGTCCTCGCCCAAACGCAACTGGACCGATTGTCTGTGAATCTCTCGCTTGATCAAGAGGCAGGCAGCTGTTCTGTTGGACAAAAACAAATGATTGAGATTGCAAAGGCATTAATGACCGATGCGAAAGTCATCATCATGGATGAACCGACAGCAGCTCTAACGGAACGTGAAATTGAAAAGCTCTTCCAGGTCATTGAATCTCTCAAAAAAGAAGGCGTTTCCATCGTCTATATTTCTCACCGTATGGAGGAAATCTTTGCAATCTGTGACAGGATTACGATCATGCGTGATGGAAAAACGGTCGATACGAAAGCCATACCTGAAACGAACTTCCACGAAGTCGTCAAAAAAATGGTCGGCCGTGAATTGACAGATCGATTTCCCGAGCGAACGCCTTCTACAGGAGATATTGTCCTCGAGGTGAAACAAGCAACGAAAAAAGGACAATTTCAAGATATCAGTTTCTCAGTTAAAGCTGGAGAAATCGTCGGTGTTGCAGGCTTAATGGGGGCTGGCCGGACCGAAATGATGCGGTCACTCTTTGGCCTTGATCCTCTTGACCAAGGAGAAATCTGGGTTCACGGAAAAAAGGCTGTTATTAAAAAACCAAGTGATGCTGTCAAGCTCGGTATCGGCTTTATCACAGAGGATCGCAAGGATGAAGGGCTTATGCTTGATGCATCCATCCGAGAAAACATCGGTCTGCCAAACTTAAAAAGCTTCTCTCCAAAGGGACTGATTGATAAGAAAAATGAACAGGATTTTGTCGACCTGCTCATCAAACGACTGACGATTAAAACGGCTTCCTCTGACATTTCTGCCCGAAGCCTGTCTGGTGGAAATCAGCAAAAAGTCGTCATCGCCAAATGGATCGGCATACAGCCAAAGGTCTTGATTTTAGATGAACCGACACGAGGTGTCGACGTCGGAGCGAAACGAGAAATCTATCAGTTAATGAATGAACTGACCGATCGAGGCGTTGCCATTTTAATGGTCTCCTCTGAACTCCCAGAGATACTAGGGATGAGCGATCGAGTACTCGTCATTCATGAAGGAACCATCAGCGGAGAATTAGACAAAACAGAAGCAACACAGGAACGAATTATGACACTAGCTACAGGAGGGAAGTAACATGAAACCACTTACTTCAAATGGACGATTTGACCACATCATGCAAAAGCTTGGGCCATTCTTAGGACTCATCATCCTTGTCGCCATTGTTTCTATTTTAAACCCGGCCTTTTTAGAGCCTTTAAACATCTTAAACTTACTGAGACAAATCTCCATTAATGCCCTCATTGCCTTTGGGATGACGTTTGTTATTTTAACTGGAGGTATTGATTTATCAGTCGGTGCTATTCTTGCCCTGTCCAGTGCCCTGACTGCCGGCTTTATCGTTTCTGGCATGGACCCGATTTTAGCCATTATCGTCGGCTGTATCATCGGTGCCGTTCTCGGGATGATTAACGGTCTTTTAATTACAAAAGGAAAAATGGCTCCTTTTATCGCAACGCTTGCGACGATGACAATTTTCAGAGGTTTGACACTCGTTTATACAGATGGAAACCCGATTACTGGGCTTGGCTCTAACTATGCCTTTCAGTTATTCGGCCGCGGATATTTCTTAGGCATTCCTGTTCCAGCGATCACGATGCTTCTCACCTTTATCGTACTTTGGGTACTGCTTCATAAAACACCTTTCGGCAGAAGAACATATGCGATCGGTGGGAATGAAAAAGCGGCTCTCATCTCAGGCATCAAAGTACCGCGCGTGAAAATTATGATCTATTCGTTAGCAGGCTTCATGTCTGCCTTAGCAGGTGCGATCTTAACATCTCGTCTGAATTCTGCACAGCCAACAGCTGGTACGTCCTATGAGCTTGACGCCATTGCTGCCGTCGTACTTGGCGGGACAAGCCTGTCCGGCGGAAGAGGACGAATTGTCGGCACACTCATCGGGGTACTCATTATCGGTGTCCTGAACAATGGTATGAACTTACTTGGTGTTTCATCATTCTATCAATCTGTTGTGAAAGGGATTGTCATCTTGATTGCAGTCCTGCTAGACAGAAAGAAATCTGCTTAAGGAGGCAGCTGCTATGAAAAAATATCTTATTCTCATCCTGACTCTCTCATTGTTCATGCTTTCTGCCTGCTCACTTGAACCACCTGAGTGGGCCAAGTCATCAAAAGATGGCAAGAAAAAAGACATCAAAATCGGGCTGTCAATCTCGACATTAAATAACCCATTCTTCGTTTCTTTGAAAAACGGTGTGACAAAAGAAGCGAAAAAGCTAGGCATTGACGTCGTGATTGCAGATGCACAAAATGATTCAGCTAAACAAACAAGTGATGTAGAAGATTTAATTCAGCAAGGTGTCGACGCATTGCTCATCAACCCAGCGGATTCATCTGCCATATCAACCGCTGTCGAATCAGCGAACGCTTCTGATATACCTGTCATCACATTAGATCGCTCAGCCGAAAGTGGAAAGGTAGAAGCACTTGTCGCCTCAGATAACGTCAAAGGCGGCGAAATGGCAGCTAAATTTATCATCGACAAGCTCGGCAAAGGAGCAAAAGTCGCTGAATTAGAAGGCGTACCAGGCGCTTCCGCTACACGTGAGCGCGGAAAAGGATTCCATCAAATAGCAGATAAAGACCTAAAAGTGACAGCGAAACAAGCTGCTGACTTCGACCGGACAAAAGGACTGAATGTCATGGAAAACCTCCTTCAAGGAAACCCTGACATCAAAGCCGTTTTTGCCCACAATGATGAAATGGCACTTGGCGCGCTAGAGGCAATTCAAAGCTCCGGAAAAGACATTCTCGTCGTTGGTTTTGACGGGAACGAAGATGCACTCAGCTCAATCAAAGCAGGAAAACTCTCTGCAACAGTTGCGCAGCAGCCAGAGCTGATCGGTCAACTGGCGGTCGGTGCTGCAAACGACGTATTAAAAGGGAAAAAAGTACAAAAGAACATCGCAGCTCCACTGAAACTAGAACAGAAGAAATAAACAGAACCCCCGAGCATCACTCGGGGGTTTTTCTATTACTGTGGTCTTTTCAGCACAAATGACGTGCCTAAATGGGCATAATCATTACCTGCTAGTCGCGCGACTGGTTTCAGTTCATTAGTAGAAACATAGCCTTTTTCTACATCATAAACACCCTCATCTATATGTGCACATACAACCCGGCCAATGATATGATCGACCGTGATCTCCCCTTCATCATTTTGAAAGGTGAGATGTTTTTCCAGCTGACATTCAAAACGAATGCGCGCTTCCTTGATCCCTGGCACTGAAATGACATGACTCTCTACTTGATGAAGACCGGTTCGATCCAGCTCACTCTCTTCCTGCGGCAGCGTAGCAGCTGTTTCATTAATATCTTCTATTATGGCTTCATCACTCACATGAACGACAAACTCTTCCCTATCGATAATATGCTGAGCAGTATCTTTCATCTGACCTTCACGTCGTCCGATAGAAACGGCAATGAGCGGCGGGTGTCCACTGATGACATTAAAGAAACTAAATGGTGCGGCATTGACGACATTTTCTTTAGATAGACTTGTAATAAACGCTATCGGTCTTGGAACGATAGAACCAGATAATAATTTATATGCCTCTTTTCGTGACAGCTGATCCATTTGCAATGTAATCAATTCAGGTACGCCTCCTTTTAATGTAACGACATCATACCATAACCCGTTCCCTATACCTCTTATTCTAGCTCGGTGCGATGCAGGATATGGTGGACAAGATGAAATAAAGCGGGATTATGATTTTCCCGTCTATAGGAAATCGTCCATTCCGCCAGAAGCTGTTCACCCTCAATGGCTCGATAAACAACATCCAGATTAAATAAACGCCGGGCTGATTTTGGAATCACTGCAATACCGATCCCTGCTGTGACAAGACCAATGATCATTTGATATTCCGCCGCTTCCTGCACGATATTTGGAGAAAATCCGTACTTTTCACATAGCAGGACAAAGTGCTGATAAAGGGACGGCCACGATTCCTGTGATAAAGAAATAATCGGTTCATGACGGATATCTTCAATCGTGACAGTCTCTTGTTGAGCCAATCGATGATTTTTTGGAATCGCAAAAATACATTCACTTTGCTTCATCAAACGACTGACTAGTTCTTCATGCGGCGCTGTAGGATGTAAAAAACCGATATCAATCTCACCATTTAACAGTGCCTCTAGCTGCTGCGGAACAGAAAGCTGCTGCAATTCAATACTGACAGAGGGATACAGCTCCCTGAATTCACGTACAACGGGCGGCAGAATATCATACGTCGCCGTTCCAACAAAACCTATGATAATTTTCCCCAGCTCTCCTCTTGCTGTGTGACGGGCATGATCAACGGCTTTATCAAGCTGTTGCAGTACTCCCCGAATCTCATGCAAAAAGACCTTTCCAGCTGCTGTTAGCTCCACCACCCGCTTCGACCGGTGAAATAATGGAAAACCCAATTCTTCCTCAAACTGCTTTATTTGCTGACTAAGTGGAGGCTGTGTCATATTCAACCGTGCGGCTGCTCTGCCAAAATGCAGCTCCTCCGCTACTGTGACAAAATACTGCAAATGTCTCAGTTCCATCCTTTCACTCCTCACACACTTATTCGTGAAACATATTAAAACCACGTTAAACATATATTGGAAAATTTATTTTATGAAATGTATAGTAAATCATATCATGAAAATATATTTTCATAAAAAATTTTACTTGCCGAAAGGAGTGCGGGGTAAATGAAATCTCAAGCACAACCCCTAACAAGACGAGGAGCAGAGTTGATTGTCGATACGCTGATTGCTCAAGGTGTGACCCATGTTTTTGCGATTCCAGGAGCAAAAATTGACGCTGTATTTGATGTATTAAAAGACAGAGGTCCAGAGCTTGTCTTATGCAGACACGAACAAAATGCAGCCTTTATGGCAGCTGCTGTCGGACGTTTAACCGGCAAACCAGGTGTTTGTCTCGTCACATCAGGTCCTGGTGCATCTAATTTAGCAACAGGTCTATTAACAGCCAATACAGAAGGTGATCCCGTTGTCGCAATCGCTGGAAACGTCATTCGTGCAGATCGTCTGAAACGAACACATCAATCACTCGACAATGCGGCATTATTCAAACCAGTCACCAAATATAGTGTTGAAGTACAAGACGTTCATAATATACCAGAAGCATTAACAAATGCTTTTCGCGCGGCACAAAAAGGGCAAGCTGGAGCAGCATTTATCAGCTTTCCTCAAGATGTCGTGACAGAACACACCACACAAACAGCAGTGTCTGCTCACCCTTCTCCAGAATTAGGTCCTGCACCGGATGCTCTCATCAGTTCGGCTATCGCCAAAATTCAAAATGCACACTTACCTATTGCGATTGTGGGAATGAAAGCCAGTCGTCCAGCTGCTGCAAATGCCACAAGAGCATTATTAAAAACACTTGGTATCCCATTTGTTGAAACGTACCAAGGAGCCGGCGTTCTCTCAAGAGAGCTCGAGTCTCAATATGTAGGCAGAATCGGCTTATTCCGTAATCAGCCGGGTGACCTTCTCATTGAACAAGCAGATGTCCTTTTGACCATTGGATTTGATCCAATCGAATATGATCCGAAGCATTGGAATCTTCAGCCGCAGCAGCGCCAGATCATCCATGTTGATGACATGCAGGCAGATATTGACCATTTTTATGAGCCAGCGCTTGAACTTGTAGGCAATATTTCTGAAACCGTCAAACATCTAGCGCATGACAGTGTTCCTCTTTCTCTATGCAAAGAGAACATAGAATTAGTCACTGAATTACAGGAGCTATTAAGCGACATTGAAAAGGCACCAGAAAGAGAAAGTCATCGATCTCACCCGCTGGATGTCATTCATACATTGAGACGTCTGATTCCTGATGACACAAAGGTCACGTGTGATATCGGATCTCACGCGATTTGGATGTCCCGTCACTTCCGCGTCTATGAACCGAACTCATTCTTGGTGAGTAACGGCATGCAAACATTAGGCGTCGCATTACCATGGGCAATTGCGGCTTCTATATTGAATCCAGATGAAAAGATTATTTCGGTTTCGGGTGATGGCGGTTTTCTTTTCTCCGCAATGGAGTTAGAAACAGCTGTCCGCAAGAAGACAAACCTCGTTCACCTTGTTTGGAACGACAGCACATACGACATGGTTGCGTTCCAGCAGGAAATGAAATATGACCGTACATCCTGCGTTGAATTCGGTCAGATCGATTTAGTGAAATATGCGGAAAGCTTTGGAGCGACTGGATTACGGGTCAACTCACCTGAGGAGCTTTCAACCGTCCTTCAAAAGGGTATAAACATAGAAGGACCCGTGATCATTGATATTCCGATTGACTATCAAGATAACCCTGACCTCGCCAGTCAAAAATGGCCAGAAGTCTATCGCAAAAAACACACAGCGAACGTCAGATAAGACTTCGATACATTACATTAAAGGAGTGAGCGGATATGGGTATGATGCACCCAATGAATCAACAGAATGACACAAGACAGCATGACAAACAGCAAGAGGTCTATCAAGTATCGACGATGACCTCCTTGCTTGAAGCCGTATATGATGGAGATTTCTCCCTCGCGCAAATTCCTGAACACGGTGATTTCGGCATCGGTACATTTAATCAATTAGATGGGGAGCTGATCGGCTTTGACGGTGCATTCTACCGGCTGCGCTCGGATGGAACAGCGACACCAGTCACCGATCAAGATTATTCACCATTCTGCTCTCTAGCTTTCTTTGAAACAGATATCGTTCATCGAATTGATGCACCAATGACGTCCAAAGAACTGGAAGAAGAAATTGACCGCATTTTACCAAGTAAAAATATCTTTTATGCAGTCCGCATTGATGGATCATTCAAAAAGGTTCAAACACGTACGGTTGAAAAACAGGAAAAACCTTACGTTCCGATGGTAGAAGCAGTCAAGTCTCAGCCTATTTTCGACTTCGAGGATATTCAAGGTACGATCGCAGGCTTCCGTACACCGCAGTACGCACACGGCATTGCGGTAAGTGGATATCACCTTCATTTTATTGATGAAGATCGAAGTGTTGGCGGACACGTATTTGATTACACCGTTGATCAAGTCACCATCCGCATATCTCAAAAACGTCATATGAATTTACACCTGCCGAATACGCAGGAATTCTTCCAAGCAGACATTGATCGAGCTGACCTTGCACAGCAAATTGCCAGTGCAGAAAGCAGCCCGGATCAATAAATGAAGACACCCCGATGAGCTCGGGGTGTTTTTTATGCATAAAGATGTTTTTTTGTCCGTAACGTTTTCGTTTCGATAGCAAATGATAACTCAACCATTCTATACGTAATAAAATATGATAGAATATTAACAGAAGAAAGGTGGTTATATGGTGTCAAAAGACTATAGCATTCCGAACTTAACATTAGACGAAAGAGATAAACAAATTTTATCCCTATTACACGAGGATGGGCGCATGTCTTATACAGATCTCGGCAAACAGGTCGGTCTGTCACGTGTTGCCGTACAAGCCCGCATTCAGCAGCTCGTTGAAGCAGGGGTCATTGAACGATTCACTGCTGTAATTAACCCTGCCAAGGTTGGCATTCATGTCTCTGTCTTCTTTAATGTAGAGGTAGAGCCGAAATTTTTAGAAGCGGTTGCCCTTCAGCTTGAACAGGAAACAGCTGTCACAAGTCTTTATCATATGACAGGACCAAGCAAGCTGCATATGCATGGCATTTTTCAACATGAACAGGAAATGGAGACATTTCTGACAAAAAAACTATACCCGCTAGAAGGTGTCGTCAGTGTGGACTGCCAAATGCTCATTAAACGATACAAAAGCCGTATGGGTATGAAATTGTAGACAGGAGTTGAACCACTTGCAATCATATATCGAACTCATTATCGCTATGGTGCGAACCGGGATTCTCGGTTTTGGCGGAGGCCCTTCCGTGATACCGCTTATTCGCCATGAAGCGGTGGTGAAATATCAATGGGTCAACGATGACGAATTCGGAGAAACACTCGCCATCGCCAATGCATTACCAGGCCCGATCGCAACCAAAATGTCAGCATACCTCGGCTATCGATTAAAGGGCGTATCTGGCGCAATTGTCGCAACAGCTGCACATATTTTACCGACATGTCTCGCTATGGTAGCCCTTGTCACACTTGTCAGCGTCTTAAGCTCCTCACAAATCATTCAAAATATGATTGGTGCTGTGACCCCTGTCATTGCCGTTCTGTTAGGCATCATGGCATATGAGTTTGGACAAAAAACGCTGAAAGGCTTCGGCATGATCTTCGGGATCACTCTATTCCTTCTTGCCTTTGTCGGGCTGCAAGTGCTCTCCATTCATCCAGGAATCATTGTGATGATCTTTTTATTTTATGGCGCTTTCCATTTTAAACTGAAAAATCGCTGGCATCGGCCAAATAAAGAGAAAGGAGTGTCTTCATGATACTGATTCTCTTTTTATTCTGGGCATTCTTTTTATCTAATCTATTAGGATATGGCGGAGGCCCTGCATCCATTCCGCTCAATTATGAAGAAATCGTCAATCATTTTCATTGGATGACGAACGAAGGATTTTCCAATATGCTGGCTTTAGCCAATGCACTGCCGGGGCCAATCGCTACGAAGATTGCAGCATATGTCGGCTATGACGTCATGGGCTGGCCAGGTTTTATCGTGGCATTGCTTGCAACTGTCCTGCCTTCCGCTGCCGGACTCATTTTATTGCTCAATCTCATTGACCGTTTTCGCCAATCTCCCGTCGTAAAAGGCATGACCTTATCCGTACAGCCTGTCATTGCGATGATGATGCTTTTACTAACATGGGAAATCGGCGGAGATGCAGTGAAAGCCATCGGCTGGACACAATCTCTCGCCATTGCCGCGATCTCCTTTTTCTTGATGACCAAATTCAAGCTGCACCCTGCCTTTCTTATTGTGGCTGCATTTTTATATGGTGGATTCATTCTGCCGCATTCATAAAAACCGATAACATTCACTGTTATCGGTTTTCTTTTACATATAAATTGGAGAAACTGATCTACGCCCAATCGAATGATACTCGATCCCTGCTTCTTCTGCCGCTTCAAGTGTATGACAGTTTCGTCCATCGAAAATAAGCGGCTGCTTCATCCATTTCTTGTAGGACGCGAGCGGAAATGACTGAATATCCGCCCACTCTGTTAATAGACAGACCGCATCGGCATCCTTGATCGCTTCTTCAATCGTTTGAGCAAATAAGACTTGATCCGGCAGTTCACGAGCTGCACGCCGGGCAGCAACAGGATCATATGCCACAAGCTCCGCACCTAATTGATGGAGCTCATGAGCGATCGGAATAGACGGTGCCTCCCTCATATCGTCTGTATTCGGTTTAAAGGACAGACCAAGAAGCGCAATTCGCTTCCCTTCAAGCGCTGCTCCCAGCCGCTCCTGGATATTTCGGATAAAACCTGCCCGCTGCTCATTATTTACTTTGATGACAGCCTTTAACAGCTCAAAATCATGGGACACATGCCCTGCAATTTGGACAAGTGCATTTGTATCCTTTGGAAAACAAGAACCCCCGTAGCCAATGCCCGCTCTGAGAAAGGAAGAACCGATCCGCTGATCAAGCCCCATTCCCTGCGCCACCCATTCAACATCAGCTCCTGTTTTTTCACAAATGGAGGCAATCTCATTCATAAAGCTGATCTTTGTCGCAAGAAATGCATTTGATGCATACTTGATCATTTCAGCACTTTTACGGTCTGTTTTCACCAATGGAAGGTGGAAATCAGCATACATCTCCTCTAACTGGTCTAATACGGCTTTTGTTTCAGCTCCAATCACAAGCCGGTCCGCCCTCAATGTATCTGAAATGGCAGAGCCTTCCCGTAAAAATTCTGGGTTAGATGCAATAGCTAATGGCTCCTTCCGTCCTAATTCTTGATGGATGAGCTGATCGATTTGATCACCCGTTCCGACAGGCACCGTACTTTTCACCACAAGAATTGCCCCTGACTTTGCTTTTAAGCCCATCTCTTTAGCAGCCTGAAACACAAATTGTATATCAGCTTGGCCATCTGCCTGCTGCGGGGTGCCGACCGCGATCATTAATACATCTGCCTTCGTGTAGGCTTCTGCTCCATTTATGTGAAAATGAATTCGTCCCTGCTCAAGATTGCGTTTCAATAGCTCTTTTAACCCGGGCTCATACATTGGTGGAGTTCCCTGTTTCAGCTGCAGGACCTTTCGGCGGTCAATATCAATACACGCCACATCATGACCTGCCTCCGCTAAACACACACCTGTCACAAGCCCCACATACCCACAGCCTGCAATCGCAATATTCATGACACCATCAGCTCCCCATACTCCTTATGCTTGTAATGACATCGTATGCCGGGAGCTTTCATTCCATTCTTAAAAGCATACAAAAACCCCCTGCCATCACTAGCAGGGGGTCACTTTTATGAAACAAGACCATTTCGAATATGAGCAATCAGATTTTCAAGCATTTCTTTTGTTGTGACATCATTTGAATTTTCACCAATATCATGAGCGTACATCAAAATCTTTAAAAATTCCTCTTGATTTAAACCCTTATTATCCATGTCTGTATCCTTTCGATTCCACTAATTTCATTATTATATGCTGTAAGGTTGGTTTATGCAATACTCTATTACATCATTCGACAGCTTATGAAATTTATGACCATTTTCATGAAAAACTTTTTTATAAATCCCCATTGAGCTATAATAAAAGAATTGGAATCTTTTACTTGGTTAGGAGCGGATCAAATGCTTCAGCACAACATCAACGAAGAAGAAATCAAACAAACAGCCGAACAGATCAAAGAACTTCTTCCTGCAACAGATGAAAACAAACAACTCATCAAAAAAGCATTGATTACTTATAGACAGGACAGCGTATATCGGCTCAAGCAAGAGTCTGATACCGAATGGTCAGCTTATGTACATGATGTCATGGCAGCAAGAGTCCACCTTCATGTGCTGTTTCCTGTGAGAAGCAGCTGCTCATGTCCAGCAGATGGACTTTGTAAACACATTCTCGCTGTCTTCTTTTCGCTATACGCTCAAGTAGAGAGTGTGACCGGATTTACAGAAAATTGGTCAGAAAAGGATGAATTACAGCGCAGCAAAGAACTGATTCGCCAGCACTTCCAAGTGAAGCGCCCAGACGAACAATCACTCCAAAGCTGGCTGACTTTTTTCCAAGAGGAATTTAACCTCTGGCTGAAACGGACACCAAAGCACCAGCAAACACCGCAGCATTTGTATTACGGCTATTTATCGATCCTAAAAAAACACGCACCTGCTTCACCTGAATTCAAGAGCTTGTATGCGATTCATACGTCAATCGATGTATGGCTTAGGCTTCATGAACTCGTCGACCTCGGCCGGCTTGATGCCGAAAAAGACTTTTATTCCATGAATCCATATGTAGAACAGCTCATGAACACTATTTTCGATTCAGTGGATCATTTGAAGACATACGCCCTTTCCTTTTCCCTCGATCCGTTTCTTGAAAACACACCAACTGCCGTTCGCACACTTCTTCAAATCAATGGACCTTTCCAGCATGAACGAGTAGCGGTCTTTATGGAGATTTGGGGCACCATATTAAATAGAGGGAAATGGGTCAAAAAAGAAACAGAATTACTAAAGAACGCCCAGAAGAAAGAACAAACGGTTGAACGTACCATCGGGCTGATGCACATGGATTATTTACTGAAAGAAGATGAAAGCCTCTTTCAGCAATTACAGCTGCTCAATGCCGATATGCTGCCAAATGTGCTCAATTGGCTGAAGGATCTCACAAACCGAAAGGACTGGAAGCGGCTCAAGCTCTGGTATCACGAAATCACCTATATATTAGAGGAATATTGCCAGCTCGACCTTTCCTACAGAGAACTGCGGGGGGCTGTCAGTGATTTCTTCTTTTATTTAGATGCATATTTTAAGCAGACGAAGGATCATCATTTATATGAACGCTATCTCCAAATCTGTATGCCCTATGCGTTTACAGAATACAGTCAGCTATTGTATACACAGCAGCGTTATGCGGAATGGATTGAGATTCACAGCCTTGTTGGTTTCACCATTAGTGAACTGGAGAAGGATCTGATCAAACAGATTGCAAAAGAGGAGCCAGAAGCCCTCATTCCATCGTACCACCGTGAAATCTCACTGCTTCTCGATCAAAAGAATCGAAGTGCTTATCGAGAGTCTGTAAAAATGCTGAAGAAACTGCGCACGCTTTATCATAAAACGAAAAAAAACGCGATTTGGGAAAGGTATGTAAAGCAGCTGCAAGATTCAACAAAACGGCTGCGTGCGTTCCAAGAGGAAATGAAGAAAGGAAAATTGATTGATGACACGCCATAAACAAATTGTCATTCATGCAGAACAAACAGAAGATTTCTCTTTCACCATTTCAGCGCAAGCAGAGGACGGACACCCTGTTCCGCTTAATGAAATGAAGAGGCAGCTTTTCCAATGGCACGAATCTTCTTTCTACGGAACATTCTTAGAAGATGTCAGCTTTATTGGCACACCTGCTTTCCTGTTAAGCCCTTGGATGACCGTTGAATTGCTAGGAAAAAATTCATTTAATACGTTTAGTCATGTGACATTAACGGATGAAACGGAGCCCCTGATGAAAACAGCCTCCACTATTTATGAATTTATCGAGGACGAAGATTTCGTTCCCGATTACGAGGCATGGACAAAAGGCGAGCTTCGGTTTAAAGACAAAGAAGGCCTATTAGATGGTTATACGGCTGATTGGTTCTCCTTTGCTGTACAGGATTATATTCAGTATGATGATGCGTTGCAGCACAAATGGGAACGCATGAACGCACAATCGCCTGCGCTCTCAACCTTCCAAGGACATTTTCTAGATGAGCAGGATTTCTTGGAGACGATTGGCTGGATAGATGATGAGACGCCGTTCACTGTCGGCTTGCGGTTAAATGAGCCGGATTTTGACGGAGATGATTGGAAAATCGAATTGTTTTTGCGAGATAAGAAAAACAGTGACCTTCACTTTTTTGAAGGCATCCGTTCATTGAAAAGGTCTTGGCATCCGTATCAAGATAAAATTTCAAGAGAGATGGAACGATTCAGTCAAATTGTCCCTTGGCTTTCTTTCACATCTGGCACCACACTCATGTCAGAAGAAGAGGCGTGGCTCTTCCTATCTGAAGCGAGTGAAACCCTTGTTAATATGGGTATTGAGATTCTGCTCCCATCGTGGTGGCAAATTGTTAAAGACAGCACGATGATGTTAAAAGCAAGGATCTCTTCTACACCGCGAGGCGAATCGCATGTCGGAATGGACGCATTAATGGACTTTAATTGGCGCTTTGCTACAAACGGCATTGAACTGACAGAAGATGAGTTCAACGAGCTTGTCCAAAGCAAACGACGCCTTGTCAACATTCGAGGACAATGGATCAAAATAGACCCGACCTTCATCCAGCAAATGAAAAAGTGGATGGAGCGTGCCGAAAACGAAGGACTTCACATGTCTGATATTTTGTCACGCGAACTGGCAGATCAAGAAGCCTCCTCTGAATCGATTCCAGAGCTATTGGACAGTTCAGCATTTGCCCATATTCAATTTGAACTTTCATCGCAATTAAGAGGGCTTGTCCACCAATTAAATGATACGCACGAGCTGCCTTCCTACGAAATGAGTGAGTCCTTTAAAGGCACACTGCGTCCGTATCAGCAGCACGGCGTGAACTGGCTTTTATTTTTAAGATCGCATGGATTTGGGGCTTGTTTAGCAGATGATATGGGTCTTGGAAAAACGATTCAAATGATCGCATATTTCACGTATTTGAAGGAGCAGGAGCAAAATGTCGTTCCCTCTCTCATCATTGCGCCGACCTCTGTTTTAGGAAACTGGCAGCGAGAGCTCGAAACATTCGCACCACATTTGAAGGTTGCCCTGCATTATGGCCCATCTCGTCCACAGGGAGAGGACTTCACAAAAGCATACGCGTCAACAGATATTGTTCTGACGTCTTATGGACTCTCACATTCTGATCGTGATGAATTAACAGCAGCAAAGTGGAATACCATTTGCTTAGACGAAGCCCAAAACATCAAGAACGCCCATACGAAACAATCGAGAGCGATTAGACAGCTTAAAGGGCAGCATCACATTGCCCTCAGCGGGACACCAATGGAAAACCGTTTGACAGAGCTTTGGTCCATATTCGACTTCGTCAACAAAGGATATCTCGGCAGCCTGACCGGCTTCCATAAGAAGTTCGTCCTTCCGATTGAAAAAGACCGTGAAGAAAAAAGAATTGAACAGCTGCAGCAGCTGATCAAACCATTTTTATTAAGACGAACAAAACAAGATGAAGAGGTTGCCCTGAACCTTCCTGAAAAACTCGAAGAAAAAGAATTCATTCCGCTATCCGCTGAGCAGGCGTCTTTATATGAACAGCTCGTGAAGGATACATTTGAACATATGGCATCATTAACAGGGATGCAGCGAAAAGCCATTATTTTAAGTATGCTTGGCAGACTCAAACAGATTTGTGATCACCCTGCTCTCTATTTAAAAGAGAGTGGAACAGATGTGAAACTGCTGAAACGTTCGTTAAAAATGGATAAACTCGCAGACCTGTTAAAAGCGATACATGAGCAAGGAGAAAGCTGCCTCATCTTTACGCAGTATATTGAAATGGGCAACATGATCAAGCAGCTGGCAGAAAAGATGTTTGGAGAACCGGTCCAATTTTTAAATGGCAGCCTCTCAAAACAGGAGCGGGACAAAATGGTGGACCGCTTCCAAAAGAAAGAATTCAACATTTTAATTCTTTCTTTAAAGGCAGGAGGAACAGGACTCAACCTAACCGCCGCAAACCATGTCATTCACTACGATAGATGGTGGAATCCTGCTGTGGAAAACCAAGCGACAGACCGAGCTTATCGGATTGGACAAAAACGATTTGTTCACGTCCATAAGATGATCACAACTGGCACAATCGAGGAAAAAATCGATCAAATGCTCGAAACAAAACAAACGTTAAATGATCAAATTATCCAAAGCGAAAGCTGGATTACAGAGCTATCGACAAACGAACTAGAAGATTTATTTACCTTAAGTGCCGCCGCTCAATCATCTTAATCACAGCAAAAAGAGGACTTTTCTCAAGTTTCATGAAAAGTCCTCTTTTTTATTTGATATAAACGTAAGCTAAATGTTCAGTTTTTTCAATGCAGATTTCACATTCATATACGTATTTAATTCACGGAAGTCCTCTCTCATTTCTCCCATTTTCATTGCAAGATTCGGTTTAATTCCTGTCACAATGAGTTCAGTACCCGTCATTAAAATCAAATCGTTCAGCTTAAAAATCGCATCTGCCACAAATGAATCCACTTCTAATAATCCGGACAGATCGACAATAAAATAATCATCCTTGGATTGAGAGATATAGGTGGAAACCGTTGAAATAATCTTATCAAATCTTGGCGCTGTTAATGTACCAATGATCGGTAACACAGAGATACCATCTTTCACCGGAACGATTGGGACAGAAATATTCAGCACTTCATCAATTGATTGCTCAAGAAGCTCTTGCTGTTCCTTCTCTTTCGTGACATCCTTTTGCAGACCAACGAAATAAAGACGTTTCCCTTCATTTTCGTCAATCCAAAGAGGAGCAACACTTAACTCGTTCCAAAACATTTGTCCAGATTTTTTATAATTTTTCAGCTGAACAGTGACAGCCTTTTTGTTCTCAATGGCTGTTCTAATTTGTTTGAGAGCGATTTGTTCAGTTTCATCTCCCTGAAGGAAACGACAATTCCTCCCCAATACTTCGGTTTCTTGATAGCCTGTCATATCTAAAAAGCCCTTGTTCACATATATTAAAGGATTATCAGGTAAAGACGGGTCCGTCACCGTCAGGCCAACCTGAGTATAGTCCAAGGCTTCCTTGATTAAATGCAGATTTTCGGACTTATAAGATTCCAGCGCCATTCGTTTACTCTCCTTAGTTTCCTTACAAGCGGGTTATATTCTTAATTAAATTATATGATGTTCCACATCATGTGTAAATAGAAGTGGTTCTGAATTCCTCTTTTGTAGAATGCGCTTCATCCTATGTGATTTATACCGCGACATCTGATTCATCTATTTCAAAAGGTGCCGAATCATATGCGCCACACCATGTTCATCGTTTGATAACGTGACGTGATCAGCGATTTCTTTTATATCCTGCCTCGCATTCCCCATCGCAACCCCAACACCAGCAGCTTGAAGCATCGATTCATCATTTAAACTGTCTCCTACAGCCGCTGCCCTACTTAAAGGAATACCTAGTCTTTCTGCCAGCCTTGTTAATGCCTGCCCTTTAGACGCGTGCTTTGAACCAATTTCAAAGTTATGATCAGCCGAACTAACCAATGTTAAATCTGAATCATCACCAAACATATCCCATCCGGCTTTCAATCTGTCCTGAAAAAAAGAAAAACCTAAGATGTTGTAAAATGAAAGCTTTCGATCCTCACGAAACAATTCTTTATATGTATCAATATAAGAAAAACCTGACTGGCTGTATTGAACTTCTGCCGCTTGCTTTAAGACATTTTGATCCGTTTCTGGATTTGCACTTTTTAAACGGTCCATTTCAATCGCAAGAAGCTCTCTGCCGCGATTTGGTGTGAAAATGGCTTCGTTTGTAAAGACTTCATAATAATAATCACGTTCTTCCAGCCATGACAATATGTTTTTAGCCTTTTCTTCTAGTAAAGTAGCTGAATGGTACACTTGTCCAGTTGGATCATGAATCACAGCTCCATTGGCACTAATCACCCATGTATTCATACCAAGCTGGTCAAAAATAGACCTCACATCAAAATACGCTCTCCCTGTTGAAACGACAACCTCAATTCCATTCGCAGCTGCTTCCTTTAATGCCTGCTCGTTTTCCTGACTTACTTTGTGTTCACTATTCAATAAAGTGCCATCTAAATCCGTTGCGATTAATTGAATGTTTGTCATCGTTCTCTCCTTTTTGTCTTTATTTTCAACCGATATCCCGTTAACAAAATCCATCATCATTATGTAATGAGTATCCACTATTTGCAAGAGCTGATCGGTTAAACAGTGAATAAAAGGGTATCCGGCCACGCATTATGACCGGATACACACAAAGGGGATTCATAAGGGGACACATGACCTATACAAAGAAGCATTGGTTCTATTACGCAGTGTTCATATGCACAAGGCAGCATCTATCAGCTTTAGCTAGAGGGGGGCTGTCAGATGATAGACGTTACCTTTTGATCAGGACTTGCCTCCTTTCCTTTCAGCTACCCCCAGTCTACGGAGAAAGGCCTGATGTGACAAAACTTGAAAATAGCAAAATAGGCCTTCAAATTCTTTATATCCTCATTAATTTCTGTTTTTTACCGCTTGCGTATAAAACATCATCTTGTTTTGTTTGATGAAATACTTATTTTTCATAAATTGATAAAAAATATCTGAATGAATCCAATTACTAGAAGGCATGTGAATATAATCAGACCCGTCCCACGCAAACCAATAAAAACAAAGCCGTCCATCATGAACCGACAGCTGAAACTCAAAGCAGTCCATTTGATCCTCAGTGACATATTGAAACGTGAGTGACTCTCCTTCTTCCATATAGACATCACAAAATGAAAGAATGTCTCCCCACGAATAAACACGTATATCACTCTTTGCCTTCTCCTCGCCAATATGAATATTTCTCAATTGATAGGACTCCATAAAACATCTCCTTTCACTCATGTGCAGCTAGTTCTAAGCAGGCAGCGGTTTCATTTATACAGATGTTGTATGCTATAATAATACTTACGAATAATGAACGCTTGTGAGGTGATAAATATGAAAACCTTTAGGCTGATTGATTTAAAAATTGAACTTGATCCACAGCAAGATAAAATGTCCAGCATTCCCCTTTGTGACGGTTTAATCATTAATAAAGAAGACGGTGAAAATCACTGGATGATCGAGGCACTCATTCCAAAGAAACATAGACAGGTGTTTGAGGTACTCTTTCAGCAGCACACAGAAGTGAAGATTCTTGTAACGATCACTAAAG
The DNA here is from genome assembly GCF_003028545.1 of Bacillus sp. Nf3. Lineage (NCBI taxonomy): Bacteria > Bacillati > Bacillota > Bacilli > Caryophanales > Bacillaceae > Bacillus > Bacillus sp. Nf3. The sequence goes on along the minus strand of NZ_PYUA01000001.1, from coordinate 395,045 downwards.
AAAACAACCGCCCTGTTCACCTATCTGTCCAAGTCAAAAACATCGTTGCCTTAGAAGAAAACATTTCTGTATTACTCGATGGTAAAATGATTACAAATCGTTACAGAACAGAAACTGAAGAAGTATTAAAAGACCTCGTCAAAGAGGGGCTTTCAGGAGAAAAACTACTAGATGCTTTTAAACAAAACACATAAAAAAGAGCGGGATCAGCCGCTCTTAGATTGTTGACAAAGGGCTAAAATGAACTTGATTTTAGCCCTTTGTCTTCTTTTCAGCGTGTTTGAAAACCTTTGAAGTCTAGGAAGGGCGAGCAATGGAACGGAGCGAATTTAACATTCGTGAGTACCGGAGCGCAGACCTGACACCGAATGCAAGGGTTTGTCTACACGCTGAGAGCGGGATCAGCCGCTCTTTTTTATTGCACATCTTTAGACTGGCTTTGATTTTTCAATAGATCTCTAATTTCAGTTAGCAAAACTTCCGTTTGATCCGGCGTTTCCACAACCTCTTCTTCCTCGACCTTTTTCCGTTTTAACTTATTCAAATAACGAATAAAGATAAAAATGGAAAACGAGATAATTAAGAAATCAACCACTGTTTGAATAAAGTTTCCATATAAAATTTGAGCAGCTCCGATTTTAATGGATAAACCGCTAAAATCATGCCCTCCAATAATAATACCGACAAGCGGCATGATTAAATCATTCACAAGAGAAGTGACAATTTTGCCAAATGCTCCCCCAATGATGACACCTACAGCCAAGTCAATGACATTGCCCTTGACGGCAAACTCTCTAAATTCTTTCAGCATCCTTTATCACCTTCATCTTTTTTTGTCTAATATGACGTTTTTTTGTCTAAATTGCAAGTCCTTATCCGTTCTAACTGAACGTTTCTAAATAAAAAAGCGATTCATACTTGATGAACCGCCAGGAAAATCATGATACTTTAGGACCGATAGAAAATGTCAGTTCTGCTTCACATGCAACTTCGCCATCTACTGTCGCTACTGCTTTTCCTTTTGCAACCGGTCCGCGAAGGCGCGTCACTTCAACCTCTAAACGAAGCTGGTCTCCAGGCTTGACCTGTCTTTTAAAGCGGCAGGCGTCAATCCCTGCAAACAAACCAATTTTCCCTTTGTTTTCTTCCTTGCCTAACATAATCACACCAAAAACCTGTGCGAGTGCTTCTACAATAAGCACACCCGGCATGACTGGGTATCCTGGGAAATGGCCATTAAAAAATTCTTCATTTACTGTGACATTTTTAATCCCAACCGCTCTTTTTTCTCCATCAACCTCTAAAATACGGTCGACCAATAAGAATGGATAACGGTGTGGAATAATGTCTTGAATTTGCTGAGCATCAAGCATATCTTGATCTCTCCTTCTTTTCTATATCGCTGATCTTCATTTGATTCCTATAGAAGTATATTATGAATGCTGGCATTTTTCAATATTCGCCTTACGTATATGGTAAAAAATAGAATCTACCATTACCAATTGTCATCAAATATAATCCACACTACACTCATTGTTTTTTCACAAATATGGTAATATATATTACATCATTGAATAAATAAGAGGGTAAAAATGAACTTTATAAGCGATAAATCCATAAAAAAACTTCTCCATTCCTGGTATACAATGCTGAAGCATCGACATTTTTCGAAGGCTGAAGAAATCAAAAAAACACTACTAAAATATAAACGTAAATTATCAAAAAAACAGGAGCTCTATTTCCATTATCAGCTGATGCTTTTTCGTCATCAGCTCTGGATGAATCAGACAGAGGACTTAGAAAAACTCAAACACGAACTGCTGCCACACAAAGATGAAATGAACGAAGAACTGCAATATTATTTTTACTTCTTTCTCGGATTATATGAATCTTTAAAAAGTGATCAAAATGATGCGATTCATTATCTCGAAAAGGCAGAGGAACGACTGCCATTACTTAACGATGAACTAGAGGAAGCAGAATTCCATTTCCGTACAAGCGGTGTTTATTATAACAACCGTTACTCGTTGTTATCGATTCGCCATGTTCAAAAAGCCATGGATATTTTTGCAAAGCACGAAGACATCCACAGCATCTATCGGTGTAAAATTGTACTCGCTCTTAACTATAGCGACCAAAAAAAATATGAGGAAGCAGAAGCTATTTTCATCGAGATCATTGATTACGTGAAAAAGATTGATGATCAAGAGCTGCTCGGTATCGTTTATTATGACGCTGGCTTTATTCAATCGAGACAAAACCGTCACAAGGAAGCGCTGGACTACTTTAAAAAGGCGCTTCGTCTCCCAGCATACCGAAAGTCAGCACACTCCTATGTATCGTGCCTATACGAAACTGTGCGTTCCTGTTTTAAAGAAAATTTAACCGATGAAGGGATGAAGTATATTCAAAAAGGGCTGAAAGAAGCCGTTGCTTCCCAGTTTGATATATTAAGAATGAAGTTTCAAATCTTATCTCTTCTCTACAGCCAAACGCCAAAGGCAGATGAGCAGATCGCCACGCTCGTCACATGTCTTGAACGAAAAGAAGCCTGGATTGATCTTGAGGATCTGCTTGCTGATGTCTCAGATTTTTATAAAAAAAAGGGCGACTTTGAGCGAGCCGCCTTTTTTATCATGAGAGGCTGATACCAGCCTGCTGATTATCGAATTGTATTAATTAATCCCAGCATCTGATCGCCCATCGTAATAGATCTTGAGTTCAACTGATAGGAACGCTGCGTTGTCATGAGGTCTGTTAATTCTTTCGACATGTCCACATTTGACGTTTCCAGTGCACCTTGCTGAAGCTGAATCGCCTCTCGGTTTGCTCCATTTAGTGCTGTTAGTGCGCCTTGATAGGTTCCGTCGACTGAGAACAAATTATCTCCTTCAGAGACAAGTGCTGATGAATTATTGACTTGTACAACGCCTAGATTCACTTGCTGATTCGGTTGATTATCTCTTGAAATCGCCGTAAGCCGTCCATTTTTATCGATTGAAATATCACGGAAATTCGCATTTAAGACGATCGCATTCCCATTTTCATCAAGAATTGGATAGCCTTCGCTCGTGACAAGCTGTACTTGGTTACGGTTATTGCCCGGCTGTAAGTAAAGTGAACCATCTCTTGTATAACGGATATTACCGCCGGCGTTGACCTGCAAATACTGCGACGGCGCTCCGAATGCAACATCAAGATCACGTCCAGTTTCTTTAATTGAGCCTTGCAGCGAGTTAATGGACGCATTGACCATTGTCCCCGTACCAAGCCTTAACCCAGCAGGTGTCAGACGACTGTTTGCCACCTGCTCATTTTTTTCATCTACCTGGTTAAACTGCTGTCTGATCAGCTCTGAGAAACGGGTGTTTTTCGCGCGGTACCCTGTTGTCTCACTGTTCGCGATGTTGTTGCTGATGATGTCAAGCTGCTTTTGCACTTCATTCATCGAGACAGCTGCGTTTATCATCGTTCTAAGCATAAGTATCCTCCTTTCTTTTTATTTCTTGATTAGTACACTCTTCCAATTTCATTCACTGCTTTTTCTAAGCTTTTATCATATGCCTGAACCACTTTTTGGTTTGTTTCAAATGCTCGGTAGGCTGTTGTCATATCTGTATATGATTTCGTCACATCGACGTTCGACAGCTCCGATACGCCTTGGCTTAACGTATAGGACATTTGACCGTTATTGACTGCACTTGGAAGGGGCTGATTATCAGCTGTACGGTATAAATCATTTCCTTCACGCGCTAGGTTTCTTGTATCCATCGCAACTCGTACATCGATTTGACCAAGATTTTGGCCATTTTCAGTGACAGTACCATCTGCATTCACTTTGAAATTCTCACTCTGAACCGTAATCGGCTGGCCGGTCACGGAAAGAAGAGCACGTCCATTAATGGTCAACTGATTTTGTGCGTTCAATGTAATGGAGCTGCTTTTTGTATAACGAACGCCTTCTGGTGTGTTGACCGCATAAAATAGCGCTGATTTCTGATTGGTCTCCGGATTGATCGGCACATTATTTTCAACTAGTGCTACGTCTGTTGTTTGATCTGTTGTTTTTAAAGTTCCCTGTGTAAATTGAGGGATTAATTCCTGCATATATGTCCCAGTATTGATTCCACCAATCGGCGATTGCAGTGGAACACTAAAGCCTTTGCCTGAGGATGTTTGGAAACGTCCTGATTCCATTCGGCTCAGCAGCATTTCTGGAAATGCACGCATTGCCCCTTCATCTGCTTTATAACCTGGCGTATTCGCATTTGCGATATTATTTGAAAGCATTTCTGTCCGCCGCTCTTGAGCAATCATGGCAGATGTTGCGGTGTATAGTCCTTTTAACACGTGCTCACCTCATTCAAATTCTTTCACATGACCTAAACACAATCTTCTATGAAATATATCGGCTAATTAGCAGGGTTCTTTAATAAAAATCCCCCATTCTTTCTAAAAAGAATGAGGGAAATCATTAGCTGAGTTTACGCTTTGGCAGCTTGTCCATATTATCAAGCATCACGCCAGTACCAACTGCTACACAGTCCATTGGATTTTCAGCAACGAAAACCGGTACTTTCAGCTCTTCTGCAAGCAATTGATCAAGCCCATTTAGAAGAGCTCCGCCACCTGTAATGATGACGCCGCGATCGATAATATCAGCTGATAATTCAGGCGGTGTTCTCTCAAGAACTTGTTTCGCAGCCTGAACAATCGCAGATACAGATTCACGCAATGCTTCTTCTACTTCTTTGCTTGTGACGGTAATCGTTCTTGGTAATCCTGTCACCATGTCTCGTCCACGAATTGAAATCTCTTCGTGACGTGCGTCTGGGAATACCGTTGCAACTTGGATCTTAATATCCTCAGCCGTGCGCTCACCGATCAACAGCTTGTACTCTTTTTTAATGTAGTTTAGAATTTCCAGATCAAATTTGTCTCCAGCCATTTTAATAGAAGAGGCGGTTACAATGTCACCCATTGAGATGACAGCGATATCTGTCGTTCCGCCTCCAATATCTACGACCATGTTTCCACTTGGCTGAAAAATATCCATACCAGCACCAATGGCTGCTACTTTTGGCTCTTCTTCAAGAAATACATGCTTACCACCGCTTTTTTCAGCAGCTTCTTTGATCGCCTTCTGCTCAACAGATGTAATGTTTGTCGGGCAGCAGATGAGCATACGCGGCTTAGAGAATAGCCCTTTCACATTTAATTTGTTAATAAAATGCTTGAGCATCGCTTCAGTTACTTCAAAATCAGCAATTACGCCATCTTTTAATGGACGAATCGCAACAATATTCCCAGGCGTACGTCCAACCATACGTCTAGCCTCTTCTCCAACAGCCAAAACTTTCCCGCTGTTTTTGTCAAGAGCTACCACAGATGGTTCATTTAACACAATTCCTTTTCCTTTGACATGAATCAGTACATTGGCAGTACCAAGATCAATTCCAATATCCCTAGCAAACATCTATATATATCCTCCTTGAAAATCTGTTTCCATAGCAAATACCACATTCTGCCCTAATTATATATTCTATCATAATTTGCAGAAAAAAAGATATTTCTTTACAAAAGTCTTTACAAAATTTGTGGTTAGAAACTACCGATATGAGGAAGATATATATATCATGTTTATGAACAAAGAACTAAGCTTACTGTTTCACAGGCTCGCCTTCTAAAATTTCTTCTTTTTTATACTTTAACTTGGTGGCTTCTCCTCCTCGCAAGTGGCGGATTGATTTATGATAATCCAGTATCTCCTTCACTTCATTAGCCAGATCTGGATTAATTTCTGGCAGCCTTTCTGTTAGATCCTTGTGTACAGTACTTTTAGAGACTCCAAATTCTTTCGCAATAACACGAACGGTTTTCTTTGTCTCCACGATATACTTTCCTATCTTGATTGTTCGCTCTTTGATGTAATCGTGCACACCACTCGACCTCCCTAAAATGGATGTGAGAAGTGTGAAATGAGATCCGTATGAAGATTATCCATTTTCAGCGGCGCTTGTTCGTCGTAATTTCTCATCCAATAGGTAGTAAATGCCAAACACGATCCCTCACCTCAAACACTCTCTTTGTCAGGTTTGTAACAGTGTATTAGCATTGAATAGGGAATATGCTAAAAATGAAGATGGGACAAGGGATTTATCAGAAAAGGCAAAACAAAAAATCATTTCGGGGCGCGAAAATTTTCACTTTACAAGAAAGGATTCAGCACGTAAAATAGAAAAGGTGAATTTATTTACCTAGCTAAATATTTAAAAAAGGTGAGCATATGGATACGTTAAATAGAGAGTGTTTACATCAAATACATCAAGGCGCACGACTGCTGTCTAAAAAGGCGAACGAAGCGCTTGCTGCTTATGACTTGTACATGTCCCAGTGGACTGTGCTTTTTTGTTTGGATACATTCGGCCCGAAAACCCAAAAAGATATCTGGACATATTTGAACGTCGAAGCACCGACGATCACCAGAACCGTCACCCGTTTAGAAGCAAACGGCTGGGTGAAACGTGTACAAGGAAAAGACAAACGTGAGAATCTGATCGTGATGACAGATGATGCAAAAGCCCGATTTGAAGAAATCAAACGCACGATGGAACAATTTGAAGAAGAATGTCTTTCAGATTTTACCTACGAAGAAAAACAACTCCTCCATACACTTTTACACAAATTATCAACTGAATAGGAAGTGACATACATCATGAACGAACGTATTTGGACAAAAGACTTTATTATGATTGTCCTGGTGAATTTATTTACGTTCACCTCTTTTTATGCCCTTTTGACATTACTGCCCATTTACACAATGGATGAACTAAATGGAACAGAATCACAGGGCGGCCTCCTTGTGACGGTCTTCTTATTGTCTGCAATTGTGACAAGACCTTTCTCGGGCGCCATTATTGAGAAATTCGGCAAAAAACAGATGGCGATTTTCTCTTCTACGGCCTTTGCCTTACTCACTTATTTATACATCCCGATTGATCAATTCCAAACGCTTCTTATACTGCGTTTCGTACAAGGGATCTTTTTTAGTATTTTGACGACAGTAGCCAGTGCCATTGCGGCTGATATGATCCCGAAACATAAACGCGGGGAAGGACTCGGATACTTTGTGATGTCCATGAACCTCGCTGTTGTCATCGGTCCATTTATCGCACTGAATCAAGTAGGAAAAATAGGATTTCATTCCTTATTTCTTCTCTTTTCCATTATCGTAACGATCGGAGCCGCTTTTACGATGCTGATTAGACAGCCAGAGCCGGAAAACGGAGGAAGCATCGTCTTCCGCTTCACGTTTTCTCACCTGTTTGAAAAAGGCGCATTAAAAACAGCGGCCGTCGGCATCATTATTTCCTTCTGTTATTCGCCGATTATTTCATTTATTTCAGTTTATGCAAATTCACTCCATTTGATGGGTGCAAGCAGTTATTTCTTTATTGTGTTTGCGGCTGCAATGCTTGGATCACGTCCATTTACAGGCAGACTTTTTGACCGAGTTGGAGCTCACGTTGTGATCTATCCTTCGATTGCTCTTTTTGCCATTGGTTTATGGATGCTGACAGCGACACATTCAGCCACAATGCTTCTTCTATCAGGCGCTGTGATTGGGCTTGGCTACGGATCACTCGTGCCATGTTTACAAACACTTGCGATTCAGCACTCACCAGCCCACCGTACAGGATATGCGACGGCCACTTTCTTCACCCTGTATGATACGGGCATTGCTGCTGGCTCATTTGTCTTTGGACTCCTTGTCAGCTTCACAGACTTTTCAAATGTGTACCTCATTGCGGGTATTGTGGTCTTACTGAGTATGGGCGTTTTTTATTGGAGCGAACGAAAACCCCAGGAAGCAAAAGCACAAAAGGTCTCCCTTTCAGAATAAAAGGATACTATTTTAAACTTCACCGGAAACATGCTAAAATATAGGATATTTCAAATAGAGCATACAGGCTTTTTTGAAAAATAGTTGGTATTAAGCGAAAGTATAGGTGATGTTTTGAATTACGAATTGTTTAAAGTCATACACGGGATGGCTCACCATTCTGAGTTTTTAGATCAGGCCATGATTTTCATTACAAAAAAGGCCATACTTGTGTATGCCCTTGTCTTATTGATTTGCTGGTTTTTAGGGAATCATAAATTTAAGAAGCATGTCTTCTTTTCCGGTGTAACAGGCATTGCAGCACTTATCGTCAACTTTGCCATTACATTGTTTCATTATGAAGAGCGGCCGTTTGTGGCGCATAAAGTCGACACACTCATCCCGCACTCAGCAGACGCTTCCTTCCCAAGTGACCATACAACAGGTGCACTGGCTCTTTCATTAGCCATTCGATCCCGTAATAAAAAGCTCGGCAACATCTTGCTCGTCTTTGGATTACTCACAGGATTCTCCCGCATCTGGGTTGGTCACCATTATCCATTTGATGTTTTAGGCAGCTTAGTCGTATCGATTGTGGTTGTCTTTATCATGAATAAATTATGGAAGTTCTTTGACTCACCTATTGATCGTATCGTGACATTTTACGAGACAATTGTGGGGAAAATTTTCAGAAGGAAGACAAAGGATCAGGGCTCAGACCTGTCCAATTCTTAAGCGGTTTTGCGATAACGTGATGAAGATTCTTCTCTCACTTATCGTGCCGCTTTTTTTATTGGCTGTCTCCCTCTAACCATACTTGAAAAATAAAGACTGACACCAATGCCAATAAGAGAAATGATGATAAGCGTCCAGCCTAATTGCGCAAAATGAGAACCAGCAATTTCATCCCCAAAGAGCATGCCAAGCACAGCAGATGACAGAATGGAACCAAGGTAGCGGCATGTTTGAAAAAGTCCAGAGGACGTGCCAATCATTTGCTGAGGACTTGCTTTGAGCATCGCAGCTTGAAGCGCAACATTCCCAATTCCATAACTGAGTCCAAGCAGCGCTAGAACCAATCCTTTCCCCCATAATGGCGCAGGAATAAAAAAGAAAGTCATTGCAGACGCTCCAGCCAGCATCAATACTGCACTCGCTAAAACTGGATGGCGTTCATCCCCGCGATCTACCCACTTTCCTGTCAGAGGCGACACAATAATGCTCACCCCTGACATACACAGCATAAAAAGACCCGTCATCTCCACACGCCAGCCTAACTCATCTTGAAAATAACTGGGCAAACCAAAAAAGAGACAATAGAAAAAGATATTTAAGATGATAAATTGCACATACACAAGTGACAGCCGCTGCTCTTCTCTGAACATCCGAATTTGAATAAACGGTTCATCCACCTGATACTCCCACCAAATAAAAGCGCCTGCACTCAGGAGACAAAGAATGCCTTGAACATATTGAATGCCATCACCGAGTGATAATAAAAATGAAAGCAGGAGAACAATGCAGACAGTAAAAAGAAGCATCCCTGGCAAATCGAGTGTTCGCACGGTTTCGCCTATGCGCAGCTTTCTCTTCTTCTGCTCCTTCGGAAACAAAAATAGACCGAGAAAGAAACTGATCAAAATAAACGGCAGATTCACTAAAAAGATAGCCGGCCAGCCGCCAATGGTCATTAGAAATCCGCCAAGCGTCGGCCCAAGTGCCGTCATCGCTGAAGCAAAAATGGATAATACCGCTAACGCAGAAGCCTGTCTTTCTTGAATATGATCCCGAATGAGTCCGACCCCAGAGGGATAAATGGCACTGCTTCCAATCGCCTGTAACAGACGGATCACAATCAGCACCGCAAACGTTGGGGCAAACGGCGCACAAATGGCAGAGACTGCGACAAGAACGAGACCGAATAAAAATAAGGTTCTCCGGCTCATGACATGATCCCCAATCCGGCCGCTCACCGGCTGCGTCACTGCACTAGCTAAATAAAAAGAAGAAATAAGCCAAGATACTGTCGTAAACGACAAACCAAATTCATGCTGAATTTGATGCAAGGCCAAAGAAATCATTGATGAATTCAGTGGATTCAACATCGTTCCAAAGGCAATAGCGGTTAAAAAAACTTTTCGATTGTCTTTCCACTTGTGCATACACTACTCCTCTTTCTGGCATGTTCTTTGCCCATCCTCCCGTTATTATGAGATTCAATTCCCTTTTTTACCCTTATCAAATCGAGTTCTCTCTCAGGAAATGAAGACATACATTTTAAAAAGGGAGAGCGTTGGAAAAACACATATAAAATTGAGAATATGAGGAAGGGATGGTAATATTCATTTCATATTTAAAAGCCTACTTTCTCCTTACAGGGAGAACGGCTGAAAAGGAGGAGAAGCTTATTATTAAAAAAAGACGGTTTTGGGTCCCAGCCCTTTTCTCGGTTGCAGTATTACTTCTGTCTTCGTGTGGTTCAAACGAAACAAATGGGAACGGAGATAAACGTAATTCTACAGCGAAAGGGTCGCCAATTTTGGAGGATGGAAAATTTATTTTTGCAGCATCAGGTGAATTTCATCCGTTTAGTTACATGGATGGAAATCAGATGTCTGGCTTCGATATCGACGTAGGCAATGCGATTAGTGACAAACTAGGCCTCGAGCCTATACAGAAAAAATATAAATTCGCAGGCATTGTCGAAGGTGTGAAAGCAGGTAAATTTGATGCGGCAGTTGCAAGTCATACCATCAATGAGGAACGAAAAAAACACGTCCTTTTTTCTAAGCCCTATTACTACTCTGGTCCGCAAATTTTCACAAGACTTGGAGCAGACATTCAACATGCTGATGACTTAAAAAACAAAGAAATTGCTGTATCAAAAGGATCGTCCTACGCTGATATTGCAAAGGAACATAGCGGGAAAGAACCAAAATATTATGATAGTGATGTCGTCGCCTTAGAAGCACTAGCCAACGGAAAACACGATGCAGTCGTGACAGATTTCGCCACAGGTGCAGAAGCGATGAAGAAAAAATTGAAAATCACAGCGCAGGAAAGACTCGGACAAAGCGAGCAGGCAATTGCTGTATCAAAAGAAAATAAACAGCTCATAGAAGAGATCAACGATGCGATTGATGCATTAAAAAAAGACGGAACATTAAAACAAATTAGCGAAAAGTACTTTGATGAAGACATCACGGTCAAACAAGATTAAAACCACGATTGTGCGCCTTTTTATAGGCGCACTTTCTTCAAATGGAGATGATTGTTTTGCCTACCTTAGCACACTTTTTTCAGACACTCATTGATTCTAGAGGCATTTTCTTAGAAGGAATGCTGATCACCTTACAGCTCACGGTGATCAGCATCTTCATCGGTATGTTCATCGGGCTCTTCTTTGCTTTATTGAAAATATCCCGTGTAGCCATTTTCAGTTATATCGCCAATGGTTATATCTTTCTTGTACGAGGAACACCACTTGTTGTTCAAATTTTCATCCTATATTTCGGTCTCACCGAATTGAATATACCCGACTTCTGGGCTGCTTCCATTGCGCTCGCCTTTCATAATGGCGCCTATATCGCAGAAATATTTAGAGGCGCCATCCAATCCATCGATCAGGGGCAAAAAGAGGCAGGACGCTCTCTTGGCATGGGTCGTTTTTTAACCATGAGGCGGATCATTCTCCCACAAGCGATGCGGCGCGCCCTACCCCCTCTTGGCAACCAGTTCATTATCGGTTTAAAAGATTCATCACTCGCCGCCTTTATTAGTGTGAATGAACTATTTAACGTTGCCACCACGCAAGGCTCCAACAGCTTTGATAATATGACGTATTTACTTGTTGTAGCCGTCTATTACTTAGTTCTTGTCCTGCTGTTAACATTCGCTGTCCAAACCTTTGAGAAGAAATTATCAGCCAGTGACCAATAGGAGGAGTAGCATGACAGAATCAAAGGAAATCATTCGTGTTGAAAAACTCAATAAATACTTTGGAGAGCTTCATGTTTTAAAAGATATCGATCTCACCGTATATGAAAATGATGTGGTCGTCTTAATTGGAGCAAGCGGTTCTGGAAAAAGCACCCTGCTCCGCTGTATGAACTTTTTAGAAATAAAAAATGACGGAGATATCATCATCGATGGCAGCCCTGTTCATCCAAATCGCGATCAATTGAACGAAATGAGACAAAAAATAGGAATGGTGTTTCAGCATTTTAACCTTTTTCCGCACAAAACTGTTCTTGAAAATATCATTGAAGCACCTATTATGGTGAAAAAAACAAAGAAAGCGCAAGCCATCGCCGAAGCCAGCACCTTGTTAGAAAAAGTCGGACTTGCGGATAAAGCCAACGTATATCCTTCTAAACTATCAGGCGGTCAAAAACAGCGTGTAGCCATCGCCAGATCTCTGGCTATGAAGCCTGATGTCATGTTATTTGACGAACCTACGTCTGCCCTAGATCCAGAGCTTGTAGGCGAGGTACTGCAAACGATGAAAAGCCTCGCAAAAGAAGGCATGACCATGGTCATTGTCACACATGAAATGGGTTTTGCGAAAGAAGTTGCTGATCGTGTCGTCTACATGCACGAGGGCCGCATCGTCGAAGAAGGCGTCCCTTCGGAATTGTTTGATTCTCCTAGGGAGAAACGTACAAAACTGTTTCTCAGCTCCATTTTATAGGTCAAACGCCCTTCATTTTTAGTGCTCAACTGACGTTTTTGCTCATTTTTTACGAACTTTTCATCCATTTATATTGAACTTAACCAAAAAACCATGTCAGATAAACTTACATGTATATGTTATATATGACTTTTCTCTCTATAATGAAGAATTAAGAAAACAATAATTCTGAATGATTCGGGGGAATGCAGCATGCAAATGGGTGATACAGTATTTATGTTCTTCTGCGCACTACTCGTGTGGTTAATGACACCGGGTTTAGCTTTATTCTACGGAGGACTCGTGAGAAGTAAAAACGTGTTAAGCACAACCATGCACAGCTTAACGTCACTAGCGATCGTTTCAATCGTATGGATCGTATTCGGTTATTCCTTAGCTTTTGCACCAGGCAATGCATGGATCGGAGGATTAGACTGGGTTGGCCTGAAAGGCGTAGGCTTTGAGCCCGGTTCCTATAGCGAGACCATTCCACATTCATTGTTCATGATGTTCCAAATGACCTTTGCCGTTTTAACAACAGCCATCATCTCAGGTGCCTTTGCTGAAAGGATTCGCTACTCAGCAGTCGTTGTATTTACACTCCTTTGGGTCACATTTGTATACGCTCCAGTCGCACACTGGGTATGGGGCGGCGGTTGGATTGGCGAGATGGGTGCGCTTGACTTCGCAGGCGGAAACGTGGTTCACATCTCATCCGGTGTTGCAGGTCTTGTCGTTGCGATTGTGCTCGGGAAGCGTAAAGACGCAGCAAGCTCTTCTCCGCATAACTTGATCTACACCCTTCTCGGCGGAGCTGTCATCTGGTTTGGCTGGTTTGGTTTTAACGTGGGTAGTGCTCTCACATTAGACAGCGTGGCCATGTTTGCCTTTATTAACACCAATACAGCCGCTGCTGCAGGAATCATCGGCTGGCTGTTAGTAGAGTGGATGATCAACAAAAAACCAACCATGCTCGGCGCGATCTCTGGAGCCATCGCAGGTCTTGTCGCCATTACACCTGCCGCAGGCTTTGTTACACCGTTTGCTTCTATTATAATAGGATTCATTGGCGGGATCGTCTGTTTCTGGGGCGTCTTTTCTCTCAAAGCCAAATTTGGCTATGATGACGCACTAGACGCATTCGGCCTTCACGGAATTGGCGGTACTTGGGGAGGAATTGCAACAGGACTTTTCGCCACAACTTCTGTCAATGACGGTGGAGCCAATGGCTTATTTTACGGAGATCCCAGCTTACTTTGGAAGCAAGTGGTCGCGATTGTTGCCACGTACGCTTTTGTTGCCGTTGTGACATACGTGATCATCAAGTTGGTCAATGTCTTCTTCAAAATTCGTGCAACCGAAGAAGAAGAATCCGTGGGTCTTGATTTAACCATGCACGGTGAAAAAGCTTATCAAGATTAAAGAAAAAGGGGTGTCTCTATGAGCAAAATGTATAAAGTGGAGATTGTCACACGTCCAGCTAATTTTGAAACATTAAAGGTGGAGCTTGGAAAGATTGGTGTCACCTCGATTACCTTTTCAAATGTACACGGCTGTGGCTTACAAAAGGGACATACAGAGCTATACCGCGGTGTCAAAAGAGAAAGCAACGTGTACGAACGATTAAAGATCGAAATCGTCCTAAGCAAAGTACCTGTCGAACAGGTGGTTGAAACAGCTCAAAAGGTACTTCGTACAGGCGAACCAGGGGATGGGAAAATTTTTATATATGAGATAGCGAATACAATCAACATTCGGACAGGTGAAGAAGGACCTGCCGCCCTATAGTTCATCCTCCGCCGAGTGGCGGAGGATCTTTTTAAGCAGAAAAAAACCTCTGCATATTTTTATATACACAGAGGACCTTGTAAGACATTAAGATTGTTTTGTTTCTTCTGACTGACTGCTGTCTTTAGAGGAACCAGAAGACTTTTCTTGATCAGAGGATTTCCCCTTCTCATCAGACTTTTCTTCCGATTTTTCTCCAGCTGGCTCTTTGGCTTTATCTTCAGCAGCAGGTTCCTTCGTTTTTTCCTCAGTCTTTGGCTGAGCAGGTTCTTTTGCTTGTTCCGTCACTTCTTGCGCTGCTTTTTCAATCGTAGAAACAGGCTTGTCAATGAAGCTAAGCGGATTAAGCGCTAAACCTTCCATACGAATTTCAAAATGCACATGGTTGCCGCTTTCAGCGCCATATAGGTTTTTACCAGAAGCACCAATGACATCATTCTGCTTCACTTCATCGCCTTCTTTGACACTCACTTGTGACAACGATTGATAGACAGTTGATAATCCATCTTCATGTTCAATTTCAACGACATGACCAAGAACTGGATCTTTTTTCGCTTGAACCACTGTTCCACTAAGAGCAGCTGTGACATCAAACACTTTGCCATCTTTATCTGCAAGATCAATACCTTTGCTCAAGGTATAGGTGTTATTATAGTTTACAAGTGCTGCTTCTTTTTCTTTTTGGTCAGCATCTGCTTCATAGAACTTTTTCACGACAGAAACATTATCAGAATTCTGGACCGGCATTGCGACATTTTCAATTGGCTTTCCAACTTCAACAGCATCATCGCGCTGTTCTTGCCCTGTTTGATTTCCATCAGATAGTTGGTCTTTCACATCTTTTGATACAGCTTGATACCAAAGAACGGCTGTTAACACGACCGCTGCGCTGACCAAGTAAATAGCAGGGAATACCCAGCGCTTACGGAAAAATTGCTGAACTTTTGTGATTTTGGAAGTACGTTTCTTTTCTTCCTCTCTCATTTTTCATCACCTCAGCAACATTCTGAACACTTTTCAAAAAATATATACACACGAAATCATTTTTCTTTTTATTTTGCGCAATCGCATTAATAATATGTATGATAAATGAAAAAAAGATGGGGGACTTAATTGTGAAAACTTTCAACCGCATTGCAACAGAAGATGACCTCAAAGCGATCGTTGATATCTACAATTCAACCATTGCTTCAAGAGAAGTGACCGCTGATACAGAACCAGTTTCTGTTGAGGACCGCCGACAATGGTTTTTGAATCATTCCGAAAAAAGACCTCTCTATGTGAAAACAGATGAGGATGGAATTATCTACGGCTGGCTGAGCTTTGAAACATTTTACGGTAGACCTGCATACAACGGGACCGTTGAAATGAGTATCTATTTAAACCAAGACTATCGTGGAAAAGGCTTAGGCTCACTTTTCTTACAAGAAGCCATTGAGTTAGCACCGTCATTAGGCATTCGAACGTTACTTGCCTTTATTTTCGGGCACAACGAAGCCAGCATTCGACTATTTAAAAAGCACGGCTTTGAGACATGGGGCCACCTGCCACGCATCGCAGAAATGGACGGCAGCAGATACGATTTAGATATCCTAGGAAAAGAATTATAAAACGAGCGTCTCCCTGACAAAGAGACGCTTTTTTATGACGCATGTAACAGCTGTTCAAACTGTTTCGCATTTTGAAGAGATTTTCTTTGCAGAATGATACCATGTTCATCAATGAGAATCGCTTGTGGAACAACCGTTACCCCATACAGCTCCATAATTTGTGAAGAACGAGTATACACAGCCTGAGCCGGAAGCAATTCAAGAATCGGCGTATCATCCGCCTGCTCATCTCCATTAATAATAATGAATTGAGTATCATCGCCAGCGATTTGCTGCTGCAGATCTGCCAAAATACTTTTGCACGTCATACAAGTAGAATTCACAAATAACAGCATCACAGCACTCTCTCTTTGAAAATATTCCTTCAAAATGACCTTCTCCCCTAAATGGGAATAGCTTCGAAATAACGGTGCAGGATCCCCCACATCTGCTTCCTTTAATTCAATTCCATCAAGGGTTTTAATTTTATTCATAAATTTTCCGATAAAACGGGCGAGCAAAAATATCACAGCCAGCTGAGCAATGACAATGAATAACACAATAATCAATAGAATATCTGTCATTTCACATCGTCTCCTTCTATAAATAATTCAAATTGATTGATCCATTTTCTTTGAAACATTAAGACTTCTTGACCCACCGCTATCATGAAAGAGACAGCCACGGCAATGAGAAAACAAATGATGTTATATTGCCATGGAATGGTTTCTGCATAGGAATGCACATAAAACAATCCGATCACAAGAGCCAGCATCGACACATTGCGAATCACAATTCCCCAGTGAAGGCGTTCATTATCAAGCAGTCCACCACAGCCGCAAGAAATATCACGATGTCCTCTCAATAAATTGAAGGTCACTGCTCCAGTATAAATACATAAAAGTGCTGTAAGACCAATCGCAGGTAAAAGAGTCATGTGCCATATGAACAGATAACCAGTACAAACCAATTCAGCAGTTAAAAACAAATAAAACATGGGTGCCGTGAAAGAAGGAGGCAGCAGCTGATAAGCATCCATCTGCTGCATATGTGCCGTCTGTTTTTTCACTTTATCAAACCATGCACCCGCAAAAATGATCCCTAGTAAATAGACACCTATATAATAAAAGACACTCACCTTACGCCATCTCCTTTTGTTGAAATAATTGAGATTGTGCCTCGTAAAGCCTTTTGTACTCTCCGTTCAACACCATCAGTTCATTATGGTTCCCCTCTTCAACGAAAGCACCATCTTTCATTACGATTATACGGTCTGCTAAACGAGCCGCTCCCATTCGATGTGTGATAAACAAGACACCCTGATCCTGCGTGTGATCGAATAGCTTTCGAATGAGTGAAATTTCCGATAGTGGATCAAGAGCAGAAGTCGGTTCATCTAAAATGATAAAATCACTCTCTCTAAAGAAGGTTCTAGCCATCGCGAGCTTTTGCCATTGTCCGCCAGACAGTTCATGGCCTTCTTCAAAAAAACGGCCAAGCTGTGCATCATACATTTCTTCCATTTGATGAATTCTTTTCTCTATGCCTGCTTGCCGTGCAGCTGAGATCATCCGCTCTTCCTCGTCCATATGATCAATACGGCCAAACCCGATGTTTTCTTTCACAGTGAACTCGTACTTCATAAAATCTTGAAAAAGAACAGCCATTCTCGCATGGTATGACTTTTTATGAATAGTAGAAATAGACTCACCGTTGACTTTTTGCATATTCGGCTGATCTGGATCATATAAACCGGTCAAACATTTGATCAAGGTGGTTTTACCTGAGCCGTTATCCCCCACCAATGCAATACGTTCACCTTTATTGATATGAAAATGTATATGTTCAATGGCAGGTGTTTTCATATTCGGATAAGTAAATGAGAGATTTTCAAGTGTAATGGACTGAATAGACTCGATCTTCCGAAGCGATGCCCCTTCTTCTGTCTGCTCATGAATTTCTTCTTCTCTCTTTTGAAAAGCTCTCATTTCATCAACATAAAGACTTGTTTCATATAAACTAGAACATTCTCTTGTTAAGTCCTGAAAACCACTTTGGATGTTTTGCACCGCTTGCAGCACAGCGACAAATGTCCCGGCAGCTAATTTTTTTTGAAATATAAGAAAGACAATAAAAAGACCGCAGCATACATAGGAAAATGTCATAAGCAACCCGCCCGCCATCTCCCAGCGAACTTGCCGCTTAAGCAGTTTATATTTTTCATCTGCACTTTTTACATAATGACCTTTCCATTTCTGAAGAAGATAATCCCCGATTCCATATAAACGGATTTCCTTCAATGAATCTCGTTGCGCGACAAGATCGGACACATACATTTCTCTGCGGTCATTGGCAGTTAACATGCGGTTTAATTGATAACGCGCTCCTCCAAAGAAAAGCTCAATCCATAAGACAGGCAGGGTAAACACGATCAGAATAACCGCCAAGCCCCAATGGATACCGATCATATAGATAAGAAGTGATACAACAGTAATCAATGCGCTCATGATTGTAAAGATACTTCTAACCATACTCAGAACATGCTGATGACTGTTCATCACACGTTGACTTTCATTGTAAAAAGACGGGTGTTCAAATGTAATAAACGGCAGCCTGATCGCCTTTTGAAGCAATTCACCCTTCAAATGCAGACCAATCAAATTTGTCGCTTTCTGCTGGCTAAGCTGAAGAACGAATTGAAGCCCATATCCTAAAACCACAATGACCATTTGCAGTCCAAATAACCACAAAACCTTTTGAATGTCTCCTGAAGACGTCATGAATAAAATAATTTCATTAATCAAAGTTTGAATAATCCAGACACTAGCCAAAGGCATAAAACCAACGATCACTTGGATCAATAAGGTAAGAAGAAGATAAGATCGACTTCTTTTCCAAGTATAGGAGATTGCATATAGACAATGGTTCACTGTACTCATCAAACGCTCCACCTTACACCATTTAGTATAATTGACATATTTTTGATATTTGTATTATGATAGCTTTGCGTAACTTCACTCTGAGAGGACGATATACGATGAATTCAATCTTACTTTTACAGCTCACTCTTATTCTTTGCAGCCTATTATTAACGATCGGAGTCATCATCTATTTAAAACAACAAATGGAACTGATCATCTTACCGATACAGCATGTTGGACAAAAACTAGTGCATCCGCTGCTTGAAAAACCATCACCTATTCCAGTAAATGATTTACTGCAAACCAACAGTAAGCAGCAGCTGCTTATTTTCACTGATACATCATGTCCGCATTGCATTCCATCACTTGAACAATTCCTAGAAACGAAAAAGCAGCGTAAATTAGACGTTTCATTTAGTATTTTGCTAAAGAATGGGCAAACAGAGGATCAAGAATTATATCGTGATAATAAAACCAACATGCGAATTATTCCAGTGGACGAACAAATGATAGACACATTCCAAATTGAAGAATTTCCGTATTACATCATGGTAGAAGAAGATGAAATCATCTCATATGCAGCACCTTTTCCGGATGGTCTTTATTCAAGGATATCTGCAAAATAAAGATAAATGAGGCATGTGAAGAATATCAAACACATGCCTCATTTTTTTATTGTAGATCTGAGTGAACATCTAGATCTTTTTCCCCTACAGCAGCTTCAATTGCTTCATCTGAAGCCTGTTCCTCAGCTTGTTCAAACTCGCTCCGTGCCTCATTTGAAATGTCTACTTGGTCACCATGCTGATTCACAGTAACAGACGAAGAAGACGTCTCTTTTTGAGCCTCTTTCTCTAGTTCCTTTAATTTAGAAACATGAAGTTCCAAATCTTTACCTTGCTGAACTAAAGTAAGTTGTTGAAATAATGCCTTTCTCTCTTCTGGAGAATGGTCACCTTGAACAATTTGAGCCGCTTGGGTTAAAAAAGAATTTGATGATTGACCCGCTTGACGCCTATTTGACGTCTGCATAGCATTTGTTAAGAATGAAATTGAAGATATGCTCATGCGTTCACATCCTATTAAATAAGATCCTTAGATTTAGCAACCACATCTAACGCGTTCTTGACTAGTACAAATCTCACCTGTGTCACGATCCACGTAGTAACGGAAAGTTCCAACACCTTGAAGGAAACAAGTCGGTGCTGATTTGCATGAAGTGACTAATTTTTGCAAAATACATCTTGCAGCAGCAGGTTGAACATTGGTCATTTTGTTTAAGAAACGATCTAACATATGAATTCCACCTTCCAATTTTTATGGTAATACAACACAATAATAACCAATTACAAGACAACTAACAACATATTTTGATAAATTTACTAATTATTTTATACTACCAATCTTATTTATGACATAATTTGTCGATAATTTTAATAGTAAATGTTACTTTTTTCTTATTTGGAAATAATTTATTTATCCATAAATAGTGAAGTGAAGATAGAAACATTTTCATTAATCAACATTCACTCTTCCTAAAGTACTACTTACTCAAGTATGATAAAGAGTGAATACATAAAGGAGTGAACACCAATGCAACAAACTGAGAAAATCATTCAATCTCTTCATTCAATCGTAAAGTGGGGAAAGGTTGGTAGTATCTTTCTCTATATTTCAGGCGGTCTGGCTATTCTTATTGGTTTTTGGCTTGTTCTTCCTGCAGCCCTTGGCGTCTTCCTCATTATGATGGGAATCCATGTACAAAAATCTGTAAAAGCAGCTGAACAATTGATTCACGCTCCTGATACTTCTTACGAAGAATTATTAGAACAATACGCTAAGATGATGAAAATGCAGACACTGTTTGCCATTTCAAGTATTGCCGCAGTTATTCTTTCATTCATTGCCATTGTTTTGATGCTTATACTAGGCGGGTTAGCCTTCCTCCAAGAAATTCCTTATGATGTCCAGCAATATGAAGGTGATTACGAACAAGAACTCGGTGACTTTTATTAATGGAGTGGGGTATCAATGGTCGTTCGATACCCCTTTTGTTTTTATCATTTGGATTGGATTATCCTCCTATGCTTGACATTCAGTTTTGTTCATTTTAAAATACAAATCGTAACTATTACGAATTAAAGGAGGACCCTATTACTTATGCGCGTGAAAATTACGTTGGCCTGTACTGAAACAGGTGACAGAAACTACATCACAACAAAAAATAAAAGAACGAATCCCGACCGATTGGAGTTAAAAAAATATTCTCCTCGATTAAAGAAATATACCCTTCATAGAGAAACAAAATAAATTTTTTAGATTATAAATCGTAATGATTACTTTTTAAGTGAGGCGGAAAACAAAATGATCGTTTTCAAAAGGACAAAAACAAATGAATAAGCGTATACCTGTTACAGTATTAAGCGGCTTTTTAGGAGCAGGAAAAACAACGATATTAAATCATGTTCTTCAAAATCGCAAAGGATTAAAAGTGGCTGTGATCGTCAATGACATGAGCGAAATTAATATTGATGCAGAACTAGTCAAACAAGGCGGTGAGCTTTCTCGATCAGATGAGAAACTAGTTGAATTATCTAACGGTTGTATTTGCTGCACTTTGCGAGAAGACTTGTTAATTGAAGTAGAACGCCTTTGTAAGGCAGGTAATATCGATTATATTGTCATTGAATCAACTGGAATTAGTGAACCAATTCCCGTCGCTCAAACGTTTTCTTATATTGATGAAGAAATGGGCATAGATTTGACCCGCTTTTGCCGTCTAGATACGATGGTCACAGTAGTAGATGCAAATCGCTTCTGGACTGATTTCCAGTCAGGAGAGAGTTTATTAGATCGTAAAGAAGCGGTTTCCGATGACGACGAACGAGAAATTTCAGATTTACTCATTGATCAAATTGAATTTTGTGACGTGCTCATTATCAATAAATGTGATCTAGTATCGCCCTCAGAGTTAGATCGACTTGAGCATGTTCTGAACAAACTACAACCAGAAGCATCTATCATCAGAACCTCACAAGGTAAAGTACAGCCAGATGACATTTTGAATACTGGTTTATTCGACTTTGAAAAATCAAGCGCTTCTGCTGGATGGATCAAAGAGATTAACGCAGGACATGCTCAGCATACGCCGGAAACAGAAGAATACCAAATTTCATCCTTTGTTTACGAAAGAAGACTCCCTTTTCATACAGGCAGGCTGAATAATTGGTTAGATCAGATGCCTGAGCAGGTCGTTCGTGCGAAAGGTTTTACTTGGCTTGCCACACATCATGATTTAACCATTTTAATTTCACAAGCTGGAAAATCTGTTGCGATTGAACCAATTGCATACTGGATTGCTGCTTTGCCTGAGCAAGAAAAAACACGGATATTAAATCAGGAACCAGAGCTTCTAGATGAGTGGGATGCAGAGTTTGGTGATCGTCATACAAAACTTGTGTTTATCGGTGTGGATTTGCCTAAAGCAGAAATTATTCGCACTCTTGATCAATGCTTGCTCACACCTGAGGAATTTGATCAAGATTGGACTACATTTGAGGATCCCTTTCAATGGAAAATACAAAATTAGGCCAGGAGGGTTTTAATTGGCAAAGAAATCTAAGATTGCTAAAGAAAGAAAACGACAGCAGCTTGTATTGAAATATGCAGAATTAAGGAAAGAGTTAAAAGAAAAAGGTGACTATGAAGCTTTACGGAAATTACCTAGAGACTCTTCCCCTACCCGCTTAAAAAATCGCTGTGAATTAACCGGCCGTCCAAGAGGTTACTTAAGGAAATTCAAAATGTCTAGGATTGCTTTTCGTGAGCTTGCCTATAAGGGTCATATCCCTGGGGTGAAAAAATCGAGCTGGTAAAGAATGATTTGATCTTATCACAGCACTCGGAAAAATAAAACGGCACAAAACAATGAAAAATCTATTTTCAAGTCTTATCTCATGCTTTTTGAAGTTCAAAATAGGCATTTAAAAACCAGCAGAATCTCTGCTGGTTTTTTATACTGAATGAGTTCATAAGATAAAATAACCTTTTCTCAAAAAAGGATTTTCAACAATGATTATGCCAATTTTCCTTCTTTTCAAAAATACCTGATCATGATACTTTGTTGTCATTATCCACCGATATATGACATTTCAACCTTTTTCTGATCTTTTTTCTGCTCTCTCTCAGCTGAATATTGATCATGTCTATTCGACCATAGTTCCTTTAACAAGTTTGCTAACTCTTCATTATCTTTTGTCGTACGAATCATCCGTTTCAGATCAAAACCCGATGATGCAAACAGACATGTAAACAATTCCCCGCGTGCAGATAGCCTTGCTCTGTTACATGTTCCGCAAAAAGCATCTGAAACGGAAGAAATAATGCCTATCTCTCCTGAACCATCTTTGTAAAAAAATCGGTTGGCTACTTCACCTGTATATTGAGGTGGTTCAGGTTTGATAGGATATGTTGAATCAATTAATTCAATTATTTCATTCTTTGTCATGACATGTTCTAGATTCCATTTATTCGTATTACCGACATCCATAAACTCGATAAACCTGAGAACGTGTCCTTCTTTTCTAAAGTAAGCCGCCATTGGTAGGACATCCTGATCATTCACACCTTTTTGAACAACCATATTAATCTTGATAGCAAGTCCAGCCTTTTTTGCCGCCTCAATGCCATCAAACACTTTTTGGATAGAAATGTGCCTTCCGTTCATTTGCTTAAAACGATCGGGATTTAATGAATCTAAACTAATGGTGACTCTATTAAGACCAGCTCTCTTTAACTGATCAGCATATAAAGGTAAAAGCGTTCCATTGGTTGTCATCGCAATGTCTTCAATCCCTGGAATTTTTGCGAGCTTTTCTATTAAGACAGGCAGATCCTTCCGCATTAAAGGTTCCCCGCCCGTGATGCGTATCTTTACCACACCTAGATTCTTTACAAAAAGGGTAGCAAGTCGTTCAATTTCTTCGAAAGTAAGCAGTTCTTCTTTTTTCAAGAAAGGATAATCTGGTCCAAAAATTTCAGCAGGCATACAGTACGTACATCTAAAGTTACAGCGATCAGTTACTGATATTCTTAAATCGCGCAATGGTCGATGTCTTTTATCTAAAATACTGTCCATACTTTGCCTCCTATTCTGTAATACGCTGAGGATGAGTGTAAATATTAAAGGATTTTCCTCTGACGAATCCAACTGTCGTAATATTTAATTCTTCTGCCATTTGAAGCGCTAGCTCAGTAGGTGCTGATTTTGAAATGACGATAGAGACTCCTAGTTTTGCTGCCTTCAATAGAACTTCTGACGATATCCGGCCGCTAAACACAAGAATTTTATCTCTAAGTGGGATTCGCTGGAGTAAACAATATCCATAAATTTTATCTAAAGCATTATGTCTTCCTATATCAGTTCTAGTGATGAATAGCTTCTCTGTGTCACACAGTCCAGCATTATGCACTCCGCCAGTATGTTGAAATAATTGACTTTCTTCTTGCAAACATTTCATGAGATGCATACAGGTTTCAGCAGAAATACTAATTCGATCAATGGCTGTTTTTGCCGTCTTCACATCTTGAAGAAAATAAAAGTGTCTTCCTTTCCCGCAGCATGAACCAATCACTCGTTTTGTAAAATCTGATGAATCAAATCCACTTGAGTGAACTAAATCAACATAGGCAAAACCCATACTTTCATCTATTGTAAACCTTTTAATCTCATTTTCAAATCGAATGACCCCTTCTGAAGCCAAAAAGCCGATAACCAATTCTTTCAGGTGCTCTGGTGAACAAACAAGTGTCACAAATTCTTCTCCATTCACCATCACAGTTAAAGGAAATTCTTCTACAATTTCATCAGATTTGCATGTAAACTGGCCTTCACGGTATTGGTGTATGACTCGTTTCTTTTTAACAGAAGGATTCATTGTATGATCTTCCTTTCAATGCAAATTTAGTTATATGATCCAATCAAATTGTGATATTATTTTAAAAAGTCATGAAAATGTAACATATTTCTATCTTATCAAACTTCTTGATTGCTTTATATGGGGGGAACAAAATGAACAAATCGAAAAATCGCTGGCTCATTGCAACAAGTGCTGTAGGAATTCATTTATCTATTGGGTCCGTTTATGCTTGGAGTGTTTTTACGAATCCTTTACATGAAGCCTTTCAGTGGTCATTAACAGAAATCAGTCTCACCTTCAGTATTGCTATTTTGTTTTTAGGTTTATCTGCTGCTTTCATGGGACATTTCGTTGAAAGGTACGGTCCAAAGGCATCGGGGCTCTTCTCAGCTATTTTCTTCGGCATCGGAATGACTGGATCAGGATTCGCTGTCCACATGTCCTCACTGCCTCTCCTCTATTTATTTTATGGTGTACTCGCTGGAATAGGTTTAGGTGTAGGCTATATTGCACCTGTATCAACTCTA
The DNA here is from genome assembly GCF_003028545.1 of Bacillus sp. Nf3. Taxonomy (NCBI): domain Bacteria; kingdom Bacillati; phylum Bacillota; class Bacilli; order Caryophanales; family Bacillaceae; genus Bacillus; species Bacillus sp. Nf3. Next base: position 369,751 of record NZ_PYUA01000001.1, on the reverse strand, counting down.
GTCAAATGGTTTCCGGATCGAAGAGGGCTTGCAACCGGATTAGCCATTATGGGGTTTGGATTTGCTTCTCTTATTTGTAGCCCAATTATTCAATTTCTCATTGAAAAAGTGAATATCGCAAATACTTTTTATATTCTTGGAATCTCCTATTTTATCATCATGGTGATCTCATCTCTTTATTTATCACCACCAACACCTGATGACGTCAAGCAATTTGACGCATTCAAAACAAAGCAAAGAAAAATTCCTCAAGATTTATCACAGCTTACAGCAAATGAAGCGATCAAGACAAGACGTTTTTATTATTTGTGGCTTATGCTTTTTATTAATATCACTTGCGGAATTGCTATTATTTCAGTAGCGTCACCTCTTGCTCAAGAAAGTGTTGGGTTCACTGCAGGTGCTGCCGCTACTCTTGTGGGCATTTTAGGTGCCTTTAATGGGTTAGGACGAATTGGCTGGGCATCGTTCTCAGATTATATAGGAAGACCGAATACGTACACGATTTTTTTCAGTATCCAGCTCATTGCTTTTCCTTTACTCCCCTATTTAAAAGAACCGCTTATCTTTTCAATCGTCATGGCGATCATTTATACATGCTATGGAGGAGGATTTGCTTCAATTCCAGCCTATATTGGGGATTTGTTTGGTACAAAGCAGCTTGGTGCCATACACGGTTATATTCTGACGGCTTGGGCCGCTGCGGGTTTAGCAGGACCCCTATTTTCATCCTTCATCCGAGATATAACAGGTAATTACACACAGAGTCTTATGGTGTTCTCTGGCTTATTTTTCATCGCTTTTATCATATCACTTCTTATTCGGAAGGATATTCAGCAGCTGAGAGAAACAAGCCCACCTGCTGCTTCCTCTGTCTCAGCCCGACCTTAATTTGAATTTGACAGAATCACAATCTAAAGGTAATTTTTAGATATGAAAACGCTTTACAAAGTAATAGGAGGGTGATGATCTCATGGGGAAAACTAAACATAAGGGGCCTGTTAAACTCAATAAAAAACCCTCACCAAAGCTATGGGCCTCTTTTGCACCAATGGGGCTTGGCAAAGTGAAACCGAAACACATTCGAGATACGATGAAAGTGGCATGGGAGAACAAAGATAACCTTCCCTACGCGTACCGTATTTTAACGCAGGGCGTTTGTGACGGCTGTGCCCTTGGCGTCTCAGGACTGTATGATCAAACGCTCGCAGGACCCCATATATGCACTACAAGACTAAATGTACTTCGTCTTAACACAATGCCAGCTATTGATCCAAAATGGTTTGAAAATATTCATCAGCTAAAGCAAATGGACAGTACCTCTCTTCGCAAGCTTGGGCGAATTCCTTATCCATTGCTCCGAAAAAAAGGTGACAATGCCTTTACACGTATTTCTTGGGATAATGCACTAGATCAAATCGCAGCTAAAATTCAATCAATTGATAAACGGCAGCTTGCTTTCTATTTAACCGCCAGAGGAATTACAAATGAAGTTTATTATACCGCTGCAAAGGCAGCTCGATTTATAGGGACCAATCATATTGATAATGCTTCTCGCATTTGCCATTCACCAAGTAAAACCGCTCTTAAACGGTCCCTTGGCATCGGTGCTTCCAGCTGTAATTACAGTGATTGGATTGGAACGGATGTATTAATTTTTTGGGGATCTGTCGCAGCAAACAATCAGCCTGTTTCCACTAAATACATGTACGCTGCTAAAAAGAAAGGGACAAAAATTATTGTCATCAATCCGTATAAAGAGCCTGCCATGGAAAAGTACTGGGTTCCTTCTATTCCAGAGAGTGCTTTATTCGGGACAAAAATTGCGGATGATTTTTACCAAGTCAATATAGGCGGAGATATTGCATTTATGAATGGCGTCATCAAGCATTGGTTTGACATGGAGCAGCATGCTCCCCATTCAGCTCTTGATCACGAATTTATTCAAAACCATACAACAGGCATACAGGATTTAAAACAGCATGTCGCACAGTTGAAGTGGGAGGACCTAGAAGCATCATCAGGTTTATCAAAAGAAAGAATGAAGGATTTTGCAACACTGCTTGCCAATGCTAATTCAGGTGTTTTTATTTGGAGTATGGGCCTTACTCAGCACCGCTTTGCAACTGATAATATATCACAGGTTGCCAACCTTGCCATGCTGCGAGGATTCATTGGCAGAAAACATTGTGGTGTCATGCCAATTCGGGGGCATAGCGGCGTCCAAGGTTCCGGTGAAATGGGCGCTGATCCATTTGTTTTGCCGGGAAGTGATTTTGATGAAGAGAATATTGAAAGAATCGAACATATATGGGGATTTGACATTCCTAAATGGCATGGTGACACCATTGGGCAATCCTTTGAGAAGATGGCTCTCCCAAAAGATCATCCACAAAAACTCAAAATGCTGTTTACGAGTGGTGGAAACTTTTTAGAAACGATGCCAAACCCAGAAGCGATTGAAAAAGCATTATCTGAACTTGAACTCCGTGTCCACCAAGATATCATTTTGAATACCTCTACGCTGGTAGACGCTGAAGAGGCGGTAATTGTGCTGCCTGCTATGACAAGATATGAACAACCAGGCGGCGGCACATCAACCAGTACAGAACGCATGGTATATTTCAGTCCAGAAATTGAAGGACCTCGTATTGAGGAAGCCAGAGCAGAATGGGACATTTATGTTGATCTTGCGAAAAGGGTCCGCCCAGAAGATGCCGAGCTGATTCATTTTGAAACAGCTGAAGACATTCGTCGTGAGATAGCGATGGCCAATCGAAACTATGATGGCATCCAGCATTTACGGCATAAGGGAGACGTGTTTCAATGGGGAGGCGCTTGGCTTTGTGAAGATGGCGTATGTCCAACGCCAGACGGAAAGGGGCATCTGCTTCCTGCTCAGCTGCCTCAATATCGAAAAACTGAAGGACATTTCAATATCACGACAAGAAGAGGAAAGCAATTCAACTCCATGATCTACAGTGAAAAGGATGCCTTTAATGGTGGAAAACGTCATTCTATCCTAATGAATGAAGAAGATGCAAAAGAGCTTTATGTCCAAGAAGGTGATCCAGTTGTTCTCTTTAATCAATATGGATCCTATCAAGGAGTGGCTCAATTCGGAGAGTTAAGACGTGGCAATATCGCAGTTTATTGGCCGGAAGGGAACGTTTTAATTCCTAAAGGTGTGTATGAGAGTTACTCACAGATTCCCGAGTATAATACGGCTGCCATATTAGAAAAAGCCGAAACCTTCCATGCAAGAAAGGATCAGCATTACGTGGAGAAACGAATTGATGAATTAGAAACGACTTTGAATTAATTGTCAACTTAAAAACAGCTGGGGTTGTTTCCCCAGCTGCCATTCACTCTCTACCGACCAAAAGCGCTCGCTTCTTGTTGAAGAATGCGGTTCAATTCTTCGGCATTTGCAGCCGGTTGATACTGTCCTCCACCCGCTTTTGCAACAGATTTTAAACTTTTTACTTCTTTTTCATTTACGTCGAAGCCAATGATATTGACAATTGTATCTATTCCTTCTTCATGTAATTCCTTTGCTGCTTGTGAAGGGCTTCCACCACAAGTTTCTTCACCATCACTGACAACATAAACAATATTTTTCCCTTCAGCCTGGTGATCTTCAAAATCTTGTTTCGTATCAGTTAATGCTTTTGCAAGTGGTGTCCAGCCAGTTGGCTTATACACATTTAGTGCTTGCTGAAATGTTGATGGCTCATATGATCCAAATCCGTAAACGGCTTCAGAACTTGAACAAGAAATGGCTTTCCCTGCATTTTTATTGGTTCCTTCATGACCAAACACACGAAGTAGAACTTGTGTATCTTCTGATAAAATGCTCGCAAAGCTTTGAATAGATCGTTTGGCGATATCGATTTTCTTTTCACCTTCAACTGATTGTGCCATGCTGCCGCTTAAATCGAGTAATATCACCACATGAGCAGGCGGCTCTTGTTTTGTTACAGCATGAGCTGGTGAAGAAAGAAGCAGGACAAGACTAGCCAAAATGGTTAATATGATATTTCTTTTCATCAATAAAAACCTCCATTTTTTACTTTTGTACAGAAAAAGAGAAACGAAAGCATGAATCAATCGTTTCCCTTTTGTTCAGCAAGTTATTCGTGTAGTTTTAATGATTCTGCTGATAAGATAGAACCCATCTCTTTACCAGTGCTTGCTTGGTAGTAATGGCCTTTACCAGCTTTGGCTACTTGCTTCAATTGACCTTCATAGCCATCGTTAAAGTCTAACCCGATCACATTTACAACAGTTGATCCTTTTGAGTTATGCAATTCTTTTGCTACTTTTACTGGATCTCCGCCACAAGTTTCTTCACCATCAGTGATTAAGTACACAATATGCTTTGTTCCTTCAGTAAGCTGCTCATCCGCTTGCTTTGCATTTTCAAGTGCACGTGCAATCGGTGTCCAGCCATTTGGCCCAAGTCCGTTTAAAGAGTTTTCAAAGCTGTCTTTTTCATAAGGCTGTACGCCGTAAACGCCTCTAATGACTTCACATGATTGAGCTTTACCTGAATTTTTGTTGTTTCCTTCAGAACCAAACAAGCTCATACGAATTTTAGCGTCTTTTGGAAGTGATTGAGCAAATTTAAATACCTCTTGTTTGGCGAGATCAAATTTGCGCTCTCCCTCAACTTTTCTTGCCATGCTTCCACTTGCATCAAGCAAGATTGTGACTCTTACATCTTTATTATGTTTTTTGACTGTAGATGCTTCTGCAAATACTGGTGAAGAGATTGACATAGATAATGTCAATACAGCTAAGGTTACGAGTGAGAATACTTTTTTCAACATAATTTTCCTTCCTCCTTATGTATTTAATTGAAACATCTTAATCGTAAAATATTCTGTCTTGGAATGGTATAGGACTCGGTCCCTTTTTCTCTTTCATCAAAATCACTAAAATTCTGTCAGATGTCTAGATATTTTCACCTAACAGACCCTTTATCCTCTCGATTTCTCCTCCTTTTGAGGGGCTTTGTATCGGCCATCAGTTCTTATCGGGACATAAATGTTTAAGTTTTCCTTCGGTGCGTCTTAAGTCGCAATTTGTCACATTCTGTTCAAACCTCTTTGATCACACAAAAAAAATGCCCCATTTCTGAGGCACCTTTGCTTTATTTTTTAGCCATATACGTGTTGAGAAAACGATCGGCTGATTCGATTTGAATTCCTTTATAATAATGTTTCACGATGGCATCTACTTTTTTTCCAGCCTGCGCCATATAATGCGCACCATATTGACTCATGCCTACACCATGACCATATCCTTTTGTTGTAATGACAATCTGCTCGCCCTGGCGTTCCCATGTGAAGTCCGCTGAATGAAGGCCTAGTGATTCTCGAATGTCTCGGCCTGACAGTGTTTTACCGTTGATCACAGCTTTCGCTACTTGGTTTCCTGGTGTCCGTTCTACTATCTGTCCGACCTGAGCCTGCTGAGTGAGTGTCACGCCTAATTTTTGCTGAAATTCACTTACCGAGATGGTTTTCTTGTTTTGAAATTTTGGCGATTTTTCGTCCCATTTACTTGAGACACTTTTCAAATAAGGGATTTCGTTTTTCCAATAGGCTTCAGCATTTTCCGTTTTTCCATTACTTGTTGAAAAGAATGAAGCATCAATTGGTTTCTCGTCATAAGTCAGCACTTTTCCTTGTGTGCTGGCGACAGCTTCCGTGACCTTTTTTAATTTCCAATTGTACGCTTTCCCCCAAATTTTCTTGAGTTCTTGTTTGTTTTTGTACACCTGGAACATTTGGGTATCATCTACGAGCGAGCCCTTAGGTGATTTGACTGTCTTATCACTGATCATTTGTCTGACGATATACGTTCTTGCTGCGAGCGCTTGTGCCTTGAGTGCTTCCATTTCAAAATCAGCTGGCATTTCAGATGCTACGACACCGATCACATACTCTTCTAAGGGGATGTTTTCTACCTGCTGATGAGCAGAGCGATAGACGGGGATAGCGACGGGTGATTGCTTCAATTTGACTGAACCCTTCACTTCTTTTTTAACTGATGGTTCCGCTGCTACGTGCTGGCTGGCCGCCGGCTTCCCTTGGAATGTCGGCAACACAAGTAATGTTGGAATCATTAAAATGATGATGCATATTCCTGCGATTGTCCATATCATTGGTTTCATATTTGGCTGCCCCCATTTGTCATTGAATCTCTTTTATCCTATGGGCAGGGACAAGCTAATATGACAGCTTCTTTCATTTAGTGGACAAGTCTTTTATGAAGGTATGAGGCTGTTCTTCAAATGGATTTTACTGTTCGTCTGTATGAATAAAATTTAAGATGGTTGGATACACTAATGATAAGCTTTGTGAAATGAGGCATTCTATGAATCTAAAAAAAATCAGCATGCCCAATGGACACACTGATTTCTTTATGATTACGCGTTCAGATCTGATACAACTTGTTCTTGTGTCACATCTGCTGATTCATCGTTTACTCTTTCAATATCTGCACCGATTGCTGCAAGCTTTTGGTGGAAGTTCACATAACCACGGTCAATATGCTTCAACTCTGTGACACGTGTATGACCTTCTGCCACTAATCCAGCAAGTACAAGTGCTGCTCCTGCTCTTAAATCAGTCGCTGCCACTTCAGCACCTTGAAGTTGAACCGGCCCATTGATAATGACAGAGCGACCCTCAATTTTAATATCGCCATTCATGCGGCGGAATTCTTCAGCATGCATAAAGCGGTTTTCAAACACCGTTTCTGTGATCATGCTTGTTCCGTTCGCACGAAGCAATAGCGCCATCATCTGAGATTGCATATCCGTTGGGAACCCAGGATGCGGCATTGTTTTTAGATCGATTGGCTTGAGCTCAGATGGTCCAATGACTCTTAAACCTTCTTCTTCTTCAATGATCTGAATACCCATTTCTTCCATTTTTGCAACAAGTGATGTCATGTGCTCTGGCACTGCGCCTTTTACAAGAACATTTCCTTCTGTAATGGCTGCTGCCACCATGAAAGTACCTGCTTCAATTCTGTCAGGGATGATGTTGTGTTTTGCACCGTGAAGTGTTTCCACACCTTCGATTTTGATTGTACCAGTACCAGCACCGCGAACCTTACCGCCCATGGCATTGATGTAGTTTGCTAAATCAACAATTTCAGGTTCTTTTGCTACGTTTTCTAAAATTGTTGTTCCTTCCGCTAATGCTGCTGCCATGATGATGTTTTCAGTTGCCCCTACACTTGGGAAATCCAAATAGATTTTTGCACCTTTTAAACGGCCTTTTACTTCAGCCTCGATGAAACCATTACCTACTTGAATTTTAGCTCCCATTGCTTCAAAGCCTTTTAAATGCTGATCAATTGGTCTTGAACCAATTGCACAGCCTCCAGGTAATGCAACTCTTGCATGACCTGTTCTTGCTAAAAGTGGTCCCATGACAAGCACGGATGCTCTCATTTTACGGACATACTCAAACGGAGCCTCAGTTTCTAGTGCATGAGATGCATCAACTGATACTTCGTTATTTTCAAAATGTACTTCTGCTCCTAAATGACGTAACACTTCATTGATTGTATATACATCGGAGAGCGTAGGTACATCACAAATTACGCTTTTTTCTGTACTTGCTAACAAAGATGCAGCGATAACTGGTAAAACGGCATTTTTTGCGCCTTCTACTTTAACTGTGCCGTTTAACTTTTGACCGCCGCGGACGATGATTTTTTCCAAGGTCTTCCCCTCCGCGTCCCAAATTCTCTATATTAATATTCAGTCGTTACGATTGGTGTGCCAACCGTAATCGTATGATTTTCGTTCATTTCCGAACTTCTGATGGCAATTTGAACATTCATTTTATCATTTGAAGTCATAATGAACTGTTCCCACTTATCTGTGTAAGCGGAAAGCGACACAAAATTAGACTCAACGAGATACTCAACTGGTTTTGCTTGAAATTCATTTGCTAACGTTTCAGCTTTTTTTTGCAAAACAACATCCATCATACCATTTACATGACCATCGAGACAAGTAAAAATTACAATTTTCTCTTGTAATATGCTTTTTGCATGACGTACGAACTGATCATATGTATGCTCCCAGGTATTCAGTGGGCGAGCACCTTTTTGCTCATATAATAAATACGACTTTTGATTTGATTTTGTGTCGGTCTTTACGAGTAAAATTTTCGATTCTGTATCATTTTTTTCATCTTTGTAAATTCCTGTGACTTTGGTGACATGTTGTTCTTTTTTTTCGGTCCACTCATACTGTCGTAGTTCGTCTTTCAAACGTTTCACTTTTTTTGAAAATTGTTCGGATGAAATATCTACATTTGTTTTGGCATGAAGGGTCCATCCATCGACTTCAATTTGCTGATTTTTCAAACCTTCTGCTATTTGAGTGAGCGGAGAAGATTCTTCCGCACGAACACCTTGAATCATTAGAACAAAAAAAAGAATAAACGCAAATAATGGCCAACCTTTCAAATACTTTCTCACCTGTCATTCCCCCTTGCTACAAGTGTTGCCGCAAGGAGGTCAATGCATACGTGGAAAAGTCAACAAAAGGCGAGCCTTTTGACCCTTCATTTTATGTTCCCGCAGAAGGCCGTGACCAAACCTTTTATGTTAGAACATATAAGGAATTTGTCTGGAGAAATTTAAGTAATCAAGGAAGAAATTGCTGACCGCAGATGCGATGGCAATAGTAATGAGCATCATCAGCAGCCTTGCTTGAACGATTTTCCCTTTTTTAATGAGTGGATCAATATTTACAGCAAGCAGTGCCCACCATGTAACCGCGATAAAAAATAGGTGAATCACAATGCCCACGATTGCTTGTTGTCCTACGTCTTCCATACAGTTGAATCCTCCTTTTATTTATTTCTGTAAAGGAAAACTCCCTTTCATTATATCCTCGAAAATCGGAAAGATGAATCATTTGGAAAAAAGAGCTACATTTAGTGTGAATCCCCTCTTATCCTGATGCCAAGGAGATGATATACTGCGTGTGGAAGGAGCTGAACACATTGAAAGATTCTTTTCCTGACTTTGTTGATTTGTACGGAGAATTGGTTCCCTCATTTGATCATGAATGGGAGGCCATTGCTTTCTACTTTGATTATAGACAGACACAGCTAGAAGAATTAGCACAATTGTGTCATTTTCATAACATTTCTTTGGATTACTCTGAGGAAAGCCTGTATCAGTTAGAATCACTATACTTTGATGCATTGACCAAGCAGCTTTTCGCTGAGTGGAAAATGCCAATAGATGCATTAGAAGCGATGATGAGTGTGTATTTAGGAGAGGTTGTCATCCGTCATCATTCAGATGCTGACTGGGTAGTGCGGCCTTATATGGACTCTTCGCACCAATATACGCTTGGCTTACGCAGAAACAATAAAACATGGCATAGTAGTACGCAATTTTGCGAGCAGTTATATCTAGAAAAGCAAGCATCTCATCCTTATGTGTCGATGTATCAATCTCTCATGTCATCCTAAAAAAAAATCCTTCTTATCACTGTGATAAGAAGGATTTTCTGTTTTATTTCCCTGCTACATTTAAACGGTTTAACGCCCGTTTTAATGCGAGTTCCGCCCGGCGTACATCACTTTCATTCGGGTGGTTCAAATGCTCTTCAGCACGCTGTTTCGCTGATTTAGCGCGATCAACATCAACTTTGTCTGATGTTTCAGCGGCCTGAGCAAGAATCGTTACTTGTTCAGGGCGGACTTCAACAAATCCGCCACTTACTGCAACCAATTCAGTTGATCCACTATGTTTTAAGCGAACTGCACCGATTTTTAGCGGAGCAACCATTGGAACGTGGCCAGCTAAAATACCAAGCTCACCGCTTTCTGCTCTTACACTGACCATTTCCACATCCGCTTGATACACTGGGCCGTCGGGAGTAACGATATTGACTTGAACGGTCTTCATGCTTTTACCCTCCTAAGGACCAGATTAGGCCTCTACACCCATCTCTTTGGCTTTTTCAACCACTTCTTCAATGCGTCCAACTAAGCGGAATGCATCTTCTGGAAGGTGATCGTATTTACCAGATAAGATTTCCTTGAAGCCTTTAACAGTTTCTTTCAATGGCACATAAGAACCCTTTTGGCCAGTGAACTGCTCTGCTACGTGGAAGTTTTGAGATAGGAAGAATTGAACACGACGCGCTCTGTGTACAACAAGCTTATCGTCCTCAGATAATTCATCCATACCTAAAATGGCAATAATATCTTGCAGCTCTTTATAACGCTGCAATGTTTGCTGCACTTCACGCGCAATCGCATAATGCTCTTCGCCAACGATCTCAGGTGCAAGTGCACGAGATGTTGAAGCAAGAGGATCAACCGCTGGGTAAATACCCATTTCAGTCAGTTTACGCTCAAGGTTTGTCGTTGCATCAAGGTGAGCGAACGTAGTTGCTGGAGCTGGATCCGTATAGTCATCCGCAGGTACATAGATCGCTTGAATCGATGTAACAGATCCTACGTTTGTAGACGTGATACGCTCTTGCAGCTGACCCATTTCTGTTGCAAGTGTCGGCTGATAACCTACCGCTGAAGGCATACGTCCAAGAAGGGCTGATACTTCAGAACCTGCTTGTGTAAAACGATAGATGTTATCGATGAAGAACAATACGTCTTGACCTTGTTCATCACGGAAATGCTCTGCCATTGTCAAACCAGTTAGGGCAACGCGCATACGTGCACCCGGCGGCTCGTTCATTTGGCCGAAGACCATGGCTGTTTTTTCGATAACGCCAGAATCTTTCATTTCGTAGTAAAGGTCGTTTCCTTCACGTGTACGCTCTCCAACACCAGCGAATACAGAAATACCGCCGTGTTCTTGTGCAATGTTGTTGATCAATTCTTGAATCAGAACGGTTTTACCTACACCGGCTCCACCGAATAGACCGATCTTTCCACCTTTGATGTAAGGAGCAAGCAGGTCAACAACTTTGATACCTGTTTCAAGAATTTCAACTTCTGTAGAAAGTTGATCAAAAGAAGGCGCTTGTCTGTGGATTGGATCTCTTTGAGCTTCCACACCAAGTGGCTCATCTAAGTCAATGTTATCTCCCAGTACGTTGAATACACGTCCAAGTGTTACGTTACCAACTGGTACTGAAATTGGTTTTCCAAGGTCTACAGCTTCCATACCGCGCTTCACACCATCTGTTGATGCCATCGCGATGGTTCTCACTGTATCATCACCTAAATGTAGTGCTACTTCTAAAGTTAAGTCGATATCAACTTCACTTTCGCTTTCCGCTTTATGCGAAACTTTGATCGCATTATAAATCTCAGGCAAGTGACCGTCTTCAAAACGAACGTCTACGACTGGTCCCATGATCTGACTGATGCGTCCTGTTTTCATTGCATTCCCTCCTGACAATTATTTCTATTCTAAGGCAGCTGCTCCGCCGACAATTTCTGTAATCTCTTGTGTAATCGCTGCTTGACGAGCACGGTTGTAAGAGAGTGTCAGGCTGTCGATCAATTCTTTTGCGTTGTCTGTTGCACTCTTCATTGCTGTCATTCTTGCAGCATGTTCACTTGCTTTGCTGTCAAGAAGCGCACCGAAAATCAAACTCTCTGCATATTGAGGAAGGAGAACTTCAAGAATTTCTTCTTCAGAAGGCTCAAACTCATAAGATGCGGAACGTTTATTTGGTGTCGCTGCGGCCGAAAGGTCCGTTAGCGGCAATAATTTTTTCTCTGTTACTTCTTGTGAAATCGCACTGACAAAGTGGTTGTAGAACATGTAAAGTTCGTCAAACGCTTCATCAGAGAACATTTGAACTGTGCTGCTTGCTAATTCTTTAATATCAGCAAACGCTACTTCGTCTCCAAGCCCTGTTACTTCAGAAATAACTGGAATACCACGCTTTTTGAAGAAGTCGCGTCCGATTTTACCAATGACAATCACCGCATATTCATCAGCGGATTGATGACGAGATTGAATGGTTTGGTAAGCGGCACGCAAAATCGAGCTGTTAAAAGGTCCTGCAAGCCCTCGATCAGATGTAATGACGAGATACCCTGTTTTCTTGACAGGTCTTGAAAGAAGCATTGGGTGCTTAGCACTTGTTCCAGTTGCGATTGCAGCAACCACTTCCTGGATTTTCTCCATGTATGGAACAAAAGACTTCGCATTGTTTTCAGCACGATTCAGTTTCGCAGCTGATACCATTTGCATCGCTTTTGTGATCTGACTCGATTTTTTCGTTGACGTGATCCTTGACTTTATATCGCGTAATGAGGCCAAAGATTTCACCACCTTTTTTCAGGAATCCGTGTTCATTTACGTGAAAAGAGAGAAAAAGAGAATCTTTTTCTCTCGGAAAGATTACTAATTAGTTGCTTGGTGCAAACGTACGTTTAAAGCCTTCGATTGCTGTCTTCCACTCTTCATCAGCAGGCATATTTCCTGTTTGAGAGATTGTGTCAAACAAGCCTTTATGGTTTTCTTCAATGTACATGAATAACTCAGCTTCAAAACGTTTAACATCAGCAATGGCAACATCGTCTAAGTATCCTCTTGTTAGTGCGTAAAGAATCGCTACTTGTTTTTCAACTTTAAGCGGTTTGTTCAAGTCTTGTTTTAAGACTTCAACAGTTCTTGCACCACGGTTTAATTTCGCTTGAGTCGCTTGGTCTAGATCAGATCCAAACTGAGCGAAAGCTTCAAGCTCACGATAAGAAGCAAGATCCAGACGAAGTGTACCTGCTACCTTTTTCATCGCTTTGATTTGTGCAGAACCACCTACACGAGATACAGACAATCCTGCGTTTACCGCTGGACGTACGCCTGAGAAGAAGAGGTCAGATTGTAAGAAAATCTGTCCATCTGTGATGGAAATAACGTTTGTTGGGATATATGCAGAAATATCGCCAGCTTGCGTTTCTACGAAAGGCAATGCTGTGATAGAACCGCCACCCTTCTCGTCACTAAGCTTCGCTGCACGTTCTAATAAACGAGAGTGAAGATAGAAAACATCACCAGGGAATGCCTCACGACCTGGAGGACGACGAAGCAATAATGAAAGCTCACGGTAAGCTGCCGCTTGTTTAGAAAGGTCATCATACACAACAAGTACGTGCTTGCCGTTATACATGAATTCCTCACCCATCGTTACACCTGCATAAGGAGCAAGGTAAAGAAGTGGAGCTGGCTGTGATGCAGAAGCTGTGACAACGATTGTGTAGTCAAGCGCACCATGCTTACGAAGTGTTTCAACAACACCACGAACCGTTGATTCTTTTTGTCCGATCGCTACATAAATACAGATCATGTCTTGATCTTTTTGGTTTAGAATTGTATCGATTGCAACAGATGTTTTACCTGTTTGACGGTCACCAATGATCAATTCACGCTGTCCGCGGCCGATTGGAATCAAGGCATCAATTGCTTTAATTCCTGTTTGAAGCGGCTCATGTACAGATTTACGATCCATAACGCCAGGTGCTTCACTTTCGATTGGACGTGTTTTGCTTGTTAAGATTGGACCTAGTCCATCAACAGGCTGACCAAGCGGGTTCACAATACGTCCGATTAACTCTTCACCTACTGGAACCTCCATGATACGACCTGTACGTTTTACGTCGTCACCTTCGCGGATATCTTTGTAAGGTCCTAAAATAACGATACCTACGTTAGACTCCTCAAGGTTTTGAGCCATACCCATTACACCGTTAGAGAACTCAACAAGCTCTCCTGCCATAATGTTGTCAAGGCCATGTACACGCGCGATACCGTCCCCTACTTGAATGACTGTACCGACATCTTTTACTTCAATTTCTGATTGATAGTTTTGGATTTGCTGCTTTATCAGCGCGCTAATCTCTTCAGCTTTGATACTCACTAAGGTTTCACCCCTTCTAACGATTTTCGCCTGCAAGCTGACGTTCAATGCGGGAAAGCTTTCCGCTGACACTGCCGTCATAAATGCGGTTTCCGATACGGATTTTCACTCCGCCTATTAGATCCTTGTCAATCACATTTTCAACACGCAGTGATGTGACTCCGGCTTTTTTGGCAAATACTTCAGATAAAGATTGAATTTCAGCACCGCTCAGCGGTTTCACTGAATACACGACCGCATCGTCTATTTGTTTCGTGCGGTTTGCAAGTTTCACAAACTCAGACGTCATTTCAGAGAAAATATTTGTGCGTCCGCGGTCAATCAGTAAATACATTGTGTGCAACACATAAGTAGAAACACCTTTGAAAGCTTCAGCAATCAACTGTTTCTTTTTGTCTGCCGTAATCTTTGGATGAACAAGGAAGTCATTGAGTTCTTGATCAGCCTTTAGAACTTTTTTGATCTCATTCAGCTCTTTTTCAGTTTCGTCTACTGCCGAAGAAGCAAGAACGATGTCAAAAAGAGCAGAAGCGTAACGCTTAGAGACAATAGTTACGCTCATCGGCTTTCGCCTGCCTCTTTAAGGTACTCTTGAATCAATTTCTCTTGTGCCTGCTCATCAAGTTCTTTTTCAATCACTTTAGATGCAATCAGCACAGATAGTGATGCAACCTGCTCACGCAGTGCAGCCACAGCTTGTTCTTTTTCTTTCACGATTTCAGTTCTAGCAGACTCTTTCAAGCGCTCTGATTCTTGACGTGCTGCTTGAATGATCTCTTCTTTTTGTTTCTCACCAATCTTTTTCGCATTTTCGATGAGTGTATGTGATTCTTCGCGTGCTTCTTTCAATAAGACACGTTGTTCTTCAAGAAGCTTTTCAGCTTGAACGTGCTTTTCTTCAGCACTTGAAATTTCATTTCCTATATAATCTTCACGCTGCTTCATAATACCTAATAAAGGTTTAAGCGCAAATTTCTTTAAAAGTGCAAGCAAAATGAGCATAGCGATAAGCTGGAATAACATATCACCGGCGTTGAAGCTTAAGCCCCCTGCTCCTAAAACCACTGGTAACTGAGACATTTAGTACGGCAACTCCCTTCTTTAAATAATATGTTAAGAAACAAAACATAAAGGAATGGCGAAGTTTCGAACTAATCTGATCTTCGCCATTAAAATTCATATTAGAACGCTTCTCACATATTAACCAAAGAATGCCAAGAATGCGATAACGACAGCGATAATTGGAAGTGCCTCAACTAAAGCGACCCCGATGAACATAAGTGTTCTTAGTTCTCTACCAGCTTCTGGCTGACGAGCGATTCCTTCAACTGTTTTAGATACGATTAGACCGTTACCAATACCTGCTCCTAGTGCTCCTAAACCGATTGCAATTGCTGCTGCTATTAAATTCATTAAAAAGCTCCTCCTTTAAAATAACGTCCTTTTTGGACTCTCAATTTTTTTAGTGTTCGTCGCTGACTTTATGGGAAATGTACACCATTGTCAGCATGGTGAAGATAAATGCCTGGATTGTTCCGACAAACAAACTGAATGCCTGCCATACAATCATTGGCACGATAGCACCTAATGTACCAACGATACCAAGCGCAATGTTTTGCGAGTAGAAATTGGTCGCAAGTCCTGCAAGTAAACCAAGAAGAATCTCTCCAGCGAAAATATTTCCGTAAAGACGCAAACCAAGTGTTAGCGTGTTTGCAAATTCTTCAATAAGTTTCAATGGTACTAAAAGCGGAATTGGTCTAAAGTAGTCTTTCGTATATTCCTTGACTCCTTTTGCCTTGACACCGTAGAAGTGTGTAAGTCCCATGACCATAATTGCTAGTGTCATTGTGATTGCAGGATCAGCAGTTGGTGATTTCCACCACAAGTTGTGATCGACCGTAATCGAGAATGGCAGTCCAAGCATGTTTGAAACAAATATGTACATGAGTAATGTAACGCCAAGCGCTAGAAATGGGGCTCCTGTTTTCATGTCCATCGAACTACCTATGATATTTCGAACAAAATCAACGATCCATTCCATGAAGTTCTGCGCCTTAGTCGGACGAATAGACAGAACACGAGTAGTCAGCACCGCTATGAGAAGAACGATGATACTAGCAATCGTAATCATGAGAACATTGGATAAGTTGAACGTTAACCCTAAAAATTCTGTAGTTTTTGAACTGTGACCCAAAGAGTATTCACCTCTCTTCCATAGTAGAACGTTTAAGTTGAATGAAGGAATCTATCATAATGACAGGATATATTGTCATTAATCCTATAACAACACCTGCCAGATGAACTTCATTAGGGTAACGCCAAGCAATCGCTACTGCGAGAATCGCGTTGGCCCACCTGGCTGTACTTCCCATTGAACGAATGGATTTTCCTTTTTTAACCGCTCGATCAAAAGCGTGCATTCTCCGTATAAGTAGGAATAAATTAAAGAAAGCAAAAATTGTGCCGATAATGAAACCAAGAAACAGTGGTTTAAAACCAGGCATGGCATAGCCAAACACAAAAATTGCCAATAGATAGAACATGTATTTACTCTGTCTGCGGAAAATCGCGTTTGGATCGTTCATTCATCTGACTCCCGATGAAAAGTATTGTAAAAAAGGTGATAAATGGTGATGAAAACTGCGTAGAAGACGCTTATGATAAGCCGTCCTATTCGAAAAAAATCAATCACCCATCGGTCTAATTACACAATCAGACTTGAAATCTTTAGATCTATGGGATGCTGCTTCATTCGTTGATACAAACCCTGATTATTAAAGGGTTCACAATGAGGATTAGTAGAGTGCTATAGGCTATGAAAACCTTACCATAATACCCTCGTTTAGCATACAATAGCGTCTATGATGTGTCAATCGGTTGAAAGTTAAAAAACTTTTCTATAGTGATAGAGCACACAAAATGTTCACAATTTCATCAAACTTTAGGAGAGATGTGACATTCATTGAAAAAAACAGCCAATGTTCAGTATACAATGATTTTTCTAAGAACGGTATCAACCGTTTGTCATATATTTCAAAAAGCCCACATGCACGTTTTGCATGTGGGCTTTTATTAAGACTTTCTTATTTCGTTCCATACATACGGTCACCAGCATCACCAAGACCTGGGATGATGTAACCTTTTTCGTTTAGTTTCTCATCTAATGCTGCAATGTAGATATCAACATCTGGATGATGCTTTTGCATTTCTTCTACACCTTCAGGGGCAGCAATCAGACACATGAAACGAATGTTTTTCGCACCGCGTTTTTTCAAGCTGTTTAACGCTTCGACTGCTGAGCCGCCAGTTGCAAGCATTGGATCTACTACGATAAATTCACGCTCTTCCACATCAGATGGAAGCTTCACATAATATTCAACAGGCTTTAATGTTTTCGGATCGCGGTATAAACCAACATGTCCCACTTTAGCAGCTGGAATGAGTTTCAAAATCCCGTCTACCATTCCAAGACCTGCTCTTAAAATTGGCACAACACCGAGTTTTTTACCTGAGATCACGTTTGATTTCGCTACTTGTACAGGTGTTTCTACATCTACCTCTTCAAGCGGTAAATCTCTTGTGATTTCAAATGCCATTAATGTTGCGACTTCATCCACTAGCTCTCTAAATTCTTTAGTTCCTGTATGAACGTCACGAATATATGTAAGTTTGTGCTGAATAAGCGGGTGATCAAATACATAAACCTTTGCCATAGCTTGCTACAACTCCTTTTCTGTCATCTTCCGGTGAACTTTGCACACTTCCTACAATTCTACATAAAAAGACATCATCTTTCAATATGATTCGCAAATCCTACAAAAAAAACCCACATGCCAAAAATAGGCAAATGGGTCTGTTTTTTAATAATCTAATTCGTTATATAGAGGGAAACGGGCCGTAAGATCAGATACACGCTTTTTCGCCTCTTCTAATTTTGCTTCATCTTCATGATGTTTTAGCGCAAGTGCAATAATGGAACCGACTTCTTTCATCGCTTCTTGATCGAAACCGCGGCTTGTTACTGCTGCTGTCCCTACACGTACACCACTTGTGACAAATGGTTTTTCTGGATCATAAGGAATTGCATTTTTGTTCACCGTAATACCGATTTCATCAAGAACGTTTTCTGCAATTTTTCCTGTGATGCCAAGAGAACGCAAGTCGATGAGAACAAGATGGTTATCTGTTCCGCCAGATACAAGCTGAATATCTTCAGATAAAAGAGTTTCAGCTAGTTGTTTTGCATTATCAATGACGTTTTGTGCATATGTTTTGAAATCTCCGTTCAATACTTCACCGAAAGAAACAGCTTTTGCAGAGATGACATGCATGAGTGGTCCACCTTGAATACCAGGGAAGATCGATTTGTCGATCTTTTTACCAAACTCTTCACGGCAAAGAATCATTCCGCCGCGAGGTCCGCGTAATGTTTTGTGAGTTGTCGTTGTCACAAAATCTGCGTAAGGAACTGGATTTGGATGAAGGCCTGCTGCAACAAGACCAGCAATGTGAGCCATGTCGACCATAAAGTAAGCACCGACTTCATCAGCAATCTCACGGAACTTTTTGAAATCAATTTGACGTGGGTATGCACTTGCACCCGCAACGATTAGTTTCGGCTTATGTTCACGCGCTTTTTCAAGTACATCTTGATAGTCGATATGCTGAGTTTCTTTATCTACACCATATTCTACAAAGTTGTACTGTACACCACTAAAGTTTACAGGGCTTCCGTGTGTTAAATGCCCGCCATGTGATAAGTTCATGCCCAGCACTGTATCGCCATGCTCAAGAATAGTAAAGTATACGGCCATGTTCGCTTGAGCACCTGAGTGAGGCTGTACGTTCACATACTCAGCGCCAAAAATTTCTTTTGCGCGATCACGTGCGATATCTTCCACAACGTCTACATGTTCACAGCCGCCATAGTAGCGTTTACCAGGATAGCCCTCAGCGTATTTGTTTGTTAATACAGAGCCCTGTGCTTCCATGACTGCTTCGCTTACGAAGTTTTCTGATGCAATTAATTCGATTTTGTCCTGCTGGCGTTTCCGCTCTAGTTGAATTGCTTTGAATACTTGTGCGTCTTGCTCAGGTAAATGTTTCATCAGCGAAATCCTCTCCAATCTATTTCCATTCGATGTTTTCACCATCTCATTGTACACGGTTTTTGAGTAAAATGTAAAAGTTTTTTTTGGAAAATCGACTTCTTTTTTATGAAAACCCGAATATTCAAGCGGTAAAGCGTCTTCATCATTCAACATTATATTAGAAATATATCGAAGCTATGATCTTGTATAAACCGCTCTTTCTCCTCCAATCAGCTTCGGACGTGTTTTCGCAAAAGTCACATGTGCATGTCCTAATTGATGACGGCTGAGACGGACAGGTACAGCCACTCTCTTTAGGTGCATCCCAATTAACGTATCACCGATATCAATTCCAGCATGCGCCTCAATGGATTCGACTAATACAGGATGTTCCATTTGCTGATACGCGTGAGCTGCCATCGAACCACCCGCTTTACGGACAGGTACTGCAGCTACAATCTCCAAGTTAAAACGGTAAGCCACTTCTTCTTCAACAACTATGGCACGATTTAGATGCTCACAGCATTGAAAGGCGAGCTCAATGCCGGTCTCTCGTCTTAACTGATCCAATTCTTGATAGATGGACGCAGCAATTTGCTCACTCCCTGCAGTACCAATATGCTCACCAGCCACTTCTGACGTACTGCAGCCAATGACTAAGATTTGCCCGGCACGCAACTCAACTTTTTGATGAAACTCTTTTAACATTTCAAGCCAATCTTGACCAATGTTCATATTAAGCGCTCCTTATAGGTGCTTTTCTTCGTAATCAGCAATTTTGCCAATCCGCACAGCATGGCGTCCTGCTGTAAACTCTGTTGTCAGCCAAATGTGCGCAATCTCACGTGCTAATCCTGGTCCAATCACTCGCTCTCCCATTGCAAGAACGTTCGTATCATTATGTTCTCTAGTTGCTTTTGCACTAAATGTATCATGTGCTAATGCACAGCGAATTCCTTTTACTTTATTTGCCGAGATGCTCATGCCGATACCTGTCCCGCAAATTAAAATGCCGCGGTCGACTTCTCCGTTTGCCACCATATTGGCTACAGGGAATGCATAATCCGGGTAGTCTACAGAACCTGATCCACATTCACAACCCATATCAATGTATTCAATCTTCAATTCATCCATCAGTTGTTTGATTTCTTCACGAATATTCGTTCCGCCGTGATCGGATGCAATGGCTACTTTCATCGGGCAATTCCTCCTAAGGGTGAGTTGATCTGTTAAATCTTACATTCATTCTTTATTTACAGTTATATTTTAACCTCTGCCTAGTGATTTGCAAACAAAAGCAGAAAAACCGTTGACGCAACGGTTTTACAGGTTATCTATGATGATGATCTTTTTTCAATTTCTCAGCGAGCTGATACAGTAAGGCTTCAAGTTCATCACGAGTTTCCTGATAAACAGAAAGACTTCCGCCAAACGGGTCGGATACATCGCCTTCTGTTCCTGTCGCAAATTCCTTTAAAGTGAAGACCTTGCCTTTTGCATGCGTATATTGCTCAGTAATCAACTGTTTATGCTGCATAGTCATCGTGAAGACGTAATGAGCTTCGCGCAGAAGCTCCTCTGTCAATTTTGATGATGAGTGATTCAGGGGAATGCTTTTCTCAAATAATGCTTCGATCGCTTGAGGAGACGCCTTCCCTTCATCGGTGGCAAAAATCCCTGCTGATTTTACAGTGACCTCTAAACCTTTTTCATCGGCAATTGAAGCAAAAAGGGCTTGAGCCATTGGACTTCTGCATGTATTTCCCGTACAAACAAATAAGATTTTCATCTTTCGCCCTCCTTTTCTTCTATTATATAGCATTTCATTCTACATGTTATGTAAGGAGACTGGCTAGAGCGGAAATAATAATTTGATACCAAAGGCTAGTAAAATGATTCCGCCAAGCGCGCCGCTATATGAACCAACCCATGACCGAACCTGTTTGCCGAGCAATAATCCGAGCCATGTGAGAAGCATACTAAAAAAACCAAACAATAATATAGTCATCCACACCTGGGAACCGTAAATCCCGAGGCTTAAACCAACAGAGAAGCTGTCTAGGCTAACACTTGTAGCAAAAAGAACGAGACCAGTCCCAACAGGTGCGATAAAGGGCTTATCCTCTTTGCGGATAGAAGCAACGATCATTTGCAGTCCCAGCACCAAAAGCAGCGCCCCGCCAATATAGGTGGCAAGAAGACCGAGCCATCCGGATAAGAGCTGACCTGTCAGCATACCAAAAAGCGGCATAAACATATGAAATATCCCAATAACAAGTCCAATATAAATGATTTGGCGGAACCTCAGCTGAATCATCCCCATACCAAGTCCAACCGAAAAAGCATCCATTCCAAGTGCAAAAGCCATGATGCTGAGCGTCAGCAATTCGCCAGCTAGTTCGTTCATGTAAATCCCCCTTGGACACACATTCTCCTTTAACCTATGTTTGTCCAAGAAAGGTTAGAACTATTGGAACGAAGGGAGTGTACGCCCTCCTGCGGCTTTTTGCAGGCGGTTCATAATGGCAGAACCAACTCCTTGCTCTGAAAAGGCTTCTGAAATAATCAAGTCTACATCCGTTTCATCAAATTGTCTCAGTACACGATAGAGGTTTGCAGCAACCGTTTCAGGTTTTTCTCTCCATCCACAACTGTACACAACATCTGCCGCAAACAACGATTTCTTTTCTTCTGTTGTCAGTACTCCGACTTTTAGACCTTCAGCTTTGTATCTCTGAATGTGCCGCTGCATGTCATCATCACTTCCATGAAAGATATACATTTGGGCTTCAGGTGCATAGTGTGTGTATTTCATACCTGGCGATACAGGCACCTCGTCCTTTTTTGTCAGCCCTGGATCCACACTCACCGTCCCCACGACCTCTTCTAATGCTTCTTTTGTAATTCCGCCCGGTCTTAAAATCACTGGGGTCTCACCGACACAGGATACAACCGTTGACTCAACGCCAATTCCAGTTGAACCGCCATCCACAATTCCAGCGATTCTTCCTTCGAGGTCACTCGCTACATGGTCAGCTTGTGTTGGTGAAGGTTTCCCTGAACGGTTCGCACTTGGTGCAGCAATTGGCAGACCAGCTACTCGGATGAGCTCAAGCGCAATGGGATGGTCAGGCATTCTCACACCTACTGTGGATAAACCTGCTGTAACCTGCTTGGATAAAGTGCCTGGCTTACACGGAAGAACGATGGTTAAGGCGCCCGGCCAAAAGGCATCCATCAGCGCCTTCGCTTTTTCGCTTTCTATTTGTGCAAATTCGTGAAGCTGCTGAACTTCCGCAATGTGAACAATCAACGGATTATCACTCGGACGCCCTTTCGCTTCATAAATTTTCATCACGGCTTCTGTCTCTTTCGCATTTGCCCCGAGTCCGTAAACGGTCTCTGTCGGGAAAGCAACCACTTCATTTTGCTGCAGCAGATCGGCCGCCTGTTTAATTTGTGGATAGTATGTGGATAAATCCTTTTCTAAATCCACAGACCACCTTTTTGTATTTAACATCATACAAACTCCTTTTAAAAAAGATAAAACTGTTGATATATCTCAATTATCCTTTTGAAAGTATAAAAGATGATGATCAATAAAACAAGCGTTGTCCACATTTTGTGGATAACGCTTGTTTTGTAGTGGATAAGTATGTGTATAAGTCCATCATTTTGTGATTAACTGCCTTTTTTTTGCAGGACCACAGCCTGTTCTTTCCCCAATGTCTCTTTTGCATGTGCAGAGCTCCATATGCTTTCTGGGATTTCTTCTAAAGGCGTAAAGCCCATTAATGCCAAAAAATCATGGGAAGAGGAATGGTTTGCAACGACATAAAAAATATCCACACCTATTTTTTCTCCGAGCGTTTGAACGCTTTGGAACAAGGAGACAATGTGCCCCTGACCGAGCTTATCTGATATGACAAGAGACCGCAGCAATCCCTCTTGTTCATTGAGCTGTTCAAGACCTAAGCAGCCTGCCAGCTGGCCATCCGCATCTTCCATCACGACAAATGTCGTTCGCTCTGCAAACGTTACTCCGCCTTTTGCTTGTCCCTTTTCAAGAAAAGCATTGATCGCCGGGACATCTTCCTCTGTGGCTATTCTTAATTGATAATACATGCTTTCACCTCTTTTTGATCTCTTACTTCAACTCTATGAGGCAAAAACCGATTTATACCTTTTTTAAGAGAAAAGACTAGAGACCCATTCGAACAAAAAGAACTTCACTTCACCTGTCTCTTCTTTCACCACTTCATTGACAGACTCTTTCGTTTGCTGCGCTGTCACTTGTTTATCATCATCGCCTTCTGGTGAGGCAATGGCTTCTCCGTTTGAAAAATCGATAAAACAGAGCGGCGGGAATAACACACACCACCAGTTGGCTCCGTCCCCTTCACCAAGCGTAATTAAAATGGCTTCATATTTTCCGGCAGGATAGACGAAATTTCCATAGAGCTTTGTTGGAAATGAAGCTTTTTGAAAACTGACCGATACAGATTGATCAATATGCTGTTCCTTCAATTTCGCTTTGGCGATACGATTGATTTCTGGCAGCTTTGATCGAATGACACGTCTTGCTTCTTCAATGGATGTGAGGTCTTTGACCCACTCTGTCATATTCGCATTGACCTCGTCACGAATACTTCTTTTCACATCCTGATCCGCTGAACGATCACTATTTGCTAAAATGCGTAATCGAATCGCTTCATCTGGTATGACAACAGGCTGATTTGCAGAAGCAGCCGCCGTCTCTTCTCTGCCAAGGTTTGCAAAAGCACCGCATAATAATAGAAACATATAAAGACAAATCATCGTTTTACTTTTCAACATTGTGTGTTCCCCCCACTTTTTCTCTTCGCTACAAACATTGTGTCCAGGAAACTCATTTCATAAACAGTCAATATGATTTTTTTAATAGATTATGAGTCAAAACAAAAAAGCCGTTCTCTTTAAGAACGACTTTTGAGTGAGGATTGGTAGTCAGAAGGGTACAGTCTCCCATCCCAATCTCGGCTGATTTTTAAACCAGATTCTGTTTTAATAACAGTCATGGCCCCTTTTTTCTCGATTTCTTTTTTGACTTTTCCTTTTTGATCGATAAATTGGATCACCATTTCATAGTTAAATTCAATTCTGTCATCGCTTTCATCTGAAGGCGTAAACATAATTTTCTTCAGTTTAATTTGACAATCTTGATCCTTCGCCGCTTCTAATATGCTCGGGAACATGCTGTCTTGTGTATATTCTTGATATTCATGTTCGGTTAAATAAACCTTCAGCTTCTCTTTCATATCAGATAGGTCATCCGTTCGATTCACTGTGTATTGTGCTTTTTTATAGCTTTCTCCAAATGCTGCTGCCTCTTTTTTAAAGCTCGGTTTACCACAAGCACTCACAATCAATAGTACACTGACGATGACCAACACCATCGCATACCTTTTGTTCACACCATTCGCTCCTTCAAAACAAATTTATGTAAAAAATCATGATCAGAATGTTCATTCTTCTATATATACGTTTCTCTTTTACCATAAGTTTCATCTTTACATAATAAAATAGTCCGGCTATATTCAGCCGGACTTTCCGTTTTGAATGTGTGCGCAAACAGCTCGATCTTTTCCATTAATATCTTTGACGGTGTAGACATGCGCTTTAGGGAAAGCCTGCACGAGAAGCGCTGTGACATCTTGACCTTGCGTATGTCCAATTTCAAAGACAACAACTGCCTGTTCACTCAGCACGCTGTGAAGATCACGAACAAGACGTTTATAAAACCACAAGCCATCACGTCCGTCCGTCAGCGCATTCACCGGCTCATGCTTCGTCACAACCTCAGACAGACTGTCCATTTCTTCCGCCGCAATATAAGGTGGATTGGAAATAAACACATCTACTTTGATGCCTTGAGCTATAACCGGTTCAAGTAAATCTCCATGTAAAAAATGAACGTCTGCACCGAGCGCTTGTTGATTCCGTTTTGCTACCGCAAGCGCTTCTTGTGAGATATCAGTCGCTGTGACAGATAGTGATTTTTTTTCAAGAGCGAGCGTAATTGCAATGGCTCCGCTTCCTGTGCCAACGTCAACTGCTTTGAGCGGCTGATCGGGCGGGAAAACGTCACCTACCAAATTGAGCGCCGCCAGAACAACTTCTTCCGTTTCAGGACGAGGAATGAGAACATGCTTGTTCACCTCGAAAGGACGTCCGTAAAAGAATTCAACACCCGTTAAATGCTGAACAGGAACACCCGCCTTATGCTGCGTCACAAATTTGCTGAACAGTTGATCTTGCTCCTCAGGCAGCGCATCATGAAAACGTGCAAGAAGCTCACTTCTGCTCCAGCCGAGCACATGCATCAACAGGAGTTCTGCTGCATTTTGGTCTCTGCCGGCTTCCGTTAACAAAGAAGAAGCCCATTTAAGGGCTTCAAAGATTGTTCGCTGATTATTTTGCATCTTGAAGCTTTCTTGCTTGGTCTTCCATAATTAATGCATCAATGACCTCGTCAAGTTTTCCTTCTAAAATTTGATCAAGCTTTTGAATCGTCAATCCGATGCGGTGGTCTGTTACACGGTTTTGCGGGAAGTTGTACGTACGGATACGCTCTGAACGATCCCCTGTTCCAACCGCAGATTTACGCGTTTGATCATATTCAGCCTGTGCTTCACGCTGGAATTTATCATAAACTCTTGCACGCAGTACTTTCATGGCTTTTTCTTTGTTTTTAATTTGTGATTTCTCATCCTGACAGGATACAACGACTCCTGTTGGAAGGTGAGTTAATCGAACAGCAGACATTGTCGTGTTTACACTCTGTCCGCCAGGTCCGCTTGATGTGAAAGTATCGACACGGATGTCTTTTTCATGGATATCAATTTCAACTTCTTCAGCCTCAGGTAATACCGCGACTGTCGCAGTTGATGTATGAATCCGTCCGCCTGATTCCGTTTCTGGAACACGCTGTACGCGGTGTGCGCCGTTTTCAAACTTTAGTTTGGAGTAAGCGCCTTTCCCGCTGATCATAAAGATGATTTCTTTATAACCGCCTGTGCCAGTGACACTTGCTTCCATGACTTCTGTTTTCCAGCCTTGCATTTCAGCATAACGGCTATACATACGGTAAAGGTTACCTGCAAAAAGAGCAGCCTCTTCTCCGCCTGCTGCACCACGAACCTCAACAATAACGTTCTTGTTGTCATTTGGATCTTTCGGAATCAACAAGATTTTCAGCTCGTCTTCTAAACGTTCCGTTTCCTCAGTGAGCTCTGAAATTTCTTCTTTGACCATGTCGCGCATCTCGGCATCTAGCTTCTCTTCCAGCATTGCTTTCGCATCTTTCAGCTGGTCATATGCCGCACGATATTGTCTATATACCTCAACAGTTTCTTGAATATCGGATTGTTCTTTCGAATATTCACGAAGCTTCGTAGTGTCGTTCACCACTTCAGGGTCACTTAAATATTCATTTAGTTTTTCATAACGTTCTTCAATTGATTTTAAACGGTCTAACATGGTCTTCACCTCTGTTTTGTGCGTAACAGTCTAATTATAGTATAGCGGGGTATGACAGTCAAAAAAATTTCCAAAACAATTGATTTTCTGCAATTTTTCGCTAGAAAACACGATCTTTGGCGATTGGTTAATTGTTTTGTCTAACGTGAAGGAACAGGTCCTCCTTAAAGAGAATGGTACTTGTAATTGAAAAAAGGGAGGGCATTTGGTTTGAATACAAATGAGGTTGCAAAGGAAATTGGTGTTTCTTCAAAGACGATTCAGCGTTGGGTCAAACAGCTCAACATCCCTGTCGCCCGGAATGAACTTGGACATTATGAATTTCATGAAGATATTGTACAGCTGCTCAAAGAGGTCAAACACCAAATGAGTGAAGGTGTGATCCTCCAAGACATTCAACTGCCATTCCATAAAGAAACCGTTCGTCAATCAGCACCTGCTGCCGAAACTGATGTCTCCATACAGCGGATTGAGGCATTAGAAAAACAAGTAAAAGCGCTCATCCAGCAGCAATTACACGTCACTGATGTAGAAGACCGCCTGCAAGAACTTGAACGGAAATTGGCTAAAAAAGCAGATGAAGGTGTATCGTATCAGCTGCTTCAGCACCGCAGAGAAATTGAAGATTTATCCACAAAATTTGACCGCCTCGCCGCAACCTTGAAACAACCGTCACAAGCAGAAGAAAAAAAGGAAATTGCACCTCCTGATCTCAAAAAAAAGCGTGTACTCTTCCCTCTGTTTCATTCATTTCGCTAAGAAAGGCTGCCTGTCGAGGCAGCCTTTTTACTATATTATACGGTAAGTGCAATAATGATCGGTAATGTGATGAGTGACATGATGGCACTGATGACAAATGCGGATGCAGTTTCCGCCTCTTGTTTTTCAAATCGTGTTGCGATCATTGCTGCAACAGCTGAACCTGGGAAGGCTACAAGTAATACAGCTTTTGTAATTTCATCAGCCGAAAGACCCATAAGAACCGCAATAAGATACATAAGTATTGGTTGTACAGCTACTTTTAGCAATGCAATACTGAAGGCTGGCAAGCTTAATTTAATTTTGCGGATACCAACAGTAACACCGACTGCGAATAGCGCAACCCCTGATGTAACGCTGCCAATTTCCTCTAACATTTCGTGTCCAATTGCAGGAAGTTTAAATCCTAAAAGAACAAGAATGATACTGGCTAACGGTGCAAGTGCAAGCGGCTCTGATAAACCGTGCAAAATTGCTTTTGTCGTCATTTTTAGGAAGCTTTCGCCGTCTTTGGTTTTCCCTTTTGTTTTTTCACCGACAGTTGATACAATAATTGCAATTGGATCAAGCATTGCATTTACAACTATTCCGGTAATCGCAATCGGAATTGCAACTTCTTGAGCCCCAAATAAACTGCCCAAGACCGGAATCCCCATAAATGCAAAGGTCGGTTGTGCTGAGTTTAATGAGAAAACAGATGAGTCTGTTAAATCATATTTAAAAGCAAATTTCGTAACTAAAAGGATAATGATATAAAAACCAACGATTCCGAAAATCAATGCAACGAAAAATGGAATTTGACTATAGAATTTATCTTTTGGTGTTGACAGAATACTGGCGATAAAGTGCGCTGGTAAAGCATACTTTGTTACAAGTGTACTTACACCTTTTGCAGATTTAGCGTCATAGCTGCCGAAGTGTCCTGCGAACCAACCCAGCGCGATAACGAAAAAAATCGGTGCTAGGAGGATCAAAATATTTAAAAAGTCCATCTTACTATTCCTCCTTAAATCCTTTACATGTTTCTTATTTATTGCGGCATTGCTTAGATTACCCGAAGCAATGCCGCGTTACACATTTTATTATGCTCTTACAATTTTTTTATATTCAGGAATCCACATTGCGTCTTTCACAGCTTGTTCGATGTTGTCCGGCGTTTTTCTTGCGACACCATCTTCAATTGCTGCTTTCGCTACTTCAACAGCCACATGAATTGACACTTCTTGCAATTTATCAATACTTGGAAGAAGACCAGCACCTGGTTTCTCATGATCAACCATTTCAGCAATTGCATTCGCAGAAGCAACGAACATGCCTTTTGTGATGATTTTTGATTCTGTTACGATTGAACCAAGACCAAGTCCAGGGAAAACGAACGCATTGTTTGATTGTCCGATTTCATGTTCGATTCCGTTATACTCAACATTTTCGAACGGGCTTCCTGTTGCAACAAGTGCACGGCCGTCAGTCCATTTAAATAGATCTTCTGGCACTGCTTCAGCAAGCGGTGTTGGGTTAGACATTGGCATGATCACTGGACGCTCTGTATGAGCTGCCATTTCTTTAATGATTTCTTCAGTGAATGCGCCGCCTTGACCTGAAGTACCAATAAGAATTGTTGGCTTCGCTTGGCGAACCGTTTCAGCAAATGAGATTTGTCCTTTTTCATCACGTGCCCAGCCTTCTACTTCATCAGAAGAACGAAGGTATGGTTTTTGGAAATCAAGCACTTCATCTTCAAATTGGTCTGTTAGCAATCCTCTGTAGTCTAAAGTCCAGAATGCATTGTTTGCTTCTTCTTCTGTTAGACCTTCAAGAACCATTGTGTCACGCATTTGATCTGCGATTCCGATACCAGCTGATCCAGCTCCGAAGATGACAACACGGTGATCTTTCAATTGAGTACCAGTTTTCTTGACAGCTGCAAGAACACCCGCTAAAGTAATGGCACCAGTACCTTGAATATCATCGTTGAACGTTAAGATGTTATCATTGTATTTTTTCATGATGTTACGCGCATTTTTGTTTCCAAGGTCTTCCCAGTGTAGCAATGCTTTCGGGAAGAATTTAAGTGCTGCTTTTACATAAGCATCAATGAATTCTTCGTATTTTTCACCTTGTACACGTTTGTGATGGTTCCCGATGTATAATGGATCATTCAATAATTTTTCATTGTTTGTTCCAACATCTAATACAACTGGAATCACGCGGCTAGGATCAATACCTGCTGCAGCCGTGTAAACAGCTAATTTACCGATTGCGATGTTGATACCACCAACACCCCAGTCACCAATTCCAAGAATACTCTCAGAGTCAGTTGCAACGATGAGGTCAATATCTCCAGCAGTTGCGTGCAAGTTTTCAAATGCTTTCTCGATGCCGTCAATGTCGTCGATTGAAAGATAGACACCATGAGGTCTTCTGTATTCATGGCTGTATTCTTGAATCGCTTCACCAACAGTTGGTGTGTAGACAACAGGAAGCATTTCACGAAGCTTTTCTGTTAAAAGCTTGTAGAACAATACTTCGTTACGGTTTTGTAAATCACTTAAGTATACGTTTTGACGAAGACGATCCGGCTGAGCTAGAAATTGCTTGTACGCTCTTTCTGCTTGCTGTTCTAAAGTGAGAACGGTTGGAGGAAGTAAGCCTTCTAGTCCAAGCTCTTGTCTTTCTTCTTCAGAGAAAGCAACGCCTTTGTTCAACGTTGGAATCGATAATACATCTTTACCTGTCAAAGTGGTTTCGAGGTACCCTTCTTTTGTTTTCTTCACGTTGTTCATCAAAAACTACCCTCTTTCTAAAATATAAATAAAGTGAACTATTAATCCAAAGAACGATTAAGGAGAAAAATCCTTAATCAAAAAAATTATGACAAGAAATCGAACTTTTCGTTTAAATGCTTTACACTACAGTTAGTCATTTTATGCCTGCTTATAACAAAACGCAAGCGTTGAAAATTAGATAATTTAATCGTAGTGTTATTTAATTTATTTAAGTACAAATGATGGGTGTTCAGCCAAAATCTCGAAAAACGAAACACAGCGGCATTTGCTATTTTTTTATTTGTCAAGTGTTGTACCAACATCAAGTCTTGGTACTTCATGGTGATGTCTGCATCGCGCTTCGTATGATTCCTGCGCACCTACTAAAATAATAGGATCATCATAGGATGCGGGTTTACCGTCGATCAAGCGTTGTGTTCTACTCGCTGGGGAGCCGCATACCGAACAAACTGCTTGAAGTTTTGTTACAAGCTCTGCACATGCCATTAAATGCGGAACAACACCAAATGGCTCTCCTCTGAAGTCTTGATCCAGGCCTGCAACAATGACTCGGTAGCCTTGGTCAGCCAATTGAGTGACAATGTCAATGATTGTCTCATCAAAAAATTGCACCTCATCAATGCCAATGACATCGGTTCTTTCTGATATGTGCGTTATTATGTCTTTTGGTGAGGCTACTGCAATCCCATCTAATGATGAACCGTTATGTGACACAACAGAGCTTGTACTATATCGGTTATCAATCGCTGGTTTGAATATTTTTACTTCTTGTTTGGCAAAGGTGGCCCTTTTGGCTCTCCGAATCAATTCTTCCGACTTTCCAGAAAACATACTACCGCAGATGACTTCAAGCCAACCGCTTTGTTTCATCACATACATAAGGTCTTCTCCCCCGTTTTAAAGTTCCATCAATCCACGTAAAAAAACAGGCAAGAACGGATTCCTGCCTGTTTATTGTATCTATTATTACTTAAGACCGTATTTTTTGTTAAAGCGGTCAACACGTCCATCAGCAGAAGCGAATTTTTGACGGCCTGTATAGAAAGGATGGCACTCAGAGCAAATCTCGATGCGTACCTCTTCTTTTACTGATCCAGTTTCAAACTCATTTCCACAAGCGCATTTGACTGTAGCTTTTTTGTAGTTAGGATGAATTCCTGTTTTCATCTACTGTCATCTCCTTCCGCCCTGAATCCAATTCGGAAACAGAGTTAATATCTCAGAAATAAATTCTGAAACGCACATGATAAAATTATAACAGTGTAAGTCTATGATTGCAAATGTATTTTTTAAGAAGCTATCTTCTTGATGCAGACATATTGGCTTGTTTCCATTCTTGCGTTAAAATATCGAAAAACTCTTGGTTTGTCTTTGTTTTTCTCATTTTACGCATGAACTTCTCAGCGAAGTCAGGTGTATCTGACATCGATTTTCTCATCGCCCATAGACGATCAAGATGCTCTTTTGGCACAAGCAGTTCTTCTTTTCTCGTACCAGAACGGCGAATGTCGATCGCAGGGAAAATTCTTCTTTCGGCCAAAGAACGGTCCAAATGAAGCTCCATGTTTCCAGTTCCTTTAAACTCTTCATAAATCACGTCATCCATACGTGATCCTGTATCAACAAGTGCAGTGGCTAAAATCGTCAAACTTCCGCCTTCTTCAATGTTACGCGCAGCACCAAAGAAGCGTTTTGGACGATGGAAAGCCGCAGGATCAATACCACCTGAAAGTGTTCGGCCGCTTGGCGGAATCACAAGGTTGTATGCACGAGCAAGCCTTGTGATGCTGTCCATTAAGATGATGACATCTTTTTTATGTTCAACAAGACGCATCGCACGCTCTAAGACAAGCTCTGCTACTTTAATGTGGTTTTCCGGTACTTCGTCAAAGGTTGAACTAACAACATCCCCTGCAACAGAACGTTCGATATCTGTTACTTCCTCTGGACGCTCGTCAATTAAAAGGACAATCAGCTCTGCCTCTGGGTGATTTTCAGAAATGCTGTTGGCAATTTCTTTAAGCAAAATGGTTTTCCCAGCCTTAGGCGGTGCAACGATTAAACCACGCTGACCAAATCCAACTGGCGCCATCATGTCCATAATTCTAGTAGACAGGTGATTAGGCTGTGTTTCAAGAATCATTTGGCGGTCAGGAAATAGCGGTGTGAGTGCAGGAAAGTGAACACGTTCCTTTGCTGATTCTGGGTCGTCCCCATTTACCGCTTCTACATGAAGGAGGCCATAGTAGCGTTCATTCTCTTTTGGAGGTCGTACCTTTCCAGACACTTTATCTCCATTTCGTAAATCAAAGCGTCTGATTTGTGAAGCAGAAATATAAATGTCTTCTGAGCTTGGGGAATAGTTAATCGGTCTTAAGAAACCAAATCCCTCAGACTGAATAATTTCAAGAACCCCTTCCATAAATAAGAGATCCTCTTGCTCAGCATTCGCCTTTAAGATGGCAAAAATTAATTCTTTTTTTGTTAGTTTGCTGTAATAAGAGATTTTGTATCGTTTTGCTAACTCATACAGCTCTTTTAATTTCATATTTTCCAAAGATGAAATCGAAACATCTTTCAATATGGACACCACACTTTTCTAGTCAATGTATTTCTTTACAAATGCATGACCATTGTATTTGATTAGCTTTTTAATTCCGTTGTTGTTGGAATGACCTCGCTCTGATGGTAACGCTCCCACTCGTTTTATCGTGAAAGATAGGAACAATGTGAAATAGAGCTTTTTTAACATAGAGAAGGATAATGAGTATATCGTCATGATGCGGCAGTATTTAAACTTGTTGAAGCTTAAAAGAAGTAAATTCGCAGAAAATTTCGCAGCACTCTTTAGTTTTACCTCATTTGCAGAGAATATTCAACTTTAAAAAGAAAATGATATACATTTGACACCTATATGAAAAGCGGGTAATGAATACCCGCTTTCAGATTACGGACGAATGACAAGATTCGGTTTTTTCTTTAAGCTGTGTCTGCCGTCTACGAAACGAACTGTACCCGATTTCGCACGCATGACAACACTATGTGTTGTTCCAACAGAGCCTTTGAATTGAACACCTTTAAGTAATTCCCCGTCCGTTACACCTGTCGCTGCAAAAATGGCGTCATCTCCTTTTACGAGATCTTCCATTCTGAGGACTTTACCAACATCCAGTCCCATTCTCTCACAGCGTCTTAATTCTTCTTCACTTTGAGGAAGAAGCTTACCATGAATTTCACCACCAAGTGCCTTTAATGCAACAGCAGAAAGGACACCTTCAGGCGCTCCGCCTGAACCAAATAGAATATCAACACCTGTGTGATCAAATGCTGTATTAATGGCTCCTGCAACGTCACCATCATCGATCAGTTTAATTCTTGCTCCTGCTTCTCTCAGTTCAGCAATAATTTTTTCATGTCGATCTCTGTTTAAAATCGTTGCAACCACGTCTTCAATATCTTTGTTTTTCGCTTTTGCAACAGCGCGAAGATTATCAATGACAGGCGCTTCAATGTCGATGCAGCCTACCGCTTCTGGACCTACTGCGATCTTATCCATGTACATATCAGGTGCATTCAGCAGGTTGCCATGATCTGCAACTGCAATGACAGCTAAGGCATTCCAGCCGCCGCTTGCCACAATGTTTGTTCCTTCTAATGGATCAACAGCGACATCCACGCGAGGTCCATATCCGTTCCCAAGCTTTTCCCCAATATAAAGCATTGGTGCTTCGTCCATTTCTCCTTCGCCAATCACCACTGTTCCCTTCATTGGGATGGTGTCAAATACATCACGCATTGCACTTGTTGCAGCATCATCCGCTTCGTCTTTTAATCCTCTTCCCATCCAACGGGCAGATTTTAATGCAGCTGCTTCTGTCACCCGTACTAGTTCCATCGATAAACTTCTTTCCATTTTTGTCCAAATCTCCTCTCACAGTCAAAGCCTTATGAATTTTGAAGTTCTTCTATTTCTTGGTCATTCAGCTTTTCACGCCAGATGGTTGCACCCAAGCCTTCAAGCTTCTTCTCAAGCAAACTATATCCTCTGTCTATATGTTCAAGCCCTGTGATTTCGGTCACACCGTCCGCCATTAGCCCTGCGACAACAAGACAAGCTCCTGCACGCAGATCACTTGCTTTGACCTTTGCTCCTTGAAGCTGCGTTTGTCCGGTAATAATAGCGGATCTTCCTTCGACCTTCATGTTTGCACCCATTCGGCGCAATTCGTCAATGTGCTTAAAGCGAGCTGAGTAGATCGTATCTGTGACCACACTCGTGCCTTTCGCTTTTGTTAACAGCGCCGTCATCGGCTGTTGAAGGTCAGTCGGAAAGCCCGGATACACAAGGGTTTTGATATCGACAGGCTTGAGTCCTTCGTTTCTGCCAACGATCAGCATCTGATCGTTGCTCGTTTCAATGGTGAACCCCATTTCTCTAAGTTTCGCCGTAATTGATTCTAAATGAGTTGGGATCACATTATCAAGTACAACTTCATCTCCCATCGCTGCACCAGCAATTAAAAATGTTCCTGCTTCGATGCGGTCAGGGATGATTGAATGCTTACAGCCATGAAGAGATTCGACACCTTCGATTCGAATGACATCGGTCCCCGCACCTTTGATTTTGGCACCCATGCTTGCAAGCAGTGTCGCTACATCAATAATTTCGGGTTCCTTTGCAGCATTTTCAATCACGGTTTTTCCTTCAGCCAGTACGGCTGCCAGCATGATGTTGATTGTCGCACCTACACTGACAACATCAAGATAAATCCGGGCTCCGACTAATTTTTCAGCGCGCAAATAAATCGCACCCTGCTCGTTTGTCACCTCAGCTCCGAGTGCTTCAAAGCCTTTGATATGCTGATCAATCGGTCTAGGTCCTAAGTGACATCCTCCTGGCAGTCCGATGACAGCCTGCTTGAATCTTCCCAGCATGGCTCCCATTAAATAATAAGATGCACGCAGTTTCTTCACTTTTCCATTAGGAAGCGGCATACTGATCATGGAAACAGGATTAA
Source organism: Bacillus sp. Nf3 (assembly GCF_003028545.1). Lineage (NCBI taxonomy): Bacteria > Bacillati > Bacillota > Bacilli > Caryophanales > Bacillaceae > Bacillus > Bacillus sp. Nf3. Next base: position 334,686 of record NZ_PYUA01000001.1, on the reverse strand, counting down.
CAACCATTTCACCTTTTTCAAAAGTGACCTTTCCGCCAATTTCTTCTAACAGATCTCGCAATGTGTCGATATCTGATATATGCGGAAGGCCTTCAATGGTTACTGGAGAATCAGCGAGAATCGTGGCAGGAATCAGTGCCACAGCACTATTTTTCGCACCACTAATATGTACGGTCCCACGCAAGGGATCACCGCCGGCAATGTTTAACTTTTCCATATTTGTCTCCCTTCTTAAAGAAGATCACTGTTGGAGTTATACTGTTTGTGGATGTCGCGCTTTAAAAGGTCTTGTCCAAAATTTAGCCAATATCAAGAGAAAGAATACAGGTTAAACGAAATTTGTCGGAAGAAAAATAATCGAAGCTTTGCGAGGCTGTGATGTTCTCTTCTTTGCACAAAACATTTCTTAGCGTTTAAAAGGAAAACTGCGGCAAACGAGAGACGATCCCGCCTGCCACAATCATTTATTTATTCCAGTCTGCTAAAAATTGCTCAATGCCTGCATCCGTTAATGGGTGTTTCGTCAGCTGCTTGATGACTTTCAGCGGCATTGTGCCGATATGAGCACCTCTAAGCGCAGCTTCTGTCACATGCTGCGGATGACGAATGGATGCAGCAATGATTTGTGTATTTAATCCATGAACATCAAAAATAGTTTTCACTTCACTGATGAGATCAAGACCATTTTGGCCAATGTCATCTAAGCGGCCAAGGAATGGAGAAACATACGTCGCACCAGCTCTAGCTGCAAGAAGTGCCTGGTTTGCACTAAAAATCAATGTAACGTTTGTTTTAATTCCAAGGTCCGTTAATGCTTTAACAGCTTTAAGGCCATCTGTAGTCATTGGAATTTTGACCGTGATATTTGGTGCGATAGCAGCAAGCTCTTTTCCTTCTTCAATCATTTCCTCTGCTTTTAGGGAAATCACTTCTGCACTGACAGAGCCTGATACCACGTCAGTGATTTCACGAAGGCGGTCGTGGAATGATACGTCCTTTTCTTTCGCTACTAAACTAGGGTTTGTTGTGACGCCTGCTAAAATGCCAAGCTCGTGCGCCTCTTTGATGTCTTCAATATTCGCTGTATCTACGAAAAATAACATAACTGTGCCACTCTCCTATCAATAAATTGTCTGAAATGTAAATTTGATTGCGCTTTCTCGAGATATGGAGAAAACCGCCTGTGACTCAGGCGGCTTTCGGTTCTCATCAAATTATGCTTGGTTAGAAGAACCAAATTCGCGCATTTTGCCGATAACAGTCGCTTTAATTGCGTCACGAGCTGGTCCAAGATATTTACGTGGATCATACTCTTCTGTTTTTGCAGCAAGTGTTTCGCGTACTGCTTTCGCAGAAGCAATTTGGTTTTCAGTGTTTACATTGATTTTTGCTGTACCAAGTGAAATTGCACGCTTGATGTCAGCAGTTGGGATACCTGTTCCGCCGTGAAGAACAAGTGGAAGACCAGTTGTTTTACCAATTTCTTCCATTTCAGCGAAACCAAGGTTTGGTTCACCTTTGTATGGACCATGTACTGAACCTAATGCAGGTGCAAGGCAGTCAATACCAGTGCGTTCTACAAGCTCTTGGCACTCTTTTGGATCAGCATAAATAACGCCCTCAGCGATGACGTCATCTTCTTGCCCACCAACAGTTCCAAGTTCAGCTTCAACAGACACACCATGGAAATGTGCAAGTTCAACAACTTTCGCAGTTGTTTCCACATTCTCATCAAATGGGTGGTGAGAAGCATCGATCATGACAGAAGTAAATCCTGCATGAATCGCTTTTGCACAAGATTCAAAGCTTGAACCGTGATCTAAATGAATCGCAACAGGAACTGTTACATTATATTCTTCGATTAACGCTTTAACCATTGCGACAACTGTTTTGAAGCCGCCCATGTAGCGTCCTGCTCCTTCAGATACTCCTAAGATAACAGGAGATTTCTCTTCTTCAGCAGCTTGTAAAATCGCTTGCGTGAATTCTAAGTTATTTAAGTTAAACTGTCCAACAGCGTAACCTTTTTCCTTTGCGTCTTTCAACATTTCTGTCATTGAAACTAAAGGCATGATGAAAAATCCTCCCTATGTAGCTAATTTGCTTGCTAAAAAAAGCTCTCCACCCTAGCATGACCAGAATTTCTCGCCATATGTAAACTTTCAAAGTCAGATCGCTTTCTTCTTCCTTTCTAGGATACCAATTATTCGACAAATCGGCAACAGAATGGCTCGATTCAATCATTTCCATCTAGCCATTTGTTTCAAGCGGCAAGTATTCTTTGACAGCATCTCGGATTTCATCAATATCAAAAGGCTTAGCGAAGTGCGTCAATGCACCGAGTTCTTTGGATTCTTGGATCATATCTAATTCACCATAGGCTGTCATAATGATGACACGGATATCTTCATCAATTAATTTCATCCGTTTTAAAATTTCGATACCATCCATTCCGGGGATTTTCATATCAAGCAGGACAAGGTTCGGTCTATGGTTTTTCACAATATCTAATGCCTGTAGTCCATTGGCAGCTTGGAAGGTTTGATAGCCTTCTTTATGAAACACTTCATTCAATAATATTCTAATACCGTACTGATCATCGACAATTAAAATTTTCTCATTCATCTGTTACACCCCATTGCTTTCATTTTTCGCCATAAAAAGAGCTGTTGTTAAATAATTCTGTTTGATTTTCACATTTCCTTTAATTATAATAGTTTACTTTACGACATTTTCTGAGCATTTTTCCTAATATTCTCTTTATATTCTATTATAAAATGATCTGACCGAAGGAGGAAATGAGTCTTGTTAAAAATTTTTACGACCCAGTTATCAGGTATTTTTTCACGTATTGGAGAAAAGCAGGCTGAAGCGATTGAGGACGGTGCACGCCTTCTTGCACAGGCTGTTGTCAGTGGACATGCCGTTTATTTTCACGGAAAGAATGAACTGGCTGCTGTCGCCCTAGAGGCATCTGAAAGCAAGGAGCCGTTTCCCGGTGCGAAAGTGCTGCCGCTCGATCAAAAGGAGCGCAGCTTACTTCAACCTAGTGACAGGGTGCTGCTATTTTATTCAGACCCAGAAGATCAGGAAATTCAATCTCTTGTTAAAGAACTGCACGAACAAGGTACGCCCGTTGTTGGTGTAGGGCCGGCACAAAAGGAGCCGTCCACGATTGAAGAGCATTGTGATGTCCACATTGATTTTCAGCTCAAGAAACCGCTTGTGCCCGCTGAAGATGGGACAAGGTTTGGTTTTCCTGCTTTAATGACCTGCTTATACGTCTACCACGCCCTATCGTTTACTGTGAAGGAGATCGTGGAGGAATATGAATAAAAAAACTGCCGAGAAGTGATATTCTCGGCAGTTTTTTGTTTTATTTTGATTCAGATGCTTGTAGTGAAGCACCAACGAAATCTCTAAATAATGGCTGTGGTCTTGTCGGTCTTGAAACGAATTCTGGGTGGAACTGAGAAGCAAGGAACCAAGGGTGATCCTTGAGCTCGATGATTTCAACAAGACGTCCGTCTGGGCTTGTACCAGAGAAGACGAAGCCTGCTGCTTCCATTTGCTGTCTGTATTCGTTATTAAATTCGTAACGATGACGGTGGCGTTCGTAGACCACTTCGTCATTGTATGCAGCAAATGCTTTTGAGTCTTCATTTAATTTACAAGGATATAGACCGAGACGAAGTGTTCCGCCTAGATCATCTACATCCTTCTGTTCTGGAAGAAGGTCAATGATTGGGAATGCTGTTTCAGGATCAATTTCCGCTGAATGAGCTCCTTCAAGGCCTAATACGTTTCTTGCGTATTCGATAGATGCCACTTGCATTCCTAAGCAGATTCCGAAGAATGGCACTTTGTTTTCACGGGCAAATTGTGTAGCAATGATTTTCCCTTCTACTCCGCGGTCTCCGAAGCCTCCAGGAACAATAATGCCGTCAACATCTTGTACGAAATCAGCGATATTCTCTGCTGTCACTTCTTCTGCATTGATCCATTTAATTTGAACATCTGCATCAAACGCATAACCAGCATGACGAAGTGATTCAACGACAGAAATATAAGCATCTTGCAGCTCAACATATTTCCCTACAAGACCAATTGTGACTTGTTTTGAAAGGTTTTGCACTTTATCAACAAGTGCTGTCCACTCTGTCATGTCCGCATCTTGGCAGTCAAGTTTCATATGTTCACATACTAGCTTGTCCAGCCCTTGTTTTTGTAAATCAAGCGGAATGGAGTAAAGCGTGTCTGCATCCTGACATTCGATAACAGCTTTTGTATCAATATCACAAAATAGCGCAATTTTGTCCTTCATATCTTGTGCCAATGGCATTTCCGTTCTGACCACGATGACATTTGGCTGAATACCAAGACTGCGAAGTTCTTTTACACTATGCTGTGTTGGTTTTGTTTTCAATTCACCCGCTGCACGGATGTAAGGAACGAGGGTACAATGAATGTACATCACGTTTTCACGGCCGATGTCACTCTTCATTTGACGAATGGCTTCAAGGAATGGAAGGGATTCGATATCTCCTACTGTCCCGCCGATTTCTGTAATAACCACATCTGCACCCGTTTCTTTTCCGGCACGGTACACGCGGTCTTTGATTTCATTTGTAATGTGGGGAATGACTTGTACTGTTCCACCTAAGTAGTCACCGCGGCGCTCTTTCTTCAGAACAGTAGAGTAGATTTTACCAGTTGTGACGTTGCTGTACTTATTTAAGTTAATATCAATGAAACGCTCGTAGTGACCTAAGTCAAGGTCTGTTTCAGCACCATCATCTGTGACAAAAACCTCACCGTGCTGGTATGGACTCATTGTCCCCGGGTCTACGTTGATGTATGGATCGAATTTTTGAATGGTGACATCCATCCCTCTATTTTTCAGAAGGCGGCCTAACGATGCAGCCGTGATTCCTTTTCCAAGTGAGGAAACAACTCCTCCTGTTACAAAAATATACTTTGTCATTTCGTATGCTCCTCTCTTTTTTACCCTTGCATGTCTACACATGCACAGCTTCATCCTTTTTAGAGTGTATCCCTAAATCTCTTGAAAAATAAGAAAGCTCCCTTTCAAATAAATGAAAGGGAGCGTAAATGAACGTATCTTTACGTACTCTTTTTTAGAGAGCCCAAAATACATACTACATAGTTCGCTCACGAAAGTCAAGACGGTTTTGTCCTGTTTTGAGGACGGGTTTGAGAGGGTTATTTCTCTTCCTCATCATCGTCTAAATCGTCTTCATCAATCTCCGTTAAGCCGTCATCATCTTCATCATCATCTTCGTCGAAGTCTTCAATATCTTCATCAATTTCTTCATCATCTTCTAGGTCGAGATCATCGTCGTCTTCAACAAGATCAAGGTCTTCTTCAAGCTCGTCGATTTCTTCTTCCTCTTCGATTTCATCGAAGTCGTCTTCAACGACAGCTGCTTTTGTTTTTTTCTTTTTCGCTTTTGTTTTCACAGCTGGCTGAACTTCTTCTTCGATTTGATCAACTGGATACCAGCTGCGAAGCCCCCATCTCTGATCACCTAACGAAATAAAGCGGCCATCTATATTTAAGTCTGTATAAAATTGAGCAAGTCGATCATCAAGATCGGATTTTTGTATTCCTTGCAAACGGACAATTTCATCTATTAACTCGGAAAACGTAATGGGTGTTTTGCTGTCTCTGAAAATTTCATAAGCAAGTTCAACTAAAGACATTTGTTTGAGCTGTTCCTGTGAGTATTCTTTCAAACTCAAGGTCAGACACTCCCTTTCTATTACATGTATGTATCCATTTATCAGTGAAATAATAAGTATTTATACCTTATTCTTACGACAAACCATACCTCTCATTATAAACAAATTAGGGGAGTTTATGCCACCTTTATTGTTGTTAATTTTTGATTTTTTCTCACGGGGAGAACCTTTCGGTCTTCCCCTGCGTGAAATTGGACTGTTTCTTGTATACGGCATGCTTTTGTTTGTTGTTCTATTCATTCTAAACGAAAAAATTGGAAAATTAGAGGCAGCACTGTTGAATGAATAAAATTTAGCTATCGTTTGAACAAAGTGATTGTCCATTCTTTATAAAACATATAAAAAGGTACACGTCAACGGGTTAAGTTTACGTGCACCTATAATGGAAGCTTGTATTCAGTTCATCCTCTAATTTTTATTCATTACAGTACAGCGACTATTTCTTTTCCTAGGGAAATTAAAGCATCTATAATAAATGGTGCCGCAAAGAGAATCGATGCTTTCCAGTTCGCTTTTTTATATTGAAAAAAGAACAAGATCAACATTGCTCCTATAAGTGCCGTGAAGATATACAGCCATAAGCTATGTATTTGCAAGATCCCCATACATATTACATTAATAAACATAATGATAATCTTAGGGATCAGAGCATAAAACAAATGACCCTTAACCTCCGGAACAAAGATCATTAATAAGAATTTAGAGATGAGATATTGTACTAAGAGACTGATGGTGGTTAGAATTGTTGTAATGACAACAATTAGATTCAGCATCGTTTCATAGGACATATCCTCTAACAAAGCTCTTAAATCATCTAGTTTCGAAATGTAGCCATTTAACTCAATAGCAAAAGTAACGAAATAATAATTGGCCAGAATAAAAATGACCAATGATATCAGTGATGTTATTCTTGGACGTTGTTCCATAATAGCCTCCCATCCCCTATACTCACAATGCTTGAATGATCGTTTAAACGTTTATTCACCATGCTATGGGAAACATATATGATGGTTGAAATTTTTTTAATAGAAAGATTCACTAGCCTCTCAGATAGCATCTCTATACTCTCTGAATCTAGAGATGACATGGTTTCATCAATTAGGATGGTTTTCCAATCTTTTACGAATAATAAAGATAACCCTACCTTCGCTTTCATACCCGTAGATGCTCTGCTATAAGAACCATCTAGGTTACCATCAAAAAAATCATTCACAATACTCATTTGTTCTTTAGTCGGCACAATTTTAAACGTATTCCACAGAATCTCTAGGTTTTCTCTAATTGTAAATGGGTGAATGCCGATAGGATCCACATTTAAGTAAAGAGTCGATTCTTTGTTTGCCTCAATATCTCCAGAATATCTCTTATCTAAACCTGCTATCATTTTAAGGAGAGTGCTTTTACCTGCACCATTTCTCCCCACTAAATGAAAGAGACCTTTTGAAATTGAAAAATTCACTTTATCTAGTATGATATTGTTTTTGAACTTCTTAGTACATTCTACAAATTCTAATCCCACTTGAATCCCCTTCTCTGTCATATAGAGTCTTCAATAAAACCATCTATGATTGATAATGATAGAAAATAATAAAGAATCATACCCTTCAATAAAAGCAGCTATTATTAGGATGACTAACGATAGCAGATAATAAGGAATCATTTTTTTCATAACACCTAAAGCAGCTTTAATTGATTTCGTATAAATTAGTGTGAACAGCACATACTGGCTTATTCCTTGATAAAGCAACATATTTGGGAATTCTAATAGCCCGTGAGGAATTAGTTTACCTAAAGCTTCTTGTGCTCCTAGCGTTCTAAAGCCCATCGTAATGACGAAGGACGAACCTCCAAAATCCATTATTTGAAATAACGGCGACAACAAGAACCCCAGTAAATACATTGCAAAGTTCGTTAAGTTATGTGTCAGGACTACAGACATAAATTCCTGGCCCGAAGTTGGTGGTGCTGCTTCAAATAAATCTTTGTTGACTATATTCCCAAGATAAATCCCTGTACCTATCAGCAATATACAGTAAATAGAGTAGTACCACAGAAAATATTTCAATCTTTTATGTATCATTTTCCTCCTCTTTTCATGAAATAATCGTGAAAATAGTAATGCATATGAGTAATAAAATAGGCAAGGACAGCTTCAATAACTTATGTTCATAATCGTTGATTAATAGTTCTGTTTTTCTGAAATATACGACCCCAATAAAGATGATTAAAGGAAGCGATAACGTATTTTTAAGAATAATTGAGATATCAGACGTGTTTATCACTACTCCGACTATTCCACACACACTGACAAAAGTCAGTACGATACATAGTAAATAAATCGTACTAGATTTAAACCTCTCGTACGGACTCACAATCAAAGAGGATTGCAGCATCTCAATTCTTGCCTTATCAAGCATAATTTCTTCCTTTTTTGAACCTATTAGGATTTCTAAGATCGTGATATAGTTTATATAGACCAAAATGAGCGCAGGCAGATATTCTATTTTTGTTAAAAAGGATTGGGCGAAATAAGTAAGTACTGCTACTAAGACGCCAATTAAAATTATTAATATTTTATTACTAATGATATAAGAAAAAAACAAATACATAATATTCCCAGACCTATATTGCTTATTCGCACTTTTTAGGAAGGAAAGTCCAGATGTCAAAGGTATCCTATGAGAATTACTTATGTAAATGTAAATAAGAAGAGACTGTACCATTTGCAGTATCAACACTGCTTCAAAAATGGACGTTATGATATACCAAAATTGTAACAAAAGGAGTATTCTGTTTATGATATTGAATAGACCAGACAATAATTGAGATGCAAAGGACAGCATCACAACAATAAGAGCTAGTATCATAATGAAATATTGTTTTTCTACTAACAAAAAAGTTAAAGCGATGAAACAAGCGAAAAGTAATTGAACTGAATACCCTTTTTTAATCGTAAAGAATAAATGTTTCAACAACAATTGTTTAGAGATAAAGACCAAGCCTGGCTGCTGTCTTTTATACGGTAATACACAGCGATTAATATTAGCTGTAGCTACAATGTATATTGAAATAAAAATAAAACTGTTTTTATAAGTGCCGGGAACCCCATCGCGATAGAAAATCATCGCTATCATAACAATGATAGAAAAAAGAATCATTCCAATATAATTGAGATACCCCATTATACTTTGATCATATATTTTAAATAGCTTATTTATTTTATACATAAGTCATGTTAAAAAGCAGCAGCCTTGGCTTTTCCTTGTTTTTTAAGCACAGCCAAACTAGAGACAGCCACAGTACTAAGACCTAGATTTGCTGATATCAAAGAACCTTTTCTAGCGACTAAAGATGCCATTGTAACTTCCACTAACAATAGTGAGAATGAGCCAAGTTTTTTTGCCTTCATCATAAAATTTCCTCCTAATTAATGTTTTATTACAAGCCGCATGGCATAAAACGCTAAATTAGTTTTTATCATTGTCTAGTGAACGTCGTTTCACCTGCTATCAAAACACTTTTGGAAAAAAAATCATCTCAATAAAGATTGAGATGATTTTTTTTTTTGAGATTAAAAAGCAGCAGCTTTTGCTTTTCCTTTTTTCTTGAGGATAGCCAAAATAGTAGCAGCTACACCTGCACTAATTGTTCCTACACCAGTGAACATGCCAACGACAGTAATAACAGTTGCTACTGAAGACCAAGCGTCTAAGAAATTAACCATTGCAAACGCGGTTCCAGAACTAACACCCAGATTTGCTGCAATTAATGAGCCATTTCCAATTACTAAAGCTCCTAATGTTACCGCAAGAAGTAGCAGCGATAATAAAGCATAAAACTTAGAATCTGTTGCTTTTGTCATAACACGACCTCCTTCTATTATTTACCACTCTTTTAGTCTAGCAAGAATTAAATTACATTTCAACATTTTTTGTAAATTTTTTAATAATAATTGAAATAGATGTAATTATAACCAGTTATTATAGGGGATTATGTTCATTTCCCAGTTTTACAGGGCGCTTATGTACTGACATAAAATGCTCTGATTCTCTAAAAACTAGTCAAAATATCTAGTAATCAAAAAATCAATTCGTTTCAAATCTTTATTGACTTGTCTTAGAGGTAGGTAGATTTATCATCACTTAAGAGATTATGGCATTTATATTTATATGTATGTATGATAAGCTACCTTTATCCTTAAAGTTATGAACGGAATATTACGAATAAACATGTTTATCTTTACTAAAGGCAGAACTAAATTCAATGAGTAACTCTCTTTCGATTCTCTGTGAACTTATTTTGAATTCAAGAGACCTGATCGTACAAATCATAATAAATTTATACATAACGGTTGACATATTTTGAAATTTTCAATATATCAAAACCCAATATCCCTGTAAGCCGTTGAAAAAAAGACTTAACCGGGTGGAACCAACTAGGTAAGTAATCCAATTTCTCACTTTCAAAAAAATCGAAACACTCATATTGAGTTGTCTCGATTTCGATTGATAATAATGTACTTAATTAGAGATGTTATTAGTATTATTTATTGTTGTTTTGTATTAAACATCTCACTGGCTATCTCTGTTATTTCTTTATATCAAGAAATTTATGTAGTTTGGATGATATTCCTCATTTTAGAAGAATCCGTTCTCTTTTAGAATGAAGCTTAATCCCGATATTTCCGCAAAATGATTGCTTCAGTTTCACTTATAATATGCTTAAGAATTAATTGTTGAAAACTTTATAGCCATACACCTCTATATTCTATCTTAATTTAAAGTTTCTGAAATAATGAGATTACAACAGCTATGGTCAATACAATTCCTGCGAACATTAATACAATTAATTTTCTATTACTGTTTTCTTTTTGATCATTGTCTTTTTTTGAAGTCTTCGAAAGTTCTACGGAAACAAGAATCCATATAACCATGGTTACGATTCCTAAGGTGGTAGCAGCGTTCATAATAACCTCCCATATTTATATTTCTTCAATTTTAACATAACCCCAAAGGTAAGTTGGACCTATACTGGGCATCACCTCAAATTCAGGGAAAATTAACTATTATCCTTTATACACATTTACCTATTTCTTTATTAATCCCTAATACTTTAGTAAGTTTGTTGCCAGTTTTTATTGATTAAATACTCTCTAAATCATCGATGACAAGTCACTCTTAAGTTAAAGCTTTTTATACTGCTGACACAATCCTTTTTCCTTCACAAAAAAACCTTTAGATTTTGCTACTGATTTAAAGCTGATTGAACCATACAAAGCAAAAGCCACCTAACGAGAGGTGGCTTTTACTTTATTTCTACATATCTAGCAGTTTCCTTGAGATGACCAGACGCTGGATTTCCTGTGTTCCTTCATAAATTTGAGTGATTTTCGCATCACGCATGTATCGTTCGACTGGGTAATCCTTTGTGTAGCCGTACCCGCCGAAGATTTGCACCGCTTCTGTCGTCACCTTCATCGCTGTATCACCGGCAAAGAGCTTGGACATGGCTGATTCCTTTCCATACGGGAGGCCTTTCGTTTCGAGCCATGCCGCCTGGTAAGTAAGCAGCCTTGATGCTTCAATCGCGGTGGCCATATCAGCCAGCTTAAAGGCGATTCCTTGTTGCTGAATGATTGGTTTACCAAATTGTTTACGCTCCTTGGCATAATCAACCGCCGCATCAAGAGCGCCTTGAGCAATCCCAACTGCCTGTGCAGCAATGCCGTTTCTGCCGCCATCGAGCGTCATCATGGCTATTTTGAATCCTTCTCCTTCTTGACCGAGCCGGTTCCTTTCATGAATCCGGCAATCTTCAAATCGAATTTCAGTTGTTGGCGATGAGCGTATGCCCAGTTTGCTTTCCTTTTTGCCAACGGAAAAACCAGGTGTCTCTTTTTCTACAATAAAAGCAGTTGTATTTCGGGATGAAGCTCCTTGGTCTGTTACGGCAAACACAATATAATAATCTGCAATGCCTCCATTTGTAATAAAGATTTTCGCCCCGTTCAGGACATATTCATTGCCTGCCTTGACGGCCGTTGTCTTCATTCCGCCAGCATCTGAGCCTGAACCGCTCTCTGTGAGCGCATATGCTCCTATCTTCTGCCCTTCTGCAAGCGGCTTTAAATAGGTCTCTTTTTGTTCATCTGTTCCGAATGTATAGATTGGCCATGAAGCGAGAGATGTATGAGCGGACAGGGTGACGCCTGTAGAGGCGCATACTCTTGAAAGCTCCTCAACTGCTATGACGTAGGCTAAATAATCACTGCCGATTCCGCCCACGTCTTCCGGCCAAGGGATACCCGTTAAACCGAGTTCCGCCATTTTACGAAAAATAGATGGATCATATGTCTCTGTTTCGTCTCGCTTTGCTGCTGTTGGCTCCACTTCATTTTTCGCAAAGTCTCTCACCATTTTTTGAATCATTTCATGTTCGTCACTTAATTGGAACTGCATCGTGAGCCACCTCGTTTCATATTAGCTGTTTACAGATGACCAGCCTTTGAATTTCACTTGTTCCTTCATAGATTTCACAAATTTTCGCATCACGAAAGTAACGTTCTGCTTGATAGCGATTCGTATAACCATCCATGCCTAGCAAATGGATCGCTTCTGTACTGATCTCCACCGCCGTTTTTGACGCAAATAGCTTTGCCATTGATGCTTCCTTTGTGACGGGACGATTGGCCTCTTTGAAAGAAGCCGCTTGATAGACGAGCAGTTTGGCCGCCTCAAGCTTCGCCGCCAAATCGCCCAGTCGAATGGTTGTTTCAAGACCTGCTGGATGTCGCTTTAAATAGCTGACCGCCTCGGTTAAAGCGGCTTCTGCAATACCAAGGCTTTGAGCCGCAATTCCGATTCTCCCTGCATTTAAGCTAGACATGGCAATTTGAAAGCCTTCTCCTTCTGCACCAAGCAGCTGATCTTTTGGAATCCGCACGCCTTCAAAATGAAGCGTGACTGTTTTTGAACCGTGCAGTCCCATCTTTTTCTCATCTTTTCCAATCGTAAATCCCGGCGTATCTTTCTCGACAATGAACGCCGATATATTTTTTCTCGCAGAAACCGGATCGGTCACCGCAAAGACAAGATATAGCTCTGCTTCTCCGCCGCTTGTGATAAAGATTTTCGTTCCATTTAATACATAATCACCGCCCATCCACTCTGCTCTTAACTGAATACTGGAGGCATCTGATCCGGCCTTTGGTTCAGTCAGACAAAAGGCGCCCAGCTTCTCTCCTGATGCAAGCAGAGGGACATAGGATTCTTTTTGTTCCTTCGTTCCAAAAGTCAAAATAGGCATCGTCACAACAGATGTATGAACGGACACAATGACACCGATGGTCGCACTCACTTTCGATAATTCATGGATTGCGATGATATACGTTGTAAAATCTGCTCCTAAGCCTTGATACGAAGCTGGTATTGGAATCCCTAGATAGCCTTGCCGTCCCATTTCACTTAAAAGGGTTTTTGGAAACCGGCCTTGTTCCATAGCTTCAACTTCAGGGAATACACGCTGGCGTGCAAATTCTGCTGTCTGTTCTCTCCAGAGACGCTGTTTATCCGTAAGCATAACATCCATCTTGACTCCCCCTATGAGTGGTCGTGGTATGTGTAAAAACCTCTCTTTGTCTTTTTGCCAAGCCAGCCTGCATTCACGTATTTTTTCAAAAGAGGACAAGGTCGATATTTGCTGTCTCCAAGTCCTTCGTGAAGGGTATTCATTATAAATAAACATGTATCCAGTCCAATGAAATCAGCTAGACGAAGCGGCCCCATTGGGTGATTCATCCCAAGTGTCATCACGCCATCAATGCTTTCTGCATCTGCCACGCCTTCATATAGGGTGTAAATGGCTTCATTGATCATTGGCATCAATATGCGATTTGAGACGAACCCTGGGAAGTCTTCCACTTCAATTGGGGTTTTGTTTAATGTCTTCGCTGTTTCATAAACAAATTGATATGTGTCATCACTCGTTTGCAGCGCGCGAATGACTTCAACGAGTTTCATGACAGGGACGGGATTCATAAAATGCATGCCAATCACTTTCTCCGGTCTGCTCGTCACAGCTGCTAATTCTGTGATCGACAAGGAAGACGTGTTTGTCGCAAATATGGCCTCCGCCTCTGAAAATTGATCAAGTGTTTCAAAGATTTGTTTTTTGACACTCATTTGTTCAGAAGCAGCTTCAATCACTAAATGAGCCTGCTGGACGTCTTTTAAATCTGTGGATACGGCAAGCCGCTGCGTGATATCTCGGACTGCCTGATGTGCCAGCTTTCCTTTTTCTGCCCGCTTCGTCAGTTGTTTGGTCATGGAGGAAATCGCTCGATGAATCTGCTTTTCTGATGCATCATGGAGCAGGACTGTATAGCCTGACTGTGCAAACACTTGGGCAATGCCTGATCCCATTTGACCGGCTCCAACGACCAGAACGGTCTCTTCTATGCTCATCAAAAAACGCCTCCCTTTTCATCTACCTTTATCATGAACGCATCTCCTTGACCGCCTCCACTGCAAATCGCCGCAATGCCAATGCCACCGCCTCTTTGTCTTAATGCATGAATCAATGTCAATATGATACGTGTTCCGCTTGCCCCAATCGGATGACCGAGTGCGACAGCCCCTCCGTTGATATTCATTTTCCGCCGGTCGATCCCGATCATTTTTTCACATGCCAGAGCCACAGCTGAAAAGGCCTCATTGATTTCAAACAAATCGATATCCTCTAGGCGCTTTCCTGTTTTCTTTAAAAGCTTCTCGATGGCAAGGGCTGGTGTTTTCGGGAAATCCTTCGCCTCTACAGCAACCTGAGTATGACCGAGAACGACTGCCAGTGGCTTTACGCCATGCCGTGCAGCATACGTGTCTTTCATTAGAAGAAGTGCACTTGCACCATCATTGACACCTGGTGCATTTCCAGCGGTGATGGTACCTTTCTGATCAAAAACAGGCATGAGCTTTGACAGCCGTTCATATGAGGTATCACGCCGCGGAGATTCATCTTCTGTGATCAGCCTTTCTCCCGTTTTTGTTTTGACGGTGACGGGGGTGATTTCATGTTGAAAAAAGCCACTTTTTTGCGCTTCGATAGCCCGTTCATGACTTCTGAGTGCCCACAGATCCTGCTCTTCCCGCGTGATGCCAAGCTCCTTTGCAGCCATACTTCCATACTCACCCATATGAACGCCTGTAAACGAACAGGTTAAGCCATCTAAAATCATCGCATCTTGTACTGCACCATCTCCCATTTTGTAGCCCCATCGCGCTTTTTTTAGCAGATAAGGAGCGTGAGACATGGATTCCATACCGCCCGCCGCGATGACCTCAGCATCTCCGGCTCGAATGATTTGATCTGCCGTGCTCACACTGCGCATGCCTGATGCACAGACTTTATTGATGGTTTGTGTTGGAACAGACCAAGGAAGATCAGCATATCTTGCTGCTTGCCTTGAAGGAATCTGCCCTTGCCCTCCTTGTAAAACACTTCCCATAATGACCTCATCTATTTCATGAGAACCCGAAACTCTTTCCAGAGCAGCCTTGATCGCTATACCGCCTAGTTCTGCGGCAGTCAAACCACTGAGAGCCCCGCCTAGTTTTCCAAATGGTGTTCTTGCACCAGATACAATGACCGTCGTACTCATGTATGCCCCTCCCCATTTGTTAACGCTTACATATCATTTAGACAGCTGATGAAACAGCGCCATGGATAAGCCGATGAACATCCTATTCATCGGCCTGTCATCTTTACGACACCTGTTTTCCAGGCTCGCCAAACACTGATTTTTCAAGAAGTTCGGCGACATCAAATGTGCCTACCTGCTCCTCTACTTCCTTCGCCTTCGTCCCATCTCCCAGCATCGTTAAGCAATAAGGACACCCTGAGCTGATGATGGACGGCTGGACCTGTAGCGCCTGCTCCGTTCGTGCAGTGTTAATCCGGGTACCC
Source organism: Bacillus sp. Nf3 (assembly GCF_003028545.1). NCBI lineage: Bacteria > Bacillati > Bacillota > Bacilli > Caryophanales > Bacillaceae > Bacillus > Bacillus sp. Nf3. Next base: position 318,963 of record NZ_PYUA01000001.1, on the reverse strand, counting down.
GTCTCTTCTTCCATCCACATTAAGCCCCCGCCTGCTCCGCAGCACATACCAGTTTCACGGTTGCGTTCCATTTCTTTCAGCGTCACACCTGGAATGGCTTTTAAAATGTCTCTTGGCGGGTCGTACACTTCGTTATATCTACCTAAGTAGCAAGAGTCGTGGAAGGTAATTACCTCGTTCACTTCATGTACAGGCGTTATTTTCCCTTCTTTCACTAACTCTGCCAATAATTCTGTATGATGGTACACTTCTGCCTCAAGTCCGAAGTCTGGATATTCATTTTTAAATAAGTTGTAGGCATGTGGATCAATCGTGACGATCTTTGTGACGCCGTTTTTCTGGAATTCTTCAATGTTTTTTGCAGCAAGCTCTTGGAATAAAAATTCGTTTCCGAGTCTTCTTGGTGTATCGCCTGAGTTTTTCTCTTTATTGCCTAGGATCGCAAAGGATACCCCCGCTTCATTGAGGAGTTTTGCAAAGGCAAGTGCAATCTTTTGGCTTCGATTGTCATAGGCCCCCATTGAACCAACCCAGAATAAATAATCAAAGGTTTGCTCTGCTTTTTTCAGCTCTTTCACTGTCGGCACATGCACATCTTCTCTCAGTTCACGCCAATTTTCTCTTTCTTTCCGGTTCAATCCCCACGGGTTCCCTTGGCGCTCAATGCTTGTCATGGCACGCTGTGCATCTGCGTCCATTTTTCCTTCGGTCAGCACAAGATATCTGCGCATATCAATAATCTTGTCGACATGTTCATTCATGACAGGGCATTGGTCTTCACAGTTTCGGCATGTCGTACATGCCCAGATCTCTTCTTCTGTAATGACCTCTCCAATAAGAGAAGGATGGTATATAGAGCTGGCAGCCGACTCTTCCGCACCTGCTCCTCTCGCCTGCAGTGCCAGCTGGTTTCCTGTTGTCTGCTTGAAGGCAAGCTGCGGGACCCAAGGTGTCTTCGAGGTAATGGCAGCCCCTTTATTGGTTAAATGATCTCTTAACCTTAAAATCAAATCCATTGGAGACAGCATCTTCCCTGTCCCTGTTGCCGGGCACATATTCGTGCAGCGCCCGCATTCCACACAGGCATAAAGATCGATCAGCTGAGACTGACGGAAGTCTTCAATTTTTCCCACACCGAAGGTCTCTTGTGTCTCATCTTCAAAATCGATTTTTTGCAGCTTGCCTGGCGGGTCTAATCTGCTGACAAATACGTTGACAGGCCCCGCAATCAAATGGGCGTGCTTTGACTGTGGAACATATACTAAAAATGTCAGCAAAATGAGCAGATGCACCCACCATGCGGCATAAAAAACAATCGCAGCCGCAAGAGGTGAAATTCCGCCCAGCAAGAAAGCAATACCAGAAGCGATTGGCTCAGTTGGTGATAGAGAGTGTCCATGCCAGATGATGTTCATGCCGTTCCCTAGTAAAACTGTCAGCATTAATCCGCCAATAAATAAAAGCACTAGACCCGATTTAAAACCTCGTTTTAAACGGACAAGTTTTTCCACATATCTTCTATGGAAAGCCCATACAACGGCCACTAAAATGAGAAGTGTGACCACCTCTTGGAAAAACGTAAAGACGCCGTACACCGGACCTAAAGGAAGCCCGCTGTCTGGAATAAGCCCCTTCAAAATAAAATCAAGGGCTCCGAACTGTACAAGGATAAATCCGTAGAAAAACAGTACATGAATGATGCCGCTCTTCTTGTCCTTTAATAGCTTCTTTTGCCCAAATACATTGACCCAAACACGCTCTAAGCGTTTCTTCATGTCTTGTTGAAACTCTTCTTTTTTACCAAGACGAATATACGCCGCTCGTGTTCGAATGAGATAAACAAACAAATACAGAGCGTAAGCGGTCACCGCCGCAAATGCGATCAAGTTGATGATTAAAAGGCTATTCATCTTGCTCCCCCTTTCATTCCCCAAAACCCACTTTGTTCCGTTTCCATGTTGTACCTCTATCATAAATAATGAATGAGTATTCAGTCAATATTTTTTACGCGTTTGGGTACACTATTGAAATATGCAAAAAAGGAGGAAGTTTCATGATCGCATTGATCATCCTACTCGTACTCATTGCCATCGTTTTGCTCGTCATGTTAGACCTTTATATGGGAAAGAAATATTTTTCTACGCACGCATTTGAACGGTCTTTTGACCAAACAAGCGGCGATGCCATCTTTTATCATGATGGCGAACCATTTTTCGATCAGCTGCTTACGGATGTACAGCAGGCCTCTTCTTCTATTCATATGATGTTCTTTATTGTAAAGAACGACAAGATTGGTCAAAGGGTCTTACAAGCATTGAAAGCCAAAGCGGAGCAAGGCGTTTCCGTCTTTTTGCTGACCGACCGATTAGGCTCCTATTCGTTTGATCAAAAGTCGATTGACATGCTAGAAAGGAGTGGCATTCAATTTTACTTTTTAAATAAGCCTCGTTTTCCTTTTTTGATTTACCGGTTAAACATGAGAAATCACCGTAAAATTACGGTGATTGATGGGAAGATTGGCTATATTGGCGGATTTAATATAGGCGATGAATATGTTGGGAAAAAAGGCCGCTTTGGCATTTGGAAGGATTATCATTTGCGGATGACTGGACAGGTTGTCGCAGATCTCCAGCATGTGTTTCTGAATGATTTGTACCGGTCGTCTGGCATTCATCAGCTGCAATATGAGGTTTTCCCTACATTGGAACCGGGAACATTACAATGCACAACACGCGCGACTGCCGGTTTTTCTTTAGAAGCTTTATTTCTCCAAGATATTCAGCAGGCAAAGAAACAGATCATCATCTGTACGCCTTATTTTATTCCATCAGCCCCTCTTCTGAAGGCGCTGCTTGATGCACGAAAGCGGGGCGTCACAGTTGAAATTATCATTCCAATGAAAGCGGATCATCCACTTGTCAAAGAGGCTGGTTTTCATTATTTAAAGGATCTCATTGCCTCTGGATGTCTTGTTTATCGTTTTTATAAAGGATTTTATCATTCGAAAGCCATATTGATTGATCACAGCCGCTGTATGATCAGTACCGCGAATTTTGATAAACGAAGCTTGTTTTTAAACGAAGAAGTAGATGTGGCCATTGATGATCCCGACTTTACTGCACACGTAGAGGAAAAGATTCGGGAGCATATGGAAGTATCTGAGATCCTGACAGAAGAAACATTGTCAAAGCGCCCTCTTTTCACACGACCGCTTGAGTGGGTTGCCGCCATGTTCTCGTATTTTTTATAAAGGAGATGACCTATGCGTTATCGATTTGGTTATGTATCCAATGCCGTCACCTTGTGGGAAGCTTCTCCTGCCAAGTCGCTGACCTTTGCAAGATACAGCAAGCTCTCTAAGGAAGAAAGAAAAGAGGCTTTATTGCGAACAACGAAAGCCAATCTTGTGAATACATTAAGAACGCTTTATTTCGCCATTGCTCATGATATCCCGCTTTACCGTTTTTCAAGCTCAATCGTCCCGCTCGCGACCCACCCCGAGGTGCGCTGGGACTTCGTGACACCTTTTCACAAAGAATTTCTTGAGATTGGCAAGTTGGTGAAACGGCACAACTTACGGGTAAGCTTTCACCCCAATCAATTCACCTTGTTTACCAGCCCAAAACTTTCAATTACAGAAAATGCCGTCATCGATATGACGTACCATTATCAGATGCTTGAGGCGATGAAGCTCGAAAAGGAAGGTTACATGAATATTCATGTAGGCGGGGCGTACGGCGATAAAGAATCGGCTCTTCAACGCTTTGATGAAAATATCAAACAGCTTCCGGCACATATCAAAGCAAGGATGACACTTGAGAACGATGACAAAACATATACGTCGCTCGAAACGCTTGGTGTATGTGAAAAGCATGACATTCCGTTTGTTTTTGATTACCATCATCACGTGGCAAATAAAGATGACGATGCCACACTCGATGACATCCTGCCAAGAATGTTCGACACTTGGACAAAGACTGGCATTCCGCCTAAAATCCACTTGTCTTCACCTAAATCAGAAAAAGCCATACGCAGTCATGCAGATGGAGTAGATATGGCCTTTGTCTTACCGCTTTTTCAAGCATTAAAACCGTATGGCCGTGATGTAGATTTTATGATTGAAGCAAAATTAAAGGATCAGGCTCTGCTCCGTCTAGTCGAAGAGCTGTCTGCGATAAGGGGCAATCGGCGGACGGGCGGAGGAACCATTGAGTGGAAATCATAGAGAAAGGTTTACCTTTGTGCAAATGGGGGTAACAAAGCTATTGTGAAAAAGTAATTAACAGGAGGATATGAAGATGTCTCAAATCTATTCAATCCGAATCGCTGCAAAAGCGTTGAATTTACATAAGCTTATTTCTCTTTATGAAAAGTGCCAGCAGGCTCAGCATCGTATATATGTGTATTCTAAAAAAACAATGTGCAGCATTAAGAACATCGTAGAGCTTGAAACCTTCAGGCTCACTCATTTAGAATCTGATTATTTAATTGTCGTAGAGGGGAAAAAAGCGCAAGACCTTCTACAGCCGTTTGAGAAAGAAAAGGTTTCATAAAAAAGAGCAGCCCCGAGCCGCTCTTTTTTATATCCACTCTTCTGTCAGCCAAACTTGTTTAGAAGCTGCATCTATTTTCACTTGTGCCCCGATTGGCATCGTAAGCATAGGGTGCGTATGGGCACAGTCAAAATCAGCGATGATTGGTCTTTTTGTCTCACCAAGCACCTCAAGCAAAATCTCGTAAGGTTCTTTGCCCGTCCCTTCATCATCAAACAGCTCATGTTTCCCTAAAAGAATCCCTGACACCCGTTCAAACACTCCATTTACTTTCAATAAAGAGAAATTCTTTTCGACAACAGAAGCGGTTTTCATGCAATCTTCAATGAGGAGGATGTCTCCGTTTTGGATGGCTGGCATGAACTCACTTCCCCAAATGCCGTACATCGCATTCAGGTTCCCTCCGATCAATCTGCCTTCTGCCTGTCCCTCTATGACGCACAGCCAATCATTCGGACGCTGCTTTTTGTCACGCGTCTTTTCTTCCCAATTGATTCGGTCATCTGTCCAAAAAGGCGGTTTTTCAATCTGATAAGGAATGCTTTGAGGAGACATCAAGATGTCCTCAAATGACTGATATGTATAATCGACAAACGGTTCAAACTCGCCAAAAGAAGGAACAAGCGCAGGCCCGTAGAAAACAGGCAGGCCCGTTTTTTCGTACGCCGCTAAAAGAATCGCTGTCGCATCTGAATAACCGATCATGATTTTCGGATGTTGATTCAGCAGGTCAAAATCAAGATAAGGCAGCAAACTATTTGAATTTGTCCCGCCAATCATTGACATGATGCACGCCAAGTCCTCTCTAGCCATCAGCTCATTCAGCTCATCTGCTCGTTCTTGAATTGTACCGGAACGGTAGTGATCCTCTTTCCCTGTTAATGATCCAGGGATCACAATGAATCCTTTTTGCTCAAGCCACTTCTTCGCCCGCTGATACCTAAGAGGCGAGGTCGCTGATGCAGGACTTGAAGGTGAAAAAATACCGATCTTATCGCCCTTTTGTAATCGCCGAAGCCCCTTCATTCCATCAGATCCTTCCTACACGCATTTTTTCTATCCTAACAAAAAAAGCCCTTTATCAAAAGGGCTACTGAACGAATGAAAATCTTTTCAAAAAAATATTTTAAAAAGGCCAAGTAATATGAGCGTAAAACTAATAATCAATGCTATCGATATTTTGACTTTGCTTAAAGAACTGTCTATAACGTTTACAAAAAGGTGAATGCCAAATAAAATAATCCCAATGTAAAAAAATACTGGGTTGATTCCAGCTGGAATGATCAATATAAATAAACCAACAAGAGTCACGTAGTGAATGCTTTTCAGCATGAATGTTTTTGCTGTTTCGCTCAAACAACCCTCTCCTTTTGGATCTAATTTCCTTAAATTATATCAAAATTCCATTTAAATGGTGATTTAAATATTTGCAGGACGAACCACTTTTTATTATCACATGTAAAAAAATGAGTCCAACTCAATAGCTGAACTCATTTACGCCTTACTATCAATGACCAAACTGCGCTTCATGCAGTCTGCTGTACACCCCGCCCATTTGGATGAGTTCCTGGTGGCGGCCTTGTTCTTGAATGCCTTCCTCTGTTACGACGATGATACGGTCGGCGTGTTTAATTGTTGCCAGGCGGTGGGCAATAACGAGTGTCGTCCTGCCGACAGCCAGTTCGCTTAGTGCATCCTGTATAGCTTTTTCTGTTTCTGTATCAAGTGCTGATGTGGCTTCATCTAAAATAAGAATTGAAGGATTTTTCAGGAACATCCGCGCAATCGACAGGCGCTGCTTTTGACCACCTGACAATTTGACGCCGCGCTCGCCTATGACAGTATTTAATCCTTCTGGGAAACGCTGAACGAGTTCCTCTAAATGCGCACGACGTACAGCATCCCAAATCTCTGCATCACTGGCTTCTAGGTTGCCGTATGCGATGTTTTCTCGAATCGTGCCTGAGAATAAAAAGACATCCTGCTGCACAATGCCGATCTGCTGTCTTAAAGAAGATAGGGTCATCGATTTTGTACTCACGCCATCAATCGTAATCTCCCCTTCATCCACATCATAAAAACGTGGTAGCAAACTGCAGATCGTCGATTTTCCGGCTCCTGAAGGCCCGACAAACGCAACGGTTTCTCCTTGTTTGATCTTCAAATCGATATCCTTTAACACATGACTGTGCTCATCGTAGCCAAATGTCACGTTTCGATATTCAATTTCACCTTTCAGCCCGAATACATCACGAGCTCCTTCTGTATCCTTCACATCTGGCTCTGTTTCAAGTAGGTCGACATAACTTTTAAAGCCAGCAATGCCTTTTGGATACATTTCAATCACTGTGTTAATCTTATCAATCGGTCTGAATAAGACGTTTGTAATCAGAACAAACGCGATAAATCCACCTGCCGTTAATTGACCCTGCAGAACAAACCATGTCCCTGCTAGAAGGACAAACAGTGTCACAAGACGTGTCAGAATGTAACTGATTGAGCCGTTAACCGACATGATTTTATATGAAAGAAGCTTCGCTTTCCGAAAGCGGTTGTTGTTTTCAGCAAAACGCTTTTTCTCGAAATGTTCGTTGGCAAAGGCTTGAACAAGACGAATACCGCCGATATTGTTTTCAACCCTTGCATGAAAGTCTCCAATGTCATTGTTCAGCTGTGTAATCGCCTGTGTCATCTTTTTATTAAAATGAAGGGCAAGCCAAATGATGACGGGCATGATCAAGAAGGTTAAAATGGCAAGCTGCCAGTTAATCATTAGCATGACAGCAAAGGCGCCAAGAATCGTCATAATCGCAATAAACAAATCCTCAGGTCCGTGATGAGCCACCTCACCAATGTACATGAGGTCATTTGTCATCCGAGACATAAGCTTACCCGTTTTGTTGTTATCAAAAAACTTAAATGAGAGACGCTGAAAATGATCAAACAGCTTCTTCCTCATATCTGTTTCAATATTGATGCCAAGCATGTGTCCCCAGTACGACACAATAAATTGCATCACTGAGCTGAGGGCATAAATGATAAACAGAGCAAGTGCGGTCCAGGCAATGACTGTCCAGTTCCCTGTTGGTAATAACGTATCAATGAAGTAGTTCACGATCAGCGGGAAACCAAGTTCCATTAATCCAACTGCGACAGCGCAAAAGAAATCTAAAAAGAACAGACCGCGATAGGGCCTGTAATAGGCGAAAAAGCGTTTTAGCATATGTAAAAGGACCTCATTTCCTCTATAATTGATAATCATTTTCAATTATAGAGGAATCCTCTGCAAAATACTAGATCAGGAAATGATTTCTTTGACTGGAAATCCTCATAATACGCCAGAAAACAATCGAGCAAATGATTCCTTCAACCGCTCTTTTAAGCCTCTTTTATAAAAATGAACAGGACCCATTTGCTCACATTCCTTCATATCTTCCTCATAGTGGGCCATCAATTGCTCAATTGGCTTTTTCGCAGCTGTAAAGACATTGACCTCAAAATTAAGCTGAAAGCTTCTCATATCAACATTTGCAGTGCCGACAGAGGCGAGTTCTCCATCTGCGATCATCACCTTTTGATGCATGAACCCTTTTTGATAGTGATACACCTTGATGCCCTCTTTTAGAAGCTCAGAAAAATAGGATCGTGTGGCATATTGCGTGAGAAATCCGTCATTGATCTCCGGTACCATCACCCGCACATCCACCCCTCTCGTGGCAGCGATTTTGAGCGCAGTGCGAATTGATTCGTTTGGTACAAAGTAAGGTGTGGCAATCCAGACAAATTGTTTCGCATTAGATATGAGGGCATCATATAAATCACTCATACTTTCTTTCATATCAGGTCCAGTTGGTACAACCTGAATGACATCCTCTCCGGTCACAGGATGCGGCGTATGATACTTCGGATCATCAATTAATACTTCATCTGATACGTATTCCCAGTCAAGCATAAAAACGGAGTGAAGGGTCTGAACAGCCTCTCCCTTTAACATGGCATGCGTATCACGCCAAAAGCCGATCTTTTCATCCCGTCCTACGTATTCCTTGCCAACATTTAACCCTCCAACAAACCCTGTTTCTCCATCAATAATGACGATTTTTCGATGATTTCTGAAATTGAATTTTTGGTTAAAAAATCCATATTTTAAAGGTAGAAAAGGAGCGACCTTAACCCCTGCCTGCTTCAAGCGTTTAATATCTTTTCGTGAGAAACGAATGCTACCTGCCGCATCATATATGAAGCGGACCTCTACCCCTTCTTTCACTTTTTCAATTAAAATCTCCATCATTCGGTGACCGAGGAAATCGGATTTGAACATATAGTATTCTATATGAATGAACGATTTTGCCTTTTTTAGCTCTTCAAAAATTCGGGGAAACGTCTCCTCTCCATTTTTTAGAATGTCCATATCACTATTTGTATTCACATGCATGCCTGTAGCTTTTTCTGTGTATTGAAAAAAACCACGCTGATTATCGGTTAAACGTGATTCATCCGGCTTGCTCTCAAGCTCAGATATTCTTCTTAATTTTTCACGGTTATACATTCTCTTTGATTTGAATAAATGACCTTTTACATAGAGCTGCCCTGAGAACAGATAAAACATATAACCGATGATCGGGAAAAAAACCAGCACATATATCCATAACAACGTGTGCTGTGATGTACGGTTCTCCAGCATGAGTGAGACGATACTAAATAAAATAATGGCGATATAAATCGCTGCGTACAGCTGAACGCTCCACGCCGGCACAGTCCACCAATACACCACATATGCCCCAAATATCATAAAATATAAAAATAAAAATTCCAGTCTTCTCTTTTTCACATTCTCCGCCCTCATTCTGTCTTTTTCTCTTCCATACCCTTTGGACAGCTTGTATGAAACGCACGACCCATTCCTTTCTCCTAGCCTTTACAGACTTGCGCTATTTGATCCGATATAATAGAGAAATATGTGATGGAAAGGAAGATCTGTTATGCATACCCCCTCACCTCTTGAAAAAGGGAGCCATATACGTGTCATTGCCCCAAGCCGAAGTGCCAGCATTTTATCAGAAGAAGGAATTTCTCAAGCGAAAAAACGTTTAGAGTCTTTAGGCTTCACTGTCTCTTTGGGACAGCACGTGTTTGAATGTGACCTTCATTCCTCATCGTCTATTGAACACCGATTGTCTGATCTGCATGAGGCGTTCAGAGATAATGATGTCGATGGTATTTTAACAGCCATCGGAGGCTTCAACTGCAATGAACTTTTGCCTTATATTGATTACGACTTGATCCGTCAGCATCCTAAAGTCCTCTGCGGCTATAGTGATATCACTGCACTTGCAAACGCCATTACAGCGAAATGTGATATGGTGACATATTCAGGCCCCCATTTCTCAAGCTTTCAAATGGAGCAGGGACAGGAGGAGCAGACTGCCATGTTTCAAACTTGCTTGATGAACGGCGGCAAACCGTTTGATGTGATTCCATCGACAAAATGGAGTGATGATGCTTGGTATCTCGATCAAGCGAACAGGCAGTTTCATCCGACGAAATGGAACATATATCAGGAAGGAACAGCTGAAGGCACCTTGTATGGTGGAAACCTTTGTACACTGAACTTACTGCAAGGGACATCGTTTATGCCGAATGTAAAGGATGCGATCTTATTTGTGGAGGATGATGAGCTGGTGTTCCCTGAAACGTTCGCCAGAGACCTCACCTCCCTCTTGCAGCATGCACAATCAATCAAAGGATTGATCATCGGACGCTTTCAGAAGAAATCCAAGATGACAGAGGAACATTTGAGGTTCATTCTAGATAAGCACCCAATGCTCAAACACATCCCAGTGATGTACGATGTCGATATCGGACATACACAGCCCGTCTTCACCTTCCCAATTGGCGGAAACGTTCAGCTAGCGTGTACAAAAGGAGACATAAAGCTGCGCATTCATTCATAACTAAAGGCAAAAAAGCACCCGAATAGGCGGTGCTTTTTTCTATGCCGCCATCTTTTTTAAAATTTTTTTAGAAAAAGTGATCCAACCCTTCTTTCCCTTCGTTAAGTAGATGTAAAAAGAAAAGAGAGGAGGCAAAAATATGTTTTCTGATGTACTTAGCCAATTATTCGATTCTATTTCTAACATCATCAACACACTTGGATAATTCCATTTGCCGCACACATACTACATGCTTACCGAAGGGAGGCTGCACTCTATGTTCTCTGATGTACTTAGCCAATTATTCGATTCTATTTCTAACATTATTAATACACTTGGATAATTTTCAAAACCCGCTATCCTCAAGAGATAGCGGGTTTTTACATATTTTGAGTGGATGACATGTTGTTCCATTAAATAAATCTAGAACAATGCCTTCTATGAGCATGTTTCTGTTAAGTTATTTAAACAAACCTAATTGGATGCTATAATCTATTAAAGGAATATATTAACTATTTAAGGAGATATAATGAAAAAACGTTTGATTGGTTTGTTTTTTATTACTCTTTGTATTCTTGGATTAAGTTCCACTCCAAATCGTCTCACTCTTTCTGAAGAAGAATTAGATCAAAAGGTGACACAAGTATTAGACTCGTTATGGAAAGAGCATGGCTTGTTACATTATCAAATCGTTAAGACAGATCCCACAATTTCCATCGGCATCAATACTTCAAAAGATATAGCAGGTTTGCAGTCTGTATTAGAAAAGAAACTTCCTAAACAAGCATTAGAGAATTATGAAATTGAAATTTTCCAGAGAAATAAAAATGATATAAACGTTGAATGACAAAAACCCACTCCTGTTCTGAGTGGGTTTCTGCGTGTTCTTACATCTTTTCCGGAGCCGATACACCAATTAGTTTTAATGCATTAGCGAGCGTGATTTGTGTTGCTTTCATGAGTGAAAGACGTGCTGTTGTTTTTGTTTCGTTTTCTACATCGATGACCTTCTCGGCATTGTAGAAGCTGTGAAGGGCTGATGCAAGGTCGTAAATATAGTTCGTCACGCGGTGCGGAATACGCTTTTCAGCTGCTTCTGCTACAACTTCTGGGAAGCTGCCAATGATTTTCAGAAGATCGTATTCTTTTTCCGATTGAATGTGAGAGAAATCGGCTTTTTCAAGGTTTGGTTCGTAGCCTTTTTCTTCTCCTTGACGCAGCATGCTGCAAATTCTCGCATGCGCATATTGTGCATAGTACACAGGGTTTTCGTTAGACGTAGAAATGGCTAGGTCTAGGTCAAAGTCCATATGTGTCGCCGCACTTCTCATCGCAAAGAAATAACGAGTCGCATCTAAGCCGACTTCTTCAATGAGATCACGCATTGTGACAGCTTTTCCTGTACGCTTACTCATCTTCATCTTTTCACCGTTTTTATAAAGATGCACAAGCTGGATAATTTCTACTTCAAGCTTGCCAGCTGGATATCCAAGTGCTTGGATCGCCGCTTTCATTCGAGGGATATAGCCGTGATGGTCCGCTCCCCAAATATTAATAAGCTGGTCAAAGCCTCTGTCTAGTTTGTCTTTATGATATGCGATGTCTGGAAGCAGGTAAGTGAAGCTGCCGTCTTTTTTAATCAGCACACGGTCCTTGTCATCGCCAAAATCAGTTGAACGCAGCCATGTTGCGCCGTCTTCTTCAAAGACATAGCCTTTTTCACGAAGTGTTTCCAGCGCTAGTTCGATTTTTCCGTTTTCATATAAAGAGGTTTCTGAATACCATACATCAAATGGCACACGGAAATTCTCAAGGTCTACACGTAATTTCTCTAATTCGTATTTCAATCCGTATTCACGGAAGAACTTCATCCGCTCTTCTTCTGGTTCATGAACGAAACGGTCACCAAATTCATCCGCAAGCTTTTGTCCGATGCCTTTGATATCTTCCCCTCTGTAGCCGTCTTCAGGCATTTCTTTTTCAAGACCGAGTGCCTCAAAATAACGTGCTTCGACAGATAAAGCGAGGTTATTAATTTGATTCCCTGCATCGTTGATATAGTATTCACGGCTCACATCGAACCCTGCTTTATCAAGGATGTTGCAAAGGGAATCTCCTACAGCTGCTCCGCGGGCATGTCCAAGGTGAAGGTCACCTGTTGGGTTGGCTGAGACGAATTCGACTTGCACCTTTTGACCGCCGCCTGTATTCGTTTCGCCATAAGCTTCTTTTGCTTCAAGGACAGCTGGAATCAGCTTTGTTAAATACTGATTGTTCATATAAAAGTTAATGAATCCTGGACCTGCGATATCCAGTTTTTCAATGGAAGCTTTCCCTTTATCAAACGCATTGACGATGTCTTCTGCGATTTGACGAGGTGCTTTTTTCGCAATGCGGGCAAGCTGCATCGCCATGTTGGTAGAGTAATCACCGTGAGTTTTGTCTTTCGGCACTTCTAAAAGGACATCTGGTACCTGGCTTTCATCGGCAAGTCCTGCTTTGACGACTGCCGCAATGATTTCTTCTTTTAACGCATCTTTGACCTGTTCTGCGATATTCATGAACGTAAATCCTCCTTATACGAAATCGATAATGTATGTAAATGCTTTTGATCTTCTCCTGTCAGCATATCGTACGTAATGTGCAGCAGTCCCTTGTCCACATCGAGATCAATGCCATGTGTGTGCACATCTAACTGAAGTGTACCGAATGGCATCGTGTAATGTGTGACGGTCGTTTCTCCAATGAGAAAGCGCTGCTTCATTTGAATAGCTCCTGATCTCATGACAAAAATTTCTTTTTCACTCATTTTCACAACGGTTTTTACTTGACCCATTTCATGTTCTTCATGGTAAGTGAGATACGTTTTGTCATTCTTCTCTTGATACGTTCCAGTCGTGCGGAATTCGATCGTTTCAGCCGGCTCCGTCTCTGGTTTCATCACTGACTTTACATGAATTGAAATTTGGTTTTGTGTCATTTTGCACTTCCTTTGCTAAGACCCGTTTAACTAAAATAGTATACCATATTCATGATCGCCTATCATACCATCATTTCTCTTCTTCACGGCGATTAAACTTCGTTTTTCATCTTAAGCCATCCCTTTAGAAAAAAAGAAAAATGCAACTGACCAATACGACAAGTCCAGCCTTTACGCCTAAGTCTTTTCTTTTCAATAAATAAAAAAGAGCCTGTATGCCTGAACTTGCCAAAAATGCCTGAAAAAAATCAAATGGTGCGATTTGATCCTTTTTAAATACCACCTGCATGAATAACGCAATGGCCGTCAGATAGAAAAAACCTCGATCCTGAAATAAACCAACTAACTCTTCCTTTGCTTCCTTTTTCGAAGCAAAGACAGGCGGATCAGCTGCGAGCTCTCGTTTCAGTGTGAGAAAGCCTGCCGCTAATACGCAAAAAGCGAGGGACACCATCAATATTGAAGAAAACATGAGCTGCCTCCTTTAAGTTTGATCAATGTAAAAAAAGAGCTTGTCCACATGAGATGACAAGCTCCTCTATCAACTAATTATTTCACAAATCCAAGCAGCATTTCGCGTAAAAGCTTACTCGCTGTATTCGCTGTTTGGTCAGAGTGATCATATACAGGTGCTACCTCGACAAGGTCTGCCCCGACTACTTGGACGTCAGATCCTGCAATCGCATGAATGGATGCAAGCAGCTCTTTTGATGTAATACCGCCAGCATCTACCGTTCCTGTACCAGGTGCATGGGCTGGGTCAAGTACATCAATATCTATCGTCACATATACTGGACGCCCTTTTAGCTTTGGCAATACTTGCTTCAATGGCTCCAGCACTTCAAATTTAGAAATGTGCATACCCGCTTCTTTTGCCCATTCAAATTCTTCTTTCATTCCAGAACGGATGCCGAAAGAGAATACATTTTCAGCTCCAATAAGTCCTGCAACTTTACGGATCGGTGTTGAATGTGAAAGTGGCTCACCTTCATATTCCTCACGAAGATCTGTATGTGCGTCCATATGGATGATGGCCAAATCAGGGTATTTCTTATACATCGCACGGAAAATCGGCCAAGACACAAGATGCTCGCCGCCCATTCCTAATGGAAACTTCCCTTTTTCTAAAATGCTGTCGACATACTCTTCAATTAAATCTAAGCTCTTTTGTGCATTCCCAAAAGGAAGTGGGATGTCCCCCGCATCAAAGAATGGCACCTCGTGCAGCTCACGATCTAAATAAGGGCTGTATTCCTCTAAACCGATCGATACTTCACGAATGCGGTTCGGACCGAAACGTGAACCTGGGCGGTAGCTAACTGTCCAGTCCATCGGCATGCCGTATAAAATGACCTTTGCATCTTCCCATGTCGGATGACTTCCAATAAACACTTTTCCTGAATAAGCCTCGTCGAATCTCATGCAAGATTCCTCCTTTTACGCTTCAAAAAATGCGCAAACTGTCATTTGCGCATTCCCATTTCGCTTGATTTATTTGATTAAGTCGCTCACAAATTTCGGCAGAACGAATGCCGCTTTGTGCAATTCTTTTGTGTAATATTTCGTATCAATATCAAAGAAACGGCTGTCTTCTACAGCAAGTGGATCATATTTTTTAGAACCGATGGTGAATGTCCAAAGACCGCTTGGATACGTTGGAATATTCGCTGTGTAAAGCTTCGTAATTGGGAAAATTTCTTTTACATCACGCTGTACATTTGTAATCAGCTCAGGTGTAAACCAAGGGTTGTCCGTTTGTGCAACGAAAATACCGTCTTCTTTGAGTGCCTTTGAGATTCCTGCGTAAAATCCTTTAGAGAATAGGTTCACAGCTGGTCCAACTGGCTCAGTTGAGTCCACCATGATCACATCATACTCGTTTTCAGCTTCAGCAATGTGCATAAAGCCGTCTCCGACTTTGACATCTACACGAGGATCGTCTAGTTTCCCAGCAATAGAAGGAAGGAATTTTTTCGAGTATTCGATAACCTTTCCGTCAATATCAACAAGTGTCGCTTTTTTCACACTTGGGTGTTTGAGAATCTCACGAATAACACCGCCGTCTCCTCCACCTACGACAAGAACATTTTCCGGGTTTGGATGAGTGAAAAGAGGAACATGAGCCACCATTTCGTGGTATACAAACTCATCTTTCTCAGATGTCATCACCATGCCGTCTAAAAACAGCATATTGCCAAACTCTTCTGTTTCCACCATTTCTAAATGCTGAAAGTCTGTTTGTTCTGTGTGAAGGGTTTTGTTCACCTTCAATGTAATACCAAAATTCTTCGTTTGCTTCTCTGTATACCAAAGTTCGCTCATTGTTCATCTTCCTCTCATCCAATAATAAACAAACATCTATTGTTAGCGCCTTTTATCGGCTTTGACTATATCGATTGTCCAAGAAAAAAGTATAGTGGATTCATATCAAATTGTAAAGAACCGCATGAGTTCTCTTCATTTTTTAAAGCGCTCCTGCAATCGTTTGTTTAAAACGGTTTTCTTTGTTCCATACTGATAAAAAACCGTCAAAATGGGGGCTTTGCATGGACACAATCATGAGTAATAAAAAAATCCGCATGACCGTGAAAACGATTCGAGCCTGTTTTTTTATCGGCTTGCTCGCTTTTCTATTTGCAGGCACTGTCTTTTTGACGATTCTATTAATAGCTAAATGGCAAGGTGCCCCTTCTGTTCAAGTTCCCCAATCCACGACCATTTATGCAGCCGATGGATCAAAGCTTGGAGAATCAAACTTTGGAGAAAAGAGATATTGGGTGCCACTGAAGGACATGTCCCCTCATATCAGGCAGGCGGCTGTAGCTGTTGAGGATAAAACCTTTTATGAGCATCATGGCTTTGATATAAAACGGATGGCAGGTGCTGCGGTCGCTGATATTCGCGCCATGGCAAAGGTACAAGGTGCCAGTACAATCACCCAGCAATATGCACGAAATCTTTATTTAGATCACGATAAAACGTGGAAACGGAAGTGGAATGAAGCCTTTTACACGATTCGTTTAGAGCAAAACTATACAAAAGATGAGATTTTAGAAGGATACTTGAACACCATTTATTATGGTCACGGAGCGTACGGTGTGGAAGCAGCGTCACGTCTGTATTTCGGAAAAAAAGCAAAGAACTTAACCCTCGCTGAATCTGCCCTTCTTGCCGGTATCCCAAAGGGGCCTTCTCTCTATTCCCCTTATGTGAATGAGGAGAAAGCCGGAGCAAGAAAGAATATGATTTTGAGACAAATGCAAGAGGATGGCATGATTACGAAAAAAGCAGCCGATGACGCTGCGAAAGAAAAGCTGTCCTATCGCCCTTTGCAGAAGAAGCAGCTGCAAGCAAAGCAAGCCCCGTATTTTTATGACGATGTGATTCGAGAGTTGAAACAAAGCTTGGGGTTAACAGAGGAACAGATCGAAACCTATGGACTTCATATCCAAACGACCCTTAATCCAGAATTACAGAAAATCGCAGAAAAGACGTTAAAAAACACGATGAATTCCAAATCAGATATCCAAATTGGCTTTGCCGCCATCCATCCTCAAACAGGGCATGTACTTGCCCTCATAGGTGGGAGAGATTATGAGAAAAGTCCATTCAATCGGGTGACACAAGCAAAAAGGCAGCCCGGTTCAACCATGAAACCCCTTCTTTATTACATTGCCTTGCAAAACGGGTTTACACCCGCAACCGTCATGCGCAGTGAGGAAACGGTGTTTGAACTGGATGATCAAGGCAGCGGTGCGGCTTATTCACCAAGCAATTATCACGGCTATTACGCCAATGACGGCATTACAATGCTACAAGCTTTAGCGCTGTCTGATAATATTTACGCTGTAAAGACCCATCTATTTTTAGGAATGGAGCAGCTTGTACGTGCTGGCAAAACATTTGGAATCAAGGAGAAACTAGACCAAGTACCATCTCTTGCTCTAGGCACGTCTCCTGTGAAACCCATCGAAATGACCAATGCTTACGCCATGCTGGTCAATGGCGGAAAACGCGTCAAACCAACCTTTATTACGAAAGTAACCGACGCAAAAGGCAATGTACTTTTTGAAGAGAAACAAAAACGAGAACAAATCCTCGATGAAAAAGCAGCCTTTGTCACTACCGATATGATGTCAGGAATGTTCAACGATCAATTAAATGGCTATACAAGTGTCACAGGTCGCACCATTATAAAGGAACTTACACGAACATACGGAGGGAAATCCGGGACAACAGGAGCCGACAGCTGGATGATCGGCTTCTCTCCCCAGCTCGTCACAGGTGTATGGACTGGCTATGATAAAGGCCGCACCATTGACTCAGTCGAAGAAACGGCCTATGCGAAAAAAATATGGGCTTCCTTTATGGAATCAGCCCTCTCGAAGCAGCCAGCCTCCTCCTTCATGCCGCCTGACGGTGTCAAAGGGGTATATATCAATCCAAAAACTGGCGATCTCGCAGGACCAGGATGTGAATCAAAGGTATTCACCTATTTTATAGAAGGAACAGAGCCGACAGGTCTCTGCTATGGTGCTGAGGACAAAGCCTCTGAACAGGAAACAGTTCAAGATCAAAAGCCAAAGAAATGGTGGGAAAAGTGGCTGAAACGTTAAAAAAAGACATGAAAAACCCCGAGATCAATATCTCGGGATTCTCCATGTCCTAGCTTTAACACCAGTTTACTCAAAAAACGGATGGATTTGGTAGCGATCCGCCATTCTTCACAAAAATTTCACAATTATTCAGGGACAGCCAATCCTTCTTTTAATTCATCTGTCGATGCGTCCCATAGTGCTTCATTGTGACCCTTTAAGAAATCAGCCAGCACCTTTTTGGATACGTCATCCATATGACTGACAACGATTTTTCGCTTCATCGATTTATCCATTAAATTCACATGCTCTGGAAGTGACTTATACCCGCGGCGAATCGAACGGTCAACGGTCATCTCACAAGCCGTCACCCCTGCATAATAAGGGCCTTCTTCTCTGCGGTCAATCGTCACCCATACGAGCCAATAAGGCTTTCCGTTCGGTACTTCTTCTTTTGTTTTCAAAAATTTAATTCCTTTTTCGACGGCACTTCTTGCATGCATGGCACCAATATCAATGACAGCTTCCTTTTCCTCTACATCAATGATGACTGGCGAGATATTATCAAGACTGAGGGCACCTGCCCCAAAGCCTCCATGTCCGTCGGTTGCATCTGTTTTTTTAATGATGTTAAAACCAATTGGTTTCTTCTTTTTACCTTCCATTCATTAAACCTCCTAAAGCAGCGGCTTCAAAATAAGATTAAACCAGTATATGATTTGATCCCGCATTCCGATCAATGGACCAAACACAAACTGACCCAGCGGTGTGATCACGAATATGAGAAAAATAATGATCCCATATTGTTCAAATTGCGTCATTTTCGCACGAATACCAGGACTGACCACGTCCTCAATGATACGATATCCATCCAGCGGCGGAAGCGGCAATAAGTTAAATAGGAACAAAATGACGTTCAAGTTAATAAAGATCTGGAAGAAATAATCGACTCCCGGCTCAAAGCGCATGATCCATTCCCCGCCAAACTTCTGAAGAAGCACATACACAAGAAAGCCCAAAAACGCCAGCACTAAGTTACTTAATGGCCCAGCAATGGAGACACAAATCCCTGCTAAACGCGGTTTTTTAAAATGGTAACGATTCACTGGTACAGGTCTCGCCCAGCCAAACCCCGCCACAAAGATCAAAATCGTCCCGAATATATCGAGATGCTTCAGTGGATTTAACGTCAGTCTCCCTTGATTCTTAGCCGTCGGGTCTCCGAAACGGTACGCAACATATGCATGTGCCAGCTCGTGCATCGTAAATGCAACAACAAGCGTAATGGCGACATATGGAATAAGTTCTAATGGATAAACAAGAAATTGGTTCAAAGGCATGAATCCCTCTTTCTTTCTATACAATGATTTACTTCATTCAGTATACTATAAGAAGTCCCTTAAACTAAAGGGAAGCGTAGCATGAAAGGAAAAAGGAGGTTATTACATTGCCGATCATCACCGTTCAGATGCTTGAAGGAAGAACAGACGAGCAGAAAAGAGCCCTTGTGGAGAAAGTCACTGATGCCGTTGTGGAAACAACAGGCGCAGGTGCAGAAAAAGTCTCTGTCATTATTGAAGAAATGAAAAAAGAACACTATGCCGTAGCAGGAAAGCGAATGAGCGACCTGTAAGCATATTAACAGACGACATTTTTAAAAGAGCCTGCCTTCAGCTTTAGACATCCCCGCAGTCGTGAGCACTGTGATCATGAGTGTCACATACTGAAAAGAAGAGAAAGGGCTAAAATAATGTTCATTTTAGTCCTTTCTCTTCTGATTTTTTTTATCAACTATTTTCATAATGCTTGTAGCAGCTAAAGCAGATGAAAAAACAATAATCAATTTTCCTACAATAATTTTATAACCACCTGTAAATACAACAATTGCTATGACAGTGATTGATATTATTAATAATAATATAAATAAGTTCCTCAATTTAATTACCCCTAACTAGAAAAAGTATTAATAAGTTTAGTGTCTTGAATTAGATAAGCTTTATCTGCTAGAGTCTCTTTCAAGTGCTCAGAATGAGTGATTATAATGATAGATTTTGCATGTTCTTCTTTGTATTTTTTAATAAGATCAATTACCATTCTCTGTGATTGGATGTCCCAAGACATGAATGGCTCATCTAATAAAAGAAGATCTGGTTGTTTCGAAATACTCCCAATGAAGAAAAGTTTATCTTTCATTCCTTCAGAATAATGCTCAACCCTAGTATCTAAATGCTGAGTCATACCTAGTTTATCAGAATAGAAACTAACATTTCCCCAAAATAGTTTTTTAGGTATTTCCCAAAGATTTCTGATTAACTCTAAATTCTCTTTGCCTGTAAGAATATCATATAGTAAATGATTGCTTGGAATGTAAGCAATATTTCTTTTATATTCGTTTAAATTATCAACGGGGTTATTCTTAAAATGAAGTTCACCTTGAAATTCAGCAATACCTGCGATCACCTTTAATAAAGTAGACTTTCCAGCACCATTTGCACCTAAAATACAAATAATTTCATGTGCATAGAGATCAAGATTTATGTCCTCTAATATTGGCTTACCTTTATCGTAATAAAAACTAACCTTTTTTAAACTTAGTAATTTAGACATTAATTAAGAATCCACCTCCAAAAGATACAAGGTTAAAAAGGAAGAGTACAATACAAAAATTCAGGCTTGCTTTCTTAGAATATCCAACAAAATTGACTAATCCTAAAAACAAAACTCGAGAAGCCCATACTACTGTTATGAAAGTTAAAAGAACCACCATGAACATGACAAAAGAATTCTCAAACATAAATATTAAATTTATACCGACTGAATTCCCAAAAAATATTAACGAGTTGTAAGTCAAAATGACAACAAAAAAATGACTTATTTTTAATGTAGGGTGGAAAAAAATCATGACTATTAAATACACCAAAGAAATAATAAAATTAATGATTAAGTAAAAAGGTGTGAAAACAAAAGCAATAAAGACATATAGAGCGAAGAAGTTGTAATTTTCACTACTAGGAAGAATTTGCACGATAATACAAGTTACAAAAAACATATTGAATAAAATAATGATTAAGTTCTGAAACAATATTGATCTACTAGTTACTTTTTCTATATTTAACGTTAAATAATTCTGGGGTTTAAAAACAAGTTGCATCTTTTCCTCCTAAAATGAAATTTATTAGCCTAGTTATATTCAAATCCAACTCACAAAATCTTCAATTATCGCTCCAAGAAATAAAAATGATGTTGCGATGAAGAGCATTATGAAACCCTCTCTAATCATTTTTATATAATTAACTTTACGAATTTCACCTTGCAAAAATCTCAAAAATATCACTCCTGTAAACGTTCCAAGGACTGAAAAGGATAACAAACCAAACAACTCAATAAAAAAGTGTGGCAGTAATCCTGTAAACAAAGATTCTATATTTCCTTTAATCATCAAACTATTAATTGTATTACCGACAACATAACCATTCATACACATTACAAAAATAGGGATAGCACCACAAGTAAATAGTCCACCAATTAGACAAAGTAAACCAACATCTAGATTATTTAGAAATATGCTTCCATAATATACACTATCAGAATTAGACTGAACTAAGCCTCCTTTTCGGAAAAATATACCGCCAAAAACACCTGCAAAAAATACTACTATGAATAAAATATAAACATTCTTCCATCTTTTAAATATGTTAATTAATCTAGTCAAAAAATACCTCTTTCTATCTTCTCAATTCCCTTTTCAACAATTTTTTTAGATATTATTTTAAACACAATCATTGATAACATGAAATAAATAAAATAGTACCAGTCAATATAATGAATCCATTTATAGATAGGTACAAATATGTTTATGAAGCTAAAAATTAAAAGTGGAACAAGTATAAAGTTTCTTGGTAGACTTTGAGACTTAATATGTAATATTTTTTCATCGTAGGTACTTCCAACTTCCTGTATATCATCAAAAGAAAATTTGGAAAATAAAGGAGCCATATACAATTGAATGAGTGGTGATATTTTATACACAGCAAACAACAATATAAATATTTGCAAACAAGATATTAAATTCAATTCTTTCACTAAATTGATAACAATTAAAGATATGATGATATTAATAACCAGAGGTATAAATAAACATACTTCCAACAATTTTATTTTAGATTCAAATAATTTTTCTACACCATTTGGAGACGTTTTTAACAAATGAATACTTTTACCTTCAGAACCTAAAAAGAATACTTGAGGATACTCATAAGAAACTTCAAAGCAATGAATAATTATTGTTAAAACATTAAATAGAAGCAGCATTGCCATAATGAATGAACTGTCCTCAGAGTTCTCCACTATCCCTAATAAAACCCCACAATAAAAAAAGCCTTCTAACGAATATATAATAATAGAAAAGACTCCTGGTGATACAATCCAACGTTTTCTTTCTAAATTAATAAGCTCTTTTTTAAACAGAAAATTATTCTCTGTTCTGAAAATCTTATTTACTAGTTTTATATATAGTGTAAACCAATCAAATAATTCCTGCTTAGATTTTATTTGTTCATTTTTATAATAATTTGGATAAAAATAACGTGTGATAAAGACAATACACATCGTTAAAGCAAAGAATACCAATATTAATATTGGTAGGTTAATAGAATATATAATACCGTCGTAAATACTTCCTATATTTTTTTTAAAATAAATAAAATTCCCCTTGAATTCTTGAACAAATATATTTTTCACACTAATCCAATAGGAATCATTTAATAGTTGTTCTACATTTTCAAATGGTTCTCTTAAAGCAAATATTAGTTTTGCAAATTGATGACTCATTATGTATCCAAGAGTCATTAAAACACAGGAAAAAAACATATATATAGCAAATCTAAAGAAACCAATTTTATTTTTAATTTTATATGTTTGATACTTCCCCATTAAAAGATTCGAAATTATAAATGTGAAGAAAATAAACAAAATGAGATTGAGATTTAACAATAAAAACAAACTTAAAGGTATTTTCAAAATAAAAAAGAGACATACAATTGTTGTTATTAAAATATTTCCAAATTGCATCAAAAACCAAAGCAGTTCTTCAGTCAGTAGTAAAACATATATTTGTCGCTGACTTAGTGGAGATGCACTCAATAGATCCTGATATATTGAAAAATGGGTCCTTCTATATGTTGAAATTCCACTAGTTAGAGCTAAGAGGAATAATAAAAGGAATATCCCAAATAAGATCATTTCATTCCATCTATCAACAAAAACACCGTACTTGTTATATAAAAAAAGGAATAGAATGATTGAAAAAATAGTGTGAATAACCATCTTAAATATAGCAATATTCTTTATCCTCTTAAGAAAAGGAATAAACTTTAGTAAAAAGGAATAGTCTTTTTCAGCACGCATAATCAAATGGATTTTTAAAATATTTATGTATCTTGTTATCACATGAAGAACTCCTAAAATAATATTCCCTATTGATCTCATTTCATTCTAATAAGAGGATTTCTCCTCTTATTAGAATAATTTTACCTTACCAAGCAATAAAGGCTTTTTTGCCTCTTTCTCTAAGTTGTTCTTTAAGATAGACTGTAAGTGCTTGTCTGCCGGCATTTGCAATTAGTCCTAATCCACCGGTTAAAAAACCTGATAATATACCGATTATGACTGAAGCTGTTGCCCCCATGTCTAGGTACCAAGTAATTGTACTACCTACTGCTGACGGAATACCAAACTCTTTAGTTAGATAAGCAATAGGTAAGTTCCCCATCACAAAAAAGTAAGCAAATAATAATGCAATACTCGCTAAAAGTAAGCCTGAGATTTTGAAAGCATTGACTCTTGCTGTCATTTTATCACCCCTTCCATCTGTTTATAGATTTGAAACATAATAGAATTTAATCATAGTTTAATTTAAAAAACAAGAAAAATTTTACTTATTTTAAAATAAAAACCTTATTAATGATAAGGTTTTTCCGCACCATATTAATTACAAATAGTATTTAGACACTTTAGATGCGAGATCATGGTCAAACTATATATTCTGAACATCCAAACAAAATATATTTATTTTCTAATAAGTATTTTAAGAGAAATCAAAGGGTTAAAATAACTTCACTCTAACCCTTTGAATATAGTTTATGATTTGTTCTTGAATTAAATCATACTAGCTCCTATCTTATCTGTACCAAGCTTTATTACGGTTTACTTGATTTTTATGAGCCGCATCAAAGTAGTCAACTGTGTAGGAATAATCATAATTCATTAAGCAGACAATGCCGCTGCCTTGAGGGTCATGAGGCAAACCAAAGTTATGACCGTATTCATGTGTAGCCGCTTTTGCTGTATTCGCTGTTCCTTGGTCAAGGTTCACGGCGAATGCACTTCCGCTTGGTGCACTATTGTAGACATAAGCGATTCCGCCAGCATCAAAGTTTGGATTTGCTGTAAATCCAGTGACAAAGTCGTATCCTCTGCCATCAAAGCTGCGCGCAAGGTTGGAAAGAATTTGTGATGAATTTGATCCCGAAGACGTCCAAGATCCTACTGCCTGTACAACAAAGTCCACATCATGATCACGGTTAAACGTGACATCTGCTTGCTCGATGATGTTGACAATCCGTGTTTGCCAGTCACTATATTTCGCACGATACTGCGCATCAGCAACCGCATAGACAGTGACCTTCTGACTGCCTGTACTTGCTTTTGTTGAAATTGAATCTCCTGTATTGGCCTTAAAGGTTCTCGAGCCTACCTGCTTACCAGACTCATCTAATACCTTTGTTGTCACATCTCGCTCAATTGGAGGTGCTGCCGTCAAATCTTTAAAATCGTTTGCTTTTGGCAACCCCTCACCAATGTGGGTTTCGAACGGCGCATGACCATGATCATGCCCATGACCAGCACTCGCTACTGGTGCTGAAGCTGAACTTACTCCCGGTAACAAACTACCTACCAATAAAAATGACAAAAAGACTGAACGCTTTTTCATTCCTATCCCTCCTTTGTTTTTCACAAAGTTATATATTCACTGAAAATTCACCATTTTCCTTCTCTTCAGTCAAAAACAGGGAATTAGATGCACAGAAAAAAAGTCGAATTACGTCATTTTCACTAATTTTTCAGATATTTTGACACACATTTCATCGAAAAATAGCGCTTTTGGTCTGGGTCATTTACTTAGTAAACATCCATGTTTTTCAAGAAATCATATCATGGACCTAACGACACATCTGAAAGAAACAAAAAATGATATTAGAAAAGATAAAGTCACACTTTACTGATACCAATTATACTTCTCTGCGGTTCTGCCTTATGATGAAGAACATAAAACATTGCTACCTCAAACAGAAGGGACGATCGGCATGACTGGAAAACAGCACATACAATTTGGATTAATGTTACATGGCCCAGGGGGTCACATGAATGCATGGAAGGATGAATCGGTTCCAGCAGATGCAAGTGTTAACATTGATTATTATCAAGCGATGACAAAAAAGGCAGAATCAGCGGGTTTCCGTTTTGTTTTTGTTGCAGATGGTTTATATATCCACGAACATTCAATTCCTCATTTCTTGAACCGATTTGAACCATTAACCATCTTATCTGCGCTTGCCACAGTCACCAAACAGATTGGACTTGTGGGTACTGTATCCACTTCATACAGTGAGCCCTTTACCATTGCCAGACAATTTGCTTCCTTGGACAAATTAAGTAAAGGCCGGGCAGGCTGGAATGTTGTGACTTCCCCATTAGAGGGCTCTGCTGAAAATCACATCATCCGTTCGCACCCAAGCCACTCACTTCGATATGAAATTGCAGAAGAGTACTTACATGTAGTGAACGGGCTTTGGAGCTCATGGGAAGAAGATGCTTTTGTAAGGGATCGTTCAACGGGGGTTTTCTTCGATCGAGATAAATTGCACACCTTAAACCATCATGGAAAACACTTTTCTGTCAAAGGTCCTTTAAATATTGAACGCTCTGAACAAGGGCAGCCCGTGATTTTCCAGGCAGGCGCTTCAGAGGCTGGAAAAGAGCTAGCCGCAAAAGAAGCAGACGCTGTATTTACAAATGCCGATTCACTTGAAAAGGCAAAAGCCTATTACCGCGACGTGAAAAATAGAGCCGAAGCGTTTGGGCGAAAACCATCTGATATCAAAATATTCCCTGGCATCCACCCGATTACAGGAAGAACAGTCGAAGAAGCAGAAGAAAAATATGAAGCCATTAAACATCTAGTCTCTATTGAAGAAGCTCTGCATTATCTGGGCCGATTCTTTGACCACTTGGACTTCAGTCAATTCCCGCTTGATGAACCTTTTCCTGATATAGGTGACGCTGGGTCAAACAGCTTCCAATCCACAACAGAGTCCATTAAGAAAATGGCCAAAGAGCAAAACCTGACCTTAAGAGAAGTCGCTTTACAAGTGACCACGCCCAAAAGTGCCTTTTTCGGCACTTACGAACAAGTAGCTGACAAATTAATTCAATGGATCGAAGAGGATGCCGCAGATGGATTTATTTTTGGCGCTCCGATTTTAGCTAGTGGTTTATCCGAATGGACGGAGCACGTCATTCCGATATTAGTCGAAAGAGGATATTACGATCCAAATTATCCAGCTCATACCCTTCGCGAAAACTTAGGCCTGCCCATTAAGAAGAATCAATTTCTGAAACAAACAGTGAAATAAACTTGAAAGAGGGGCTAGCATAAAGGCTAACCCCTCTTTTTATGATGGTTGGTGCTGGTGCAATCGACTTTCAATGAGATCAATGAACTGGAGCACAGCTCTTCCAGGCGTATCATTTGTTTTCCTCAATAGACCAACTGGCGGGGAAACTTGAATGCCCTTTATCTCTAATACCTTCGTACCGGGGAGTGTAAAAGAATGAGCCGTTCGTGTAAACAGAGATACTCCTAAGCCCGCCTGAACATAGTGTTTATGGGACATGCTGCTAGTAATCTCTAATTTCTTGTAATTTGTCCCAATGACATCGACGATTTGTTGTTCAATTTGGATACGTATGGGGCAATTGTGAGGTGTGAATAATATGGTCTCATTTTCTAAATCTGTTACCTCCACTGCCTCTTTTTCCGCCAATCGATGGGAAGACGGGACCAGTAGCACGATATCATCTTGAAAAAGCGGCTTATAGCTATTTTCCATCGAAGCTTCTGGTGCGCCGCAAATCGCAAAATCAATCTCATCATGGGAAAGCAAGGAACTCAGTGTATTCGCATCTGCTACTTGCACAGAAAATTCTACATTCGGAAACCTTTCCTTGAATTCTGCAAGGAGCGCCGGGAATTCTAAACTGGCAGTAGGCTCAGAAACACCGATGCGAATTAATCCCGCAATGCCCACTTCTAAATCTTGGAGCGTTTTCGTCAGTTTCTCATATTCATTGAGTAAAGAATTGGCTCTTTCATAAAAAAGCTGTCCTGATGCTGTTAACTTTAAGGTCTTCCCTCTCTCTAGAAGCTTCTCTCCAACTTCCTCTTCTAAATGCTTAATGTGCAAGGTAATGGTTGGCTGAGAATAATTCAGTGCTTCTGCTGCTTTTAAAAAATTCCCATATTTCACGATGGTGGCAAAGGTGCGGATCGCACGAATCTCCATAAAAACCCCTCTTTTCTCTATATTTTAAATAACTGAATCGTGTATTTATGATTACTAATTATACTTTTCAATTGGTTTGCCTTATTATAATTTATATTATCAACTATTCCAAGTTGTTTAGAAGGAATTATGTGAAATGGAGGAGACGAAATGACGAAAGTAACGATTATAGCAGGCGGACACTCCGTCCAATCTCGATTAACCGGTATTCTGCAGCATGTTCAGCAGCATTTAACGATCAATGGAATCGATGTACATATCATTCAAGTTCACCAGCTGCCTAGCAGCGCACTAATACGTGCGGACTTTTCAAACGAAGAGATTGTCAAGGCCATTGAACTTGTGAATGAGAGTGACGGTGTCATTGTGTTAACGCCTGTCTACAAAGCGTCATTTTCCGGTATTTTAAAAACGTTTTTAGATTTACTTCCACAGAAAGCGTTGCAAGGAAAACCCGTCCTTCCGTTCGTTTTAGGAGGAACCTACGGTCACCTGCTCGTCATTGAATATGCTCTTAAACCGATTATTCATCAACTTGGTGCAACAGTTGTTCAATCTGGCGTGTATGTAGTGGATCAACAGGTCACAAAGCAGGAATCAGGTGATTATTTACTTGATTCAGATGCCGCAAACAGGTTAAACCTCGCATTATCTCAATATCAAAGTCTGATAGGAGGAACAGCCAATGTCGTTCACCCTTAGTATTCTTGATCAAAGCCTTGTCGGTGAAAACGAGAACGCAGAGACGGGCATTCAGCATACTGTCAGATTGGCTGAAGCAGCGGATCAGCTTGGCTATCACAGGTTTTGGGTGTCTGAACATCACAATAACCCTCAAGTAGCAGGTTCTTCCCCTGAAGCTCTTGCCGGCTATCTCTTAGCAAAAACAAACAACATACGCATTGGGTCTGGCGGTGTAATGCTTCAGCATTACAGTCCGTTTAAGGTGGCTGAAACATTTCACGTCCTGGCATCATTAGCGCCTGGAAGGGTCGATTTAGGTGTTGGGAAAGCACCGGGAGGACTGAACCTATCGACACAAGCTCTTCAGGAAGATTATCAGGCGTCACGGAAGGATTTTTCTCAAAAATTAGTGGATCTCAACACCTATCTGACGGAACATACAAATGACTTGAATGCTCAGCCCATCCCGCGCATATCACCTGACATCTTCCTTTTAGGGGGAAGTACGGAGAGTGCTGAATTCGCAGCAAAACTTGGTATCTCCTTTGTGTTTGCCTTCTTTATTAATGGAGATGAAGCCTTATTAAAAGATGCAAGAGAGACCTTCCAAACATATCAGAAAGCGGGCGCCCGCCAGCAGTTCCTTCTTGCCATCACCGTTTCTGTAGCTGAAGATCACGAACAGGCACTCTCGCACATCAAACAAAAGGAAACAGTAAAGGTCTCCTTTTCCGATGGAAGAAAGCTGAATGTCACATCGTTAGAGGATGCAGAAAAACTGGTGAAAGAAACGGAGAAGGAACACTACAACATTCACGTACAAAAAGCCGGCTACACCGCTGGCACAAAAGAAACCGTTCATCACAGGCTGACTGAGCTATCCGAGTCATACGATATCAATGAATTCATCGTGCTGTCGCCAATCGTAGATATTGATAAAAGGATCACGTCTATTACTTTATTAAAAGAAGCACTTGATCAAGAACAAACAAACCAAAAACCAATCAATCAAGAGGTGAACGTCTAATGTCAAACAGTCAAAAAATCATTTTATGGAGCAAAAATGGATGCAGTTATTGCAAGAACATTCAATCCTACTTCAACGAACAACAGATTCCTTTTTCAACGATTGATGTCACAGAGCATGACGATTACAGAAACATTTTAGAAGCAAAATACGGTGTCCGCTATGTGCCTGTAGTTGAGATCAGCCATGATTCCCACGTGTATCAAGCATTGCTGAATCCAGATATCGAGACTTTAAGAAAAGCGTTAATCTGACATTACATTTTGAATGGAGGTTTGTCATGAGTCGAGATATTTTTCGCATCGCTACCGAAGAAGATGCACCAGCTTTTTTAGAATTGCTGTCCAGTGCATTTAAACCGCTTGGTGAAATGGGCATCGATTGGCCATCCACGAACGCCACACTGGAAATGGTCACAGAAAACATTAAACAGTCCGCTGCCGTTGTATTAGAACGAGACGGCCGGCTCATATCTACCATCACCATACGTTTTCCTTGGGAAAGCACTGAGCCGGTCTCAGGCTATCCATTTGTTTGGTGGTTTGCGACAGCTCCTGATTTAGCCGGTCAAGGGATTGGAAATAAGCTGCTCGATTATGTAGAAAACACCTTGCTTCGGCAGACATATAAAGCGCCTGCATATACACTGGGCACTTCTGGCCGGAAACACCCTTGGCTTTTAGAGATGTACGAACGAAAAGGATATACAAAATATATTGAACGCGAGGCTGAAAATGGAGATTTAGGTGTTTTGATGTATAAAGTGCTTATCCCTGAGCGCTTTGATCCAGACATTCTAGGGACACCACCCGCAGAAGAAAAAGTCGAAACGACTTCTACATAGGAGGTGATTCAACGTGGGTGAGTTTTTCAAATGGGAGTACGTGGTCACTCTCTTTCCTAAAGTGTTATCAGCCCTTCCAACGACCTTGCTGATTGTTTTATTTGCCACTTTGATTGGCGGCTTTCTTGGATTCATCCTTGCTTATTTTCGAATTGAGCGCATTCCTGTTCTGCACCAACTCAGTGCAGTCTATGTCTCTTTTATTCGCGGAACGCCTATCCTGGTTCAAATGTTTATTGTCTTTTATGGTCTGCCAGGTGTGCTCGCAGCAATTGGCCTTGATATCTCCATGTGGAACAAATTGATCTTTCTTTATATTACATATGGACTCAATACAGCTGCCTACTTTTCAGAAATATTCCGATCAGCCTTATCGAGTGTCCCAGCATCTCAATATGAAGCGGCTGCCTCGATTGGAATGACGAAATGGCAGATTTATAGAAGGACACTCATTCCTCAAGCAGGGAGAATCGCGCTCCCGAATATTGGCGTGGCTATTGTCAACTTATTACAAAATACCTCCCTCGCCTTCACACTGGGCGTGATGGATATTATAGGAAAGGTCCAAACATTAGGGGCTTTATACTATCGCGTTTTAGAAGGATACTTTATTGCTGCCGTTATATTTATCATTTTAAGTCTGCTGCTGGAAAAAGCGTTTGACCTATTGGAAAAACAGATCAATACACCGAAAACAAGGAAGCAGCGTCAGACGACATTCGTTTCCTTAAAAAGACCCGAAACAGCTTTCACAGTCGAAAAGCGTGCGAAGTAAAACGAGGAGGATTTCACATGAAAAATAACAAACAATTCAAAAAACATTACATCATCGGTCTGCTTACACTCGGCTCACTGCTGCTTGCTGCCTGCGGAAATGCAGAACAATCGAGTGGAAACAAAGCGGAAGCAGCGAATAATGATCCAGATGCGAAAGAAATCATCGTTGGCACAGGGAACGCTTATCAGCCTTTCGTTTACTTAGATGAAAACGGTCAACTAACAGGCTATGAGAAGGCTGTATTAGATGAAGTGGATCAGCTGCTTCCACAATATAAGTTTAAATATGAATCCTTCGAATTTAAAAATATTCTGCCCGCTTTAGATGCTGGCAAAGTAGATCTCGCTGCCCATCAATATGAAATCAATGATGAGCGCCAGAAGAAGTATCTATTTGGAAAAGTTGGCTACACAGATTATACAAGCTATGTGGTTGTTGATAAAGCCTCCGGTCATGATTTTCAAAGCCTTGACGATTTGGCTGGACACAAAGTGCATACCTCTACAGGAAGTAATTTCGCTTATCTTCTTGAGCAATATAACAAAAAGCATGATCGGAAAATTGACATTGTCTACGGAGATGGCGGGAACGAGATTCTCGTCAAAAACCTTCAAAATGGCACAGTCGATGCGGCCCTGCTCACAAAGTATGACGTCAACAAGCTAAACAAACAATTTAATGCCAATCTAGTCACCTCTGGAAAGCCTGTAAACGTATCTAAAACGTATTATCTTTATCAAAAAAACAATACGAAACTTCAAAAAGACATTGATCAAGCATTACAAAAACTAATCGATAACGGCAAGCTCGCTGAATTGTCTAAGAAAATATTGGGCGGAGACTTTACTACATCATAAGAAAGGAGCGATCTGAGTGGATTTTGATGTTGCCTTTATGCTACAGGCCTTTATAGCCTCACTTCATTATTTGCCAACGACACTGCTATTAGGCTTTCTCCCGCTACTATTTGGCTCTGTCTTTGGATTTGGTATTGCCCTTATCCGTTTTTATCAGGTGCCTGTATTGTCTCCTTTGTTTAAATGGTTTGTGGCTATTTTTAAAGCAATTCCGGTTGTCCTGATTTTGCTCGTATCTTATCTGCTTTTTTCCGATTCACTGGACCATTTGGCTGCATCTCTTTCTCTTCAGATTCGTTTCAGTGATTTGGACAGACGATGGATTGCCATTTTCGCCCTTACTTTATATGCCGTAAGCGGGTTATCTGAAATATTTCGAAGCTCTCTTGCATCTATTCCAAAGGGACAATTCGATGCTGCTCTATCCGTTGGTTTCACCAGCAGACAGGTTTTAAGAAGGGTCATCATACCGCAAGTCTTTCCCATCTCCCTTCCAATGCTGAACAACATGCTGATCAGTTTAATCAAAGCCTCTTCTCTCGTTTCTATGGTGTCTGTGGTCGATATTTTAAACGGCGCTTTAATTAAAGCCAATGTGAACTATCGTTATCTTGAAGCATACATCGCCGTTGCCCTGATCTACTGGGCCCTGTGTGCCTCAATCGAAGCCATTACAGCCGGATATGAGAAATATGGACATAAAAACAAAAGGAGACGATTGGCATGATTGATATCAAACAGGTGCATAAAGCGTTCGGTAAAAATCAGATTCTGAGAGGAATTGATTTAACGGTAGAAAGAGGCGAAGTGGTCGTCATTTTAGGTCCGAGCGGTTCTGGAAAATCAACCTTTCTGCGATGCTTGAATTTTCTTGAGCGTGCAGATCAAGGAGAAATCAGCATTGATCACACGACCGTCAAGTTCAATCAAGCAAGGCCTAAAGACATTCTCGCACTTCGCAGAAAAACCGCCATGGTCTTTCAGCAATACGATCTATTTCTTCATAAAACAGCACTTGAAAACGTCATGGAAGGTTTAGTCATTGCCCGTAAACAACCAAAAGATCAAGCCTATGACACATCTCTCCAATTACTCACAAAGGTCGGATTACTGGAGAAAAAGGATGCCTATCCGCATCAATTATCTGGCGGACAGCAGCAGCGAGTCGGCATTGCACGGGCACTGGCTTTGAATCCAGAAGTCATTTTATTCGACGAACCGACCTCTGCATTAGATCCAGAACTTGTAGGAGAAACGCTTGATGTCATTAAACAGGTAGCACAAACCGGGGTCACCATGATCATCGTCACCCACGAGATGAGCTTTGCCTATGATATTGCTGACAGGGTGATTTTCATGGAGGATGGAGTCATCGTCGAATCAGGTACGCCGGAAGAAGTCTTTGAACAGACGAAAGAAGAACGTACAAAACAATTTTTAGCAAGATTCTCTTATCACCATTCATAAAATACAAGTCGATCCATGGGGTCGGCTTGTTTCTGTGCAAAATAAAAACCAGTCTGTTCTAGCCATCAGCCATCACATACTGGTTCTTCTCGTTAGTTCAATTCCTTCAACTGATCAATATAAGCAAGGGCAGCCTCAAATTCTTCGTCCGTATAGCGCTGCTTGCTTTTAATGGTGAAGACCTTTTCCTTTATCTCATCTTCTGGCAGGTCATCAAAATATAAAATCGTTGAGACAAGCTCTAGGAAACGGGACGATTGCTCGTTCATCTGGTGCGTCAGCGCTTTGAGGTCAGGCATGTCCACTTCACATTGATCGAGAAACTCTTTCCCATTGTCCGTCAGCGAATAGCGATATTGATAGTATCCGCCCTTTTTTTCCTTCATTTCGTCCAAGAATCCAAGGTTGCACAGCTCTTCAATTCTGAGCGTCAACTCCTCTGAATAGGGGCCATAAAAATGAAAATCGTATTTCTCGTAAAAAGGCAAATTTAGCTTTTTTGCTATGTAAATCATCTTTTGCAGCTTCTTCCGTCCAACGATTTCCCCTGATTCAGAGAATACCTTCATCAACTTTGCATGCTCTTTCAACAAATTCCCGACATCTCCTTTTTCAGTACTTCTTTATCCCAAACCAAGCAGCTTCATGATCGCCTTCTTTTCTTCAGCTTTTTCCGACATATCTACAATTAAGTCCATCGGGAAATAAAGTTTATGATCGGTTCTTCGTTTACCGGAAATGGCGTCAACAATATCTGACTGTCTCGACAGTTCTTTAATATGACCGCTTTGCGTCAAAAGGTGAATTGGCAGCCTCTCTTCTTCCTCTCCTGGTCTATAAAAGTCATAGGGCAAGTCAGAAGACGAGTCGACCACTAAATAGTAGTCAGGATCAATTCCTGCCTCCTTAAACAAGGCGGTCAGCTTGAAATATTTCGTCATTTCTTCATTTGGATTAAACTCTGTATACTGGAACAATCGGCGGTTCATAAAACGGCGGCACAAATCGGCCAGCACATGATCTTCTTCGTCTTCCCACGCCTGAAAATAAAATAAAACAATGGATTCATCCAGCTTAATATAGTCCTCTGTGGTGACATTTCCCTCAAAGATTGAGTAAAAATGAACTGGGGCATGTGTAAAAATATAACCCGTTTCATGCAGCTCTTTTGCACGATGAAGGATTTTCGTTAAAATGACTTCCGCACTGCGTGTCACTGGATGGAAATAGACTTGCCAGTACATTTGATAGCGGCTCATAATATAATCTTCTACCGCATGCATCCCGCTCTGCTTCATCACAATCTGATCTTCTCTCGGGCGCATCACACGTAAAATACGTTCCATATCAAAGTGGCCGTAGCTGACGCCTGTATAGTAGGCATCACGCTGCAAATAGTCCATTCGGTCGGCATCGATTTGACTTGAGATCAAACTAACCACCTGTTTGTTTTGATACGTTTTGGCAATGACTTCAGCCACATGCTTCGGGAAATCATCACTCACCCGGCGGAGCACTTCATTGACTTCCGTCTGCCCTAAAATAATATCTCTTGTAAACGATTCATGGTCTAAGTGGAAGACCTTTTCAAAGGAGTGAGAAAATGGACCATGTCCGAGGTCATGAAGCAAGGCTGCACTAAGTACAAGCTCGCGCTCTCCTTCATCCCATTCAGGCCGCCCTTTAAACACATCATCCACAATTCGTCTCACAATCTCGTATACACCGAGTGAATGATTGAATCGGCTGTGTTCTGCACCATGAAACGTCAAATACGTGGTTCCTAGCTGTTTAATCCGTCTCAGGCGCTGAAATTCTCTTGTTCCTATTAAATCCCATATTAATGCGTCCCTTACATGAACATAACGGTGCACAGGATCTTTAAATACCTTTTCCTCAGATAATTTACCTTTTGGATACGCCATCGTTTCGTCCCTCTTTTTTTAAGACGTGTTTCTATTATATCGGGTAACTTTTCCCGAAAACATCCTTGAATTTGTTGGTGAATGTGTTCTCAAAGATTGCACGGACGTAAAAAGCCCGACCTGACAGGGACGGACCTCTTTTTAGGTCGACTGAACACATTCAGTGACATTTATTTGACTTTTTTTTGAACCTTTTCGAGTAATTCATCTTCTGTTGGTGCGGATAATGGGCGATTGTTCACAAACGCAAAAGCCTTTTTTCGTCCTGGACCACAATAGGATTGACAGCCAATCTCAATTTTTGCATCAGGGTCAACCGATTTGAGTCGAGGCAATAACGTCTTTAGGTTCGTCGCATCACAATCGTCACATACGCGAAACTCATTAGCCATGGTCTTACGCTTCCTTTCAATGATGATACTTCATTCTATATGAAACAGTTGGACAGCCAATCGTGAATAATATACCACCCAACATTGTACATCGAAGCGGCTGGACTTGCAAGACGCTTTGCCGCCCCAATGACGCGTTTACATAAAAGCTAGTATTTTCCACTATCCTTTTAGCAAACTTGTATAAACCTTCTTGAACTTGGCTAATCTAATACCATCAAATCATATGGGGGTTTAAACACATGTCAAAACAAAGACAAGATGCTTGGTCAGAGGAAAATGATCTCCTCCTGGCAGAAACCGTCTTACGTCACGTCAGAGAGGGCAGTACGCAGCTAAATGCGTTTGAAGAAGTAGGAGACAAGCTGAACCGCACCTCCGCAGCATGCGGATTTAGATGGAACGCTGTCGTGAGGCATCAATATGAAAAAGCGTTGGCACTAGCCAAAAAACAACGAAAACAACGGATGCGTGCACTTGGCAATGGCCAGCCTGCGAAAAAACGATTACTTTATCAGCCGCAAGTAGAAGAAACGGTCACTCAGGAGGAATTCTCCCAGGAATTGGAGCCAGCAAAGGAAGAAACATTTGCACCAGCTGCTGAAACTGCCGAACAGCTTCAGTTTGTGGATCAAAGCTACAATGAAGAGTTAGCTAGTTTATCACATTTATTGTCACAGGCTTCTCCTGCCCCAAATACCGCAGAGAAAAAGCCGGAAGCAAATCCATTTAGGCAGCATCAAGAATTAACCATCGACGATATCATTGATTTCTTACGCCGTTATGAAGGCGATGGTCAGCAATCCACTGCCTTACGTATGGAAAACAGCCGCTTAAAAAGAGAAAACAATGAGCTTTCTCATAAAGTCTCGCAGCTAGAAGCTGAAGTAAAAAAGCTTGAAAAGGATCAGCTCACGATTCAAGAAGATTATGAAACACTCGTCAAAATCATGAACCGTGCAAGAAAACTAGTTTTGTTTGAAGAAGACGATAGTGCCGCACCAACCTTTAAAATGGATCGGAACGGCAACCTCGAAAAAATGGCAGAATAACAAAAAGTGCTCCCCGCCTCGGGAAGCACTTTTTTAAATGCCCAAAAATAGCATCACACTAAAAAGGACATTGATCAAAAACACGAACATAAAAATATACCTGACCTGCCTTACTTGAAAATCACCAAACATAAAAATATAAAGACCTGCAATGCCAAGTGTCAGTACAGGCTGAAGAAATGGCACTAAAAGCGAAATGCCGTAGCCGGCTCCCATGATGACAGGAAGCCATAGTAAATAGAGGTAACCGCCATTTTTGGATTTCAAGAAACCACTCCCTCTCTTTCTTCTATCTGCTTGATTTCAGGCTGAACAAACTTGAGTCCGGCTATTGTGCGGCCGCGTTTTTGTGATGTCCAAACCACAATCGCCGGCTGCTCTGTCAGAGATTCTGTATCAATGGTGATTAGCACTTTGTCATGTAATTCAATTGAAGCTTCAGACTCGATTTTACACCCAGATAAACTAATATCATGTATATTCACCGGCACCTTCTCTTCTAACCGGTCCTCATAGACTAGCGTGCCTGCCACACCTTGCAATGGTCTTCTCATCCATTTGCGCCGAATAGCCTTTGGTACTTTCTCCGTTTCTCTTACAAAGCGGAGAAATGTCCGAACAGCATAGGATTTTTTCTCACGATCCGTTATCGATACGTGCTCTCGTGTGAATAAGAAGCGGATCAGTGATAGGTACTGTGATTTTTCTGTGTTAGTAAAAGCCACACCAACCATCAGCTTGTCTCCCTCCGAATGACTCCAGACCACATCACATGCCACACTTTCATTCTCTGAAAAGGATAATTGCATTTGTCCTTGATTTAGAGAAGAAGCTTGATCCAATGGAATGGATAGACGTGCACCTGAATCACTCATATCTAGTAGAAAACAAGCAATCGACTCATCTTGATGATCAGAACGGAGCTGCCCCTCTTTTTCAATGACAAACCGCTCTGATTTTCGATAACGCGGACGATCAAACGCCACAATAAGTGCCATGAACAGCCCTGCACCGTTATAAAGTACCCAAAAAATATTAATCAACGTGAGATCAGCATTCATCGTCCCATTTACTTTCATATCGTATCCTATTTTCACAAGGACAAGCAATGAGAGCAGCAAGAAGATCAAATGAGGAATCATCGTTTTCAAATGGAAATGTCTCTTGTCCGTTTGAATTCCCTTCGGCGTGACAAGAAATTCAACCCTCTTCTTCAAAAACAGCTCACTTAAAGCCACACCAGCCAGGTGGAATGCCATAGAGCTTTCATAAATATGACTCCAAAACATACTTCTTTTTTGATTCGACACCAGTTTAAACGCTAAATACGAACTAAAGAACGCCGGCAGCCAAAACATGAAAATGGACTGAAAATCGGCCCAGAAACTTTGAATACCAAATAATAAAAACAATATCGGTGTAAGAATGTAAATCATTTTAAACAAACCGTTAAACCAATACACAATGCCATCTAAATAAAGAACGCGCTGCATAAGCGTTAAGCCGCGAACCTTCAATGGATTAAACTTACGGGCACACTGAATGTTCCCTCTCGACCACCGGTCTCGCTGCTTTAACAGATCAAGCCAGCTTTCAGGTGCCAGACCGACAGCTAATACCTCTCCGACAGACACAGATTTGAACTTCCCTTGGAGAAGCATTCCTGTCGCCATGTCTTCTGTAATTACCCCAGTAGCAAATCCGCCAATTTCCTCTAATGCTGTTCTTCTAAATACCGTATTACTCCCGACATACATGACCGCATTGAATCGATCTTTACCAGCTTGGAGGGTTTGCATGAAGAAGTCCTGCTCATTTGGAATTCGATCCTTCGAGAACATATTATATTGGAAAGGATCTTCGTTATAAAACGCCTGTGGAACTTGAACAAATGCAGTCGCTCCATCATGAAAGTAAGGCACTGTCTTTTCTAAAAAGGCAGGAAGCGGGACCATATCAGCATCAAGTGTGAGAATTAGCTCCCCATTCGTTTGAGACATCGCATGGTTTAAATTCCCCGCCTTAGCAAACTTGTTATCCGTTCTTGTCAGATAATGAACACCAAACTCAGAAGCAAGCTGCTCTACAGACTCCCTCTTGCCATCATCACATAAATAAATATGGACGCTGCCTTTTGGATAAGACAGATTCAAACAACCTGCAACCGTGCGTTTTAGCACTTCAATTGGTTCATTATATGTAGCTATGAAAATATCAACTGTTGGCAGCCTTTCAAGATCACTGATCATGACTTGTTTCCGATTTGAAGGCTTCCAAACAAGTGTATAAAACACAAGCAGCTGTAAAAATCCAATACATTCACAGGCCACAAGCAAGATGCCCATTATCATATTAAATGTACCTTCATGCGGAAGTGTAAAGAAGAGGCGCCAGCAAATGTATGCGGCATTTGTTAACACACAGAGCACAATGATGATTTTTTTAATCGTAGAGGCCATTGGCTGAATACGATACATCACATACAACAAAGACAAAACACAAAGCATAAACAGCGGGTAATACGTGGTGATGAATGACAATACATTTTCCTTCTTTCTTATGTCATAAAGGACTATCACATATATAAAATTTCATAACAAAGGAGGGGATTCTTCCATTACATTGCCCCTCCAAATCTATATAAATCATTTCCACAATCTATCTAACTGATTTGAATAAAAATCAATCGCCTTTCGATAACTCAAAATAGCAGAATCGTTTGTCGTCTCAGTTAAACAGTTCAGTAATATTTCCATCGATTTGCTATGTTCCTTCAAATTATACAAAGTCATGGCATAAAACGTTTGAATGGCTTTATTATGCGGATAAGCTTCCATCGCATGCAGGAATATCTGTTTTGACTTTTCATATTCCCCTAAGGTTCTGTATGTACTTCCTAACCCTAGTAAAGCGTCTTCTAGTTCTTCTGAAGACAATCCTAACTCAATGGCCCTTTCATAAAAAAAGACAGCTTGTTTTTCCTTTCCTAACACATCATAACTCCAAGCACATTGATAGTGAATGGAGGCATGGTCTGGATACTCTTCTACAAGACGGGTGAGCATGTCATTGGATTCTTGAAGATGTCCACTTTCTCGAAGTTCAATGGCTTTCAGAAGTTTCGTTTCCATTACATCACCCCTAATTTTTAAGATGGAAAGATGTGTTTACGAGAACACTTTCTCATTTCGCTCAATCATCCGCGTCATATTTTTCTCAAACTCTAGCTGTTCCTCGGTGGTCAGTCCTGAAGCTGTCAGTTGGTCGCTCAGCTTTTGGAGTTCTTCTAGTAAAAGACGCATGAGAAGCGCACAGTCAATTGGTTCTCCAGTTAATTCTGATAGGGATGCCATCGTATCCGGCTGTATATCAGGGAATACCGCTTTCACCTCATGTCGTTTATCCTTTAAGGCCACCTCATAAAAACGGCGAATCAAATCAGCTCGTTTTTGACCGCTTCCATCTGCACACAAATAGATTTGCACAGCGACCCCTCCGCGTAATCTACGCTGAGAAATGCCGGCAAATTTCTTTCCATTGATACTCAAATCGTAGCTGCCTGGACAGTAAGAGCCGACAATTTCATAAGCTTCAATGTCCACCTCATACACCGACAGCATCCGGCGGATCAATTCCACCATCGCATCATACCCGCGGTCAATATCAATGCCCTTCTTTTGTTCAGCAAAGATTAAAGACACATTCAGTACGCCTTCATCCAGTACCACAGCAAGACCGCCTGAATTGCGCACAATCACACGATATCCTTCATCCTCAAGCAGCTTTACACCATCTTGGAGAAAAGGAAGTCTTGTATCCTGAATCCCAAGCACAATCGTATTGTGATGCACCCAAGAACGGGCTGTCGCTGGTGAGAGGCCCTTCCCCACCGACGCGCAAAGCGTATCATCCATCGCAAAGGATTGCTTTGGGTCTACATAGAGACCTAGGCTCGATTGATCTATGATTCGCCATGTCGGCTGTGTCAATAACTCAATAGGTTCATTTTTCATGTCCTGCATATCCTCTCGTTCATAAACTGTGTTTATTATAACATGGGAGGAATGGAGGGAGAATGCAAAAAAGCTCCATAACATTTGGCGTCACAGAGCGTTTCAGTTAGATGATTTTGTTTTCTTGTTCTTCCTTTTCGAGATGAAATAAACAGCTGCAATTAAAACGACAGGAACCCCAACCACGAGGCATGCAGCGATCAATGTATTCCACGGCAAATTGATCATCTCCTTAATAAACTAAACTTCTATGAAACAGCCCTCATTTACCCAGCTCAACAAGTCTTCAGCGACCAGTTCCGCATGCTGAGGGTCCATCACACCAGTATCGACGATCCACACTTTTTTCTCCTCTTCTGCCTGCCGCATGAGAAGTACTCGCCCGCCGCCATCGTCACCAATTGCTGCATAGCCGCTTGCATACTGCTGAACCTCCCACGTTGCATTGCGTTCCACTATGTCCTCAGTTCCGTATAGTAGAACATCGCCTCCAACAGAACATCCATTTGTCTGTTTCAACAATTCCTTATAAGCATGGGGCAGCACCATGTTTAGCTGGGATTCTGCCTCTTTGATATGTATGTCACTTGCTGGTTTGTTCACGTGCAAATTTAGGATTTGAGTTAAATTGAGCATTTTAAGAGCCTCCTCTATGTTAAGCAGCTGATTTTTTCATGACCCTTTTATACATCTTTAAAAGAAAATAGCCTCATCTAGAACTATAGACAGCCATTTTATCTATTACAGCATTTCTTTTAGCAAACTCTCTGCTTTATGTAATTCATCTAGAAAGGGGTTTAAATAATCATTGTAACTATCCAAATAAGCTCTTACCCCGCCAATGATCAACATCTTTTGGAGATCTTCATTGTTCTGAATGATCCTTTGTGCATCCTTATATCTTTTGTATATTAATTGGAGAACACCTTGATTGATTTTTTGGGAATAGTCTTTTTCTAGGATGTTGATGACGGTTTGGATTTGTTTCGTTAGTTCTTGTTTTTTGTTCATTGAACGCTCCTAAAGAATCAGCATTTTTTATTCTCTTGTCAATTCAACAAGCTATCCCTGAGTGTATCTGATCATTATCGTTCTTAAGCAGGTATATCGATTCAACTATTATTATATTTCAAATAACCCTTAAAAGTTTATAGACTTTCAAGGGTTTAAAGACATCATCTCTTACTAATAAATATCAAGTCGTTGACAATTAAACCTTATAAAATCGCCTTCATTTATATCTCCTGGTAAATTGTTATCCAATTCTAATAAAAGTCCGCCTACTCTCACTTTTTCATCATGCTTATCAATTAATTGTCCTAAGAAGCTATAGCTAAAATTATCATCTAATTTTTCAATTCTATACTCTGACAATTCAGCTTTCACTAGGTCTGACACATCTAAACAATAAATAGGCTCTAATAGTTCACTTTCTTCACGGTAATTTAATGGTTGAGCAAAACACATTATTTCCAGTTCACCATCTGTTACAATCACTTCAGCTTCTGAAGCTTCTTGTGAAATCCAGTTTATTTTTTTTATTTTCAATACGATCACCCTTTTTTACTTCTTTGTTTTTATCCCTAAACTTGGTGCTTTTTTAGAAAGTTCTTTAACCGATTTTATATGAAATGTGGTAATATTCCCTGTTTTTCTATCAAGCCCAACAAAACCATATTTTGCACTTCCCTTTCCACCAACAAGCCTCACATAACCATTCAGTTCTGGTACATATTTCCCCTTCTGAATAACGTGATTTGCATCTTTAAGGTAATTTTTGATATTGTATTGATTTTTACCCATTGCATCCATTATCTCTTTACTATGCTTTTCATA
Organism: Bacillus sp. Nf3; assembly: GCF_003028545.1. Classification (NCBI taxonomy): domain Bacteria; kingdom Bacillati; phylum Bacillota; class Bacilli; order Caryophanales; family Bacillaceae; genus Bacillus; species Bacillus sp. Nf3. The sequence goes on along the minus strand of NZ_PYUA01000001.1, from coordinate 276,404 downwards.
ATGAATAATAGCTTGATCACCTTTGAATTTAATCAGGTCACCCGCACCTTTAGCCGTCTTTTCAATCCTCTTCACATTCTTCCCTTGATCCAACCTAAAAACATATTTCCCAACCTTCACTATCTTCGTCATTGGGATAATAGAGGCTGCGGATAGGGCTTGGTCTGTTCTACTGATGTTTTGGCTGGTTTCTGGGTCTTTGCCAGTAACGGCTCGGTAGCCGTCGTAGATGCCGCTGTATTCTAGGATGATGTTTTCGGTGGTTGAGACAACTTGACCATCTAAAATGCGTTTAGCGTTGCCACGGCTGCGGCTTTCTGGGATTTTGTCGACTTCTTCTATTCTTATTTCGCCGTTTGCGATATACGTGCGGATGAGTTGTTTATTGGCGTAAACGGTGTATCTTCCGCCAATAAAATTAATATCCGATGGGTCCGTGACGACTTCATCTGCGATGTCGAATTCTTTTAACTTTTTAATGCCTTTTACGTTGAATAGTTTACCATTTATGACCCTGATGTCTCTATGAATCTTATTTTTCCCGTTCACGGCTTCCCTTTGCAATGTCGTAAACGACGGATCGTTTGCTGTGATTTGTTTACTGATGTTTTTATGGGTGTCATTCCGAACAACCGTCTCCACATTCGCTTGTTGTTTCTCTTTCAGTTTCTTCAGCATGATGATCATTGGATTGTCTTTTGGGTTGTCTATTTTGTCGTTCAATCCACTGATGGTGCTGCTTACTTTTTCTTCTTTTCCATCTTTGAAAATAGATCCCTTTTGATAGCTCGTGATGTCGATTTTAGGGCCGGTGAACATGGTACTCAAGGTATCTATGTATTGCTTCATTGTTTGAAGGGAGCTTTTGGTTTCATGTAAAGCATTTTTCTGCTCCCTGTCAAATGCATGAAGCAGACCAATGGTTTTTGAGGTCTCAAGCCATGCCTTTTGATAGTTTTGCTGAAAAGCTGATTCGTCTACACTTGGCAAGTGAACAATATGACCAACTCTTCCGATGGCGTGGTTTACCTCTGATACGATTTCAGAAATCGTACGTTCAGCTTTTTTTAAGCCTTGATCAAGATCATCTTCGATAAACGCTTGTGAGATAAAGCCGTGCTCGTTTGATTCTAGTGCATGAAGAGTCTGCTTTGTGTTTTTCAATGCAGCGCTATATTCCTCAATGACGACCTGAAAGAATTGCAGGAAGGGAATATGGCATTCTGTATAGAAGGCGCGGATGGCTTGTCCCGCCTCTCCCTTTAGTGCGCCGTCGAGTGAGATGATGTGATGGATTTGTTTTTCTAAGGAGCTGATTTGCTGTGACTGCTGCTTTAACGTATTCAGCGTTTGATCTATTCCGTTTATTAGCCCAAAGGCGTCAAGGGTTTTCATTGCGTTCTCCTTTATTTTCTTTTACTGCTGGAAGCAAGCGCCTTGTCCGTTTCAATCATGGTGTTCACCGCTTGTTCTGTTTGTACAAGCTGTTTCTGAAGGATGCCTATATAAGATGTACTTAATTCGTTCAGCTGTTGATTAATCTTTTCTAATGAGTCTGCTGTCAGGAGCTGATTTCTTCCTTTGATGGTTGTTGGAAGGGCTGCATTCATTTGAGCGCCTGATTGTTTTGCTTGCTGTAATACTCGTTTGACCTGACTGGCATCTATTTTAATTTCTCTCGTCATGTGACTACCCTCTTTTTTCTTCCTGCTTTTCTTTCTCTATTTTTCTTTCAACCGAATGAATTTCATTTTCTAACGAATGAATCTCCGATGTGAAATCACTAATTATCTCATCAATTCGATTTAATAGATTGGTTAGCTGTACACCTTTTATTTCCTGACTGGCAGAAGCCATTTCGTCTCGAATGTCATCAAACGTGTCTGCCAAATGGCCAAACCATGTATGTGATGTCAGATCCGGATGAGTGATTTTCTTGCTGGCATCTGACAGGGTTAATTTTGCCTCTTTGATTTCTTTGCGGCACAGGTTGAGTTCGATGATTTGTTCTTTTTTTATAGATATATCTGCCTTTAATGAATACAAGGCTGTTTTATAACCGATGATTGCTCCAGATATGGTCAAACACCTCTATCCCTTAAATAGTCCTCCGTTATGTTACCATTTACTAGAACAAGAGGCATATGATTGAAAGTGAATTGACCAAAAAATGAATCGTACGTATTGGGTTTTAATACCTATTTCTAACGCGCAAAAAAGCTGAATTCATTTACTGAATCCAGCTTTTTATTGCTTATTTGAGCGAATCACTCGCTGATGCTGATGGATGATCGCTAAATGAGGTGTCTTTCTTTTCAGGAATATAATTCAGAGAGAAACCAACAAGACTAAAAAAGGCACTTAACACCAGTGTTGGGTTTTTGAATAGATTCGTACTTGCAATAATCATATCTCCCTTTTGCAAGACAATCCCTAGTATTTGACCAAATACCAACAGGGCTCCTGACGTTAAGAACAGGACAAGCAGCACTTTAAATAATAATTCCATTAATGCTCTCATGTGTTTCTCCTTTCTATACTGGAAGTATTCCCATTCCGATGAGCCAGCCAATTCCCACGATCGGCAGCATATAGTAGAGAATCAGTGGTATAAAGGTTTTCTCAGGTTTGGCTCCTGCAAGACCAGAAGCAATGAAAATCGATCCTGATGCCGGCGGGGAAGCGCCTTCTGTCGATGAAAAAGCAAGAATGGCGACAACAGCCACAACTGGATCCACTCCGACTGAGACTAAAGCTGAAAACGAGACAAGTCCAACAGCTGTTAATGTGGCTGTAGAAGATAATGGTCCAGCCACCAGCGTGACAAGAATTCCCACAATGAGTACCATGAGCCATTTCGGAATGGTAAGTACTGATGTGATTTGCGTCAAATCTTCTGCCAATCCTAATTCAGCAAGCACCTGGCTTGCCGCAACAGCAAACAGCATCAAGGCACCGATCGTTGTAAATTTAGGAATGGCCGACTTGAAAAACTGAGACCAATCAAGTGCAGACGCCTTTTTTCTCCCGATCGTTAAACTAATCAACATCATGAGAATCGGAATCCACGTAATTAAAGAAATGTGATCCATTGCCTCTGGTCCAATGTTTGGATTACTTTTTAAGTAGTTTGCCAGTGGACCAATTGTGATAATGATAGGAATCAAGGCACCGAAAAAAATAAAGATCGACTTCCACCCTTGTTTCACAGCTTCCCTAAAAGGAAGAATATCATCTGGCGGCATGGCCTGAATTTTATTCTTTTTCACCAGAATATACACCAAAATAAATCGGTATACGACTTGATACAGTCCTCCTATTAGAAGCGCAATATATAAATCTCCCTCAGATACAAGGGCTGCAATTGGTGCAAACCCCAGCATGATAAACATGGAAGAGTTCGGAGGCAGTGCCGCTCCAAGTCCGCCATTCCCTGCTAAAATGGTCGCTGTATGGGTTCGGCTCCAGCCTGATTTAATCATCCAAGAGGCCGTGATAGAGCCAGTGGCAGCTGTGTTTGCAGAATTTGAACCCGAAAGAGCACCTAAGACTGCTGAGCCTAACGTACTCATATAAGCCGCTCCACCAGGAAGTTTACCTACAACCGAATTTAAGATTCGCAAGAGTGCATGAATTAATTCCAGCTTTTCAATTAAATAAGCCATGAATACAAATGCGACAGCTGCATAGAGCACCTCATATGTGGATGCGAATTTTAATCCATCCCAGAAAAGTCTTAATGCATCCAATCCGCCAAATAATGTGGTTGCAATAAAGCCTAATAGCATGGCTTCTCCCATATTCCGTTTCACGACGACATTCCATATAATGATGACAGCTATGAATACAATCAACGCAATAAAACCCATATCGTTTTTTCGCCTCCCCTTTGTTAAATAAAACGCTTACAATTTATTACCCCTGCTGCATCACGTCAATGACTTCTTCCCAGCTGGCCGGCTTTTTCCCATTAAACCGTTCAACGAATTGAAAGTCTGCTAATCTCTCTAGCTTCTGTTGCGCTGCCCGAGACATGCTGGCATCAACCTCTGCTTCATCTAACATTTCAATAGAGCCAAGAAGCTCGATCGCTCGTCGTTTTGCATGTAATGCACTCCCTGTCACAAGACGGTTCATGGTCTCTTCAAAACTTTTGCTATCCATTGTATCGCTTAATGAAGAAATCACTTGTTGTTCCACATTATATTTTTTGGAAATTTCCAAAAATTCAATCATGAGACCAACGATCCCCTTCATATAAACACTTCTGATCAGCTTTAAGGCAGAAGCATCTCCTGGCTGGTCACTGATTTTTGTGATATTCATGCCATAAGCATTCATTACTTTCATGAATTGGTCAGTTCCACTGCCGCTTGCCGTGATTGGAACCTTGTGTTTGTTGACTGGAAGAGGCCCTAGCATGGCAGCATCTACGAATAGAGCTTTTTGCTTTTCAATTTCGTTTGCCACTTGTTTTTTGATGTCTGGTGTTGATGCTGACACATCTACATATAGTTGATTCTTTTTCAAACTTCCCGTTACAGATTGTGCCACTTCTAAGGTTTTATTCGCTGGCACAGCTGCAATCACAATATCAGATTTCTCAATGACTTCGCTGATACTGCTGGTTAATTGAACTCCTGTCTGCGATGCTTTCTCTTTCAACGCGCCAGCTAATTTCTCATTTTGTAATAGTACATCATACGCGTAAAATTGATCTAATCCTTCTGTTTTCAATCCCGTTGATAGCTCATATGCTGCTTCTCCATAACCGATAAAGCCTATCTTCATCACCGATTCTCCCCTATCCCTGAAATTTTTTCATTCTGCCTTCCAGCCATGCTGGTGCTAAGAGACTGATGTCTTGCTTTCCTTCGTCCACATACTGTTGAATCGTTTTTAATCTCTGATTTTCATACGCTTGTTTCTCTTCCGCTAGTGTGAGCAGGTGTTCCGCCTTTTCCTGTGGAACGATGACGACTCCATCATCGTCAGCAATGACTAAATCACCTGGTGCTACTTTGACACCGCCGCACGAGATGGTTTGATTCAATTCCCCAGGACCATCTTTAAAAGGTCCGTTTGGCATAAACCCCTTACTGTATATAGGAAATGCCAGCTCCTCTAAAGAGAGTTTGTCGCGAACAAGCCCGTCAATCACGATTCCTTCTATTCCTACAGCCTTTGCTGAATGTGCCATCAATTCCCCTAAATATGCATGACCTTTATGGTCTTTTCCATCAACAATCAGTACATCTCCTTCTTTAGCAGAATAGATCGCTTGATGAAGAAATAAATTATCCCCTGGCCGTAAGCTAACGGTAAAAGCTGTCCCTACTATATTCATGCCTCTTGCAACAGGCTTAATTTGATGATCCATCGCTCCGGTGCATCCCATCACGTCTGACAGCAAGGTTGAGTTAAGCTTTCTTGCCCGATCTATTAGATCATTTGACACAAATTGAACAGTACTCATTGTTTCCATCATCCCCTTTGAGTTATATTCGTTACATTCAACTTTATTAAAGTAATATATATTACTTTCGTGACACGATCATACCATCTCGATTTTATTTAGTAAAGCGCTTTCATAAAAATTAAATGAAAAAAATGAGTCACCACACGACTAATGTGTTGTGTGATAACTCATTTTCGTTAACATATGATTGATTTGATCTAAACGAGGTTTTGTTCTTTCAGGGTCATTAATGGCTAAGGCACTTAAAATATAATCTACGATAAAGATAGCAGATACGACAGAGTTATGAGAGCCCACACTTGCTGAGGAACATGGTAATACATATTGTGCATACTTAGTTAGTGGAGAGCTGTAGCTGTCTGTAATTAAAAGCACTTCCACCCCATATGACTTCGCTGCCTCCAGCAAGTCCTTTATACGCTTTGCATAGCGAGGATAGCTGACCGCTATAATGAAATCATCAGATTGAAAATGAACGAGATCATCCACCCAGTCGCTTTTGTCCGCATCAATATATTGACAGTTCCCCAATAGCCGATTGATTCCAAATGACAGATACTCGCCAACAGGTCTTCCACTTCGGACACTTGTACACAGAACCTGGCGGGAGCTGGCTATTTTTTCAACAATATGCTGAAAGGTTTCTTCCGTGATATTGTCTAAAGCGTACTGGATATTTTGAAATTGCAGCTCCACATGGTTGTGCAGAAGCTTACTTTTATTTGAATGCTTGAGGTTCGCTTCAAGTCTCGTTTGAGGGGCAGCTTTATGCTTCATGTTTGATTGAAGCTCTTTTTGAAGCTCAGAGAAACCGGAATACCCTACAGCAGTAGAGAATCTCATGATGGTAGCTGTACTCGTCCCAACTTTTGAAGCCAATTTATCTACAGTTAAAAACGCGACCTCCATCGGATTGTGCACGATATAATCTGCAATTCTCCTTTGTGCCTCTGTTAATCCCGCGACCTTATGCTGAAGCTTATGTATGAAATCGTCCATTATTGCACCTGCCTATTCTATCGGCTTTATCTACGATCAAATTTTTTCTTTTCCCCCTATATTGTACACATTTGTCATCAAAAAAACAGCCAGCACGAATCTATCGTACTGGCTGCCTTTGTCGAGATCATTATAGTGCTTGAGCTGCTGTGATAAGCGCAAGATTGTAAACGTCTTCGGCATTACAGCCTCTTGAAAGATCGTTTACTGGCTGGTTTAAGCCTTGTAGGATTGGACCTACAGCTTCAAAATTACCTAAGCGCTGTGCAATTTTGTAGCCAATGTTTCCTGCTTCGAGGCTAGGGAAAACAAATACGCTGGCATCGCCTTTGATGACGGAATCTGGCGCTTTTTTCGCTGCTACTGAAGGAACGAAAGCTGCATCGAATTGGAATTCTCCATCAAGTACAAGCTCAGGTGCCTTTTCTTTTGCAATGCGAACTGCTTCTGATACTTTTTCTGTTTCGTCTGATTTAGCTGAGCCTTTAGTAGAGAAGCTAAGCATTGCCACACGTGATTCGATATCAAACATTTTTGCTGTGTTTGCACTTTCGATCGCAATTTCAGCTAGATCTTGGCTGTCTGGAGCAATGTTGATTGCACAATCAGCAAACACGTACTGCTCTTCGCCGCGAGCCATGATGAAGACGCCAGATGTTTTCTTTACGCCTTCTTTTGTTTTAATGATTTGAAGTGCTGGACGCACTGTGTCAGCAGTTGAGTGTGCCGCACCGCTCACAAGTCCGTCTGCAAGACCTTTATACACAAGCATTGTACCGAAGTAGTTTTCATCTAGTAATGCTTTTCTTGCTTGCTCTTCTGTTGCTTTGCCTTTACGTCTTTCTACGAAAGCTTGTACAAGCTCTTCAAAACCTTCATATGTATGTGGATCATACACATCAACACCATCAAGTGTAAGACCTAATTCTTTTGCTTTTGCTTCAACTTCTTGTTTTTTACCTACCACAATTGGCTGTAATACTTTGCCATCTGCTAGTTTTTGAACGGCTGTTAGAATGCGTTCGTCCATTCCCTCAGGAAAAACGATCTTTACTCCTTTACCTGCAACCTTTTCCTGAACTGTTGAAAAAATATCTGCCACTACAATACCCTCCTTGATTTTACAAAAAAAGCGTTCTCTTTTAAGCATACTCTTCTTCTACCTAAATTCAAACTACCAACTTATATTATAGCGCTTACAAATTAAATTCTTATTTTTCAAACTAATTTAATCAATTTTCATAAAAGCTGTTTTCTTCGTTCAAGTTTTGATCACATCTCCATTTGGACAAACTATGTTATAGTTGGAACAGATGGAAAACTGTTAATAGGAGTGAAAGAAATGAGCGAACAACATACAACAAATGAAGCAGCTCAAACACTAGATGGCTGGTATGCGCTGCATGATTTTAGAACGATCGACTGGACAGCTTGGAAGCTGCTGACAAGTGATGAGCGCCAAGCCATCATTCATGAGTTCACAGGTCTATTGGAAAAATGGAAAACAGCTGAGCAAGATAAAGCTGGGAGCCAAACAATCTATAGTATTGTCGGCCAAAAAGCAGATATTATGCTCATGATTTTACGTCCGACAATGGAAGAACTAGGTGAAATTGAACTTGAATTCAACAAAACACGACTAGCAGAATTTACGATTCCAGCTTATTCGTATGTTTCAGTTGTTGAGCTCAGCAACTACTTAGCAGGAGGCGGCGATGGCGGAGATCCTTACGAGAACCCGCATGTACGTGCGCGCCTATATCCAGAGCTTCCTTCTTCTCAATACGTGTGCTTCTATCCAATGGATAAAAGACGTTCTGGCAATGACAACTGGTACATGCTTTCCATGGATGAGCGTAAATCTCTTATGAGAAGCCATGGCTTAATTGGCCGAAGCTATGCTGGGAAAGTAAAACAGATCATTACAGGTTCTGTTGGTTTTGATGATTATGAGTGGGGCGTTACCCTTTTCTCTGATGACGTGCTTCAATTTAAAAAATTGGTTTATGAAATGCGCTTTGATGAAGTCAGTGCACGCTACGGCGAATTCGGTTCCTTCTTTGTTGGAAACCGTTTAGCAAACGAGCAGCTGGCGTCTTATTTCCATGTATGATAAACTCTTAAGGCTTCGGATCTTTCCGAAGCCTTTTTATGTATTTGTTTAGAAAGGTGATCACATCATGAGAAACATCATTTTCAGGATAAGTAAGAAACAAAACTAAATGAACATCATTTTATTTCTTTAGCCTGCTTTCAATAAATTGAAGTGTGTCGGCTGCTATTCTATTTCTAGATAGTACAATTCCAGCATGGCCACAACTGTATACGTGCCTTTTAGGTTGATTCCAGCTATTCCACAGAGTATCAGCATCATTTATGTCAATATACATGTCATATTTCCCTGATATTAAGAGTACATTTTCTTTGTCTACGAGAAGTTTTGCTTTACTAGGGTTCATAATATCCCAAGCTTTGTCGAGTTCTTCATACTCTGTTCCATGTTCCTCCAGATCTCTTCGTATATACTTCCCAGGAAGAGTGTTCCAGATGGAATGCGCAATATTATTCGCATAAAAAGCTGATACAACAATATTCACGTCTTTCTCGACTGTTGCTAATAAGTTTGTTAGCCACCCTCTTAAACTAATACCAACTACGATTATTTCCCCACCTTCATTTTCCTTGATCCATTTAATCAGCCCTCTAAGTTCAACAATAGCTTGCTGGGAGGATTGCACTGTTCGACTTATATTGGCACTAATCATCTGTTCACCAGAATATGTTGAATTTTGTGGTTCTCTATCGAAATGATAAGGCAGCGTGTAGTAATACATATTCCAATCATAATTTTTAACGATCTTATCATGATAAATCTTCTTGATTCTGTCGTATGAATCCATTCGCCATCCATGTACGAAGATTACATTGGGCTTGTGCTTTGACTCTTTTCGTAAAAACACTTCCCCAGAAACCTTATCATTCTTATCTACACCAGATTTGATGCTTGAATTAAAAGAAAATATTCCACTTTTTAAGTTTGCTGTATGGTTATCGATGTGAAATTCTAAATCAATTGGCTGAGCACTAAAAAAACGTTCCCTATTACCTACGTCAATAGGCAAATTATTATAGTGACTTTCTTTGCTTCTTGTTCTGTGCATATCCATTAATGCTGCGTAATCTATTACTTTTAAAAGCTTCAAAAAAATTAACTCCTTTGATCTCAAATTATTACTATAAAGGCTTTCTTTCTATCACGCTGAGCTGAAAGAAGACAAAGGGCTAAAATAAAGATCATTTTAGCCCTTTGTCAACAATCTGAAGCTTTTTATTTCACCACGGTCATTTCTGGCTCTTCTATTTGTTTTAAGCGTTCCTGAATGGGATGGGAAAAAGAGTGCTCTGACAAGACAATATGGGAGACGGTTTTTGTAAATCCAGACACTTCTTGAATAAAGGCTTCAATTTCTTCAAGAGACGAAACTGACAGCTTAATGAAAAAGCAAGACTGTCCTGCCACTCGATAAGCAAAAAAAGCGCGTGGGTGCTCGTTCATAAAAGCCACAAAACGCTGATACTCCCCATTTAACACCGTAACTTCCAGCAGGCAGTCAATCAGAAGCCCTAATTTTTTATAATTGACCTGAACAGAATACCCTTCGATAATCCCTGCGTCCTCTAATTTACGCACTCTTTCTGCTACCGCAGGTGCTGATAAATTCACTCGTTTGGACAATTCCCTCATGGATAAGCGGGCATCTTCTCTCAATTCATTTAAAATATGCACATCTACATCGGTGATTTTCATTCGTACCTCTCCTATCCAAAAATCGTTCCATTTGAAAAGTATTTGATGATAATACTTATGATGCGAAATGTAAAATAAAACTAAATAATGGTAGAATTTATTTTAACGGAATTGAATGAAAAAGCAAGTATGGAGGGATCACTTGATGAAAGAATCTTTAGACAGCCAGGCTTCTAAAACATTTCCCATCACACTTGCCATCGCACTCACACTTGGCGTTTTTGCGGCGGGATCGGAGGAACTGGTGATTTCACCACTGCTGCCTGATTTATCAAACTCCTTTCAGCACTCTCTTGATGTTCTCGCTCTTTCCATCAGCATTTATGGGTTAGCTGTGCTGGTTGGAGCTCCGCTTCTCGTTCCTTTAGGGGACCGGTATTCAAGAGAGCTGTGTTTGATAATTGGGCTGTCTTTCTTTTTGATTGGAACAGTGATGTGTGCTGCTGCCCCAAATTTGGCCGTGTTTTTTGCCGGCCGTGCTATTTCTGGGCTGGCGACTGGTGTATTTGTGCCAACAGCCTATGCTCTTGTGGGCGACCGGGTTCCATATGAATATCGCGGCAAAGTGATGGGACTCATTGTATCGAGCTGGTCTCTTTCTCTTGTCCTTGGTGTGCCCATTGGCGCTTTTATCGGTCAAAGTTTGAACTGGCGCTGGACATTTTGGATTTTCGCCATGATGAGTCTCGTTGTCCTGCTGCTCGTCATCCTTGAATCTCGAAAACAAGTCGCCACAGCTCATCCGAAGGCACCTCAAGCTAGGGAGAAATCAGGCTCTTTATGGGGGGCTTTGAAAATCGACCGTGTCCCTGCCTATTTGACCGTGACATTTTGTAACATGCTTGGATTTTATGGCATGTACTCATTTTTAGGAGCTTACCTGCAAAGTTTGTTTTCCGGAGGGCAATCAACAGCTGGACTTCTGATCATGGCTTATGGCGTTGGTTTTTCCATGAGTATATTTACCGGGAAATTAGCAGATTGGTTTGGCAAAACACGGTCTCTTTTCTTTGTGCTGGGCGGCATTACGCTCGTTCTTGCCTTACTTCCTTATGCCCCGTTCTCATGGACATTGCTCATTTTCGCTTTATTTATTTGGGGTGCCATGCAAAGTTTATCCGTCACGCTTTTGAGCACCGTCCTGAGCGACTGCTCCCAAACACACCGAGGCAAAGTGATGGCTTTTTACAGCCTTGCTTCCAATCTAGCCGTTATGCTTGGGTCCGCTTTGATGGGACCTGTTTATGTCCATTTCGGCTATCATACGGTAGGACTTGTATGTGCACTCATTACGCTCGTTGGTTTTCTCATCAGCTTCATCAGCTATAAACGTGAAAAAACCTTACAGCAGAAACATAAAAATACCTTTGAAACGTGAGCTCATTTCACTGCACATCTCGATATGTGCAGTTTTTTAGATCAATTTTTAATATTATCATAAAATACATTTTTTATAAATTATGTTGACAATTACCAATTTTATTTTTTATAATCTAGTAAAAATTTGAAAAAGATTGGATGGTAAACATGATCTTAAAGAATGATGTTTTTCATTTCAAAGAAGAGCCCATCGTTTCACCTAAGATGTTTACAGTCAATACATTAGGCCCTAAGGGGACAAGCAGTGAATATGCAGCAAAACATTTCATCTCTCATTCCACCACTACACTCGGCACTCATACGAAACTATCCCTTTACGACACATTCGAAACTTGCATTGAACATACTCTCTCTAACGCACTCCAATACACTCTCGTTCCACACGCATACGAAGGAATTAAACACTTCTACATGAGACCTGACCTGCAGCTTTTACAAATATTCAGATGTGACACGCCCATGTATGGTTTGGCTGTCAGACCAGATTTCCCCTTTCAAGAACAAATGCTTCAACATTTAAAAATTGTTTCTCATCCTGCACCTGTGAATTTGATTCAATATTTTATTCATCAAAATGCTGAATTTGAGCTTGTCAATTCTACAAGTACAGCCGCACAAAAAGTAAGAGACGGCGAATTTGATTTCGCTTTAACCAATGAGGTGGCTAGAGCTACATACGGCCTCACCTTCATTCGAACATTTAAAAGCATTCCTATGAGCTGGTCTATATTCGGAAAAGGAGAGATGTAACATGACGACTGAACAAAAGGTGCAAGAATTATATTTTCCTCAAGCGAAAAAACGAGAATGGGATAATGGTGTCATCCAATATTCTACTGTCAGAGGCGATACGGAAGTGTTAATTTCATACGTCCCTCCTCACACGATCATCGAACCTCACGAGCATCCAGAAGCACAAATCGGCATCGTATTAAAAGGCGAGCTTCAAATGACGGTCGGCCAATCGACCCAAGTGCTCACCCCATTAGAATCAGCCTATATTGCACCACCATTCGTTCCTCACAGCGCATCGAATTTGACAGATGAAGAAGTGATCGCCATTGATATTAAGAGATTAAAAGATGGCGAGGAATATACGGCTCCTCCTACTTATTTCTTAGACATTTTCAAAACGCGTAATTTGCTTCCTGGCATGGAAGTGACCTTTTTTGTGGAGGACTGGATGGAGCTTATGATTGCCAACATTCCGGGGAATGGCGGGGAAATGCCTTTTCATAAGCACCGTAATGAACAAATCGGGATTTGCATTAGCGGTGGTTACGATATGACGATTGAAGGCTTTACAGAGAAGATGGAATTTGGCACGACCTACTTCTGTGATCCAAAAGAAGATCACGGCGCCATTAATCCAAAGCCAGAAGCATCAAAATCTATTAATCTCTTCTTCCCTCCACGCTATAACCGTTTAAAGCCAAAAGCGTCTAAGGTGAAGAAATGAACATTGCCGGAAAAGTGGTCCTGATTACAGGAGGTGCGTCTGGGATTGGGCTTGCCGCCGTCAAGCTTTTCCTTGAACACGGAGCAAAAGTAGCTGTGGCTGATATTAATGAAGATAGCGGTAAACAACTTGTTGAATCATTGCCTCATGAACATGCTGCGTTTTTCAAAACAGATATTACAAATGAGGCTGACTGTCAAAAAACCGTTCAATCCGTGCTGAGCCAATTCGGGACAATTGATGTGTTGATTAACAATGCAGGCATCGAAATTGTCTCACCTATTCACGAGATGACACTGGAGGATTGGAACCACATTCTACAGGTCAACCTGACGGGTGTATTTCTCATGAGTAAGCATACATTGCCGCATATGCTTGAGAAGAAAAGCGGAAGTATTATTAATACTGGATCTGTCGGAGGACTCGTTGGCTGGCCGGACATTCCTGCATACAACGCAACAAAGGGCGGTGTCATCCAGCTCACCAAATCGATGGCGATCGACTATGCCGCTCATCAAATCAGGGTGAATTGTATCGCCCCAGGCATCATTGATACGCCATTAAATGAAAAATCCTTTTTAGACAATCATTCAGAAAGTCTTGAGTTTGTCAAAAAGGAAAAAGCAAAGGTGAATCCCTTGCTTCGTCTCGGAAAACCTGAAGAAATTGCGGGCGTGATGCTGTTTCTCGCCTCTGATCTATCCAGCTATATGACTGGAAGTGTTGTCACAGCAGATGGCGGTTACACCGCTAGATAAAAAGGAGTGCTTTCATTGAGTAAAAAAACCGTACTTGTCATTGCTGATTTAGGAGGATGCCCGCCCCATATGTTTTATGAAAGTGTGGCGGCATCTTATCATATCGTTTCTTATATCCCTAGACCTTTTGCCATTACAAAGGGTCACGCTGAACTAATAGAAAAATACTCCATTGCCGTCATCAAAGACCGCGATTATTTTGAGACACACCCTTCTTTTGAACACCCTGATTCTATTTACTGGGCACATGATGATTATTTGAAATCAGAGGAAGAGGTGGTGGATGACCTAGTCCGTGTGGCTTCCTTTTTCAAAGCTGATGCCATCACCACCAATAATGAATTATTTATTGCACCAATGGCAAAAGCCGCCGAGCGGCTGGGGCTGCGCGGCGCTGGGGTAAAGGCAGCTGAAATGGCGCGTGATAAAAGCCAAATGAGAGCTGCATTCAACGCTGCTGGTGTCAAAGCGGTGAAAACTCAGCCTGTCACGACTTTAGCTGATTTCCAGCAAGCTATTGAACATATCGGGACACCGCTTATTTTAAAGCCTACATATTTAGCAAGCTCCATTGGCGTGACCCTTTTTCATGACAGAGCCGGCAGTGATGATCTTTTTTTAAACGTACAATCCTACTTGCAAACAATTCCCGTCCCAAACGCTGTGACATATGAAGCACCATTTGTCGCTGAAACGTACTTAGAGGGTGCTTACGAGGATTGGTATCAAGAGGATGGCTATTCTGATTATGTCAGTGTAGAAGGATTAGTCGTGGAGGGAGAATATATCCCTTTTGTCATTCATGACAAGACCCCTCAAATCGGTTTTACAGAAACGGCTCATATTACTCCCTCGATACTAGACAATGAAGCCCAGCAAATCATCATTGAGGCAGCAAAGAAGGCAAATGAAGGGCTGGGCCTTGAAAACTGTGCGACCCATACAGAGATCAAGCTCATGAAAAATCGAGAAACGGGACTGATCGAATCCGCAGCTAGATTTGCTGGCTGGAATATGATTCCGAATATCAAAAAAGTGTTTGGGGTGGATATGGCCAAGTTGCTGATCGATGTATTAGTCGATGGAAAAAAAGCGGAGCTGCCAAAAGAGCTGCTTTCTGGACATACGCATTATATAGCAGACTGCCATTTGTACCCTCAGCATTTCAAAGAAAGCGGGCACATACCGGCAGATGCCACACATATCACCATTGATCATGTCCATATTCCGCAGGACGCTTTAGTTGGAGATACTGTGATCATCAGTGAAACCGTCCCATCTAAAGGCACCTTTGTGGATCTCTCTTTATTCGAAGCCTTTAATAGCATCGTGTCGCTTGAATTAAAAGGGTCATCCTCACAGGATGTTGCCGCATCCATCCGCAACTTACAGAAGCAAGCTGCCATTCAGTTAATGGATGAATTAGTGAAGGGATAGAAAGAGAGGGTAATGTGGTGAAGATCTTACCATCTAACGTGATTGAACGGCTGCCAGAACAGAAATTTGGAACCGTCTTTGAGAAAATTGCACATAAAGCACAAAACGGGGCGAACATCATAAACCTTGGGCAGGGAAATCCTGATCTTCCGACTCCTGCACATATCGTAAGCGCCCTTCAAGAGGCAGCAGGCACTTTAGAGTTTCAGCAGTATGCACCTTTTAGAGGCTTCGACTTTTTCAAGCAAGCCATTGCAGATTTCTACAAAAAGGAGTTCGGCACTGAGATAGACCCACAGAAAGAAGTGGCCCTTTTCAATGGGGGGAAAACAGGCCTTTATGTCATGAGTCAGTGTCTGCTTGACCCCGGGGACATTGCCCTCGTCCCCGATCCAGGATACCCAGAATATCATTCTGGGATCTTGATGGCAGACGCAAAGCCCTACTGCATCAAACTTGAATCGAAAAATGGCTATTTGCCGAATCTCTCTTCAATTGATCCGGAGGTGCTCAAAAAGGCAAAGGTTCTTTTCTTAAATTATCCGAATAACCCAACAGGTGCTGTGGCAAATGATGCATTTTTTGAAGAGGCTGCTGATTTCGCATCGGCTCACGGACTACATGTCATTCATGATTTTGCCTATGGTTCATTTCATTATGAGCAAAAACCAGTAAGCTTTCTGAATGCTCCTCTTGGAAAAAGTGTAGGAGTAGAATTATATTCTCTATCCAAAACATTTAATATGGCAGGGTGGAGAGTCGCTTTTTCTGTAGGTAATGAGGACATCATCCAAGCAATTAACGCCTTCCAAGATCATGTGTTTGTCAGTATGTATGGAGGATTTCAACAAGCCGCAACCGTCGCCTTACAAAGTGATGACCGTCACATTCAATCATTAAAAGAGGTCTACCTTGAACGAATTCACTTCTTCATCCGTCAGGCAGAAAAGCAGCTAGGATGGTCCATCGAACATCCAGCTGGCGCCTTTTATTTATGGGCTCCAATCCCTGATGAGTTTGAACATTCTCATGCATTTGCAGACTATTTACTCGAACATACTGATGTCGTTGTCACGCCTGGGGGTGTGTTTGGAGCACATGGAAAACGTCATGTCCGCATCTCAATGGTTGCTCCAATAGAACAGCTTGCCCTGTTTATCGACCGGCTTCGCATTCTTCCGATTCGCTTTAATCAAAAAAACCGCATATAGCGGTTTTTTTGATGCTATATACTTTTCATCGCTCCACCATCGACAGATATTTGTTGTCCTGTAAGATAGGAGGCTTCCTCTGATGCGATAAAAGCGGCCAATGAAGCCATTTCACTCGCTGAGCCCACTCGTTGCATTGGAATTCCTGACGCTACAGCCTGTACAGCTTCTTCCCGCGTTAATGCCTGTTTACGCATCATGTTTCCGATAAATTGTTCATACCGATCTGTAGCAATAAATCCCGGGTTTAAACAATTCACTGTGATCCCTGAAGATGCAAGCTGTGTGGCAGCATTTTTACTAGCATTGATAATCGCTGCATTCATCATACTGTTCGTAAACATTTGGTCACCGGGTTCCTTCCATAGGTTCCCGACAATTTGAATGATCCGGCCATACTCATGTCGTTTCATCATCGCTGCTGCACGCTTCATCGTATCAATGTACGCAATGGCTTTTTGAGAAAATACTGCCATCATCTGCTCGCTGTCACATGAATCAAAGGTATCCGGCTTCCCCCCTGGAATGTTATTAATCAACACATCCAGTCTACCAAACTCTTTTTCTATTTTCGTAAAAGCGTCAGCCCTCACTCCTTCATCTGACATGTCGCCACAGAAAAGAGCCACCGGCTCCTTTGTTTCTGCCATACGCCCAATGTCCTGCTGCGCTTCTTCTAGTGAGGATTGATTTCTAGAATTGATGATGACCTTTACATGGTCTTGAGCGGCAAGCTTAATGGCGATGGCCTTTCCAATCCCTGTACTTGCTCCTGTTACAAATGCAATTCTTTTAGACAAACTCATCCACATCCCTTTTCTTATCAGCTTCGTACATATACATAAAATGACACATATAGAATGTATTTCAACAAAAAAAGACCTTTCTCCTGCGAAAGGCCCCTCGTTCTCTATTTAAATGTCGTTTCCCAATCAAACCCGATCATTTCGTCATTCCAGGCGATTCGCTTTTCATCTGGGTTTTTCGGGTCATACGATTCTGTTGTGAAATACACAATTTGCAGCGGCGTCTCACCTAATACACGGTAGCCATGTGCGACACCCTTTGGGATGAGAAGCAGCATCGGATTGTCTTCTCCCATATAATACACATCGGTTTGCCCCTTTGTGGGAGAGTCCTCACGCAAATCATATAACACGACCTGTGCATGACCTGTGGGGAAGAACCAAACGTCGTCTTGTTTTTCATGATAATGAAAGGCTTTGATCACGCCTGGAAAGCTTTTCGACCATGACGCCTGCCCAAAGCGTTTCAGCATCGGTTCATCATCTCGAATGAGCTCTGCAAAAAAGCCGCGGTCATCACAATGTTTCATGAGTTTTTTCGTTTCAACACCATCAATCATGCTGATGCCATCTCCCTTCTTTCTGCAAGTATTCGTGAAGTGCATCCTTCCAATGCCTCGGCTGCCAGCCTGTGGCTTCAATCGCTTGAAGATCTAAGACAGAATAGGCCGGGCGTGGCGTTTGGAAGCCGTACTCTTCCGTGGTAATCGGCTCAATTGTGGTGGACAAGCCGCTTTTCATCACAATTTCTGACGCAAAATCAAACCAGGAACAGCTTTCTCGGTTACTGACATGGTACACGCCTGCCTTCTGATCAAACAAATGAATCAGAGCCTCAGCTACATCCTTTGTATAAGTAGGAGACCCTATCTGATCGTTCACAATGCGTAAATGATCCTTCGTTTCAGCGAGCCGAAGAATGGTATTCACAAAATTATGCCCCTCATGTCCGTAAAGCCACGAGGTACGAATGATTTTCACTTCGTCTGATACAAGCTGAATCAATTCCTCACCAAGCTTTTTACTCTTTCCATAAATGGTTTGAGGATCTGCTTGTGCATCGACTTGGTAAGGGGTGTCCGCCTGCCCGTCAAACACATAATCTGTACTGACATGTAACACATCAGCCCCTGCGCGCTTTGCTTCTAATGCTGTATAGTAGGCGCCAATACCATTCACAAGATACGCCTTTTCGGTTTCTGTTTCACATTGATCAACAGATGTATAGGCTGCTGCACTGACAACAATATCAGGCTGATAGTGTCTCATCGCATGCCTGACTGCTTGCTGGTCTGCGATATTGAGCATGTTCCTCGTTAAGGCAATGACGGTCATGTCTTTTTCCTTGAGCTGCCTGCTCAATTCTTTCCCTAATTGGCCGCCTGCACCGGTGATTAAAACTTTCATCCGTCACCCTTCTTCGCTCTGATCGTATTTGGTTCGATACCAATTGATCGTTTTTTCGATACCTTCTTCAAATGACGTCTCCTGCGTCCAGCCGAGCTCGCCTTTTAGCTTACTGGCATCAATGGCATACCGTCTGTCATGTCCTTTTCGATCTTGAATAAACGCAATTTGATCATGACTGATTCCGAGCTGTGATAAAATCGTTTTGGTCAAATCGAGATTTGTTTTCTCATTGCCGCCGCCAATATTGTATACCTGCCCCGCTGTGCCATTTTCGAGCACCTGCTTCACAGCTCTCGCATGGTCCTCTACATACAGCCAATCGCGAATTTGCTGACCGTCTCCATAAATTGGGATGTTTTCTCCATTGACTGCTTTTCTAATAATGGTTGGTATTAATTTTTCCTCATGCTGATACGGTCCGTAATTGTTGCTGCATCGTGTAATCATCGCGGGTAATTGGTGAGTGTGGATATAGGATTTCACAAGCAGGTCTGAACTCGCCTTGCTTGCTGAATAAGGATTATTCGGTGAAAGTGGTGTTTGTTCTGTGAAAGCAGGATCATCTGGCTCCAAATCTCCATATACTTCATCTGTTGAAATATGAATGAGCTTTTTCGCCTTTCCTTTTAAGACCGCTTCAAGCATACGATACGTTCCGAGGACATTTGTTTGAATAAATGGCTCTGCCGATTCAATGCTGCGATCAACATGCGATTCTGCCGCAAAGTGAATGATCGCATCATAGACTTCGTCAAAGGCTTGATCCAGCTCATGCTGAAGGGTAATATCCCCTTGAATAAAACGAAAATGAGACAACTTTATTAATTCATCCATCTCCTCTGGGTGACTGGCGTACGTTAATTTATCAAAAACGGTGAGCCGGACGTCTGCATCCTGAAGCATCAGCTTCACAAAATTTAGTCCGATAAAACCCGCTCCGCCTGTAATTAAATAAGACTTCGTCATTCGGATCCCTCTTTTTTCTTCATCGTTTCAAACATCTTCGCAGATGCTTGGTGGAGAGATTCATGTGTTCCTGCATCAATCCACCACCCTTTTAACATATCATAGGTCAGCTGGCTATTTGAGATATAGAGATTGTTCACGTCTGTAATCTCTAATTCGCCTCGATCTGACGGCGAGATTCTCTCAATATATTGAAAAACTTCTTGATCATAAAAATAGATGCCCGTGACGCAGTAGGATGAGCGCGGATGCTCCGGCTTTTCCTCTATTGATAAAATCTGATGGCGGGCGGCATCAATTTCTGCAATACCAAACCGCTTTGGATCTGCCACTTCTTTCAACAGAACCTTGGCTCCACTTTCTTGCTGCTGAAAAGCTTCAACAAAAGGGCTTAGCGAATCCTCAAATACATTGTCACCAAGCATCAGCACAAACTTCTCCCCTTCTACAAAGGGCTTTGCATAGGATAAACCGTCTGATATCCCAGACGCTTCAGGCTGTACCTGATATACGATGTTCATCCCCAGTTCCTGATCGCTTTCAAGCAGCTTTTGAAACAGCGGGATTTGTTCTTCTTGTGATATGACCATCACATCTAAAATCCCTGCTTCCTTCAATTTGAACAATGACCAATAAATCATTGGATATGGACCAACCGGCAATAAATGTTTATTGAAAATCTTCGTTAAAGGCGCCAGTCGTGATCCCTTTCCTCCTGCTAAAATAACTCCCTTCACATTTACACATCCTTATGTTCTTTTTGGTGATGATTCATGAGGTGTATAAGAATGTTTTTCACTCGTTCAGTTCCTTTTCCATCTATGAGTGTCCGTCCATTGAGATGAATGCTTCTGCGGAGAAAATAGCTGCCGGACAGTCTTTCCACAGCACGCCGAATATCTTTTTCATCCACAAGTTCACCTAATCCAAGATGGTGACAGGCTCCCTTTTGCGCAAAACGAGCGGCTGTCACTTCTTGGTGGTCTACTTGTGAAAGGACAATGCTGGGCACTCCGATACAAACTGCCTCGTATAACGTCATCCCGCCAGCCACTATTGCCAGATCGGCTTCCGAGAGACGCGCAGGTAATTGATCTGTATGACGAATGAATTGAATATGCTCAGCCTCTATTTGTTCTTCAATGCGGGAGGCTTTTCCTGTAATCGCTAAAATGTGTAGGTGATCAGCTTCGAGAAGTGCTGATACAGCCTTTGATAACAATCCGCGCGGGTCACTGCCTCCAAGGCTGATGACCACCTTTTTGCATTCTTTTCGAACCTCGTATGTGTCTTTTAATCGGCTTATCTCTTGATCTAACAATAAATACGGTGTTCCATCAAAATATGCTGTCCCATCTACTTGCATGTGCTTTTCGTCCAGACCGCCATAAATGCCGTTCACAACAGCATTGGCAAGCTGACACGCTTCTGCTCTATTTTCTTCGAATAAAACCAGCTTTGCAGAGCCGGAGGACACTTTGATCGATCGAAGAAATTGGAGGTCACAATCAAGTACATCAATCAGCAAAAGATCAGGATTCAGCTCTTTTATGTCCTTTTCCATCTGAAGGAATGCCTTCGACTCCTGCACCAAATGAACGTGCCAATTTGGACCTGAGATCATTTCTACACAGATCTGTTCATTTGTATAGAAATATAAGTCGTTTCCTTCTTGAAGCAGTTGATTTGCCAGCCGTTTCATTCTGACAACATGCCCCATTCCTCTTAAAAACCCGCCATACACAACAATCATGATTTTCTTGTTCATTCAGCATCCTTCTGTTTCACAAATTGATTCAATCGAACAATATCAGGATCTTGTTCGCAAATGGTGATGAGTTCAGCCGTAGGCACATTAATGGATCCGCCAGCTCTCTCTAGTAAACGGGTCGCAAACTCATAATCTTCTTCTGTATCAATCGTGAATCGATAAGCAGGATATGCAAGTTCTTTGGGCGGTGTGAATAATTGCAGATGAAA
Organism: Bacillus sp. Nf3; assembly: GCF_003028545.1. Taxonomy (NCBI): domain Bacteria; kingdom Bacillati; phylum Bacillota; class Bacilli; order Caryophanales; family Bacillaceae; genus Bacillus; species Bacillus sp. Nf3. Next base: position 254,711 of record NZ_PYUA01000001.1, on the reverse strand, counting down.
TTGCTCAGGATGCTTTCTGATATAGAGCGTGACATGCTCACGCTCTGGCTGCGTAAGGGGAAAATTGTCGATTTCACTTAAAATCTGTGCGTCGATCATTTCCCCGGAAATACCGAGTGGTGTGCCAGTCGTATACGTGTAATCAGCCTTCTCTTGTCTATGTTTTTCAAGCATTTTCGACAAAAGGGCCGGATCTATAAATGGGTTATCTCCTGTTAAACGCACAATGATTTGCGGTTCAAAATGACGGACAATCTGTGCAAATCGCTGCAATACATCTGTCTCACTGCCACGAAATACTTTATATCCCTTTGAGAGACAATAATGAGCCAGCAGATCATCTTCTGCCTCAACTGTTGTGGCGATCATGAGGTTCTGCGTTTTGTGATTGTAATGATCTGATTGCTTTACTCGTTCAACAATCAGGTCGATCAGCGCCATACCGCCGATCGGTTTCATCACCTTTTTGGGCAGCCTTGTTGAGCCCATTCTCGCCTGTATGACAAAGAGGACATCATTAATCATTTGGCGTCTCCTGCGTGAGTACATCTTTCCACGAAACCCCTGTATGGGCTGGGATATCTCTGACAGCCTTTGCGCCAAGTAAAATAGACATATACCGCGGATGCAGACCTTGGCTTTTTTGTCCTGGACGTAACACGGCTAGATTTTCTGCGGTCAATGCCTCGCCCTTCGCAATGCCTTTTGTCGTAAAAATGCCTCGATACGCAAATTCACGAATCTTGCCTTCAATAGCTGTTGTCGTTTTATAAGAACTGCCAAGGAGCTCTTCTGGCACTGAATGAGTGTCAGCTTCTTTTAGATGCCGCTGCTTTTCTGCCGCTCGAATATGCTGAACCATTTCCTTCAATTCATCAGGATCAAGAGCAAAGGAATGATCAGCCCCAGGTAACGTTTTATCTACTGTAAAATGCTTTTCAATGATTGCTGCACCAAGCTTCACAGCGGCCACTGGCGCATCAGTCGGATGCTCACTATGATCAGAAAAGCCAATGACTGCATCGGGAAATGCCGCAGCTAATGTTTGAAGCACTCGCAGGTTCGTGTAAGCTCTAGGTGCTGGATACTTTGCTACGCAATGCATGATAGCGACCTGCTGATTTTGTTCGCTTGTAATCGCCTCATATGCTTCATGGACATCTGAAATGGTTGCCCCGGCTGTTGAGAAAATAATGGGCTTTTGAAAAGATGCCGTGTGACGCATAAGCGGCAAATGATTGATTTCATAGGATGCCAGTTTGAAAGCCGGCGGATCAGTCTGATTCAACAGATCCGCAGATTCTTCGTCACACACTGTGCTTAAAAAAATCAGCCCTTTTTCCGCGCAGCGTGACAATAACACCGGGAGCCATTCTGGCGGCAGCTCCATTTTTTCTACTAAAGAAAAAATGGACACCTCTTCTCCCTTGGCTGTTTCATACAAACCCGGTTCCTTTTGATACATCCGATCAGCTTGAAACATTTGAAACTTCACCGCATCGGCACCTGCTTCTTTTGCCACATCAATTAAAGCAAGTGCCTGATCCAGCTTTCCATCATGGTTAATGCCTGCCTCTGCAATGATAAAGACAGGCGCACCATCCCCCACTTTGCGATCTCCGATATAGAAATGCGCCATCTTACCTCTCTCCTTTTTTCGGCCACACATGGTAATACAAGAAGGCATTTTTTGTTCTAAAGCCCAGCTTTTCGTAAAGCTGAATCGCGGTTGTGTTATGCATCTGAGTTCCGGCTGACATAAACCGATGCCCTCTCTCATAAGAGGCGTTTATCACCGCCATAACCAGCTTTTTTCCGATCCCTTTTCCTTGTGCATCCGGTCTAATGGACAATAAATCAAGTATCAGTTCATCGCCCTTTGTTACACCTTGAATCAATCCAATGACTTCACCGTTCACCTTTGCCGCGAGATTGATATCTGCACGTCCGAGTAGATTGTTTCTCATCCATTCCTGAAAGAAATGCTGGACGACATTCTGATCTAGAAAAGGATCAAGTGCATACCGGCTTTTCCCAAAAGCCTGATGAGCAAGTGACACCGCCTCATCGTATTCCTTTTCATCCGGAAGACTGATGACCACATCTTCACCTGTTGATGTTATTTCCATTTGAACAGGGGGCGCCTCAAGACGAGTGAGACCGCCTACATAGTACACATGTGCCAGCCTTTGGACGATGCGGTTTTTTTCAAGATCAGACGCTTCAAGACGTAAAAAGAAAAAATCGCATTTTTCTGTTCTCATCCAATTGATGAAACGCTCCATCAATTCTTGAAAAGCTGACGCTGACTCCGCTTCTATAAACTTCACATGAAAAATATGCTGATCAAAAATGCCGCTTTCCCATTTTGACCATTCATATAACAGGACCGCTTTGAGCTGGGCGCCATTAACAAGAGCAAACTGCTTGAAGGCGTTCATTTGTTCCGCTTGTTGGCCGTATTTCTCCAGCCAAGCCGCCAGCACCTGATCATCGATGGAATGAACGACCTTCATGATGATGCCTTCTGTTCTTTTAAAATAGACAACACCGCTGTGATAACATCCTGCACATCTTCATCTGTCATACTCGGATAGAGCGGCAGTGAGAGCGTCTGCTTGTAGTATGCGAGTGACTTAGGGAAATTCTCTGGTGAATAGTGATACGTTTGTTGATAGTATGGATGCAAGTGAACAGGGATAAAGTGAACACTCGTGCCGATTTTATATTCCGTTTGCAGCTGATCAATCAGTTCATCACGCGTGATGAATGCTTCTTTTGGATTTACTTGCAGTACATACAAATGCCATGCATGTCTTCCTTCTTGATGCACAGGCGGTAGAATCAGGCCCGCTTCTTTTTGAAAAGCCTGATTGTATGCTTTCGCAATCTGTTCTCTCCGTGCCTGCATGTCATCTAGTCGGCTTAGCTGAACAAGCCCTAACGATGCCTGCACGTCAAACATATTCATTTTATAACCAGGTTCCTCGACCTCGTAATACCACGTTCCTTTTTCTCCATAACGATTCCACGCTCCCTTACTCATCCCATGGAGCGCTAGTCGTCTAATTCGATCCGCAAGCGCATCATCATTTGTTGTCAGCATGCCGCCTTCACCAGTCGCTAGGTTTTTCGTTGCATAAAAGCTAAAAGCGGTCGCATCACCAATGGATCCAACGGGCTGACCGTGGTATGTTGTGTAAAGAGCATGGGCAGCATCTTCAAGTACAAATAGATCATACTTTTTGGCAATCGCTAGAATCCGGTCCATATCGCACGATTGACCAGCAAAGTGAACAGGGACAATTGCTTTTGTATGTGGTGTTATGGCCGCTTCTATTTTCTCTGCATCCAGATTGAGTGTTGCTGGATCAATATCGACAAATATAGGCGCTGCTCCCGTATGGATGATTGTATTTGCTGTTGCGCAGAATGTCAGAGGTGTTGTAATCACCTCATCCCCAGTCCCAATCCCTCTTGCCTTTAACGCTAAAAATAAAGCAGCCGTACATGAATTGACTGCGATCGCATGTTTTGCACCGGTCAGCTGCTGAAATTCTTCTTCAAACTGTCTTACTTTTGGTCCAGTTGACAGCCAGCCGGACTTTAATGTTCCGATGACTTCATCGATTTCTTCCTGCTCAATGAAAGGCAGAGCATAAGGAAGAAATTGTGCTCTCTTTTTTCCCATATCGCATGCACACCCCTATCTTCATCTCTGAAAATCCACACCAGTTTTTGTTTTGAGCAGAGAAAGCAGAACATCGATAGATCGCGCATGAGGATAGTGTTGTTTAATGAACTGAGCTCCTTGCTGCTTTGCCAGCTTCATCTCTTGTTCATCCGACAAAATACGAATGGCTTTCTCAGCTAGTTCAACAGGGTTTTCCATATGATAGCTGCCAAGCGACTCGTAATATGGGTATCTTCTGCCTTCTGTCATTTTCCCGATCAGCACACTCTTTTCAAAAAGCATGGCTTCAAGACCAACTGTTGATGTGAGCGTAATTACGATATCCACATATGGCAGCAGGTCATACAGGTCAATTTCTTTTTTAATCAATTTCACATGATTTCCCGCTCGTTCAATAGACACATAGTCGTTTAATCGATTCCGAGCAATTTCCCAAGGATGCGGCTTCATGACCAGCTGAATGTCTTTCCGTTTGGCAATCGTTTTAAGAACATCACCATAGAAGGCTTCAGAAAACGGCTGCGTTGCCACAAGCACGGTCTTTTTAGCCGGACTGAAGTTCAATTTACGAAAAATAAGATCCTGTTGAAGCGGTGTTCGCTCCTTCACCAAATCAAACCTCGGATGACCTGTGATTTCCACCTGTTCCGGCTGACAGCCTTTGTCTACATACCAGTCCTTTTCATACTTTCCAAACACCCCATGGCAAGTAGTGAAAATCGGTAAAAAGGCTTCGTCTCCCATAAGCGCGCCGTGCTGAAGACAGATACTCGTCAGCTGGCGTTTCACTGTTTGCAAAGCGAGTACGCGGCTGTAAGCATCTTCCGTCGTTCCAACAATGACAGCTGTAATCGGCTGCATTTGAAACAGCACTTCTATCTGGTCAATGACATCAATAAATTGCACAATGTCCTTCCGCAATTTTTCTCTAAAAAAGACATTGCCAAAGACAGGGTGGTGAGCGTAAGGTTTAAGGAGAGCATTTGCTTTTTCAATATATTCAGCGTGGGCTTCTTTATTAACCTCTCCGGTTAATTCCGGCTTACTGATAACAGGTAATCCGAAATAATCTGCCTTCTTCCAGCGAGCAAGCACCACCGTTTGGTTTGGATGGAACCGCTTGTAATTTTGTTCAGTAAAACGCAGGTGTTCAAAGTGAAGCAATACCTTTCCATTCGCCGGGCGATAAGCGATACGCTTGATCTGCTGCTTATGCTGATCAAAAAATGGCTGAATCTCTTCCGGTAATGGACAATCGGTTGTCAGTTCTTGACCAAATGCTGCATCTTCCATGCGTTCCCTCACTTCAGGACTGATATATTGATAAAAATTACTGATCAACCCAAGAGGAATTTCCTTGTAGGACAAATCTTTCATCAGATTCACATACTCAAAGTACACCTGCCAATAATGATGAATATAGTGCGACATTTCAGGTCACCTCCCATATTTTTGTTTTAATATGCTACGGAGATCCCAGCAGGTAGACTGCTTGGGAAGTGCTTGAATAAAGGCACTTTTCTCTTCTGCTGCCAGCTGATAATGAATCGACTGTTCTGTGATGTAATTTGTATCTAATATTTCATCAAAGGGATAAAACGGATAAAAATGATTTAGCCGAAAAAAGAAACGGGCATCCCCTATTCGATAAAAATGCGGACTCTCGTCCCAGTAGGACCCAAATTCATCATGAATTTTTGATAAGATGGATGCACGATGCACGACAGAGCAATGATCTATAGCGCAGGGAGCATTCCATTGCACTGTTTGCGCCGGCCGAATCATTTCCTTCACTGGCTCTTTTTTGCTATTTAAATAGATAACTTTAGAACTAGAATAGACAATATCTTTACCTGGATGGGCATCTAGATAATGAGTGAGCTTCTCTAAACGGTCCGGGGCATAGACATTGTCATCTGTGGCATAGGAAATATACTCGCCCTTTGCCAGTTCTAATGCTTGATTAATCAGCACGGCGTAGCGAGTTTTCGTTGTTCTCTCTCCCAATGTTTTGACACCGCTTTGGATAAAGTGAACGCGGGGATCTTTGCGAAACGGTTCAATAGCAGCAAGGGTTTTTTCGTTTGATCCATCATCCATGATAAAAAGTTCAAAGTCTGACAGCGTCTGCTGCAGGACCGCTTCAATCGATCTGCCGACGTAAGCCGCCTTGTTGTAGCTCGTCATAATGACAGTTACTTTTGTCAAAATTATCACCTCGGTCTCTTTCAAACTATGTTTATCATATGTGTCTCCTCTGAAAGAGACTGTAGAGTGACCTATTTTTTATAAAATTGGATTTTTTTAATGATCTTTCTTTGAAAAACGCGAAATTTTTGGTAATATAAGTAATCATTTATGTGTATTAAAGGAGTAAAGAACATTGGAAGCTATGAAGAATGATCACTCCCAAGAAGAGGAAGTAAAAGGATTTTTTCGATTTTTTAAAATTTTCGTCGCGACAAAAACGATTATTCGCTCATATCGACATTCCAATATTCCAATTTGGCTGATGATGCTCCTTGCAAGTTTCGCCGGTACAGGCTGGATCTACGAAGGGTATTTTAGCGAGTATATGGGCAATCATATTCCATTCCCTTTTATTCTGTTACAAGGAGCGGGTTATGGTATTTTGGCAGGCAATATGATTCTATTTTTCGGTGCCCTCATCATCAAATGGTTAGGGCGTCTCTTTTTCGGCTGTCAAACGGCGTATCGAGATATACTCAAGGCCTGCACACTGACAGTCTTTTTCCCTTCTGCTTTATTTGCACTTACTTGGATTTCCACTGTTGGGATGCTCGGTCCGTATACGTTTGTTAAAATCACACCATATTTAGATCAGCATTATGAAGTATGGTATTATATCGATCTTTTGACTCTTACGGATGTATATGCAAAGACGTGGATATTTGGAATGGCTGTTTTAGGCATTGTCGCTGTGATGAAACTCAGATTATGGCAAGCCTTCATCATTGTGATCACACCGCCCGCCGCGTTTTTTCTCATCGTGACACTTTTATTTGATGTCCAGCACGCTGTAAACTGGATCATGTAAAAAGGACGAGTACCGATAGAAGGCGAAGGTTTGTCTACACACTGAGGAATTGCGTAGCAGTTCCTTTTTTTCGTTCAATGTACATATTCTCCCCTCCTGTCTCATAGTGTGAAAGAGAGAAAGAATGCTATGGAAACAACAGGCGCCTAAACGCCTTCTGTTTAGAACACCATGAGGAAAGAGGAGGAACGTTATGAAATTGAAAAATCAATTTGGGCAAGGTTCGGGTTTCGAAGGTCAAGATTTCCGCCAGCAACAATATGGAGCAAATCCGTATCCTGCACAGCAGATGGGTTATTCAGTCCCTCCCCAAACGCAGGGTCAAATGCAAGGTCAAATGCAGCAGGGGTTTTCACCAATGCCGTCTACCGGCACTTCACAAGGAGGCCAAGGAACGCAAGGCGGCGGTCAGCCATATCAAATTCCCTCTGGACCGATCTATCAGCAAAATGTCACCGGACAGCTGCCTATTGAGCAGTCCTATATTGAAAATATTTTACGATTGAACCGCGGCAAGGTAGCCACGATTTATATGACATTTGAGGCGAGTAAGGAATGGAATTCGAAGATTTTTAGAGGCGTCATTGAAGCTGCAGGACGTGACCACATTATCATTAGTGATAACAAAACAGGAACACGATACTTACTATTAACAATCTATCTTGATTACATTACGTTTGATGGAGAAATTCAGTACGACTATCCATATTCGATGTCAACATATTCTCCGAGATAACGTCATACATGGCAAAAGCAAGGCACAGGTGCCCTTGCTTTTTTCTTTTGTCTAGGTTTTTGTCACACCTCTGGGGCGCGGCTCATAAGATGCCTAGTAGTTTTTATCAAAAGCCTAGAGGTGACATCAATGACTGTTGAACTGGATTATACATCACCAAATGTGAAATTTTCATACGATCTGAATCAAAGCCCCCTTGTGAAATACGATCAGCATAACCTGATTAATGTGTTAGGAAAAAAACAATTAAACTCATTGGATCAAGTGTCCCTGCTGGATATATATTTGAGTAAAAGCAAAGTCGTAGAGCCTCATTATCATCAAAATGCCGCAGAGCTTGTTTATTGTATAGCCGGTTCTGCTGCCGTATCGATGCTGAATCCATTTACAAAAAAACTGCACACCTACACCATTACACCTGGACAGGTGGCAAACGTGCCTCAAGGCTGGTGGCACTATGAAGTCGCTCTCCAAGACAGAACTCATTTGTTAGCCATTTTTAACGCATCTACACCTGAAGTGATCCTAGGCTCAGACCTTCTTACCCTCACCCCTTCTCACATCATGGCCCATACTTATTGCATGAACGAAACACAGTGGAAGCAGGCGACAAAGCCTGTGAAACCCAGCGTGTTTATCGGACCATTTTGCCACCGGGAGGAGGAGTCTCAAACGCACCCTGTCCCTCCTTCTCACTACGTCCCTTATTATCAAGCACCACCCAATTATACTCCTTACTGGAGTTAAGAAAAAAACCGATGCCCCTATAAGAGCATCGGTTTTTTACCTTATAAATTTTTTGCTGCTGCAATGACCAGCATGATCCAAGAGGCGATAAATGCTACTCCGCCAATTGGGGTAATGGCACCTAGAATCTTCACCTGAGTCAATGCCAGCACATAAAGGCTTCCTGAGAAGAAAAGGATGCCTGCAAGCATCACCCAGCCAGCGGCAGGAACCAAGGAGACACCTGACAGCTTATCTGCAAGAAAAGCGACAACAAATAAGCCAATGGCATGGAACATCTGATATTGAACACCTTTATTCCATATTTCTATATATTTTTCAGGGATTTTCCCTTCTAGACCGTGTGCACCGAAGGCTCCAAGGCCTACAGCAAGCATGGCGTTAATGGCACCTAAAATGAAAAATAGTTTCATTCGTCATTCTCCTTATCTCGTCAATTATGTTTATCATAGCGCGGGTGAAGGGCGACATTCAACTTTCCCTTTACGTTGACACGAGATTGTCGGATTTCTTTTTCTTTCGTAACAAGACCTGATCGACAACAATCGCAATGAGCGTGCCTAGAACAAGACCGTTGCTTAATAATGAAATGAGCACAGGATGCATTCCTTTCAAAGCCCCCTGAGGCACAAACATCGCCCCTACTCCTGCTAAAACGGCAATCCCAAGAACAAAGCGAATCCGCGGGATTTCTTCTTTCTCATATTGATCAAACTCCGACATCGCAATCCCAATCATGGAAGAGAAGACCACAAAGTTTACAGCAAGCCCCACAGGTGATGGCAATGCAGAGAAAAAGCTCATGAGCAGCGGAAACAAACTAATGAGAACAATAAGCAGACTTCCTATGAAAAAAGGCTTTCTCGAAGGAATTTTGGTTGTCTGGATAAATCCTGCTGCCCCCGAAATAGGTACAGGCGCAATCGCACCGATCAGCCCGCTTAGTAAATGACCAAATGCTGCGACAAAACCAGCAGGGCGTGCTCTCTTCCGCTCACGCAGTTCACCAAATGCCTTCACTGAGCTTTCCACAATTCGAATACTTGCCAGCATGTTCACAATGAGTAAAATCGTTATAAAAAAGGACGTGACAAGCAATCCGCTGTCAAAGACCGGCATACCGAATGGAAACAGCTTCGGAAACTCGATGATTTGCTCTGGAATTCGAACTGGCTTCGCCAATCCGAGTAGAGCGAATAACAGCCATCCGCCTGCAAGTGCGAATAACACAGAAAACTGCCTCAAGTAATGCCATTTTGAGCGGCTGATCATGAAGGTGAGGATAATAATCAAGATCGATAAGCAAAAGACAAGCCCATCTACTTGATTTCCTCGATAGCCGATCCCCATCAGCCCTTTCATGATTGGCTGACTTAGCTGCACAACAAGCAGCAGCAGGTAAATGCCTGTGACGACTGGCGTAAATAAAGACGCGAGCCAATTGATGATTTTAAATAGACTAAAAATAAAAAAGAAAATAGCACTAATAATTAAAGCCCCTTGTAATGCTTGCAAAGTTTCAGGATACGTCGCAAAGATTGTTCCTGTCATGCCGGCATAAAGGGTATACACACCCCACCAAAGCCCTGCTGGACTTTCATTAATCGGCAGCATATGGCCGCATAAACACTGCACCATCGCCACAAGACCAAGTGAAAAGAAAGTACTTTGAATCAGCTCTGCCGATTGTACTTGATTCAATTCAAATGCTTGTGCAATCGCAATTGGTACGGCAATAGAAGCTGCGATAAAAAATGCCATCCACTGAATGGCGCCCAAAAATAGTTTCAAACCGATCACCTTCCCTTTGTCGTGACAAGACCATTAAAAATCAAAAATAGAGTCGCCGTTCCCGTCCTTCTCTTTTTGACCCTCATCATTTTGCTGAAATTTCTTCGCGCCACTTGTGCCCATGAGTTTCTCCAGCATGGCTTGATCTGTAGACACAGATGGCGCTGATGGTGTATGTATCGATGGAGGTGGTGAGATGACTGGCGACTGCGGCATTTGCGCCTGTGATGGTGCGTCGAGAATGACATCACATAGTGAAGAAATCGCTGCCACTTGACGTTTCACCTCTTCATCATTTCCACTTTGTTTTGCTTTTTGAACCGCTTCCTCCATTTTTTGAAGCAGGCTTGATATATGAATATTCAAGGGTAGACCCTCCAATCTAAAAAAATCTCTTTTCAACATTATTTTACCAAATGAACAAACCAAATGGGTTCATTTTTTCAAAGCAGTGCGCTCAGCCTCTCTAATTTGACCCCTCATCTTCATTCACACATAATAAAAGAAACAAAATCTTCTATGAAAGGATTAAATCATGAACAAGCTCACCGCTCTATTTCAGAAACAAAAAGTCTTTCAGAAGCCGGCAGTTAAAGAACGCATCCGCATTCTTCAAGACTTAAAAGCAGCAATCAAACAGCATGAGAAGGATATTTTACAGGCCTTAACCCATGATTTACATAAATCCGAACAGGAAGCCTATACAACAGAGATCGGAATGGTGTATGAAGAAATCAATCATACCATCAAGCACCTTCACAAATGGGCGAAGCCAACACGCGTGAAAACACCGCTGACTCATATCGGATCGAAAAGCATGATCATCAAGGAGCCCTATGGAAGTGTGCTCATCATTGCTCCTTGGAACTATCCTTTCCAATTGGCCCTTTCTCCATTAGTCGGCGCGATTTCTGCGGGAAATGCCGTGATTTTAAAACCGTCTGAGCTGACCCCGGCAGTCTCACAAGTGATCAGCACTATCATCAAACGTGTATTTCAAGAAGACCATGCGGCTGTTGTAGAGGGCGGTGTCGATGTTAGTACAGAACTGTTGAAGCTGCCCTTTGATTATATCTTCTTTACTGGAAGTGTGGCAGTCGGCAAAGTCGTCATGGAAGCCGCCGCAAAGCATTTGACCCCTGTCACACTTGAGCTTGGCGGAAAAAGCCCCTGCATCGTCATGCCTGATGCCGACATCAAGCTAGCAGCGAAGCGGATCACCTTTGGAAAATTCACCAATGCAGGGCAAACTTGCATTGCACCAGACTATTTGCTCGTTCATGAATCCATCAAAGAGGAACTTCTGCGAGAAATGACGGCCTGTATCCGTGACTTTTATGGTGAACATCCCGAAACGCATCCGCACTTTGGCAAAAATGTCAGTCAGCGTCATTTTGACAGGCTCACACAATTTCTCTCAAATGGAACGATCGTCACAGGTGGACAGCGCAATGAACACGAGCTTAAAATCGCTCCGACCATTTTAGACGACATCACCTGGGAGGATCCCGTCATGCAGGAGGAAATTTTCGGGCCGATCCTGCCTGTCATGACCTTTGATTCTCTGCATGAGGTAGCGCATATGATCGAAGCAAGGCCAAAGCCGCTTGCGCTTTACTTATTTACAACAAATAAAGAAACAGAATCCTATATTCTAGAGAACCTCTCATTTGGCGGAGGATGTATCAATGACACGCTTATGCATGTCGCTACACCTTACCTGCCATTCGGAGGCGTCGGCGAAAGCGGCATGGGACGATATCACGGGAAGGAAAGCTTCTTTACTTTTACGCATGAAAAAAGCGTCCTGCGCCAAACGAACCGCTTCGATTTTTCCTTCCGTTATCCAAATGCAAAAAACGGACTCGACTTGGTCCGCAAATTTTTAAAATAAACAGGACGAAGGGGCTCTCCCCTCGTCCTATTTTCATTCAATATCCTTGATACACCAATTGATTTCTTCGAATCCCATTTGCTTTAAATACGTGTTTACCTTTGAAAACGGACGACTGCCAAAAAAGCCGTTTCTTGCAGAAAAAGGACTTGGATGAGGTGACTCAATGATGTAATGCTTGTTTTGATCAATGCGTTCTTTCTTGTTTTGAGCATGTCTGCCCCATAACACAAAAACGACGGGCTGATCACGTTCATTCAGCACATCAATCACGCGGTCTGTCACACGTTCCCAGCCTTTTCCTTTATGCGAATTCGCCTCGCCCTTTCTCACAGTCAGTACAGTGTTTAAGAGTAGCACACCCTGCTCTGCCCAGCTGACAAGTGAGCCGTGGTTTGGAACAGGACAGCCAAGATCATCCTTTAGCTCTTGAAAAATATTTCTCAAAGATGGCGGGTGTTTGACACCTGGCTGAACAGAAAAGCTTAATCCATGTGCCTGCCCTGGGCCATGATAAGGGTCTTGTCCTAAAATCACCACTTTGACCTTTTCATATGACGTCAAATGAAGGGCACGATACACGTCATCTGGTTTTGGAAAAACGGTCTGCGTGCGATATTCTTCCTTCATCCATTCACGTAATTCCTGATAATATGGCTGTTCAAATTCACTTTTCATCACAGCCCACCAGCTATCATTTAAAAATGGCTTCATTGTGGTTTTCCTCCTTCTACTTGCTGCGCTAGTCTGGAGATCATCGGTTTTCCATCCCACACAATCTCACTCTCTGATTCTCGCTTTTTCATCGCTGGTTCTTCTAATAATATAGCAAAGTTAGCTGTTGGCAGGTCGCCTAAATCATGCTTTTCACTTAAATCATCTAGGTAGTTCTTCCTTGTTTCACCAAGATCACTAGACTGATTTCCACCGCCGTCAAAAAACGCATAGATCACGCTGGCAGCTGGTACTCGTTTGACTCGGGCATGCTGTGATACACGCAAAAAGAAGTCCCAGTCCCAATAATGATGCATCGCTGGATCAAAATAGCCAATCTCATCGTGTATAGAGCGTTTGTACATACTGCCAGAAGGAACATATGTAGAAAAGACACGCATATCCTCAATGTCCGCTGTATAAGCAAACAAACGTCTCGACAGTGGAAAGCGGGTCGCGCCTTTTTCTTCAAACGACACAATTTCTGCATCAGAAAAGACAAAATCGGCATCTTCCAACGCCTTGCTCATGCGTTCGATATGACAAGGTGTGAAGTAATCATCGTCGTCACTCAGCATGATGACGTCGCCTGTCAGCTCCCGGATCCCCACATTTCTGGCATTCACATGCTGGACATTCTCATCTAAATGAATCAAGCGGATCGGAAGCTCAGGGTAAAGTTCCTGAATGCTGTCGACTCGCTCTCCTGCATCATTGACGACGACAATTTCAAAAGGCTGTACGGTTTGTCTTGAAATGGATTCAAGCAGCTCACACAATGCGCTGAGCCGGTTATGTGTCACAATTAATAAGGAAATCTTCATATGCAGCTTACTCCTTTAATAGATTCGTCTTTTTCCATTAAAACATAAATTGACTTTCTTCTCATGATATAAAAGGCGGTTTGATTTGATGAGAAAATGGGAATTTTTGATGAAAGGAGTGATGATAATGGAATATATCACGGCTGAGAATAGTAAAGAAGCGAAACAGGCCATCGACCACATTCATTCATCGGGTTCAACAAAGGACGCTGTATTTGTTTTTGCGTACGACCCAGAACGCTCTGATACCGTAACAGAGTATACAGACGCCAAAAGCATGACTGCGGTCGATCAAGGGATTTTGGATCAAGTCGCCAATGTCATTCGTACCCGGGATGATGAACTGATGGCCAAAATGATGTCAGCTGGCGCCGATCAAGAGTTAGCTTTAACCCTTTTAGACGAACTGAAAAAAGGGAAATTGGTGATTTGTAAAAGGTAAGAAAGAGAGGCGTTCCGAAGAGAGGAACGCTTTTTTATGCCGTTTCATTGTGATAAATGGAAAAGCTGATTATAATAAGGGATAGAACAATAACTGTTACACATCACATTGGAGGTTCAGCAACTATGTCTATGAATAAAGCACTCACCATCGCAGGTTCGGATTCAAGCGGCGGTGCAGGTATCCAAGCAGATTTAAAAACGTTTCAAGAAAAAAACGTCTACGGGATGACAGCTTTAACCGTTGTCGTTGCAATGGACCCTCATAATCATTGGGATCATCAGGTGTTTCCAATTGATACGGCGACGATTCGCGCGCAGCTCTCTACCATTGTTGAAGGCATTGGTGTAGATGCACTGAAAACGGGTATGCTCCCAACCGTCGACGTGATCGAGCTTGCAGCTGAAACCATCAAAACATACGACCTAAAAAATGTCGTCATTGATCCTGTTATGGTTTGTAAGGGTGCGAACGAAGTCCTTTACCCAGAGCACGCGGAAGCATTGCGCGAAAAGCTCACGCCACTGGCAACCGTTATTACACCTAACCTTTTCGAAGCAGGTCAATTAAGCGGAATCGGCGAGATCAAAACGATTGAACAAATGGAAGAAGCAGCAAAACGCATTCACGAACTTGGTGCAAAATATGTGGTCATCACTGGAGGCGGTAAGCTAAGCGAAGACAAAGCCATCGATTTGCTTTATGATGGACAAACCTTCGAACGCCTTGAAACAGATAAAATCGACACAGAATACACACACGGCGCAGGCTGCACATTCTCAGCAGCAGTCACAGCTGAACTAGCGAATGGATCAGACGTGAAAGAAGCCATTTATGCAGCAAAAGAATTCATCACTGCTGCCATCAAAGGCTCTTTCCAGCTAAACGAATACATCGGACCAACAAAGCATTCTGCTCATCGTTTTGACAAATAAAACAAAAAAAAGCCGATTCGCCGTTTAGGTGAATCGGTTTTTTGTTTATCGAAAGCTTCTTCTCTGTGCAAACAGCCAATCGGTTAAGCCTGGCGTCTCATAAGCAGGCGTCCATGATGCATGGTCATATCCATACTTGCTTGCGTACTCCGTATAAAGCGGCTGGCCGCCTGCTTTTTGAATAGCTTGAATTGTATTTCTCGCATAGCCGATAGGGATAATGGAATCATCTTCTGCATGAAATGCCCATATTGGCTTGTGTGCTAATATTCCTGCCTTGCTTGGATCTGCACCCCCAGCAATAGGAATCATCGCTGCAAACAAACGAGGATATGTGATATTCAACTGGTACGTGCCAAATCCACCTTGTGATAAACCCGTCGCATAAATCCTTTTCTGATCAATCTGATAAGAAGTTAACACATGCTGAAGGACATCATAAGCTTTGTGTAAATCCGGTGAAAATTGAAACACGTTTGTCAGATCGATTTCATTTTGCAAATTTCTTGTTAATGCAAAGCCTCCATCCACAGCATTTCGCGCCTGAGGGGCTAATACGTACGAAGGATGTTTCTTTTGGACTTCAGGGGAAGCCCATAAAACTGCACCATCATTCGCAAGTAACTGCTTTTGATTGTCTGTTCCCCTCTCACCTCCTCCATGTAAGAACAGGACGAGAGGATAGGCTTTACCCCTCTTACGATTTTTTGGAATATACAGCCGATAAGGCATTCCTTTGTATTCGAAAGATAAAAAAGATGATGCAATGTCCTCTCGTGTGACAAACCGATAATTGTATGTAGATGTGGAAAGGCGGTGACTTTTATTGTAAACGCTTACTTTTAAAGTCGTATCTGTTTCGATATGAATGGGCTTTTTGTACAACTGACTTTGAGTTGTCGGCTGGCTGCCATCTGTTGTGTAATAAAGAGAAGCTTTTTGAACGTGAGAATGCAGAGCTACCTCTTGTGAACGATAATATTGACCAGACGGGACTGAAGCAGTTGATGCAGCATACGACGTTTGATTTCGGGCAGAAGAAATGGAAGGAAAAAGAAAACTCATAGAAAATAAGACAATCATAAAGGTGATCAGGCATTTCTTGGTTGTATGGTTCATATCGTTCCTCCTGTACATGCTCAGATGAATTTTTATTTATTATTTATCATGACAATAAGAATGTCAACGCTTTCATTCAAATTTCTGAATAATCTGACCGAAACAAAAAAGCATACCCGCAACCGAGTACACTCTTTTATCCATACATGAATGCCTATTTTTGCTGATCGGACTCTTTCGCCATTTTTCGAATAAAGGCTTCGATGGATTCAACAAATAAAGCATATTCTTTCATTTGTTTATACGTATCTGTCAGCTTCTCTTTCACTTCTTCCTGCTCTAAAGAAGGTTCACCGAGAATAGATTGAACTTGAATGAGCAATTCTTTATATTCTTCACGTTTATCTTCAACATGATCTGCCATTGTCTCCAAGCGTTTTCTAGTCGTCGGCTGCTGTTTTGAATTCAAGTAAACAACCCCTTTTTTGTCCTACCGCATTTGGATAAACGTCAGCCTCAGCTGTATATATTTTAAAATGATACCATAATTCCACCTGTTATCATATATGTAAAACGTCATCAAACCGCTTTAGGCCAACCTTGTATATACATGGTATAGGCTTTAAGATACAGGCTGATTTCACTAGAAAAAAGCAGATCATTGATCTGCTCAGATTGTAGATAAATTATTTTTCAAGCCGGATTTCCCCTATTTCCTTCTGACTCTTGAAGGCAGTTCTTTTTTGCTCAAATTTCATAGCTAATACTAATATGAAAGCTATTATTAAAATAATACTTAAGAAAATCAAACCGGCTTGCATTTTTCCTGTAGCATCTTTTAGCCATCCAACTGCATAAGGGCCAACAAAACCTCCTAGACTTCCAATTGAATTAATGACTGCAATTCCAACAGCTACTGTGGCCGGACTCAATATCATTGTGGGTAATGACCAAAAAGGACCTTTAAAACAATACATGGCTGCCAATGAAATGGTGATGAAAATCATTGCAATAAATGGATTGGATACCATTCCTACACTGAGTAACGTTAAACCAGCTACGAGTAATGGTAAAGCTGTGTGCATACGTCTTTCACCAGTGCGATCTGAGCGTCTTGACCAGTAATTCATGACGATTGAAGCAATAATATAAGGGATTGTAGCAATGAAGCCGATTTGGGTGTTTGATAAATAGCTAGATAATCCTTTAATAATTTGGGGCATCCAATATCCAACACCCAGTGTACCTGCAGTATATACAAAGTAAATTAAGGCGAGGTACCACAGTTTAGGATCAGTCAAGGCCGTCTTATGACTAGAGGTTTGTTGGCCTTTCTTTTCTCGTAGCTCCTCGTCCTTTCTTAATTCTGAAATCAACCAATTTTTTTCTTCGGCTGTTAGCCACTTTGCTTGTTCTGGCCGGTCTGTTAAGTAGAAATATGTAACAAACCCTAAAATAACAGCAGGGGCGCCTTCGATAATAAACATCCAACGCCATCCAGGCACATTCATCCAATGAATATGATCAATAATTAAAGTAGAAACGGGAGCTCCTATAATATAAGAAACGGCGATTGCTGTCATAAACATCGCAATTGTACTTGCTCTTTCTTTAGCTCGGAACCAATAAGTAAGGTATAGAATAATACCTGGAAATAGACCTGCCTCTGCTATTCCAAGAAGGAATCTAATGATATAAAGCTGGGTAGCATTCTGAGCAAACCCAGTTGCCATAGAAATAATTCCCCAAGTAAAGAGTATCCTAGTAATCCAAACTCTTGCCCCAAAT
Organism: Bacillus sp. Nf3; assembly: GCF_003028545.1. Lineage (NCBI taxonomy): Bacteria > Bacillati > Bacillota > Bacilli > Caryophanales > Bacillaceae > Bacillus > Bacillus sp. Nf3. The sequence continues at coordinate 237,029 of NZ_PYUA01000001.1, read as the reverse complement.
TTTTGCATTAAAATATTACTTGGTACTTCAAAGAGAAAATAACCAATAAAAAAAATACCTGTCACAAGACCAAACATTTTACTTGTTAGTCCTAGTGCTTCATTCATTTCCAATGCAGCATATCCCACATTTGCCCTGTCTAGATAAGAAATAATATAGAGTAAAAATAGTAACGGGATAATTCTTCGTGTCACCTTTCGAATCGTCTTCTTTTCGAAATTCAATTGAGAATTTTCCAATCAAATTCCTCCTTTTAAAAAGAAATTTTGATAACGCTTACATTTATCTAAAAAATAAAGAGATACTCTTACGGTTCTGTAAGATGTCTAAGAGTATCTCCATTTACCCTTCTGTTGTTTCCTCAAGACAGCGAACAAAATGAAATATATCTGTCAAAAATGTTTATTTCCAACTAGAAACGCTCTCAATATCTGGTATACCGTTAAATATTAAGTGTTTCGGTTGATAATTAATGTTACCTAACACGGTTTCTCCATCTACATCAGGAAAAGCAGTCTCAGTAGAAGTAGAATCCAGAACCACAAGGTTATTTGGAGTAAAAGTAAAATCGTCAATTCCTAACAATTTAGGAGCTGTTACCAGAACGGTTCTAAAAGCTTCATCTAGAGACAGTCCACCTACAATCATTTTAGAAATGATATAGCTCATGTTATAAACAGGGTATTTTCTCCATGACGCGCTTGTTAAATCTGAACTGATAGTATCTGGTTTAATTCCCTCAGCTAAGCATTTATAAAAAACATTCCAATTAAAGTGTTTTCTACCGTGACCGATATCTAATACTATCCCTCTTTCTACTGCAGCTAGAAATTCTTTTTTTACCTTCCCGGCAGTATTTAACACGTTTCCATCCCTTCCTTGAAATGGATGAGTGAGAATGTCCCCTTTATTAAAATATTGTGTTACCTCTTCAATATCTAGTTTAGTTTCAGTTAAATGAACCATCATTCGTAAATCAGTTCGATCGGCTGCTTCTCTTGCTAAGCGTAATAAAGACCGGTCAGTCGTTATGTCCACCTGACCTAAGCGAATCTTAATTCCTAATAAACGATCATCAGCTAAAGATGCAACTTCAACAATTCGATCCAACGAAATACTTTCTGGCTTGGTTGGGTTAGGGTTGGGATGATTGGTTAGCCCTTCTGGTAAGGCTGATAACCAAGAACGAACTGTTAATGGGCTCTTTTCCCAATAACGATTTGCTTCCTCCCATCCGTCATAGCCAAAAGTACCTGCGTCCCCAACTGTCGTTACTCCTGAGGAGAGATATTGTTTATCTTTCACACCAATCTCCGCTCCAGGTGCCCATAAATGACAATGAAAATCGACTAGTCCTGGTACAATTACGCTAGATTCAGATAAATGAATCTCCCTATCATCCTCATGAGTAACTGTTATTCTTGTAGACTTATTTGGAATGAATCCCTTTTCTGACCAAATAGAACCGCCTTTAAAATTCCATACTCCCATGCAAATACACCCCTTAACTTCATATTGATATAATAGATTCGTTTATTTAATTGTTAACAATAGCATTCTCTTTACATGCCTTGATAACATCCAACCACTGTGCTAAATCACTGACCAACATACACTCCTCTTCTTTTTGGATAGTGGAAACAATCAACTAAGTGGTTCATTTCCAAACACAAACCAAAAAGATAGCGCTTTCAAAAAATAAAATGAATGACGCAACCCCTACCCAAAGGATTATCACGCACCTCAAAAAAATTTTTATGATTTATCTTACGTAATAAAAATTACTATTTTTTATATAAAAGTAATATTTATTACCAATAATTTAAATGTATGTTATCACTCATACTTAATAAAGTAAACCTTTTTTATAAAGAACAGCAGATAAAGTAAAACGAACAGTGAAGCAAATGGGAAACGATCGTTTGCCGGAAAATATAATGGAATTGATGGCGAGGGATATGTAGACGTTGTGATTACCATTGGTCCAAAAGCAAAAAACAATGAAAATAAAAATTCCACTTATGATCAGTGGAATAAGATGAGGATGCGGTATTGGGGTACCCAATTTCCCGCACCTCGCTTATCTGATAGAGAAATGTATTCTACTTGCACCTTTCTATCAATCGTGCAGACGGCTCTGAATCTCCCTTTTTTATATGACGTGCTGTTTTTGGTTACTTTTAATTTCACATCATATGAATCATCACATGTAGGGTTCGGATCAACGACCTACTTCTTTTTGTAAATGCCATGTCTTCAATGTCAGCTTTGTTTCATTTCTTCCACTGATGGAGATTGATTTATTTCCCGGGGAAGGAAAGTAACGTGCAGTAAAAACTTCTCGGCCACCATTTACAAAAATCTCAATCGACGATGCATCAATAAAGATATGAAGGTCGTGTAATTCCTCTATGACTGCTTCACGAACTTCCTTTGATCGATCTTCAAATCGATCCCGCTCTAATGTCAGCTTCCCTTTCCCTTTATCATAGATGATCCGTGCAGCTGCACGGATACAGCATTCAAACCCTTTCTGTGTGTCAATTTGATCAATGAATACCTCTGCGCTCGTAATATCATCTACAGGGATAGAATGAACAGAACGTTTAATATGAAAAACATGCTCTTGTTCATTGGTCCGCATGGATTGAAGTTCACTTACTGGTTTTTGAATGAGATGTCCGTCATCATCTAAACGGAGCTCTCTCGGGATCGTGAGGCAGTGTATCCATTGATAAGAAATCGTCGGATGATGCTCTTCTCCTTGATCAGGCACCCCCATCCACCCGATTAAAAGACGTCTGCCTGATTCGTCTAAAAAGGTTTGCTGCGCGTAGAAGTCAAAGCCTCGATCCAGCTCCTCAAACGCTCCATGCGTATATTGATAAGTATGATCATCCAATCTCCCAACAAAATAACCTGATTGATGGGTATTGTGATATTTTAAACCATCCGGCTTGAGCCCTTGCGGTGATACAATCAATACATCTCGGCCGTCTAACTCAAACAGGTCTGGACATTCCCACATATAGCCGAAATTGTCTAAACCATTCTTTCCACTGCCTGCAATCGTGCCTTGAAACGTCCACTTCTCTAACGTATCAGAGGTAAACAAAACAAGGTGTCCTTTCAGGTCTAAACTTTGTGCACCAAGAACCATGTACCACTGACCATTCCTCTTCCATACCTTTGGATCTCTAAAATGGGCAGTGAAACCTTCCGGCAGCGTTGCCACGACACCTTTTTTCTGAAAGTGAATGCCATCCTCTGAAACAGCTAAACATTGATACGTCTCACGGTTCCCTTGTTCATCCCGAACGTTTCCAGTGTACATCACATGCATCTGCCCATCGTCTATAAATGCACTGCCAGAATAACAGCCGTTTTGATCAAACCAATCACTTGGGGCAAGAGCGGCTTCTTCGTGATGCCAATTCACTAGATCTGTCGATGTGTAATGACCCCAGAATTTTGCACCATGTCCCGTTTTAAATGGCTGCCACTGATAAAAAACATGATAAATTCCTTTCCACTGAATCAGCCCATTCGGATCATTTAAAAGACCGACTGGCGGCATTAAATGAAATTGCTGCCGGTACACATCCTTTTTAACCAAATGCTCATAGTTTCGAATACGTTCTGCTATCTTTTGACGAAGTGCTGCGTCAGTTGTTGTCATGACTGTGACCACCCCTTGATTATTTTTCGACTTCTTTTACTTTAAAAATGATGGTGAGAATAAATGAAACAGCAACAGCGATTAACATACCAATTACATAATTGACCACATTTTGAACACCGAATGGTGCTGCAATCGCAATCATCGGAATGCCTGTTAAACCATAAGCATTGGCGGCTACCTTCGTGAAAACGACAAATGCCCCGCCCAATGCGCCCCCGATCATCGCCGCAATAAATGGTTTACGGTAGCGGAGGTTTACACCGAATATGACAGGCTCGGTAATTCCTAAAAAAGCAGAGAAGGCAGCAGGAAGGGCAATTTCTTTTGTTTTTGCACGCTTGGCTAAGAAAAAGACAGCCAATCCTGCCCCGCCTTGCGCGACATTCGACATTGCCCAAATTGGCAGCAAATAGTTACGTCCAATATCATTCAGCAATCCTGCCTCAATCGCATGGAAGCTATGGTGAACCCCTGTGAGCACAATTAAAGAGTAAGCACCGCCGAAAATGAGTCCTGCTAAGAACCCTGCATGGTCATAAATAAACGTCAGCGCATTCGAAATTCCTGTACCAAGCATTCTTCCAAGCGGGCCAACTGCAATAAACGTCACAAATCCAGTTACAATCACCGTCACAAATGGGGTCACAAGTAAATCAATACTGTTCGGAACCAATTTTCTTAAATTCTTCTCAACAAGACACATGATATATACGGTCAATAACACTGGAATAACCGTCCCTTGGTAACCAAGAAGAGCAATATCAACATTGAATAAATGCATATATTCTGGTTTTGCTTCCGTCAATCCCCACGGATTAAGCAGATTCGGGTGAATCATAATTCCCCCAATGACGGCTCCTAAATATGGATTTCCACCAAACTCTTTCGCTGCACTGACCCCAATTAAAATCGGTAAAATGATAAAGGCTGCACTTGAGAACATATCAAGCATTTGGAAGACCGCAGAGCTTGGGTCAGCCCATTTGAAGGCTTTCATCATACCTAAGAGACCCATTAATAAACCGCTTGCCACAATTGCTGGAATGATCGGTACAAAAATATTCGATAACGTCTTGGCAAAACGCGCAAGTGGATTCATTTTTTGTTTCACTGCTTCATCATGGCTGACAGGCTTTTGTTTCTCGTCGCCTGTCTCGAGACCAGTCTCACGAGCAAATGGTTCATACACTTTGTTGACAGATCCCGTTCCGAAAATGACCTGAAATTGTCCTGAACTTGAGAAAGCCCCCTTCACTCCTTCAAGTTCTTCAATGGCCTCTTTGTCAATCAAATCCTCATTTTTCACCACCAATCTGAGTCTTGTTGCACAATGCGTGGCACTGATGACATTTTCTTTGCCGCCTAACAGACTTGTTAATTCTTTGGCTGTTTTTTGATAATCCATGATGTCTCCTCCTTTTTTAAAGCAAAAAAGACCTAAAATTCACCAACGAGTAAAGGACATACACGTCCCCTCGTTACGCAAATTTTAGGTCTTGCCTGCCTGACAGTCACAATCCCGCGATATCAAATTTTGATGACGCTTTCATCATAGTATAAGACTGTGACATGCGTCAACCTCTTTTTTCAAATCCAATGACCCATATACACTAATAAGAGTAGTGTGCATAAAAAAAAGCCTGCATGCAGGCACGATCATTTTAAACCAATTCGGCTTCCTGCAGACGCTGGACATGCAGCGTGATGTAGCCGATCTCCGATTCAGGGAGATGAAGTCCATATTCATCTTTTAACAAATCAGCGAGTCCAAGTGCACACCGGTAAGCCGTATCATACTTTGTTTGGATAAAAATCAGCATGTCATCGTCCATGATTTGAAATGCCTCATTCGATTCCAACCTGCCTAATGCATACCTCAAATGTGTCACAAGCCGCTGATAGGAAATACTATCCTCATCAATTGAATGCTGAAAATAGCTTTCAATATGCTCGATCATTTCTTTGATCATCGTTGTATATTTTACGGTCTTTTTCATGGACTCCGTATTCATTTTGGCCGTATGAATATGAAGTGCCACATATCCTGCCTCATCGTCCGGCAGTTCGACCCCCAGCCGCTCCTTTACATAACGAATGGCATACTTTCCAATCTCATATTCCTGCTTATATAAGACTTTGATCTCACCAAGCAATTTATTATATAACACAATGCCTTTTTGAAGGCGTTCAATGGCGAAGGACAAATGATCAGTCAGTGATATGTGGATGTGATCACTGAGCGGCATCATGAGTTTACCTTCTGCATAACTGATGATATGCTCTGCCACCTCAATATGCGCTTCTGGCAATGTGGCAAGAATTTGTTTGAATTTCTCATTTTCTTCACGCACAACAAAGATTTTCTCTATTTTTTGAAGAGGAACGACGTCATTTTTCCCCTTCTGAAAAGCAATTCCGGGTCCCATCACAATTTTCTCCTGATCGCCCTCCTTTACAACCACTGCGTTGTTATTCAATATTTTATATATCTTCAAGGGGTATCCTCTCCCAGCAGATAACATTTCTTATGTGGGATTTTACCCTGTTTCACTTTTTCTGTAAAGGTAAGAGCGGACCAGCACGCGCCTCTCGCATCGTCTTCTCTTCAAGCATCATCAGACTTTGAATCAACCGCTTCTCTGCCCTGCGTTTCTTCTTATGTTCTTCTGCCAGCTTCTCCAGCTCTCTCTCTTTCACTACTTGAAAAAATCCGACATCCGCCGCGGCCACCTGAAACCCTTGCTGCTTCATCATCACACCAGGGTTCACAAGCACATTCATCATGAAACCAAACCATACGCTCAACCAGCTTTTTAATTTCTTCACTGAACATCCCTCCGCTTTTCTTAGAATCTAGCAGCTCTAGCAAAACAACTGCTCCTATCATATCCCGAGAAAAAAGAGAGGTTTGTCACAATCTGGGTGAAAAAATAAACTAGTTTTCAGAAGTTTTGTTGAAAAGTGCAGAAGATCATCATGTGCCTAGATGTTTCATTGAAAATTTTATGCACATGCTATCCCAAAGATAAGCACACCTTATCAACAGGGTTTATCCACATATCAACACCCTCTCACTAGATTTTGTGTATGTAAATTTTTTATTTTCCATATATGTATCTTAATAATCGAGTTATCAACAGACATTTGTGAATAAGTGCGACTTTATAAACAAAATAGTTCTTTGTAACTATGTAAAATAAGACCATTTTAGTAAAGGAATTGTTTTCAACATATTGAATACTTAATAACGGGCAGTGAATCTTTCCTATTTATCCACAAAAAGAAAGGCTATCTCCCTAAAAACACAGCTAGAAAGGGGAAAATTAATGAAAAAGGTCATATCTCGTTCTTCTGTTCTATTGTTCTCCACTATTTTTATTTTATCCACATTCTTTACCGGTCAACTGGCTGCTGCTGCTCCATCTAACAAAAAGGTGGAACTAGAAAAAGCAGAAATCTTCGGTGAAATCAATGTCAACTCGAAAAAACAAACCACTGTCATTGTTGAATTAAAGGAAAAATCCTTAGTTGAAGCTAAGCAAGACGGCGAATCACAAACAAAAGCCTCCCTTAAAAAATCTCGAACAAAAGTAAAGAACGCAGCACTCAAAGAGGTAGATAATGCGAGTGTTCGTCAAGAATATGAAAAAGTCTTCTCTGGTTTCTCTATGAAACTTCCTGCAAACGAAATCCCGAAGCTGCTCGCAGTTGATGGAGTAAAAGCTGTTTATCCGGATGTTACATATAAAACCGATGAAGTGAAAAAGGAAAGCATCCAGCTTCCAAACGAAGATGTCTCCCCGCTTATGGATAAGAGCGCTCCATTTATCGGTGCACCAAAAGCATGGGATGCCGGCTATTCTGGAAAAGGGGTCAAAGTCGCAGTCATTGATACTGGAGTAGACTATACCCACCCTGATTTAAAAGGAAACTTCGGTTTATACAAAGGCTATGATTTTGTTGATAATGATTATTCTCCGCAAGAGACACCTAAAGGAGATCCTAGAGGCGAATCCACAGATCACGGCACACACGTCGCAGGAACGATCGCGGCAAATGGACAAATTAAAGGTGTCGCAAAGGATGCCACACTTCTTGCATACCGTGTACTTGGACCAGGTGGATCTGGAACAACTGAGAACGTTCTTGCAGGCATCGACCGGGCGGTTACTGACGGAGCAGATGTCATGAACCTCTCTCTTGGAAACAGTGTCAATAACCCTGATTATGCAACGAGCATCGCTCTCGATTGGGCCATGTCTGAAGACGTCGTCGCTGTTACATCCAATGGAAACAGCGGTCCGAACAACTGGACAGTCGGTTCACCTGGCACGTCAAGAGATGCCATTTCTGTCGGAGCAACTCAGCTTCCGTACAGCCTTTACAATGTGAAATTCCCGAACTATTCAACTGCAAAAGTCATGGGCTACTACCAAGAGAGTGATTTAAAAGCGCTTGACCAAAAACAAGTCACACTCGTCCAAGCTGGAATCGGTGACGAAAATGCCTTTGAAGACATCGATGTTAAAGGAAAGGTGGCCGTGATTGAACGTGGTGCCATTGCTTTTGTGGATAAAGTCGACAATGCAAAAGCAGCTGGTGCAATCGGCGTTGTGATGTATAACAATACCGATGGAGAGATCCCAGTCGATGTACCAGGTCTCGCACTTCCTACAATTAAGCTGTCAAAAGCTGAAGGAACAGCGCTTATCAAAGCCATTGAGGCTGGAAACAATACAACGGCTTTCTCCATTCAATTTGTCAAAGAACTTAGTGAGCAAGTCGCTGACTTCTCGTCCCGCGGACCGGTTGTGGATACGTGGATGATTAAGCCTGATCTATCAGCACCCGGCGTCAGCATTGTGAGTACGATCCCAACGCATGATCCTTCTCAGCCTTACGGATATGGTTCTAAGCAAGGAACAAGTATGGCTTCTCCGCATGTGGCAGGAGTAGCAGCGATCATCAAACAAGCAAAACCATCGTACTCAACTGGACAAATCAAAGCATTACTGATGAATACAGCAGAAAAACTGTTTGACGCAAATGGCAGCCCATTCCCTCATAACACACAAGGAACAGGCAGCGTTCGAATCATGGAATCACTTCAAGCGTCTTCTATCGTTTCTGATGCGAGCTATTCTTACGGCACTTTCTTAAAGGAAAAAGGCGTTCAAATCAAAACGAAGAAATTCAAAGTAGAAAACCTTTCAAAAGCACCGAAAACGTATACCATTGATTACAAATTCAATGGCAGCGGCATTAGTACAAACGGAACGAAAAAAATCACCGTCAAAGGGAATTCCACTGGATCCTTTACTTCCGCAGTACAGGTGAATTACGGAAAAACCAAAAAAGGGACGTACCAAGGCAGCATAACCATTCGCGAAAATGGCAGAAAGGTCACGGAAATCCCCACTTTATTGATTGTGAAAGAGCCAGATTATCCGCGCGTCACTTCTGTTTCCGTAGAGCCTGACAACCGTGCTGGAAGCTATGTTATTAGCAGCTACCTGCCTGGCGGTGCTGAGAACCTTGCATTCCTTGTCTACTCGACAGATGGAGAGTATTTAGGTGAAGCTGGTGTTTATCAACATGTTGATAAAGGAGAGCACCGCGTAAAATGGAATGGCACGATCAATCAAGGCCAGAAGCTTGAAGCTGGTGAGTATACAATGCTTGCGTATGCAAGTTTGAAAGGAAAATCAGATACCGTACAAACGAAGGAACCTTTCGAAATTTACCCTGAATAAATGTGAATCACAAGAAAAGCCTTGTATGAGCGGATAAGCTCATCAAGGCTTTTCGATCATATATGGAAGAAAGAGAAACTCATGTTGATATTGCTATCGATCGTTTCTTTTTTTACTGCTTTTTTTCTGACGATCACCTTGGTTTATTTTCTAACCTTTTTACATACGAAGCAGCCTCGTCCTTTTCATCAAGCATGCGAACTGACTGTTTATGCTTCCTTTATCTACCCACTCAGCCTGCTGGTGTCAGCCGCCTTCTTCCTCACTATGATGCTCCTTTTCCCCTTTTACTGGCTGCGTGAACGTTAAATATACATACGTTATGCATCAAAGGCTTCTTTTAATAAACGATACGATGTGAGCCGGTCTTGCATGTGATGTGTGATGGTCACAGCAATCAATTCATCTGTTCGATAAGCCTTCGCAAGTGTGGTCAGCTGCTTTTTCACAGAAACTGGTGTTCCAATGACCATCCTTTGACGATTGGCAGCCACTCGTTTTTGTTCATATGGACTATAGGAATACGCCTGTGCCTCTTCATATGAAGGAAAACCATCAAGATTCAGCCCCTGTTCATTGGCAAGTAAAGATAAATCTAAGCTGACAGCCAGTTTTTCTGCCTGCTCCTCTGTTTCAGCACATAAAACAAAGACTGCCAGACTGACACGCGGCTGATCACCGAATACTGAAGGTTCAAACCGATTGATATATTGCTCTACAGAATCTTCTCCGCCTTCACCATTAATAAAAAGAGCAAACGTGTAGCCTGCACCTGCTTTCGCCGCAAGCCTTGCACTCCCTCCAGAGGAACCGAGCATCCAAACTTCTGGCGCGGTCTCTACCTTCGGAGAAGCAGTCAAATGAGGCAGCGGGTAAAATTCATCCGCTAGATCGTGTAAATACACCTTCAATTCTTCTACTTGCTCAGGATATTGATCACCTAAACGCTTTCGCTCCCCATGATGAAGGGCAATAGATGAAATGGGCATACCGCCAGGGGCACGTCCAATCCCAAGATCAATTCTCCCAGGAGCCAGCGCTTCGAGAACCCTGAAGTTCTCTGCTACTTTATAGGCGCTATAGTGGGGAAGCATGACGCCGCCCGAGCCAATGCGTATATGCGACGTAACGGCTGATAAATGGCCGAGAAGCACCTCTGGACTCGATCCTGCAAGCCGATTTGAAAAATGATGCTCTGATACCCAAAAACGGTGATAACCCCACTTTTCCGCCTGCTTCGCCAGTTCAACCGTCTGCTTCAAAGCCTCAGCAGGCGTAGCACCTCCTATCAAAGGAGATTGATCCAGTATACTTAATTTCATCATGCTGCACCTCTTACAGAAATCCCCCTCTCTTAATGGAAAGGGGGTTGTCTTATTTATTTTCGATTAAAGCCCTTCTCTTTCACAAATTCTCCAAGGAAGGCACGCTTTGGCTGGCTAAAGCCTCGCAGCATCTGCTCAGACCAAGTATCTTTTCTCTCACCGTTTGTTCGTGTTTCATAATATGCGGAAATACGATCGTCGTATTCTTTTAAATAACGATCCACATGCGCTTCATCTTGCTGATATGAATTTTCATGATATATGAGTTCAACTGGCAGTCGTTCCTTTTGAGACGACTGATTAGCTGGATGCCCAACAGCTAGACCGAATAACGGCAGCACATAAGATGGCGTTTCAAGCACTTCAGAGACTTCTCTCAGCTGATTACGCAGTCCGCCAATATAGCAGATTCCAAGTCCCATTGATTCTGCGGCAACACTGACATTTTGTGCAGCCAATGCCGCATCAATGACGCTAATGAGAAAGGCTTCTGTATTCTCAAGCGCCTCCTGATGATTCTTCCCTGCTTTTTTTGCAATATAATCATGGCGTTTCAAGTCTGCACAGAAGACAAAGAAATGCCCATTCTTCTCAACGTAAGGCTGATTCCCAGCCAGTTCAGCAAGCTTGGCCTTCTTCTCCTGATCTGTTACACCAATAATACTATACGCCTGTACGTAGCTTGATGTTGAAGCAGCCTGTGCACTTTTGATCAGTGTCAGTACCTCTTCTTCTGTCAAACGCTCGTCTGTAAACGAACGGATGGATCGATGATTTAATATGGTTTCTATCGTCTTGTTCAACTCGAAGACCTCCTTCACTTCTTCTATCATAAGGCAAAGACATAGGGCTTTTCAAAATTTAAAACTCGCAATAAAAAAGACAGCCTATACTTAGACTGCCCTTACCCGTTTTATTTAAATAAATAACTTTGATATTTCGTTAATTGAACACTTGCATTATAGGCAATTCCGAAACCAATCAGAACGGACAAGACAGAGCTTCCTCCAAAACTGATAAATAAGAGTGGAATCCCGGTTACAGGCATCACGCCTATGTTCATTCCAATATTCTGGAACGTATGGATCACAATCAAGGCTGTATATCCGACGCAGAAGAATGACGCAAATCGGCTATAAGGATGTATTCGGTCAATCAGTACGACCAGCCGGTAGATCAAGAAGAAGAACATGATCACAACAAACGCACAGCCAATAAAGCCAAAGGCTTCACCTATAATGGAGAAAATCATATCCGTTTGTGCTTCAGGAACATAGACCTTTAAGTTTTTAATGCCATTCCCAAAAATCTGCCCTGCACCAATGGCCATAATCGCCTGTTCCACTTGATATTTATCAGATCCAGATGCATCCTGTGTCTGTGCTTGGTTGGCTGTCGAAGAACTATCAGGCAGCCAGGCGGTAATCCGGTTTATCTGGTACTGCTGAATGCCAATTGTTTTCGCAAAATCAGGGAATAAGATGATCACAGCTAAAACAGAAGCAACTAAAAACACAACCACTGAGCCGATAAGAGAAATGAGTTTCCAATTGACCCCTGATAAAAATACCATCACCACAACAATAAACATACAAACAGCCGCAGTCCCTGCATCCTGCAAGAAAATCAGTCCAACTGGTACAGCTGACACCCCAGCAATTTTTAATAGTAGAAAGATATCATCTTCTAATGTCCGTTTTCCTCTAGGTGTAGACTTTCCGATGACAGATGCGAGCATCATAATCAAACCAATTTTCATGAACTCTGAGGGCTGAAGTGTTCCAACCCCTGGTATCACAAACCAGCTTTTTGCACCATTTTTAATTGGAGCAAAATCATGACTTCCAATTTTTGCAGGAGCAACTTTCAGAAGAAGTAACAGCAGTATGCCACCTATAAAAATATAGAGACTTAGCTTCTCTAATTGCTCCAAATCAAAATAATTTATGGCTACAATACATATAACTCCGACCATATAGTATATGATCTGCCTCGTCCATGCATTAGATCCATACTGCCCAAATTGACCCGCAGCATAAATCGCAATGACACTGATGGCAAAGAAGGCTAAAAATATAAAAATCAAATCTCCTTGATAGTAAGGAGATGTATTCTGCTTGTTCATGAACTAACCACCCTTATTACAAAACATAAAAGCCCTTATTTATATTAGATTGAAATTTTCACAAAATCAACTCACCTTAAATATGACGGAAGATACATCCGAAAGGTTCCATTCAATTTTCAAAAAATGAAATACTTTTCATCCTAACAATAGGAAAAAATTCCTCTATACACTTTTCATTCAACCGATCTCAAGTCCTTTAAAAAGTTTATTTTACAGATTTTAAAGGGAAAATTCAATGACCTATGTGGCGATATGACAAGTAAACATCAGATGAGATAAGCTGCACTGAGGAATGAGGATTAAAACCATTTTGTATGGAATAAGGCCCATTTTCCAATTATTACGTTTACTTCAAAGTCAATTGTGGTATAATATTTGTAACAAAATGTTCACAATATCTCCTAAAAACAGACACAATTGCATCCTGACCTCTCATTTGATTTGAACATCAACTTACAAAGGAGTTGGATACGATGGATATGTTCTTTGCGTACCTATGTATTGCAACGGCTACACCCCTGTTTTTATGGCTGGAAAACAGAAAGATTGCATTAGCATCTATTCCACCCATTATGATTATGTGGATTTTCTTCGGTCTTTACATGACAAGCAGTTTATCTCCAGCAGGACATACCTTCATGATCGCATTCTTTGCCATTAACGTGATTTTGGCTCACATTGCAGCGTTCCTCATCTACGGACTTCCATTCATTCGCAAAAGATTCAGCAGCAGATAGATATCGCCCAACTATTGGAAGCGTTATCACTATCATGATAAAAACCACTCACCTTCAAGAGATGAGTGGTTTTTTTATTATTTCTCTGAATGCTCAGACTGCTTTGGTGCAGACGGTGAATAACCGTCTTTACTGTTCTCTCCGTGGCTGTAGTGAGCCGCAAAGATCCAAACAGATCCGATGACGAAGATAATCGCACAGAACAGACCAAACAAAGTATTTCCGACTTGAACAGTTCCGTTCTCGCTCTCTGTCATGTGCATAAACATGAACAGCTGCAAGAATGCTTGAATGAACGCAAAACCAAAGATAATCCATAGTTTTGCGGAACTGCCAATTTCAGCTCCAATGGCAATCCAGAATGCTAAAATTGTCAGCACAATGGATAGAATGAAGCCAACTACGTGTTTCCAAGGGAAGTGTTCGTGCTCTGCTGAGGAATGTGTTTTTCCAGCCATATCACAAAAGCCCCCCTAATCCGATCAAGTAAACAGCTGTGAAGATGAAAATCCATACAACATCAAGGAAATGCCAGTATAGACTTGAGATGAAAATCTTCGCTGCTGTTTGTGGAGTTAATCCACGTTTTTTAATTTGGAACAAGATTCCGGTAATCCAGAAGATACCGATCGATACGTGTAGTCCGTGAGTTCCTAAGAGTACAAAGAATGCAGACCAGTACGCACTTGTATGGATGCTCGCACCCTCATGTACATAATGGAAGAACTCAAAAATCTCAAATCCAACGAAGCCTGCACCTAGAAGCAGTGTGAGAATCGTCCAGATGACAACCCCTTTTGTACTTCCACGACGCATTTCATGAACGGCAATCCCGCATGTAAATGAACTAACCAATAACAGGAATGTCATGATCAATACAAGTTTCATATCAAACAGCTCAGCTGGTAAAACGCCACCAGCTGTTCTGCCATGTAGAACAAAGTAGGTCGCAAAAAGTGTTGAGAATAACACGATTTCCGCGCCAAGGAATATCCAGAAACCAAGGATGTTTAAACGTCCGGTTTCAGAGCGATATTCAAGCGGTGCATTTGCATAGCTGCTATCATTATGTCCCATTACTTCTGCGCCTCCTTATTCTTTTTCTCTGTTTCGATTACTTCTTCAACAGGAATATAGTAGCCATCGTCATATTCGAATGAACGTAAAATCATCGTTGCGAATACACCGATTAAGCCAATAACGCCAATCCAGTACCATTCAAATACAAGACCGAATGCACCAAGTCCAAAGAATGCAGACATGATCAACGGTCTGCCTGAATTGTGCGGCATGTGAATTTTCTTAAATTCTTTTTCAGGATGAACGTCTACATTGTTTTGCTTCCAATGATGGAATGCATCTGGTGTTGTCACTTCTGGAAGTGCTGCAAAGTTATAATGCGGCGGAATTGCAGAAGATGTCGCCCAGTCAAGTGTACGTCCTTCTCCCCAGCTGTCTCCAGACACTTCACGTTTTGCGTGTCTCCAGCTGTAGTAAATGTTGTAGCAAAGGATGATGAATCCGATACCCATCATAAATGCACCAATTGTTGAAATAAAGTTTAGTGCAGTCCAGCCATCTTCTGGTCCATACGTATAAATACGTCTTGGCATTCCTTGCAGTCCTAAGAAGTACTGCGGGAAGAAACAGATGTTAAATCCGATCATGAATACCCAGAAGAACCATTTGCCGATTCTTTCGTTTAACTTGTAACCAAACATTTTTGGATACCAGAAAACAAGACCAGCAAAACAAGCAAATACAGTACCTGCGATTAATACATAGTGGAAGTGGGATACAAGGAAGTACGTGTTATGGTACTGGTAATCCGCAGCTGCCATCGCAAGCATAACCCCAGTTACACCACCGATTACGAAGTTCGGGATGAAACCAAGTGCCCAAAGCATTGGTGATGTAAAGCTGATACGGCCTCGATACATCGTAAAGAGCCAGTTAAAGATTTTCACACCTGTTGGTACAGAAATCGCCATTGTTGTAATCGAGAAGAATGAGTTAACCGCTGCACTGTTCCCCATTGTAAAGAAGTGGTGAACCCACACAAGGAAACTAAGAACAGAGATTGCCACAATCGAGACAACCATCGCTTTGTAACCAAACAACTGCTTTCTTGAGAACGTCGCAAAAATTTCTGAGAAAATACCGAAAGCCGGCAGGATAACAATATATACCTCAGGATGTCCCCAAATCCAGAATAGGTTCGCCCAAAGCATCGGCATACCGCCTGCTTCGAGTGTAAAGAATGCAGAACCGAATAAACGATCAAATGTCATAAGTGCTAAAGCAACTGTTAGTACAGGGAATGCAAAAACGATGATGACAGACGTAATCAATGTTGTCCATGTAAACATTGGCATACGCATAAGTGTCATACCTTTTGTACGCATTTTTAAGATGGTCACCATGAAGTTAATACCTGTCATAAGTGTACCAATACCTGCAATTTGGAGCCCGAGCAAGTAGTAGTTCTGTCCAGGTCCTGGTGAGAAATCATTTCCGGCGAGCGGCATGTAACTCGTCCAGCCTGCACTTGGTGATCCTCCAATAACGAAGGAAATGTTGAACAGCATTGCTCCGACCATGAATGTCCAGAAGCTAAGGTTGTTCAAATAAGGGAATGCAACGTCACGTGCACCAATTTGAAGAGGAACAACGACGTTGATTAAACCAATTAAAAATGGCATCGCCATGAATAGAATCATGATCGTACCATGCGTTGTAAAGATTTCATTATAGTGGTTTGAATCTAAAAACGTATTATTAGGAAGCGCCAGCTGCGCGCGCATCATCAGTCCGTCTACCCCACCGCGGAAGAACATAATCACAGCAGCAAGGATATACATGATTCCAAGCTTTTTATGATCAACTGATGTCAGCCATTCTTTCCAGAGCCATTTCCACTTTTTAAAGTAGGTTAAAACAAACACGATGGCAATGGAGGTAAGAGCGATAGAAATTTGCGCACCAAGAATTAATGGGTCTCCAGTTACAAAAAACTCATCCCATTTTAAATGCATAACGGCCTCCTCCTTTCCTTAGTCAGTTTATTCTGTTTCTAATTTTCTTTTATAGTTCTTCACATTCTCGAAAGGATCTGTCTTGGAATGCGGAGAAACTGCTTGGTAACCTAAACGTTTGCGTGCTTGGAGTGCATATTCAGAATCCTCTCCGTGCTTCGCAAAGGATAAATGTGTTGATGAGAATGTCTGCACATCTGCAGCATCAGGAAGCATCAAGTAGTCATACGTTTTCTTCGTTAACTTTGGTGCTTCTTTCTTTGTTTTATTTACCCATTTATCATAGTCAGACTGCGTCATCGCATTGACTTTGAATTTTTGCTGAGCAAAGCCCTCGCCTGTGAAGTTGGCGTTTCTTCCTTGATATGTGCCAACTTGATCAGCTTGAAGGTATTGTTCCATCTCCATTCCAGCCATCGCATACTTCTCCCCGCCTAGCTGAGGAATCCATAGTGATGCCATTGTATCAGCGGAAGTGATTTTGAATAAAACCGGCTGATCTTTTGGAATGTTTAAGTAGTTCACTGTCTCAATATTTTCCTCTGGATAGCTAAAGATCCATTTCCAATCAACAGCTGTCGCATAAACGACAAGAGGATCTTTATGGCTTGTTGCTTGAGGTGCCTCTTCCAAAGAGTAAATTGTTTTTACAGTTGGAACTGAAAGGGCAGCAACGATTAATATTGGGATCACTGTCCAGACAACTTCTAGAAGCGTGTTCCCGTGTATTTCTGGGTTATAAGAGGCGTTTCCAACGTCCTTACGCTCACGGTATTTAACCAAAATGATGGTAAACATTACAAATACCGCACCAACGATAAAGAGCATAAATCCGATAGATAAAAGGATTAAGTCTTTTTGTTGTGCTGCGACTGGTCCTTTAGGATCTAAAACAGCGATATTGCTGCAACCTCCTAATACAAAAACACTCACGAGCATCGCTAATAAAAGCATAGGTTTAATGGCTCTGAACAAGAAGATCACCATCCTTCCTTAGATAATGTATAAATTGCTGAATAATTGTGAAAAGCCATCTGCCTTCGAAAACTTTTCTTCCCTTTGTAATGCTATCAAAATCTGTTAGAGTTAGCTTCCCTTTTTTCAAAAGTTCATTTATTTTTCAACAGATTTCTTTTAAAATGTCATAAATTCGACATAAATTTATATTATTGCACACACAATAAATTTCTAGGATTTTGAAAAGTTGAGAGTTGAAGGCAAAGGACAAACAATCAAGAACTTTGTCAAATTTAGGTTTACCACAATAAAAAAGTTTGGTCAAATTTCAATTTAACTTAATGAAATTTTATCTAGGTAAACAATTTCAAAATAGGTATCCCCACATTTAACAAAAACCTTACTTATTTTAACGCAAGTTGATAAGAAAAGAAAGTATCGATCCTCTGACTATACGCTGTAAGAATTGGTAATCATGTTGAATATGTGGAATCCCACTTAATGACTTCCAGCAAAAAACCGGCTTAGCGCCGGCATTCTGCAATTATTCATCTCTTACTAAAATATCAGGGCGCCTATAGATGTCCCCTTCATGTTCAACGTCAATGTATGTCCACTTGCCTGTATAGGTTAAAAAGCGGTTCCCCTCTTTCTCTACGACCATCGTATCCTCTGATTTCAATCCAGGCAATGAAGGGTTCCATGTAAACACTTGCTGCAGCTGAATTTCTTCCTCCGATGAAGGCACTGCGATAATTTCTCTAGATATAAAGCCCGTTTTTCCTCCTTGATGAAGCTTTTTCCAGCTATCAGGGAAGCCTTCTTTTTCATACTGAGCGATACCTGCTTTCAACACGTCTCCCAAAGTCTTACCGGGGCGCGTAGCGGCATTCATGACCGTGTCAATTCGTGCAAGCCGCTCTTTGTTCTCTTCAAGCTCCTGTGGAAGCTGACCGAAGTAAACAGACCTTGTGACATTCGCCACGAGTCCATGCCGTTCAGCGCAAAGGACAACAAGCGCATGCTTTTGAAGTTTTTTGTCTGTTGGAATTGGATGACGGTATTGATGAATCCGGTCATCTGTTGCTACAAGCAGCACTTCAATCGTCATTCCCTGCGCGATCGCTTTTTGAGCCGCTAAAGAAGCGATTTCGTGCTCCGTCTGTCCTGGAACGATTTCTTTACAGACACTCTCTACAATGACCGCTGTTTCATGACAAAGCGTTTCATATTGGCGGAGCTGTGATGCAGAAAGAATGGATCGAACTTGCGACAAATCCGGCTCAACCCATTCGAATCCATCCATTTGAATGTCTGACCCGATTCGTTTGTCTTTTGTGAGTGTTTGAATGTGTGCCGTATCATCCTCAAACCAATCCATCGTCGCCACTTGAAATGGGTGATCGATATACGCCATCTCTTCTTCAATGATCCGCTTTTCTTCCATTTGATTCACAATGAGGACGATGTCGTCTTTTAACACAAGCAGCTTGCACACGCCCTCTGGTGTATTTAACACAATGTGATTTCTTCTTCCTCCTGTCAGCCAGGAGAAGTTATTTCGCTTTTGAATTAAGACACCGTCGAGCTGTTTTTCTTCCATTATTGTTCTTACTTGTTCAATCATCTAATCACCTGCCTATATGAGTGTATGAATGAAACGTTTAAAAGCTGTTTTCCCTTGCTCGGTTCTTTTAAACACACCCGCCTGTGAGAGAATTCGAGAAAAAATCATGCCGACTTCTTTTTGTAAAATGGCTTCTGTATTCTCCTCTGTAAAGGTGTTCTCTTCAAGCAGACGCTTTGCCCATGCTTCGTGTTTCGTGATAGTAGGACGAGCTTTGATTTCTTGAAGGGGGTTTTGGGATAACAGCGCTTCTTTTAATTGGCTTAATTCCTCTGCTAATCTACCAGGAAGAACTGCAAGACCCATCACTTCAATTAATCCGATATTCTCTTTTTTAATATGATGGACTTCTTCGTGTGGGTGGAAAATTCCGTCCGGGTGCTGCTTGTTTGTACGATTATTACGCAGCACTAGATCTAATTCATAGTCATCTCCATGGCGGCGTGCAATTGGAGTAATGGTATTATGCGGCGTCTCTCCTGTATGAGCTAGCAGCTCCACTTCTTCATCTGAATACATTTTCCACTCGTTTAAGATAAAGTCTGCGGCGTCTGCAAGCGTCTGCCTATCGCTGCTTCGAAGGCGGATCACAGACATCGGCCATTTCACAATCCCGGCCCTCACATTCGGAAAGGCACTCAGAGAAAAAACATCTTCAAGTTTCGCTTTCGCCATAGGAAATTCATGCGCACCGCCCTGAAAATGGTCATGACTTAATATACTTCCCCCTACAATCGGAAGGTCGGCGTTCGATCCGATGAAATAATGCGGGTATATATATATGAAAGAAAGCAATCGTTCAAAGGTCTTTTTGGTGATACTCATCGGCTCATGTTCGCCTTTGAACACAATGCAGTGCTCGTTGTAGTACACATAAGGTGAAAATTGTAGAAACCAAGATTCATCTGTGAGTGTCATAGGAATAATCCGGTGATTCTGTCTCGCTGGATGGTTGATCCGTCCCCCAAACCCAACGTTTTCTTTACAAAGGAGACAAAGAGGATATTGCTTTTGACTAAGTTTTTTGGCTTCAGCGATTGCTTTTGGGTCCTTTTCCGGCTTCGATAGATTAATTGTGATCTCCAGCTCGCCATCATCTGTTGGTGTAAACCACTGCACATTTTTGGCGATTCTGCCAGTATGAATATAGTGTGCGTGCTGCTGCATTTCATAGAACCAGCTTGTAGCCGCCTCTGGCCCTTCATGCTGGCGTTTCTCTTCAAACTTCGCGTAGATGACACTTGGAGGCGCCACCAAGCATCCCATGATTTTCGAATCTAGTAAATCGCGATACGTATCCGTCCCCTCAGGGATAAGGCCAGTCTCTACTGCCCAATCCAGCATTGGCATTAAGATGTCTTCAAGTTCCGCATCCCCTGAGACTGTTCTTGCCTCAGCTTCATCCAGCCCAAGCACCTCAAGCAGCCGATTTCTCGTATAATCGATATCTAGTGGTGTAATCAGCTCTTGATTGACTCCGTATTGAATCAGCTGTTCCAGTTTTCCAAAAATATCTACCGCCATTCTCTCTGTCCCCTCTCTTGCCTGCCTGTTACGCGTTATTTACTCTGGTAACCGTCTGGATGCTTCTGAAACCAATCCCACGCACTTTGAATAATGGTGTGAAGATCAGCATATTGAGGTGCCCACCCTAATTCTTGCAGCGCTTTTTCAGAAGAAGCAATCAGCTTTGCTGGATCTCCCGCGCGTCTGTCAGCCACCTGTGCTGGAATCGCATGCCCCGTGACGTTTCTTACAGCATCTACTACCTGCTTCACGGAGAAACCTGTGCCATTCCCTAAGTTATATGTTGCACTTTCTTTTCCAGCACGCAGACGATCAACTGCTAAGATGTGCGCCTCTACTAAATCCATGACATGAATGTAATCTCTAATACACGTGCCGTCCTCTGTCTCATAATCATCACCATAAATCATGATCTGATCTCGTTTTCCTAAAGCCACTTGCAGAATGATCGGAATGAGGTGTGTCTCAGGCTGATGATCCTCTCCGACAAGTCCTTCTGTATGAGCGCCAGCTACATTAAAGTAGCGAAGCACGACGTATTTCATTCCATATGCCTGCTCAGACCACTGCAGCATTTTTTCAATCGCAAGTTTTGTTTCTCCATAAGGATTGGTTGGGTTCGTCTCATCCGTTTCAACGATCGGCACACGCTTTGGTTCACCATACGCAGCTGCGGTTGAAGAGAAAACGATGTGTTTCACATCAAATTCATTCATCACCTGAAGTAAAGCTGTTGCTCCCCCAACATTGTTGTCATAGTACTTTAGCGGGTTTGTTACACTCTCACCTACAAGTGAATCTGCGGCAAAGTGCATAACCGCTTCTATTTGATGCGTTTTGAAAACCTGTCTTAAAAAATCTTGATCTCGTAAATCTCCCTCTTCTAAAACAGCTCCCTCCAAAACAGCTTCTTTGTGGCCTGTCTGCAAATTATCCACTACTACTACTTGTTCACCTTTCGCTAAAAGAGCCGCTACAGCATGACTGCCAATGTACCCTGCTCCTCCGCATACTAAAATCGTCATAACACTTCCTCCTTCGTGAGTTCTCTTGCGCCGCCTCCAATTCCAGCTATGTAAAAAGAGGCTTCAATACCTGTCTTCTCTTGATAAATCGTACCCGTTTCTTCTATAAACGATGCCAGCTGCTTTTCTTTCACAATACTGATCGTGCAGCCGCCAAAACCCGCGCCCGTCATACGGGAGCCAATCGTTCCAGGATGGAGCCAAGCGGCTTCTGCCAGAGTATCCAGTTCAAATCCAGTCACTTCATAATCATTCTTTAAAGAAAGATGAGATGCCTTCATGAGGGCGCCTAGCTTTTCAATTTTATCATCTTTCAAAAAATTTATCGCTCTCATCGTCCGCTCATTTTCTGTCACCACGTGCCTTGCACGTTTGCGGCATGTTTCATCCTGAATCAAGTGGGCATGATCGGCAAATTCATCAGCCGTGAGCTCACATAAGTGGGCAAGATCGATTTCTTTTCGCAAATCGTTTAAAGCGGATTGACACTCTGACCGACGTTCATTGTATTTGGAGTCTGCCAGTGTCCGCTTTTTGTTTGTATTGGCAATGACAAGCGCCAGCCCCTCTTGCCGAAACGGACTGTATTCAAAATCAAGGGTATCGCAATTGAGCAAGATGGCGTGATCTTCTTTTCCAAGAGCGATTGAAAACTGATCCATAATGCCGCAATTGACGCCAATAAATTCATTTTCTGCACGCTGCGAAAGGAGGGCAAGACGGGCATTTGAAACGCCGAATGAATGCCATTCATTGATAAAGACAGCGGTGACAAGTTCGATGGAGGCAGAGGAAGACAGCCCTGCGCCATTGGGAATATTTCCGCCGTATACTATGTCAAATCCTTCTTCTATCTTCATCCCTGCTTCGATAAACTGATGGAACACGCCCTTCGGATAATTCGCCCAGCCGTCTGACTCCAAGTAAGCGATTTCAAAAAGGTCGAATTCTTTCACACCATCGCCATCAAAGTTCAAGGAATACATTCTCACGCGGCCATCTGACCGCTTGGCACATGCTGCATATGTACCGAGAGTGAGCGCACAAGGAAATACATGACCTCCATTGTAATCTGTATGTTCACCAATCAGGTTCACTCTTCCCGGGGCAAAAAAATAGCGAAGTTCTTCTTCTCTATCCCCAAATTGCTGGTGAAATGCCGTGCGTAACATATCGATCATATCCATTCCCCTTTTCTCTTCTGATACTCTTATTTTAGTTGCCTGAACTGCGTAAGTTCAATGGTAAAAAAATCGTTAAAAAATACCCTTTTTTTGCTGTGAATGGTACGATGTGATATGAGGTGTACCATGATTCAAAATAGAAAAAGGTTGTTTTTTGCTGTGAAGGAGGTTTTCCAATTTGAAGAAGGAAGCATTTGCATTTCGTTTTCACCATTCTGATGTTACATTGCCGGCACAAATATGGTCTGTTGGCTGGGAGGTTCAATCATCTTCTTTATACAGCTGGAATGGCGTGGAGCGGAAGGATCAGGGCAAGTGCATCTTTCAGCTCACACTGTCTGGACACGGCATGATTGAAATCGGACAGAAGCGGTTCAAAGTCTTGCCAGGGCAGGCCTTTCTTGTGAAAAGCCCAAGTGCCTATCAATATTATTTTCCAGAAGACAGTGAGCATTGGGAATTTCTCTATTTGACGCTTTATGGGGAAGCCTGCGATCTTTGCTTTGACCAATTTATAGATCAAGGAAAGCAGGTCATGCGTTTTCATCCTAATTCCAAACCGATCCGCCTGCTGAAGAAAATTTATGATGAAGCCAGTGAAAGACGGATTACCAATCCATTTGAGGGGTCTAGCCTTGCTTATCAATTTGTCATGGAACTGTATTCATATTTGCCAAAGCTTGAGGGACAAATGGAGAAATGGCCTGAGCCTATCGTTCAAGCGGCCTTGTTTGCCAGCCATCATTTTCACGAGGAAATTGGCCCAGACGATATGGCAGCTGCGGCACGTTTATCCAAAAGTCATTTTACGAGGGAATTCAAAAAGGCCACTGGCTTCACACCTATTCACTACTTAACCAATATCCGGTTAGAGAAGGCGGAAACATTACTAAAAACAACGAAATACTCGATTGAAGAAATTGCCATACAGTGCGGCTACCGAAATGCGAATTACTTGAATAAAGTCTTTCGAAAGAAAATTGGCATGTCTCCAAAGCAACTACGGGAAACAAGCGATGCATAATAAAAAGCAGCCGCTTTATCATTGGCTGCTTCTTTTACGCTTTTGACAGGTCAACATGAATTCTCCCTTGTCTTAAAACAATGGTCATTTGCGTATCAGGGGTCATTAAGTTTTCTAAAATGTCCGTTGCCGTTTGAAGCGCAATGTCCATTCGGTTGATCTTTTCCTTTTCTTGTTCCGAAAACGCTTCTGGATGTGCGGTCATTTCTTTGACTAGCCTCAGCACTTGTTCATGCTGCTTTTCTGCTTGTTGATATATGACATCATATAAGTCGTCTGGCCTGCTGCTCATTTCACATCACCTATCTTTTTTATGTGTTAAATCGCATCTTCTTTTGTTTTCTTGAAGACGAACCATTTACTGGCGACATAATTGACCACCACAATCACAAAGTTGACGAGAATTTTTGCGACGGTTTCATTGAGCGCCATTTGGCTCACAAATAAAATCATCAGCCCCAGATCTACACCTAGAGACATGAGACGAACACTAAAAAATGAAGAAAGTTCACGCATGAGGCTTTTTGTGTCACGAGCCTTTTGCTTGAAGACATACTTCTTATTGGTGATATAAGCAAAGAGAACAGCAAATACCCATGAAACAACCGTAGCTGTTTTGTAATCCATGGAAAACATCTCAACGAATAAATAGAAGCTGACGATATTGACAATGGTTGTACACACACCCATCACAAGATACATGACAACTTCTCGATACTTTTGAAAAAGGCTATACATGTCTTTCTTCATTCCTTCTTGGTGGTTTCTGTTTCTTTTAGAATACCATCTTAAGAAGAACTTCCCAAACGAACAATATGTACGTCCTGTAAAGATGAAATTTGTTCTACTCGATGGCAAATGTCAACACAATCGGTTTATATGAGTCAAATGTTTTAGGTCTTTTTCATTATTTTAATTTATAATCTTTCAACTGACTTTACAATTGTTTATTATTAGAAGTAAGATTTCAATATTTATGGGTTTTTTAGTCATTTTTTTAGGAACGTGGTAGGTGATAGATTTTACAAAATAGGTTAAATGTCATCATTTTTCGACAAAAATTTATTTTGTGCTGTTTTCAACCACACGTACAGTTACTAGACGGTTTGTTCAAGTCATTGGTTGCAGTGAATATGTCTTATTGAACTGGAGGATATTATGGATACGCAAGTGAAAAGAAGAGTTGACGAAGAGTGGGTTTATTTGATTCAGGAAGCGAAAAAAATTGGACTAGGCATCGAAGAAATACAAGCTTTTTTAACATCCAACGGTGATCAGAAGATGATAAACAAACCGTAAATCAACGCCGTTATCCTTTGTCTTTCAGACTGCTTTGGCTAAAAGTTCTGACCTGTCAATTGACCTTTTGAAAATCCTTTCATGACGATACGCTACAATAATTGAACACCTCTCCATACCAATCCCTTCACTCAATGGGGTTCTGTCTTTCTATATTAGGAGGACAGTCCACTTCCCGTTCTCTATATGATCCCTTTTTAGTTGCATTCATGAAAATTGTCCTTCTCTCGTTATAAAACCAAGCTGCCCACCCATATATTAACCATGAAAACAATGAGAAAGCAGAAAGGTGGGTAGAGCGTGAGTTCAGATTCCCTTTCGTATTATCACCAAAAAAAGGATCAGTATTATCATGGGGTAAACCCGGTCATCGTCAGTCGTATTCGCGCGGAATGGACGTCTTTGTTGGATATCGGATGCGGCACAGGCAAGCTTGGAAAAGTCCTGAAACAAAAGGGCCGAACCATCTATGGCATTGAGTCATTTGAAGACGCAGCAAAAGAGGCTGAGCAAGAGCTGGATCATGTTCTCTGCGGAAATATTGAACAGATGGCTCTCCCTTATGAACATGAACAATTTGACTGCATTATTTTCGGAGATGTCCTCGAGCACTTATTGGACCCTTGGGCCGTTTTAAAAAAGGTGAAACCCTTCCTTAAAAAAGAGGGTGCCATCCTGTCATCTATTCCAAATATCAGCCACATTTCAACGGTTTTAGAATTACTAGCCGGCAGATTTACTTATACAGATGCAGGGTTAATGGATCAAACCCATTTACGCTTCTTCACGCTTCACGAAATACATGCACTCTTTCATTCAGCGGGTTTTCGCATTCGCGAATTCGAGGCTATTCGCGTACAGCATCCTTCCTATGCAGGCGTGTTGAATGACCTACATGAATTACTCATGAAACACGGCATTCGTTCTGATTTTCACGAGGCTGCTACAGCCTATCAATATGTGGTCGAGGCGGTTCCATTTCATGAGTAATCCGACCATCCTGTTTGTTTTATGTGTAAATGATGAATCGATGTTTCAGGCTTGCTTCCGGCAGCTCGCTTCTCTTCCGGCTCCTCATGGATACCATGTGGAGGTCTTACCAATCAGACAGGCATCAAGTATGACCTCTGCCTATAATGAAGCCATCACTCATCCAGCTCAGTTTAAAATCTACCTTCATCAGGATACCTTGATTGTCAAACAGCATATGCTGCTCGAGCTCATCCCCCTTTTTTTACAAAATCCATCACTTGGCCTGGTGGGCGTGATTGGAGCAGAAAGCGTGCCTGACAATGGAATTTGGTGGGAGAGTGCTGATTGCAGGGGTAAAGTCATTGAATATCGCCACGACACCTATCAGCTGCTTTCGTTTGAAAAAGACCGTCAGCAGCCCGAAGTGCAAGATTATATCAAAGCTGCGGCTATTGATGGTCTATTCATGGCAACACAATACGATGTGAGGTGGCGTGAGGACCTCTTTGATGGCTTTCATTTTTATGATGTCTCGCAGTCCTTTGAATTCACTCAGCAGGGCTATGAAGTTGGGATTGCAAAACAAGAAGAGCCTTGGTGTATTCATAAATGCGGAGATCATTTTGACGCAGAAGCGTATGAAAAAGCGAGAGAACAATTTCTTGCAAATTATCGATAGAAAGCACCCTTTTCGGGTGCCTTTTTTATGATATACTGTCATAAACAGCCAGATCGTCTCATATGCATTGGAGTACCTTGTCCCTAATTCGTACAAAGGAGGAAACAATGGCAGACAAAAAAGTTCATTATAAGAAGGTTGCCGCTTCAGAGGATTTTCGAAAACTTCTTGAGGAAAAACGCAGATTTATCGTACCGATGACGATTTTCTTTTTTCTCTTTTACTTTTCACTTCCGGTTGCTACATCCTACTTCACCTTTTTGAACACGCCGGCAATTGGCGCGATCTCATGGGCTTGGTTATTCGCCCTCACACAATTTGTCATGACCTGGGTTTTATGTGGACTTTATGCAAAAAAAGCGGCTAAGTTCGACAATTATGTAAGCGCTTTAAAAACTGAATCAAGAGGTGATGACGAATGAGCATGACCGCTTTTATTTTGTTCGTAGCGATCGTAGGTCTCACATTGGTCATCACATATTTTGCTGCAAAAAAAACAAGCAATGCGAGTGATTTTTACACAGCAGGCGGAGGTTTGACCGGGTTTCAAAACGGCCTTGCCATTGCTGGCGACTATATGTCTGCTGCATCCTTTTTAGGAATTGCTGGAATGATCGCGTTAAACGGATTTGACGGCTTTTTCTATAGCAT
Organism: Bacillus sp. Nf3; assembly: GCF_003028545.1. Lineage (NCBI taxonomy): Bacteria > Bacillati > Bacillota > Bacilli > Caryophanales > Bacillaceae > Bacillus > Bacillus sp. Nf3. Next base: position 209,424 of record NZ_PYUA01000001.1, on the reverse strand, counting down.
TGGTTTTCTAGTAGCGTACCTTGTCGTTCTTTACGTTGTGGCTGAACCGCTACGAAATCTAGGGAAATATACGATGGCAGACATGATCGCTGCACGATTTAAGCGCCCTGCCATTCGAGGGGTTGCCGCCTTTAATACCATTACAGTCTCCACTTTTTATATGATTGCACAGCTTGTTGGAGCAGGTGCGTTAATCAAGCTGCTTCTTGGCATTGATTACTGGATCGCAGTGCTGATCGTGGGTGTCCTGATGACCATTTATGTCGTGTTTGGCGGCATGATTGCGACCAGCTGGGTACAGATCACAAAGGCTGTGCTTCTCATGCTTGGGACGCTCATTATTTCTCTGCTTGTGTTTGCAAAGTTTGATTTTAGTCTGCTAAAGATGTTTGAACAGATGAAAACTGTAACCCCGCTTGGTGAATCGTTTCTTCACCCGGGAAATAAATATGATGTGCCTTTAGAAACCTTGTCTCTTAACCTCGCCTTAGTGCTTGGGACAGCAGGTCTGCCGCACATTTTGATTCGTTTTTATACAGTAAAGGATGCGATTTCTGCGCGAAAATCGGTTCTTTCTGCTACTTGGATCATCGGGATTTTTTATTTAATGACGGTTTTCCTTGGCTTTGGTGCTGCTGCCTTTGTTGGAACAGAAGCGATCACAGCAGCAGATGCAGCCGGAAATATGGCCGCACCTCTTCTGGCACAAGCCCTTGGAGGAGATTTATTATTTGCCTTTGTTTCCGCTATCGCCTTTGCGACCATATTGGCAGTGGTGACTGGTCTTGTTTTATCCGCCGCGTCAGCTTTTGCCCATGACTTTTATAGTCAGATTATCCGCAAAGGAAAAGCGAGTGAGCGGGAGCAAGTGAAGGCGGCACGCTTTGCTTCAATCGGCGTGGCGATCCTCTCTATCATTCTTGCATTATTTGCCCAGTCCTTAAACGTCGCTTTTCTTGTGTCTCTTGCCTTCGCAGTCGCAGCGAGTGCGAATTTACCTTTAATTATCTTCACTGTTTTTTGGAAACGATTTAACTCTACGGGTGCTATCGCCGGAAGCTTAACAGGCCTTCTAAGCGCACTGATTATCGTCTCGCTCAGCCCAAGCGTCTGGGACCCATCAGGAGCAGCCATCTTCACAGGAGAGCCGCTCATCCCGCTGTCGAACCCTGGGATTATCTCGATTCCACTCGGATTCCTTGCCGCATACTTAGGCACGATATTCTCGTCTGAAAAAGCAGATGAAGACACCTTTACGGAAATTCAAGTAAAGGCACATACAGGCATGCATATGGATACTGATTCATAAGGAAAAGCCGGCTGCTCAGCCGGCTTTTTTGTGTTCTTCTGTTCAAGTCTCAGTAAGGTATAAATTGGCTTTTCAACTTATTTTTATACTTCTCTAACCTGGCAACCCTTCTTAACGTGATGAGAGAGCAGCATGTAATGATGATTAACAGAATTTCATGAACTTCCCCTATGTTATCAACCACACCCTTCATTCCTATCCCTCCCCGTAATGAATCTATTTATCGTTATGTATTTCCTGCAAGATGTCATTCCTATGTTATCATGTTATACACATACTGGAAATTATTTAAAACGATAAGAAAGAAGTAGGATGACGTATGCAAAGGATTTATTCCGCAAAATTATTATTCGAATCCATCTCATCACCAAGCAGTATACCCGATAAAATCTTTGAAGAACGAATCGTCTTGGTAAAAGCTAAGAACCAACGTCAAGTGAAGAAAATAGTCAAACAAGCCTTCCCAGAGGAAACCTATGATAATGCAGAAGGTGGCCAAACTAACATAAAATTAGCAGCCATTCTAGATATTTTTGAGCTTGTAGATCACTTAGAGCAAAAATCACTACACTTGAGTGAAGTGTACAGCCGCCACCTTATTTTTGATGAAGAAACATCTGTTCAAGAAGCCATCGAGGCCTATGCTTTAGACAAATAAAAAAGCCGGCTGCTCAGCCGGCTTTTTAATAGCGCTGGAATAACTCTGGGTTTTTCGGAACGTTTTCTAAATAAACGATCTTCCCTTGGTCGTCCAGCTCTGCGATATCAATTCCTTCTGCTGTATAGACACGGCCATCAGAAAGCTTTCCGCACACGGCCCAGTTTGTTTCATACTTCCCATCTTCTCTTTTAACCCATCCATCCCACATATGCTTAATGTCATCATGTACGTGGAAAAATGTGTTCAAAAATTGTGTGAATGCTTGGATTCCAGGCTTCTGGGCGCCATTTAAGACAATCATGACATCGTCAGAAAACAATGCCAGCAATTCATCCAGCTGCTCCTGCCCTTTTCCTGCTTCATCGTATCGGCGAAAATATGTATCGAGCACTTCCATGTTCATTCTCCTTTATTTACCTGTCATTTCGAAAACAATCGAACTATATAATTGTACACATTTGTTTCTCTCCTGTCTATTTTCCCCGACATAAGAAAAGACATGAATTGATTCAATCCATGTCTCCCTCAGATCAAAGAGATGCTTTTTCTGCTTCAACAAGTGATTTCAGCTTTTCTGCTGCTTTTTTTGGATCGGTGCTCTGGCTAATGGCGCTAATGATGCTAATGCCATCTGCCCCCGCTTGTATGACTGGTGCAGCGTTGTCGTATGTGATCCCTCCGATACCCACAATCGGAATTTGAAGGCCATGACGGCGGACTTCAGTAATCAAAGACACCCCCTGGACACTGCGTGTATCCTTTTTCGTTTCCGTTGGATAGACTGGGCCCATCCCGACATAATCTGCTCCGTCTTTCATGGCTTGTTTCACTTCATCTAGGTTATGCGTCGACACGCCTAATATTTTATTACCGATCCTTTGTCTGACGTGTTTTGCGTTTGTGTCTTCCTGTCCAACATGAACGCCATCTGCATCTAGATCAATCGCTAGCTGTACATCATCATTCACAATAAAAGGAACATTTGCTTCTTGGCAAAGCGCTTGAATTTGACGAGCCAATTGTTTCTTCTCTTCACCCTGCAAGACTTTTTCACCCTTTTCACGAAATTGAAACATGGTGATTCCGCCTTGAATGGCCTCGTTCACAACATCAAGCGGCTGTCTCGTTGAATTTGCTGTTCCCATAATAAAATAAACCGATAATTGCTGTTTGATTTGCTCTTGATCAGCCTTTGTCATGTGAAACTCCCCCTAATTTCCCTAGTGTCAGAACATCATCGCCGGTTGTGTGTTCTAGTGCGTTTAACAATTCCATTTGAAAGGTCCCCGGTCCTTTATCCTTTGTGTGCAGAGCTGCCTTTTCAGCTGCCACACCATAAAACAGCAATGCAGCGGCCGACGCATGAAGCGGCCTTTCACCTGCTGCACAAAATGCTCCTATGATAGATGTCAGCAAGCAGCCGGTTCCCGTCACCTTGGTGAGCCATTCATGTCCATTATGAATGGACAGTACCTCATTTCCATCTGACACCACATCGACTTTTCCTGTGATCACCACTATTGTCTGAAGTACAACGGACGCTTGTTTGGCTAATGCCAATACATCTCCATTCGCCGCTTTCGCATCAACGCCTTTTGATTCCCAGCCATCCACTCCAAGTAAATGAGCCACCTCAGCAGCATTTCCTCTGACCACGGTCATTTTCACATTCTCTAACAGCTGTTTAGCTGCATTCGCTCGAAACGTTGTCGCACCGACGCCGACAGGATCTAACAAAACAGGTACACCTTTTTCATTGGCGGCTTGTCCAGCGAGAATCATGGCTTCCACCGTCTCCTTGGTCAGTGTGCCAATATTAAGAACAAGTGCATCCGCTAATTGCGCCATTTCAGCTACTTCTTCTTTGGCGTTTGCCATGACTGGCGAAGCACCTAAAGCAAGCAGTCCATTCGCTGTGAAATTCGTCACGACTTGATTCGTGATATTATGAACGAGTGGATTTTCCTCTCGAACCTTCTCCAATAAATGAGACGCGCGGCTTGTCTTCATCTGTATCATCCTCCCTTTTACTCTGCATCCCACACGTAAGATTTCGTATGCTTTAACCATTCTCTTGCCGCAAACGACAAATAGCGGTCTTTTCGCCAAATGACACCTAAATGCCACGGGATTGATGGGTTTAGGGAAATGACCTTTACTTTTTCAGGATCAAGATCACGGCAGATTCGTTCTGGCAGAAGTCCAATCCCTAAGTTTTCAGCTACCATTTCACTAATGAAATCCCACTGAGACGTTTCATAAATGACATTTGGCCGGAATCCCGCATTCATACATTCATTTAAAATCCGGCTGTGCAGAACAAAATCTTCTCTAAAGAAAATAAACGACTCTTCCCTTAAATCAGCTAAATGTACCTCCTCACGACCGGCCATCGGATGGGATGGATGCGTCACGAGCTTCATGTTCTCTTTAATAATGGTGTACGTATGAAAAATTTTATCATTTGCAGGCAGAACAATGACACCAATATCTAACGACCCATCCTCGACCCCTTCCTCTACTTTAATGGAGCCGTGCTCGACCAATTGAAATGTGACATCTGGATATTGCTGGCGGAATTCTCCCATGACATTCGGGAAGAAACTTGACCCAATCATCGGGGGCAGTCCGATTCGGATATGCCCTTTTTTCACATTCATTAAATCATTTAATTCGCTCGTTAAATTCTGAAATGACTGCGTGATTTCACTCGCCTGTGTATACATGGTTTGGCCGGCATCTGTCATTTCAACCTGCCGTCCATTTCGGTAAAACAACTGCACCCCCAGCTCATCCTCCAAGTTTTTGACCATCTTGGAAATGGTCGGCTGTGATACGTAAAGGGACTGCGATGCTTTCGTGAAGCTCTTTAATCTTGCCACTTCTAAGAAATATGTTAAATGTCTAATGTCCACATGCTTCATCCTTCCTATAGACAAAAGGAATAATTACTATTCGATATATGTATTTTACCTATAACTAAACGTGCTGTACACTTTAAAGTAAGCTCATCAATTGGAACGTTGTCATGTTTTTGTGAAATAGTGAACAATTTATATAGAAAAAGGAGTGAACAGAAAGTGAAATTGCTCAAAAAGCCGCTGATTGCTGCCCTTCAGATTATGGTCTTGTTTATTTTTGCGAAATTCATGAATGTGCTGGCGGCCTTTTTGCATTTAAGAATCCCGGGCACGATCTTAGGCATTCTTGTCATTTTCTTATTACTTCATTTTAAGATCATTCAATTAAAATGGATAGAACTTGGCGCCGTATGGCTGCTCGGAGAACTGCTGCTTTTCTTTATTCCATCAGCAGTTGGTGTCATTGATTATGGAAAACTGCTTTCTCAATCTGGCACAAGTATTGTCCTTGTCGTCTTAATTAGTACGTTTGTGGTTATGCTCTCAACTGGTATCATGACGCAAATGATTGCGAAACGAAAGGAGCGAAAAAAGCTATGTTAGTTGGCGGACTATTTCTGATCTTAACAGTTCTTTTATATCTCGGATCAAAAGCGGTGTACAAACGGCATCCGAAGGTTTATGTCTCACCATTACTTGTCACTCCGCTTGTTCTTGTCGTCTTGCTGTTAATCGTCAACATTCCTTACGATGCTTACAATCAAGGCGGGAAATGGCTCACGAATATGCTGCAGCCTGCGACTGTTGCTTTTGCCATTCCTTTATATAAGTATTTTCATATCCTGAAGAAGCATGCAGTGGAAATTCTTTTGAATGTGGCTTGCGGCTCTATCATTGCGATTTTATCAACGGCATTTATCGCCAAGTTATTTCATCTGGACACAGGCCTTATTGAGAGCCTTGTCCCAAGATCGGTCACAACACCTGTAGCAATGAGTGTGTCAGAAATGATCGGCGGCATGCCGTCCGTTACGGCTGTCTTCGTCATTTTAACCGCACTGTTTGGATCGATTATCGGTCCAATGGTGATCCGTTACTTCCGCATCGATAATGACATTGCCATGGGCGTCCTGCTTGGAACAGGTGCACACGGTGCAGGAACATCGAAAGCCTTTGAAATGAGCTCCGTCTCAGGGACGATCTCAAGTGTATCGATGATTATTTCAGCCATTATTACATTATGTGCAGCGCCGCTCCTCATGTCGTTTGCCTTATAGAAAAAAGCCATTCCTTATCGGAAATGGCTTTTTCTTATGCTTGTATGAAGACAACCTTTAAATAGTTTCCTTCGGGATAATTCTTCGTTGTACGAAAATCCTCAGGAAGTGTATATTCTTCAAGAATCCGATAGGTTTTCCCTGATTCTTTAAAGGCCTGCGCAATAAATCCTTTGAACTTCTTCATGCCAAATGCACTGCTATTCGTTGATGCCACAATAACGCCGTTCTCAGCTGTGATTTGGATGGCTTCTTTTAATAGCTTCTTATAATCCTTCGCCGCACTGAATGTGTGCTTTTTCGTTCGTGCAAAGGAAGGCGGATCTAAAATGACGAGATCATAGGTCCAGCCTTTTTTCGCTGCAAACGGAAAATATTTAAAGACATCCATGACTTTGATATCCTGCCCGTCCACATCAATATCATTGACTTCAAACTGCTCAGATGTTTTTTTCAAGCTACGGTTTGCAACATCCACACTTGTCGTACGGCTCGCTCCACCAAGCGCAGCTGCTACTGAGAAAGCGCCTGTGTAGGAAAACGTATTGAGCACAGTCTTTCCCTTTGCATAACGATCTCGAATCGCTTTTCTCACATGACGCTGATCAAGGAAAATGCCCGTCATCGCACCATCATTTAAGTAAACTGCTACGTTCATGTCGTTTTCTTTCACGATGAGAGGAAATTCACCTTTCTCTCCCTTCACAAAATCATCATCTTCAATATACTGTCCAGACGTATCAAATCGTTTCTTCTCATAAATACCTTTATAGTCTGGATAGACGTGCTCAAGTGCAGCCAATACTTCTGCCTTTAATGTATAGACTCCTTCGCTATACCATTGGATGAGGTAGAATCCGTCATAATGATCAATCGTGACGCCGCCAATACCATCACCTTCTCCGTTGAACACACGAAAAGCAGTCGTCTGTGCATCACGAAATAAATGCGTTCTGCTTTTTGCTGCCTGCTCAAGCCTAGAGACAAAAAAAGCTTGATCTATTTTTTCGTTTGCATCAAAGGTTAGTACCCAGCCAATTCCTTTGTTTTGCACACCATAATACCCTTTTCCTAAAAAAGCGCCCCGCTCATCCACCCATTCAATGAGCTCGCCTTCCCGTAAACCGTTCACATTCGATACTGCATCTTTGGAAATGAGCGGATATCCCTTTTTCACTTGTTCCGCAAATGTTTGTTTTAATGAGATTTTTTTCATTTGTGTCATCCTTATCCTAAATTGACTCTCTCTATCCTACCATATGAATGTATACGTTACTTCTATTATGATAAGATGAGGAGAAAAATATCAACATGACATAGAGGAGGCACTTCTTTTGACGACATTACGCTTAGATCATACAGGTATTATGGTTTCGAATATTGATCAATCGATTGATTTTTATGAAAAAGTGGTGGGCATGAAATTAAAGGACCGCATCACTCATACAAATGGAGTGATTGAGCTTGCATTTCTCGGTTTTAAAGATGAAGCAGAAACGGAAATTGAGCTCATCCAAGGCTACAGCAGTGACCTGCCATCTGAAGGGAAGGTCCATCATCTCGCCTTCACAACAGACAATATTCATGCTGAATTCAATCGTATTCAAAAGCTGCAAATTGAATTAATCGATGAAGAAATCACGACATTACCAAATGGATATTGCTACTTCTTTTTCAGAGGACCAGATCAAGAATGGATCGAATTCTTCCAGCGCTAATATTTCCTAGGAAATCGTGCCGCTAAATCTATCTTCCATTTATTCATAAAGAAAAGAGTAAGAGCATATACATGCCCTTACTCTTTTTTATAACACCTTACTAAGAAATGATTTTGTACGCTCATGCTGTGGGTTTCCAAAGAGGGCTTCCGGTTTGTCTTCCTCGACAATATATCCGCCATCCATAAAGATGACACGGTCTCCTACCTCTCTTGCAAAGCCCATTTCATGTGTCACTACAATCATGGTCATGCCTTCGACAGCTAATTGTTTCATTACAGCTAATACATCCCCTACAACTTCAGGATCAAGAGCTGATGTCGGCTCATCGAATAATAGTACTTTCGGGTCCATTGCCAAAGCTCTTGCAATGGCAACACGCTGTTTTTGTCCACCGGATAATTGGTTAGGGTAGCTTTGGGCTTTGTCTTTTAAGCCGACCTTTTCAAGCAAGTCTAACGCTTTTTCGGCCGCTGCCTTCTTTTCAATGCCTTTTACCTTTATCGGTGCGATCGTAATGTTTTCTAAAACGGTTTTATGAGGAAATAAATTAAAGTGCTGAAACACCATGCCTACTTCTTGTCGTACTTTATTGATATTCACCTTCGGGTCTGTAATCGTGTGTCCGTGGACAACGACTTCTCCAGCAGTGATATCTTCTAATTTATTGAGGCATCTTAGAAACGTGCTTTTCCCTGATCCAGAAGGACCAATGACACACACTACTTCCTTTTCCTCGATGACTGCATTAATATCCTTTAACACTTCGTGATCGCCAAAGGATTTCTTTAAGTTTTTCACCGTAATCATACTCATTTGATTTCAAATCTCCTTTCTGCGTAGCTAGCCAGTAGAGAAAGTAAATAAATGATCACGAAATAAATGACACCGACAATGAGCCAGACATTCAATGGATCAAATGTAGCCGATGCTTGAACTTGTCCTCGCTGCATAATATCGGCAATCCCGATAATAGATAAGAGAGATGTATCTTTCAAGCTGATGATGGCTTGGTTTGTAATCGCTGGGAGCATGCGGCGAAAGGCCTGTGGAAGGACGATAAAGCGCATGTTTTGTCCCCCTGTAAAGCCTAAAGAACGCGCAGCTTCTGTTTGTCCTTTATCAATAGACTGAATCCCTGCACGAATAATTTCAGAGAAATAAGCCCCTGCATTAATCGCTACTGTAATAATCCCTGCGGGCACTCGATCAAGCGAAATGAATTCAAGTGTATTCAAACCAAAATAAATGAAGAATAGCTGTACGATAAATGGTGTTCCTCGAATGGCATTCACAAAGACGAGCGCGATGAAATTTAAGATTTTAAATGGTGACAGACGGAATAATGCCACAATTAACCCGATGATAAATCCTAAAATGATGGCAACAACAAAGATATATAAAGTGGTTTGCAAACCATCCATTAAATACGGAAATGCATTAATAATTGTATCCATGTTTCTCCCTCCCTAATTCACATACGGCTGACACATAAAGAAAGCGCGCTCGGAGCGCGCCTCGCTTGTGTTATGACTTCAAATATTTATCAATAATTTTGTCATATTCACCGTTTTTCTTTAGGTTCTCCAGACCTTTATTGATTTTCTTCAATAGGTCTTGATTTTTCCCCTTCATGACAGAGATACCATACTGGTCTCCATTCAAGCGGTCTCCAACTGTTTTCAATTTTAAATCTTGTTGTGCGATCGCATACGTAATGACAGGATAATCCTCAATTAAGGCATCTGCATTTCCGTTTGATACTTCTTGGAACATAGATGGGCTGTCATTAAATTGAACGACTTCATACCCATATTTATCTGCGTTATCAGATGCAAACTTTGCACCAGTCGTCCCGTTTTTAACAGCTAGCTTTTTCCCCTTTAAATCATTAATTGATTTGATGCTGCTGTCCTTTTTCACAACAACTGTCAGCCCAGCGTCAAAGTAAGGATCTGAGAAATCTACTTTCTTCTTACGCTCATCTGTAATACTCATCCCGCCCATTCCAACATCAAGCTGTCCTGCCTGCATTGCTGGAATGATACCTGAGAAGTCCATAGCTTCCAGCTTCACTTTGAAACCTTGATCTTTTGCGATTGCATTAATTAAATCAACGTCTATGCCTTCATATTTACCGCCCTTTTCAAATTCAAATGGCGGATACGTTGTATCTATCCCAATTTTATATGTGCCTTTGCCTTCTCCCGAACCACTGTCTGATTTTGATCCACAGGCTGCCATGACAAGCACAACAATTAGTCCCATGATCAATAATATCGATTTCTTCATAAAACACGACCCCCATTGTCAGTTTTGTCTAAATATTCGCAATAACAATAATACTATAACACGCTAAAGCTATAGTGTGTGATATTTTTTATCAATACCAAAGATCCATACAATTCTAGATCAATAGTCTCTTTAAATTTTACTTTTTTGCGAATAACTCATTTTATTCTAAAAGAAGAGTCATTCACAATTATAATGTAAGATAATCTTACAAAAAAATGAGGCATCACCTTGATTAATGATGTTTTTTTCTAGTATACGAAAGCAAACTCAACAACCGGCTTCCTCGCTTTATTGATATTGTAATATATTTTTTTCAAAACCCTCTTTTTACCTAAAAATATGTAAGCGTATACATAATGTCGCCTTCTCCCTATTTCTTTCACTACTGGTTGAATTTACATCAAAAAACATGTTTTACAAACTGCATGAGAGAGCTTAAAATATAAGAATATACTGGAATATGGAAAGTTGATTCAAAAGAACGGATTTTGATAGATGAAGAAAGGAGGATATGAATTGGCAGAAGCAGGTGTTTTGTCGTCCGTAGATGTAGCAAATATGCTCAATGATTGGTATGTCATGATGAAGAAAAGAGAGATACAAGGTGCCATCCAGTTAAAAGAAGACATTCTTCAAGCGTTTGATCGAATGGAAGAAAATCAAGACGTCTTACTTTACTATCAACTGCTAGAGTACCGTTTTAAAGATCTAATAGAAGATACAGCTTCGTTAGATCATAGTCTTTTTGTTGATGAAAATGCCATCCGTACGGATGATATGCTCAGCTATTATTTCTATTTCTTTAAAGGGATGTATGAAATGCGCAGAGGCAATCAGGATACGGCATTTCACCATTTAAAATTGGCCGAGGATAAATTAGATCTCGTGCACGATGACATTGAAAAAGCCGAATTTCATTATAAAACAGGGTGTCTTTACTATAATATCAGGTCCACGCTTCTCTCCATCCACCACTTAAAGATGGCTTCATCTATTTACGACGCAGATCCATGTTATGTGAAAAAATCAATCAGCTGTCAAATGATGCTTGCTTTGAATTATGCGGATCAGTCAAAATATGATGAGGCAGAATCGTTGTTCGAAGAAGTGATTCATTCACTAGAACAGATGGAAGATCCAGATTTACTTGGACACGCCTATTGCAATGCAGCCTTTATTAAAAGTCTAAGAAATGAATACAGTGAAGCTGTGCCACTCCTTGAAAAGGCTTTAATGATAGAATCATTCGAAACTTCTTCTCCAGGCGGCTATTTACTTGCCATGTACGCCTACACAAAAGCACTATTTAAGCTGAAAAAGCCAGGTTTGTTCCACTATTATGTACAGCTTTCACTTCAAAAAGCAGAAAATTTAAAACAACGAAACATTTCACTTAAATTATCCATTTTAGAAACACTTATGATTCAGCCAGACAACATGATTGAGCAAATCAAGTCTTATTGTGATCAATTAGAATCGATGAATTTCCTTGTTGATCTTGAAGCTATTTGTCAGGATGCAGCTGCTTACTTAATGGATCTTGGACTTCATGAAGAATCCTCTTATTTTAGAAACAAGGCATTATCCTTAAAAACTTGTTAAGAATATGGAGTGATGTATGATGAAGAAATGGCTTATCACAAGTGCGATTTTTACCCTCTTGATAACAGGTGTTTCTATTGGTGCTTCCGTTCAAAAAGACAGCAAATCTGCACTATCTCAAGATATCATTCAAAAGAGGGATCGTGGAACCAACCCTTAATATGAAAAAAGCAGCTGTGATTAAAACAGCTGCTTTTTTATGTGTTAATCAATTTCTCGTTTGATATTTTGCATTTTTTCATCTAAGTAATGGGCAATATCTGCGGCTTCCTTCAGTTCATCAGTCAGTTGATGAGGAACATCGTTTTGCAGTTTATAATAGATTTTATGCTCTAGACTCGCCCAAAAATCCATCGCTATGGTCCGCACCTGAATCTCAACCTTCACATACTCCACACGATTCGTTAAGTAGACAGGAATCTCAACAATTAAGTGAAGGCTTCTGTAGCCATTTGGTTTCGGATGTTGAATGTAGTCTTTCACTTCAAGGATCTTTAAATCCTCTCTTTGCCTCAATACATCCATAATATTATAGATATCTTGAATAAAAGAACAGATGATGCGGACACCTGCGATATCATGGATATGCTCCTTGGCACATTGTGTCGTGATGTCGCATCCTTTTCTGGCTAGTTTATTCACTATGCTTTCAAAGGATTTGATCCGTGATTTTGTATGCTCTATTGGGTTGTGTCCATGGATTAAATTATACTCCTGGCTGATAATTGAAAACTTTGTATCCATTTCATCTAATGCAAATTTATATACTAATAGTTCATTTTTCCAGTCTTCCATGACATTTTTCAAATCTTCTACATGAGTTGCTGACATATTCATTTTCTTTGTCATCTCCTTTTGGGAAACGGCAACTGTACCGCTTTCCGTTTACTAGACGGAGAGAGGACTCGAATGGTTTTAAAAAATACGCAGTTAGCCTCTTTGTTTGTAATATGTCAGCGCCAGTGCAAGAGCCAGCACAGAACCTTTCACAATATCCATTGCATAATAAGGAACAGACATCATCACAAGCCCATTTTGTAAGATTCCGATGAGTACAGCTCCGATAAAAGTACCAAATGCGTTTGGCTTACCTGCTCCCATGACGGAAAAGCCAATAAAAGCAGCCGCTACTCCATCCATTAAATATGGTGCCCCAGCATTAATTTCTGCTGTCATCACCCTTGATGCCAGCACGATACCTCCAATCGCTGCAAATAACGCAGAAAGCAGATAGGCCGCAATTTTGTATTTGTTCACATGAATGCCAGACAATCGAGCCGCTTCTTTATTCCCACCGATGATGTACATGAATCGGCCGTGCTTTGTGTAGGTCATGAAAACATGCGCAAATAGAACAATGGCAGCCATAATGAGAATGATATATGGCACCTGTCCGATTTTGCTGAAAAAGGCAGGGATCGTTCCTGTTGAAAACGTACCATCAGGCAGCACCATATTTTCAGAAATGGTCGCCCCTTTCGTATACGTTTGAGCCAGCCCTTGAATGATAAACATCATGGCTAATGTCATGAGCATATCTGGAATTTTCATTTTGACGATCATCCATGCATTTAACAATCCAACAATGATAGAAGCCGCTAGTGCAGAAAGGATTGCAATCAGTGGGTTTTGCGAGAACCATACGAACATAGAAATGACAATGGCATTTGACAGCGTAGCGACTGATCCAACTGATAAATCAAAACCGTTTACTGCCAATGAGATGGTTAAACCCACCGCAATGATGGTCACTATTGAGATAGACCGTAAAATATTAATGATATTTCCCGATTGCAAAAACGCTGGATTCGCTGCCGCAAATACCACAATCAACACAACAATGGTTAAAATCGTCCCATATCGATAAAAGAAATCAAACAGATGAAAGGATGGCCGCTGTTTTTTGATTTGCTGCACAGGGGCTGGAATTTGTTGTTCGCTCATGATTGTCCTCCTGTTGAATGATATAAAAGCTCCTCTTCAGTCGTCGGTGCAGTCATTTCCCGGGCAATGCTGCCATCATATAACACGTATACTCGGTCAGCGATACCTGCAATCTCTGACAGCTCACTCGACGCATAAATGACAGATTTTCCGCGGGCGGCAAGCTCTGCAATCAAAGTGAAAATATCTTTTTTCGCTCCAACGTCTACACCTTTAGTTGGTTCATCAAAGAGATACACATCTGCCTCAGCCAGCAGCCATTTTCCGATGGCAACCTTTTGCTGATTTCCACCAGATAGGTGCTTCACCTTTGCTTCAAGAGACGGCGTTTTGACACCAAGCCGTTTGACGATGTCGCCTGCTTCCCGCTTTTCCTTCGAACGATGTAAGAAGCTGAATACCCGTGAAAATGAATGAAGACTTGCAGCCGTTAAATTCCACCCCACGCTCTCTTCGGTCAGAACCCCTTCTTTTCTCCGCTCTTCAGGCACAAGGGCTATTCCAGCTCTCACAGCTTGATGAGGCGATGTGATGTGAATGGTTTGACCATGCAGCTGCACAGTCCCCGTCTTTTTTTCTGAGGCACCGAAAAGGGCTTTGCACAATTCTGTTTTTCCAGCACCGACAAGTCCTGCGATCCCGAGAATTTCTCCTTTCTTGACATAAAAGTGAATGTTGTTTAATTTGTGTTGATCATTTAAGTCTTTCACTTCAAGCACAATAGGTGCATCCTTCAAAGGTTTGCGAGACGGGAATTGTTCCTCTAATGGCGCACCTAGCATTTCTTCAATGACTTGCTGCGGATTTGTGTCTTTGACAAGGTGAGCTGCGACATCCGTTCCATTTCGCATCACTGTCAGTTCATCACAGATGGTGAAAATTTCAGGCATGCGATGGGAGATAAACACGATCCCTGTCCCATGCTGTTTCAGCCGATCAATCATGGAGAATAATTTGCTTGTTTCTGCATGACTAAGCGGAGCTGTTGGTTCATCTAAGATTAAAATGCTGCATTGAATGGAAACGGCCTTAGCAATGAGCACCATCTGTTTTTCAGCAAGGGTCAGATCGCTGACCAGTCGTTTTGTGGAGATGTCGATGTCCATTTCTTTTAATAACTGAGCCGCCTTGCGATGCAGCTCTTTCCAGCTGACAAATGTTTTTTTCTCAATCTCATGCATCATCATATTCTCGCCAACACTTAAGTAGGGAACAAGAGCCGTATCCACTTCTTGATGGACCGTCTGCACACCATATGAGGATGCATCCTTTGGGGTTTGAATAGTTGCCGCCTGGCCATTGATGTGGATGGTTCCGTCGAAGTGGGAATGAGCGCCAGAAAGAACTTTCATTAACGTGGACTTCCCAGCACCATTTGCTCCAATTAGTGCATGGACCGTCCCTTTTTTTAATGTGAAATTCACTTGATCTAAAGCTTTGACCCCTGGGAATTCAATTGAAATATTTTTCATACGAACAAGCGGCGCTGTCATAGGTGTCCTCCTTCTCTTGATATCATCTGAAAAACGAAACACCCTCTATGGAAAGAGAGTGCACGTCGCTTATTTTGTATAATGCTTCTTCAAGGTCTTCATCCAATCTTCCTCAAAAGCAGTCGATGAACCGAATCCCTTCACTTCGTCTGCAAGATTGACCATGTTAATGGCTTTTCCTGCTTGTTGAAGCTGCTTTTGCGAGATGAGAGAGGCCTCAAGGTCATAGGAAGATGGTGTTTTCTCACCAGCTATTTTCTTCGCAAGAATCCTCACGTCGACTGCGCCGATGAGCTTCGGATCAACCGCTGCTGTGTACTTCCATGGACTGTCCTTCGCTGTCATTTCTTGAAGATCAGCATTTGACACATCAATCCCATAAATCTTCACTTCTGTTCTTCCCGCTTCCTTTAACGCTCTTGCTGCCCCAATGGCAAAGGCATCCCATGTGGCAAAAATAGCGTCCAGTTTGCCCTTTGGATACTTATTCAGCATGGCTGCTACTGCATTTTGCGTTTGAACAGACGTATCAGAAGAGGCTACACCAAAGCGGTCAAGCTCCTTGATCCCTGAATGTTGTTTAAGCGTTTCTTGATAGACCTTGTTTCGTCTCACCATTGGCGGGAATCCATCTACCCACAGGTACGCAATATTTGCTTTTCCTTTAAAATCAGACACGAGCGCGTCTAATGATTTTTTCGCTAATTGTTCGTCATCTTGAGACGTCACTGTGACCCCTTTGATGTCCTTTAGCTTAGGATTCGAATCAAACGCTACAACCGGAATGCCTTTCGCTGTGATCTTTTTCACATCAGCGACTGTCGCCTCGTCGTCCCCGTGAGAGATGATAAAGCCATCATAATTTTCTTCCAGCGCCTGAGAGATGGCATCATGGAATTTTGCTGTATCACCATTTGCGGTGTAGACATCTACCGTAAAGCCGAGTGCTTCACCTTCTGCCTTCGTTCCAGCTAAAAATTGAGCTGTATGATCGTCTCCTCCAATTTTGCGGATCACTTTAATTTTTGCCCCCTGTCCCTTTGCAAATCGCTTCGGTACATTGTCAAAAGAGACTTTTTCGTTTGCATTTGCCTTTGAGCCTGCACTTGATCCAGTGCCGCAGCCAGATAATAGGACGGTTAATGCCGTTAATAAGACAAGAAATGATGTAAAATGCTTACGCTTCATTGCTGTTCCTCCTCAAGTTGTTTTAAATTTTTCACATCGGAAAACTAGGTAAAAAAGTGGAAATACGCCTGTCAAACAGGCATTTGATTCGAAAAAGAGACGAAAAAAAGCCTCTCTTGGAAAGAGAGGCTTGATCACCGTTGCATGAAACATGTATCGGGAAGTCTTCCTCTCTTATCTGTCAAAGCTGTAACAGCTTTGCAGGAATTAGCACCAATTTCTACAATAGAAACGGTTGCTGGGCGTCATAGGGCCAGTCCCTCTGCCTCTCTTGATAAGAGATCCGTTATGAAATTTGTTTTCGTTGAAATGTCTTCTTTACTTTAATGTGATGTCACATCAATGTCAATGACTTTTTTGAAAATTTCTAAAATATCATCAACTTCCGATAATTTTCTTAGCAGGTGATGATTTCTTCAGACGGAAATCATATTTTTTCTCATTCACAAATTGTGGGTTGAGATGGGCTGATCCTTTATCTTGACCGCTTTTAGAGAGATAGGTTTTGTAGCCTTCCATCCATTTCCCGCGCCAAATCCACTGTGATGCTTTCGCACCTTTGCGGTCATCATAAACGTTCTTCTGGAAGGTATTCTTTTGGTTCACTTGATAAAGATTCACGACTAAGTAATGCGAGGCGCTAGCCGTCATGATATTATTCGTGATTCGATTGTTCACCGCTTGATACTGCATTAGCAATTGGCCGCCTTCTAAGCCGGCTGTGTCATTTTTGTACAAAATATTATGTGAAATCGTCGTATTGGTTGTACCGCCACGCTTCTTATCATAGCCGCCAATAGAAATGCCTGTATAACGGTTTAAATATACTTGATTGTGTTCGATGCGGATGCGATCTGCCATTTTTCCTTTATGTTCGCTTGTGACTTCAATCCCCAGGTCATTGTGATGTGAGATGTTATGATCGATCACAATGTCTTTGCCGCCATCAACATAAATTCCGCCAGCGGAGATGTCGGTGCCGTAGGCTGGATTCCCTGCACTCGTAATCTCATATACTTTGTTTCTAGAGACGACACCATTTCTAACTTGATCATACTTTTTAGAGGGTGCTACGTTCTCGAAACCAATTAAATCAATGCCAATATTGTCAGTGTGCCGGACCGTGTTATGTGTCACACGGAACTTTTTGACGTTTCCATTTAGCACAAGCGCTTCGCTGAAGCCCAGTTTTAATTTTTCAACGGTATTTCCTTTGATTTCAATATCTTCAATCGCTGCAGGAGCTTTTGTCCCATAGACAGCAATTCCATGTGCATTTCCATTTTCATGTTTCGTCTGAATGTCATACACTCGGTTATTGAGCAATTTAACGCCTTTACCGCTTCCTTTGATGAAAATACCAACTGGTGTTAAATCTTCTTTATTCGTCTTAAGATGTCCTACAGTCAGGCCTTTGAGGGTGATGTAGCTCTTTTGATCGACCGTGACAAGACCGCCATCGGCTTGATTTCCTTTAAGGGATGCCCCGCTAATCACAGGTTTTTCTTTTCCGTAAGCTTGAAAGACAACGGGTGCTTTCTTTGTTCCGGAATGGCGGACAATCAATTTCTCTTTGTATGTACCGCCTCTCATATAAATGGTTGTCCCAGCCTTCGCCATACTTGCTGCTTTTTTCAGCGTGCGGAAAGGTTTTTGCTTTGTTCCCGGGTTTTTGTCGTTTCCGTTTACCGCTACGTAATAAGCTGTGCTTTGCTTAGCACCAGCTTCCTCTGTCATCGCCTGACAGCCAAAGCTGATCATGGACATGAATACAATGAGTAAAATGCTCGGTATCGCTCGTTTCATCTTGTTGTTTGCTCCTTTCCCTTCTCTTCTTCCTTTATCGGTTAAAAAAAAGAGGATTAAAATATGACAATGTCCCTTGCAATGTACTAGTCAAAAGGTGTATGGTTGAAAGAATATCTTACAGGAAAACCATTCGTTTTTAAATTGTCAGATTAATCAGTTAATAATGTATTTGGATTTTATTTCTTTTTTAAAAAGGGGGGATATGAGCCAAACTGACAGCAGAGAGAAGGAAAGCGCTTTAACAGATTTTTCTTGTCTGAATTCCAGAAAACCTATTGCTAATATTTTGTGAAGGTATAGAATAGAATCATAATTATTTCATATTATTAGAATTTTCAAATAATCAAACAGCAAGGAGATTTACAATGCCAAAACAACCCATCCGCGTTGAACTTAGTTCAACAAAAAAACCAAAACCTCAATCTGATCAACTTGAATTCGGAAAAATCTTCACAGATCACATGTTTGTGATGGATTATTCAATTGATAAAGGCTGGTATGATCCAAGAATCATTCCTTATCAGGCTATTCCAATGGACCCAGCTTCGATGGTCTACCATTATGGTCAATCTGTTTTTGAAGGCTTAAAGGCTTATGTTTCTGAGGATCAAAAAATTCTCTTATTCCGTCCGGAAAAGAACATGGAACGCTTAAACAGATCCAATGACCGCCTGTGTATTCCGCAAATTGATTCAGAAACAGTATTAGAGGGCTTAAATGAACTCATTCGCATTGATAAGGATTGGGTACCTGATGCAGAGGGCACTTCCTTGTATATTCGTCCATTCATTATTTCCACTGAGCCGTATTTAGGCGTTGCACCGTCTAGCACGTATAAGCTGATCATTATCTTATCTCCAGTGGGATCATACTATAAAGAAGGCATTCATCCGGTCAAAATTGCTGTTGAAAATGAGTTTGTCCGTGCCGTTAAGGGTGGAACAGGAAATGCCAAAACAGCTGGAAACTATGCATCAAGCCTTAAAGCACAGCAAGTGGCTGAAACGAAAGGATTTTCACAAGTTCTTTGGCTTGATGGGGTCGAGAAAAAATACATTGAAGAAGTCGGCAGCATGAATATCTTCTTTAAAATCAACGGAGAAATCGTGACGCCTGAATTGAACGGCAGCATTTTAGAAGGCATCACACGTAACTCTGTACTTGAGCTGTTAAAGCATTGGGGAATTCCAGTCACAGAGCGCAAAATTTCAATTGATGAGTTAATTGAAGCACATCAATCTGGCGAGCTTGAAGAAATCTTTGGGACTGGAACGGCAGCCGTGATCTCTCCTGTCGGGGAATTAATTTATCATGATCAGCCATATGTGATCCAAAATGGTCAAACAGGCGAAGTATCCAAGAAATTGTATGAAGCCATTACTGGCATCCAAAAAGGAACACAGCCAGACATCTTCGGCTGGACAGTTGAAGTTGACTCGGTCGTCAAGCAAGCATAATCATGTAAAAGAACCTTTCATTCACGAAGGGTTCTTTTTTGTTTATTAACCTCTCCAATATACCTTATAATGGTAATAAATTAAGGAGGGATGGTATGTTTTTTACTTATCTATTAGCGTTCATTGGGATCTGTATCGGATTGATGATCGTCGCTACTGGTTTCGACGATTCACCGTTCCTCACCCGATTTCTATTTAAGGCGTTTGGGATTTCTATCCTTGCTCTTTCCATCTCTTTTGTAAAGGTTAGACGAAAGAAGTTACAGAAACAAAAAGCGAAAAAGACTTAGTTGACTCGTCTCCTTGCCATCAAATCGTGCACCAAAACAAGACCGATACCGCAACAATTGCCCCGACGTATATCCACTGTTTCCCCTTGATGCTCCGCTTTCTTTCGATCAGTAAAAAAATCTCTGGCAAAAAGATGATCATGATTTCTAGGATAAAGACAAGATAGTAAACAAGCGGCATCGGCTGGAAATCAAACTTTCTTGCATCTCCTCCAATCGTTGCGAAATACATCAATAGATTGGTCACTGGAATGGTGAAACAAACAAGCAGACGGAGAACATAGATCCACACATAGCCCTTATGCCGAATGAGACCAACAAATGAAGCAATAAGGCCATACAAAAACAAGATCACTGTGCCATAACTCATGATAGGCTGTACGACAAACCCGTAAAGCATTAAACCAATTGCAACCATATTCCAACAGTCCTTTCTTTGAAGCCATACATGCTGTTTTTTCTATCATACACTTCTTTCTCCAGTTTCCATATGAAGAAATCATAAAAAATGACCCCATAAAAGGGGTCACTCATTATGTGTTAAGCATTGACTGATTTGAAGAATTGCGGTAAATATTCACGATGCGCTTCAAGCATTTCATCTAAAATTTGCTTTGCAATCTCGTCAGATGGGACGAGCGGGTTGATTGTCATCGCAACAAGAGCCGTCTCGTAATCTCCAGTCACAGCTGCTTCGGCTGCCACACGCTCGAATGATTTGATTTGTTGAACGAGCCCTCTGACAGCTACAGGCAGATCACCTGTCGCGATTGGCTTTGGTCCGTCCTTCGTAATGATACAGTTTACTTCAACCGCTGATTCAGCCGGAATGCTGGCAATCGCCCCTCTGTTCACTGTATTAACTGGTTGAATGTCATGCTTATCATTATAGATGGAGCTGATTAAGTTACAAGCCGCATCGCTGTAATAGGCCCCGCCTCTTTTTTCGAGCTGCGGTGGTTTAATCGACAAATCAGGATCTTTATAGAGTTCAAATAGTTCCCGCTCAACCTGCTGTACAACCTCCGCTCGTGTTCCTTTTTCTTGAGCCGCCTTTTGTTCTTCTTCCAGCATATCTTTCGTTTTATAGTAATAGCGGTGATACGGACATGGGATGACCCCTAATCCTTTCACAAAAGAAGGTTCCCAGTTTTTCGCTTCAATGTTTTTCATGGACCACTGGCTGTTTGGATTTCCTAGTTCATCAAGCACTTGATCCATAATGCTGACCCCGTCTAAATATACGTCTAATCCATAGACCATGTGATTGAGACCGGCAAACTGTACCTCAATGCGTTCTACATCCACTTCAAGCGCCTTAGCGATTCCCATTTTGATCCCAATCGGCACATTGCATAGACCGACGACTTTTTTGAGATTCGTGTAGCGTAAAACAGCTTCTGTGACCATGCCGGCTGGATTCGTAAAGTTCACAAGCCATGCGTCTGGGCAAAGCTCTTCCATATCCTTCACAATGTCTAAAATGACTGGGATGGTCCGAAGGCCTTTAAATAAACCGCCTGGTCCATTCGTCTCCTGACCGATGACGCCGTATTTAAGCGGTATTCTCTCATCCTTTGCCCGCGCTTCCAGAAGTCCTACACGAAATTGTGTCGTCACAAAATCTGCGTCCTTCAAGGCTTCCCGGCGGTCAAGAGTCAGGTGTACCTCAATCGGCAGACCTGCTTTTTCGACCATACGTTTCGCCAGAGCGCCCACGATGTTTAACTTTTCCTGACCCGCTTCAATATCCACAAGCCATAATTCCTTTACAGGCAATTCATGATATCGTTTAATAAACCCTTCGACGAGCTCAGGCGTATAGCTCGATCCACCGCCTATTGTGACAATTTTGATTCCTTCTTTCATGAATTGACACCTCCGAGTTGCTTCATTTTTTCATGGAGCTCAATGATTTCTGCTGCGAGCTCCTTAACGGTCATTGCGTTCATGAGATGATCCTGCGCATGAATCATTAGGAGGCTAATATCCGTCTTTTCGCCCCTGATTTCTCCTTGGATCAGCTCTGTCTGTGCGTGATGCGCCTCATTTAACGCGTCTTGTGCTTCCTGCATTTTTTGCTTCGCCTCATCAAAATTACCTTGCTTTGCACACGTAATGGCTTCCATCGCTGAGCTTCTGCCATTTCCGCCGTGCAGGATGAGTTGAAACACAATTTGTTCCATTTCCATCGGCCGCATCCCCCTTGTTCCCTCTATTACATGCTGACGACATTTTCATCAGTTGATGCTTTTGTTTCTAGCTCACTTTCTTCTTTCAATTTCTGCTTATCCCACATTCTAAAGAATGGGTAGTATAGAGCAAATGACAACGCAAGGTTAATCAGCTGCATGACAGCACCAGAGATTTTACCTCCTGTGGCGAGGTAGCCTGAAATGATTGGCGGCATAGTCCATGGGACAGCAATCCCTGCCGGTTTTGCCACAAGGCCTGTGCTCATTCCGATATATGTGGTGATGATCATCATGATTGGCGTAAGGATAAACGGAATGAGAAGCATTGGGTTCATCACAATCGGCATTCCAAAAATGATCGGTTCGTTGATGTTAAAGATGGCTGGCCCAATGGCAAGGCGGCCAAGCTGTTTCATTTGTTTACTTCTGGCACGTAAGATCATGGTCAGCACCAAAGCAAGCGTTGCACCGCTTCCGCCGACGTTGATGAAGATTTCAAAGAACTGTGCTGTGAAAATATTCGGCAGCACTTCTCCTGCTTGGAATGCAAGACGGTTCTCATCCATTGCACCGAGCCAAATTGGCCCCATGACGCCCCCGACAATAGTTGCTCCGTGAATACCACATGCCCATAGGAGCATTTGCACACCCATCGCAACGATACTGCCGCCTAAGCTACCACCAAGAATGGAAAGCGGTGTGCCAATTAAGACCGTGATGATATTATGAATACTCTCAAAAGGTGTCATCTCAATCACAAGTCTAGCGACCCAGATCAGCGTGATGACCACAAAACCTGGAATAAGTGCAATAAACGATTTACTGACTGCTGGCGGTACACCATCAGGCATTTTGATGACGATGTTCCGCTGTACAATAAAGCGGTAAATTTCGGTTGAAAGCATGGCAATAATCATGGCAACGAATAAGCCTTTACTGCCCATCAGTGTGACAGGAATGCCTCCGCCCACTAGGATAGCTTCTGTTGAGCCTTCAGGTGTGAAAGGTACTTGATATGGAGTAGCCAACAGGAAAGCCGCAACAGCGATCGCACCAGATGATAGTGCATCAACGGCATACTTTTCAGCTAGCCTGTAAGCAATCCCGAAGGTCGCAACAAGTGCCATAATGTCAAAGGTTGCATTAACAGGATAGGATAGTTTCGTGGCCCATTCTGCTCCGAAGATACTTGCCATAAAATCGCTGTATCCTGGGATCGGAAGGTTGGCTAAAATGAGGAACAGTGAACCGACAATAATGAGAGGCATGGTTAAAACAATTCCGTCACGCAATGCTTGTAAATGTCTTTGAGCGGCAATCTTCCCTGCAAACGGCATGACCTTCTCTTCTAGAAATCGGTTGAATCCATTCATCCCCTCCGCCCCCTTTATCCGTTCACTAGCTGTTCAGCAGATTTTAAAACCTCGGCGCCATTACATACGCCATAATGCACGGTATTAATTACGTCTACTGGTATTCCTTTTTCTTCTCCAAGCTTTTTCATTTGCGGTAATAAATATCGAACCTGAGGTCCTAATAAAAGCACATCGGCTTGATCAATATGATTTTTCGCAGAATCTCCAGATACTGCCCAAATACGATAATCTTTTCCTTGTTCTTGTGCGCTTTTCTCCATTTTTGTGACAAGTAAGCTTGTGGACATACCTGCTGCGCAAACCAATAAGATATTCATGTGTAAACGCCCCCTTTTCAAAGTGTGAAGCTATTCTTTACACATTCATCATATTATGAAACCGCTTTCATAAACACCCATACTTTTTCCTTTAGGAAGCGGAAAAAGTTAATATCACACAGTTAGTTCTTGTACGAAGGAGCCTTTTTATACATGATATCAAGCATGTCTTCAAATGTATCACAGGCGATCAGGTGCTGAATGAATTTCACATTATGCACAAGCTCCCCCAGCAGGCGGTACATGCCTTTTAAATCTTTGGCATTCTCTTTTTCGACACAAAGCAGACAGACAAATTGAACCTTTTTCTCTCCCCAAATGATTGGTTTTTCTAATGTACATATCGCCCAAAACGTCTCATCTGTCAGCGGCGTCATCGGGTGCGGAATCGCCGTATAATGTCCAAAAGAGGTAGGAGCAGCCTCTTCTCTTTCCATGACAGATGGTGTGAGCTCAGCTGGCGCTAATCCCATATCGATGACTTTTTGCGTTAAAAAGGTGATGACCTCTTCCTTTGTGTGAAAGGCGCGCTTTGTAAAAACCAATTCCTTTTTCATATATTGCGAGGCCAATGTCACCCTTGTTTCACTCGTCAGGGCTTCTTCAATTTTTAAAAAATCGCCGCCTCCCAAAATGGTGTTCACTTGAATGACTGGAACCGGTAATTCCATATGAATTGGAATCGTTGTAATAATCAAATCCAGGGCATGTAAAGAGACATGTGGAAGTGAATATAGCTCTGCTGTTCCTAAAATGGTCAGCTTTGACCCAAATTGTGACCGCAAACGATCCTGCAGCAGCCTTGCACTCCCTGCACCAGACGCACAGACAATGAGACACCGCTTCGGCGGGATCTCCATTTTCCTCCGCTCTAAAGCCGCACCAAAATGAAGCGCCATATATCCGATTTCGTTCTCATGAATACTCAGCCCCTCCTCTTCTTCAAGGACCCTGCTGGCGATAATCCCCGCTTCAAAGGCAAGTGGATACCCGGCTTTTATTTCATCAAGCATCGGATTTCTTAAGTTCATTCCATATTTACATCGGTTGATGGCAGGCTTTAAGTGCAGACTCAATCCAATCATTAGTTCCGTATCGCCGGCTAAATCAAGCTGCAATTTTTGATCAATGGCCTTCAGCATGAACTGTACAAGCCGGCTCGTGTCATCATCGACAATTTGTTTTTGACCGCTCGAGGAAAAGGACTGTACCATTTTGGCTGTTCCTAGTAAATGAATGGTGATATAGACGATTTCCTCTTGTGGAAATGAGACACCCAGCAGCCTTTCAAGACGCTCCACCATTTTTTTAGCGACCCTGTATTCCTTTGCCCGCGGAATTTCGCTGATTTCCTCTGGAAGAACAGATACATAGTTTCCGTGTCTAATTCGTTTGCAGGCAATAGCAACATGAACAATTAAATTATTCATGCAAATGTCTGATAGATTCATGCCTTCCTCATTGATATAATCGATCATTGTTTTCTGAATCAATTCGAGTTCTTGCTTTGGCAAAATGGTGACCGCTGTGTTCAGCATCGTTTGATAAGAACGACGTTCATTGAATAAATATTCTGACATGCAATAACGAATTTTCATCTCTGATCCCTTGATCCGACAGCCTTTGCTCGGCTTCGCTTCCAGCTTCAGATCAAAGGGCTCCAGCTTACGTTTGACCGATTTCACATCGTTGCTCATCGTCGATTTACTAATAAACAGCTGCTCCTGTAAATCCTCCAGCTTCACATAGGATTCTGCCAAAAGAAGCCTTTTTAAAATAAACCGAACTCGCTCCTCTGGCAGCACAGCAAGCGGCTCTTCCTGCTCAACCTCCTCCTTCATAAAACGGCGAAAGGCATTCTCATCGTTGATCAACAGCTCATAGCCAGCTCCTCTTACAGCTGTTACAGCTGCTTGATAAGGGGCAAGACGGTCGTTCAGTTCCTTTATGTCTGTACGAATGGTGCGGCTTGTCACTTGTAAACTGGCAGATAGTGCAGCGCTTGTGAGCGGGGTCTCAGCTGCCATGAGCTGACTTAAGATGTGCGCCAGTCTTTTACTCAGCATCAGATCGGCCTCCTTATGTAGGGTGGAGAATCTGCCTTGTCTGGACAGGTTGTAAACGCTTGCAGTTCTCTTCATTACTCATATTCTACTGAAAAGAAATAAAAATTGCCATCTCATTTATATGACAAATGCCCCTATTTATACAACTAACCATATCTAATGTCCTATGAATCTTTTTGAAAGATACTTGCGAACCACGAAAAAAAGGCGTACACCATCGTGTATCCGCCTTCTTTATGAAGAGATCATCTGGGTAAAGACAACCAATCTTTTTTCATGCGTGCCTGCAGCATGATCAAATGTCCCTGTACAAGTGATTAAATTGAGATTCCGTGTAAAGGCGTATCCAAAAAACGCATTAGGCTTCTCTTCACGCGGATAGCTTCTAACTTTTATGACTTCAAAGCTTCGCTTTTTTCCCGATGAGGACGTGACGATCACCTTGTCTCCCTTTTTCAGCTCCTTTAATCGATAAAAAACCGATGGCCCCCATTTATTATCTACATGGCCATTCATGACGGCATTCCCTTTATCTCCTGGTTTTGGACCATCTTTAAACCAAGCTGTGTTGTCTGTATCCCGAGGGACACCCATACTGCCATCCTTTAATAAAGCTGTTTTCTCCACTTTTGCTTTGACATCAATAGCGGGAATGGCGATTTCAGTTGGTACTATACCAGATGGCTCGTCTTTAAATGTTTCGTGTGAGTGGTTCTGTTTCTCAGCTTGATGTGTGGTCATTTCCTTAGAAGCTGATATGTTTTTTGAGGATGACGATTCATCCATTGACTGTGATGAACAGCCTGTGATGATGAGAAATGAAAATATGCTGAGCAGCCAATTCTTCATCTAAGCCGGCCTCCTTTTGAAGAAAGGAACGGCACGATTGTGCACGTTCCCGTCTGTCTTTATGAGTTAGAATTTGATGCCTTACGGCGATTAAGGAAGAATGCACCTGCCACGCCGCCTGCGAGGATCAAACTTGCGATCATTCCCACAAATGCTTCATAGGACATGCCTAAAGGACCGGCTGTGCCCCCCATACCTGTTTTCGGCATTTCATTAGGCATGTTCGATTTGAACAGCTCAGGATGCTGATCAACAATTGCTGCTGTGACATCTTGACCAACCATGAACATATGACCATAAGCCTCTCTCACTGTCGGGTAAAGCTGATCATATTCACCATTATGATAAGACGTATATGTTTTGATCAGCTCATCAATATGTGTTTTCAAACCAGCTTCTAAATCAGCTGCCTTCAAACGTCCATCTGTCGCTTGATCTAGGAATTTCGCTTGCTTCATTCGATACGCATCTAAATCTTTGACAGCCTTTTCTTTTGCTTGATGATCCCCTGATGCATCCGCTTTGACATAATCAACTAAGTAACCGATATGGCTTGACCAAATGTCTTTGAATTGTTTGCCTGCATCCTTACCATAAACAGATGCAATTGCAGCAGATAAATCATTTGTGTTTTCATTTAAAGCCGCTGCTGCTTGCTGAAAGTCCTTACTGCCATCATTTCCTTTTTGCATGGCAACTACTGCGAGTGCCAAATGCTCTGAAAACAAGTAGTTTAAATCTTCACGAAGATCCGCTGCTGGTGTATCCACTGACTTTTGATCAAATTTCCCAGGAAATTGATCTGTGATGGCCCATGACACGCCTTTTCCTACCTCAAACATATGATGAATGGATTTTCTCACCGTTTCATAGGTCGTATCAAAATCCTTTTCATTATAGCTGTCAAACGCTTTTAGCAGTTCGTTCACATGCATCTTCAAGCCTTCTTCAAGCTCACTTGCTTTCAGTCTGCCGTCTGTTGCTTGATCGAGCATATCGGCTTGTTTCATTCGATATTGGTCAAGCTGCTTGATCGCTTTCTTTTTACCTGCATCATCTTTTTTCGCTGTGGCTTGTACATAGTCAACAAAGTAGCCGATATGACTTGACCAAATGTCTTTGAATTGTTTGCCTGCTTTTTTACCATACACAGAGGCTATTGCATCTGATAAGTCATTCGTGTTGTCATTTAAAGCCGCCGCTGCTTGATCGAAGTCTTTACTGCCGTCAATTCCTTTTTGCATCGTGATCACCGCTAAATAGGCATGCTCTGAAAACAGCTGATCTAGTGCTGCTCGAAGATCTGTTGCTTTATTTGAAACCTCTTGTGACGAAGACGTCTTCTTCGCCTCCCCATGCATATGTCCTTCGTGTGCACTTGCGCTATGAGCCGCTGGGAATAGTAACGCTGCGCTCAGTGGAATGGTTAACATTGCTTTCTTCATGTTCATCTTTTATTTCCTCCTCTTTCCGTTTGTTATGTACTTAACGGAGAGAGGGATGAAATGGATCATTCGATTCTATTATTTTTTTTACAACACAGGATCTGTATGTTTGCATAAAAAAAAGCCGGATTATCCGGCTGATACGTTACGACGTTTAGATGCTTTTCGCTCTTTATATATTTTCCTCACCACTGGATAAATCACAGGTGCCCATTTGACAATTTGTTTCAGCCATTTTTTCATTTCTCCCGCGCCTCCTTATTGTCATTCTTAAAGGACGATTCCCCATCTTGTCATGAAATAAACAGGTGCGGGAGAGCAGGAGTTAAATCACGCCTTGTGCGATCATGGCATCTGCCACCTTACGAAATCCTGCAATATTTGCTCCAACCATGATGTTCCCTGAGTGTCCATATTCGTCCGCTGTCTCTGTACACTGACGATAAATAGACTGCATCATTTGTTTCAGCTGATCATCTACTTCTTCAAATGTCCAAGACATTCTTGCACTGTTTTGCGCCATTTCCAGTGCTGAGACACCTACTCCGCCAGCATTCGCTGCTTTTGCTGGCGCAAACAAAATACGATTCTCTTCAAATACTTTGACTGCCTTAAGAGTGGACGGCATATTGGCTCCTTCTCCAACAGCGATGACACCATTTGCCACAAGCTGCTGTGCATGCGCCTCTGATATTTCATTTTGTGTTGCACATGGCAGCGCAATATCACAAGGAACGGACCAAATTTGTTCGCAATCTTCAATTAATTCAGCATGCGGGTGAATGTCTATGTATGCCCCAATCCGCTGATTCTCGACTTCCTTCAACTGTTTGATGGTCTCCAGTGAAATCCCTTGAGGATCATAAATCGCTCCGCTTGAATCACTGCAAGCCACAACCTTACCGCCTAATTCCATTACTTTTTCCATTGCATAAATAGACACATTTCCTGAGCCTGACACAACAACTGAACGCCCTTCAAATTGGAGCCCATGTGCTTTCAGCATTTCCTCCATGAAGTACACCAGTCCGTAGCCTGTCGCCTCTTTTCTCGCTAAGCTACCTCCGAACCCAGGGCTTTTCCCCGTGAGTACACCCGCTTCATAAGCACCGCGCATTTTCTTATACTGTCCGAACATATAGCCAATTTCGCGTGCTCCTACACCAATATCACCTGCTGGCACATCTTGATCAGGTCCGATATATCGGCCGAGTTCACTCATAAAGCTTTGAACGAAACGCATGATTTCTCCATCAGACTTGCCTTTAGGGTCAAAATCCGATCCTCCTTTCCCTCCGCCGATCGGCATACCAGTCAGAGCGTTTTTAAAGATTTGTTCAAACCCTAAAAACTTGATAATGCTTGCATTGACGGTTGGATGGAAACGAATGCCTCCTTTATAAGGACCGATGGCACTATTGAATTGAACCCTAAACCCTCGATTGACTTGTACTTTGCCCTCATCGTCTACCCATGGCACTCGAAATACCACAAGCCGCTCAGGCTCAATGAGCCGTTCTAAAATGCCCTGTTTTTCATACTCTGGATGCTTCGCAAAAACTGGGACGAGTGATTCCAGAATTTCTTTTACCGCTTGCTGGAATTCCTCCTCGCCGGGATTTCGTTTTTCCACCTCTTCTAACACACGGTGGATGTAGCTTTGTGCTGTTTGTGCTGCTCGATCTAAGGTCAACATGTCGCATCTGCCTCCTTGTAGATATCTCCACACTTTTAATTGTTAGATTTTCTAACGCATATTGAGATTAATTTAACACCAATTGTAAAATCTGATCAATATTGATAACAGATGAAAATGATGCCGAATTGAGATAGATCAAGCAGCCTCAGCATTTAACTTTAAAAATAAGCGCTCAAGGAATGACTAATGTGCTAGAAACGAACAAGCGGATGTTTCTCGTCCCGTTTTCTTTGACAAATACATGAATCATGATGAATTTCTAGCTTGTTTTCCAACGAAAAAAGGGTCAAAAGTTTGATCGGATGCACTCAATCTTTTCGAAGCTTCTCGCCTCTTTTTCGATCAGGTAGCACGACACAAAGCCAATATAAAATAGAAGACGATGGAAAGTTAATGAGACCGACAATACCCCAGAACCACTTGTAACGCCCTCTTTTCTTTGCATCCATAAATAAAAGAAAGCCCTGTGTAAACAATAACGGCAAGACGCACAATAAGATGATCATTTCCGTCTGACTCATAAGGAAGACCCTCCTTTGATATGTTGATATTCCTTGTAGCCAACAATAAAGCAGATGGGTATGCTCACTATTTGGAGAAGAATGAAGATGATAGGCAAATGGGTAATGGCAGCTGCAAAGAGTGCCAGAATGGTCAAACTGATCAAAACGTATGCCAGCACTTCTTGTTTAAAACGCCTTTTCTCTTGTTCCTTCGCCTGTTTCAACATCATCATGACAGCCTGCTCACTTGGCTTTTCCACTTCAATTTGTTCATCTAGCTGCTGCAGCTCTTCTTTTAAACGTTCGGTCAAACGATCTTCCTTCATACATCCCACTCCTTTCGAATTTTCTTTAATCCATGATGAACCCTCGATTTCACAGTGCCTTCTCTCATTCCGAGCATTGAAGCGATTTCTGGGTAGGTAAAGCCATAATAATAGTGCAGAATAATTGGTGCTCGCTCCTGAGCCTTTAATTCATTTAAAGCATCCCACATGTCATGCCATGTGTTCCCCTTTTGCTGAACGTCCCATTTGAAACGGCGTATGGCCTCCTGATTCGCTTTTCCTTCTCTCATTTGTTCACGTTTTCTTTTCTTCTGGTGATCTAAAAATTGCCTAGATGCAATCGAAATGAGCCAGGTTGAAAATAAAGAATCTCCTCTAAATGAAGAAAGTTTCATATACGCTTTCAGCATCGTTTCTTGCATGATTTCCTCTGCCAGCTCTTGTTGAAGGGTCAGCTTCAGCATATATCGGTAAAGGAAGGAATAATGATGCCGATAAAGGGCTGTAAACGCAGCATCATCGCCCTGTTTTGCCCGCTGAATCAATAATGCCTCTTCTGTCTGCTCCAAACACGCCCCTCCTTCCTTTTCTTCTCTTACTCATGAGACGACACGAATGACAATACCGTTTAAAATAGACCTTATTTTTTAGCATAACTTCTATGAAACCCATTTTATATGCCATTTTTTCTTATGTAATGATTATGGCATTCCTTCTTCTCTAACAAAATGATGCGTTTTGATTTTCTAGCAAATGGAGAGCCTCCTCTCCATAATCATGATGTCATCCACATACCTATCGACAATGGTCCTTATCTCATGAAGATGAAATAAAATAATCATTGGCTTAGCTTCCTAGAAAATCATGGAATACGCTGCGCCTATCCTTAGCCGATGATACCTTTTTGCATGCTATGCTCTTCCTACATTCCGAATGAGGCGATGCTTGTGAAGGAAGGAGGATTGGGTGAATCACAGCTTATTTTGGAAACGTTTTCATTAAAACAAAATAGAGAATGGAGATGTTGACTTTGAAGAGAAAAGTTCCAATGTTAGCCGGTGTATTAGCTGTTGGTCTCGTCACTTCATTATTTGCACCAAACGGGGAGGCAAAGGCAGCAGCCAAATACCCAGAAAGCCCTTCTATTATGGCCAACTTTAATCAACAAGGCTTCTCCACATTAAATGGCGGCACAACAGGCGGTGAGGGCGGTAAAACCGTCACAGTCAAGACTGGAAATGAATTATTGGCTGCCCTCAAAAATAAAGGAACAAACGAAAAATTGAAAATTGTAGTAGACGGGACGATTACCCCTTCTAATACATCAGCCAATAAAATCGATGTGAAAGATACAAATAATGTTTCGATCGTCGGTAAAGGGACGAACGGCGAATTTAATGGGATTGGTATTAAAGTATGGCGTGCCAATAACATCATCATCCGCAACTTGAAAATCCACCACAGCAAAATCGGTGACAAAGATGCGATCGGGATCGAAGGCGGTTCTAAAAACATATGGGTCGACCATAATGAACTGTACAACACATTGAATTCTGGGAAGGATGACTACGATGGTTTATTTGATGTGAAAAATGACTCTGACTATATTACCTTCTCGTGGAACTATGTACATGACAGCTGGAAAACAATGCTCATGGGCAGCTCCGATAACGATAACTACAATCGAAAAATTACGTTCCACAACAACCGTTTTGAAAACCTGAACTCTCGTGTACCGTCTATGCGCTTCGGGGAAGGACATGTCTATAACAACTATTACAAAGGCATCTTGGCAACAGCGATTAACTCACGTATGGGCGCAAAGATGAGAATTGAACACAACGTATTTGAAAACACCAATAATGCCATTGGAAGCTGGGACAGCCGTCAAGTTGGAACATGGCATGTCATCAACAACTCTTATATTAACAGCACAGGCAGTCTGCCAACATCTTCAACAGGTACGTATAACCCTCCTTATAACTACTCTTTGCTTAACGTGAACAATGTGAAATCAGAAGTGATCTCAAATGCAGGTGTTGGTAAAGTAAACCCTTAAACCACAAAACGTTCGGGCAGAGATTTCCTGTCCGAACGTTCTTGTCATTTCATTTATATTGTAGAAAAAGGACGATCCATTTCGTACAGTTTTTGATAACGCTTGTTTTCTTTTAGTAAATCCTGATGCTGACCCTGCATCTCAATGCGTCCGGCTTCAATAAACATGATGCGGTCACACGCCTCACAGCCAGTCAGATGATGGGTTATCCAAATAACTGTTTTCCCTTTTAACACACGGAAGATGGTTTCAAGCAATTCACGCTCTGTCCGTGGATCAAGCCCGACGGTCGGTTCATCTAATACAACAACCGGCGTATCCTGCAGCAAAATCCGAGCTAATGCCATACGCTGTCTTTCTCCACCTGAAAATCGAACCCCTGTCTCCTGAACACCTGTGTGATAACCTTCTGGCAAAGACTCGATGTAATCATGCAGTTGCACTTGTCTAGCTGCTTCTTTTACCTGCTCTTCTGTCGCCTCTGGAGATCCTAAACGGATATTGTTTAAAACAGACGTATCAAATAAATAAGGCTGTTGATTGAGCACAGACACATAGGCAGACACCTTCTCTTGAATGCTTTGAACCGGTTTTCCTTGAATGCTGACAGCTCCTTGATTTGGAACGACTGCCCCTTCTAACAATTTTAAAATGGTCGATTTGCCTGCACCGCTTTTTCCTAATAGTGCGAGTGATTCCCCTTGCTTCAGAGAAAAGGACAGGTCTTGAAGTACATATTGATGCGTGTCATACCGAAAGGACACTTGATTGAAACAGACCGCTTCATCGTGAGAAAGGGTTGACTGATTCACTGCCTCGCTCTCAGTTTCTCCTTCATATGACTGCTTTTCATAATGATGTAATCTGCTGACAGCATGCTGATAGACAGGGATATCACCTGCTGCATCTGACAGCGGAAGAAAGGCTTCTGTTAATGGAAACAGCACAAGTACAAAGGCTGCAATCAGGGTGTGTGACATGGATCCTGACTGAACAACCGATCCGCTCCAATACACGACAAGCACGACAGCTCCTCCAATGATCAGCTGTACAAAAAATTGGCGCCGACGGATAAACCGGTGCTTGGCTGCTTCAAGCGCTAACAGCTGCGCTTCTTTTTGTTCATAACCATCAACAAAATCTTTCTGCCTGCCGCTGAACAACCAGTCACTAACGCCCATGACTGCATCTGTTAAATGGCTGTACAGTTCATTTCTGCCTTTTTTCATTTGAATTTGTCTTGCCCGGTTCACAAGCACTGTGACGTATGGGAAAACGAATACGAGGAGTGCCATATAAAGCAGCATCAGTCCAGCAAAAGGCCATGAGAAAAGGCCAAGTGCTCCAATGGATGCGGCATATAAAAGCAGTGCACCGATGGATGGAAAGATGGTTTTTAAATAGGCATCCTGCAGTCTCTCTACATCATCTGACAAGAGACCAAGCATTTCACCTGTCCCCAGCTTTGTCTGTTTGGCACTTCGTTCAGCCATGTCATACAGACGCACACGCATTTTTTCAATCATTGTCAAAATGAGTTGATGGCTCGCCAGCCTTTCTGCATAGCGGGCAGCAGAGCGCGAAATACCAAAGGTACGTACAGCCACGATTGGGACGTAGACCATGAGTATATTCTCAGGTCTTGTCGCGGCTTTTGAAATGAGAAAGCCCGACGTGTACATCAGCATAGAAGCAGAGAATACTGCAATGGCTCCTAAAAATAAAACCAAGGCAAACAGCTTTCGATTCTCCTTGATATAAGGTATAAACCAGCCTTTACTGATCATGTGTGACCGCCCCCATTTGCTCCTGTACCAATTGATAATACACGCCTTTTCTTTGCATTAATGATTCATGTGTCCCCATTTCTGCGACAGTTCCTTGATCCATGACAATGATTTCATCCATGTCCGGCATCCAATGGAGTCTGTGTGTCGCTAAGAACACAAGTTTATGTTCAAACAGTGGAAGCATTGTTTTTTTCAATTCATACTCTGTTTCAATATCGAGATGCGCCGTTGGTTCATCTAACAGCATAATCGACCGCTGGCCCAGCACAGTTCGAGCAAGGGCAATTCTTTGCACCTGTCCGCCGCTTAGCCCTCTTCCCTGTTCTCCAATGACCTCATCCAGGCCATTTGGCAGCTGTGTGACAAGCTGAGTTAAACCAGCCTCATGCACAGCTCTTTCCACTTCTTCATCTGTTGCATTCGGTTCATAAAAACGAATGTTTTCTCTTAATGTCATGTGAAATAAATAGGGGTGCTGCGGCATATAGACAACTTCCTTTTGCCATTCCTTCATCTGTAAATGAACAAGCGGCTGGCCGTTTAGCGTGATTTCACCCGAAGACGGTTCAACAAAGCCGCCAAGGACATCGGTTAACGTCGATTTCCCTGAACCACTGGCACCAATAATGCCGATTTTTTTCTTCCCTTTGACAGTGAGATCTACATCCTGAATGGAATAAGGGGCATGTTCATCATGCTGGACACAAACATCTTGCAGCGTGAGCACGGATTGTTCATCCCACTTGTCCAGCTGCACAGATTGTGTCTCCTGCGTGCGAAAGCCCTTTTCTTCTAAAATGACCTGCATAGCTTCATTCGCTTCTTTTCCATTTAACGTCGCATGATAATCATTTCCTACTTCACGTACCGGCAGGAAATACTCTGGCGCCAGCATAAGCGCCGTCAAAGCCGGCAATAAGAGAAGCTCTCCTTCAATTAATCGCAAGCCAAGAAAAACAGCGACGGTCGCAATTGATAGCATGGAAAAGAAATCGAGCGCAAACGATGACAGAAAGGCGACCTTCAGTGTGCTCATGGTCGCTTTTCGATATCGCTTTGACACCTCCGCAATATTACGGGAGTGTTTTTTGCTGATACCTAAGTACCGAAGCGTCTCAAGGCCGCGGAGAGAGTCAGTAAAATGATTGGATAATTTCTCATACGATCTCCATTGTTTAGCCGCTTTACGCTGAGCAACAAGGCCTAGCAAAATCATAAAAATAATTAAAATAGGCAGCGTCACAATTAAAATGACGGCCGATGTTTCATCTAATGTCCACACATAGATAAGAACCATTGCCGGAATCACTGCCATGTTCACCATTTTCGGCAAAAACAGCTGTAAATACTGACGGTATTGAGCAATTCCTTCCATTGCTAATGTGACAAGCTTACCTGTCCCCTTTTTCTTTGCGAAGGCAGGTCCTAATCGAAAGAGTTGGTCTAGCAACTGCTTTCTGACGTCTGCTCCAATTCGGGAAGAGTACGTAAACATAACCTTCTCCCGAATCAAGGTGAGACCGTGCCGCACAAGAAAGGCAGCAAGAAACAGCAGGACATATGGCGTTGCCTGCGAGAGGCTTTTCCCGTCAAACAGCGTTGTAATGGCATGTGCCAGCCACTGTGCTTGGAAAATAATACTTGCTCCTTGGATGAGTGACACAATACCTAAGAGGGCAAGAAGCCCTCTCATTCCTTTTAGTTGAAGCAAACGTTTATCCATTAGTAGGTCATTGGCTCCTTACCGCTTACACGTTTACGGAAGACGTAATAGCTCCAAATTTGATACCCAAGCACAAAGGGCAGCAAAGAAATGGCCACAATCGTCATGACCGTCAGTGAATAAGATCCAGATGCAGCGTTTTGAATCGTGAGATCAAATGAATGGCTGATTGAACTAATCATGACGCGCGGGAACAATGCAGTGAACAGCATGGACACCGTCACCATGATGCCTGCGCCTGTGAATAAGAATGTCCAGCCATCACGTTCTTTTCTCATCAAAACAAGAGCAGCTATATAACAAGCCACAATCAGCACAGTTAACGGAATGGTGATGATCGGGCGTACGGTATAAATATCTGTTTCAATGATGGACACACCGACAAAGATGACAAGAACAGGGAGTGCAATGAGCAGGACACGCTGACCTAGTTTTCTTGCACGATCTCTTAAGTCACCCTCTGTACGAAGTGTGACGAAAATCAAGCCATGCAGCAGGCAAAGAACTGTCACAGCTACCCCGCCGATCACTGAATAAAGATTCACAAAGTCCGTAAAACCAGCGTACATGTTCATGTCTTGATCAATTGGCATCCCGCGTAAAATACTCGTGAATAATACACCTAGTAAAAATGGCGGAAGCAGACTGCCAAAGAAGATGACCCAGTCCCACACCTTGATCCAAGAGGCTTTCTCAACCTTCCCTCGGAATTCAAAGGCGACCCCGCGCCCAATGAGCGCTAAGAGGAGAACCGCAAACGGAATATAGTATCCGCTGAACATCGTGGCATACCAGTTAGGAAATGCAGCGAAAATAGCGCCGCCAGCTGTAATCAGCCAGACCTCATTCGCATCCCAGAAAGGACCAATCGTATTGATTAAAATGCGGCGCTCGTGCGCGTCCTTTCCAAGCAGCTGCATGGACATCCCGACACCAAAATCAAATCCTTCTAAGAAGAAAAATCCAACAAACAATACTGCGACAAGAATAAACCAAATCTCGTTAAGATATGCCATGATATGCGCCTCCATCAAATGGATCTGTAGACAGGTCCGTTTCATCCTTTTGATCTGTATCTTCTTCAGAATGTGCACCTTTTTTAATTTCTCGAATGAATAAGTAAGCGAGCACAATAGCAAGAATCAGATACATCGCCGTAAAGCTAATGACTGAGAATAACAGCATGCCATACGATACGTTCGGTGAAATCGATTGAGCCGTCGTCATCATGCCAAAGACGGTCCACGGCTGACGCCCGATCTCAGTCATGATCCAACCGGCTGAGTTCGCAATAAACGGGAACGCAATCATCCATACCATGAAGCGTAAATACCATTTGTTTGTTTCGAGTTTCTTTCTAAAGCTTAAGTACAAGCCAATCATACTAGCAAAAATCATCAGCATTCCTGCACCGACCATGATTCTAAAGCTCCAGAATGTTGTTTTCACTGGCGGAATATAGTCCCCGGGACCAAACTTGGCTTCATATTCTTTTTGAAGTGTCAGCATACCTGGAACGTCTCCACTGAACTTCGAATAAGCCAAATAACTTAAGGCAAACGGAATATTGATCTCCGCAGAGTTTTCTTTTTTATCTGTGTCAATGTTGGCAAATAGTGTCCAAGCCGCTGGATCTCCACTATCCTTCCAAAGGGCTTCACTTGCTGCCATTTTCATTGGCTGTGATTTCATTAAATGCTTCGCTTGATCATGTCCAGAGAACGCCACACCTAAGCCAGAAATTAAAGCGAGGACCATCGCAATCTGGAATGACTTTTTGAAAAAGGCGATTTCTTGTTTTTTAATCATTTTATAGGCACTAACTCCTGCAATAAAGAAAGCTCCTGTTGCCAGTGCACCAAACAGAACGTGCGGGAACTCAACCCAAAGCTGCGGGTTCGTCACAAGAGCGCCAAAATCATTCATTT
Source organism: Bacillus sp. Nf3 (assembly GCF_003028545.1). Taxonomy (NCBI): domain Bacteria; kingdom Bacillati; phylum Bacillota; class Bacilli; order Caryophanales; family Bacillaceae; genus Bacillus; species Bacillus sp. Nf3. Next base: position 171,283 of record NZ_PYUA01000001.1, on the reverse strand, counting down.
CTGCACGGCCATTTTTAATGGCAAATCCAACTGGCTCCTGCATAAATGAGTTGGCGAGTAAAATCCAAAACGCCGAAAAGATCGTACCAAGGGAAACAAGCCAAATGCACAATAAATGAATTTTCTTCGGCAGACGATCCCAGCCGAATATCCAAAGTCCAATAAATGTAGATTCAAGGAAAAAGGCCAAAAGCGCTTCAATGGCAAGCGGTGCACCAAAGACATCACCGACAAACCTTGAATAATCTGACCAGTTCATCCCAAACTGGAATTCCTGCAGAATCCCTGTTACCACACCTACTGCAAAGTTAAGTAAGAACAGGTGACCCCAAAACTTCGCCATCTTTTTATAGATGTCTTTTTTCTTGACGACATAAAGGGTCTGCATCAATGCGACGATAAACACCAAACCTATTGACATAGGAACAAAAATAAAATGAAATAATGTCGTTGAAGCAAATTGAAATCTTGCTAAAAACAGCTCACTCACAGCCTTACATCCTCCCTTACTTTCACATGCCGAACGATTCATGCTCACCATTTCACAAAATGTTCACTATTTGTTCAATGTTTCACAAATAAAAGTCCATTTGAAATGGTTCACTCGGTGAAATTTTACTCTTGATTTTCATTCGGTTAGTTATTTATACCTGTACTTTACACCCATACGCTTCAAAAATAAAGTAAATTTTACCTAAAAATTGGATGGTATTGTGTCAGTTATTTGAATACTTTGTCAACAATATGTGACGGAAAATAAAAAACCGCAAAAAAAAGAGCGCTGCATGTGGACCGCAGCGCTGTGTTTCTTTTTTAGGCTTTTTTCTGTAATGCAGGTCTTGTGACTTGCACTTCATAATACGTAATTTTGTTTTTTAATAGTCCTTCAGGTTTCGCTTTTCCATGAGCGTGTGCATCTCCAAATGCCTGAGATTTTGTCCAGTTCACAAAATCTTCTTTTCGATTCCAGCGGGTATGAATAGTCACTTCATCGTAATCGGTTGTCTGCTGTGTGACCCAGACTTCCATGCCTAAAAATCCTTCCATGAATTCTACTTGTCCCTGCTTGTTAAAACGCTTGACAAGGTGGTCTGCACTGCCTTTTTCTACTCTAACCTGGTTGTTTACAATGATCATGTTTGATTCATCTCCCTTTTGTTGTTGGATCGAAGCGATTGGGATAATGAGCGGATGCTCTCCATCTAAGTGAACCTCTGCCTGAATCCCAAAGACTTCTTTGAAAAAGTTTTCTGTTAATACTTCGTTTGGTGTCCCTATTTGGTAAACCTGACCACGCTTCATCGCAATCAGGCGGTCACAATATTTTGCTGCCTGCTGCAGGTCATGAAGAACCATTAAAATGGTGATCCCATGCGTTTCATTCAGCTGTTTGAGCAGCTCTAGTAAATCAAGCTGGTGCGCAATATCTAAGTAAGTGGTAGGCTCATCCAGAATAATCGTCTCTGTTTTCTGAGCCAGTGCCATTGCAATATACGCCTTCTGCCTTTCTCCGCCTGACAATGTATGCAGCATCCTGTTTTCATTCACGCGGCTATTTGTCACATCAAGCGCCCACTCTATCGCTTCCTGATCTGTCTGCGAGCTCTTTTTCCAGATCGAACGATGCGGACTGCGTCCAAGTGCAACCAGCTCACGTACTGTCATCGATGGGATGGCATTTCTCGTCTGCATCAGAACGGCGATTTCCTGTGCAATCTCCTGCGCTGTCATTTCTTTTTGCGGGATATCGTGAATATAAATCATGCCGCTTTCAATCGACGTAAGGCGTGCTGCCGCTTTAATAAACGTCGACTTCCCTGACCCATTCGGTCCAATAATTCCTGTTACACTCCCTTTAGGCACAGCTGCTGAAATAGACGACAGCCGAAAGCCTCCTTGACTGAGGCTCACGTCATCCATCGCAATCACATCCAACTTAACCCCTCCCTTTCTTTTTTAATAAATAGAGGAAGAAAGGTGCACCAATACAGGCAAGCAGAATACCAACAGGCAGTTCAACCGGTGTAAACCATACCCGTGCTGCTGTATCAGCAAAGACCACAAGTACGCCGCCGCCCAGCATGGAGATCGGAAGCAGGTACCGGTAGTCATCTCCAATTAAAAGGCGGATAAAATGAGGAACGACAAGACCGACAAATCCAATTAAACCGCTCACGCTTACCGCTGCACCCGCCAAAAGCGCCGCCAGTGCAATTAAGAAAAAACGGGTTCGCTCGACTCTAAGGCCGAGCAGCTGCGCTGACTCATCACCAAGTAAAAGAAGATTTGCGGGCTTGATCGCAAAAAAACAAAGACACAAACCGGCAAGCGCATAGGGTGACACAAAGCTCAGATGATGCCAGCTCCGTCCATTTAATCCTCCTGATAAAAAAGGCAGAACAGCCTGCACACGCTCACTATAAAGCACCATCAACCCATTCATGACCGCACCAAGCAGGGCATTGACTGCCACTCCCGCCAGAATCAATTTCAGTGGCGAAACCCCTTGGTCAAACGACAGGATATACACAACGAGTGCCGCTAATAAAGCGCCAAGAAAGGCAGCCGCTGGAAGCAGATATGTGAATTGTGGGAACACAATCATGCTGAGTACAGCAGCTAACCCACCGCCGGCGGTCACACCGATGATGCCGGGATCAGCGAGTGGATTTCGGACGACTCCTTGTAAAATCGCTCCTGATGCTGCGAGACAGGCCCCGACGATGAAGCCTATGAGAACGCGCGGCAGGCGTAAATCCATGACGATCTTTTCATGGACAGGCTGGCCTGATCCCGTCAAAGCAGCGATCAAATCTGGCAGCGATAATTGAACAGAACCTAATGCAAGCCCTAGACATATGCCCACACCTAGCGAAAGAAGCAGTCCTGGTATCAGCCACCTTCGTCTCGACTGTCTTTTTTGAAAATCTAACTCTGCATTCACCTTCATGATGACAATCGCTTCAATCTCTTTTCTAGTTCATCAATCGCCTTGATGACGTCTGCGCCTGGATTCGTCCCGAATAAATCACTAGGCAAAATCTCCACGCGACCATTTTTGACAGCTGATACGTCGTGCCATGCTGCATTTTGTTTCATTTCACTCATAAAGCCCGCTTTCACATCTTCAGGATTGCTGTGTGTCATGAGCAGAATGAGATCAGGATCGGCTTCGATCACCATTTCTGCATTGATTTGGGCGTATTGAGGGAATTTTTCGAGTGCCGGTTCATTCTCAGCAATGTTTGCACCCCCGGCGATATGCAATAAATCTCCGCTTAAGGATTGAGGAAGCGCCGCCATATATGTGCCGGGTGCACCGTACACAACGAGTGTTTTTACTTTTTTCTTAGGCTGCTTGACCTGCTTTTTCCGCTCATCAATTTGATCATTGAGTGCTTTAGCCTTTTGCTGCTTCCCAAGCAACTCCCCAAATAACGAAATTTGGCGCTGGATGTCCTTCACTGAATTGGCGCTTGTCAAAAGAAGCTGTGAACCAATTCCTTCTATTGTCGAGATGTCCTTGCTGTTTAATTGTTCATTTCCAAGCACAACATCAGGTTGTAGGCTTGTGATCAGCTCTACATCAAATTGATGCGTTGTGCCAATCGTTTGTACGGACTTTGCCTTTTGTAAGCTGTCTGGTAACTCGGCAGTTGGCCTGCCGACCACCTCACCGCCTAAAGCATATAGAATGCTCAAGTCCCCGGTCGATAAGGCGACAATACGCTGAGGTGATTCATCAAATGACAGCGTTCTTCCGGTAAAATCCTTTATCTTCAGCGCTCCTGCCGCGCTTTCTTTCTCTACAGGTGCTGCCTGACTGCATCCGCCGAGGAGAAGCATCAAGACGAGTCCCGCCAAGATCACATGTGAAAATTTCAACCGTCTGTCTCTCCTTTTCTAGTAAACTTTCTTTAGCTTTGCCTGTACCACGAGACGCCCGTTTTTAGGTGCAAGCACATGATCACAGGTCGATAAGGTGAGGATGAGGTCATCTGTGGACACGTCTGTCTTCGTTTGATAGATTGATTTATTCCGCACAGCTTGCAAGTAATGGGCATATTCGCCAAGATCCTGAAAATCGGTTTGAATATAATCGAAGTCAACCGTCGTTTCATACACGGCAAAAATCTCCGCTTCATAGCTTTGATACAGCGTATCGTACTGAAATGTCCGGTGCTCATTAAAGAAATCTTTTTTTAGATAGTTTGTGAGTCCAGCAAACATGGATCCATCCCTCATCCGATGGCCGTACACCACTGTATTTGGGCTTTCATGCAGGACATCATTACGATAATCCATAAAGATACTGCCTGCCCGGGTGTCGTTTTTTAAATAATTACGAGTCAAGTAGAACGCATTATCGCGAGATTGAACGATCGGATACTGAATCATCGTATCCTCCATATTGATCCAGCCGACAATGTCCTCATTCACCTTCCGCAGCTCATCAAATGACGAACGGATCTTTCCCGACTCCCGTTTTTCATTCATTTCTTCATGTCCATACATCGTCTGGGCCTTTGCAAGCACCTGTCGATTTTGATAATAACCGAAAAGTTCGAAGCCGATGGCTGTTCCGCTATAAATCAATACTCCTAAACAAACGATCGTCAGCATCCGTTGCCAAAGCCGTTTTCCTCGTTTCACACTGTCTCACCTGCTTTTTGCCCAGCTTATATACCAACAGGCACGATGTACATCCCTGTTTCTGCATCCTGTCGAATCGTGACGGACACATCATAAATGTGCCGTACGTTCTCTTCTGTTAACACATCGTTTGGCTGTCCTTCGCTGATAATCTGTCCATCCTTCATCGCTATGATGATATCGCTGTAGCGGACAGCCTGATTCATATCGTGGAGCACCATGACAATGGTTAATCCGTGCATGGCATTCAGCTCACGAATCAGCTCAAGAATGTCAAATTGATAGTAGATATCCAAATAAGTTGTCGGTTCATCTAAGAAAAGGATCGGTGTTTTTTGCGCAAGTGCCATCGCAATCCATACACGCTGACGCTCTCCACCTGACAGTGAGGCGAGCGGCACCTTTCGTTTGTCCGTTAGCTTTGTACTGGACAGTGCCCACTCTATCGCTCTCTCATCCTCTTCCTTGTCTCCTCCGCGCATTGTCTGGTACGGCGTTCTGCCGAATGCCACGACCCGTTCGATCGTTAAATCAAGAGGTGCTTCATTTTGCTGATGGACGACAGCCAGCTTTTTTGCCAGCTCCTTTGGCTTGAACGCATTCAGCGCTTGCCCGTCTAAGTGAATCTGCCCTTTATTTGGACAATGATTATTTGCCATTAAGGAAAGCAGTGTGGATTTTCCCGATCCATTTGGACCGATAATGGTTGTGATTTTCCCCTTTTCAATCTGTGTTGTGACCGATTGAACGATGTCCTTCTGCTGGTCATATGAGAATGACACCTCACGAATGTCCATGGAGACGGTCCCCCCTTCTTAATAAAAAGATCAGAAACGGCCCGCCAATCACGGCCATGATCGTAGAAGCAGGAATCTCATTTGGCGCCACAAGCGTCCTGCCAAGCGTATCAGCCGTCAAAATAAGCAAAGCCCCGCTTAACGCAGAAAATGGAATCAGTACTCGGTGATCCGAGCCGACAAGCCTTCTTGAAATGTGCGGAATGAGCAAGCCGACAAAGGCTATCACGCCCGCTACTGCAGCTGTCACTGCCGCAAGTAAAACGGCTGTGATGGAAATCAAAAGGCGCATTCTGGTCACACGCAAGCCTAAGTTTTTCGCTGTCTTGTCTTGAAGGGCCAGGAGATTGCACCATCTGCTGAAGAAGAGTGCAACGACAAGACCGACGACACCATAGACACCGATTAAACGGACATCTCCCCACGTTTTCATCGTGAGATTCGACTGTCCTGACTGATTAATTGTGATATTGAAATAGCTGCAAATGGTCACAAATGCTTCAGCCATTCCAGTAAACATGGCATTGATGGCGATCCCAACTAAGATCATGCGGATCGGGCTTAAACCACCCTTCCAAGATAGAACGTATACGAGGAAACACGCAATCGCCCCGCCTAATACCGAAAATAAAGGTGAGTAGAAATAAAATTGAGGAAGCGCTGTAATCGCCATTAATGAAAAGAAGCTGGCTCCTGATGAAATCCCAATGACGCCGGCATCAGCTAACGGATTCCTCATGACCGACTGCAGCAGTACACCGGAGACAGATAAGGCGGCCCCTGTAAACATCGCGATGAGCACGCGGGGGATTCTCAAATCTTTAATGATTTCTACCTGTGCATGTTGACCGGTGATGAGCCCTTCTAATAATTCAATTGGGGTCACATGAATGCTCCCAGTAATGGCTGAATAAATAAACACGCAGATCAGTAAGAGACTGACTATCAGAAATAAAAATCCTGTTTTTTTCATCTTGAACGTCCTTTTATCATTAAGATTCGCAAACTTATGACGGATACAACATACGAGTCAATTCATCTAATGCCTCTGCTGCCTTTAAATTGCCTGTTGTCCCGAATAAGCTTTCTTCGAGGTCATACACCCGGTCTTGTTTGACCGCATTAAAATGTTTCCAGATGTCATTTGTTTTAAATTCTTGATCAAACATTTTGACGACTTCATCCGGCATCCCATGTGCGGCTCGGAGAATGATATCTGGATTGGCTTTTTGTAAATACTCCGTATTGGATTCCAAATACTCCATTTTCTCGCCTTCCACAATGTTCTTTCCTCCTGCGATACGTACAAGATCACCAATATATGAATTTTCTGTCGCCACCAAATAACTTCCTGGCACACCAAGCAAAATCAGAACGGACGGCTTGCGTTTTCCTTTTGCCTTCTCTTGTATGTCTTTCTTTTTTTGCTCAAACGCAGACACAATGCGCTCAGCCTGCTTCTTCCTGTCATACTTATCCCCAAGCTTCGTGATGGCCTTCTCCATGTTGGCCATACTCTCGAGATTTAAGTATGTGGCAGGGACACCTGCTTGCTGAAAGGGTTTCTCTAAATCATATTGAAGGGTTGTGACAGACAGGACATCTGTCGGTTGAAGTGATTGGATGATTTCCATGTCCGGGCTCATGGGATTGCCGACTTCTAGCAGTCCTTTGTAACGAGCTGGCAAGGATTTTTGACTTGTTGGCACCCCGACAAGATCCACCTCTAAAGCATCCATGATCTCCGCAGCAGCTACAGTCGTTGCTACAATACGCTCACTTGATTCAGCGCTTTTTTTGCCTTTTGCTGAGCTTTCAGCTGACTGTGAGCAGCCCGATAAGATCATGCACACACTGAAGGCAGCGATCAAGGTACATAACATTCGATGCTTCAAAAACAGAAGCCTCCTTTCGAAAAAAGAGAGTGGATGCGCCGAGGTAAAAGGCGCATCTCACTTAAAATAAAACGAACTATCTTGTCCGTGTTTGATATTTTCTGACGAGTACGAATAACGAACCGCCGAATAAAAGAATATACACCCAAAGAAGAGAGGCATCTCCCGTTTTCGGATTCAGCTGTCCAGACTCAGATTTGGTTTGATCATCTGATGGCGTAAATGTCATCTGCTCCGCACCCGTTTCCTCTGGTGCTACATTCTCAAGTTGAGTTTTTTGAGAATCGTGATCATTTGGATTTTTGATAAATCCGATACTCTCATCGTCTCCAATGACCGTTGAAATTCCGCTTCCCTCACCGAGAGCGATTCCTTTTGTGTCATAGACAAGTTTGACATCGTACTGCTCATGATAGTTCGCAGCTGGAATATCAATTTTTACGCGTGCAGCCTGAGCACTGCTTAAACTTTTTGCTTCATATTGAATGACACGTGTATCTGCTTTTTGATCTGTTTTCGCGACAAGTGTCTCTTCAAATTTTCCGCCTGTTCCTACTTGGAATGACGTGATGGCTGAGCTGTTTTTCACTTTATATGAAACGAAATGGCGGCCATTTTTCACAACCAGTGTCGCAGGGCTCACGACGTAATCGTTCATGCGGGAAAGCTCATCCTTGTCTGCTTTCTTCATTGAGAAAGGAAGCTTGTATACACCATCTTTTAGCTGAGTAGTCTCTTGATCAGCTCCGCTGTTATTTGTTTCTGGTGATGGTGTATTTGGTTTTGGCGTTTCTGGTGTAGCTGGTGTTTCTTCCTCTACCACCTGCCCGTCCTTCACTGGAGCGATACTCTTTGAGTCAAATTGAAAACGAATATCGTAGGTTTGGTCATAGTTAGCGGCTGCTACTACAATGTGTACTTTTCCTTTCACCGCTTTTTTCAAATCAGCAGCATCAAATGAAACCACTCTTGTATTCTTCGCTTCATCTGTGCTCACTGTCTTTGCTTCTTGATAAGAACCGTTTTTCTCTGTTTTCAAAGAAGCGACAGACTTATGATCCTTCACTGTAAAGGAAATGGTCTGCTTTCCATTTTTGACAGTTAAGGTTGCGGGATGTGAGAAGTATTGATTCATTCGAGATGCTTCATCCGTATCCCCTTTTAGCACACTGTAATTGATACGATATACGCCATCTTTTAATTGATTTTGCGCAGAATCATCTGGCTTTGTGCCATTGTTATTGCCTGGTGTTGTCGGTTGATCGTCTGGTTTTGTGCCATTTTGGTCATCCGGTTTAGTTTCATTGTCATCTGGCTTTGTACCGTTTTGATCATCCGGTTTTGTTTCGTTATCGTCTGGTTTTGTACCGTTTTGGTCATCCGGTTTAGTTTCATTGTCGTCTGGCTTTGTACCGTTTTGATCATCTGGTTTTGTTTCGTTATCGTCTGGTTTTGCAGGCGTAACGAGTGTTAAGCTGCTTTGATCGAATGCAAGCTGTACGTCATATGCTTCGTCATAAATAAAGCCGCCTAAATCCCAGTAAATCTTCACCCAGCCGTTTAATTTTGCTGATAAGTCGGGTACGTCAAATTTGATCACACGTGTATTGGCTGTTTCATCCTCACTGACTGTTTCAGTGGTGACGAGCGCACCATTTTGTTCAACCTTGAAGTCTGTAATTTCTTTGCTTTGCTTCAGTGTGACATAAGCTGTTGTCTTGCCATTTTCCACAATCAACTTAGCTGGCTTTTCTGTATAGGTATCCATCATAGACGCTTCTGAGGTACCATCTTTTAAAATGGTGAATCCGACTGTGTATTCCCCATCAACGAATGAAGCCGCTTGAGCTGTTCCTTGAGGAATCTGAAACGCAGTCAACAAACTGAATAAAACAAGCAGAATGGCTGCCTTTAGATGAAAAAGACGTTTCAAATGGTGACACTTCCTTCCGTTATTGCTTGATGATCCACTTTCTTGCTAAAAACCCGCCTGAACATAAGACAAGCACAAGGAGCCATCCTACCTGGCTTGTATCACCAGTTTGAGGGTTCTCTTCTTGTTGTTTCGTTGTGGATGTATCAGCTTTGTTTGTTGATTCTTTTGATGGCTGCTGACTTTCTTGTGCACCCGTTGATTTATTTGCACTGTTAGACGATAGCGATTTCATACTGCTTTCATCAAATTTCAGCTGAATGGTGTAATCATGATCATAATCAGCAGATTTTACAGTGACGTGAATTTTTGACTTGATCGGTTTAGACAGGCTCTGAGCTTGGAACTGAACGAGTCTTGTATTCGCTTTTTTATTCGTTGAGAGAACAGTTGTGTCGACATAGCCGCCATTTCCAGGCACTTTAAATTCCGTTACCCAGCTGCTATTTTTAATCGTCATTTGCACAGTCAGCTTCCCATTTTTCGCAATCACTTTTGCCGGCTTCAGCCAGTAGTCATTTGCCATTGATACCGCATTTCCTTCAGCTTTCAGCACAGTATAATTGACGGAATATGTACCATCCTTTAACGTGGCAGCCTGTGCGTTTGAAAAAGGCAGTAGAAGTGCCAGTAAAAAAGCGGCCATGAAGGCTGGCAGCCTCATCCATTTTTTCATCAAGCGAATTTCCTCCCTTTCTATTGAACAGATGCCGCATCAAATTTAAGACGAATGTCGTAATTACCTGTATATCCGATGACCGGTACAGTCACACTCACTTTTGCTGGTAAGACCTCAGTCAGGCTGTTCACATTGAATTCTACCGTTCTTTTATTCGCAGCTGTATTGGTACTGATCACTTTCGCATCTTTGTAGACACCTTGATCAAGCGTTTTAAAGCTTGTGATCCAAGAGCTATTGTTTAACGTGACTTGCGCTTTGATTTTTCCATCCTTTACGACAAGCTTAGCTGGTTTTTCAAAATACGTATTCGCTGTTGAAGTCGAATCGCTATCAGCCTTCCATACCACATATTGCGCTGAATATTGACCATCTGCTAAGCCAGCTGCTGAGGCCGAGCTAACAGGAGCTAGAGCAAATAATAGAACAAAACTAAGGAATAATAATACGGGTGATGTTGAACGAATGACTTTCATGTGAACCCTCCTAAATGATATTGATAATTATTCTCAATAGATAATAAAAAAAATAACCTTCACAAGTGCTGGAACACACTTATAGATGATTATGATAATCATTATCAATTGAGTTAAAAAAATAAATCTTTGCTTCCTAAAAGTCAAAGATGTCTGCTTCTAAATGATGGATTGATACGAGTTTTAGGCAATCTGTCCCATTTATAATACCATGGCATAACCTCCATTCCATTACAGGGAAAAGAACCCTCTTCTCCTTGATATTATATAATGCATGAAATGATTGTCAACATCATTTTTCATACTATTGTCTTAGTTTTCTGGAAAATCACACAAAAAAATTTCGATCAGACACACTGATCGAAATGGATTAAGATGAAACATGTTCCTCTATTTTGCTGTGTTTACGATCTAAAGACCAAGCATACATTTCACGAATAATCGGTTCAATTTTCTTCCCTTGAACTGTTAATTCGTATTCAATCCGTACTGGAATATCGGGGTATACTTTTTTCTCAACAAGTCCCTCAGCTTCTAAATCCTTCAGCCTTTCTGATAGTAATCTTCCGCTGATGTTCATTTCATTTTCAAGCTGACAAAAACGCTTAGGCCCTGTCAGAAGCTGATTGATGATGAGAATGACCCACTTCTTGCCTAGAATCTCCATGGCATCTGTAATTGGACAGCCATCTACTTGAGCCATATCTTACTCCCTCCTGCTTTTTTCTCTTTTTTTTATTATAACACAATTAATTACTTGAAATAAGTCACTAACTATTATATAGTTTATTTACTAAAAGTAACAAGGTATTCATTTTTTATAGATTTTCAAAAACATTTGAACATGCCGATGCATATATCATGAAGGAGATGACCGAGCTTGAAGACAATTGAGCAGCTAAGGCTGGGTGTAACAGAATTACATGTGTCCAGCTTTGATCGTTCTTTACCTTTTTATACAGACATTTTAGGATTTTCTATATTAGAAAAGACAGATTCCACGGTGACACTTGGCAGCAATGCAAAGGAACCGATTCTTTTGTTAAAAGAAGATGCACAACTGAAAGAAAAGCCTGATCATGAGCCAGGACTTTATCATTTTGCTGTTTTATTACCTACCAGAAAAAACCTGGGCACATGGCTGGCACATGTAATCAAAAAAGGCTATCCTTTAATTGGAGCAAGCGATCACTTTTTCAGTGAAGCCATTTATTTAAGTGATCCTGACGGCATTGGCGTAGAAATTTATGCTGACCGTCCTCAGGACATTTGGGTCGGTGAGCATGGAGAACTGAAAGGTGGCGGAAATGCACCGCTTGATGGAGATGGACTCCTGCAAGAAGCTGCTGATACCACATGGGAAGGACTCCCTGCCGGTACAGTGATGGGACACTTGCATTTCCATCTCAACCCAGAAGAAGCGGATTCATTTTATGTCAATACGCTCGGTTTTCATATCCGAATGGCTCCACCAGCAAGCGTATTTATCGCCGCTGGTGTGTACCACCACCACCTTGCCTTTAATGCATGGGGACGCGGACGAAAAGGAGCCATTGATCCACGTTTTTCAGGAATTAGAAGCTATACACTGGTTTTCCCAGAAGAAGCAGACAGACAATCCGTCGTCGAACGTCTGACAAAAGCAGGCACTCAAGTCAACACGACAGGAAAAAGCAGCGAATTTGTTGATCCATTTGGCGTTCTCGTTCGTTTACAGATTGAAGAAACAGACTAAAAAGAAGGTGCAGAATATGGACAAACACACAGAGCTTAAAACAGCCATATTAAAAGATAAAATCAAACGAGTACAGCAAGAAGACGGGTATATCTATATCACTGGACCCATTAAACTGCCAGTGAATTTAGACGGCAGAACCGTGATGTTTAACTGGTATTCATGGTTAAAAGACGATGGAAAAGAGCCACTGTCAGATGAAGCTTTAATTGAAAGCCTTTCGTCCCGCCAGCTGGCTGATCATCAGCAGTCAAGCGTTCTTGTGTATGGGGATTTCGAGCACGCTGACGAAGCTCTTATCCGTATGCATTCCATTTGCCACACTGGCGATATTTTCGGAAGCAAGCGCTGCGACTGTGGATTCCAATTGAAGCAGTCTATGCGAATGATTGAGGACAATGGAGCAGGAGCCCTGTTTTACTTAGCCAATCATGAAGGCCGCGGCATTGGTCTATTCAGTAAAGCCATGGCTTATATTCTTCAAGAAAACGGCTATGATACAGTAGAAGCGAATGAAGCACTTGGTTTTGAAGATGACACACGTCAATACGAAGAAGCCATTGCCGTTCTTCAAACACTTCGTACAAAGCCGGTCAGACTCATTACCAATAACCCGAAAAAGACAGATGCGATCAGCCATGCAGGTTTATCTCTTTCTGGACGCATTCCGCTTTGGGGAGATGTCTCTGAATTTAACGAGAAATACTTGCAGACAAAAATCAACCGCTCAGGTCACATGAAGGCGGAGCAAGAGGTGCGTACGATTGCCACATCATGAGCGATATATGAAGCTAGCCCTTGATAATGCACGGGCAATGAAAGGTCAGACATCTCCGAATCCGCTCGTCGGGGCTGTGATTGTGCGAGAGAATGAGATTGTTGGAGTCGGCGCTCATATGAAAGCCGGTGAACCGCATGCTGAAATTCATGCACTCAACATGGCTGGAGACAAGGCAAAAGGAGCCACGATTTATGTGACCCTTGAGCCTTGTTCCCACCATGGGCGCACAGGCCCTTGTGCCGAAGCACTTGTGAAAGCCGGCGTCGAAACCGTTGTCGTCGCAGCTCTTGATCCGAATCCACTTGTCGCTGGCCGCGGGATTGCCATTTTACAAGACGCGGGCATCCAAGTTATCACGGGCGTACTTGAACAAGAATCCATACTGATGAATGAAGTATTTAATCACTTTATTACGAAAAAAACACCTTTCGTGACGCTCAAAGCGGGCATTACCTTAGATGGGAAAATCGCCTCTGCCACGTCTGACAGCAAGTGGATTACATCTGAGACATCCCGTTATGATGCTCACCATATCCGCAGTATCAATGATGCGATTTTGGTCGGTGCTCAAACTGTCATTCACGATGATCCTTCATTAACTGCGCGGATTCCAAATGGAAACAATCCGATTCGAATTGTCTTAGACTCTAAGCTGTCTACACCACTGACAGCAAAGATCGTCACAGATCAGATGGCACCTACATGGATTTTTACAACAAAGCAAGCCGATGAGGAAAAACGAGCGGCTTTAGAAGAAGCTGGCGTCCGTGTCTTTATGACTGACAGCGACAAGCGGGTTCCCCTGCAGGAAGTGCTTCAAGTGCTGGGAGAAAAAAATATCTCCTCCCTCATGATTGAAGGCGGCGGCCAGATTAACGCCTCTTTCTTAGAACAGCAGCTTGTAGATAAATTGGTCATCTATATGGCGCCTAAACTCATTGGCGGACGACTTTCCCCTTCCTTTTTCGGAGGCGAAGGCATACGCCTCATGAGTGATGCCATTGAACTGGATCAACTCGCTGTGGAACCACTCGGAAAAGATATCAAAATGACGGGCTATCCCGTTTATCAATAACAAATAGGCTGTCGAAGAAATCTCGACAGCCTTATTTTTGTCTTCTAGTCTCTTCTCTCTAAAAACTCAATTCGATTCCCAAATGGATCTTCTACATAAAACCGATTGGCTCCCTCCAATGGCTCATCTTCTTTTATACTAATCTGATGCTTCAATAATACCTCTTTTAATTCTGATAGGCTCTTTACAAGAAAAGCTGGATGAGCTTTCTTTGCAGCTTGAAAATGTTCCTGAATGCCAATGTGAAGCTGATGATGACCGCATTGGAACCAGACACCTCCTCGTTTAGCTAAATTACTAGGCTTAGGTATTTCTTTCATCCCTAAAATTTCACCAAAAAACAAGCGAGCTTTCTCTTCACTGCCTTTTGGGGCAGCTAGTTGAACATGGTCGATTCCCAAAAAGTTTGACATATTTCCCTCTCCCTTTCTGTTCTCAATTGGTTTTTCAATGTAGTGTTTCTTCAGTTTTTATGATGCTGAACAAATTTGATTGTTACCTCATTGGTGGGCTTGATACTTGAAGATTTTCTTTGAGGTGTTTCATAAGATGTAGTGTTTGAATACAGTATTTTTTTCAAAAACAGAACTCCCATGATCATGAAAGTTCTGTCCATCTAAGTGTCTCTTGTCATGACATTTGAAACCAAGATATATCATGATTCATTTTGATGAAACTTGTCGTAAAATGTTTCATGTGAAACATTGATCGTTACTTCCCTTCGACCAGCCTGCCAAAGCTTTCTGGTGAAAGTCCCGGTGAAATGCGGACGCGGTGCAAGGACATCATGCCTTGTTCCTTCTTCGCATGTCCTGGTTCAGTGGTAACAGCCATTTGGTATCCGGCTTCCTTCGCCAGCTTCAACGTCTCTTCATTATAGCGCCCGACAGGATAGCTGACCATTCTCGTACGCTGAGAAAATCGCTGATCAAAGAATGTCTTTGATCCTTTTAACTCCTCTTCCTGCTGCTGCTTTGATAATTGATTGAGCTCTAAATGATGAATCGTATGACTCTCAATCGAGATCCCATGTGCCATCATCTCATCCATTTGCTCATCCGTTAAGTGATTCGGACGGCCAATGGATTGCTCAATCATGAAAATCGTTGCTTTCATTCCATACTGCTTTAAAATCGGAAATGCCTTTGTATAGTTATCCGTATATCCATCATCAAATGTAATGAGGACACTCTTCTTACTTGGCATCGAATTTGTTGTGAAAACGCGGTACACCTCTTCTGGCGACAGTGTGACATAGTCGTTGTCCTTCAGCCATTTCATATGAGATGCAAATTCGCTCTTTGGCACACGTAACGAGTTACCGCTTGAGATGCTGTGATACATCAAAATTGGAAGCTCGACCGGCTCCTTTTGCTTCATCCAGTTTTGTGTCTTTATCACTGCCGTTTCTTTTTTCTGATGCATATCTTTTGTTTGTAATGGACCCTTTTCCTCTTTGACGACTTGCTGGCTTCCTTCCGCCTGCTCCTTCATTCCCATACAGCCCGAAATGAGCAGCAGCATAAGACCAACCGTCATCAGCATACATGTTTTCTTCATTCACCAATCCTGCTTTCTCTTTATCTACCGAATGATTATAACAGAAATTGGTTATTCATTGATATCTATTTAGACAGGGTATTCATTTTTTTACACATTTCGATCATCTCGATGGCGAGCAGATGAATGGTCTCTGTTGTGAGCATTTGATCTTCTGCGTGTATCAGCAGTAAAGAAAACGGAAGCTGTTCACCTGCCGCTTCTTTTTGAATCAGCGACAAGTGCAGGTTGTGGATGCTTCGAAACGCTTCCTCCCCTTTTTCGATCAACTGCTGCGCTTTTTCAAAATCATCAGCTCTTGCTAGACGAATCGCTTCTACATAATGACTTCTTGCCTCGCCTGCATGGGCAATGATTTGAAAGGCTGCTCCCTGCATTTCCTCTAATACCGTCATCTGCTTCTCCTCCAATTACTCAAGATTCATTTGCTAGTTTCAGTGCATGATCTAGGATTTTTTCTCCGTTTGCTGTTCCGTATAATCTCACATTGACGACATCGACAGGGATTTGATAAGGTGCCGCTGTTTTTTCTGCTGCTTTTTTCATAAAACTTACTTGCGGTCCAAGTAAAATCGCCCTTACATCCTCTCCATGCTCTTCTAGTTCATCCGCAATGGCTCCTTCAGGTATAGCATAAATATAGTAATCCAGCCCTTTAGCTTCTGCGGCGGCCTTCATTTTCGACACCACAATGGACGTCGACATTCCTGCTGCACAAGCGAGAATGATTCGTTTCATATCCCATCACTCCTATTGATAAATGACTTCTGTTTCAACTGTCAGTTCCCTAGTTTTGATTAATGTCTGGTACCAATACGCAGATGCTTTCAGCTGTCGATTTCGTTCATTTTCCAGCTGGATTTCGACTAAGCCGTAGCGGTTTTTAAAGGCATTCATCGGTGAGACATTGTCTGTAAATGCCCAAAGCATATAGCCCGTGCAATTTGATCCTTCTGCTTTCGCTTGAAGTGCCCGCTTCAAATGCTGGCTGATAAATGAAATGCGATACTGGTCATCAATGATTCCATCTTCTTTTTTAAACCGTTCTTCCTTTTCTACACCCATGCCATTTTCGGCCACAAACCACTCAATATTTCCGTATTCTTCTTTTATCCTCATCCCCATATCGTAGACAATCTTCGGGTAGATTTCCCAGCCTCTAAAAGGATTCATTTTTCTCCCTGGAAGCTCAAACATATCGTAATAATAGGATGGGTGAAAAGGCGTCCCTTCGTTCCAAGCCTTACTCGGCGCCTTGACACGATGCGGATAGTACAAATTAAGTCCGACGACATCTACCGTATGATTCTTGATGATTTGAAGCTCTTCCTCTGTGGAATCGAAAAGAATATCATGCTTTTTCAACACATCGATCAGTTCCTCTGGATACTCCCCTTTGATGGAAGGATCTAAGAACACTCGATTAAAAAACAAATCATACATACGTGCCGCTTCTTGGTCATGCGGAGCAGACGATCTTGCATACGTCACTTCTGGATTGAGAATCACCCCGATTTTGGCTCCTGCCGAATCCTTCAAACCCATCTCCTGAAACAGCTTCACCACTTTTGCTGTTGCCAGTGCTTTATGATAGTTCCACTGCATCCATTTCTTCGTATTTTGCTCATACGGATATCGGATGGCATCTAGATAAACACGTGTCTGGACAACAATCGGTTCATTAAAACTAAACCAATGTTTGACCCGGTCCCCGTAGCGCTCAAACACTTTTTCTGCATAGAGAACAAACAGATCGACGACATGCTTTGATGACCATCCGCCGTACTTCTCAAGCAAAACGGCAGGAAGCTCATAATGCTCTAAGCAAAACATCGGCTCTACACCTGCTGCGATTAATTCATTGATCAGATTATCAATGTAACGAGCATAGGCCTCATCCACTATCCCATTCTCGTAATCTATGAGAAATCTCGACCAATTGATCGATGTCCTGTAATGTGTCAGTCCAATCTCTTTCATTAAGGCTACATCTTCATGATAGCGCTCGTAAAAGTTCGTCGCACCAGCTGGCCCATAGCCTTCGTGCCACACGTGATACCCTTCCTTATACCATAAATCGATGTACGAGTCCTGATGCGCCCGCTTTCCCTTCCAGCCCTCCGTCTGCCATGCAGAAGCCGCAGCACCTAGGATAAAATCTCTTGGAATCTCAATGCTGTTCATGTCGCCGCCTCCCTTTTCTTCTTCTGAATGTTTATTCTGAATCTGGTGCTGCTTCTGGCTTGCGATTAGACAAGAGAACAAACGGTAAATAGATGAAAACAGCAACCACAATACAGATAAGCTGTGTGATGACAGCTCCCATGCTGCCAGCAGTGGACAGCCATGCATTCACAAGCGGCGGTGTCGTCCACGGCACCATCACGACCGCTTTTCCAGCGAATCCTGTAGCCGTCGCAATATAACCAATCGTACCTGTCACAAGCGGTGTGACGATAAATGGGATCGCCATCACAGGGTTTAGCATGACGGGTAATCCAAAAATAACGGGTTCATTGATGTTGAATAGTCCGGGTCCTGATGAGAGCTTGGCAATGCTTCGCATCTCTTCCCTTCTCCCAGCAATAAAAATCGCAATCAAAAGACCAATGGTCACACCTGAACCACCGATGCTCATATACACATCCCAAAACGGCATCGTGATAATATTCGGGATCTCTTTTCCCTCTTGAAATGCTGTCATATTCACTGCAATCGATCCTAATAAGAGCGGCTCCCGGATCGGCTTAATCATCTGGTTGCCATGGATGCCGATCACCCAGAAAAATTGTGCCACAAACATCAACGTTAAAATCCCTGGCAGCCCCTGCACAACACTTTCTAGCGGACGCTGCACCACGTTATACACTGCTTCATGCAAATAAATGCCTGTCACACGATGAAATGCAAACCCGAATGAACTAATGATCGTAATTGTAATGATAGAAGGAAAAAGTGATGAAAAAGACGTTGCCACATTCGACGGAACCGAATCTGGCATCTTGATTTGCAGCCATTTCACCTCAGTCAGCTTACAGAAGATTTCCACAGATACGATCGCAATGATCATCCCTAAAAATAAGCTTTTTGGATCGGAAAATTGTCTTGCCAACACGTCTACAACCTCACGCATCGATCCATCAACTTCAAGAAGAAGTGTGGTTGGAATAACGGATATAAATGAAATCAACGCCATCAATCCTGGGAACAGCGACTTGTGCCCGTTGATTTTCCCAAGCTCAATCCCAATGAGGAACACAGCCCCAATGGTTAAAAAGTTCAGCGTGGCATAATTGATTGCCTTCATAATAGGCTGAAGCTCTGCTAAAAACCTGAATATCTCAAAATGAGCAAGCCCTGTTTCCGGGCTCATGATCATATTTGCCACCAGTACAGCAAAAGCTCCTGTAATGATGATCGGCATCAGTGTGACAAATGCCTGTTTAATCGCCATAATATATTTCTGATTGGTGATGCGATAAGCCACATGCCCCATGACATCTGCCGCTTTCTCCTTGAAGCTCATGATCCGTCTCCCCCTTTGCACAAACTCGTGATCATCCTCCTTTTTGATGTTATTTTAAAAGCGCTTTCATTAACATCTAATCTTTTTCCTCACAGATGCGGAAATGGGTGTCTCGTTTTTTCATTTGGCTGCTCCAATACTTGAAGAGCTGCTGTCAATTCTTCAAATGAAGAGGCTTTGATGAGCTGCTCCACCACTTCCTTCCGTTCTGTCAGCCGTACAAGAAATTGATAAAGCGACTGTAATTCTTTTTGATACGTCTTCTGGATGCTTAACAAGCAAACGACTTGTACTCGATCTTCTCCCCACAGCACCGGCTTTTTTAACGTACAGATTGCACAAAACGTATCGTCTGTTGCCGGCTTAATTGGATGAGGAATCGCAACCAAATGACCGAAAGATGTGGGTGACACTTGCTCTCTTTCTAGCAATAATTGTTCAAACTCGTCTGGGATTCGATGCTGCTTCTTTAACACGTTCACGAAAAATTGAAGAACCTCTTCCCTTGATTGAAGGTCTTGCTGAAAAAATGTCAGCGCCGGACTCACATACCGTAAAACCCCTGTATCCTGTGAATTTTGCACAAATCGTTTCAGCCGGACAATATCATCGTCACTTAGAATCGTATGTACATCAATTACTGGTACCGGCAATGTATTCTGTAGCGGAATGGTACTAATAATAAAATCAATGCTTCTCAAATCATATGAAGGAAGTTCCCCGACACTTGCAGTTCCAGCGATCTCCAGCCTTCCGCTAAAAGCCGCCGTGAGCTTATGAAGAAGAAGCTGACTGCTGGCGACACCCGTCGCACACACAATAAGACATGTCTTTCTCACATACTGTGATTTTGTCCGCTCGATTGCAGCTCCAATATGAAGTGCCAAATATCCGATTTCATCCTCAGGAATCTCAACACCCTCTTTTTCCTTCAGCCACCTGCCCATATAAACACCCGCCTCAAACGCAATGGGATAGTGCCTTTTAATGTCTGGTAAATAGGGATTTCGAATATTCATATCGTATCTAAAACGATGAATGGCGGAACGCAAATGAAGACTTAAACCAACGATCAGCTCCTTATCAAACTGAATATCAAGTGACATATGCTCCTCCACATAAGCAAGCAATTGGTGAGTGAAACGAAAATGATCTTCGTCCAGCAGATGAAATAGCGTATGGCCAGCCTCTCCATATGCCATCATCTTTGCCCCCATTAAGTGAATTGCGATGTACGCCATTTCAGATAACGGAAAATCAATCGCTAATACGCGGCGAATATCTTCTGTCATTTGTTGAGCTATTTGGAAAACTGGCTGCACTTGAATTTCTCTCAATTCCGCTTCTGGCATCTGAACCAGCTTTTTTTCTTCTATTCGTTTGCATGCGATGGCAATATGGGTCACTAAATTACTTAAACCGATTTCTGATAAATGAAGCCCGGTGGCTTTTGTACGTGAACGCACGATGTCCTGAATCAGTTGATACGTTTCTTCAGGTAACAGTGCAGAGTTCGCTTGATCCTGCTGAAACACATGCTCTGCCATACAATATCTTAATTTCATTTCATCGCCTGTCAGACGCAGTCCATATTTAGGGCGGTGCGATATAGAAAGTCCATGCAATGAAAACAAATGCCTGACAGCTTTTAAATCATTTTTCACTGTGGATTCACTCACAAATAATTCCTCTGCCAATCCCTCTAATTTGATATAGTCTTCTGACAGAAGCAGTCTTTTCAATAGATAAGCCACGCGGTCCTCAGGCTGATTGGGAATGAATTGTTCCTTTTTCTCATTTCTTTCTCTCAATGATTTTTTCAAAAATGTACGAAATGCCCCATAATCTTCAACGCTCAATGTATACCCTGCCCCGCGTTTAATATGTAGTGCGGCACCATGTTCTTCTAAGATTTTTTTAAGCGCTTTCATATCTGTTCGGATGGTTCGTGATGTGACTCCGATCACACGGGCAATTTCTTCACTTGTCAGTTCCTGCTCCGCTTGCATCAATCGTTTCAGAAGCTCCTCCTGACGTAGAGACAGCATGGGCTCTCCTCCCTTGGCATTTACTTTTGCCTATCATCATAAACGAAAATAGAACTCTTTGCCCAGTTTTTCTTTCAAATCGGGAACCTGGATATGGCTCATTCGTATGAATATGAAACTAGAGGAGGGATGCATTATGGGTACTTTTATGTTTTTTGTCATTATCATATTAGCTTCTTTAGGAGCCATCGTTGCCAGCTTGTTCACACCAAAGGATAAACGTGCATCTGCTAAGCGTTCTGCACATCATAATTCAACGACAAGTACATATACTGATTCGTATACCCATCACGCTTCTGATGCCTCCTGCGGGAGTGATTCAGGTGATAGCGGCGGTGGTGGATGTGACTAAACAAAAAAACAGCCGCCCTTTTATGAGACGGCTGTTTCGTTTATGGTTTTAAAGAGCTTTCCAGCCCCGTTCAATCAAATGTTTAACATCCTTTGCAAAATCCTCGCCCTTTTCCATCACGTCCTGAGCTCTTCCTGCAAAATTACTGGCAACGGCCAACTCCATTTTTTTCAATTCAAAGTGTAAGATTTTTTGGTCAATCTCTGTTATATATTTTTCATATTCATCGTTGACGATGTCGTGCATCACGCTGTAAGCGTCTTTTCGGTGGCGATGAAAGTCGGTTCCTCTCTCGCCTTTCCATGACGAATCTAGAGCAGGCTTCTTGATTTCTTTGATATCTGACTGGGCAAGATCTTGTTCTGTTCGAATATTGCTTTTGGCTGTCTTTAACCGAGAGATCATTTCGTCAAATTCTGCACGTTTGTTCTCAATTCCCATATGCAGATGGTGCAGCATCTCGGATAAACTCATGTCATCCACCTCTATCTGACCTCATACGAAAGCACGGCGTGAGCACCTTTGGAAACCATCGACTCACTTGATTTTTCCAATCCTGACATTTCTATCGTTCTGCTTTCATTAAGTATAGTATAAGGTGAAAAGCCTCAGGCTTAAATAGGGAAAAGGTGTCCTTTTAGTGACGTGTTTGGAAGAAAAACGGAATAATACAAGGTCTTACACCCCGAATTTTATATGAGTCTTTTTAACTATAATTACATCATGTAAATGATATCCATAAATAAAAGCGATTGTGCTGACTATTTTGCAGCAATCGCTTCGTCTTGTTCTTTTAATGTTTTCACGTTAGAACGTGTATCCTGAACATTTTTCATTAAAGCTTCTTTAAAGTTTGAAACCATTTCGCTTACCTCTGCTTCACGTGCCGTCCACTTGGTTACAAATTCAAGACTGTTTTCACCTGCTTTATCTGCTGCTTTTTTCATCGCTAAAGCTTCGACTGCTTGGGAGACTTCATCTAGTTTATCCATGACTGTTTGGTAGTTTAACTTAATTTGTCCCATTGTGATATCCTCCAGATTTGTTCAGCATGAAGCTCGCTTACAAGCTGCTCCATGCTTTTGAGATCAAGCGTTTTGCGTCCTCTACTGCGTCTTCTCCTTTTTCAGCAAGGCGTGCGGCGTCTCCAGCTAAGGAACTGGCAAAGGATAACGCAGCTTGTTCTGCTTCTAATGTACTGATTTTAAATTCGATACGGCTCACGTAACGTGGGTATTTATCGTTCACGATCGTTTGCAGCGCATCATGTGCTTCATTTCGGTCTGTTTTGAAATCCTGGCTTCGCTCACCTTTCCAAGAGGTCCCAAGCTTTGGCTGCTTGATTTGCTTTAAATCTGTTTCTGCCGCATCTTGTTCACGTTCAACCTTGCTTTTCGCCTTTTTGAGCCGAGCGATTTTCTCTTCAATTTCTGCTTTTTTATTTGAAATGCCACCGTTAAGGGCAGACAGCATATCCGATAAGCTCATATGGGTTCCTCCTCCTGTCAAAAAATAAAAACGCTGCTTAGAGTTCCTCTAAACGAGCGTAAGGTGAATTGCACTTTTTCCAATATTGTTATTATAAGGTTCAAAGACTCATGTTTGAATAGGGATTTGTACCCTTTTTATGGGATAAATATGCTTTCACTCTGCTTCACACTCCCCCTTTTGACCTCTTTTATAGGAGGTCAAAATTCCTGTTCGTTTGCTATATGTCACATATAGTCTCTCGGTCCTAGGACAAACAAAGCCGCCCCGTGCAGGAGCGGCTTTTGCAAACGGCTTATGAGGCCGATTCTTCTCTTTCTTGTTGATCTTTCACGTACCAAATGAATTTGCCCGTATATCCGTAAATGATCGCAAGACCAATGGCGACAAAGCTCAGCCACATAAATGGTAAATAAGAGAATGTCGATACGCCAAGAATTCCTGCCATGTAAATACCGTTATCTGACCATGGAACCATACCTGACGTAAGCGTACCACCGACCTCAGAGTTTCTGGATAAAACTCGTCTGTCTAACTTTAATTTATCGTAGCTCTTTTCCATAATTTTTGGTGTAAGGATAATTGATACATACATTGCACATCCAAAAATGTTAGCAAAGAATGCAACAAGAATAGTGGAAAGAGTAACATTTCCCGCATTGTGCAGTTTTTTCTCAAAGGTTGAGACAATGACTTTCAATACACCCAGATGTTCCAATACTCCCCCGAAACCAAGCCCAAGGATAATCACTACCAAAGAGCCAAGCATGTTGACCATTCCACCACGATTGAGAAGTTGGTTTAGAAAGTCTACATCTGATTGAATTGAAAATCCATTGTATGCTGCACCAATTGCATCACTAGGATTCGCACCTTGAAAAGCAAAGGCCCAGATCGCCCCAAACAAAGCACCGATTGCAATAACCGGCAGAGCAGGCTTTTTCATGACAAGTAAAACGACAACAATTAGAGCTGGAATGAGCATCCATACATTAATATTGAATGTATCGAGCAGTGCATTCTTTAAGTATTCAACCTTTTCTTGATCAATATTACGTCCTCCATATATAAAGCCGGTGACCGTAAACATAATAGCTGTAATAACAAAGGCAGGTATGGATAAGACCATCATCGCTCTTACATGCGCCAGCACTTCTACCTTTGATAAGGACGAAGCGAGAACTGTACTGTCTGACAGTGGAGAAAGCTTGTCTC
Source organism: Bacillus sp. Nf3 (assembly GCF_003028545.1). NCBI lineage: Bacteria > Bacillati > Bacillota > Bacilli > Caryophanales > Bacillaceae > Bacillus > Bacillus sp. Nf3. Next base: position 147,070 of record NZ_PYUA01000001.1, on the reverse strand, counting down.
CAAAATAAGCACCTGACAAGACGGCACCTGCAACGATTGGAAGAGGAATCCCTAAACCTTCACCAATGGCAATCATGGCAATACCAGCTGTACCAACTGTTCCCCAAGATGTCCCTGTTGCGACAGACATAATGGCACAAATAATGAGTGTTGCCAGTAAGAAGATATTTGGATGAATAAATTCAAGACCATAATAGATCAGTGTCGGTACGACTCCGCCAGCGATCCAAGTTCCAATTAAAGCACCTACAGCAAGTAAAATCAAAACAGCATCTAATCCATTTGATATCCCTTTTGTAATAGCACCCTGTAAATCCTTATATGAGTGTCCTAAATGAAGACCAAGCCCAATTGCTAGAAACCAAGAAATAAATAAAGCCAGTTGAATATCCAAGTCAAAATAAATAGTAAATGATAAGACAATCGCCAAAAATAAACCTAGTACGGCGATGATCTCCACCATAGATGGCAAGCGAACCGATTTCAATGTTGTTTCCTCCCTTTGTGCGTGCGTTAAGCGTTTTCAAAATATTGTGAAAAAAGTGTGTCAATTCGAAAGAAAGTGAATTGCCTGTTTTTTCTCTTTTTCACAGGCAATTCCACATATTAATAAAATAAAATTTTTGATAATATTATCGCTCTAGGAGCTCTGCACCCGCAATGCCAGGCTTTGTCATCTCAAATGGATTTAAGATAATATCAAGTTCTTCTTCCGTTAAAACATCGTTCTGCAAGCAAAGATCTCTGATCGATTGACCTGTTAAAATGGCTTCTCTTGCAATTCTAGCGGCTGCTTCATAGCCTAAGTGAGGGTTCACGGCAGTGATTACGCCTGCACTTTTTTCTACATATTCTTTCAAACGTATTTCATTTGCTTCAATGTCCACTAAGCAATGATCTGTGAATGAGCGGAATCCGTTATTCATTATACTAATAGACTGAAGCAAGTTAAAGACTAAAACAGGCTCCATCACATTTAACTCAAGCTGGCCTGCTTCAGAAGCAAGACAGATCGTGTGGTCATTCCCAATAACCTGGAATGCGATTTGGTTAATGAGCTCTGCCATGACTGGATTGACTTTCCCAGGCATAATGGATGATCCAGGCTGACGTGCTGGCAATGCAATTTCAGCAAGACCTGCACGCGGACCAGATGCCATTAAGCGAAGGTCATTGGCAATCTTAGACATGTTCATCATACATACTTTTAAAGCGGCGGATACTTCTGTGTAAGCATCTGTATTTTGCGTTGCATCCACGAGATGCTCTGCGCCTACAAGAGGAAGACCCGAAATATCAGCGAGCTTTTTCACCACGATCTCAATATAACGAGGATCTGCGTTTAAGCCCGTCCCAACAGCTGTCGCACCCATATTGACTTCATATAAATGCTGCTTCGATTGGTTGATCCGCTTAATATCACGGCTCAGCACACGGCTGTAAGCTTCAAACTCCTGTCCCAAACGGATTGGAACAGCATCCTGCAAGTGCGTACGACCCATTTTGATCACATGATCGAATTCTTTTGCTTTCTTTTTGAAGACGTCCTGCATGGCTTGCATCGTTTCAAGCAGAATGTCTAACTGCTTGAGCACAGCAATATGGATCGCCGTTGGGAATGAGTCATTCGTTGATTGCGACATATTCACATGTGTGTTTGGGCTTAAATGGATGTATTCACCCTTTTGATGTCCCATGATTTCTAATGCTCTGTTTCCAATCACTTCATTGGCATTCATATTCATGGACGTTCCTGCGCCGCCTTGAATTGGATCGACAATAAAATACTCGTGAAGCTTGCCTTCAATGACTTCGTCAGACGCTTGAACGATGGCATTTCCAATTCCCTCATATAAACGTCCGACTTCCATATTGGCTTGAGCTGCTGCTTTTTTCACGATGGCAAAGGCTCTGATTAGTTCCTCGTGCATCCGATATCCTGTAATCGGGAAATTCTCTTTCGCACGAAGGGTTTGAACCCCATAATACACGTCTGCTGGAATTTCTTTTTCTCCAAGAAAATCCTTCTCATAGCGATAAGTTGCTTGAACCATCTCTTATGACCTGCTTTCTATAGAATAGTTAAATCACTAAATCTTCAGCGATTGGCGTTTCCATAATCTTTTTGACTTCTCTTGGATCTGTTGTTTTGCCTAGTGCCCACATCAGTTTCGGCACGATAGCTTCTGTATTCATATTTCTTGAACGTGCCACCAATTCTTGATTGATCTTGCGTCCTACCTCATACACACTCATGTCTTCGCCTTCTTCAAGACACTGAGTGGTGATGACAACAGAAATGCCTTCTTCCAGCAATTCGTTGATCTTTTCTAAAAGGTTTCTTCCTTCGAAAGGAATTCCGCCGCTGCCGTAGCTTTCAATGACAACGCCTTTGTACATGCTTTTGACTGCATCTAAAAACTCAGGCTTAAGGCCTGGGTGCAATTTTAACAGACACACATCTGTGTTCAAGGATGCATCTAATTTAAGCGGTTTCATTGGTGTTCTTTTTACTTTGCTATTGTATTCAATTTGATGGTTTTCAATTGATGCAATATATGGGTAGTTAATGCTTTCAAATGCATCATAGCTTTTCGTTCTTAGCTTGATCGCACGTGTTCCTTGGATGACTCTGCCATCAAACACGACATACACGCCGCCAACACCGTCACATGCAAAACGAATCGCATCTGTGATGTTTTTCTTCGCATCTGTTTTCTTAAAAGTAATCGGAATTTGTGAACCTGTAATTACGATCGGCTTATCAGGATTTTGCAGCATATAAGACAGCGCTGCTGATGTATAGGCCATTGTATCGGTTCCGTGAGTCACGACAAACCCGTCATACTGATCATAATTCTCATAAATGGCTGTTGCGATATCAACCCAGTATTCAGGCTGCATATTTGTACTATCTATACTCATTAGGGACTTTGTGTCCATTGTATATTCTGCATTAATTTCGTTTAAATAGCTCAAAAGATCCTCAGCTTTAACACCTGGAGCTAATCCATTTTCACTCTCTACAGATGCTATCGTCCCACCAGTCGTTAAAAGCAATAATTTCTTCAACAGGTCCACCTCTTTCGTAAAATTACTTCGTTTGTCACACATATTATAAGCTAGCTTGTGCTATTCTATAATATACGCTTTACGCGTACCTTCATTGCCATTATAGTCACATAACGCGAATTAATCAAGAAATTGTTACGCATAACGCGTACATTCTATGCCAAAATATGATATACTGTTGTTGTAAATAAAGGAGCGTTCATGTATGATACTCGATCGTTTAACCACTCTTAGAAAAAAGAAAAAATGGTCTCTCCAGCATACGGCAGATCGCCTAGGTATCGCCAAAAGCACCTATGCCGGTTACGAATCTGGGTACCGACGACCTTCGCTTGAAGCAGTGAAGCTGCTGGCTGATTTGTATGATACGTCCATTGATTTTTTACTTGGTAGAACGGACGAGCCAGAGATACAACGCAAAATCTCTGATATCAAAATTGAACTGACGGAAGCAAAAGAAGGAACCATTCATGTAGACGGCGTTCCCCTAAATGATGAAGAAATCAAACAGCTTGTTGCCTTTATTCGGGCGAAAAACACTCTAAAAGTATAAACACAGAAAAAGAGGCACCTATCCAACAGGTGCCTCTCTTTCCTTTTCCAATCTCAATATGGAGAAGACAGCTGGCTTAATTCCTCTAGCCGCCGCTTCGCTTCTTCTTTATTAAAAGAACTATAATAGCGGTAATTCTCCTCATCTAAGATGCGGTAGTGCTGACTAAGTACATTTTGCTGAAGGCGAAACGTGCCTTTTTTGACAGCCGTCCTCCACCAAACCTTTCCGCCAATCGTACGCTCAACTGATAGATGTAATTCATCATGTGCCACAACTTCCAAAATCTCAAGCGGGTCATCCCCTAGTGTCCCTTTCAGAATGTCACTATCTCTGAATAATGCACATACGGCCGCGGATTGCGTCCAATTGAGACGCAGCCTGTTTTTTTCAACCTGCTGTAAATGCCGTTTCGATAGACCAAGTACCTCTGCCATGCGATCCTGCGTATAATCCTTTTCTTTTCGAATCCGTGCCATTTGTTCTGTGACGAGGTCGATTACCATCTCTTTATCCATATCTCATCACCTCTTTCGAGTGTTCAGTCTTTACTGACATCATACACGACTTTTCCGAAAAAGTGGCGCCTCATCCTATAGAATTCTGACAAAAACAGCTTAGTCGGTCTTCTCTTCTCCCTGGCCATGCTGCTGTCTCCAATTTTCTTGGGCTGCCTGATGTAAATATGGATAGATCTCCTGTTTGACGGTCTGCTCAAATACTTCTTCATCTAAAATGCTGTACGCCGGAATTCTGATCAATTTTCCATCTACTTTCCGAATGAGCACATCCATAAAAAGAAATCCTCTTATACTGTAACGATGCCTGCGCATGTCGATTGATTGAATATCTTGAAAAGGAATCGTTCGCTCCCTGTGCAGCACAGCGCCATTCTCTCCGCGCTGAATCCGAAAAATCACATTTCCCCTCTTCGTAAAAGCAGGCAAAATCATCAAAAAGGAGATCCAGCCATAGACAATACCTAATAGTCCACCTAAAAATAAAAACAATGTATAGTTCGATTCAAATGTAAGAGCTTCTGAAAATAACCAAATACCGATGATACCGAAGCCGCCCGTTGCTAAGAATGCCCATACTCTTAAAAAAGGTCTGCTCCTTACTTCTATTACTTCACTTGGATTCAAGCGTCATTCTCCTTTTCTCCATTAGAATATAGAACGGAAACCGTCTCGATGAGCCGTCTCAATGCGAAATTGATTTTCTTTTACTCCTGATACAAGCCACGATTGGTTCTCACCTGGAATGACAAATATCATCGACTCCACATCAGGCGTATTATTTTTGTCATAGACGACCTTCATGAGGGAATCCATCTTTCCTTTTCTCGTCTGTACATCAGAAACAAATGCCTTCACGAGCTCTTGATTCTCTGCTTGATTCAGAAAAGATGGCCACTCATTTTTTGCTTCGCTTGCTTGCTCTAACAGCATTTCAAATTCCTCCGCCTGGAGACTGATTACAGGTTCAGGGTGATCATTCATCTGTATGTTGAAAAAGGCTGTCACTTGCTCTTCTGCCTGCTGATCGCCGCTCAGTTTACGAATTTGATGCACTTGTTGATCATAAAGCGTATGATGCGCATATACACCCGCCTGAGTTGTGTGAAAGGAGGTGCTGATTTCTTCATCTAAATCTCCAAATCTAGACGCCTTGACGGTGTAAGAGGCATCATTCATCGCCTGGATGAAATGACGGTATTCCGCTTTATAACGGTATTGTCTGTTTCGAAATTCCAGTACACCTTTTGCGAGCAAAGAACGGCACGCAATTTCAAATAAAAACCCAAGGCGCTCATCCTCAACATCAGGATAATACGCTTCCTTTAAGGACATGCCTTGTTCAAAATAGCCTTCACTGTAAAAACTAAAGATGAGTTCCTCAATACTTAGACTTAGCTGATCCAACTTGATCTCTCCTTATCCAAAAGAAAATGCACCCTTAAAGAAATCGCCTGCACCCTTTATGAGCGAATCTGCGGTTTCTTTTGTTTTTTCTATCCCTTTATGTATCACCTGATTTGCCTGATCAATGGTATCATTGACTGCTTTCACACCTTGCCCCGCCAGTTCGAATGCTTTTTTCCCTTTATCCACGACCGCATGAATCGGGTCCTTTAATTTCACTGCCATCTGTTCAGCAAAACCGGATGTCAGCTTGGCGACTTTTTCTCCAATAAATCCACCTACCGCTGAACCAATGGCTCCGCCAACAACGGTACCAATCGGGCCTGCAAAGCTTCCTAGAGCGCCGCCGACAACGGCACCTGCGACAGAACCGCCAGCGATAAAGACCGTATTGTTCACTGCATTTCCAACAGCCTTTGCATTTTCACGCTTAAGAACTTCTGGCTGATCACCGAATTCTGCATAGTTCTCGGCAATTTTCAATCCACAGCCCACTGTTTCTGTTGCACCAGTGACAACTGTTGCAATGATGGCATTCCCTTTCGCAAACCTTGCACCATTTTTCAGAACAGACTTGATCGCAGCTGTGTCCTTCCAATTAATACTTCCTTTTGTAAAATCACGGACACTGTTTGTGAACGCAACTGTATCGTCAGGATAAAATTTTGTGAATTTCTTATGGACCAAGTCAGCCATCGGCCAGTTCGATCGTTTTAATAATTCTTTTTTACTCAGCCAAATCCTTGCTAACCGGTCAAATCTCGTTCCTTCTACCCGGCTGGTCAGATCAAGCAGCAGCTTCGAATGCTGCGCTGCATATCGGCCATTTTCTTTAATGAAGGTCGTCATTCCAAGCCCGTAATATTTCGCCTGCATCATCACGATACCTGCTAAGCTCGTGAGTGTACCATATTGATCATAGATGCTGTACAATTTCCGCAATATATCATCTGCTTCGACCATTTTATCTGTTGCATGACGAATGGCAATATCATCGCTGCTCAATTTGCTGATTAACGCTTGTCCTGCTCCCCATGCATCCCCGACACCAGAAAAACAGCTTCTATACCGAGGATCGCAGCCTAAAATCAGCCCGTCCAGTTCACTATGTAAATCGCGGTGCTTCGTTTCAATGGCTGACAGCTCGCCTACAAAATCATTCGCCAGCCCTGTCAGCTGATCTGGATCAACCACAATGTCACGCGCCATCACATCATCTCCCTTCTCTGTTTCTTTCTCTCCGTTCTTCTCGTCTCTTTCGCTCAAGCTCTTCCATTCTGGCAATTTCAGCTTTACGCTCCTCAATTTTGACCGCTGCATCCCGCAGTTCCTGACTTGTTTCAAGCAAATCCTTTTCAAATTGATCATAGCGTGCCGTTGTTTCTTCAAAGCTTTGATCAAATTTATCTCTTGCTTCTCCCTGCCAGCCTGATCCTACTGCCTTCAGCCGATTCTCCAGCAGCTGCTTTGACTGCCGAATCTCATCAGCCGCTTCCTGAAACTTTTGAGCGAGTGCCAGCGTTTGACTAGAATCCAACTTTCGCACCCCTTTCTCCCAATTTAACGTACAAATGGATGATTTTATATGTCCTCATTATAAATAAAAAGACACCCAAAAAAATCACCCTAAAGAACCATTCAGCACATCACCTAATGAAAGTAGGCCTTTTTCCTCTCTAATTGCCAGAGAAAGCCTTTCTTGTTATGAAGCGCATTCAAGACGTGATAAAATGGACGTATTCTACAAAAGGAGTGACGTATAGATGAAAGAGGAAATGATTCAGCGTTTCACAAGTTATGTGAAGGTAGATACGCAGTCAGATGCAGAAAAGGAAAGTTGCCCATCTACTGAAGGACAATTGAACCTGGCGAGACAGCTTGTTGAAGAAATGAAATCCATCGGGATTCAAGAAGTGACAATGGATGAAAACGGCTATGTCATGGGAACGATCCCATCTAACACAGACAAAGACGTGCCGACTATTGGCTTTTTGGCTCATATCGACACAGCCACTGACTTCACCGGCAAAAATGTAAAACCGCAGCTTCATGAGAACTATCAAGGCGGCGACATTACCTTAAATGAAGATCTACATATCGTTTTATCTCCACAACAGTTTCCAAATTTACAAAAATACCAAGGACATACGCTGATCACAACAGATGGCACTACCCTGCTTGGTGCAGATAACAAAGCTGGTATCGCAGAAATTATGACAGCTATGCATTACCTAATTGAACACCCAGACATTAAGCATGGAAAAATTCGCGTCGCTTTTACGCCAGATGAAGAGATTGGCAGAGGGCCGCACAAGTTTGATGTTGATGCCTTTGGCGCTTCCTATGCTTACACAATTGACGGCGGACCGCTTGGCGAGCTGCAATATGAAAGCTTTAACGCAGCAGGTGCGAAAGTATCCATTAAAGGAAACAACGTCCACCCAGGAACAGCTAAGGACAAAATGGTCAGCGCTGCGAAAATCGGGATGCTCTTTCACAACAAACTTCCTTCTGACGAATCTCCGGAGTATACAGAAGGCTACGAAGGCTTTTTCCACCTGACGAAATTTGTAGGAGAAGTAGAAGAGGCGGAGCTGCAATATATTATCCGTGATTTTGATAAAGAGAAATTCAACAATCGCAAGGCATTGTTTGAAAAAATAGCAAATGACTTAAAAGCCACTTATGGAGAAAACAGCATCACCCTCAGCATTCAGGATCAATATTATAATATGAGAGAAAAAATTGAACCGGTGAAACATATTGTGGACATAGCTCATGAAGCTATGGAAAATCGCTCAGTCACACCGGTCATTGAACCAATCCGCGGCGGCACAGATGGCTCCCAGCTTTCATATAAAGGTCTACCAACGCCAAACATCTTTACTGGCGGGGAAAACTTCCACGGTAAATATGAATTTATTTCCGTTGAAAACATGGTGAAAGCAACCGAAGTTATCGTTGAAATTGCCCGTTTATTTGAAGAAAAAGCATAGACATGTTTACAACCGTTCCTGTTCGGGAACGGTTTTTTATTAAAAGTTTACAATTTTCTGAAACTTTTATGACACTTATTCGTACTAATAGAGACAACCCCAGAAAAAATTCTTCTTGACGAGTGAAATAACTGGAAATATAATAGTTAAAAACAACCAGTATTTTAGACCTAAAATAGCAGATCGAATGAACCTTAAGGACTAAACCGATTCTGCTGCTTATTTTCAGTTATAAACATCACTCACCCTGTCTACACTTAAAGAATAGGATGAATTGGAGGAATGTCATATGATGATTTTATTGATTATCGCTTCACTTTGCTGCTACTTACTATTCTCTTTCAAAAAAGATAACCGCACCCAAAAAAGAAAAAGCGCAGAGCTTTCGGAGTTTGAAATCTTTCGTATGCGCCGCCACTACAACGGAAAACGCCGTCACCCTCTAAACGATGCACCTAAACAAGTATAAATCCAAATAAGAGAGCCTCATGAGGGGCTCTTTTTGTTGAATAAACAGCAAAAAACGACCAGATTCAGTGGTCGTTTTTCTTTTTATTTATATACCTTCGCAGGAACTTGAATCATAGGAATTCCAACATAATAAGGTGAAATTTCATATGGCTGGAAGACAACAGCAATTCCCTTTTTCGTGAAGTAATACTGTGTGTTGTAGTTGATTTCAATGTCACTTTTTTTCAGGTTCGCATAGAATTTGCTTTTATGTTTCTTTGTGTAGTTATAAATATAATCTCTTACTTTCGTACGCTTTTTCTTTGTTTTCACAACGTCAGTCAAGAACAGCTGCTTTGTTTTTTTCTTTGTTAACACATAGTTCATGCTGGAAACCATTGTGTCTCCGTGCATGCTGCCATCATTCATGTAGTCATAGTTTAAGATACTTAGTTTCTTCCCATTGTTAAATTTCGTTTTAAACGATCTCTCGTACGTGATCTTCCCAAAGCCTTCCTTTTTCGCTTCGTCCTTTAAAAACAAGTACGTAGAATAAGAGAATGCAATATCTTCTTTTAAATCACGATTGATGGTTTTCATATGCGCCTTGCTTAGGTTTTTCACCTGTGCATATTTGAACGTTTTTTTCTTTTTATAATAGTGTGTGCTTACTTTTGCTTTTTTTGCTTGTTTGGCATCCGCAGATCCAACTGGCGCAAACAAGGAAACAATCAGTGAGAAAATAAGCAGGCTGATCGTTAGGCCTTTTTTCATTGTCATAGTAAAAACCCCCATTTTTGTCTATTACCAAATGAGTATACCATGACAAAAGAACCAAAAGAAGTATTTTTTCCATATTATTCTTCATTTTTCCACATCTGGTTTGTTTACCGTTTTCATAAGTTCCTGTATGCTTAATGTAGAATGCTAGATGAAGTGTGGTGTTTATCATAGAAGAGAATATTTTTAGTCACATTCGGACGACGTTTCATAGTTTGTCCCCAACCCAGAAAAAGATTGCCAATTACATTTTACAAAACCCTCAGAAAGTTGTGCTTCATTCTATCAGTGCACTCGCTGCTGAATGCAGCACAAGTGAAACGACGATTTTTCGTTTTCTAAGAAAAATTGGCTATGAATCGTACCAAGTGTTTCGTGTCCATGTTGCACAGGATATCGCGACCAATACACCTCAATCCATATACGGCGAGATCGAGGCATCCGATAGTGTAGCTGACATTAAGCATAAGGTCATAGAGTTAACAACAAACTCTATTCAAGATATGAAGCATATTTTAGAGGATCATGCCGTCACACAATTCATTGAACACATGAAACAGGCACATAAAACCGTCTTTTTTGGAGCAGGTGCGTCCAGCTTTATTGCTGGTGATGCTTATCATAAGTTCCTGCAGCTTGGTTTTGAAGTGAGCCTCTGCAGTGATCCGCATATGATGAATATGATTGCAACACACGCCACGGAACACGATTTTATCGTCGCAATCTCCCATTCAGGAGAAAGCAGAGAAATTCTTGACGCCGTACAGTTTGCAAAAGAAAAAGGGGCAAAAATTGCCTCTATCACCAGCTATCCGAAATCAGAGCTCGCAAAACGGTCTGATTTTCATCTGCTTAGCTCTTCCAGAGAGACAACCTATCGATCGGACTCCATGATCTCCCGTATCAACCAGCTTGTGATCATTGATGTACTATACGTCGCCGCTGTTTTAGAGCTAGGATCAAATGCCATTGAAAACGTGAAACGATCTAGATTAGCTGTAGCTAAAAATAAAACATGAACACAAAAGACCGGAGCTGATTCCGGTCTTTTTTTGTGACTTTTTTCATATTTTCCGTTGACACGTTCCTATCACGTCATGTACATTAAATGAACAATAGTTTATTTCCTACTATTAAATTTAGAAGATAGTATATATACTAACACAAAGAAAAGAAAGCGCTTTTTGTAAGGGTTTTCTATATAGGAGGCGGACAACGTGACAAAGAAGATTGGATTTATTGGACTAGGTATTATGGGAAAACCTATGGCACTCAATCTATTAAAAGCCGGTCATACTTTAACGGTTTTTGACCTAAATGAGGAAGCGATTCGATCGTTACAGAAAGCCGGAGCAAAAGGTGCTGTTTCAGCAGCTGAGGCAGCTTCTGAAAGCGATATCATCATCACAATGCTTCCTAAAGGAGAGCATGTAGAAGCAGTCGTTTCAGGTTATCAAGGCATTTTAACGACAGCCGCACCAGGCACTGTCATCGTAGATATGAGCTCAATTTCTCCTGTAACCTCTAGGGCTTTAGCTGCTCTTGCCAAACAGCATCAGGTGGAATTTATCGATGCACCTGTCAGCGGCGGAGAACCGAAGGCAATAGACGGAACACTTGCCATCATGGCTGGCGGCGAAGAATCCATCTTTGAGCAAGTGAAGGATGTCCTGCTTGCAATGGGCACTGAGGTCGTATTAGTTGGACCGAATGGAAGCGGAACAACAGCAAAGCTTGCCAATCAAATCATCGTCAACTTAAATATTGCGGCCATGTCCGAGGCGCTCGTTCTAGCTGCTAAATCAGGCATTGCCATTGATAAGATGTATGAAGCCATCCGCGGCGGACTGGCAGGAAGTGCCGTTCTCGACGCAAAAGTCCCCCTCATCTTAGAACGAAATTTTGAACCTGGCGGACGCATCGACATCAACTTGAAGGATTTAACCAATGTCATGGAAACTGCTCATGATATCGGTGTTCCTCTTCCGCTTTCTAGTCAGCTGCTTGAAATCTTCCACGCCCTCAAAGCAGACGGAAAATCCGGGCTTGATCATGGCGGCATCGTTCAATATTACGAAAAAATGGCTCATGTCGAAGTAAAGAAAGGATGAGATGGTCATGAAGCAAAGTACTGACATATTGAATGCCATTCCAAAAGCAGATTCAAAGGCCATTCAATCAGCATACGAACAAGCACTGAGCGACTTTCAGCATAAAGTCATTGTATTAGACGATGATCCAACAGGGATTCAAACCGTACATGGCGTCTCTGTTTTCACCGATTGGTCAGAAGAAAGCATTGAGGCTGGTTTTCTTGAAGACAGCCGCATGTTCTTTATACTGACAAATTCTCGCAGTATGACAGAGAAAGAAACTGCCGCTGCGCACGAAACAATTGCTGCAACCATTGTAAAGGTGGCTGAACGGCTTAATCAGGAATTCATCATTGTCAGCCGAGGAGATTCTACTCTTCGCGGACACTTTCCGCTTGAAACTGAAGTACTCAAAACGACCATTGAACAGCAAAGCTCCCGCCAGTTCGATGGAGAAATCCTTCTTCCTTTTTTCCAAGAAGGCGGACGCTTTACGATCGACAATATTCATTACGTACAGGAAGGACACGAATTAATTCCTGCTGGTGACACAGAATTTGCACGAGACCGTACATTCGGCTTTCAATCCTCTCATCTAGGAGAATGGATTGAAGAAAAGTCAGAGGGATTGTTCACAAAAGAGAACACGACCTACATTTCGTTAGCTGATCTGCGGGCTTTACGCATCGATCCAATCAAACAACAGCTCATGGGTGTGAAGGATTTCAAAAAGGTGGTTGTAAACGCAGTGGACTATGACGATGTCAAAGTCTTTGTCACCGCTCTCATTGAAGCCATTCAAGCAGGACAGCAGCTGATGTTCAGAAGTGCGGCGGCGCTCACAAAAGTACTTGGCGGTATAGGGGATCACGCCTTATTAACAAGAGGTGACTTGATACAAGAAGAAAGCCCTCATGGTGGTCTCATTATGATCGGTTCTCATGTAAAAAAAACAACAGAACAATTACAAGCGCTTGAGCAAAATAAAGAGATGGCTTTTATTGAATTTAATACCCACCTCGTGTTAGAGCCTGATGCCTTTCGCAAAGAAATTGACCGTGTCATTCAGCAAACTGAAGCACTGTTGGTAGCAGGTCAATCTGTGGCTGTTTATACAAAAAGAGAACGGCTTGATCTTGGGGATGATCGCCAAGAGGAAGAATTAAAGCTCTCTGTACAGATTAGTGATGCTGTGACAAGTATTGTCCAGCGCCTCACCATTCGTCCTAAGTATCTCATTGCCAAAGGCGGAATCACTTCCAGTGATATTGGGACAAGAGGACTTAGCGTGAGACGTGCGACCGTGGCAGGTCAAATCAAACCAGGGATCCCTGTTTGGCAAACAGGAGAAGAAAGTAAATTCCCTTTCATGTCTTATGTGATTTTCCCGGGAAATGTTGGGTCAAAGGATACGTTAAAAGAAGCTGTAGACATACTTGAAGGATAAGGCATAGGGGGTGTCTGCGCCCCCTTATGCACCACAAAGGAGGAAAGATCATGTCGTTAGTGTTTATTGGACTTGGCGTTTTGTTATTGCTTTTACTCATGGTTGTCTTTAAGTTAAACGCTTTCATTTCTTTGATTATTGTCTCTTTAATTGTTGCTGTGTTAGAAGGGATGACACCACTAGAAGCGATTGCTTCCGTCGAAAAAGGACTTGGCAGTACGCTCGGACACCTGGCACTCGTTCTCGGTTTTGGAGCGATGCTTGGAAAATTGATGGCTGATTCTGGCGGTGCTCAGCGTATCGCGATGACACTCATTGACCGATTTGGCATCGGAAAAATCCAATGGGCGACGATGCTAACTGGATTTGTGATTGGAATTGCTCTATTTTATGAAACCGGATTCATTATTTTAATTCCATTAGTCTTTACGATCGCTCAGGCTGCAAGACTTCCTGTGCTGTATGTGGGCATGCCGCTTGTCGCTGCTCTCATCACCACACATGGCTTCCTCCCTCCTCACCCAGGGCCGACTGCCATTGCGAATGTCTTTCAAGCAAACATGGGACAAACCTTATTGGTTGGGATTATTTTAGCGATTCCTGCTGTTTTAGTAGGTGGACTTCTGTTTACAAAACTATTTAAAAAAGACCAGTTGCACGCACATATCCCAAAGAACTTATTTAATCCAAAGGAATTCACAGAAGAAGAAATGCCTAGCTTCGGCATTAGCATTTTCACCGCTGTTTTGCCTGTATTGCTTATGACTTTCAGAGCATTTCTAGAAATTTTCTTCCCTTCCTCCCCATTGCTGCCTACCGCTGAGTTTTTAGGCGAACCGGCGATTGCACTATTAATCTCAGTGCTGCTTGCCATCTACACGTTTGGGCTTGGAAGAGGAAAGAGCATGCAGGACGTGATGAAGTCCATCACGGATTCTATCGGCTCTATTGCTATGATTTTATTAATTATTGCGGGCGGAGGCGCCTTTAAACAGGTGCTCATTGATAGCGGCGTCGATCAATACATTGCAGGGATCATGCAAGGAAGCACACTTTCTCCCCTGCTTCTGACTTGGCTCATTGCTGCTGTCCTTCGTGTCTCTTTAGGATCAGCGACTGTCGCCGGTCTCACGGCGGCTGGCATTTCTGCACCACTGATTGGCCTGACGGGTGTCAGCCCTGAATTAATGGTGATCGCAACAGGTGCCGGCAGTATCACGTTCTCTCATGTGAATGATGCAGGTTTCTGGATTTATAAAGAATACTTTAACCTATCAATGGCTCAAACCTTTAAAACGTGGACATTGATGGTCACCGTGCTTTCACTTGTCGGACTAGCTGGTGTTCTTGTTGCTGATTTGTTCATGTAGGAAATTAAATTGTAAAAACCATTGACTTTTCCTCGAAAAAGTTGAATAATTGTGTTTATTAAGAAAATTGAATCAAAAGGTAACCTTATTAAGAGTGGTGGAGGGACTGGCCCTGTGAAACCCGGCAACCGCTGTTCCTAGGAACAGAATGGTGCTAATTCCTTAAGCAAGCAGATGCTTGTTTGAAGATAAGGCAGAGTTCTCACAGTATATGATGCTCTTCCTTATCCAAGGAAGAGCTTTTTTAATTGTTTTTTTAACCTGAAGAAAGAAGGGATTCAGCATGACACAAGTACAAACCATTGGAAAGAAAACAACGAAACCGCCATTCCGCGCAGATCAAGTAGGAAGTTTACTTCGTTCAGAGCGCATCAAGGAAGCACGCAAGCAAAAAGCAGATGGTACGCTGACAGCAGAGCAGCTCCGACAAATTGAAAACGAAGAAATTACACGTATTGTAGAGAAGCAAAAAGAAATTGGGTTAGAGGTTGTCACAGATGGTGAGTTCAGACGTGCATGGTGGCATTTTGACTTTCTGGAAGGACTCGATGGGGTTGAAGGATTTGAAGCAGATCAAGGCATTCAATTTCATAACACAACGACAAAAGCTAGAGGTATCAAGGTAACAGGCAAGATCGATTTTACAGATCATCCAATGCTGGAGGATTATCGTTTCCTGCACAGCATCGCTGGTGATCATACAGCTAAAATGACGATTCCAAGTCCGAATATGCTCTTTTTCCGTGGAAAGCTTGAAGAAGGGGTGTATGACAGCTTAGAGGAATTCCACCATGATGTGGCACAGGCGTATAAGAAAGCCATCCGTGCTTTTTATGATGCAGGCTGCCGCTACTTGCAGCTGGACGATACAGCATGGGCGGTGTTCTTTTCTGAAAAAGGCCACGAACAAATCAAAGCCTTTGGCCGTGAAGAAGATGAACTTCGTGAGTCGTTTGCGAAGACAATCAATGAAGCTGTTGCCGATCGCCCAGAGGATTTGGTGATTACTATGCACATTTGCCGCGGTAACTTTAAATCAACTTGGGCAGCTGAAGGTGGTTACGAAGCAGCGGCAGAAACAATTTTCGCCGGCTTAGATCTTGATGGTCTCTTTTTAGAATTCGACGACGATCGTTCTGGCGGATTTGAGCCTCTTCGATATGTGAAGAACCCAAACCTTCAAATCGTACTAGGCCTTGTCACTTCAAAATACGGTGAGCTTGAGCCAGTTGAACAGATTAAAAAACGCATTGAGGAAGCGTCTCAATATGTGGACATTAACCAAATTTGTTTGAGTCCACAATGTGGATTCGCCTCAACAGAGGAAGGCAACCTGTTAACAGAAGAGCAGCAATGGGAAAAACTGCGTCATGTGATTGAGATTGCAGATCAAGTGTGGAAATAGGCGGAAACCTACAGAAAAAGCTGACCGTCATCATAAAGAACCGCTTTTTTGGGCGGTTCTTTATTTTTTGTCATCTCAATCGACATTATGCTAAGTTTAATCGTAATACTTCTATAGTTGAGTTAAGAAGATAATGAACATAAGTTATCTTCTTAAAAACCATCTTTTATACTCATAAGTTGTCTTACAACAAGTTGTGTAGATTGATATACATCTAAGTCATCTTTCTTTCTTGCCAGAATATCCCCTACTGAAATTCCCCTGAAATCGTTTGGTAAATTATTTATCATTGATTTTAATTTTTCTTCTATCTTTTTTCGTTCATTTTCATCCAAAAGATCGATATTCACCAGCTCTCTCCATTCGTCTTTTTGAATCAGTCGATTCCTTAATTCTATTAAAATTAGATCTAGCCAAGCTGGCTGACCGAAGGTAAAGTTTAATGCAATGGTTTCTTCAGAAGAACTAGTTGAATGCCAACAACCTCTTGGAAGAAATAAAAATGAGCCCGTATCTAAAATCAATTCCCTTCCATTAGATAAATTTTCATCAGGAAATTCACCATTCCAATACGACTTTAATGGATCTGGCAAATGAGGAGCCTCGATTAATTCATAATGTTGAAGTGGATTTACTGTATTAAAATTTTCAGCCAACTTCCATTTCTTTTTCCCTTTAAGTTGAAAAATGAAATTGCAATACGCATCAAAATGTGCTGAAAATCCAGCTGATTCTTTAGCAGCGTACAATACTGCTTTTGCCATTGTTCCCTCAGGCAAACCTAACAGTGATTTTAGTTTGTTAATAGATTCACGAAGCTCTGGTATAAATATTTCTGTGAAATCAAATTCTAAGGCAGCTCCTTTTTCATACCAACTCATTGCCTCTTCAGGTGGAACTAAAAACTTGTTAAGGATCCCCCCTGTCTCCTCAATTATTGCATCCCCAACAACCATTACTGGATTTTTATATATCTTTAGAATATTCTCTAAGCTGGATATACTTTCGATTCCAGGAACTGAAAAAAATCGTTCTAAACTTCCTTTGTTATGCAAAAAACTATTTGGCCAATATTCATTTAAAAACTCATCAGAACTCATCTCGTTTAAAACGTCGTCTAATATATTTCCATTTATTATTTTCATTATTTACCTCCTACACTTATATTTCCAAATACAATTATACAAAAAGCAAATCCAATTTCAACTAGTAATCTTAACATTCAGATAAAAAGAATAGATTATCAAAAGATATCCAATAAAAAATAATATGTATACAAGGATCGACAGAATTACTTTTAAAAGACCTATGGACAAATGAAGATTAAAGGTATTATTCCTATACGTTTGTTAGTATGCACAATCATCACAAACATAAAAGATTATCCTATTCCATTTAGAATTCAAATTCAGTGGTTAGACAACTCTCTAAAACAATAAACGTCTCTTCAGATTAAGATAACCCATGATTCTAGACATTTTTTGAATATTCCCCTATTTCTTTTTCACAAACTCTAACTCTATTTTGTAGCAGCGATTTACTCATCACTTTTCACTTTATAAACTTAAAAATTTGTCAAAAAAAAATCATTGTTTAAATATTGAAAAAAATATAAAAAATGTGCTATCATGACTTTCGTTAGGGTATGAAATTGAAATTTAAGACATATATAGGAGGGATATTACATGAAGAAAGTTTATAAAACTCCACGTCTTGTTGAGATTCGTAATGTAGTTGTTGCTGGTGGACATTAATCTAATAAACCCCTTTTAGAAAAGGACAATAAAGGAGGTGAATCACATGAAAAAAGTTTATAAAACTCCACGTCTCGTTGAGATTCGTAATGTAGTTGTTGCTGGTGGACATTAATCCAATAAAACCCTTTTAGAAAAGGACAATAAAGGAGGTGAATCGCATGAAAAAAGTTTATAAAACTCCACGTCTCGTTGAGATTCGTAATGTAGTTGTTGCTGGTGGACATTAATCCAATAAAACCCTTTTAGAAAAGGACAATAAAGGAGGTGAATCGCATGAAAAAAGTTTATAAAACTCCACGTCTCGTTGAGATTCGTAATGTAGTTGTTGCTGGTGGACATTAATAACTGGTTTTTCATACCCTAACACTTTATGAAAGGAGTGTTCATTCTTTGCTGACTCATGATGAATGTTATTTATATAATGATTTTGTCAAAGAAAATCAACTATACATATACCCGTTGATAGGTAATAAAATTTTAAATCATACCCTTTCAGGTTCTGAAGAGACAATTGTTGATATGGGAACTGGTCCTGGTTATTTAACACATTATTTATGTAACAATTCAAATGCCACTATCTATGCTACTGACATTAATAAAACAATGTTAGAACTAGCCAAAAATCAAATAAATACATGTCTTAATAAAAAAAATGTGATTTTTGAAATACAAGATGTTCATTCATTAACGTATGCTAATGAATCAATTGATGCACTAGTTTCTTATTCATGTCTCCATCATTGGGTAGAGCCAGTAAAGGGATTAAAAGAGTGCTATAGAGTGCTAAAACCGGGAGGTAAAATCATCATTATTGATACTCACCCTATATCTTTACTCTCCTTGGATAGCCTAAAAAAGCAAATAGACTCAAAGTATATAAGTATTTTGGAGGAAGCCTTCTTAGAAAGCTATACTGAAAAACATGTAGGTGAAATGCTTACACGCGCAGGTATTTCAAATTATTCATTCCATCCTTTAGAGTTCTCTGTTGAAGAATTTATGGAAGTTATTGATGAAATTGGAGATATTCCAACAAGTATGGATACAAAGGAGCCAAAGCCACAATCTTGGTACCTTGTTATAGAAAAAAAGAATGGAGGGAATCCAAATGGAAAATAATACAATTCTCATAAAGAATCCTGATAATGTTACCAGAAAGTACTTAAAAGGTATCATTATCGAACCAGGCATGTCCCTAAATCAAGTCGCTGCTGATTTTTATGAACGAATTGACGGGCAAAGAGAGTTTATTTCAATAGTAACGGAAATTGCTGAAGAATATGATACAGATGTTCAAACTTGTATCGAAGACCTGCAAGCATTGAGTAAACAATTAATTGAAAAGGAAGTTGTATATGTAAAATGAATAAACTTAACAACGATATTCTAGAAAACATCTATAAAAACATTTCAATTAAGAGAAGCAAAACAATCGTTAATTACATTGCAATGCTAATGGCACTAGCGAGAGATAATGAACTAAACGAGGATGATTTAATTAATTGGATTCACAGTAAATTAAGTGGAATAGGATATTTTCAAGAAAAAAACCGTTTATTTACTCAAAACAAATTAGATGAATTTGTCTTAGAGTTTATTGAAGGAAGAGCACTATTATATGATGATATCAGCATAACTGAAACAAAACAAAACGAATATGTCATCAGTAGCAAACTGTGGTACAAAAAGAATCCACCTGAGAGTTTTTTTTATTTTGGTATTGACCCTGAAGATTTTTCGAACTATGCACAAAAACTTGCACAAATAAACGCCGAAAAACTAGGCATCTCAATCCATTTTTCTGAGGATCAAGCGAATGAAAAAGAAGTAGCCCATATCCAGCTGTCAAAAAAATGTCCTCTTTCAAAAGAATTGACAGTAACTCAGCCAAGTTCAAAAGACTTTTCGTGGTTAACATGTTTTTTCAATGAACATTGGGGTGGAACGACTATGGTGTCTAAAGGGACAACTTATAATGTTTTAAATGAAAACATTTTGTTGGCTAAACGTGAAGATTATATAGTAGGAATATTAGTTTATAAAATATTTAAAGAAGAGGCAGAAATCCTGACTTTGGAGGCTCTAGAAAAGTACCATGGTGTTGGAAGTAGATTACTTCTTGAGTTAGAACAAAATCTAAAAACACAAAATATATACTCTATTAATTTAATCACTAGTAATGATAACTTAAATGCAATTAGGTTTTATCAAAGAAAGGGATATTCTTTCAAAAACATCTATATTGGTGCAATTGATAAAGCAAGAATGGTTAAACCTACAATCCCCTCTATAGGAAATTACGGGATACATGTCAAAGATGAATTAGAATTTGAAAAAAGGTTGATACAATGACTATAAAAAGCAGATTGATTGTTATTGCGATTTCACTCGGAGTATTTGCTAGTTCAATGAGTACTACCATGTTATTTATAGCCTATCCTGAGCTAGTTCAATTTTATAATATTGATTATGAAGTCATGCAGTGGAGAAACATCGCTTTTTGGTCTTTCTTCGGGGTTTTCATGCCCTTTTTTGGCATCATGGCCAAAATGACAAATGTTAAAAAAATGTTTTTAATAGGGTTAAGCTTATTCACTATTTCTTGCTTGCTTAGTGCTTTTTCATCTAACTGGGGAATGTTCTTGGTAGGGCAATCTCTTCAAGGTTTAGCTGATGCTATGATTGTTCCAGTGCAAGCTGTGCTTATTAGAAGCATATTTAGTGAAGATAGAATTGGTTGGGCATTTGGATTACAAGGTTCAGTGATGGCTGCATCAGCGCTGTTAGGTCCATCATTAGGCGGTTTGATTATACAGAGTATGAGATGGCAAATGATATTTTTGTTACTAGGGCTAATTGGATTGATAGCACTTGTTCTAGGGTTAATGCTAGTTCCTAATATTGAAACATCAACTAAATTTATTTTTGGAAATTTACCTATAGTAGGAACTTTAAGCTTACTTATAACCTTTATATCCATTCAAGGAATATTTATTAGTGAAAGTGACGTTTGGATTTTATTTGGTTTTGCAGGTTTTGCTTCATTTTTGTACGTTGAATTTTTCAATAAAGTCCAAACAAAAATCATACCCCAAGATTTATGGAGTAATAGGCCATTTTTAATCAATGCGCTCAGAGGTTTTTTTATTTTTTTATCCATAAATGCTATTGCTACGTTTACCCCGATTTATTTTAGAATGTCTCAAGGATATGAAGCCAGTATAGTAGGCATGGTATTACTTGCAAGCCCTATCGTGATGATTTCACTAGGTGCATGGGGTGGAAGACGCGTGGATAAGTCATTAAATAAAACGATGATATTTGGTCTAACTTTATTATCAATATATAGTATTGGATGCATTCTCCCCGGTGAAAACTCTTTTCATTATGTATATTTTGTCTTGGTGTTCATTATAGGTGGTATTGGTGCTGTAATGGTGCTGCCGGCTCAAAATAAAGTAGCCTTAACTTCTTCACCAAAAACTGAAACAGGAACCTATATGGGATTATTTCAGATGGTTCAATTTACCACGGCAAGCGTAGCGGGTGTCTTGTTTGCTCCAATCATACAATCATCAACGAATACAGAAATATCAGTATCCGGTTATCAGGTGATTGGTGTCACCTCTACTGTATTCTTTCTCTGCTCAATGCTTATTGTAATTATAGAAGCGAAAATAAATAGACGAAAAATAGTAGATAATAATGGAGAAATTCAACTTAATAATAAGGAATGATCATTAATGTGCGGAATAGTTGGATTGGTTAAATTTCATTATGATGTTACTTCACATGAAGTTCTTTCTATGAAAAACATGTTGGAAGAAATCAATTACAGAGGTCCAGATGGAGAATTTTATCATATAAACGGAAGAGAAGCATTCGGATTTTGTAGACTTGCGATAAATGATATTACTCATGGTCATCAGCCCTTCGCTAATCATGACGAATCTATTATTGTCATGGTTAATGGTGAGATATACAATTATCATGATCTAAAAAGCAAACTAAAAAGAAAACGAGCTTTCCGTAGCCGGTCAGACTGTGAAATTGCATTATACTTATATGAAGATTATGGAATAAATTTCTTGAATTTTTTAAATGGAATGTTTGCAATCAGTATTCTAGATAAAGTTCAACAGAAGCTTTATCTTATAAAAGATAGGTTTGGCATTAAACCTTTGTTCTATAACTTTACGGGAGAACGTATTATCTTTGCATCAGAAATTAAAGCTTTATTGCAATATCCTAATTGTCCACGCACATTTGATTGGATGGAAGCTTTAAGTGATTCTTGGTTAGCTGGGCATGTTTCTAATAACATAACGCCCGTGGGGAGCTTTTTTTCAGGGATTGAAAATATACCAGGTGGACATTACATCGAAGTGAACCTCAGAAATAAAACAGTGAATACAAAAGAATATTGGAACATAACCAAAATTCCTATACATCACCTATCGAAAAATAAAATCATAGAGAAATATATAAATCTTTTAGACACTTCTTCAACAAAATGTTTAATGAGTGATGTAGATATAGGTTTATTTTTAAGTGGTGGTATTGATTCTGTGTCAATAGGTCATTTTGTAGCAAAACATACAGAGATCAACAGCTTTTCTGTTGTAAGTAGAAGTACCATTATTAACGGGGATGCAGAGTATGCTTTAAAAGCCGCACAGCATTATCATTTTAATGAACACTTTGCTGATTTTAATGAGTATACTATGGACTATAGTATCGATGATTGGAAATCTCTTTTATGGTTATGTGAGAGTCCTTATTGTAGTGCCGAGCAGCTCTATAAATATCATCTTCATAAATTCGCAAAACACTCCAATCCAAATATAAAAGTAATATTAACTGGGCAAGGTAGTGATGAATTTAATGGTGGATATAGCCAACTTTTTTCTGAAAGGGATCCAGCCTGGGCCACTTTCATGCAATCGTTAAAGATTTTGGATAAAAACAAAGAAAAGAATTTACTGAATGACCCGATTAATACATGGGATAATTTATTTCAAGGAAGTTTATTAAAAAATAACTTTTTTAAGACCAAAAACAATCCTTACTTAAACTATGTTTATTCCAAGTATAGAGATATTCAGATGTATAACTGCTGGATGGAAGACAGAATTGCTGCTGGTAACCATATAGAGAATAGGGTTCCTTTCTTAGACCACAATCTCATTGAGCTAACACTTGGTGTTGAAGAAAACAAGTATGCTGATCTTTTTTTTGATAAAAACATACTTAGAGAAGGTCTTCTAAAATATACAGATATTCCCGAAACATTAGTGAAGAGACCTAAAGTTCCATTTTTTTATGGGAAAGGGGTTAAGTCTACTAGAAATTTAATTTTGAATATCCTAAAGAAGAATAATTATGAAATAATTGATTATGCTTTTAATAAAAATAGTTTTGTTAATATAGATTCCATCTATCAATTTGCAAAAACCATTGAAAATCATCATGACTTAGAAAATATTGAGTTCTTAACACGGTTAATCAATATGGGAATGTTAGAACAAATGTCGAGTGATTTATCGGTAAAAGTTAAGAGCACAAATAAAATTAGCATTCCACCAAAAAGAAATATACACAAGTTACACTTAAACCAAGACGATGCTCTAACGATTAATACATTACACGTTCCAATACTAAAAGAAAACATAGATGTTTTAATGCCTTTGCAAGAGGATAACTTATTATATATCACTATTAATAATAGCATTGAATACCTTGTTGATTCACGCGATGATTATGAATGGTTTACCTTTTTAAGTAAAATCAATGGCATCAAATCCATAGAGGATATTTTATCTCAAAATAATCTAAAATTTGAAGATATAAAAGAAATACTTGAAGAAGCAATATCACTAGGTATTATTGAATTGAAGATCAAAACTTCTCTTCAAAAGCTTAAATAAATATATTCGAAGAGCATATGATTTACTTGAACCACGCAACAATTTAAAGTGTGGTTTATTTTTTGTTCAATTTTATCTTTTTAATAAAAAAAGGCATTATCACCATTATGTCCCCCTAAAGAAGACCCAAAGAATGATAATGCCTGATTCAAATTGTTTTCACCCTTACGAGACACCATATGTTATTAAAGGATAGAAACAATATTTTCTCTGTTTAGTAATCCAAATGTTCACCATTCGTCGCAATCACTTGTTTATACCAATCGAAGCTTTTCTTTTTCTTTCTATCTAATGTACCGTTTCCTTCATTATCACGGTCGACATAAATGAAGCCGTAGCGTTTTTTCATTTCAGCCGTTGATGCGCTGACTAGGTCAATTGGGCCCCAGCTTGTATAACCGATCAGGTCTACTCCGTCTGCGATGGCTTCTCTCGCCTCTAGCAAATGGCTTCTGAGATAATCAATTCGGTAATCGTCTTGAATTGATCCGTCTTCTTCTACTTGATCGACAGCACCCAATCCATTTTCTACGATAAACAATGGCTTTTGGTAGCGGTCATACAGCTGATTCAGTGTTGTACGAAGTCCTTTCGGATCAATTTGCCAGCCCCAATCACTTGCTTCTAGATAAGGGTTTTTCACACCTTCAAATAGGTTACCACCAGTAACTTGTTCAAGGACCTTTGGATCCGTACTGGTCACAAAACTCATATAATAACTGAAGCCAATATAGTCAACTGTATGGTTTCTTAAAATGTCTTCGTCCCCGTCTTGGAACTCAATGTTGATGTTATTTTCCAGGAAATAACGTTTCATGTAACCTGGGTAGTAGCCTCTTGCCTGTACATCTGAGAAGAACAATGTTTTACGGTCTTGCTCAATTGCAGCAAACATATCCTCTGGTCTTGAGCTGTACGGGTATGTGGTCATCGCTGCAATCATACAGCCAATTTTTGCATCTGGAATGATTTCATGTCCTGCTTTAACAGCCAGAGCACTTGCAACAAATTGGTGATGCGCTGCTTGATATTGAATGCTTTTCTCGTCTTCTCCTTCTTCAAATACAAGCCCGCCACCAGTGAAAGGTGCATGTAACACGACATTGATTTCATTGAAGGTCATCCAATATTTCACTTTATCTTTAAAGCGAGTGAACAATGTTTTAGCGTATGTTTCATAAAGATCCACAAGCTTACGGTTTCTCCATCCACCGTAGTTTTTCACAAGTGCAAGCGGCATTTCATAGTGAGAGATCGTAACAACTGGCTCAATTCCATGCTTATGCAGTTCATCAAATACTTTTTCATAAAAAGCGAGACCTGCTTCATTCGGTTTCGCATCGTCGCCATTTGGGAAAATACGCGGCCAAGATATGGATAGTCTGAAGCTCTTGAATCCCATTTCTGCAAAGAGTGCAATATCTTCTTTATAGCGATGGTAGAAATCGATGGCATCATGATATAAGTTAAGGTCTTTCATTGATTCATCGAATGGGTGCATAATACCATTTGGCGATACATCAGCTGTCGATAAGCCTTTTCCATCTTTATTATATGCGCCTTCAATTTGGTTGGCTGCAACAGCACCGCCCCATAAGAAACCTTTAGGAAATGTTTTTTCTAACTTGTTCATGTTGAATACCCTCCTCTTTTTCTTCTACACTGACTGTAAGCAGTGTCTCTTTCACTGTAATCGCTCCATCTGTTTTCGCATCAACTTGAGCATAATCATTTGTGTTGGTCACAATAACAGGAGTGGTCACATCATAGCCTTCTTGCTGAATACCCTTGATATCAAATTCAACGAGCACATCCCCTGCTTGTACAAGATCACCGGACTGCACATGACTTGTGAAATACTTTCCGTCAAGTTTTACCGTGTCAATCCCGACATGAATAAGAAGTTCTGTGCCTTGGTCACTCTTCAAGCCAATGGCATGTTTTGTGTGGAAAATGGTTTCAACCTTGCCGTTGAACGGTGCAACAACGCGTCCAACAGTTGGTACAATGGCTGCACCTTTACCCATGATTTCATTAGAGAATGTTGCATCATTTACTTGATTGAGTGGCTTTAGCTGACCTTCAAGCGGGCTTTGTACAACTTCATTTTGAAGTGCTCCTGTGTCTTTCTTTTCTTCTGATTTGTCTGCTTTTGTATCTTCTTTTACTGGTACATCTTTAAAGCCTAGAACAAGTGTCATGATCGTTGCTACAACAAATCCGATGACTAAACCGATGATTGAGTAGACAAATGTTGGTCCAATGAATGTTGGGAGACCTGGGAGGCCTGCTGATCCAGATATCACATATGATTTTACTTTAAAGATCGACATGAACACGCCGCCTGCTGCTGCACCAATGAGGGCTGCAAGGAACGGTTTTTTCAATCGCATGTTCACACCATACATAGCAGGTTCAGTAATACCCATTAAGGCTGTGATACTTGT
The DNA here is from genome assembly GCF_003028545.1 of Bacillus sp. Nf3. NCBI lineage: Bacteria > Bacillati > Bacillota > Bacilli > Caryophanales > Bacillaceae > Bacillus > Bacillus sp. Nf3. The sequence continues at coordinate 120,848 of NZ_PYUA01000001.1, read as the reverse complement.
AGACATCGCCAATGATTTGAATGTTTTGTTTTTTGATCTTAAGAAGACACCGAATGCTGCGCCTGCTTGTGCCATATTCGCTACAAACATCATTGGAAGAATAAAGTCAAAACCGTTTAACGTAATGTTGTTAATCATGATTGGAAGCAGTGCATAGTGCATGCCCGTAATGATCAATGGTGACATGAATCCGCCTATCAAGAGCCCTGCCAAAATACCTGCATGTTTAAACAATAAATCAATTCCACCTGAAAGGCCATTTCCGATAATTCCACCAAGCGGTCCAACCGCGATAAGCATAACTGGTACAACGACAAGAAGTGTGACTGTTGGAACAAGGATGATCTTTAATGATTTTGGACTATATTTTTCCGCAAATCTTTCAACATATGAGCCGAGCCAAATGGTAAGTAGAATTGGAATCACCGATGAAGAGTACACAACGGCAACCACTGGCAAGCCGAGAAATTCTGTATTTCCCGCACCCAGTAAAGCGGTTAACTGCGGGTGCAGTGCTGCTGCTGCAATGGCAGCTGCGATATACTGATTTGTACCAATTTTTTTGGCTACGCTTACAGCAAGTAGAATCGGTAAGAAGTAAAAGGCTCCATCTCCGATAGCTGTTAAAATCGCATACGTGCTGCTTTTATCTGATATCCACTGAAATGTGAGCATCAGTGCCAAAATCCCTTTGATCATACCGGCTCCAGCGATGGCTGGGAGAATTGGTGTGAAGACACCAGAGATAAAATCGAAAAGCTTTGATATCACATTTTGTTTTGATGCTTCTTCTGTACCGCTTGATTTTACATCTGTTGATAACCCAGAGTCAGCAATCATTGCTTGATAGACGTTTGATACATCGTTACCGATAATGACATGGTATTGACCGCCGCTTTGATTCACACCCATGACGCCGTCTGTTGATTGCAGCTTTTCTTTATCTGCCTTGCTTTCATCGTATAAGTTGAAGCGAAGTCTTGTCATACAATGTGTGACTTGCTTAACATTTTTTTCACCGCCGACAAGTTCTAGCACTTCTTTTGCTGTTTGTTTGTGGTTCATTGTGTTACCCTCCAATCGTTGATTTCATCTTGATATAGAAAAAACCTAAACATCCATTAATGTCCGAGAAATAGTGATTCAGACATTAATCGATATTTAGGTTTTGCCTGCTTAACCAGTAACAATCCTTCATAGCGATTGATCGTTATTTAATTTTTATAAGTCTTTAGATATAAAAAAACCTAAATCATGCCTTATCAAAGATAGGGACAATGATTTAGGTTTTGCCTGCTTGACCAGTAACAATCCTAAAAGATTGTGGGTTATTTAGTTTATAGTTATAAATTATCATGTTAATTTTGTGATGTCAACGCTTTCTTTTTGAATTTATTTTCTTTTTATTACTCTGTCTATATGCAAAGTTAAATATAACATTTCATCTTCTATGAGACTTCGGTTGTATTCTTTTTGAACATACTCGTTAATTTTTTCTGCGCATTGAAAAGCTGCAGTGTTTTTCTCTTTTACCACTTCATACAGAAACTCATTTTGATTTTCCATTTGAGTTTCGTTAAACAGACGCTGCCCAAAAAACTTCAAATGCGTCACAAAACGGAAATAATTTAATGATTCCTCGTCTAAATCAATTTGAAAGTGATACTTAACGATGTTTAAAATATCTTGAATGAGTTTGGTGATTTGAATAACATTTGGCATTTCCTCATTGAGCTCTGCATTGACAATATGCATGGCAATAAAGCCCGCTTCATCCTCAGGAAGATGGATGCTCAGCTTGTCCTCAATGATCCGAATAGCTTCTAAACCACATCTGAACTCATCTTTATACAGCCGTTTGATTTCCCAGAGCAAGGCATTTTTGATGTCCATTCCTTTTTGATGACGTTCAATGGCAAAGGTGATATGATCCGTCAACGTCACATAGATGCTGTCATTTAGATTTTTGTTAAGCGTTGTTCTCGCATGCTCAATAATCGACTCACACACTTGCATATACTCGATTGGAATATCATAAAGCAGGGTTTTGAATTTTTCTGATATATCTTTATTTTGAATAGAAAATACCTTCTCAATTCGTTCTTCGTCAATCGGATCTCCGCTTTTCTTTTGAAACGCGATCCCTCTGCCCATAATGACCAGCTCATGCTGCTCGTCATCATACGCACTGACAACATTATTATTGATTACTTTCGAAATGATCAATTGATACCCCCCAGTACATTCCGCTTTTTCGAGCATTTTATCGTTGATTGATATGTCATGTTATTATTATTTTCAAAAAAGAGGACTTTAAGATGATTTTACATTTTTTTTTGATCCGGTCAACTAGAAAGAATGACATATTACCTCTCAAAAATGACGAAATAGGGGCAAAAAAGTCTAAAAACATACACAAAAACACTCTATAAAGAGTGTTTAAAGTGTGTTTTTTACAAAATCAGGAGCAGTCCCAATTATAGACAACATTCTCGAAATTTTTTCGTTTGAGGTCTTCTGGTTTGATAAAAAAGTTGGCGATTCCGCAATCTCCCCACAACATATCTACTTCATCATCTGAGTCAATTTGCAATAACAGAACGGTATGTTCTTGATCTTCATAAGTACGCGGGTCTTCTTGTGTAAACCCTGGATACCCGCCCAATTTGTGACCAAAGCCACTCGCTGTTTCATAGAATTCATCCAACAGGGTATCTGCTTCATCACCATCAATACCAACTGCATCTTCGAAAAGGTCCCAGCTATGCTTTCCTGTGACTTTTTCAAAACGGAAATCTCCTACACTGATCGTTTCGCTTGCTAATTCACCTGTAATTGCGCCTTCCTTCGTAACGGGAAAATAAAAATCGTCTGGAATTTTCACAAAAGAAAAATCGGTCAATAACTCTTCTTCTGCTAAGAAAGGTTCTTCAATAAATTTGATCCGGAAATCTTTTTGTTCTGTTTTATGGTCAATATTCATTCCATAAAGATCATCATGCACAGAAATAAAGACTTGCAAAAGTCCTGTTTCTGGATAATCTTTCAGCTTCGGAAGCTGGCCGAAATTAATTTGTGCCAAAAGTTTCATAGGATGCCCTTCGCCATCAACCGGATATTCTTCGTTTTTGGGGAAGTAAGGATCTCCAGCTATTTTGCTGTCGTATGGTCCTGTTTTTCCTTGTTTCATCTGTAATTGAATCATTGGTTTTTCCGTTTTATCTAACAACGGACGGTAGGGTGCAAGTATTTCTTTCAGCTTCGCTGATTGTGTCACGATGATCTTCCTCCTTATGAATAGGTCTAATGACAAAACTAGTCTCTCTTTTTCTATCATACAGAAGTGTATCCTGCCTGTCAGCGATAAAACGGTCATAATTCTAACAAGTTTCTCACCTTGAAATGATAAAAAAACCTCCAATTCAGCTGGAGGTTTTGTCGTTCTTTTATTTCACTTGATAGTTCACTAAGTCGTTTGCCAATGATTTCATTGTTTCGTTTGTTTCATGAAGACCTTCAATAATTTTTGTAAAAGTGCCAACAAGTTCTGCCTGATGCTCAGAGGAAGCGACAATTTGCGCAATTTCTTCTTCCATTCCTTTGATCGATCCCTGCACATCTTTTAGGGCTGTTTCAATATCAGTTGTCGCCTGTTTCGCGTGAGTTGACAGCTTTCTCACTTCTGTTGCGACCACTCCAAAGCCTGCTCCTGCTTCCCCTACTCTTGCAGCTTCTATTGATGCGTTAAGTCCAAGTAAGTTCGTTTGATCAGAGATACCTTTAATGAGATTAGACACTTGATTGATTTTAGAGGAATTTTCGACAGTGGTTTTCGTATTTTGTAGAATTTGTTCACTTGTCGCTTGTAGTTCCTCTGAATGTGCGGCAACCTGCTGTACCATTGCGACTAGTTTTTCGGAAGCTTCATTGCTCTCCGTCATGATGTGCTCTAATCGTTGTTGATTGGTTTGGTCATAGGCCACACAGAAGGCAGCAACCACTTGACCTGATTCATCAGTAATTGGAACGGCTACGATATCCATTGGAATCCCGTATACTTCTTTCGGAATTTGGATAAACGATGGTTCTCTCCCATTTTTCAGCATCGCAAAGTTTTGGAATCCAGGATCTACTGTATCACCAGCTTTAAATCCTAAATCAATATTCCCATGTTGCTGATAATAAAGAACCTTCTCTTTCCCTAAAACAGAAAAAGTTAGCTGTTCTCTCATAGCAAGTCCAATGATTGGTAAAGCGTCTATTATGTTATCAATTCTCTGTGACATTCGCTTACGTTCATCCTCTCTTTTTCTCAGTACACCTTCTTTATCGGTTCGTTATATGATCTATTACAGCCTGTAATGTGTACTAATATCAATCAAATGACCTAAGGCATATAAAAAGCCCACATTCTATCTAGTGAATGTGGGTGTTTTTTAAAAAAAGTAAATGCACATAAAGACACTGATACCGATGAGAAAAAGATACATGTAGTCAATCCATGAGGTGCTGATGATATGATAATACGTTCGCTCTCTCGTCCCTGTGAAGCCCCTGGCTTCCATCGCAATCGCTAAGCGCTCTGATTTTCGTACACCTTGTGTAAAAAGGGGTAATGCATAACGCATAAAGGCTTTCCAGCTGTTTTTTTGCTTGTAGCCTCTGATTTTATGTGCAGCTTTCATTTGTTTTAATTCACTTTGAAATAACGGAATAAACCGGAAGCCGGCAAGCATTCCATACGCCCATTTTGGGGACATTCGGCATTGGTGAATCAGACTCATCATAAATGCCGTCAAATCGGTTGTGGACGTAAAAAGGAGACCAAATGTCACAAATCCAAGCATTCTGAAAGCGATGGTGAGACCATTTCTTAAACTCTCCTCCGTGATATGAAACCACGCCCACTTCCAAACAGTATGATCCCCCTTGCCAAATGCCGCCATCATCCAAAAGACGAGAATAAAAAAGAGCAGATAAGGGACAAGCCTTGTGATGAGATACTTCATATTCCATCCACCTAAAACAAGTCCAATGCCAAGAGCAAACAGCCAGATGATAAAGGTTGTTTTAGGATCAGATATCGCCATGAGGCAGCCCATCGCAAGCAGGTGAGCGAGTAATTTCATGACTGGATTCACAGTAGAAAGAAAGGAATGATTACTTTGCAATTGTCAGCACATCCTTTCTTTCTGCCACATAGCGATAATGTAAGGGAGCTTTCAGCTGATAAGCATCGACAAGTTCCTGATTTGAAAATAGATCATAAGGGGGACCATCATATACATGCTTGCCTTGATGAAAAAGAAGCACTTGATCGGCACATTCATCGACAAGCTCCATATCATGTGTAACCATCACAATGGTCGTGCCTTGGCGCTGCCGTTCTTTTAAACGCCTCATTAATTCCTTCGCTGTTTTTTCATCCTGACCGAAAGTCGGTTCATCTAACAGCAATACATCTTGATCAAAAAGGAGCATCGTGGCAACACTCAATCTTCTTTTTTGCCCTAAACTTAAGGTGAAGGGATGTGCTTTTGCATGCTTCTCTAAACCGAACTCTTTCAGCAGCTGGGCCGTTTTTTCTTGTACGACTGATTCTGGCCAGTTGCGCTGTCTGCCGCCAAAAGCAATTTCATCGAATACTGTGTCTTGTATAAATTGAAGCTCCGGATTTTGAAACACAAAGCCTGCTTTTTCATAGAGTAGTCGGTCAGACCATTTTTTAAGGTCTGTTTCTTTTAAGAAAATATGACCTTTTTTAGCTGGCTCTAAGCGGATCAAATGTTTGAGAAACGTACTTTTTCCGCTCCCATTTTCTCCAATAATCGCCACCCAATCTCCTGCTTTGATATCAAGCTGAAGGTTACTCATAATCCTTTTTTTCCCGTAGCTTAATTGAAGATTTTCTGTACGAATCATTGTCTCTCGTTCGATTGACGGCACTTTTTCATGCTGCGCTTTTCTTGCTTCATAGGTTTGCATAAAGGTTTGACTCAGTGGATGAAATGGATCTTGAATAATCGTGGACCATTTCTCGGGAAATAATTTTGGCCGCCAAATTCCTGCCTCTTTCATTTCTTCCTCATATGTCACGAGCACATCTTTTGGAGCTCCATCTGCTAAAATGCTGCCTTGATCATCTAATAAAATTACCCGATCCATCCATTCGATGACTCCGTCAAGCACATGCTCTACAAAAATCATGGTTTGCTGCTGATCGGCTGCAAGCTGCTGCAGCAGTTGAAATATGTCCATTCTACCTGCCGGGTCAAGCTGTGCGGTTGGTTCATCAAAGAATAGAACATCCGGCTGTAATGCTAGTAAACAAGCAAGTGCCAATCGCTGCTTCATGCCGCCAGATAAAGTGTGAATCTCTGTATGCGGATCGACATCCAGTTGGACTTTTTGCATGAGCTGCTGAATGATGTCATCCATCTCTTCACGTGGGACGGAACGATTCTCTAAGCTAAAGGCAATTTCTTCATTGACGCGGTGCATACAAAACTGAGAGTCTGGATCTTGAAACATGACGCCTGTATGTCTTTGTAACACCACTTCGCCCTGCATGTCAGCTTCCACATGCTCTGGAATGATTCCAGCCAGAACCGAAATGAGCGTGGATTTCCCGCTTCCGCTCGGTCCTAAAATAAGCACCTTTTCCCCTTTTTGAATCGTAAGAGAGATTTGATGCAAAACTGGCTTAGGCTGTTCATAAAAACGGACAGTCAGATCATTGCACGCGAGAAATGAATTCATGCTGTTCACCTTTATTTCGTTTTTCTTTCATGATGGCATATTGATTGAGTACACCAGTTTTGGATAGTGCGTCCACCACCACTTTCGCAAGGCATCCGCCAAGTATCATTCCACTAATGATTTGAGTCACAAGCGTCATAAGTAAAACTTGAGGCGTATAATATCCGAAGCCATTTGCCACGAGACTGTACGCCATCGCTCCGATAGCGGCAAAGGCACCAGACAGCATCAGTGTCCACATGCGGTATCGTTTATACCCAAAAAGAGCGAAGGCGATTTCTGCCCCAAGCCCTTGGCATACACCAATCAGCAGAGCTGAAAGTCCGAAGTGGCTGCCTGTCAATAATTCCACAGCCGCGGCAGCTGTTTCCGCAATCAGGGCAGCCCCCGGCTTTTGAATGATATACGCAACGATTGGACTGGCAATGACCCATATTCCAAACATGATATTGCCTCCTGCTGGGCCAACAAGTGCTGTAATCGGTAAGTAAAGTGTGGACCATCCTAAATAGATCACACCGCACGCAACGGATAAAATCACGGCAAGGACGACTTCTTTCATCTTCCATGTCATGATGTATGCACCTCCAGTTGAACTGGCCACTCTTCAACAGTAAAGGCCATTTCCCAAAACTTGTACTCGAGCTGGCAGCTTAAGATAAAATGCTGTTTCATTTTTTCCTTTTCCTTCTCACTTGCTGCTTCTGCCAATTGATCGAGCCGTTTGCAAAGCTCACCTGTGACAGAATCGGTTAACCCTCCATAAAACGTGATCCATTCATAAAACGGATGTGACAGGTCTGGCTGCACATCTGTGAGCATTCGTTTCCCTATTTCCCAATATGTCCAAGGACATGGAAGCAGGACAGCGATGATTTCACCAAGCGTACCTTCCTGTGCGACTTGCAGCATGTGATGAATATAGTGATGAGCACTCGGAGCCAAAGAAGCACCTTGGAGCTCATCATATGCTACTCCTGCCACTCGGCAAAGGTTTTGATGAGGGTGCGTTTCACTATCTAGTACAAACGCAATCTGCTGATGAAAAAACGCAATATCCTCTCTGTCTGTACATTTGCTGAGCGCTGCTGCATAAATTTTAATGAATGCTTGTAAGTATTCTGCATCCTGTTTGACATAATGAATGATCTGTTCCTTTTCCAGCTTTCCTGCTGCCAGGCCTCTAACGAACGGATGCTGATAAATGGCTTCAAATAACGGTTCTGCTTCTTTCCTTAATTGCGTAGAAAATGTCATAAAAAAAGCCTCCTCTTCTTCAGTTGAATAAATGAAAAAGCCACCCCAAATGGAGCGGCCTTCTTATCGATTCAATCATGAATAAGACAAGGTCCAGCTCCACTTCCCTCCGCTAGTACGAACTAGATCAGGTTCAAAGGGTCCAAGATTTTCTCTTGTCTCAGTCATACATGACTCCCCTAGTGGACTTTTGTCATTTAATTATCTTTACTCTACACATGTGGCGATTTGATGTCAACCGCCTTCTTAATTCAACGTTCTGATTGTTGGCAGTTTCTCGATTCCTGCAGCATAGTAGAAATTCAACACACTGAAGAAATCAATTGGCTTTCCTGTTTTTAAATCTACAGCTAAAATATGATCACCGTAATTTGTCATATCATCAATATCTAAGCGTCTTGGTGTTGTCTTCCCAAGTGTATCAACAAAGCTACTATGGTAGTACTGCCCGCTAGCAAACGATGATTCATGATACATAAATAAAGTCTCCACATCTAAGTAGACGAGAATGGCCTCTGAGGAACTTGCGTATGGAGCAGAGTACGACACTGGTGCCGAAATACTTTTCACCTTCACACTGTCAACAGAATGAGTTCTCTGTTCATATTTTCCATCATATGAGAAGTAAAATACACGCTCCCATTTATAATCGGCGGTCTTAGATTGTTTGTTATACACTTTTGTACCATTTGCGAAAACATCCCCATTGGCATACGTAGCGACAAAGTATTGCAATGTTGATGACAGGGATTCAGCACCTGTGAAATTTGGTGGGTTTTTGGCATTTACCTGTAATGTATATGAGTCTCCAAAGTCCCCACCACTGGTAATACCAAACGCATAATCACCCGCTGGTAAATTGCTTAACGCAAGCAGACTGCCTGCCGGTTGAATAAGATCCGTTGGGTAGGCTTGTCCTGTTTCATAATCAACAACAAACAATTGAACGAAATAATCAGGGTTTGAAGAAGTAATCCGGCTGATGAGTGCCTGAGGTGAAGATGTGCTTAAAAACCATAAATCAACTGGGTCTTCCTCTGTTAAGACAGCCGATTGATTTATGGCTAGTCCATCAATGGAGCGAACGGCAGACGTGCGCATTTTGCCATCTTTAGCAGCTTTTCGTTTGATACTGATTCCTTTCTTCTTATTCACTTTAAATGATTTTTTCACTTGCTTCTGTTGGATAGCGGTTCCTTCATCCTGCTTCAAAAACGACTCTTGCACTTGCTGAATCGCTTTTTCTGTCAGGAGTGATTGTTTCCCACTTGATTTTGGTGCTTCTTCTGCTTTTAATGCTGGTGAAAACAAACCTGTTGCGACGAGTAAAACAGACAGTAAAGCTGCAGTGATTTTGACATAAAATGCTCTCACAGGAACATCCCCTTTTCCTCATTTGGGTTTTTTACCCTGTGATAATTTTACCATTATTCCAATCATTGTTTTGGTCTTTTTTGGGACATTTTTATAACAAAAAAACCAGCCGCATCAGTAACGGCTGGTTTTTGATCGTTTTATGCAATAGTTTTAACAAACAAACGTGCTGTTTCTGCACTTGATCCTGGGTTTTGTCCAGTAATGATTTGTCCGTCAACGACAGCAAATGGCGCAAAGGCATCTCCTTTTTCAAACGCTGCCCCCTGCTCACGAAGTTTTGTTTCCAATAAAAATGGAACCTTTGATGTCAGCTGCACGGCTTCCTCTTCTTCGTTGGTGAAGCCTGTGATTTTTTTGCCTTCGATAAATGATTTGCCATTTTCGTCCTTCACATCAACGAATGCTGAAACACCATGACAAACGGCTCCGATCGAACCATTTTTATCTGAAACCGCTAAGATCGCATCCGCTACCAATTGATTAGACGCAAAGTCGATCATAGGGCCGTGTCCCCCAGCAAAGAAAATGCCGTCATAATCAGCTGGATTCACATCTGTAAGCGCCTTTGTGTCTTGAAGTAGTTCATACACATCTTGATATTGCGCTGGGACACCTTCAGGAATTGAATTTTTGTCAATTGGTACAGTGCCACCTTGAATAGAGACAATTTGTACTTCTAGTTCATTTTCTTTAAAAATATGAAATGGCTCTGCTAACTCTTCTAACCATAAGCCTGTTGGATGTCCATTCATTTCTGGGCTGCTTGTCGATACTAATAACACTTTCTTACTCATCTTGATCATCCTTTCGATTTATCCTGTGGTTATTTTATATTTTGCACAATTAAATATCAAGCAATATGACTTTGGGTCAGTTCTTTATGTTATACCCGATTTTCTAAAAAATATGGTATGACTCAAAATCTAATCAATATGTCACATTCTATTGGTAGGGAATTTCATGTAAAATTGTCATTGAGTGATATAATATGAGGAAAGATTGACAGATCTCTCGTGTCACATGAGGGGATTTTTAAAGGAGTGGAAAAAGAGATGAAAACCTATTCGATTGTGATGATCATCATCACGCTCTGTATTATATTGGCCGTCTTTTTGATGAACCTAACAGGGGTCATGTACGGAAAAATCATTTTGGCCGTTGCTGTTGCCCTTTGTCTGACATCCATTATTCGTTTGATGGGACTTCGAAAAAGATAAAAGCCGCCCTTTTCTAGGGGCGGCTTTATTTAAGATTAGATCGCCAGCATCAGTGCAATTAATGCAAGAAGCGCTGGTACTCCTTGTTTGATGATAATTGATTTATTGGATGTTACACCGCCAAATACTGCTGCGATGATCACACAAAGAATGAAAAATAGCTGAATCATATATCCAACGGTATTCGATCCAAGAATGAGTCCCCAAATGAGTCCTGCTGCTAAAAACCCGTTATAAAGCCCCTGATTAGCAAACATCACTTTGACATTTGGATCTTTTTGCAAGTGTTCTGGCAGCTTAAAAGATCTCTTCGCCATCTTTGATTCCATAAAAAACATTTCTAATAACATGATGACAATGTGTTCTAATGCGACAATTCCTACTAAAATCATTGCTAAAATATTCAATTTAGTTAATTCCTTTCTGATAGACGTTCACGAATTTCTATTTTATCCGTGTATAAATCAAAGTCTTGTATTAATTCTAGCGCTTCTGTAAAGCGACTTTGTGGAATGTCTTTCATTTTTCTCACGCCGAATTCCTTTTTAATAAAAGCCATGATGGTATTGATATGAAGCTTACCATGACCATCATACTCCAAATGGCTGCAAAAAGTCTGCATCGTCCCTCGAATCACCTTTAATTGCTTGGCAGTGACATAACTCATTGGTAACGCTCATCCTTTCCTTTGTTTTAACAGCTAAAAGAATCATGGTTGAAAGAAAAACCTTCCAGGCTCTATTATATAATGGTTTCAATCGGATATCAAAATAAAAAAGAACAGACATTCGATTAAAAACCAAATCGTGTCCTTATAATCCTTTTCTCACATATCAAAAAGCCGGATTCAATAGTAGAATCCGGCTTTCTATTTAGTTACTTTTCGAAATTAACACCTTTCCAACAGAACGATCCTTACTTTGTCCAACGACTTTAAAGGATAATCCATAGTTCGGTACATCGCGTCCTGCATCTGGGTTATTTGGATTCACATAGTTCTTTTTATCACTAAATGTACGAGCCGGGCGAATGTAGCGATCTTGCAAAGTTAAGCCCGTTGTTGCTGTATAATCGATATTCAGCTTCGTACTTGGATTCAAAGAGAATGCTGCATCATGTACTTGGAAGCCTGTGGCGGCAATGGAACCGTCACTCCATTTTAATACTTGCTGATCTGCATCTACTACGCCAAGGAAGCCGTTCCCCGGATGCTTTCCAACCCAGTTATCACTGTATGATTGATCGACTAACCACACGACCAAACCGTTATTATAGCTCATCAGACTTGCACCGCGTTTAATATGCTTTAAGCCTTTATCGACATCAGCATAAGAGCGCCACTCTAGTAAATAGTATTGTGCTGCATATTGTTTCCCATTAGATTTTGAGAATCCATTAAAGGTAAAAGTAGATGTATCCTCGGCATCATCTGACCATACGTTTGTTCCATCTGCTTTGACGTTCAGATCATCTACAAATAAACCTGGAAGTGAATAGCCTGCATCGGTTGTGTAACGGAATTGCAGGTCGATTTTCTTCCCTGCATAAGCAGACAGGTCAAAGGATGCATCTACCCAGCCGTCTGATTTTCCATCGATGCCATTGCCTTCGTTTGCACCTGCTTCATTTCGATCATTCGTGATGTTACCCGCGATGGTCTTCCATTGATCAGTCCCTGTTTCACGCACTTCGACATACGCATAATCATAATCTTCTTCAATATCGTACCACGCTTTAAATGTCAGCTCTGCTTTGCTTCCTTTTGATAAATCAATACCTGTTGTCGTCATGGTTGCATTCAAATTGTCACCCGTTCCGCTGAAGTACGAATATTTTCCTTGAGCAGGTGTCGTGACGACAATCTCTTTATCTGGTAAATCGACTCGAACGGCATCATGGTTCGTTCCTTTTGTTGCTGCTTCATCAATTAAGACGGTTTTGCTTTTCTTTAATGTTTTACCATCGATGGTTTGTCCAGAAAGCCAGTTGCCCCCATGCAGATTTTGAAGCATTTCTTTCGCATATGGGCTAAAGCCTGTTGGTTCCGTTCCAGGAACTTTACCTGCCCAGCTTCCGCTTGACATGATCGACCAATAAGAAACGGGCTCTCCGTTGCCTGTGTACTGTGTATCGTACTCGTCAGGAAGACCAAGATCATGTCCAAATTCATGTGTAAACACACCTGCTGCGCCATCTTCAGGCTCAATGGTGTAATCCAATGCGCCTAATTTCCCTCCTTGTCCGACTTCAGATTCAGTATCCGGAATTTCAAATACATCGCCAAGTGACCAGCGGTGTGACCAAATCGCATCAGCGCCAAGTTGTCCGCCGCCTGCTTCTTCACCTACACCCGCGTGAACGACCATCAGATGGTCAATGATGCCGTCTGGCTCGTTATAAACACCGTCGCCATCAATATCATAGCGGTCCCATTGATCATACTCGCCGAGATCAACATTCGGATCTTTGGCTGCTGCTTCGAGTGCTTCTTTTACCAATTCGCGCGGTCTGCCGTCACTGCCTGAATCGTCAGGTACGTTCCCGCCGTAATATGCTGCTTCATGCTTCGCTGTATACCATCCTGCAACTGTTCCACTGACTGTGTAACTGCCGCCGGATTGCTTTTCATAATATTGCTTCATGGATACTTTTCGTTTCCCATCTGGACCGATGTAGCCATTTTTTCCGAAAAGCATATCTTGATAATGCTGTTGATCAAACTTGTCATAATACATATCAGTCTCTTCTTTTTTGATACTATTATGCTTATAATCTTTAAAATCTACTAATAAAACCAATACCTTATCATTGCGGACGTCACCTTTATACTTTTCCTTTTTGACCGGTTTTACTTGATTGCCTTCTTTTCCTTTATGCTTCTTTAACTTTTTCTTTTTGGCAAGTTTGTTATGTACCTCTTGTTTGTATTCTTTGAGGAATTCAGGCTCTTCTGTTAAAGTGCTGGCACTTTGTTTCATTGCCGATTCTTCTTTTTTCTTTAGATAGTTCTTTAATGCTTTTTGGGTTTCTGCCTCATTGGCATTCTTTTTGATCTTTCCTTGTTTTTTCAAGGCTTTGACGAGACGGTCTTCATTTACGACGCTTGAGTCAAATGGAATACCTGAATAGTGACCGCCGTCAGAGGATGTTGATTTTTCTGTGGTGTGGGCAGATAGAGGGGTGCTGAAAGCTGTCAATGTGCCTAAACTTAGCACAGCGGTTAGTGCAATTTTCGTCCATTTCCCTTGTTTCATATTGGTTCCTCCCTATTTTGGTAATAAATAATATCTAATTCTAGCATATTCCAATATAGTTAAGTCGAAAAACATTTTATTTTCAGAAATTTTGTGGAAAATGCACAATACGTGAATGAAATGGGTGAAACCATATGTCGAAAATAAAAGAACCCTAGGCGATAATCGCCTAGGGTGTTTGTTGTTTTTCTATGAAAGCTGCTGGCCTTGAAAGGCAACCACGTCAAGTGGAGCGGCTAAGAATTCTTTTGCCTTCGCTACGAAAGCCTGGAAATGAGCACTTGCATTATGGCTTTGAACCGCAGCGTCATCTTTCCAGACTTCTACCATTAAAAAGGTATTTTCCTTATCTGTATCCTTGAACAGCTTGTAGGAAACATTGCCTTCTTCAGCCTGTGAAGCTTTCATTAATTCGTTGATTTCTTCTAAAAATACGTTTTCTTTTTCTGGATGAATGGTCATCCCTGCATGAATAATAATCATTTGATCGTCTCCTTTTGAAAAGATATTATTTCCACTCAGCAATACGATCAACCGGTAAACGGTAAGATGCATAGCCTTCGTCAGCTGCTTTCCCAATTGATAGCAGCATGACTGGTACATAACGTTCTTTATCCCAGCCAAATGTTTCAGCAATTACTTCTTTATCATATCCGCCAATTGGATTTGTATCATAACCGTGTGCACGTGCAGCAAGCATAAGCTGCATAGACACAATTCCACCGTCAATTAAAATTGTTTCGCGGTTCACTTGCTCTGGAAGAACCTCAAAGTGTGCAGTTAATGCAGCAATTTGTCTTTCTTTCACTTCTTGCGGCATGTAGCCATGCTCTACTGCTTTTGAATAAATTTCTTCTAAGTATTCATCGCTTTTCATATCTGCAAAAACTGCAATGACAGCTGCTGATGTTGACACTTGTGTTTGGTTGAATTTTGCAAGTGGTGCAAGCTTTTCTTTTCCTTCTGGGCTGTCAATCACCATGAAGCGCCAAGGCTGTGCATTCACTGATGATGGTGCAGTTGTTGCTTCTTCTAAAATCTCTGTCATTTCTTCTTTGCTGATTTTCACAGATGGATCATAGTTACGAATAGAGCGGCGCCCTTTCATAATTTCCATAAAATCGTTTGTTTTTAATGTTGTAGCCATGTGTAACACTCCTTTAGGTTGTTTGAATCTTTTCGATGTTTTGTTGTATACGGATGAGCACATCAGTGAGAAGCCTTCGTTCTTCTTCACTTACGTTTTCAAGCATTTCTGAGATAAATCGTTCTTTTTCTATTTTAGAAGCTTCGATTCTTGTTCTGCCTTCGTCTGTTAAGCGAACAAGTGTGACTCGATTATCTTCTGGTTTTCTTCTGCGTGTGACCATTCCTTTTGTTTCTAACTGTTTTAAGTGACGCGTCACAGCTGCACTATCAATATTTACTTTTTTCTGCAAATCTGATTGGCTGATTTCATCGGCTTGGAATAACAGCGATAGCAACTCAAGTCTTGATTGGCTGATGCCCGTGCATGCTTCGAACTTCACGCCCATCATACGGTTCACGCACTGCAAACGATATAATACCTCTGCCTCTTCAGAGCAAAATGCAGTCAATGCCATCCCCTCTTTTCTATTCGGAAATCAATTACTTGATATATCAATCATTGACTCGTCAATTAATATACACCCATTGTTTGATGATTGCAAGAGGTTTGTTTCATAAAGTGAATTTTTTTATTTCAATAGAAAATGACGAGCATAAAAAAAGACAAAAGCGACGAATCACTTTTGTCCTTTTTCTTTATTCAGTAATGACCGTGTGGATCAAAGTTGGTGCATCGGCATGATCAGCGATGCGGATGTTGTCATAAATTTTCTCCATGACATTTGCAACATCTTCTCGATTCGCATGCAGTGTCACAAGTGAATCTCCTTTTTCAACACGATCGCCCACTTTTTTGTTCAGCATGATGCCGACAGATAAGTCGATATCGTCCTCTTTTGTTGCGCGTCCTGCTCCAAGAATCATCGCTGCAACACCGATTTCGTCCGCGACGATTTCAGCTACGACACCTGATTCTTTTGCAGGTACTTCGATTTTGTAAGGTGCTTGCGGCAGTTTTTCAGGCTGATCCACAATTGAGCTGTCTCCACCTTGGTTTTCTAAGAATTCCTTGAATTTCTCAAGTGCTTTGCCGTTTTTCATCACTTCAATCAGCTTTTCTCTTGCTTCATCAAGTGTGTCTGCTTTTTTCGCAAGAACGACCATTTGACTTCCTAATGTGAGCACAAGCTCGTTTAAGTCTTCAGGACCTTCGCCTCGAAGCGTATCAATCGCTTCTTTCACTTCAAGGGAATTTCCAATCGCTAATCCTAGCGGCTGAGACATGTCAGAGATGACCGCCATCGTTTGTCTGCCAACGTTGTTTCCGATGCGCACCATGGCTTTTGCAAGCTTCTCAGAGTCTTCTGGTGTTTTCATGAAAGCACCTGCACCTGTTTTTACATCAAGTACGATTGCATCTGCACCAGCAGCGATTTTCTTACTCATAATGGAGCTTGCAATAAGCGGAATTGAGTTAACCGTTCCTGTCACATCACGAAGAGCATACAATTTTTTATCAGCTGGTGTCAGGTTGCCTGATTGGCCAATGACCGCTACTTTATGACGGTTCACGAGCTCGATGAATTCGTCTTTTGTAATTTCTACGTGGAAGCCTTTGACCGCTTCAAGCTTGTCCACTGTACCGCCTGTATGCCCAAGGCCGCGCCCAGACATTTTCGCAACAGGTACATCAAGTGCCGCAACAAGAGGAGCGAGTACAAGTGTTGTTGTATCGCCTACACCGCCTGTTGAGTGCTTGTCTACTTTAATACCCTCAATGGCAGACAGGTCAATTGTATCTCCTGAGTTCGCCATAGCGAGTGTTAAGTCAGCACGTTCTTGATCCGTCATATCTTGGAAGAAAATCGCCATAGCCAAGGCACTTGCTTGGTAGTCAGGAATTGTTCCATCCGTATAACCTTTGACAAAGAAAGAAATTTCCTCTGAAGATAATTCTTTTCCGTCACGTTTTTTCGCAATGATATCTACCATTCTCATTGTTTTCACCATTCCTTTTTTAAAATTAGAAAATTAAACCGACAACGCCTGCTGTTAAGAAGCTGACTAGAGTTGCGCCGAATAACAGCTTTAATCCAAAGCGTGCAACAACGTTTCCTTGCTTTTCGTTTAAGCCTTTGACTGCTCCAGCAATGATACCGATAGAAGAGAAGTTCGCAAATGATACAAGGAATACAGAAATGATCGCTTCTGTACGAGCAGTGAAATGCAGACCGTCTCCAGATAGTGCGAGCATCGCAACAAATTCATTGGATACCATTTTGGTTGCCATAATGCTTCCTGCTTGTACCGCTTCACTCCAAGGTACACCGACAAGGAACGCAAATGGAGCAAAGACATATCCAAGTACATCTTGGAAAGAAACACCAATGACTGCTGTAAAGATACCGTTAATCATCGCAATTAATGCAACGAATCCAATCAACATTGCAGCAACAACAATTGCTACTTTGAAACCATCCATAATGTATTCGCCAAGCATTTCGAAGAAGGATTGTCTTTCTTCCTCGACGACTTCAAGCATGTCTTCGTCCTTAGACACTTCATATGGATTGATGATCGATGCGATAATAAATCCACCAAATAGGTTCAGCACAAGTGCTGTAACCACGTACTCTGGTTTAATCATTTGCATGTACGCACCAACAATCGACATCGAAACCGTCGACATTGCAGATGCACATAATGTATAAAGACGCTGCTGTGGTAATAATCCAAGTTGTTTCTTAATAGAAATAAAGACTTCTGATTGACCTAAAATCGCAGACGCTACTGCGTTGTAAGATTCTAGTTTCCCCATACCGTTTACTTTACTAAGCAAATATCCGATTCCGCGTACGATAAGCGGAAGAATACGCCAATGCTGCAGGATACCGATTAACGCCGAGATAAAGACGATCGGCAGTAAGACGTTGATGAAGAAAGTTGACGCTTTATCATTCATTAACCCGCCAAATACAAAGTTGATTCCTTCGCCGGCATAGCCTAGAAGCATTTGGAATCCTTTTGCAAAGCCTCCGACTAGGAAGTTTCCAACACCTGTATTGAGCAGAATATAACCTAAAATAAATTGCAGTACAATCATGACAATTACTGGACGGAATTTCACTCGTTTTTTCCCATTACTAGCCAGCCATGCAATAGCGAGAATCACTAGCAAACCGATGATACCAATGACGTATTTCATGTTTTTCCTCCTTGAATGAATTCGTTTACATTAATGCGCTTGTATGGAACAAACCCTATTTCGTAAACAAAACGCGGAAGAAATTCCCAGAAGTGAGATCCTTCCGCATATGACTTTTTCATCATTTATGAGTCATGAATGTTATCCTACCATAGGATCGTATGAATTAATAGTCTTTCGAAGGAGATGATTGATCCCCTTTGATAATGGAAACGCCTGCACTCGCGCCAATACGGGTAGCACCTGCAGCTGTCATTGCCTCAACGTCTTCTTTTGTTCTCACGCCGCCTGATGCTTTCACACCGATGTCAGGTCCTACTGTTTTACGCATTAATGCGATGTCCTCAGCTGTTGCACCGCCTGTACTAAATCCAGTC
Organism: Bacillus sp. Nf3; assembly: GCF_003028545.1. Lineage (NCBI taxonomy): Bacteria > Bacillati > Bacillota > Bacilli > Caryophanales > Bacillaceae > Bacillus > Bacillus sp. Nf3. The sequence continues at coordinate 102,313 of NZ_PYUA01000001.1, read as the reverse complement.
GATGTTTTCACAAAATCAGCGCCCGCTTTCACTGAAAGCTCACAAGCTTTGACTTTTTCTTCATCAGTAAGTAAACATGTTTCAATGATGACTTTTACTAATGCTTTGCCTTTTGCTGCGTCTACAACTGCACGAATATCTTGTTCAACCACATCATATTCGCCGTCTTTCAATGCGGCAACATTGATGACCATGTCCACTTCTGTTGCACCGTTTTCAATCGCATCCTTTGTTTCGAATGCTTTCACCGCTGTTGTGTTTGCGCCTAACGGGAAACCGATGACTGTACATACATCAACACCTGTTCCTGCTAGTTCTTTCGACGCAAGAGATACCCAAGTTGGGTTCACGCAAACAGATGCAAATTGATGAGTCTTTGCTTCTTCAAGTAACTGCATAATTGCAGCTCTAGATGTATCTGGTTTTAGTGCTGTATGATCAATGAGCTTTGCTATCGTCATGCTTCACACTTCCTTTTAATTATGATACTTTCATCATATATGACGGATGAACAATTGTAAACATGGTTATGAAATTTTGTTCATCTATTTTGTGACATTTAAAAGAGCCCTCGCTGTGTGCTGATCGATGATCAATACATTCGCATATTTTCCTCTTAGTGCACCGTGTATAGAAGCCACCTTTCGATGACCGCCAGCGACAAGAATGGATCGTTCTTTTGTCCTTAAATCATCTAGCTCCACACCAATTGTGCGATTGTTAATGGCTTCACTGCAAATGCGTCCATCTTGATCATAAAAACGCGAGCAAATGTCTCCGACACTGGATGCCTTGAGGAGAGCTTTTTCTTCTTCACGGAAATAACCTAGTCTAAACAAAAGTGCCTCAGCTCTTACCGTTCCAACAGTAAACACAGCGATATTCGCCTGCTTGCCCATTTCAATAATTCGCTGAATGTGTCTGTCCTGCTCCACCATTTCCTTGACAGCAGCACTATCAAAGACAACAGGAAGCGGCAAATAGCGCGGTGCTGTTTGAAAGGCCTCAGCAAACAGCTGAATGGTTTCCGCAGAATATGTATTCACATGAGAATGGCTGATTCCACCCTTGAGCTGGACAACCTCTACACCTTTTACCTGTTTAGGTTGCATCTTTTGTGCAATTTGATACATAGTCGTTCCCCAGCTCACGCCAACGATATCACCGTCTTTCACCGTTTCTTGCAAGTAATCTGCACCAAATCGGCTCAAATAATCGGTGATGGTTGGATAGTCGTCCTTTGGCGAAAACACCACATGTGCTTCGAGAAGGTCATATTTTTCCTTGAGCAATGAAGAAAGCTCGTTTAAATCCTCAAACGGATCCATCACTGTAATCTGGACGTATCCCTTCTCTTTCGCATATTGAAGCAGCCGAGATACGGTCGGTCTCGACAAGTTGAGCTGCTTGGCAATTTCCTGCTGGCTGTAATCAGACAAATAGTAAAGCCTTGCCGCTTCAATACTCAGCTGTTGTTTCTCTCGATCCATTCATACGCCCCCTTTTTTCTTCTATCATAACAAATTGTTCACCTCTACATGCACAATTGTTCATTTGAAGAAAACGGTATAAGTTGCATGAAAGGTCTCATTCATTTCTAACGTTTGAATGCCAAACTTCTCTTTATACTCCCCATTCGTCCCTTCCATATCGGCGATGCCATACCACGGCTCAATACAAACAAAAGGAGCCATCGTTCCTTTTTCTTGATCATAAGGCGACCAAATGCCCACGAACGGAAAACCAGTGAGATCGACCTCAACTCCGTGACCTGCCCTAGAAGTCAAAGACACTCGATTGATATGGCTAAAGATCATCGCATCATGCTGAAAAAGCTCTGGCCGAAGCTGGATCGGCTCAATCTCAATGCCTTTTCCTTTCTCTCTGACAAGTGAATTCCGCAGTTCATATTGCACAGGGAGATGTTCAGTCGAAGGTGTCAATGTGAGTGAATAATCTGCTGCTTGCTCACCTTCAACAAGAGGAACACGAAATGCTGGGTGCCCTCCAATGGAGAAATACATCGTATCTTCTCCATCATGATCAATTTCCCAGGAAATCTTCAGTCCATTTTCCAATAGTTCATAACGAATACGTGCTGTAAATTCATACGGGTATTGCTTCACGTGCCGGCCTCTTGATTCATATTGAAAGGTCACCGTATGCTCCGTTTCTTCATATAAATCAAAATTGACATCACGCAAAAATCCATGCTGCGTGAGCTCGAAGGTTTGATCGCCAATCTTGTATTGATCATTCATTAATCGCCCAACAATCGGAAACAAGACAGGCGACACCCTGCCCCAATAAGCTGGATCACCAGACCACATATAGTGACGCCCGCTTTTCTTGTCAAGCACCTCCCTGACTTCCGCTCCCTTTTCATGAATCTGAACCAATAACTGATCATTTTCGATCGTTCTCATTCAACACATCCCCTTTCCTTCTTCTTTTATTATGACAGGGATTTTGGTTTTGAGTATCAAATTCGGCATCTCTTCACCCACCAATTCTTTTTTCGTATGAAAAAAATTTAAAAAAAGACAGAAATTCGCCAACAAAATGTAATGCTGATTCGTCTAATCTTATATAAAATAAAAGAATCGTTGCTCTTTTGAATGAACAACAAAAAGAAGCGTTTGACATTGATGGGGGATTCATTTTCATGAACAGCAAGGAAAATCGTTTTCGTTATATTTTAGGATTAGATGGACTAAGAGCCGTTGCTGTATTGGCAGTCATTGCTTATCACTTACATATCGGACCCGCAAGCGGCGGGTTTCTTGGCGTTGATTTATTTTTTGTCATTTCTGGTTACTTGATTACAACGATCTTGTTACATAAGCAGGATTTAGGCTATCAAGAGCTTTTGCCATTTTGGATGGGACGGATCAGGAGGCTTCTTCCAGCTGCTTACATCATGATTTTTATAACCGTCAGCTGGTGCGCGATTGCTGGTTCAAACGCATTATTGTCCATTCGTGGCGATGCCATATCGTCCTTTTTTTATGTCAGTAACTGGTGGTATATTTTTCACGAGCTTTCATATTTTGATAGCTTCAATGCCCTATCTCCACTGAAAAACTTGTGGTCTTTGGCAATTGAAGAGCAATTTTATATCATTTGGCCGGTACTGTTGATTGCAGGGCTGAAATGGGTAAAGAACAGGTCTCATCTGCCTATGATCACCTTTGGCCTAGCACTTGTCTCCGCCCTATGGATGGCGATTCTTTATTCACCAGATACCGATCCAAGCAGGGTTTATTATGGAACAGATACTCGTGCATTTGCGCTCCTGATTGGATGCAGTCTGGCATTTGTGTGGCCTATGCAAAGACTATCCAGCAAGAAATTGCTTCCTGTTGGCAGACGTATTTTACATATTGCCGGGTTCGGTTCGTTTGCGATTTTCCTACTTTGTGTTTATGCAGTGGACGATTTCGATGCCTTTCTCTATCAGGGCGGCATGCTTTTATTCTGTCTAAATGCGGCCATCTTAATTGCGTGCGTCTGTCACCCTGCAAGTCTTATCGGGAAATGGCTGTCCTTTCAGCCGCTCGTCTGGCTTGGTAAGCGGTCTTATGGTATTTATCTGTGGCATTATCCCATTATCGTACTGACCACACCGGTCATTGAAATTGGACAGCCTTCCCTCGCGCGTGTCACATTGCAGCTCATCACCATTTTACTAGTTGCTGAGGCTTCCTATCGCTTCATCGAACAGCCCATCCGCCAGCATGGCTTCAGACAATATTTTGCCTCTTGGTCTATTTGGAAAAAAGGAATCAAACAATGGTCTACATCTAATAAGGTGTTCCTTGGAATCACCGCAGCTCTTTTGATCTTATTTATCATTGGTATGTCTAACTCGTCCACTTCCTCCCCACATGTGAAGGAAGTGACGCAAATTAAGACAGCACCGAAAAAAACAGCCGAACCTTCGGAATCAAAAGCGAAGAAAAAGAAAGAAAAGCACGAGAAAAAAGCAGCTGATCAAAAACAATTTCACCAAATTCTTGCCATTGGTGATTCTGTCATGTTAGACATTGCGCCGAATCTTGAAAAAGCATATAAACAGATCACCATCGATGGGAAGGTTGGCAGACAGATGAATGAAGCCATCAGCATCGCCCCTCAATACAAATCATTTAATCAATCTGATGCCGCTGTTATCATTGAACTTGGCACAAATGGTTATTTTACTGAGGATACGCTGAAAGCATTCATTCAAAACTTTTCAAAGGCACATATTTTCCTAGTGAATACGAGGGTACCGAGGTCATGGGAAAATGATGTGAATGCTGTAATTCAGCGAGTGGCCGATCACGATCAAAATGTCACCTTGGTTGATTGGCATTCAGCCGCTAGTGGACAGCCATCCTATTTCCAGCCTGATGGTGTTCACCTTTCAAAAAAAGGTTCTGACACATTGACACAGCTCATCACAGCGAGCATCAAGAAAAAAGGGGATGTGTCGACATCATCATAAAAAGACTAGCATCCAGCTTGTCAATGTGAAGAAATTTGTGCAGATGCTCTACTATGAAGCAAAACGTATTTTTATGGAGGATGAAGAAAAGACATGCTCTCCCATGATGGGGGGCATGTCTTTTTTTGTGATGGAGCACGGAGCTGCATTATGTTTTACTTTTAAAGGACCAAACTATTACAGGTATGAGAAATAAAGATAAAATTCCTCCGCTTAAAGATAATGTAGCATAACTCGTATTCGCAGCTACCATTCCTGAAAGAGCACCGCCAGCAGCACCTGCTAACGCAATAAAAACATCGAGTGTTCCTTGGGTTTTAGCCCGGGTTGATGGTTCTGTAGAATCAACTATTTGAGCAGTACCACTAATTAAACCAAAGTTCCATCCCAATCCAAGTAAAGACAGAGCAATGATTAATAGAATCATTGAATCATTTGGTGCGAATGCTGCTATTAAACCAGCAAGTAACAATGTTATGCCCGACGCTATGCTCATAGTTGTTCGTCCTAATTTATCTACAAGTACACCCGTGATAAGTGAAGGAAGATACATTGCACCTATATGAAAACCAATAACAATTCCCACTTCGGCTAATCCATAACCATGATGCTGCATATGTACCGGTGTCATGGTCATGAGTGCAACCATGACAATTTGAGTTAAGATCATCACCGTGGCACCTACTGTAATCCCTTTTTTATCTATTTTTTTATCAACAGCATCTGGTTGATTTCCAGGCTCATGTTTTGCTTTGTAAGCTGCTATTCTTTGAGCAATAACTAACGGATCAGGACGCAGCAGAATAAAAAGGACAAGACCTGCTACAATAAATGCTGCGGCTGATAAAATAAAGGGACCCGCAAGTGATGGAACACCAATTGATACGGCGAATTTACCCATCATTTCAACTAAATTCGGACCTGCTACAGCCCCAAATGTTGTCATGACCATTGTTATACTAATGGCCGTTGCACGCTGTTTAGAGTTAGCTAAGTCAGTCCCAGCATAACGAGCTTGTAAATTTGTGGCTGTTCCCGCACCGTAAATGAAGAGCGATGCAAATAATAAAATGACACTATTCATCATAGCTGCAATCACAACGCCAATTGCTCCGATCCCTCCAACAACAAAACCTGTCGATAAACCGATGCGTCGTCCATAACGTTGTGAAAGTTTTCCTACAACGAAAGCTGCCCAAGCCGACCCCAAAGTAAATAAAGCCATTGGCACTCCTGCATAGGCTTCCGTTCCAAGCATTTGTTGAGCTAGAAGGGCACCTACCGTAATCCCTGCGGCTAGTCCAGCCCCTCCAAATATTTGCGATAGACTAACAACGAACAATACTCGTTTATATAATTTTTTGGGTGAATCTATATAATTCTTAATTATATCTTGTTCTGTATTTAACACTTGTAAACACCCACTTGAAATTTATTTGCAAAACGTAACCTTTTTATCAAACCCGTCTACCCCCCGTATTCTTTTATGCGGTTAAAAGGCTGGCTTTTAGCGCTAACACACGCTTTTCCTTCGTTTTTTGATCCACCAACGCAAATTCTCCATTCTCATACGCTAATGAAAATAATTGTTCGATATGAAACACACCTGTCTGAAACCGCCTGCTCAATAAATGTAGTGCTGCAGCAGAGGCGACTTGAGCTGTGGCTTGAGACTCATCATGCCCTTTTATTCCAAGCGCTGCTTGATGAATTTTGTTCCTCTCCATTCCTGTCGCCTCCACTTTCACTGCATATTGATCTGTTCCCATTTGAGCCGATTGAATCATGGAAATGGCTCTTCCCTTGATTTTCGGAACAGTGAGAAGTGACGTCATTCCAAGACTCCTTGTGAAGGCAAATGCCCGCGTTGCCACGCGAGAATCAAAACAAAGCCTTGTCGTCACAGAAGGCACGCTGAGTGTCAAAGGCAATGTCTGCTGATCAGAGAAGGGGAACTGATAGGCTTTCCTCTTTCCAAGTTTCACCCCAAAATCTATACGCTTTCCTCCAGTAAAGCTTTTGACTCTTTTACGTTGATGATGCTCAGTAAGCACATAGTCAGTATGGACATTGTCAAGCGTCCATTCAATGGCGGCTTTTCCATGCTGATCACCCAATCCAAGCATAATCCCTATATCTATTTGATTGACCGATGAGAGCATAGATGATGCTTTTGCTGCCAATAAATTCGTAAGGCCAGGCGCAAGCCCAACACTGAGTAAAGCCGTTGCACCGATGTACTGCTGATCCAGCTTTGCCACCTGTTCCATGTACGCCCCTTTCGCAGAGATATCTATATAATCAATACCTGACCGCAGAACTGTTTCAGCAAATGACGGGTCTTCTTGATCAAGGCACATGATCACCAGCTTTGTTTGATCCACCCAGTCCGAAAATAACGGCTCACTGACATCAAGTTGATAGGGAAGTACCTTCCCTTTTGTCTGGCGTGAAAATTTCTCTGCCTTCTCATAGCTTCTGCCTGCTGCAACAATTTGACCGGGATACACTTCACTTAGCTGAAGACATATTTGCTGTCCAACATGTCCATAGCCGCCTATCACCATCACCTGTGTTCTCATTTCTCATCCGCCTCTCTACGATTCCGCTTGCAAACAAGCCCTTTGATTATTCCTGCCTGAAAATAAGGTCTGATGTCTTCAAATCCTGCTTTGATTAAATGCTCTTTTATTTCTTCCTCGGGAACAGGGTGTGTCGTGTGTCCCAGCCTGTTTTTAAAGGACGTAAACACCTCTTTTTCTAGGCCTTGCCGCTGCATGAAAAGGGAAAGCATGTGAAGCTCCTGTTGAAATGCATGGGTCTTCATCTCGCCTTGTATAAATGCCAACATAAACGGTGCTTCTGGTTGAAGCCTGCGGGCAACCTCGTTTAAAAAGAGCTGGCGATTTTCTATAAAATGAATGACAAGCAAGCTCACTGCTGCATCGTAAACAGGTTCAGCTGAAACCGTATCTAATGAGGCCTCATGCCATGTGACACGCGCCTCCATTTCTAGCTGTGCAACTCGTTGTTTCGCCATGTCCAGCATAGAAGGTGACGGATCGACCCCCGTGATGAGCCAGTTGTCTTTTCTTTGTAACATGTTGATGATCTCTTCGCCCCCACCTGCTCCGACAGTTAGAATACGAGAGCCCGCTTTCTTTATTTCAGTTTCTAATACATCTACTGTTAACTCATGCAAAAGGTGATAGCCGGGTACTTTATGCGAAATCGTCGCTGCATATGACTCAGCAACAGGATCGTGCCAATGCTGGTTTTCTTTCATGTCCTTCTCCTCCAGTTCCTTTCCGCTTTCCATCGTTTCCTGTACACTAACGATATGACATCTTTATTGTAAAAAGAGACACCAGAAAACACGATCCCTAAAAGTGGGGATTTTTGAGGAGGAGATCATGTGACCAATCCAGCCACTCATTTTCAGCAGCTGAGACAACACATTCGGGACGAACTTGCTGCCGTCCTTGATTTTGATGCCGCCTGTATCACGACCATTGATCCAGCCACTCTCCTCTCGACAGGTTCCTTCACAGATGAACCGATTGAAGAAATTCATGACCAGCTGTTTCAAAATGAGTTTTTAAAAAGGGACGTACATCAGCATGAGTTTCTAGCCAAAGGCCCAGTTCATGCTGCGAGCCTAGTCCAAAGCGGAGAATACCTTAGCAGTGAGCGCTACCAAAACATTTTGTTACCTAAAGGATGGTCTGATGAATTGCGGGCAGCTCTTGTGATTCAAGGGGAATGCTGGGGGATGGCCAGCCTCTATCGTCTAAAGGACAAGGAACCTTTTCAAGAAAATGATATCCAAGCGGTCATCGAACAAACGCCCAGACTCGCAGCCAAGCTAAGAGATGAACTTTTCAAGAAAAGAGATACTGAAGAAGACGCGGCGGCGGAGCAACAAGGCTTCCTTATTCTTTCGCACGACTACAAGCTTCTTTATGGAAATGAGACAGGTCTTCATTGGCTTCAGACGTTTCAAGCCTTTGAACAAATCCATGACAGGGCGATCATGCCACGCCCGTTTAGAGCATTAGGGGCAAAACTTTTATACGGCGGTATTGAGCAAACAACGGCAAGCATGACGAGATTGCCTACGGGGTTGTTTCTCTCTCTTCAAGCCTTTCGATTAGCGCAGGCTGACAGGCAGGAGGAGGCTGTCATGATTCGCATCAAGAGAGCTCAAACCCATGATATCCTTCCTTATGCGGCGAAAACGTACAGACTGACAGAAAGAGAGATGAACGTCCTCGACTGCTTATTAAAGGGCCAGTCGACAAAGGAAATTGCGAGCACGTTATTTATTTCACCCCATACCGTTCATGATCATGTGAAAGCGATGCTGCAAAAGACGAATTTAAGCAGCAGACGTATGCTTGTTTACTTTTTCTCCAATATATAAAAAAGCGGCTACCGCACTGGTAGACCGCTCTCTCTTTTTATTTTCCTAAAACCAGCTCATGCAGCACATGTGCTACTCCGGCTTCATTATTAGATTTTGTTACAACATCTGCAACAGCTTTGACATCATCAATGGCATTTCCCATAGCGACGCCGCAGCCCGCAAACTCTAGCATTGATACGTCGTTCCCGTTGTCACCAATGGCCATGACTTCTTCACGAGGAATACCCAGCTCCTTCGCTAGAAGCTTCACAGCATTTCCCTTACTCACATCAGGATGCAGGATTTCAAGGAAGAAATCTGTACTTTTCACCATCATATACTTTTCCTTCACTTCAGACGGGATGGCTTGTATCGTTTTTTCCAACCGTTCTGGCTGATCAATATACATCATCTTCGGAAGTCTCATCGATGAATCTGCCTCTTCAACAGGCATATATTTCAGCGGCAGCTTTGTTAAATAGGCTTCATGCACTGTGTATTCACTAATATCGCGATTCGGTGTGTACAAATTGGCTGAATCGAAATAATGCATCGGTGTATCCAGCTGACGGCTCAATTCATATAAAGAAGTTAAGTCATCATAGGATAATGTCAGCTCTGACACCACTTCATTTGTATGGCTGTTTTGAACAAGTGCTCCATTATAGGCGATCACATAATCTCCCTCTTGATCAAGCTGAAGATCTGCTAAATAGCGATTTACCCCGCCAATTGGCCGGCCTGTACATAAAACAATTTTAATTCCTTCTGCCTTTGCCTGTTGAATGGCTTCAAACACTTCATCCGGCACCATATGTTGATCATTTAATAACGTACCATCCATATCAATTGCGACTAATTTATACATTCACTGGTCCCCTTTTCTCAGCAAAAACGTGCTGTCACTATTTTGAGCCACCATTCCCATGATGACAGGTTATTTCATTACTATTTACCTATTTTAGCCTATCGTTTTTTCTTCACGCTGTCTACTTGTTCACATATGTAACAAATATCACATGAGTCTACTCTATTATAACGTATTCTATTCATCGTGCTGATCCCCCATTTACAACAAGTAAAATAGAACAATTGTTTACCACTATAGAATGTTTTGAAACTAGCAAATCTAATTGTATGATGGATAGCAAAGAAAGGAGGTGCAGGGAATGATTACGTTTACGAGAGGTAAATTGTCAAAAATGTCTGGAGTACATATTGAAACCATTCGTTTTTACGAAAATGAAGGAGTGCTCCCAGAGCCCAAAAGAGCGCATAACGGCTATCGTCTATATGATAAAAAATATGTACTCATGCTATCATTTATCACCGAAGCGAGAAAGCTAGATTTTTCCCTTAAAGAAATTCGTGAAATTATCAAATCACTTTTCGAAAAACAGTCAAAAACAGAAGCTGAACAGCTGCTCGAGCAAAAAGTCGAAGATATTCAACACTCTATTCAAGAGTTAAAAAAAAGGAAGGCAGCTATTCAATTGTTAACAAAGCAAACATTAGCAAACATCAGCTGATTGTAAGGGTTGCCAAAGGGGTGCCGGTCTTGGTCACTGGCACACCTTCGCTCAGGTATCTCATTACACGTCCAACGAAAACATCGGTTATACTAGAGACAGCTTAAACGAGTGGAAGGGGTTTTGGAAATGAACATCGCAACCATTGGAACAGGTATCATTGTGGAAGGCTTCCTGCAAGCGATTGACCAGCTCGAAGGTGCTTCTTGTCGCGCTGTCTATTCAAGAAAGGAAGAAACGGCAAAGAAGCTCGCAGACCAATTTGGGGTGCAGACAACTTATACGGATCTAACCGCTATGCTAGAAGATCCTCACGTAGAAGCCGTTTATATCGCGTCACCGAATCGTTTACATAGCGAGCATGCGACAGCTGCATTGAAACACGGAAAACATGTGATATGCGAAAAGCCTTTCACCTCAAATGTTAAAGAGCTGGAAGCCTTAATCGCTCTCGCAAAGGAAAAGCAGCTTCTCCTATTTGAAGCCATTACGACTGTTCATATGCCAAACTATCATTTAATCAAAAAGCATCTTCATCAATTAGGCAAAATCAAACTGGTTCAATGCAACTATAGTCAATATTCAAGCAAATATAATCAGCTGCTAGTCGGAGAAACGCCAAATGTCTTTAACCCTGCGTTCTCTGGAGGAGCGCTGATGGATATTAATATCTATAATGTCCATTTCATCATGAACCTCTTTGGATCACCAGAGCAGGTCCGATATCAGGCAAACCGCCATCCAAACGGTATTGACACATCTGGTGTTTTGACGTTCACTTACAATGATTTTATTGCGACAAGTGTGGGCAGTAAGGATACAAGCAGCATGAACTTTGCATTGATTCAAGGAGAAAAAGGCTTCATTCATGTGAAAAATGGGGCGAATGGATGTGAGGAAGTACTGCTGCATGTTGATGACAGAGTCGTCTCACTCAATGCACAAACGAATCCAAACCGTCTGTTTTATGAGGCTGAAGCTTTCCAGCATATTATTGAGACAGAAAATCACGAACAGTGCTATGCATGGCTTGATGAAAGTCTCTCCGTGATGAAAGTCCTTGACGCTGCAAGAAAAGATGCAGGTATTGTTTTCCCAGCAGATCAATTTTAATGAAAAAACCGCCTTCGACGAGAGGGCGGTTTTTGACGATTAAATACTCTTTGAAAATGCCACAAGACGCTGAGACATGTGATTCACTTCATCGACTGCAGCATTCACTTGCTCTGTTAAAGCAGCCTGAGTTTGCGTAAGAGCTGTCATATTCGAGATATTATCAAGAATTTCATCAATTTGTGTTTTCATATCCGTTAAACTAGATTCGATATTTTCCGTTGCATTGGCACTATGCAGCGCCAGCTTTCGTACTTCATCTGCAACGACAGAGAATCCGCGGCCCTGTTCACCAGCTCTAGCTGCTTCAATCGCAGCATTTAGACCCAGCAGGTTCGTTTGGTTCGCCACTTCTTTGATTAAGTCAGAAATATTTTTCGTCTCATCTGCACTATTTTTTGCTAAGTGGGCGGCAGACGTTGACTGCTCTTGAGCGACAGCCAGCTCCTGTGCTTGATTTGTCACAGAGCTGATGCCCGAAACCATCTCGCTAATAGAACTTGAAAGCTGTTCTACTTGTGACGCCATTTCATTCGCTGTTTCCTCTTTGTTTCTTTCTAACGTGATGTCACGAATGGTTCCTGCGACACGAAGAGCAACACCTTTTTCATCACGAATGGTTTCACCACCAGCATGATACCAGCGGTACTCACCATTTTTATTTTGTAATCTGAAGTTATCATCAAGTGGTGTACGTCCAGAGTGATCATTTACATGACCTAAAAAGGTTTTAACAGCATTTTCTTGATCCTCAGGATGCAGACGGTCGATCCAGCTGCTCAGAACATTCGGGAAATCTTTTTCATCCGTAAAACCAAGCGTATTTCTGAACTGTGGAGACCACCAGATTTCGGTATTGGGATGGTCTGGATCGCCGTCTTCTAAGACCATGTCCCAAGGAGCTTCAACAAGCGCTCTACTAATCAAGTCAAATCTTGTCACCAAGGCTTGCAGCTCTTCTTCTTTCAATTTCTGATCATGAATATCAAAAAGAGCTCCCGCCACACGAAGAGGGACACCATTTCGATCACGAACAGTCGTTCCAGTTGCTTTGACCCAGCGATAATCTCCGTTTTTCAACTTTATGCGATATTCGATATCATATGGCGTACGCCCAGAATGATCCAATAAATGCGAAGAGAATGCATTTAGAGTATATTCTTGTTCATCCGGATGAATTCGAGATGCCCAGCTATCTAAAACATTCGGAAAATCGTGCTCATTTTGAAAGCCGAGCATTTTGCGGAAATCATCCGTCCATGTGAATTCGTTTTTTGGATTAACTGGATCTCCAGCGATAACGACCATATCCCATAAGCCAACTTGAATGGCTTTTGTCACTAAATCCATCCGCATTTGAATATTTTCATTTGCTTCTTGCATCTTTTGCAAAGCTTCATTAATTTGCGCTACCGCTTCTATCGTTTGGCTTGAAGAGAATGCAGCAGTGTCTAGTCTTGCTGAAAGGTCTCCTTTTTCGATTCTTTCTATTAATTGGCTGCTTTCACTCAGAAGGATTCCAGCCGATGAATCATTTCCTTTTCTCTTAAACATCTTTCATAACTCCTTTCAACTCTAACGTTTTTGAAATATTTTACAGTTATAAACAATTCTTTATTAGGACTTTAGTAATACAAATGATATATCGACAAAAACTGAAAATTGTTTATGTCATAAATAAGGCAAATCTTCATTTATTTGAAGTTTCATTTTTAGAATATGGATGAAATAAGGCAATTATGGATATAAATATATGTTTTGATAGAATCAACCGCTGTTTTTGTCTGAAAAATCTCTTTTTTTATATTGACACTGACGTCTTGAAAAAAGAAAATGGAACATAAGCATTTTTAAAAAAGGAGAACGTCATGAGCGTGAATCAGGAGCAACAAGAATTAAAAAAGCTTTTATCACCGCGTCACATTCGCATGATTGCGATGGGCGGGGTCATTGGTACAGGAATCTTTAAAGGTAGTGCCGATACAATTGGTTTAGCAGGTCCTGGGGTGATCTTTTCCTATGTATTTGCCGGATTGCTGCTCCTCATTGTGATGGCAGCATTAGCCGAAATGGCCATTGTGTACCCGGGAAATAATCTACGCGACCTTATACAAATTGCGCTTGGTCAACGTTTTTCATTTGTCGTCGGCTGGGTTTACTGTTTTATGTGGCTCACTGTATGTGTCATTGAGATTATTGCAGCTGGCAGTCTGCTTCAATACTGGCTGCCGAACGTACCGCTATGGTCACTATGTTTACTTTGCTCACTCTTAGTCATCGGAATTAACTTAAATAATGTAAAATACTTTGGTGAAATTGAATTTTGGTTCGCTGGAATGAAGATTTTCGTTATTATTGTCTTTATTATTCTCGGTGCAGCATTATTATTTGGGATCATTCCAAACGAACAAAGCACACCAGCGCTTACCAACTATCAAAACTTCGTCCCGAACGGATGGGGAGCGATCTTTGCATCACTTTTAGTGGTTATTTTCTCTTATGGAGGCTCTGAATTGATCGGGCTGACCATTACTGAAACAAAGGATGCGGAGAAGGTCTTGCCTGGAGTAGTCAAAAGTATGATGTGGCGGATTATCTTATTTTACACATTGCCGATTTTGATCATCTGCGGACTCATTCCTTGGAATCAAATTGACCCAAATAACAGTCCTTTTGTCCAAGTCTTCTCTGCTGCTGGTATGCAAGGCGCCTCTCACTTCATTAATTTCGTCTTGATTACAGCCGTTCTATCTGCGGCCAATTCTGGAATTTATGGAACGACGAGAATGATTCATTCTCTTTCTAAATCAGATGGCGGTCCGAAAAAGCTGGCACAGGTCAACAAAAGAGGCGTACCCATTTTGAGTTTATGGGTCACCGTTCTATTTCTTCTCATTGGAACATTCTTTGCTTACTTATATCCGGACCAAATTTTCAGCTATATGCTGGCTATTCCTGGTTTTGCGGTTTCACTCATTTGGATCAGCATTTGTATGGCACATCTAAAGCTGCGGCCAAAATATCCACAGGAGCCGTATTTCAAAGTGTGGCTGTTTCCGTATTTGACTTTATTTGCAGGTCTTGTACTCAGCTTGAGCTTTGTTTTGTTCCTATTCAGACAAGAAAACCTGCCTAGCTCCATTATCAGCATCGGCTTCTTAGTCGCTGCCATCATCGCTTCATTCTTAATGAAAAAGAAGGCTTAAACGCCAAAACCCGCCGAAATGGCGGGTTTTTTCATGAGCTGCTATCTTCAGTTACCTCAAAATCAACCGATGCTTTTGGGATGCCATTGATAATAATCGTTAAAGTATGGGTTCCCTCATAGTGCTTTCTCGTCGTCATATTTTGAAAGGACTGTGACCTGACGAATTCTCTATGTAACGCTGAACTTGTTTCAAACTCTGTGATTTTAAATACCTTTTGATTGCGGGTACCCCGAGCTTTGACATAGTCTATGGCATACTCTACACGCAGCTTTAGTGGCTTAGCAGCCTGAAGTGTAAATTGAAAGGTCATTTTCTCTCCAATATGAATGGGATTTTGCTCTACCTTCAAATCCGTTACTTGAACAGATGGATCGTCCCCATAACCAAACAAAGCCATGATATCTGGATCGCCTTTTTTTAGTAAGGTACGGGATGCATGTTTGATGATCCAGTTCGTATGTTCATTCGTACCATACCAGCTTTTAGCCGTCTTCTTCATCAGATCAGGCTGAATCGCAGAAATGTCATTTAAGTGGTTTGCTACACTTTTTTGCACATACCGCGCTGGGTCCGACTTCAAGTTTTCTAATATAGGCAACGTAACCGAAGGATTCTTTTTAAGTGCAGGAACAGTTAATCCCCATGGCAAACGTGGTCTGCATCCTTCACTAGCAAGCCGCCGGATATGCTCATTTTGATTCTGTGACCACACGAGCATTTGCGCGAGCATTTTGTCTTGATCCTGAATCAGAAAAGGCCGAACGGCAAATTCAGAAGTGGAAAAAGGTGTAAAGAATTCGAGCACCTTGATAGAGATATCCCAATGTGCTAGACCGTACGTCTCGACGTAGTCTGGAAATACAAGCGCACTAAGTCCTGAAAAATGCGGGGCTGTCTGACGCAGCACCTCAATTGCCTGCTCATAATCCTTAGGTAGACAGGCATGCATTGATTCAGTGACTCTTCTCATTCTGCCTTTTAACTCCAGCTGCTGCCAATCCTTTTGAAACACAAGCCGTTGGAATTCCTCAGCATCAAATCCAGTCGACGCTTGTGCAAGTTTCTCGGCTAATTCTGCAATAAATAATTCATGATAAACGTGTTTTAATGGTTCGATCTTGTCCGCCTCCCACTTCTCA
Organism: Bacillus sp. Nf3; assembly: GCF_003028545.1. NCBI lineage: Bacteria > Bacillati > Bacillota > Bacilli > Caryophanales > Bacillaceae > Bacillus > Bacillus sp. Nf3. The sequence goes on along the minus strand of NZ_PYUA01000001.1, from coordinate 86,429 downwards.
ATATCTTCATTTTACCCCAATCTGAAAAAGGTGGTATGGCTAAAAGCAAAAACAGCCCAATTCCGAAGAATCAGGCTGTTGCGTTTCGCTATATAAACATATTAATGATCATAATAAATGCAATAGCACTAACAGAAATAATTGTCTCCATAGCCGTCCATGTCAAAAACGTTTCTTTAATGGTCATACCAAAATACTCTTTAATCAGCCAAAAACCAGAATCATTGACGTGAGACAAAATCAACGAACCCGCCCCTGTAGCTAACACTAGAAGCTCTCTGCTCACATCCGGCATAGATGCAGCAATCGGTGCGACAATACCAGCTGCGGTCATCATGGAGACCGTAGCAGATCCTGTTGCCACACGAATAACCGCAGCAATCAGCCAGCTAAGCAAAATTGGCGAGATCGGCGAGTGTTTGGCTAAATCTGCAATATAATCACCGACACCTGAATCGATAAGCACATTATTGAAAGCCCCGCCTGCTCCAATGACAAGCAGAATGGAAGCGATCGGACCTAAGCACTCATTACTAAAGGAAAGCACCCGGTCACGGCTCATCCCTTGCACAAAGCCAAGACTGAAGAAAGAATACACGGTTGCAATCAGCAGTGCTGTAATTGGATCTCCAATGTACTTGAATATCTGAAACCATAAACTGTCCTCTGGTAAAATAATATCTGCCAGTGTGGCAAGAAGCATTAGAATCACTGGCACCAAAATCGTAAACATCGTATTTGCAAAGCCGGGAAGTTTTCGATCTTCATTGCGTTCAGTAAATTGCTTTCTCAGCAGCTCCGGAACTGGTTTATGAATCCGTTTTCCAATCCACTTTCCATACAGCGGCCCAGCAATAATAGCTGTCGGTAAACCGACAATAATGGAAAAGAAAATGGTTTTCCCCACGTTGGCATGATAGATGCCGACAGCCGCCATGGCAGCTGGATGAGGCGGCACAAGACCATGAACGACAGACAAGCCAGCAATGAGCGAAATCCCAATTGTCACGAGCGAGATGCCCGTTTCAATCGCAATCGTAAACAATAAAGGAATGAGAAGAACGAATCCGACCTGGAAAAAGACAGGTATCCCCACAATAAAGGCAACAAACATCATTGCCCAATGCACATTTTTTGTCCCAAACCGGCCGATTAATGTGTGAGCGATCCGCTCAGCTCCACCTGATTCAGCCATCATTTTCCCAAGCATGGTGCCAAGCGCTAGAACTATGGCCAATAATGATAACGTATTGCCTAACCCCGTTTTAATGGATTGAATGATTTCCTGCAGGTCCATCCCTGTGGCAAAGCCGACTAACATAGAAGTAATAATTAAACTCACAAACGGATTCAACTTAGCAACTGTTATGAGGATGAGTAAAAGGACAATTGCTGCAATCACGATGAATAAAAGCATGCTCTCCCACCTTTTCCCTGATGTTTAATGATTTTGTTTTAATTGCAGCGCACTGATGACATCAAATTCATCCTTCAGTTTGTCATAGAGGCGCTCATATAAGTAAAACAATTCTATGTATGTTTCATTGTTCTCCATATTTGGTTCATGACGGGCAGAGATTCGAATCCAATCTTGAACCTCTTCTATCTCTTTCATATAACCTAAACTATGAAGTGCGAGGACAGCCGCCCCAAGTGCTGATGCCTCGTAGCTTTCTGGAACAAGTACTTCCCTGCCCATCGTATCCGCTAAAATTTGCCGCCACAGCGGAGATCGCGCAAAACCGCCCGATGCCCTGACATCCTTTGCTGAACCGGTTAAATCCCTTAAGGCAACACCGATTGAGAAAACACTCATAATGACGCCTTCTAACACAGCTCTTATAAAATGCTCCCGCTTATGCTGAAGACCGATCCCAAAGAAAGTACCTCTCGCATTTGGATTCCAATAAGGTGCACGCTCACCCGTTAAAAATGGCAGAAACAGCAGCCCCTCTGAGCCGGCTGGAACTTTTTTCGCAATATCAATCATCAGATCGTAAGGATCCACTCCAAGGCGCTTTGCTACCTCCACCTCCGAGGATCCAAATTCATCCTTCAGCCATCTCAGCATGATTCCGCCATTATTCGTCGGTCCTCCAACCACCCAATGCTTATCAGTCAGCGCATAGCAGAACGTTCTTGATTGTTCATCTGTGATTGGTTTGTCCACGACCGTACGGACTGCACCGCTTGTCCCAATCGTGACAGCCACCTCACCTTTTCCAATCGCTCCCACACCTAAATTCGCTAGAACCCCATCATTCGCACCAACCACAAAGGGTGTATCTTCCGCAATACCCATTCGCAGGGCGATCTCTGGCTGAAGACCTCTCAGCTGATGCGTCGTCGGAACAAGTTCAGACAATTGATTGGCTTTAATTCCAGTAATACGAAGCGCCTCTTCATCCCATTGAAGCGTTTCCAATCGGAACAGCCCTGTTGCTGAAGCAATTGAATAATCGACCACATACTGGCCAAAGAAATGATAAAGAATATATTCTTTGATGGAAATAAATTTCGCTGCCTTCTTGAAGACATCAGGTGCCATTTCCTTGAACCACCTTATTTTTGAAAGCGGTGACATTGGATGGATCGGTGTACCGGTTCTTTTATACACTTGGAAGCCATCCATGTCCGAAATGATTCGCTTCGCTTGTTCTGCACTTCTGTTATCTGCCCAAATGATACTGTTCGTTAACGCCTTGCCATCCTTATCCATCACAATCAAGGAATGCATCGCTGTACTAATTCCGATGCCTATGAGACGTTTTGCATCAAATGCTGCTTTCGTCAACACACCTCTTACACTTGCAATGACAGCTTCTAATATATGTTCAGGGTCCTGTTCAACCCATGCTGGTTGGGGCTGAATGAGATCATAAGGAACCGAATGCTTTGCTATCACTTTCCCCTGTGGTCCAAACAGAACCGCCTTTGTACTTGTTGTTCCAATATCCAAACCAATTACCGCCTGGTTTCCCTTCATCTGTATCACGCCCAATCATTGATTTGAAATCATATTTATTGTTTTCATATACCTGTTAAATCCCATTATAGGAATAATTTTTTCGACATTCAACGACTGAAAAGAAAATTTTTTTCACTTAAAAGCTCACAATCGTTACCACAACGGCATTTTTCATTAATAGAAAAATTTATTTTTGAAACCATTACACCCTTTTTTGTGAAATGGTTTCTCTCATTTGTTTTAAATTCGATAAAGTTTCCTGCTGCCTTAAGTGAGCAAGTGCAAAGTATAGTACGTCAATGACAGTGAGCTGAGCAAGTCTTGCAGACATCGCCTCTGTTCGAAAGGCCGTTTCCTGCGTCGATGTATACAACGTGACATCAGCAAGCTGGCTCAACGGAGAGCGCTGATAGCTTGTAATACCGATGGTTTTCGCGCCTTTTTCCTTTGCTGTTTTCATCGCATCGAGTAAATCTTTATTCCGTCCAGAATGAGATATACCGATCACTGTACTGTACTGGTCGAGAAGACCGGCAGACATCGCTTGAAAATGAGAATCGGTGTGAACAATACAGTTGATGCCTGTCCTCATAAATTTATGAAAAGCGTCTGTTGCAATGAGGCCAGACCCGCCACTCCCATAAAACTCTAAGCGCTTTGCTTCATGAATGATTTGTATGGCTTTTTCTACATCTTCTGGATTCAACAATTGAAAGCTATCCTTTAATGCGGATATATTCGCCTGAAAAACCTTTTGCATAAAAACGGCCGTATCATCATCAAGACTCATTTCTTCGTCTACATAATCAGGCTTTGTTTGATCTATTTCCTGGGCAATTGCAATCTTCAAATCTTGAAAGCCCTCAAATCCAAGCCTTTTACAAAGACGAAAAATCGTTGCCTCTGAGCTCGCTGTCTTTTTGGCAAGCTCGACAATAGATAAATGAATAATGTCGCCAGGTTCACTCGTAATATGTTCTGCTATTCCTTTCAGCTTTGGCGGCAACCCTCTGCTTGCTGCTCGTATTTTTTCAATACTACTTAAACTGACAGAAGCCAATTGACTTCACTCCTTCCTTTTCATGTGAGCGCATACATTTCCTCATGTTCCCATCTTATAAAAAAGAAGCCTGTTTGCACAGACTTCTTTTTTATGAATTCATCGTTTTGATCAATAAATCAAAAAAAGCTTCAGCATCTACATCCATACACACTTGGACATTGCGCTCTTTCTCCCATTGGTGCTGAAAATCACAGATCATTTGACCGTCACAAAACTCACTCTTCGTCTCCACTTCTACATGAAATGTTTGTGTGCTTACAAGCTGCTTGTTAATGGCAAGACTTACAGCAAGCGGATCATGCATGGCACACGCCCACACACCATTACGCTCAAAATAGCGCTGGCGGTAAATGCTTGTACTCTCTCTGATGTAAGCTGCCAACGTTTCATTTTGAATGGCATCGATTCTCTCATCTGTTAACAAGACCTGTCTCGTGACATCCAGCCCTACTTGAGTCAATGAAGGGAACCCAGCCTCCAGCACCAATTTTGCCGCTTCTGGATCTGCATATGTATTAAATTCCGCAACCGGTGTGACATTCCCCTGTCCCTGCACGACTCCCCCCATAAAAATGACCTCTTTCACATGATGAATCAGCTCAGGGCATTTTTTTACCGCAAGGGCTAAATTCGTTAAGGGCCCTGTCAACACAAGCGTGACCTGCTTCGAATACTGCAGCACTTGTTCAATGATAAAATCAGGCGCAAAACCAGCATCTGCGGTCTTCTCAGGCCGGGCGTCCTTTAAAGCGCCGCCAATTCCATCCTCACCGTGTACCCGATGTTCATAATGAGGTGCTCTTAAAAGAGGGGTTGCTGAACCTTTGATGACAGGAATGTAATCTGCCTCAACCAGCTCAAGCACTTTACACGTATTCAAAGTAGCGGTATCGACAGACACATTCCCGCACACCGTTGTCATCCCCAACATATCAAACTGCTTACTTTTCACTGCCAGCAAAATCCCAATCGCATCATCGATTCCAGTATCTACATCCAAGATCAATTTCTTTGTATTTGCCATGGGTGAAATCTCTCCCTTGTTTGTAAGTGTTGTTAGGTGAATGATAGCATATGCCTGCTTCAACTATTTAGGGAATATTAGCAGGTTGATCTTATTACTCTTTTTCTCCAATGTCCTTTAGATACTGTTCACGTTCCTTTTTAGAGAGACTATTCAAAAAATCTTCTTTCACTTGCGGATCAAAATCATCCCAGTTCTCAAAGCGATCTGATAAATCAGGGGAATGACTCATCGAACCTATTTCATTAGATTTGTATATTAATGATGCAGAAAAATGGTATTTATCAGGCTCATTATTTATATATCCATCAACTGTGACATAACCCATAGGGCTTATAGATACATTTTTTTTAAATGTGATGGTTTTGATAAAATTGTGAATATCTTCTTCGTGTAAACGTTCTTCAATTTTTGGTTTCATCTTTTCTGCGAATTCTTCGGCCTTTTCTTGATCGCTTTTCTCTTGCACGGTACTCTTACCTCCTGAATCACTTGATTTTTTTTCCTTAACTTGTTGTAGTATAAGTGCCCCTACCAAAATAATAACGATAGTAAACAAAATAAATACAATTTTCAACGTGTTTTTCATTAAAAAATATCCACCTTTAAATATTTTAATTGATAGATTCGCTCTTCTTATAGATATTTATTATATTTTAACTTATAATATTTAAGATAAATATTACAGGAGTGACAATTTTGTCTAAAAACAAATCCCACTTTCAGCTTAACGATAAAGACTATAATTTTATTTCGAATGCATCTTATAAAATAGATAATTACAAGAAGTCTAGTGACATAGTTATAAGCCAAGGTAGGAAAATGTATGTGGTTGATTATAAAGAAACAAAAAAAGGTCTAAATGCACTAACCCTTGTCTCAAGAGAGGATTATCGTATTTCTAACAAAGGCAAAGACCTCACCAAAATCAAAAACGCCGTCATCGCCTACCGTGGCTCAGAACCGATTGGTGCAGGCCAATATAAAGATACCATTAAAAAACATGGAAAAAAAGAGTCAGATGATCTTCTTTCTACCATTTTGACGAAGCTGCCTCCTTTTAGTCGGTCGAAGGGTTCACAGGAAGTGACGACTAAGTTGACAACAGGCACAACCGCCTATACAAATGAAATTGTTCAAGATTGGATGGTTTCGGATACAAAGTATCTGATTAAAAATATCCCATTTGAGCATGGTGCAGAGAATCAAATGGTTCAAGCGGATCGGTATGCGAAAGAAATCCATAAGAAAATGCCGAATGCGAAGATGTATGTGACAGGGCATTCGCTTGGCGGGTCAAATGCTTCCTATGTTCTTGTCAAAAATGATTTTATTCAAGGCGGGGTCACATTTGAGAATCCGAATATTTACCCAAATCTATCGGATGGTCTACAGGCTAAAGCATTAAAAGGCGATTACCGCAGTAGATTAACAGAATATATCAATCTTAATGACGGGCTTTCTCTTTTAAATCGGCATACGACAGAAATCGGTCGAGTGAAAGTGATGTATGATGCCGCTCTCCCTGAAGGCGTCGATTACTCCGAGGACTCCTCAAAAGCCGTCCAATTCATAAAAGACCTCCTCAATCGGGCAATGAGTGTGAATCCTTCACTGGATGCGAATTTATTTCTTGAAGCCCTCGCTGGCAGCCATGGATTAGATCGTTATACCTTTTCGCCAGATGGCTCCGTTCAAACCATTGATGATATGTTGAGAAAAAATCCTTCTCTTACCACGGCCATGTTACATCAGTTGGGTCAATCTAATGTTGATCCGCATAGTGTAGTGGCGATTTTAATTAAGTCCCACGTTCTCATGAACACAGGGCGTAAATTCTCGACATATGCCGATCACCATATGCAGCAAATCATTCGCAAAATTGAGAAACTCGATGACAAAGTAGATCAATCGGTAGAACGAGTTCGTTCGAGATACAAACAAATTGTCGGTTTCGGTTCGTATGATCAGCTGACGGCATCAGATGTAGATGCCGTGATTCGCCACTTAAAAACAGAGGGTCTTGAAAATGAGTTCTATTCGGTCAAAAAGTATGATACAGCGATTGATAGCGCTATGAATATGAAAAGGTGGATGGACTCAATATCAGATGATATGAGCGATTTTGGAAAACAATACCACGATGCAGATAAAGCCCTGGCGAAGAACATGGGTATTTCTTAAGGAGTACGATAAATGGAATTTTCAAAGAAACAGCCAACAGATGCAGATCGTTTTTTGCAAAGAATGACAGATACGCATACATCAAGCTCCATCTTCTCAAAAGCAAACTTTGACACGGAAGACATGACACCAGCAGAGCTGGCAGCTTTGAAAGCAAAGATCAAAGAAGAACAGAAAACAGCACTTATCAGAGCCATCCGGCATCAGCTTCAAAATGAATTTGCAGATGACCGTCAAGAAGCGGAAAAAATTTTAGATCTAATCGATGAACTTCAGATCAAAGTGTATACACATCAAAATCGCATCCAAACACATATGTCAGGTCAAGCCATTGACGCCTTAATAGAAAAAATTGAACAAAGACTCAAGTTTTACGAACTGAAAGAAGATGTTCGTTCCGCCATCAACTCGATTGGCATTTAGATGAACCTTCCATCCGATGAATCTTTTCCCTGCCTCACTCGTATATACTAAAAGAGTGATTGATTTGAAAGGAGATCTGTTTGTGGGATATATTCTGTTATTTTCGGTTGTGATCGGTCTTGTCCTGACCCTTTTGCTCACACCAATTAGGTTGATTATAAGAAAGAAAGGAACAGAACAGCAGGTGCCGTTCATGTGGATTGCAGGCCTTGCTTTACTGTTTATGATCGGTATTTTTGTTTTCTATTACATCACCAATTTAGATCGGAACCCTTCCTCCCTATGGCTGATTGGTCTTGTTGTGACAGCAGCAGGCGCCTTTTTGTCAGTTGGATTGGAGCGTAAAATCAAAGGCGTGCTGTTCCTTATTCTATTACTGCTCGGTGTTTACATGGCGACAGCTTTTCTATTCAATGCGAATGAGAAATTCGATGTCTCCAAAATGGAGCAAAAAGTAGAAATCAAAGCGTTTGAAGAGACAGAAACACCTGCAAGTGTACCGCCTCAATTTGCCCGCAATAAAATGAAGAAATCGTTCGGACAGGTTCCAAATACAAGCTACTATGAGCTTGGAAGCTTGCAAATTCAGAAGGTCAATGGTGAGTATGTTTACATCGCTCCGGTGGAATTCTCGGACTTCTTTAAATGGATTCGTGCAGGCAGCACGCCGGGTTACTTTACATTAAGTGCGACCGACTCATCTGCTAATCCAAAGTTCGTGAAGACGGAGATGGTTTATACGCCTTCCTCCTATTTCAACAAAGAAATTGAGCGGCATATCCGTCTCCAGTACCCAGATTTGATTTTCTACGGCGATACACAGCTGGAAATCAATGATGACGGCAAGCCTTATTACATTCAAACGTATGGCGATTTCATCTCTGCACGAAACGGCTTTAAAGCTTCCGGTGTGGTCGTTGTTGATGCCAAAACGGGTGCCACGAAGAAATATGCTCTAGATCAAGTACCTGCCTTTATCGATGGTGCTGTTTCACCAGAGGCGGTCAGTCTGCAAAACAGTTATTTCGGAAACTATATTCACGGGTTCTGGAACAGTATGTTTGGGAAATCAGATGTAAAGCTGCCTTCCGATGAAGGAACGGAAGCAAATGTGAGCCCAGTGTTTGATTCAAAAGGAGATATGTATTACTTCACAGATTTCACAAGTCCGAAAGAGGGCGTTGATTCCATGCTCGGATATGCCCTGACAAATGCCCGGACAGGAAAAGCAACTTATTATACCGGAAATCTTGAAGAATCCTATATGGATTCTCAGGGCGCTCTGCAAATTATTGAGAAACGATTCATCGAGAAGAAATGGAAAGGGCGCATGCCGATTCTCTATAATTTCTATGGTGAAGCCAGCTGGCTCACACCGGTTCTCGATTCAAATGGATTCCTGCAAAACTACTTTATCGTTTCTGCAGCCAATCCAGAAATCGCTGCGTACGCGTCTACACCAAACGAAGCACTGAGAGCCTATAAAACAGCTCTGCAAAAAGGCGGCGGTACCGTTAACAGTTCCTCTAAGCAAGAAAAGAAAGAAGCAGCAGGGAAGGTCAAACGAGTCTACAAAGAAAAGACCGGTGATTATACAACCGTCACCTTCCTGCTAGACGATGGAAAAAGCTACACTATGTCATCTGAAAAAGAACCTCTCGTCATTTATTTAAAAGAAGGCGATCAGGTCACCATGAAATATACAGATACAGGTGAGATCTTCCTTCCAGTCGATGAAATCAAAATCAAAGGGTTATAAAAAAAGAAGCTTCTCCTATTTTGGAGAAGCTTCTTTTTTCTCTTTCCTTAACAATTCAACGAGCAATTCCTTATTTTTATTTCCCCCGGTCATCGGTGACTCAACATAGGAGAATTTTCGTTTGAAATCCATGCCTCTCACAGAAATAACAGCCAATTCACCGCCAATGCTGCCTCGCTGGAGGACATATTTAGATAAAACAGAAAGACCCATTCCGTGGATTACAGCTTCTTTAATGGCTTGATTGCTGCTAAAGGTCACAAAGGTTCGTGCTTTCAGTCCATTTGATTTCAGGACATGCTGTAAATATTCTCCTGTCCCTGATCCCTCTTCTCTCGTGATCCATGTTTCGTTTTGTAATTGATCAATGGTGACATCTTTCTTCTTGGCAAAAGGATGATCTAATGGCGCCACAATATACAGCTCGTCCTCTAGAAAAGTTTCTACAGAAAGCTCTTTGTCATTGGTTTGTCCTTCGATCAAACCGATATCGACATGGAATAAACGGACGTGTCCGGCGATCGCCTCTGTATTATCAATGACCACCTCAATATCAACATGCGGATAGAGCTGATGAAACTCCGCCAATATTTGCGGCAGCACATACTCACCAATTGTGAAGCTCGCCCCGATGGTCAGCTTTCCTCTTGCCAAATGATGATGCTCATAAATGTCCTGCTTCGCCTGTTCATAGAGACGAATGATTTGTTTTGATCGATGGTACAGCATATCCCCAGTTGGTGTAACGGTTAATTGCTTTGGCGAACGATTCAGCAGTACGGTCTGGAATTCCTGCTCCAAGTTCTTAATATGAAGACTGACACTCGGCTGAGAAATCCGCAGCTTTTGGGCTGCTTTTGTAAAGTTCTTCTCCTCCACCACTGTCACAAAAGTCTTCAGTGCATCGTAATACATCGGTCCCTCTCCTATCAGAAATCTTAATCCAACACCTTACATATATATATCTTACTAATTCCTTTCCAGCACGTAAAGAACCGCCTAAACGAAAATAATTTAATAAAAATATTTACTAATTTTTTTAAAGACTCTATACTAAGAGGAGATATTTTCTATAGGAGGTGCTGATTTGGCAGCTAAAATAAAGGACATTGCAGAAAAAGCAGGTTTATCCATTGCAACGGTATCTCGCGTACTGAACCAAGATCCCAACCTATCTGTCACCGATCAAACACGTGAAAAAGTATATGCCGCCGCAGAAGCTTTGTCCTACCAAAAGAAGACATTCAAACATTCATTAAAAAAAATTGCCTTTCTCTATTGGATGACCGAAAAGGAAGAGCTTGAAGATATTTATTTTAAATCCATTCGACTAGGCATTGAGGAACTGACCAACACTCGGAGTTTAAATGTTACCGCTTACAACCCGTCTGATGGCCTTCATTCCATTGATCCTGCTACAGAAGGGATCATCGCCATCGGCCGATTTAAAACGTCAGAGCTTGACCAATTATATGCTGTAACTCCGCACATTGTCTTTATTGATACGACACCAGATGAAGATCGTTTTGATTCTGTAAAGCCGAACCTGAAACGAATTGTTCAAAAGATCATCGATTCTTTTATTGAAAAAGAACACTCATCCATTGGATTCATTGGCGGCACAGATCTTGATCTCAATACGAATGTGCACATTCCAGATATTCGTGAAACGACTTTCCGTGAATACATGCTTGCCCGCCATATACTTAATGAGCGATTGGTCTATATCGGCCACCATTTCTCAGTCGATGAAGGCTATTCGCTCATGATGAAGGCGATTGATGAGCTTGGTGATGATCTGCCCACCGCTTTTTGTGTCGCTAGTGACCCTCTTGCCATCGGCTGCTTACAAGCATTAAATGAGCGCGGATTTTCTCTGCCGAATCGCGTCAGCGTTTTTAGTATCAACGATATTCATGTATCTCAATATGTGTCGCCGCCGCTCACCACGTATCATATCCAAACGTCATTACTTTGTGAGACAGCGATCGATTTACTTTTAGAAAGACTTGTGGACGGCAGAACATTGCCTAAAACTGTGCTAATTGCCTCAGAACCTGTCTTTCGGAAAAGCACCATATAATCAACTGGAAGCCCCTCCTAATGTGGAGGGCTTCTTTTCTCTCTATATGAGTAAAAAAATTTACTTAATAAATTTAATAAAATATGTTTACTTTTTTTACTTAAGTTGATATTCTCACATTAAGAAAGCGTTTTCTTATCATCTGTGAAAAAAGAACGAGAGGGGATTACCAATGAAAAAGGGAAAATGGGCGACATTATCAGCAGTCGTTGGTACTGCTGTGCTTCTGCTTTCAGCATGCGGACCAGGAGATGACAATTCAAGCGGGAGTCAGCCAGCATCTACAGGTACAAAGACCTTGCTAGTATGGGAGGATGTCAAAAAGTCTGATGGGATTCAAGACGCTGTAAAAGAATTCGAAAAACAAAACGATGTGAAAATCAAAGTGGTCGAAAAAGCGTATGCTGACCAAATCGAAGCTCTCCGCCTTGATGGAGCAGCCGGGACAGGCCCAGACGTCATCACAATGCCTCACGATCAAATTGGATCAGCTGTTACTGAGGGGCTGTTACAGGAAATCAAGCCTGATCAAAAAGTAATCGATTCCTTTACAGACGAATCCATTCAATCACAAACGGTAGACGGCAAGCTGTATGGCCTTCCGAAATCCGTTGAAACGACTGTGCTTTTCTATAACAAAGACCTTGTCAAAAAGGCACCAACTACACTTGATGGCTGGTATGACCTTTCGAAAAAGCTGACAAAAGACGGGAAATACGGTTTTGTTGCAAAATGGGATGAAATTTACTATGCACAAAGTGTGTTAGGCGGATCAGGGGGATATATTTTCAAACAGAAAAGCGATGGCTCCTATGATGTGAAGGATATTGGCCTGAACAACGATGGCGCCATCGAAGGAGGAGCATACATTCAAAAATTCTTCAGCGAAGGACTTTTCCCGAAAGGCATCATTGGTGAACAAGGAATCAATGTCCTCAACTCCTTATTCACAGAGAAAAAGGCGGCAGCTGTCATTTCTGGTCCATGGTCATTTGGTCCATATAAAGAAGCTGGAATTGACTATGGCGTAACAGAGCTGCCAACACTCCCGAACGGAAAGCATATGAGCTCATTCCTAGGTGTAAAGAGCTACAACGTCTCCTCTTATTCTAAAAATAAAGACCTTGCTGAGAAATTTGTTGAGTTTATCACGAATGAAAAAAATTCGAAGAAGCGATTCGAAGTAACAGAGGAAATTCCACCAGTGAAAAAGCTGATGAAGGATCCAATTATTACTGAAAACGCAAATGCAGATGCTGTTTCAAAACAAACGAAATATGCCACGCTGACACCGAATACCCCTGAAATGGCAGAGGTGTGGAAGCCGATTGACAGCGCATTAGGTCTCATTGCAACCGGACGAACAGATGTGAAAAAGGCATTTGATGATGCGGTCAATCAAATCGACTCTCAAATTAAAGCAAATCACTCTAAATAATCATCAAACCCGGGTAGCCTTTAAGTCTATCAAGCTGCCCGTATTTGATCTAATTTCATATGAAGTAGGTGTTAGACGTGACGGGTAACCTTGAACTAGACCGCACACACATAGTGGAATCAAAAATACACCGGAGACGGGCGCTAATGTTCTCCCTTATACCCGGGATGGGGCAGATATACAATAAACAGTACGGCAAAGGGGCCCTTTTTTTCCTATTCGGCGTCTCTTTTATCATCGTATTTTATGATTTATTCAATATTGGCTTCTGGGGGCTGTTCACACTAGGTACGATGCTGCCTCGTGACAACTCTGTTTTTCTTTTGGCAAAAGGGATTATTGCGCTGTTAACAGCTGGTTTTGGTATCGGCTTTTACGTACTCATGATGCGTGATGCTTTTATAAACGGAAAGAAACGTGATCAAGGGGTTCCGCTCCATTCCATCCGAGCTCAATATCATCAGCTTATCGACCAAGGCTTTCCTTACTTAATGAGCACTCCTGCTTTCTTTTTACTTCTATTCTCTGTTGTCTTTCCTATTATGTTCAGCTTTGCGCTGGCTTTTACGAACTACGATCTATACCACTCGCCTCCTGCCAATCTGATTGATTGGGTAGGGATCAAGAACTTTCAAAATATCTTTTCAATTGATATTTGGAGAGACACTTTCATTGATGTACTTGGCTGGACCGTCGTATGGACGTTGGCTGCGTCGACCCTTCAATGTGCCATTGGCATCTTTCTAGCGGTTCTGCTCAACCAGAAGGATTTAAAGGGAAAACGGTTTTTTAGAACGATTTTGATTCTTCCTTGGGCTGTTCCAGGTTTTGTGACCATTTTGGTGTTTGCCGGACTGTTCAACGATACATTTGGAGCCATTAACAACACACTTTTTGCATCGATTGGGATTGATCCAAAACCATGGCTAACAGATCCATTTTGGAGCAAAATCGCACTCATTGCGATGCAAACTTGGCTTGGATTCCCTTTTGTTTTCATTATGACAACCGGTGTTTTGCAGGCGATTCCAGAAGATCTATACGAAGCTGCGACCATTGATGGGGCAAACTTCTTTCAGAAATTCCGGTCCATCACGTTACCGCTTGTCCTTTATTCCATTGCGCCTATATTAATCACGCAATATACGTTTAACTTTAACAACTTTAATATCATCTACTTATTTAATGGCGGAGGACCGCCTGTTGCTGGCTCAACTGCTGGGGGAACGGACATCTTGGTTTCTTGGATTTACAAACTCACGATGCAGTCATCTCAATATGCACTTGCTGCCGCAGTCACGATCTTACTTTCAATCTTTGTCATCGCCATTGCACTCTGGCAGTTTAAGAGAACGAATTCATTCAAAGAGGAGGACATGATGTGATATGGGATCAAAACAAAACAAGCTCATTCGCCTGAGCATCACTTATTTTATCCTTTTCATTGCCTCCATTTGTATTCTATATCCACTGCTTTGGACGATTGGTGCTTCTTTTAACCCTGGGAACAGCCTGATGAGTACCAGTATGTTTCCGAAGAATCCAACGTTCAGCCATTTCACCGAGCTGTTCTTCGGTCAGGGGGCACTTTATGCAAAATGGTATTGGAACTCAATGAAGATCAGTATTGCCACTATGGTTTTAACGCTGATTCTTGTTAGTTTTACAGGCTATGCCTTTTCCAGATTCCGCTTCAAAGGACGGAAAAATGGGCTGATGCTCTTTTTGCTGCTGCAAATGATTCCTCAATTTTCAGCGCTGATTGCGATTTTTGTTCTTGCTCAAATGCTTGGACTCATTAATAGCCACCTTGCCCTGATTTTGATTTATGCAGGTGGACAAATTCCGATGAATACGTATTTAATGAAAGGCTATCTTGATGCGATTCCGAAGGATCTCGATGAATCAGCCAGAATGGATGGCGCAGGGCATTTCCGGATTTTCATTCAAATTATTATGCCGCTCGCTAAGCCCATCTTAGCCGTTGTCGCGATCAACTCATTTACAGGTCCACTGGGTGATTTCATCATTTCCAGTGTCATTGTCCGCTCACCTGAAATGTATACGCTCCCAATCGGTCTGTACAATCTTGTGTCAGATAAAATGGGTGCCAGCTACACGACCTTTGCAGCCGGGGCTTTACTCATTGCAATTCCAGTCGCTTTATTGTTCCTTGTTTTACAAAAACAATTTGTGTCCGGTCTCACACAAGGCGGGACAAAAGGATAAGGGGAGATTTGATGAAAAAATGGTTGCTTGTCACTGTTGCCTTTTTCTTTCTGATAGGGTTAGGTGTTTTGCCTGAAGCTAAGGCAGATGCGATTTCTGTTCAGCCGATCAATGGACTGCAAGGTGATTTCATCAAGGGAGCCGATATCTCGATGCTTGCAGAAGTGGAGAAAAGCGGCGGCAAATACTACAACCAGAACGGACAGCAGGTTGATCCGCTCAAGCTATTAAAGGATAAAGGCGTCAACTATGTGCGTATCAGACTGTGGAACCATCCATATGACAATCAAGGCCGTGCCTATAACGGCGGGACAAATGATCTCAATACAGCCATCGCTTTATCGAAACGTGCAAAAGCACAAAATATGAAAGTGCTTCTTGATTTTCACTACAGTGATTTCTGGACGGATCCGGGTAAACAATTCAAACCGAAAGCGTGGGCGTCCCTCTCACAAAGTGATTTAGAAAAAGCAGTCGGCACTTACACAGGCGATGTGCTCAAAGCGATGAGAGCGCAAAATGCCTTGCCGAACATGGTTCAGGTCGGGAATGAGTTGAACTCAGGTATGCTGTGGCCAAACGGAAAAAGCTGGGGTGAAGGCGGTGGTGAATTTGATCGGCTCGCTGCTTTGCTAAAAGCTGGCTCAAATGCCGTCCGCTCTGTCGATTCAAACATCAAAATCATGCTTCACCTTGCACATGGCGGAGACAATGGTGCATCCCGCTGGTGGTTTGATGAAATCACAAAACGAGGCGTCTCATTCGATACAATCGGTTTATCTTATTACCCATATTGGGACGGCGGCTTTAGCGGTCTGACCTCCAATATGAATGATATTAGCGCCCGCTATAACAAAGACGTCATCGTGGTAGAAACTGCTTACGGCTTTACGACAGCAAACGGTGACAACCTAGATAACTCATTTAATCAAGACTCTGTCAACACAGCCGGCTATCCAGCCTCACCTCAAGGCCAGGCATCTTTTATACGAGATCTATCCGAAAAGATTTCAAAAGTAAACAACAACCGCGGAAAAGGATTCTTTTATTGGGAGCCGCTTTGGATTCCAGCAAAAGGTGCTCCGTGGTCTAGTCAATACGGGCTCGCTTATATTCAAACCACCGGTACTGTCGGAAATGCGTGGGAAAATCAAGCGATGTTTGATTTCAACGGAAAAGCACTGCCTTCTCTTGATGTATTTAAACAAATGACACCGTAACTAAAAGGATAGGACGTGACAAAATGGGAAAGCGTTACCCACTCGTTCACCCAAATGTGAAAGGCTTTTTGCATGGTGGCGATTACAATCCAGATCAATGGCTCCATATGCCAGAGATCATTGACGAAGATTTTCGATTAATGAAGCTTGCACACTGTCAAACATTCTCCATCAACATATTCGCATGGAGTAAGCTAGAGCCAAAAGAAGGTCAATATGACTTTGCTTGGCTGGATGACATTATGGACCGCTTGGCAGCGCAGGGGGCACACGCCATTCTCGCTACGCCAAGCGGGGCAAGACCTGCTTGGCTGTCGCAAACATATCCAGAAGTATTGCGCGTCGAAGCGAATCGTCAGCGTAACTTACATGGACTGCGCCATAATCATTGCTTCACCTCTCCGGTTTATCGAGAGAAAACGAATACACTCAACCGGCTGCTTGCGGAACGCTACAAGAATCATCCAGCACTGATCATGTGGCACATTTCAAATGAGTACGGCGGCGAGTGTCATTGCGATCTTTGCCAGGAAGCATTTCGAGACTATTTGAAAAACAAATACAATCATGATCTTGAGGCTTTGAATCAAGCATGGTGGACGGGATTTTGGAGCCACACGTATAGTGATTGGTCACAAATCGAGTCACCCGCACCACACGGGGAGCACATGATTCACGGCATGAACCTGGATTGGAAACGCTTTGTCACAGCGCAAACGATTAATTTTTATCAAAATGAAATTGAACCGCTGCGGGAATTGACGCCTCATATCCCAGTAACCACGAACTTTATGGGTGACTATCCGCATATGCGTCCATTCCTTGGGCTGGATTATCATCAATTTGCTAAAGAGGTCGATGTGATCTCATGGGATAGCTATCCTGCTTGGCATAGCGGTAGAGAAACAACTGCCGAATTAGCATCAAATGTCGCCTTTGTACATGATTTGTATCGTTCCTTAAAGGACGGACAGCCGTTTCTCGTCATGGAGAGTACGCCGAGCCTTGTGAACTGGCATGAAGTGAACAAGGTCAAACATAAAGGCATGGCACACCTTTCTGCCATGCAGGCCATTGCCCACGGATCAGACTCCGTGCTTTATTTCCAGTGGCGGCAAGGCCGAGGCGCGTCTGAGAAATTCCACGGTGCCGTTGTCGATCATTCTGGCCATGAACATACGCGCGTGTTTCAAGAGGTAGCTGATCTAGGAAAACAACTGGAGCAGCTGCAGCCAATTGCGGGCACATCCGTTCAGCCAGAGGTTGCCATCATTTACGATTGGGAAAACCACTGGGCCATTGATGATGCGCAAGGCTTAAATAATACAAACAAACGCTATGTAGAGGCTTGTCAAACTCACTATCGAAGCTTTTGGAAAAAAGGTATCCCTGTTGACATTGTCGGAATGGAAAAGGATTTCTCATCCTATCGTGTGCTCATTGGGCCAATGCTCTACATGATCAAACCAGGCGTTGCAGAAAAAATTGAAGCCTTTGTCAAAGCGGGCGGCATTTTTATTGCGACTTACTGGAGCGGCATGGTCGATGAAAATGATCTCTGTTTCCTCGGAGGTTTCCCTGGTCCTCTCCGCCATGTACTTGGCATTTGGGCAGAGGAAATCAACACTTTAATGCCAGATGAACATGTGTTAATGACGACAGGGAATGGACGCACCTATCATGTCGAACAATATTGCGAATCCATACATCCTGAAACGGCCTCTGTGCTAGGGCATTTTGAGAATGGCTGCTACGAAGGACAGCCAGCCCTGACTGTCCGTTCATTAGAAAAAGGGAAGGCATACTATATGGCCTCAGAAAATGAACAGGCTTTTTATGATGAGTTTTACGAAGATCTTATCGCAGGTATTGGCATACAGCCCGTCCTATCCAGTGCAATTCCAGAAGGAGTCAGCGTACAAAAACGAACAGACGGTACGCAGGACTATGTGTTTTTGATGAATTTTTCAGAAGAGCAGCAGAACATGTCACTAGATTCAGAGGCAAGCTATGAGAATATACTGACTGGCCAGCAAGTGCCTGAGCAGCTTCAACTTGATCCTTACGAGTACGTCATCTTGAAAAAATAATTGAAAGAAGCGTCCATTTATTGGGCGCTTTTTGATTTAAATAAGTATATATACCCATATTTATTACTGTGAATTCATTAGTTATTTTTTATCTAAATTTTTTTGCAATAATTGATGCCGCATTACGACTGGTCTCTCCATCCTTTTTTACCATTGTATAGGTATGAAAGCGGTTGCTTCATACTCGTAAATTTGATAATCTTTTTTTTCAATGCACCTGTGGGAGTGCATTGAATGAAAAGAATAGATAAATGTAAACGGTTTATTTGCAGGGGGAGGGGCTTATGTTAACGTTTGTTGGTTTGATGATTATTTTAACGATTGTTGTGCTGCTGATTTGGGGGAAAGCAAGTCCAATTGTCGCCATGGTCATGGTGCCTTTAATAGGGGCACTCATCGCGGGATTTGGGATCAATGACATTCAAACCTTCTTTGAGGAAGGGATTATCAAAGTATTGCCGGTGGCGACCATGTTTATCTTCGCCATTTTATTTTTTGGCATTTTGCAAGATACAGGGTTCTTTGAACCTGTAATTAAAGCTTTAATCAAGCTGACAAAAGGAAATGTTGTCACAGTTGCAATGGGAACTGCTTTGATTGGGGTTATCGCACACTTAGACGGAGCAGGGGCTACGACCTTTTTATTAACTGTACCTGCACTGCTTCCGCTTTATAAAAAATTACATATGAGTCCTTATTTACTGCTGTTATTAATCGGGACGAGTGCCGGATTAACCAATATGATTCCATGGGCCGGACCGACTGGACGGGCAGCAAGTGTCCTGAATATGGATCCCTCTGAACTCTGGGTGCCACTCATTCCAATTCAGCTCATTGGCGTTGTGCTCGTATTAGGGATGGCATTCATTTTAGGAAAAAGGGAAGAAAAACGAATTCGGGTGAAAATTGCTGCAAATGAAATAGCTGCGGTTCAACTAGAAGGTGCAGATTGGGATCGTGCCATTCAGTCTATTAGTGAAACGGGAGACGCCTCTTTAAAGCGTTATCATCTCATCTGGGTCAACCTCATCCTATTTGTATCTGTTGTCGTGCTTCTTGTGTTGAACGTGATTCCTGCTAGTTTTATGTTTATGATTGGCCTGTCACTGGCACTATTGATTAACTTTCCGAATGTGAATCTGCAAATGGAAAGGATCAAGGCACACGCACCTAGTGCGCTGATGATGGCGGCTGTCATTTTCTCCGCAGGGTCATTTTTAGGAATTCTTGAAGGCACAGGAATGCTGAAAGCCATTGCTGTGGACAGTATTCACATTTTACCAGCCTTCTTGCTGCCATTTTTACATATCATTGTTGGGCTGCTTGGGGTGCCGCTGGATATGCTGACAAGTACAGATGCTTATTATTACGCCCTTCTGCCAATTGTTGAATCCATTACATCTGAAGTTGGCGTACCAGGCACTTCTGCGGCATATGCCATGATGATTGGGAACATCATCGGAACCTTTGTCAGCCCGCTTGCTCCCGCTGTTTGGCTCGCTGTAGGTCTTGCAGGGGTTGATATGGGGAAACACATCCGCTACTCCTTCTTTTGGATGTGGGGATTCAGTATTATTCTTCTGTTCGTGGCGATGCTGATTGGCATCATTTAAAAAGAAAGACATGCGCGGATATGCGCATGTCTTTTCTATCATTATGAAGGATATTCACTTGTGTGAATGTCTGTATTCGGCTTTCTAATAAGAGACATTAATCCAATGATAAACAATAGAACCATTGGAGCGAATGCAAGGCCAACTGTTCCAATTAAAAGAGTCACAGCAGAAACCAAGAAAAGAATACCTGATAGCACGGCACGGCGGTCAGTTTTCAAGAAAATCACGCCGACAATCGACAGCACAGCCGCAATTGCGGAAACGACCATGAACTGAGTACCAAATGCCTGAACCGAAGCCTGAAGCGTTTCGATCGGCAATGTTTCCCCTTCCTCTTTTAACACTTCATTGATTTCATCATAAAAAGATGGACCCACAGAAAGGATTAATGCCCCAAACCCAACACCAATGGCATTGAGGACAATACTAATAATCCCCATAATTTTTTCACCTTTACGTTTAATCATGTGTAAACCTCCTAAAAAGTTAAATTAACCTGTTTTCACTTCACGCTTTTGGAAGACAATTAAGGCAATGGCTAAGAAAATAGCCCAATAGATGACTAGGACGATTAATGAGAATCCTAGAGACATACCTTCGATAAGAGTAACCTGTTCCATAAAGTATTGGGATGGATCGTTTGCAAATAACAGATATTTTGACCAATCAAAGAAGAGCATTAAAATACCTGTGACTGATCCACCCACAATATACGCTAACACACTAATGGCAATGGAGATAGCTTCACTTCTAAATACTGTAGAAATGGCGAACGAAAGGGTTCCCAAAACGACAAACATTGCACAATGAGCAAGATAATAATAGACCATATGGGCAAACTGCGAACGTTCAATCACTTCACCATTTTGATAAACCAAATTCACATAATCAGTGTTAAGTCCAAAGAAAATAGCACCCAAAATGAATGACAAGATAAATAGCACCACAACAAGTAAAAGAGCATACAGCTGCACCGTAATATATTTAGATATTAGGATCTTTAGCCTTGATGGTGGACGAATCAATAATAATTTAATTGTACCATGCTTGTATTCAGCCGACACAATGGTGGAAGCGATAATGATCACAAACACACCTACAAGCTGAAGTAAACTGGCGTTTGTTTTCACATAGTCCCATACACTATCGCTAAACTGATCAGCCGGCGGCAAGTTATGCTTGATTCGATAATCATTAATAGCGATCTCTTTTTCAAGGTTTCTTTTAAAGAAACCATTCTCTGTCTCTTTGAGCTCCCTCTTGTTTTCCTTATTCATCATTTCTAGCTGGGTTTTCCAATCACCTGAAGCTTGATCTTTGTCATTTGTTTTCACTACAAAGATCAACGTGGCAACCATACCTAATACAAGAAGCCCAACCATAATCCAAGTACCAACACGATAACTGATCTTCATCCACTCGTTTTGAATGAGGCGAATCATACGTCTGCCTCCTTTTTACCTGTTAAGCTTAAGAACTTATCTTCTAAGGTTTGTTTTTCGATTTTGATTTCGTACAAATGAATAGACGCGCTGCTCAAATGACGAATTAATTCTGGCATTTTTTGTTCTGGCATAGAGAAGAATAAATACTGCTCCTCTTCTCTTACAGTGACGCCTTCCTCAAATGCACCAATGAGCTTCTGTGCTTCTTCAAGCTCCCCGGTTGCTACCTTCATTCGATAATTAACCAAATCATCCTGCTTCGTCTCAGCACGCTGATCCTCAATGGCAACTAACTTTCCTGTTTGAATAATTGCAAAGCGATCACACATCAATTCCATCTCTGACATGAGGTGACTTGAAACAATAACAGCCAGCCCTTCTTCCTTCGCAAGCCTTCTCAAGTAATCTCGTATCATTCGAATCCCCTCAGGATCAAGTCCATTGGTTGGCTCATCTAAGATTAGCAGTTTCGGTCTATGTATGAGTGCCTGCGCAATACCCAATCGCTGTTTCATTCCTAATGAAAATGTACGCACACGTTTATGTTTGACATGCTGTAAGCTGACTAACTCTAACAGCTCATCAATTCGCGCTTCATCCACTTTCCCATTCATTCTGGCAAAATGAACAAGATTTTGTCTTGCGGTTAAGTGATTATACATTTCTGGGTTTTCAATAATGGCACCGACATCTTGGATGGCATGCTGATAGGAGGTTTGAATACTATGACCATTAATCAGAATGTCACCAGATGTAATGGGAGAAAGACCGACCATCATACGAATGGTTGTTGTTTTCCCTGCACCATTTGGTCCTAAGAAGCCAAAGACTTCGCCCGCTTCGACAGAAAAACTCAAGTCTTGAACAATCTTTTTCCCGCGAATATGTCTAGATACATTATGCAGTTCTAAAACGTTCGTCACGTTACCTCTCCTTCTTTGTCTAAGTATCATCTATCATTCTATTTCTTGATAAACACCATGATCCGTCAAAAATAGAAGAATACTTCCATATGGTACAGCAATGCCCAAAAGTTGTGAAGGGGATTAGCCAAAATTTAGCGAATCATCTGCCTTTTTTAAGGTTGGGTTAAGGTAATGATTTAAAATACTGTTTATAGAATGTGGGATTCAACATGATGATGCACTTATGGGATCCCCGCTTACTCTCTTAACATAAATATATAATAGAGGCATGCAATAAGATGTAAAGATAAGTCACCCTGCTTTTTTTCAATACTAACTGTTGCAGGAGGTATTATTTTATCGTATGTAATTTCAGCTATCGTCTGCTCTGAGTTTTCTAATCTAACACGTCTATTGGAAAAATCTTTCTTTAGATAGTATATAGTATCATTTATTATTAATTTCATCATTGGATTTATTTTAATTTTAGTTCTATCTTCTAATAATAACCTTCCTTTATCTTTACATTCTATCACCCAATTTGAACGTAACATTGATTGGAGAGATTTATTTTCAATAGCCTTTACAATCATATTAGAATTCGAATCCATTACTTCAACATTCACATAAAACTCATCAAATATGTGATCAATCAACTTTTCAACTTTGTTTGTATAAAATCTTTTTATAAATCCAATGGTGATTTCTTCTTTATTACTAATTGGTATACATTTGGTCGTTTTTTTGATCACAGGCTTCTTAAAATATCCAAACTCCATTTTTATCTCCCATTTATTTTTAGACTCAATTAATTTATGAAATGATAAGCTTAAATTATTCCAATAATATATACGGATATTCCTTTGAATAGTTCCTCATCATTTTAAAAACTGTATAAAAATATAAAACACCTAATTTATTAAGGGATATGTTTCCTTTAACAATTTAGGTGTTTTTTGTACAACTGCAACATTCTTATACTTATTTCTTGCTCAGATTTAGCAAGTTCTAATAGTATAACTTTTCTTGTTTATATCTTCTTCACAAACTCTGATTTTAATTTCATTGCGCCGAAGCTAGGAATTTTACAATCAATGTTATGATCGCCTTCCACTAAACGAATGCCTTTGACCTTCGTTCCTATTTTCAAAACGGATGAAGAACCTTTTACTTTTAGGTCTTTAATGACAGAGACCGTGTCCCCATCACTTAACAGGTTCCCATTCGCATCTTTGACAACAAGCTGTTCCTCTGCCGCTTGTTCTTGTTCAAGTGACCATTCATGCGCACACTCAGGACAAACCAGCAGACTGCCGTCCTCGTATGTATAAGGTGAGCTGCACGAAGGACAATTCGGTAGATTAGACATTTTTGTTTCCTCCAACTTTCTACATCATTTATATCGATTTTACCACATTTCTATAGAAGGAATGTGATAGAAAAGGAAACATTTTTCATCGTTTACTTTTTTATTCCAAATTCTAACACAGCTGCGATATTCCGAGCTGTTCTCTCTACATGAAGATTCGCATCGTGTATCGCCTCAGAAAGAGAGGTAATACCTGGAACAATACTAAAAAGTGCATCAATTCCATGATCATGTACGACTGCACTGTCTTTTGAAAGAGAGCCTGCGATGGCAATCACGGGCAGATTATACTGCTTCGCTGCTTTGGCTACGCCGATTGGCGTTTTTCCATAAATGGTCTGCCGATCAATTCGGCCTTCTCCCGTAATGACAAGGTCTGCCTCCTTGATGATGTCATCAAAATGAACAGCTTTCAGCACAATATCGATTCCTCTTTGCAAATCTGCTTTTAAAAAGCCTAATAAACTCGCACCAAGTCCTCCTGCTGCTCCTGCCCCTGCTGCATCTTCAAAGGATACATTGAACTGCTTTTCAGCTACTCGTGCAAAATGAGCTAGGTTCTTGTCTAACACTTGAACCATTTCTTCATCTGCTCCCTTTTGAGGACCGAAAACAGCAGACGCTCCTCTCTCACCTGTTAAAGGATTATCCACATCACAAGCCGCCTCCAGCCGGACGGATCGCAGTCTTGGATCGAGTCCAGATAAATCAATTGAAGCTAATTGATGAAGTGCCCCGCCACCTGACGTCAGTGCATGTCCTGCTTTATCAAGGAAAGCTGCACCTAATCCTTGCATCATCCCAACACCGCCATCATTTGTTGCACTTCCGCCAAGCCCAATGATCACATGCTTCGCTCCTTTATCCAGCGCTGCAAGTATTAATTCACCAGTTCCTCTCGATGTCGTCCATAACGGATTACGTTTTTCTCGCGGAACAAGGTGTAATCCAGAGGCTGCAGCCATCTCTATGACAGCAGTCTGACTGTCTCCTAACATGCCAAAAAAAGCATCCACAGGCTCACCAAGCGGACCCGTGACCACTTGATGAACAATGTGCCCGCCCGTCGCATCAACCAATGATTGAACAGTCCCCTCTCCGCCATCTGCCATTGGCAGTTTGATATACTCTGCGTTTGGCAAAACAGAACGAAATCCTCGTTCAATGGCACATGCTGTCTCATAAGCAGACAAACTTTCTTTAAATGAATCTGGTGCGATCACAATTTTCATCCTATCAGCCCCTCATTTCTTATCATGTCCTCAGCCAAACAGCTGGAAAACGCCAAAAATAATGGTCGATACAACGGTTAACGTCAAACCGATTAACGATTCAAAAGGCATGAGCTTTAAACGCTCTTTAATATCCATTTGAACACTTCCTGCTGTTGCATGGAAAAAGCTCCCGTGCGGCATATGGTCAAGCACTGTTGCGCCAGCATGAATCATGGCTGCCCCTGAAAGAGCAGACACACCAAGCCCAATCAGTGTTCCGCTAAACACACCACTCGCTACCGCAGTGCCTGCTGTTGTCGAAGCAGTAGCGGCTGACATAAATATCCCTGAAGTTGGTGCAAGTAAATATGGAGGTAAACCCGATGCATCAAGTGCCTGAATAAACACATCTTTTAAGGAAGAATTCGATACGATTCCTGCTAATGTACCTGTCCCTAATAACATAATCGCAACACCTGACATTTTATGAAGCCCTGACATCGCATAATCATTGAGACATTTCCCTTTTTTCATGAAAAGAGCGCCTACAATCCCTCCAATTGGTAAGGCGATCATTGGATCTATATTGATTTGAAAAAGCGGCCTTAAAGCCAACAATAAAATGGTAACCAGTGGACCAGCCAGTGCTTGAAAAAAAGCAGGTATTTGAACTTTACTTTGTCCGGTTTCCTCCTCAAGAACAGGTGTCCCTTTGTTTGCAAGCTTTTTAGCTAATACATATGTAACCGCCAGCCCGAACACAGCCGGAATGACACCTGCAGCCATCATTGAAGTCAGAGGTACACCAAAAGCATCTGAAGCGGCAATGGCATTCGGATTCGGTGACATGATATTTCCTGCCTTCCCGCCTCCAATCATAGCAAGGAGAATTCCCGTTTTTGAGAGCTTTGCGCGTTTGGCAATGGCTAGTGCGATGGGCGCTACCGTAATAACCGCAACATCTACAAACACGCCCACTGTTGTTAAAATCATCGTTGCAAGTGCGAGTGCTAATAGTGCCCTCGCCTCACCAAGCCTTCTCACGATGGCCTCAGCGATCGATAACGCTGCACCCGACTCAATGAGAACACCAGCCAGTACACCTGCCGCCATAATTCTAAGGACAGCTGGAATCATGTCCTTAGCACCTTCCATCATGACGTTGACGGTCTGAACAATATCTACACCGCCAACCAAGCCACCTATAAATGCACCTGCCAGCATGCCATAAGCAGGTGATACTTTTTTTAGAATGAGAACAATCGCGATCACAAGCGCCGCCATGGCTCCCAAAGTACTTACCGTTACATCTCCACTCATCCTCAATCCCCCTAAAAAGATCTTTCTCCAATTGTAAGCGTTTACTCAAAGGGATTGTGTTGTGAATCTGGATGAACTTTTTTCATTTATCACTCTACTCAATTGTGCATTTGCACAATCAAGATAGTTGATTCATTAGCTGCGCCATATAAAGCTCGATTAACTGTTTTACATGACGAGGGTCTTTTCCAGTCAATTCTTGAATTTTGTCTAAACGATAACGCAATGTATTCCGATGAATAAATAAACGATCAACAATGCTCTGCAAATCACCGCCCTCTTCAATGTAAACCCTTAATGTATGGGCGAGCTCTGCTTCTTGTGTCAGCGGCTTGTAAAAGTCAGTCCATCTACTTTTCTTTTCAGCAATTCCCGCAATCATAAATAAGCTTTCCAGCTGATAAGACTCAAAGAAATACATGCTTTCTTCCGGATCAAGAGCCTTCCCTAATTTCAGAGCTTCTCTCGCATGCTGAAAAGAAATTGGCAGCTGGCTGATGTCGTCAGAGACAGTCCCTATCCCCACTAGCACCTTGCCTCCTATTGCTCTTTGCATTGTTCTTTGCAGATGACCTGCCACCTGCTTTAATTGATGTTCAGGTATGGAATGACTTAAAAGAATCAATTCATGACAAAAGGTCATACCAAGTAAATCATCCGCCTTCTTATCATATTGAATCGCATGCATCAATTTATGCACAGCATCCTCTGAGGATGGAACTGGCTGAAAAACAATAGCCCTTCGGCGCTTGTCTAAATCCATTCCCAGCCAAGCAGCTCGATTTTTCAGCTGATGATCCCCAACATCAGAATATGAAATCAACTGATTGACAATTTCACTTTCTATTCGATGACGCCATTGAACCCGTTCGAGCAGAAAAGATTGCTCTAACACCAGTTCAGCTGCCATTTTCACCAGCTCGGCATGATGCCGAATGTCCTCTGGCTCACCAGTAATCCCAATCACACCAACTACTTGTTCATGAAAGCAAATGGGCAGGTTGATCCCCGGTCTCACTCCTTCTAAGCGCAAGGAGGTCTCCTGGTCAATTTCCACACTGTTCCCGCTTGTCAGCACAAGTCGTGCACCATCATGTTTCTGGCCAATCCTGTTTCGTTCACCAGAACCAATAATGACACCATCTGCATTCATCACATTGATGTTTTTATGTAAAATATGCATCGTACGTTCAACCATTTCTTGAGCCAATTCACTGGTTAAAAATTGCATGAGTCATCTCTCCTGAAGGTGTTTTCATTCAATGTATCATAGTGTCTTTGAACAATAAATGCAAAGTGTTTAAAAACCAGCCATTGACAAAGACACCCTAAAAAGTGTTTAATCAAATCAAAGACCGACCGACAGTCTAGTTAAAAGAAAGGATGGCTTTATGAGAACCGTTAAACATCCTGAGGAACGTAAAAATGACATATTAAACGCAGCAGAAGCGCTTTTTTCAACCAAAGGCTATCAGAAAACAACGATTATTGACATATTAAAAGCCGTTGGCATTGCAAAAGGCACCTTTTATTACTACTTTGCATCCAAAGAAGAAGTAATGGATGCCATTATTGACAGGATCATCAAGGAAGATATCATTGTGGCAAAGCGTATAGCAGCTGAGCCAGACCTTCCAGTCGTTGACAAACTATTTCGTATCATCATGGCGCAATCACCTCAGCAAGGAAGCCATAAACAGGGGATGATCGATCAGTTCCATCAGCCTTCTAATGCAGAAATGCATCAAAAAAGCTTAATCAAAGCCATTAAAGAACTATCACCAGTATTGGCAGATGTCATTCAGCAAGGTGTAGAGGAAGGGACATTCAAAACGAAGTATCCGCAAGAGACGGTTGAATTCCTTCTTGCTTCTGCACAGGTCATATTTGATGATGGCCTGTTTCAATGGACAGCCGAAGAAAGTATACAACGCGCTTTAGCTTTTATTGATATACTTGAATCCTCATTGCATGCAGAAAAGGGTAGCTTTTCCTTCTTGCTGAAGCGATTATCTGGTGAGCAGGATGAAAATAATCAGTGATTGGTCACTTCAATACCAATCCTGCATACATTATAGACTGACGGTCGGTCTAAAAGGAGAGTGATATTTATGAATGTATTATTCAAAAGAGATTCATCTCACTTTATCTACCTCGTTCTCGGACAGATTATTTCCGTTTTCGGATCTTCTCTCATTCGATTTGTTCTATCTTTACATGTGCTTGATATGACACAACGAGTTGATTTATTTGCCTTACTTTTCGCTTTATCCAATATCCCGTTCCTTCTCTCCCCATTAGCTGGTGCAATCGCTGACCGGTTTAACAGAAGGAACTTGATGATTTTATTTGACGTCCTCGCCGGCATCATGATTCTGGCTTTTTATTTCTGGTTACTATCTGGAAATGATTCACTCTACATGATCGGAGCTGTTATGATACTTCTTGGTGTGATGAGTACGTTTTATGCACCTACTGTGATGTCCAGCATTCCACAGCTAGTGAAAGAAGATCAATTAGAACAAGCGAACGGCATCGTCAATGGCGTTCAGGCACTTTCAGGTGTTCTCGCACCTGTTATCGGTGGTGTTCTATACGGAATGATTGGAAGTCAATTCATTATAGGTGCCAGTGCCATCGTATTTTTCCTATCTGCGTGCATGCTCTTACGTTTAAAAATACCCTTCTCCTCTAGTCCGCTGACAGATTCTATGGGCAAAGTGCTCATAAAAGATATGAAACAAGGATTTTCTTATATCGGCAGCCAGCCGTTTCTAAAAAGAACCATGCTGCTTGCTGCAATGTTAAATTTCATCCTTACACCATTTTTTATCGTAGGTGGCCCAATCATTTTAAGGGTCACAATGAAAACCAGTGACATCATGTATGGAGTAGGAATGGGCTTGATTGAGTTCGCTGTCATCGCAGGTGCTCTGCTAGTTGGACTTGTAGCGAAGCATTGGCGCATTCCTACTTTATATCGCTGGATGCTTGTCATCGCCATCATCCTGCTGCCTGTGGCGTTCTCAACATCGACTATGGCTCTACAATTTGGCACTTATCCAGCTTATTTTCTCTTTTTAGCAGGATGTCTTCCAATTGCTATGCTACTTACAATGATCTCGGTCGTTGTGATATCACATATTCAAAAGAAAACACCAAATCACCAATTAGGAAAAGTGATGGCCAATTTAACAATGGTTTCTCAATGTGCAGTTCCGCTTGGTCAAATGATGTATGGGTTCTTGTTTAATACGTTTTCAGCCAACATGTATGTGACTGTGTTAATCGTCAGTGTTTTCATGTTTGCCCTAGCCTACCTAACAAAAAATATGCTTCAACATGAAGGGGAATCAGCCTCATGAGATTCGCCTTTATAAAGAAAGACTTAACCCGCCACCGTCTTATTTCAATTGGTTTAACTATTTGCATCATGATGACTTCATTTCTCGCAGCAAGTGCAGCTCAAATGACAGTACAGCTGAATGGCTCCATTTCTGACCTGCTCCATTCTGCTAAAGCGCCAGACTTTGTCCAAATGCATGACGGCGACCTAAATGAAAAAGACATTGAAGCATTTTCAAGGAAGCAGTCCATGGTAAAAGCTCATCAAATCGTCCCAATGATACCAATTGAACATGCAAACATCAGGTTCGGACATGAGCCTGCCAAAGCAGGTGTGATGGATCATTTATTTGTGAAGCAAAATCGCAATTTTGATTTTCTTTTAAATCAACAAAACGAAAAGCTCACGGTCAATAAAGGTGAAGTAGCTGTCCCAATTTATTTTCAACAAAAGTATCATCTCAACATAGGTGAAACGTTACTGATTGAGAAAGGAGCTAATCAATTCACCTTTCGCATCAAAGCGTTCTTGCGAGATGCACAAATGAACCCCAGTCTAGTCAGTTCAAAAAGATTTCTTCTTCATAACGAGGATTGGGACGCAATAAATCAAGTGTTTCAACAAAAAGAGTACTTAATTGAATTTTTACTGCATGATGCCGCGCAGACAGATGCTTTTCAAGCAATCTATCAATCATCACAGCTACCACAACAAGGCCCAGCTGTCACACTGCCTTTGCTGCGTATGCTGAATGCATTGACAGATGGAATGGTCATTGCCATTCTCCTGCTTGTTTGCATACTGCTCATAAGTATAGCCCTTCTCTCACTCCATCTTGCTATGACGGCTTCTATAGAAGAAGATGAACGTGAAATTGGCATACTGAAGTTAATTGGGATTCCTTTAACAAAAATTAAGCAATTATACGTTGGAAAATATGCCGTGCTTGCTTGTGCAGGATGTATAGCAGGCTATGTGTTAACACTTATATTTGATGATATGTTTACGGCCAATATTCAGCAATACATGGGGAATCAGCCTTCTTTTACTCATTTGTTAATCCCGCTTTTTGTTTCTATTGTGACGGCAATGATCGTCATCTCTTGCAGCTATGCTGTCCTAAGAAAGTTTGGTCAAATATCAGCTGCCCAAGCCCTTCAAGGTGGTATCCATTCATCGAATCATAAGAAAAAAATACCTATGAACCTCAAGAAAAGCAGGTTCATACCGATCCATATATGGCTTGGTTTAAAAGACCTGATATCACGAAAGAAGTTGTACACAACGATTACTTGTATTATTGCACTTTGTACATTTTTAATGCTGATGCCTATTCAGCTATGGCATACTTTACAATCACCGGACTTCATCACATACCTTGGCTCTGGTAAAAGTGACCTTCGAATTGATATACGCCAAGGAAATCAACTAACGAAAAATACAAACGAGATTGAATCAATGATTCGTGAAGATCGGAGCATTCAAACAGCAGCCATCTATGAGACTGCTTCTCTTCAGGCGAAATCAAAGGAGAATTCATTAGAAACGCTCTATTTAGAAACAGGTGAGCTCTCAGCATTTCCCCTCACCTATTTACAAGGGCGGCAACCTTTTAAGAATGATGAAATTGCCTTATCCGTGTTAAATGCAGATTCACTTCAGAAAAAGATTGGAGAAAGAATCACTCTCGTAACTAACGGGCATGAAACCCAAAGAACGGTGACAGGTATTTATCAGGACGTCACCAATGGAGGCAAAACAGCAAAAGCAATATCACAGCCATTTCCTCAATCACCTCTTTGGAAAACCATTCAAATCCAACTAAAACCAGGAGTAAATATTGCAGAGAAAAAGGCGATATTTGAAAAAAAGGCATCTCCTGCAAAAGTGACAGATATGAAAGAATACGTTCATCAAACGATCGGCAGCACAGCAGCTATCGTAAAAGTCGTTGCATTTTTTGCTGCATTAGCTGCTTTTGGAACCGCCAGCTTAATGCTATTCATGTTTCTGCACATGTTAAAGGCGAAAGATTCAAGCCGGAACAACATGTTAAGGACAATTGGATTTTCTATAATAGATATAACAGCACAATATATAACAAGTTTTATCGTTGTTCTCTCTTTTGGCGCTTTTATTGGAACAATCGCGGTCAATACAATTGGTCCTGCTTTGATGAGTATAGGTGGAGCATCATTAGGGGTGTCGAGCCTCCAGTGGCTGTCACCGCAATGGGTGTCGGTTGTGTATCCACTCATACTATTTATTGTCAATTTAGCTTTGATCGCCTGGTTATTGAAGACGTTTTTTTCTAGTCAAACGACAAGGCATACACTTTAATAAGGAGTTGTTTCACATGGAACACTTGATTGAAACGAAGCGATTGTCATTGCATATCAATTCATTAAAAGGACAGAAACAAACGATTCTTAAGGATATACATTTATCGATAAAGCGTGGGGAATTCGTGACCATTATGGGACCTTCTGGATGTGGAAAAACATCCTTACTTTATCAGCTTAGCGGCATAGAAACAGCTTCAACAGGAGAGATCAAATATAAAGGCCGATCACTATCAGAAATGACAGAAAAACAGTTAAGTGCTCTGCGCTTAACTGAGATGGGATTTGTCTTTCAGCACAGCCACTTATTAAAAAATCTTAACCTATTTGACAACATCATTGCAGCAGCTTATTTAGCAAAGAAAAAGCCAAGACAAGAAGTCAATGAACGAGCTCAATATTTAATGAAAAAACTTGAAATTGATCATTTGGCAAATAGATATTTGACAGAAGTATCGGGAGGACAGCTTCAAAGAGCCGCTATCTGCCGAGCGCTCATGAATGAACCAGACATACTTTTCGCTGATGAACCAACAGGTGCTCTTAATTCCAGTACAACAAAGGAAGTAATGAATGTTTTTTCAAGAATCCACTCTGAAGGAGCAACACTGCTACTTGTCACACATGACCCCAAGGTGGCTCTTCGTTCTGAAAGAATCATGTTTATGAATGACGGAGAAATGGCAGACAGTTTACAATTAGGAAGATATGACCATTCAACTGTCGAGAACCGAGAAATGAGATTAAATCAATGGCTGCAAAATTTAGGTTTTTAATTTAAGTCAAACAGGCAGGAAACTGCCTGTTCTACTTTTTCTGGCACTCAAACGAGTAATCCATAGACAAACTATTTGTTTCTAAGATAATTTTGCCGCCAGCTTGTTGACAAGATTCTGTCAGCAGCTCAATTTCTTTGCTATAAAAGTATCTCTTTGACATATATAGAGTCACTAAAACAAGTAACAGAGTCGTGATAATGACTGTGATTTGTCTGTTTAAGCTTTGAAATCTTTTTTTCATTTCAACATCCTTTCTAAAGGGTCGGAGTTTTTGTTTTATACTTACTTTTGTCGTCATCTATCAATTTCTATTCTCATGATCTAGCAACATCATACCTGATTTTCCTTCCTAGATCGACCTTCCATTTTCCCTTTGAAATAACTAAAATTTCTTTATATCAAATATATGAGCGATATTTTCGTACATTATCTTAAAACCCGTTGTATATAACCCTTTTTTAGATTTCCAAAAAGAGATTTTATTCATTTGTGTTAACAAGCAATTACCCTTACAATGTCGTACATCGCATGACCTTAGGTCCTTTTTATTACCTCTTGTCAATCACCTCACCGAAACGATTATATTTTACCAAAAATTGTGATATCGTTTTTTATGAAACAGGTGAAAGGATCTTAAAGAGGTGAAATTTCCATGGCTATCATTTCTGCTGAACAGGTGGGGAATCGTTTAAATGATTGGAGAATTGCAATTCGCAAGCATGATGTACACAGTGCAAAAGCAATGTATACAGAATTAAAGGAATTACTTCAAAAAATGGAAGAGAATCAGGAGGTCTTGACCTATTACTCATTGCTAGAAGGCAAGTATAAGCTCATGTTATATGAACGAAGAGGTACGAAACTGAAGGAACAGCTAGAGCCAGATTGCCCCTCTAAAACAAACGACTTAATTGAATACTATTTTTACCTATACAAAGCCCTTTACGCGTCATATAAAAGAGACTATGCATCAGCCATTGGACTGTTTAAAATTGCCGAGAAAAAACTACAACACATTCCTGATGAAATAGAAGTAGCAGAATTCCATACGAAAATCGCCAACTTATATATGCTGCTTCGTCAAAGCCTAATTTCTCTGCACTACATTCAGAATGCTATTGATATTTTCAAAAGCCATGAAGGATATGAAAGAAGACTAGCTGCAGCCTTTGTCATCGCCGCTGCTAATTATATGGACATTTGCGACTTTATAAGGGCAGAAAATCACTACAAAAAAGCATTACACATCGCAGACAGTCTAAACGATCATTTTCTAACATCACAGCTTTATCATAATATCAGCATTTTGTATGCCGAAGCTGGCGAATCAAAAAAATGTATCGATGCCCTAGAAAAAGCTCTTAGTGACGAAGACTATCTCTCATCGTGTTACTTCCATCACTCCATGTACATGTTAATGAAAGAGCTGCTCTCTATCGATGAAAGGACACAAGCTCTCTATTACTTCGAATTGGTTAACCAAAAACATCAATCAGAGAAATGCCCCATCTATACAGCAAAAATGAATTTGCTTTACCATCTATATTTCACTGAAGATATGGCTCAAAAAGCTCAAGCCTGTTTTGATGAAATCAGCATTCTTAAAAAATTAAAAGATGCTGAAGGAGTCTGTGAATTAAGTGCATTAGCAGCAAAACACTTTGAAGAGCTGGGAGCAATTCATCAAGCCTATCTCTTTCTAAAGGAAGCTGATCGCATGAAACATCCTATCATTGACTGGGGGAATTCTAATGAAAAAAATGAGTTTATTGATTATCACTTTGACCATCGTTGTTTTAGGACAAACAGGGACTTTCAATTCATTAAATGATGAAAATGGTACAACAGAACGACCTATCGGAACTTAATATAAACATTTGCCAAACAAAGAACCACTCGCCTCATCAAGGCAAGTGGTTCCCCATTTATTTTAGTTGCTGATAAGAAATGAGGCGGTGTATATGTACCGCAAGATAAGTAAGCTCATCATTAGGAATGATGATGCTATGCACCTGTTTAATATAATCTTTGATCTTAAAAGCAACATCCATCGCTTGAGGATATAAATGTGCAATTTGTTCAAATAACTCATTTTCTTGATCTGATAATAATTTATCAGCATAAAATCTTTCTACAAAGAATTTCACATGTGTAATGAACCGGCTGTAATGAATATTCTCTTGATCCATTTTCATATTCAACGTATAGCGAACAAGATTGACAATACTTCCGATCATCTTGGCGTATTTCATACCATCTTTCGACTCGGACTCTTCACCTAATGCATTAATCAAGTGAAAGGCGATATTGGCAGCTTCTTCTTTTGGTAATTGTATGCCCAATGTGTCATTGACTAACTCAAGTGCGTAGTTCCCTACTTCAAATTCTTCTGTATAGTAATTTTTGATTTCCCAATACACACGATTCGTAATATTAATATTCTTTTTATGACGTTCCACTGCAAAATTCAAATGATCCATTAAGGTAAAATAAACACCTGAATTTAAAGTTGAACTTAAACGTTTTTCTGCATATTGGACAATTTGCTGAGTTAAATCGATAAACTCCTGAGGCATTGAATCTAACAATTGAAGAAATTCTTTTGCTCTCATGTTATCGACTGACATAAAGACTTGGTCCGCTTTTTTTTCTTCTATCATTTGACCTGGTTTCTGGCCATAGCCAATTCCTCGGCCGAACAAAACCATCTCCTGTTGGTTCTGATCTTCAGCCAGGACCACGCTCGAGTTTAAAACTTTTTTGATTTTAAACATCGTCATCACCTGTTTTCATGATTGTGGTGTTCAATCAAGCGATTCACCATTTGTCTCAATGACTTTTTTGTACCAATAAAATGAATCTTTTCGAGATCGTTTTAATGTCCCGTTCCCGTCATCATCTTGATCTACGTGAATGAAGCCGTACCGTTTTGACATTTGTGATGTACCTGCACTAATAATATCAATCGAGCCCCAGCTCGTATATCCAAAGAGATCGACGCCTTCTTCAATGGCTTCTCTCATTTGACGGAAATGCTCTTTGAAATAGTTAATACGATAGTCGTCATGGATTGAGCCATCACTTTCAACTACATCCTTTGCACCCATGCCGTTCTCGACAATGATAAGAGGTTTTTGATAGCGATCATACAATTCGATCAAAGAAATTTTCAGACCAACCGGATCAATTTGCCAACCCCATTCAGTTGATGGAAGATAAGGGTTTTTGACTCCACGAATGGTATTCCCTTCTGTCTCTTCTAATCCTTCTTGGGCTGATTCCGTTAAAGACATATAGTAGCTAAATGAGATAAAATCTACTGTGTTTTCTTTTAAAATGGTAAGATCATCTGCTTCCATTTGAATATGAATATCTTTTCTCTCAAGCATACGCTTGATCAGTGGCGGATACTCGCCAAACACCTGAACATCTGCATAGAAATAGTTTTCTAAGTTTTGTTTCAAAGCTTGTTCTACATCATTCGGATGGCACGTATGCGGATACGTTGTCAATTTTGTCAGCATACATCCTACCTGGCTGCCTGGAATGATACGATGGCAATCTGCTGTTACGAGAGCAGATGCGACAAATTGATGATGAAGTGCTTGGTACACCGTCTCTTCTACTTTTCCTTCTGAGCAGCGATCAGGAATAATTCCCGCTGTAATGAAAGAGTGTCGGTGAATACTATCAATTTCATTAAAGGTAAGCCAATATTTCACATCATCTTTATAACGTTCGAAACAAACATTGGCGAATTTCACAAAGAGGTCGATTACTTTTCTTTCAACCCAGCCATTATATTTCACACTAAGGGCTAAAGGCATTTCATAATGAGAGAGAGTCACGATCGGTTCTATGTTGTGTTTTTTCATTTCTGCAAAGACACGATCATAAAATTGCAGCCCTTTTTCATTCGGTTCAGCTTCTTCTCCAGTAGGGAAGATACGACTCCATGCAATAGAAATTCGAAGTGTTTGAAATCCCATTTCAGCAAAGAGAGCCAAATCCTCTTTATAGTGATGATAGAAATCGACACCTCTGCGTTTTGGGTATTTTTTATCGTCTGGATCTTTCATCGCACGATCTATATTTTCAGTGGTAACTGCAAGATGACCTTCATAATCTTCTACACTCAAGTTGGAACGGTACATTGCAATATCTGCAACAGACGGTCCCTTTCCATCTATATTCCAGGCGCCTTCTGCCTGGTTAGCAGCAATGGCTCCGCCCCATAAAAATCCTTTTGGAAAACCTTTGATTTTTGTCATATGATTAGCCTCCTAATTGTGTAACAACCATCAATGTATCTTGACGATTGACCTCTTGTAATGGCTGTACCTTAATATCATATTGATCTGTATTTGTGACTACAGCAAGTGTTACTGGATCATATCCTGCTTCCATGATTTTTTCTAGATCAAATTCAATCAATAAATCACCCGCTTGAACACGATCTCCAGCCTGTACTTTTGGATGGAAATACTGCCCTTCCAACTGAACGGTGTCAATGCCGATGTGGAATAATACTTCAACTCCATGGTCCGTTTTCATACCAAGTGCATGGTTTGTTTCGAACAGCAAGGTTACCTCTCCATCTACAGGTGCATAAAGTGCTCCTTTTGAAGGTACAATGGCAATTCCTTCTCCCATGACCTTTGAAGAGAAAATATCATCTTTCACTTCGGATAGAGAGATCATTTGGCCAATCACAGGGCTCTTGAATGTTTCGCCTGCTCCAATTTTTTCAGCAAACCCAGCTTGATCCTTTGTCTTTTCTTCTACTGTTCGATCTTTACCTAATACAAAAGCAGCGATAAAGGCGACAATAAACGAAATGACCGCTCCAATGATAGCAAACATCAAATTTCGCGGGAGCTCATCTGATATAAACATCGACATGCTTGCTAAACCAGGACCAACAAGCACATAGGCTTGTATACCAACTAATCCAATGAAAATTCCACCAACAAACGAACCAATCATAACACTTCCAAGGACTCGCTTATTTTGCAATGTCACACCATACAGCGCTGGCTCTGTGATGCCAAAAAAGGCTGATATCCCTGCCGAAATGGCTGTTGATCTAAGTACCTTGTCTTTTGTTCGAAGTGCCACAGCGAAACACGCTCCACTTTCCGCAATATTATGCGCAAGTGATGCCGGTAAGTAAAGTGCTTCTTTCCCAAGGGTTCCCATCGTTGTGACTGCATAAGGAACCATTGCTTTATGCATGCCTGATGCCACCATGAAGGGGAGGACCGCTGCTAAAATGGCGACAGCTACCCAGCCTACAGTATTAAACATCGAAAGAATAATAGATGAAAAACCTTGCCCCGCTGTAAAACCAATCGGTCCTAACAGAAGTAGCGTAACTGGTACAGTAATGACCAATGACATCATCGGAACGAAGAAAATCCGAATTGGTTTTGGTGAAAACCGTGTAAAGAATTTTTCCATTTGCGCGTAAAGCAATACAGAAAGGATTGCCGGAAACACTTGATACGCATAAGCTATATTTTTCACATCGAATGACAGTAATTGTGCACCTTCTGTAAGCATCGCCGTCATGTTCGGCAGAAGAAGCGCACCGACTGCTGATAGTGCGACCAGTGGGTTTACTTTTAGTTTATTCGCCGTCGTTACAGCAACTAGTAAAGGCAGAAAGTAAAGTGGTGCGTCACCTACCATGTTCAGTATTTGATAGGTTTGTCCCTTTGCATCCATCCAGCCTAATAAAGAGAAAAGGAGAAGAAATGACTTTAAAATTCCTCCGCCTGCGATAGCTGGTACAAGCGGCTGGAAGACACCGACAATGAAATCTAACAGAACTGTGCCTTCTTTTCTTTTTTCTTTTGGCTGATTGGATGGCACGTCTTGGCTTGATGAGCTGCTGCCTATTAAACTTGTTACCTTTTGATACACTTCAATGACGTCATTCCCAATGACTACTTGGCATTGTCCTGTCATTCTAACAGCTATGACACCCGGTGTTTTTTCCAGTGCTGGTACATCTGCTTTTTTCTGATCAATTAGTGTGAAACGAAGTCTTGTTGAACAATGTTCAAGGTGCGCAATGTTTTCTTTGCCGCCTACATGCTGTAAAACGTCTTTGGCAACTTGTGTGTAATTCATTTTTTCTCCCCCTTTTCTCATACACGAGACCTATATTTCGGCAATAAAAAAAGGACCTAAAACGACAAATAAAAGAAAAATTCATCGTTTTTAGATCCTGCCTGCATGACCAGTCACATGTCTAATTTATTCATATTGGATTTGTTTTTAGTATATATGCATTATATGAAAGCGTCAACATTTATTTTTCTAAAAATTATTAGGGTCTATATACCTAAAATACTTTTCTCTATTCACTTATAGGAAACCTTCTACTCTTTTGTTCCTTCTAGCATCAATCAACAATATTTTTCTCCACAAAAAACCAGATAAGTTGATTCACTCATCTGGTTTAAATTCATCTATTTTTTCTTTTCTTCTGCCCTCTTTTTAAATGCTTTGGCTTGTTTTTCATACTCCTTTTTCGTGACAGCTTTTAACTCTACTGAATCGCCTGTCATGATATATGGTTTAGGGAGTTTTTTATATTCCTTCCTCGTGAAAGCTTTTAACTCTACTGTACCGTCTGTCTTTTTAATTGGCAGCTTTACTGATTTTGCATCTCGATCAGTCGAACCTATAATGACACCATCTTCAATTATAGGATCATAGCTCATTTCGAAAAATCCTGCCCCATCAGTAAAGCCCCCGACCTCTATTTTCATTTCTTTATAGGGCTTACAACCTTCTTCAGAAACAGTTGTTATTAAAAAGGAGCCGTCCCATCCATTCTCAACATGCATGCTTTCCACTTGTAAAAATAGTTGTTTATCCTCTGCCGTATATAGAAAACCATATACTTTCGCCACTTTATCCCTGAAGTGTCTCATATTTTCATAAAATCTAGTTTCTGATGAATCAACTAGATTTTGATGTCGATTTTGAATCTTTTTTTGATACGTATCTAGCTTTTTTTGATTGATTGCTTTATAAATCGTGCTTTGCTTCTCGCCTTGTTTTTTCACAGAAAGGTTTTTCCCCGAAAAATGAACTTCGTATATGATCGTTTCTTTTCCTTTTTTCATTTGAAATTCATACCCATTTTCTTTTGAATGGCCGGTTATGACATATTGTTTTTTATATAATTGAGGGTCCCACCAAATTTCTTCTATATATCTTTCATTCAAATGACCTGTTACTTTGCCTTTATTCTCAGATATCTCGAACCAGTTCAGTCTATCCTTAGTTTTATACGCAAATGCATAGGAATGATTCAATGAATTTTTTTGTGCGATTGCTTGATATGCTGTCCAGCCGCCTCCACCCAAGATGAGTACGGCTAGGATAGACACGACCCAGATTTTCAATTTGCTCATACGTACCTCCTCTAATATTTAATTTGAGAAATCAACATCAACAATATTTTACCATATATTCAACTAAATTCTTATTCACTTAAAAATAGATTCTAGAAAATTTAGATAAGTATTTATTAATAATATATTACATCTATGCAAATAATATCCTTTTTTCATGGAGAATTCGGATATGTTATTAACCCTTATTCACCTGGTCCAATACGATCTATTTTTTCGTTTTTTCAGCCTGCTTTTTGAATGCTTCCGTTTGCTCTTGATATTCCTCTTTCGTGACAGCTTTAAATTCTATTGTACCGCCTGCCATTTTAAAGGGAAATCTAATTGATGTTGCGTCTCGGTCAGTTTCCCCTAAAATAAAACCCTTTTCAATTGCAGGATAAGTACTCAAATCAAACATTATCCCATCTGAAACACCGCCGGCTGTATGTTTCGTTTCTTTATAAGGTGCTCCACCATCTCCTGGGACCGTTCTCATTAGAAAAGAACCTGCCCATTCAGACTGCATATACATTCGTTTTACTTTTAGAAATAGCTGGTACGAACCATCTTCCGCCGTATACAGATAACCATAAGCGCCTGTTACTTTCTTAATGAAGTTTCTTACATAATCATGAAATCTATTTTCAGTGTCCTCCATCAGTTCTTCATATCGGTCATGAATGTCCTTTTGAACAGCTCGTAGTTTTGTTTGATCAACTGCTTTGTATGTGATGCTTTGTTTTTCACCTTGTTTTTTCACAGAAAGATCTTTTTCAG
This sequence comes from Bacillus sp. Nf3, assembly GCF_003028545.1. Lineage (NCBI taxonomy): Bacteria > Bacillati > Bacillota > Bacilli > Caryophanales > Bacillaceae > Bacillus > Bacillus sp. Nf3. Next base: position 45,423 of record NZ_PYUA01000001.1, on the reverse strand, counting down.
CAGGGTGAACTTCATATGTGACCGTCTCTTTCCCTTGCTTTGCTTGGAATTTGTAACCGTTTTCAATTGTTTTACCGGTTAATTTATATTTGTTGATAAATAGATTAGGATCAAAATGCCTTTTTGGGTTTTCCTCCAAAATGGTTTCATTCAGATGACCTGTTACTTTCCCTTTTTTCTCCGTTACTTTGAACCAGTTCACATGATTCTTTGTCTTATATGCAAAGGCGTAAGATTGATTCAATACACTCTTTTTTGCATTTGCTTGATAAGCTATCCAGCTGACAGCACCCATGATTAATACTGCTAGAATTGCCACGATCCAGATTTTCAATCTATTCATACATACCTCCACTGACAGAATTTAATTTTTTCTATCAATATATGAGTGAGTCACCTCCTTTATCGAACTTATTTTTCAACAACCCCTTGTATCTGCCACTCCACATCATTTATTATATATCTAAATGATATATCTTTTAGATAGGTGTGCTGATATGAAAAAATACAATGATACGACGTATGCGATTTTAGGTATTTTAACGACAGATTGTAAGTCAGGGTACGAAGTGAAGCAATTAATTGATAGGAGCTTGCATCATTTTTGGAAAATCAGTTATGGACAAATTTATCCAGCTTTAAAGTTAATAGTCGAGGAAGGCCTTGCGGAGGTTTCACCTGCTGCTAGCTCTGGTCGTTCAGACAAGCGGGAATATCATTTGACTGAAAAAGGACTGGACACGTTAAGAGAATGGCTGGCGCAGCCGCTCGATCAGTTACCAACAGAACGTAATGAGGTGTTATTAAAGTTATTCTTCGGTCAATATCTTTCGTTTGAGAAGAAACTAGCGCTTTTACAGGATTATGAGAGGCAGCTCCGTATTCGTTATGAGACATATGTTGCGATTGAACAAAACATTCAAGAGCTTTATCCAGATGAAGCGGATGCGAAGTATTGGCTGTTTACTTTAGATTATGGGAAAAGAGTGGCTCAAGCTGGAATTGATTGGTGCGTGGAGACATTCCATTCGATGAAGAAGGAAGGGTAAATAAATGAAAAAAGACATACGTGCTGGCAGATTTACAACGGACAATTCTGATTCGATTGTGGTGTTCATCATCGGAATGAGGATCAACAAACGCTGGGCCATTCATCAATGGATGCCTGTGTTCATGGCGATGCCTGGCATGATCAAGGAGCTGTATACCCATCAAGAGGAGCTAGGGTTTCTTGGGACAGAAAATTACTTTGGATTACGCACGACAGCGATGATTCAATATTGGAAATCAACAGATGACCTCCTTGCCTATGCCAAGATGGAGAAGCATTTGGCTGCTTGGAAAAGATTTAACCAAATGGCACGAAATAATGATGCGGTGGGCATTTATCATGAAACATACCAAATTCAAGCCGGCTCGTATGAATCCGTCTACGTGAACATGCCTTCCTACGGACTGAGCCAAGCGAGAGCGCCAATTCCAATTGGTAAAGGAAAACAAACAGCGAAGGAACGGCTGAAAACAACAAATTCCTAGAGAGCGATTCTCTAGGAATTTTTTTTTGCAACGGATACAAAATGTTTTAATATGCGGGCTGTTAATCCCCATATGGTGTAGTTTTCGTAATCATAAAACCATTCCTCGATTGAACGGCTCCCCCAGCTGTATTTTTCACCATTCATGATTTTTTCATAAGGGAAGTCCTCTCCTGGTGTTGGCTGAACGGATACATGATGTAGGTACGGCTCATATTGGCTGAGCCATGATAGAGGCACGGTAAAGGTCTCTTCTACTTCTTCTTGATTATAGGAGTGTTTCACTTTTTGCTCATCAATGATACCGACATATGGGTATACGACAAAGGATGGAGAAGCGATATAAGGACTGAGCTGTCCAAGGATTTCGACCGATTCTGGCGGGATACCCAGCTCTTCATGCGTTTCTCGCAGTGCAGCTTCCTGTGCTGTTTCGCTGCCGTCGAGCTTGCCCCCAGGAAAGCTAATATCCCCCGGCTGTTTTCTCATAGTCAGCGATCGTACCTCAAATAATATATGCCATTCTCCATTTACTTGTACTAAAGGGATAAGGACTGCTGCTTTGAACGCTGTCTCTTCTCCAATGAACAACGGTTGTGATTGATGTAAGTCATTTTTTAATTGATCAATGAACACGGCCATCACCTGTTTTCTGTTTCTCTTTCCTTTAGCGTATCATGGTTCACCTTTTCAATAAAGATGATCTTTCTGACAATTATTTTTATCATTTTGACAACTTTACTTGTCAAAATGAATATAATACTTTACAATCAAGGAAAGATTTCAATCAAAACTTGAGGTGACAGAATGAAAAATCGGTTAAAAGAGCTTCGTGCGCGTGATGGTTTAAACCAAACTGAGCTGGCAAAGCGTGCAAAGGTCTCTCGTCAAACCATCAGCTTAATGGAACGAGATGAATTAATGCCGTCTCTCTTGCTCGCTGTTAAGCTTTCACGAATTTTTCAGGAACCCATTGAACGTATTTTTCTATTCGAGGAGGATGAACTATCATGAAAACTTTATACAAAATGCTCTTAGGTGCTCTCCTTGGCTTTCTCGGTGCTTACTGTCTACTGGCAGCCGAATTTGAGATGACACTTCTTGATATTGCATTTGAAGCGACTCTTGTCATCAGTGGATTGACAATTTTATTGATTATTTATTGTTTTTCAGGGATTTCACGTATGAAAAAAAGAGTGTCTCTTTCGGTCTCTGGAGATGAGGAAGATGAACTGGAGGCTAAGCAATATCGGACCTTTACTGATTCGACATTAGCCAATACGGTGAGTACGATTTTGTCCATTATTGCCATCGGTATAACCATCGTCACCGAGCAGCCCCTCTGGTTGATTCTGGTCAATGCTGCTTTATTTATCATCACCATTATCAGTTCTTATGCAGCGATATCCGTTCTTAAACTTGTCTATCCTAATCGCAATCTGCCAAGTCCGTCCGACAAAGATTATAGTAAAAAGCTGCTCGCCATATCAGACGAAGGGGAAAAGCATGTCATGCTTGGCGGACTGTTTCACACGTATCAAATGATGAATATCCTATTGACCAGTGCCATGTTTATTTTGATTGTGTATTCCCTTGGAGCCAATCACTCTCAACTCTTCTCGATCTTGGTCATTGGGGTTGTTTTGATCATTTTGAATGCAAATTATGTGTTGAGGATTAGAAATCGTTAAATAATAAAAAGCACAGCTCTGTCAAAAGGCTGTGCTTTTCCGTCCGTTACGATGCACGGCGTTTCTTTCGTGCATAAATCAAAAATAAGAAACCAAACCATACCGGTGTCAATAGCAGCGCAGGACGTGTTGCATCTGCGAAGAGCATGATTACGAGAATGGCAGCAAAGAGCGCAAGAACGCAAATATTCACAAAAGGTGTGAACGGTGCTTTAAAGGTAGATGCTGCATGCAGTTCAGGCCGAGTTTTTTTATATTTCAAATGACAAATTAAAATAATACTCCATACCCAAATGAAACAAATGGCACTGATCGTGGTAACAATCCCAAAGGCTTGTTCGGGAATCAGCTTGCTTAAAAGTGCACCGACCGATACTACAATCGTTGAAACGAATAGTGCATTACTCGGGACAGCGTGCTTGTTCAAACGTCCAAAGGAAGCTGGCCCCTGCTTTTGATGACTGAGATTATACAGAATACGGCTTGTCGAGAACATGCCGCTATTACAAGCTGATGCCGCAGACGTCAATACAACAAAATTGATAAGCCCCGCTGCTACTGGTATCCCAATGAGCCCAAAGGTTTTCACAAAAGGACTTTCTGATGCACTGAGCTCAGTCCATGGGTTGATACATAGTAAAACAAAGATCGCACCCACATAGAAAAATAGAATTCTTAATGGAATCTTATTAATCGCAGAGGGAATGTTTTTTTGCGGATTGGCTGTTTCTGCTGCGGATACACCAACCAGTTCAACTCCCACATACGCAAAAATCACCATCTGGAATGACAACAAGAAGCCTGTGACACCATTTGGGAATAACCCGCCATGAGACCATAAATTCGTTACTGTCACCGGTCCGGCATCGGTTTGAAAACCAATGATTAAAAGAACAATTCCAACACCGATCAGTAATAGAATCGTAATCACTTTAATGAGCGCAAACCAAAATTCCATTTCTCCGAAAAGCTTCACCGTTAATAGATTCAATCCTAGTAAAATCAACAAACAAATGATCGCAGGAATCCATTGCGGAATGTCAAACCAATACTGCACATACACCCCGACCGCAATGACATCCGCCATCGCTGTCATAATCCAGCAAAACCAATATGTCCACCCTGTCACAAAAGATGCCCACGGGCCGAGATAGTCCTCTGCAATATCGGTTAATGACTGATAGCCCGCCTTCGATAAAAGCAATTCTCCAAGTGCCCTCATGACAAAAAAGATGGCCATTCCGACAATTAAATAAGCAAAAATGATTGATGGACCTGCCAATTGAATGGCTTTTCCAGATCCTAAAAACAACCCTGTTCCAATGGTTCCGCCAATGGCAATCAATTGCACATGACGGTTTGATAAATCTCGTTTTAATTCTTGTTGTGCCAATGCTAACACCCTCCTACGACACGATCTTATACTGAAATAATGAACTCTTTAAAAAGTCCATAAAAAAAGAGATTGGATGCGCTCCAATCTCACGGTCATAAAAGAATAGCAAAATAGAGAAAAGTAATACACGGCATCATCCATGCATCACAAATACAATATTTCGTACTCTTCTGTCCTTTTGCCTGAGATTGTGAACCCTTCGGCGCCGCACATACATGCGGTCTCTCCAGAAGCTGCTCCTGCTATAGTGTGACCCACAGCAATCATAGCCTTCGTTATTTAATTAAAATGTTGCTATTTCTGAATAATTTTATATTTTACGCCTCAATCAGAATGCTGTCAATGGTAATCTTTTATGATTTACGGTGGCACTCATATGTCTTCACTTCATCAATCCCCCCTGATTCATGTATAATAAATCAAAAGATGTTCGGCTCGTCTGATGGAGAAATCCCTCTTGATCATGAACAAAGTTAGGCAATCCATTGAAGTTGGTGAAGACAAATGAAAAAAATGAACAAACAGCGTGTCACATTACAGGAAGTCGCCCAGCATGCCGGTGTCTCGACTTCAACGGCATCACTCGTTGTTCGAAATAATCCTAGAATTTCTGAAGCCACTCGAAACAAAGTGCTTCAATCCATGGAAGACTTAGGGTACGTATATGACCGCGTAGCTGCCAACATGCGGTCAAAAAGCTCAAATATCGTTGGTGTGATTGTCACAGATATTTCTAACACCTTTATTTCGGAATTTTTAATCGGCGTGCAAACCACGCTTGAATCACTAGGCTATACTGTTTTACTTGGTACAACCTTTGACAGTGTCGATAAACAGGAGCGGCTCATTTCCACTATGGTAGAGCACCGAGTTGGCGGAATCATTTTAAACCTAGCTTCGAAAAGCTCGGCTCGGACAGCCAAACAGTTAAATCAAATTCGCACCCCAAAAGTACTTGCAAATCGTGAATTATCAGATGTGCAATGTGACTATGTCGGCGTTGATTATGAACAAGGCACTTGGATGGCCATTCATCATCTTCTTCAGAAGGGGCATCGACGTATCGCCTTCTTAGGCGGCATCAAGACTTCATCGACCTGGATTGAGCGAATGAAGGGTTTCAAAAGAGCTCACGACGATGAAAACCTGACGATTGATGATTCCCTTATTATTGATATCGTACCTACTCGTGAAGGCGGGAAAGAAGCACTTGCTCAAGTCATGGATCAACCCGAGCCTCCTACTGCTATTTTTTGTTTTAGTGACTTAGTTGCATTTGGAGTCATGCAAGAACTATCAGCACGCAGTATCAAGCCTGGTGAAGATATTGATGTGGTTGGATTCGATAATGTTCCTGAAGCGGAGATGTACCATCCGCCGCTCACCACTGTTTCCTCCTTCCCCCGATCCATCGGGGTAAAAGCAGCGAACCTTTTATATCATAAAATGAACGAACAGGATGAAGAGCTGCAGCGATTGATTTTAAAGCCTCAACTTCATATTAGAGAAACCTCTACCTGATCATGGAAAGGAGAATTGTGGACAGCAATTCTCTTTTTTTTATTGATCAAGTCAACTATTTCTTTGTTTCAATTTTCTTTTTTTAAATCACAAAGTCATAAACTTGACACATTTAAAATGCAGGAGTATATTTATCTCGTTGCTTCTTTTAGTATATCGTTATACCTATTTCGTCATATCATTATTTCTATCAAAAAACAGTTAAAAGTGGTTTTTTATGATTCTGATCAAATCATGAAGTTTCACTTCCTAATCAAGGCTGTTATTATTTTTTACATTTTAGTAGAACGATGTACCTGATTGAAGAACAGATGAATATTCATTATTTTTTCATCAATCACATAAGGGGTGTTGTGATGGGCTTCATATTCTTCATTTTTAAGGAAACAATAACAAAGGGTATTCAAAGAATTTGACCTTAGGGGTTTCAAATATAGGAGTGGGAACATGAAAAATCCTTATATTAAATCGTCACTTGGCATGTATTTAAATTACTTCATGCTTGGCATGATCAATATTATTGTAGCTTCCAACATGGACAGCTTATCTGAACGCTACCATGTAGATATTCCGAAAATCAGCTTGCTTGTATCGGCGATCGGAATTGGTAAACTCATTGCTCTCTTTTTCTCAGGTCGGTTAGCCGATAGCTGGGGACGTAAGCCTGTCATTATTACAGGAAATTTTCTTTACTTATTATTCTTAATCGGTATTCCAACGACAACGAGTTATACACTGGCATTTATCTTTGCGATTTCAGCAGGTATTGCCAACTCACTGCTTGATTCAGGAACTTATCCTGCTTTGACAGAGTCATTTCCGAAAAAAGCAAGTTCGGCTTCTGTTTTAGTGAAAGCGTCTGTATCCATTGGGGCGACTATTCTTCCATTTATCTTGGCGTTCCTAGTGGCACATGACATCTTCTGGGGCTGGGCGTTCTTTGGACTAGGGCTTCTTTATTTACTTGTAGGGATTTACTTAATCTTTATGCCATTCCCGAACCATAAGCAAGTTTCTTCACAAGACGCTCTTCCAGTACAGGACCAGCTGAAGGAAGAACCAAAAATGCTTGGCGAAGGTTTAGCTGTTGTACTTATGGGATTCACGTCGACTGCATTGTTTGTGGTATGGCAGACATGGCTTCCACAGCTCGGGTTAAAATTAATCGGACTTGGTACAGAACAAGCTACACAGCTTCTATCTTATTTTAGTATTGGAGCACTTGTATCTGTTCTCTTGCTATCAATCGTCTTAGATAAATTTATTTCACCGATTATGGTGGCCATTATTTATCCTATTGGTGCGTTCCTTGCGATGCTTTCATTATTCCAAATCGAAACGTACAGCATTGTCATTGTCAGCACGTTTTTCTTAGGATTATTTACAGCAGGGATCTTCCAGCTGGCGATGAGTATTATGATGAAATTATTCCCGACAAACAAAGCAACGGCTTCATCCTATGTGAACATTGCGGCAAGCTCAGCGTTTATTCTCGTGCCGCTCATTACAAGTGGGTTGGTCAGCACGTACGATATTAAAATGACGTTATTCTTCGATATGATCATTGCGGTTATTAGCGTATTACTAGCGGTCTTTGTTCTTGGACGCATGAAAAAATTATTTAGATAACTAAAGGAGATGTCAATCATGACAAACATACATGAACGAAATATTGATGGAAAAACAAAATTAGTCGGTCTTCTTGCTACACCAATCGGACACAGCCTTTCACCACGTATGCATAACCTTGGCTATACACTAACAGGTATCAACTATGCTTACCTTGCATTTGAAGTAGGGAATGATGAACTAGAAGCAGCCGTAAACGGTATGAAAGCAATGGGTGCAGCTGGATTTAACGTCTCTATGCCAAACAAAATGAAAGTACTAGATTACTTAGACGAACTAGATGATTCTGCAAGATATACACGTGCAAGTAACACTGTAGTAAACAAAGATGGTAAGCTCATCGGCTACAACACAGATGGTCTTGGATATGTGAGAAACTTGATTGAGCATGGCGTTGAATTAGCCGGCAAAAAAGTCACACTCGTTGGCTCTGGCGGCGCGGCAACTCCGATTGCGATTCAGCTTGCACAGTCCGGCATTCGTGAAATTAGTATATTTGCTCGTAATGACCAATACTTTGTTCAAGCAGAAGAAAATGTAAATTACATCAACAACGAAATGAAATCTTTCGGTGTCAAAGCAAACATTTTCCCACTTGAAGACAAAGACGCGTTCCGCCGTGAAGTAGCAGAAAGTGCGATCCTGGCAAACGGGACAAGCCTTGGCATGAAACCACTAGATCAACTCAGCATTATCGATGATACACTTGATGTACTTCGTGAAGATTTGATCGTGACAGATGTCGTATACAACCCGCAAAAAACAAAGCTTCTTGCACAAGCACAGGAAGCTGGCGCCAAAACGATTAACGGTCTTGGAATGATGTTATGGCAAGGTGCACTTGCTTACAAACTCTTTACTGGTGAAGATATGCCAGTTGATCAAGTAAAACAAATTCTTTTTGAAAATGACCGTTTCTAAAACAAAAGAAAGACGACTTCCTAAGCGGAGGTCGTCTTTTTTTAATCATGTACCATAACTTGACGGTAGCGATACAGGATATACAGTGCGCCGATAATGGCTGCAACAGCCACCACTGCATCGAACATAAAGATTTGTAAAATGGACGCGTGACTCTGAATTAACCCTGTTACGACCGGGATGACGATAGCCGACACGCCGCCCGCTGTGGAGATAATCCCTGTCATCGTCCCTTTGTTTTTCCAGAAGAATTCAGCCATCACAGTTAACGTCAGCTGAAAAACTCCTGCTGTTGAAAACCCTAATACAAAAGCATTGACGGTTCCTATGACTGGCGATTTCACGACCAAGAGTACACAAATAGAAACAAGTGTAATGATTGGATAGATCAGCAGTACAGTGACCGGACGGACAAAACGGCGCAAAAGAAATGCGAGCATCACAACAGACAGCAGCCCGCCCATGCTATAGTAACTGAGCAGTTTCACAGCACTGCCCGAAGCCATCCCCAAGATAGCCTCACCGTACGTAGGAAGCCAAATTTGCGGCAGCGCATACAGCCCATTTGACGTAAAGCTGATCAAAATGAGTGCGATCCCTTCCCTCCAAAATGTAGGCTCTGTCGAGAAGCGCGGAAGTCCGTCATGCTCCGTTACCTGGACTTGCTCCACCTTGCGATGATTCGGAAATGGCAAGGTCCACAGCATCAAGACATTCACAAGATAGATCAGAGCAGGAACAAAAAATGAAATTCCATAAAACAAATCATGCTCTGCTAAAAGGAAAATCGCCAGTGGCAAAATGGTTGCCCCAATGGAGATAAAGGCCTTCACCATCACATTCGCAGATCCCGAATTTTGCGGAAAAGTCTCCATTAACGCAGGATACGTTCCTGCATCCATTGCCGAATTCGCGACCCCTGCCAAAATCGCAAACGCAAACGCGATTTGATAATTCGGAGACAATGGGATTCCGATGAGGAACACCGCCATCAGCACACCAGAAACCAAAATGACCGGCTTTCGCCCAAAACGATCTGACAGTACGCCTGATAAACCATACGTGAGCACCCTGCCAATGCCAAGCGCCGAAATCATATAACTAATTCCCGCACTATTGGTATCTAATTGTTTGATTAAAAATGGCATATTTGAAGCCAAAATAATATTGACCATACCTAATAAAAAGTAATTAATATACAGACTAGAAGCCGTTCTCACATACGGATTCCTCATCCTGACACACCCCTCAACACCATCGCAATGAAGTGACAAATAATGGTTACGCTTACAAGATCTCATATGTGAGGAAGAACAGCTTTGCAGCCTTCACGTTCATACATCTCATCATGTCATGCAGCTCACAGCTTACACGCCCTTCATGTATCAAGCATTTCTTCAATTTTTCACTGCTCTTATTTTATACGAATGAGAAAGGTAAAGATAGTAAATTGCTTAAATTTGAGGGGAATTGATACAAAAAAGGAGTGGCAGACGGCCACTCCTTTTTCAAAAACTTTGACGGATGACTTTTCTTAATCCAAGTAAAAGCTTTTTAAGTATTCGATAGCAAACCTTAATTTTCGATTTTCTCAATACTTACGCTTGGAATTGTAATATTACCATCTGTCGTGGATTCATATGTAATGACACCCTCAGAAGTACCCATAAAAGTAATTACGTCTCCTTCTAAAACTCGTGATTTGACGAGATCAGCTTGATAAGCACCATAAACAATATCATTGTAATATTCATCTACTGCTACTCTTATTTCTGTCGTACCGTCACCTTCCATGACTTGGACAACTTCACCTTTAAATTTCACTTTTTTCCCTTTATATTTTTCAGGTGTTCTAGCCAATTGTTCGTAAGTGATGCCAGTATCGTAACCCTTTTTCTCTTGTTCCTCAGCTTTTTTCTTCGCTAGTTCTTCTTTCTTTTTCTCTTCTTCTTTCTTAGCTTTAGCTTCTTCTTCTTTTTTCTTTTCTATTTTCTCCATTTTTTCTTTTGCATCAGCCTCAGCTAATTTTGCATATGGAGCTAATTCATCTACTTTTTTCTGTAGAGTTTCGTTTTCTTTCTTTAGTTTTTCACTTGCTTTTGATGGTGATGAGCCAGACATTGCCGATCCGATAAACATTGCAACAATGGCTACCACAATATACTTCCAACTTTTCTTTAAAAACTTCATTTTAAACTTCCTTCCCTCATAACGATATAGTGTTTCATCACAAAATCTATTTCCTGAAACGCACATTTTTGGATGATAATATCTATATCGGCTGACAGAAGAAATTTTTAACAAAAATTAGATCTTTATACTCAATTAATTCCTTTTTAAACCGTTCACTATGACTTTAGTCATTATTTAAGCGGGTGAATAACATACTCATATAGTATTATATTTTGATCAAAATTAATTAAATAAGCTTATTATTTTCGTTATCATAGATCTTTCCACATCAAGCTATGCTCCAAATGAATCGCGTCTCTTATTACATATTTTTTAATTCTTATACACCCAAAATACTTAGCTCATAATAATATTCCGTTCGCTCTATGCATAATCCAAAATGAAAACTCTCTGCGACTAAAATAAAATCACCATATCCATTTGCAAATTTGATCTGTTCAAGAAAAATGATCTAAAAATGAATTTTTGGAATTTTCATATAGCTTAATTCGTTCATTAAGTGCTTTCTTCTGATTCTTCTTTTTAGGATTTCTATACTCTTTTTATATTAAAAACCTTATGTTTTCTAATTGCAAGCTAGCCATACATTCGTTTTATTTATAATCATTGATTGGTCCTTTATCCATCAAAACATCAATTTCATTAGAAGACTTCATTTTTAATTTAGGTCTGCGCTCGGAATTTGGTTTGCTGTAAAGCTCTAGCGGACGTATGATCACACCATCATTTGTATTTTGAAGCATACCCGGCACACAAGAATAAATCCGATCATTATCATTCGCATGTTTGGCATGAATTGTCACAGATGTTCCTTGGTGATTATCGATACTCATAGATACCCTATATCTATAAAAAGAACCTGTTCCGTTTGATTGAGCAGAATAAACAACCGGAACGATAGCAAGGATATCGTCATTTAACCGTAATTTAATGACTTCTGTTTTCATCGATTCACGGTCTCTACCGACATCTCCCATATGCTCTACAGCTCCGTTACCGTAACTTTTGAGAGCAGGAACACCTTTTGCGCCAAACATGGCCACATCTATTTGTTTTCCTGACTTCGTATAGACCAATGCATAAATATCATAATCAGTTCCAGACTCCCAGGATACTGTAGCTGTAATCTCAGGCGTTTTTTCAATGATGATCGGTTTATGACCTTTGTCTAGACTAATTTTACCTTGAACTTTCTCTAAGCTAATTGGTGCAGCGACGTTCTCTTTAGCAGCTGTCTTCATTGGAGGAGCAGGCTCATCAATTAATTTTTCAGAAGTCATTTGAGGAGGTGTAGAAACATCCTGTTCATCAGGTTCAACCTCTACCCCAAAAAGCTGACATAACCCTTCTAATCCAGAATCGAAGCCACGCCAGATGGATCGTGCTTTCGTTTCACCATTTCTGATATATAGCTCTACTACGACAATACCCTTTTCATTTGTAAACCTTACTGGTGTAAGGTATAGTACCTCATCTCCTGTTTGAATTTCTGCTTGCAGATTCTTCACTTGAGAAAAACCAATTCCTTGATCCTCTGTTAGTGTAATCGCCACCTTTGTGATTCCAGCAGGCACTTTGCTCATATCAAAATTCAATTGATGCCTTTTCAACTGACCTGATATCTCTGCTGGTAAAAGTGTCGCGACACCCGTGGCACTCTCCGGCTGATTGTAAAAAATAATGCCATTATCTCCTTGAACTAGATCTGAATCTGTTAAGAGAAACGCTGTTAAAGAAATATCAATTGCAGATGATACTTCATAACTGATGGATACTTGTCCCTTTGGAGAGTTTAGTACGGTATTGGCACCCATTTGCAGAGTTTGATTCATTTCAACAACTCCTATTCTTTATCTACCATTTATCTCTTTTATAGATCAATTATACCAAATTGTATAATAGAACCTATGAATATCTTTATCTCATTTCAATCTCTGCATTGATATGAGACAATGCCAATGAAAAACAAACTACTCTCGAAAGGAGAATCATTGTGTATAAAAAAATCATTCCTGCTGTTATGGTGATATTCGGCTTTTGGATTCTTCTTCAAATTTCCTTGAACATTAAGATCTTTCACAATCTAATGAACTATTTTGTCGCTATTACTCTCTTTTTTCTTTGTATTCAGGCATTAATAAAACATAAACAATGAAAAACCCGAACAAGCATATACCACGCTCGTCCGGGCTTCTATTTTCCTTTATTACACTTCTTCACCGTTCGTTGCGATGACGTTTTGATACCAAGTAAACGAATCTTTTTTAAGGCGCTTCATTGAGCCGTTTCCTTCGTTGTCGCGGTCAACGTAGATCATGCCGTAGCGCTTTTTCATTTCACCTGTTGTGAATGATACGATATCAATGATGCCCCAAGGTGTGTAGCCAATCAGGTCGACACCGTCGTATTCAATGGCTTTTTTCAGTGCTTCGATATGTGAAGCGAGATATTGAATTCTTTCTGGATCGTGAATAGAACCGTCTTCTTCCACTTGATCTATCGCACCAAATCCATTCTCTACGATGAATAGCGGGATTTGATAGCGATCGTAAAAACGATTCAATGTATACCTTAAGCCCGTCGGGTCAATGGACCAGCCCCAGTCACTTGATTTGATATAAGGGTTATCTACACCATGCGGCAGGGCTCCGTTGACAATGTCTCCGTTGTGATCAGACACCGTATCACTTTTAACCGTTGTCGACATGTAGTAACTAAAGCCTAGATAATCCACTTTTCCTTTTCTTAAGCTTTCTTCATCGCCTTCTTCAAATGGAATGTGATAGCCTTCGCGTTCGAATTCTTTTAATGCATAGCTCGGATAGTAGCCTCGCACCTGTACATCTGGGAAGAAATAGCGCTGTCTCATATATTCCTCTGCCAGCATAACATCCTCAGGGTTTGAGGAATATGGATAGATTGGCACGTGTGACACCATCGCTCCAATTTGGAAAGCAGGATTAATTTCTTTTCCTTTGGCTACTGCCCATGCACTTGCAAGTAATTCATGATGTCCTGCTTGATACATGACTTCTTTGGCATTTTCGCCTTCTTTGACTGACACCCCTGAATTTGTCCAAAGGAATAGTGGGTTGTTGACATCCATTTTGTTATTGATTTCATTAAATGTCATCCAGTATGTGACCTTGTCTTTGTATCGATTGAAGCATACTTCTGCGAATTTCGCGAAATACTCAGCGACTTTTCGGCTGCGGAACCCGCCGTACTCTCTTGCTAAATGGAGCGGCATTTCAAAGTGAGACAGCGTAATCACAGGCTCGATGCCATGCTTGAGCAGTTCATCAAATACATCATCATAGAATTGTAAACCTGCTTCATTCGGTTCTTCTTCATCTCCCTTAGGGAAAATCCGGCTCCAGCCAATCGATGTACGTAAACATTTTAAACCCATTTCGGCAAACATTGTGATATCTTCCTTATAACGATGGTAGAAATCGATCGCTTCATGGTTCGGATAAAATTTATCTTCTTCTATCGTTTCAGTTATTTGTCTCGGTACTCCGTGAGCACCTGCTGTCATCACATCTACAACACTTGGGCCTTTTCCTGCTTCATTCCATCCACCTTCAAATTGATGTGCAGCTAATGCTCCGCCCCATAGAAAATCTTTTGGTAATGTCATTATTCATTCCTCCTATTTCACAATTGTGATCATGACGTCTGTTGGCTGACATGTCGATTGTTCTTCTACAATCACATCTTCGTACGCTTGTGTATTGGTGATGATGACTGGTGTGATTGTTTTTAATCCTTTGCTTTCAATGGCTTCTTGATCAAATGTCATCAACAAGTCACCCTTCTTCACCTTGCTGCCTTCTTTGATATGCAGAGTAAATGCTGAGCCATCTAGGGAAACCGTATCAATTCCAACATGAACTAGTAACTCCACCCCGAATTCTGAACGCAGTCCAATCGCATGCTTTGTTGGCGCAAGCATGACGACACTGCCGTCAAACGGTGCATACAGCTTGTTGTCTGTCGGTTCAATCGCAAACCCTTTGCCCATCGCCCCCGAGCTAAATACGGCATCCGGCACTTCAGATAACGAGATCACTTTCCCTGCAAGCGGTGCAGGAATGGTTTCTTCATTGTTCATCGAAGCATTCATTTTTTCTCCAACTTGCTCTTTATCAGACGTTGCACCGGCTGTCTGTTCCACTGTATCTTCCCCATAACCAAACATTTGAATAAGCACAACTGGTAAGATCAGCGCAATTGCGACACCAATCAATATGCCGATGATCGATGTTGGATAATCTGAACTAATTCCGTTTACAATCGTCAGTGGACCAGGCAACCCTGCATACGCAAAGTAATAAGGCGTAAAGAAGCTGGCAGCAATGGCACCGACCGCTCCAGATATACATCCGAAAATAAATGGTTTTTTGAAACGCAGGGTAACCCCATAAATCGCAGGCTCAGTAATTCCAAAGAGACCCGTGATTCCCGCTGAAACCCCGACTTTTCGTGTTTCGCGGTTTCTTGCTTTTAAAATAACCCCTAACACTGCGCCGACCTGAGCGATAACAGCGATGGTTTGATATGCCTGGAAGGAGTCACGTCCATATTGTTCAAAGTTGGCGAGCACCATTGGCGTGATGCCCCAGTGAACACCGAAAATGACAAGCACTTGCCAGAATCCCCCGATAATGGCACCTGCTAAAGCTGGGACATTTTCTGCTAAGACATTGTATCCGTTTGCAATCCCATTTGCACCTGCTGTCGAAAGAGGACCAATTAATAGAATCGTTAACGGAACCATGACAACCATACAGATAAATGGCACAAATAACGGTTTGACCACTTCGTGAATGCGTTTGTTTAAAAATCTCTCTACATATGAAAGGATCCATACCAAGAATAGCGGCGGCAAAACAGATGACGTATAAACTGTTTCAGATAACGCTATGCCTAAAAAGGTAACGCCTTCCCCTGATGCCACGCGTCCAGCAATCTCCGTCCAAGCTGGACTGACAAGCGCTGCTGTACACGCTACGGCGATATACATATTCGTTTTAAAATGCTTGGCTGCTGTGATGGCGATAAAGATAGGCAAGAACGTAAACGGCGCCCATGAAATAAAGCTAAAGACTTCATACGTTCCCGTTTTCGAGAAGCTTGGAAATAATAAATTAATGAGGATAAGTGCACCTTGTAAAATACCTGCTGCTGCCAAAATATACACAAATGGCGCAAACACAGCAGACATGGTCGCGATGACACGGTTCAGCACCGTTCCCTTGTTTTCATTTGGCTGATCATCATCAGACGGCTGCAGCTGAACAAGGCTGGAAAAATTCTCGTATACCTCACCAACATGCTGACCGATAACGACCTGAAATTGACCGCCATTTTCCACCACGGTAATGACGCCAGGCATCGCATTGACTGCTTCCTTTGCCTTTGGATTCGAACGTTTCAAGACCAAACGCAGCCGCGTGGCGCATCTTGCAGCACTCACCACATTTTCTTCTCCGCCAACTGCCTCTAAGATGTCTTCTGCAAGCTTTTGATAATCCCTCACTTTTGACATATAAAACCCCCCTTTATCACTACTAGTATATGTATATTATAATTATACCGGTACAATTTATCAATACATATATAATTTTAAATAGCATATCAAAGGAAATTTGGTATGTGCTATAATACAAAGACAATAAATCGTGAAAACAAAGAGGAATAGCCATGTTAAAGTATCAACAAATTGCGAGCGATATTGAAAAATATATTGTCACCCATGAGATGCAGCAAGGGGATAAGCTCCCTGTACTCGAAACACTCATGAGCCAATTTGCTGTGAGCAAAAGTACCATTATCAAATCGTTAGAATTACTCGAAAAAAAAGGAATTATCTATCAAGTGAGGGGCAGCGGCATCTTTGTTCGAAGACACCGGCGCAAGGGCTACATCAGCCTTTTATCCAACCAAGGGTTTAAAAAAGATTTAGAGGAATTTCAACTGACATCAGAGGTTTTAATGCTAGACACCATCAAGCCGTCCGAAGAAGCTGCACTTAATTTGAACATTGAACAAGATGAAGATGTTTTTTACCTTAAACGCATTCGTTACATCAACGGACAAACCTTATGTTTAGAAGAATCCTATTACCGAAAAACGATCATTCCTTATCTCAACACAGAAATTGCCGCCGATTCTGTTTTTAAATTCGTCAGTGAAGGTTTGGGGCTCAAAGTCGGTTTTTCCGATATGTACTTACAAGTAGGCAAATTGAATGAAACCGAAGCGACGCACCTCGGCCTCAAACAAGACGATCCCGCCCTCCGCGTCGAGACCGTCTTTCACCTCACAAACGGCCAGCCCTTCGACTTTTCGAAAATCACATATAACTACACACAATCCCAATTTTTTATTCAAGCCAATAATTATTATGGGTGATGGACGGAAAAAGCCCCTCAATAAGCTGAGGGGCTTTTTGAAAATATCCTATCACTTGTAATAGTTATAATCATTGAACGTCGCGATCATATCTTCTTGTGTGCCTTTCTTCCCGCGATTTGTATTAAAATATAACGTTCCGTCATCAAAATCAACAGCTTCTATTTCAAAAAGAGTAAATGCACTGCTCGTAATTCGAAATGAAAGGTCTTTTCTAGTAAACAACTCTTTTGAAAAATCTTTTGCAGGTGTTTCCTTTTGCTCTTTCAGCATTTGATTGATATTTAATGGATATGTGAGAATGACACTCACATTAGAAGCCCCGCCATTGGAGTCTGGCTTAGATAATGGTACATATAATGTTCCTTGATAGAAAGAAATGCCTTGAAGAATGTACTTAGAAACATCCACCACTGATTGATTTACAATCGCTTTCGTATAATTTAATGTAAACGTTGCCTCATATTCAAATTGTCCTTTTTGGTCATTAAAATTCCCAATAAAAAAGCGATTGCCAGACCTGACAATAAACTTGTCCGCTCCAACAGAATATGTGATGCCGCTAATTGATAAATTCGCCCCTTGGTACTGAAGGACATAGGATTTAGCCACTTTGTACGTATTTTTCTTCGTGTTCACACTTAACTTCACTATCTTTTTTACATACTTTGCACCATCGGCCATAGGCGCTACATATAAGCTAACTTGCTCATCACCTTTTTGAGCTTTCACAGCTAAGTCATTAGCATGTCCTAAGTCATTACTAGTACTGTTAGTATCAGAGTTTTTAAGGAGCTTAACAGTTCTATTGCTTGACGAGCCGTTCATTTTAATGGCGTACAATTGCGTCAAGTGATTTGACGTATTTATTTTTGCAGCATAAATCATATTATTATTACGATCTACAGCCATCCCTTGCATAGAAGTGTAGAACCCAGAACCTGACATTGCAGAATACGTTGTATATGTGTTGAAGTATCCGGATTGTGCCTGAACAGTCGCGGACCACATACTGCAGCACAAGATGACAGCCATTAGGATAAAATACTGTAATTTTTTCAATATAAACACTCTCCTATCATTGGATTTATATCGTTTGGCTATTAAAAATAAAATCGTCACCATAGAAATGAATGACGATTTTTTTAAAATGATCATTAAGCTCTACTTTTCAGCTTTAAACGCCTTTACAGTTTTACTACTTTCCGACATGCCTTTCCCAGTGACGGTGAAGTAGAGTTTTCCTCCCTTAGTGCCTAGTTGTTTGAAAGTGACTTTTACAACTTTGCCTTTAGTAGCTGTTGACTTCCCAATAAGCTTTCCCGAAGAATGATAAATTTTGACAACATCTTGATTCGTGAGTTTACTGACCGTAACCACGTCTTTTTTCTTTTTGTTGTTCACAATGTTGATTTGGTTGCTTTTTAACGAAGCAGACGGCTCACCTTTAAAAGAAATGGCTTGCTTTCCGCTTTCCAGCATCTTATCGCTATTGCGTGTGATATACACTTTACCGCTCTTAGTTCCTATTTGTTTGACGTACAATTTGATGGATGCACTGTTAGCTGGTTTTGATGTGGCTAGTAATTTCCCGCTTGTTGAGTAGACTTTAATTACATCTTTTTTCTTCAATTTACTCACTGTAATGATGTCATTTTTATTTTTAAGATTATTGATTTTGACTTGGCTGGCTTTTAAAGCATCTGACTTTTCACCCTGATAACGAATTGGTACTCGATTTCCCTCTTTTAAACCAGGCTCTTTTATACTGATATAAAGCGTTCCACTTGTTTGGCCCAATTGCTTCAAGGAAATCGTCAGGTTCGAGCTAGATGCAGCCTGTTGGGCAATCGCTTTTCCACCAGAAGATTGTTTAAAAACTTTGATGACTGATTGCTTTTTGATTCCTTTTATCGTCACCGTATCATTTTTCCCTTTATTGTTCGTCACCTTCACTTGGGATGATGCAAGTGGAGATGTGACGACTTTTTTGACGGTGAAGGCTGGCAAGGCGACCTTTCTCTTTCCACTCTGCAACGTGATTGTTACTTTAGATCCTTGTTGTAATTTTCCCGTTTTCAATTTAAAATCTTTGCCCGGCGTAATGTTGAATGGTCCAAATTTCTTTTTCGTTGTGCTAGCGCTGAGTTTCGACATTGCTTTTATTGTGTTATTCGCTGAATCAGATTGCACCTCTACAATAGCTTGATCGCCGAACGTACTCATGCCATTAATGGTCTCACTTGAATCATCGATTTCTTCCACAAAAACTTTCTGTACATCTTCCTGAGATTGATCCGTTTCACTCGGATTATCAGCCATGAACGACTTGACTGTAATGAAGTCACCACCGATTAACTTTGAAACAGGAACATCATAGACGCCATTAGAGTCTGTCTGACCTTCCCCAATGACTCTTCCCTCTCCATCTAAAATATTGATCATACTTTCAGGAGTTGCAGTTCCGCCCACTGAAGTTGAAAGCTGAGTAAATGGATCAATAGTCGGAGCGGTTGATCTCAGTTGGAAAGTGGTCTCATACAAAGCATTATCATAAGAAGGTTCCAACACTTGAAATTTACTTTGATTTAATGACTTTATTGTGTTTTTGTCTAAATTCAACTCAAAGTTGCCATCACCATCTGCAGTCATCGATTGAATGATGTCACTTGATTTTTGATTTTTAAAGACGATCTTTGCATAAGGAATTCCCGTTTGGCCTTTCACTGATTTAGACCATTTTGTCGTAGGAATAAGTGAGATTTTCTTAGGATTCACAATTTTTTTGTAAACGTCGATATTGCTACCAGTCGTCATTTTCACTGTTAGGAATGTCCCTGCACTTAGGGCAGGCAGCTTCAAATGAATGGCATCATTGAATGTGCCTGAGGCAATTACTTTGCCATCTTTCATGACCTCTACTTTTGTGTTCTTCACAGTTTTCCCAGTTAACTCCTGAGAAGTATCATATATCGGATCTAATGAGCTAAAAGATTCCTTGAAAACATACACTTTGTTTGAAGAAAGCATTGTCCCATTTTGGTCATACGTATCTAACTCCGCCGTTTGACCTGAACTAATGTTCCAAGAAAACAACTTAAAGTTTCCGTTACTATCTGCTTTTGCGTAGTGCATATATTTAGATTTCCAGTTACTCGGAACACCCCAATCTACGAATGCAACGATTGCGTTTGGCGCTGTTTTACCTGTCAGATAATTATCACCATATTGATAACGATCAACCGTTGTTTTCGTTCCACCCTCTGTGGCACTCACACTTTCTTGTATATGAAAACTCAACATCATCACACATAGAATAGAAGCTACTAATTTCAGGACCATTTTCATAAATATATCCTCACTTTTCCTATTAATGTTTTTATATACAAATATTATACATTTCATCTAGTATAGATACAAGAGTTGATAACATGACTAAAGACTTATCAAAATACCAATTTAATAGGTACAGTGAACCCTCCTCTCTTACATGAATATCTCCGATTTAAAACATCAAAAAGATTCATTTTACGAATACATCAAACAAACTTATGATTAACGTAACAAGAATGTATAGGAGGGTTCGTCAGATGAGAGACATTAGAGTGTATCATGTTGATGCTTTTACAACTGAGAAATTTGGAGGAAATGCCGCTGGGGTGGTGTTGGATGGTGAGTTTTTATCAGAAGATGACATGCAGAGCATCGCCAAGGAGTTGAATTTACCGGAATCCGTCTTCTTGCTGCCTGCCCATGATAAGGAAGCCGATTATCGGGTCAAATACTTCACGCCAACGGAAGAGGTCAATTTTTGCGGGCATGCGACTGTTGGATTGACTTGGCTTCTGGCGACTGAGCTAGGGCTGGCTAAAGAGAGATCAGGGGTTGTGTTAGAAACAAAGATCGGCAAGGTTCCTGTCGTATGGCACGAAGAAAATGGCAAGGTCGTTGATGTGGAAATGACGCAGGTGACACCGAAGACACGAGATTTTGTCATCGATTTAGAAGAGCTTAGTGATATGCTTGGTGTGAGCAGTGACCGCATTGATTCATCCTTTCCTATCAAATTAGCAAACACCGGTAACTGGCATCTTCTTGTTCCGATGAAGCACCAACAGGACATTGATCAAGCGGCACCAAACTTAGCGGCTTTAGCTAGAATGAATAAAGAGCATGGCATCTCGACAACCCACCTTTATACGTTCCACACCTCAAAAGAATGCGATCTTTATACGAGAGATTTTGCACCTGGGATTGGTATATCGGAAGATCCTGTGACGGGGGCAGCAAACGGGGCATTGGCTGGATATCTTTATTTGGAGGGCATCATTTCTCAGCAAGAAATCACTCACCTGAACATTGCCCAAGGCGATGCCATCGGCAGGCCTGGCTTGCTTCGTATCACAGTCATTCCAAATGAATCAAAGCCGGTGATCAAAGTGGCAGGCGCAGCTGTCATCACGATCCGAGGCGTGTTGACTTTATAAAACACCAGCTTGAATGGGAGACCTCCTGTTCAAGCTGATTCTATTTAAAATGACTTTTGACCGTTTCAATCCATCTTTTCGCCGATGGGGAAGCTGCCTTGAACGATTTGAACGCCAGGTTGACCTCACGATAGACGTTCGTCTCCAGTGGAATGACTTTCGTATGAGGTATGTGCGGCGGCAAAACTAATTTTGGAATGATCGTGACTCCCAATCCTTCTTGAACCATAGAAATGAGCGTATTGTTGTCTTCAATTTCAAACAAAACATGAGGCTTCACGCCGCCTCTTTCTTTTAACAGCTTCTTGACGAGTATGTCGCAACCCGCTTTCGGCATGATAAAGGCTTCATCATGTAACGAGTCAACTTCGATCACTTTCTTCGTATGAAAGCGATGATTCTCTTGTATGAGCACCACCAATTCATCCTGAAAAAGTGGAACAGTCTCGAATTCCCTCGATGACTGCGTTAAAAAACCAACATCAACCGTGCCTGAAGCGATCCATTCCTCGATCTCCTCATAACCGCCTTCATATAACTCCAGCTTGATATGCGGATAGCTTTGCGTAAAACGATGAATAAGGCGTGGAAGGACATTTGAAGAAAAACTAGGGAATGTCCCAATCTTGATACTCCCCACTTCCATCCCTTGAATTAGCGCCGCCTCCTGCTCAAGCAATGCCGCATGATGCATGATTTGCCGGATATGCGGTATCACCCGCTCACCTGCGTCTGTCAACGACAGCCCGTTTCGATTCCGTCGAAGCAGCACAATCCCGAGTTCCGACTCAAGCTTCGCAATATTATGACTCACCCCAGACTGCGTCAGCCCAAGCTTCTCCCCAGCTTTTGTAAAACTGCCGCATTCGACAACTGTTAGAAATACTTTGTATTGGAATGTGATCAGTGTGCTCACCTCACTTATTAATTCGTCGTTGCCGACGACGAAGACCTAGACGCTGCTTCATCAGCTTTCACACAATCAATCGCAACAACGAGCGCAATCATCACAGGCTCCATTTCTTCTTTCAAAATATCAACCTTATAGCTGTCACCCCAAGTAAACCATTCCTTCTTCACCTGACCGATCACTTCGCCGCTTTGCAGCACTTGGAAATTCATATCCCACCAGTTACCTTGTACTTCAATCCCAGCAGCATCAATTGAATATTTTGCTTTAAAAAACGTAAACTCTTTTTTAATCGTCAATACCTCTTGACCATCAACTTCTACTAAAAACTTCGGTAAAAAGGTAAACATTTTCTTCGTAATCACAGCGATTTCATCTCGTTCTGTATTCAAAATGGTAAACGTCTTCGGCATCTTCATAAAGCTGCCTTCGACCACATACACATCGTTCTCCTGTTGATCCTTTACCGTAAACCTGCCGCTCAGGCTAAATACTTTCTGCTTCATGTAAAGCTGTTTCATATGTACCTCCGATTTAGTTCAAAAATTTATCCGTTCTTACATTACCTCTGATTATACCAAAAAATAGAATGTACAAAAAACCACCTGATAGCAGGTGGTTTTCGATTACTGGTCCATTTTCAGAGATTCTTTTTCATATGTTTGAAAAACATTTTCCATTCCCATGATGACTTCTTTAATTTTGACATAACCACTTGTGTAAGGAATAGAATCTCTAATCTCTTCCCACATAAAATGATAGAACTTCAGGTCATCCGTTTCACATATCACAAAATCTGTGTAATCCTTACCTGGAAGAGCTTCAGCATCAAAAAAGCGCACCGTCACATGTTCCTCATATTTCTGCATCAACTCTTGCAGCGAAGCCGCATGGGTTCTGCGCTCCTCTCGTGGTAAAGCAAGCCAAGATGGGTAGAACTCTAATAAAACAACCATCATATATTTCATCATCATACCCCCGATTCTTCTATGATGTGATGATTGTACGTCAGATCTAGAGATTGTGCATTAACATAGGTTAATCTTCAGCAGGATGGAGCAGCCTGCTCAGCGAAACCGGAGAAATGCCAATATATGAGGCAATATGATATTGAGCGATACGTTGATGTAACCCGGGATATTTTAATAAAAACGCCTGATATCGCTCAATTGCTGGCAAATAAAGCAGTTCCCTCTCACGCTCTTCCTTTCTCGTATACAGCCTCTCTACACTAACCCGAACAAACCGCTCCCACATATGACTTCTATCCATCAACATTTGAAGCAGATCATATGGAATTTCAATCACAATAGAATCCTCCATCGCTTCAATCGAATAAGGAGAAGGCCGCCCGTTAATCATACTTGCATAAGAAGTAGCAAAATCATCTTCCAACGTAAAAGCTACATTGTACTCCCTTCCATCCGGTAACAAATAGAAGAGACGGAAGAGCCCCGTTATGCAGAAATAAGCATGCTTCACTGGATCGCCAGCCCTTGATCATGCATGTACCCGCTTTTAATTGTTTAATCGTTGTTCCATCTTTGAAGGCTTGCCAATGATTTTGTTCGATTGGATACTTGGATATTTTGGTTTTGAAAGTGTCGTATGGGTCAGTTATTTTGTCCATCTGTTTTTTTACCTCCTAATAAGGAAAACTCAAGCCTACTTGGGGATTGTTTTTATTATCAATGCTAAAAATAAGTCTGTCACAATACGTGATGCAAAAAAAGTCTCGTTTGAGGGAAATCACTCAAATGAGACTTTTTTTAGTTATGATTTAATACCCATTTACAAAGTAAGCAATGGTTTCTAATTCATCTTCTTTCAGTTCTCTGTTCACGTAATGTTGATATTCTTTCGTGATTTTCTGCTTATCTCCACCACATTGATCAGTGAATTTCGCTATCATCCGAAGTTTGTCTGTTTCCTGACGAAACTCCTCTTTTGTCCACGGTCTTTGGTGTGAAGGAATATACGTATCGGCATCAAAAGCTTCTAACTCATCTAAAAGACGCAATATTTCTTTCACCGTATAATGTACTTTCTCGGCATACATTTTCGGATAAATGCAATCACCAAGAAATAGGATTTTCTCTTCTTTCACATACACGATCACGGAATCAGCCGCATGATCGCCTCCAACATGCTGCACGACACAAGTAACCCCGCCAAGATCAATCTCCATCCGACGATCAAACGTCACATCCGGTAAAACCACCTGAATATCTCGATGATCCTGATATTCTTCCTTAATGGCCTTCGCGCAAAACTCAATCTCTGTTCCTTCCCTCACCCGCTCATCGATCGCCTCATCAGACCACGAAAACGGAACAAGCTTCTCCATTTCCTTTCTAGTTTTTGCAGAAGCAATCGAAACCGTATCAGGCAGCGCTGGCAAACCAAAAATATGATCCCAATGCCAATGCGTGAGGACAACGAGATCGGGCTTGGCGTTCTCGTGTTTTAAGGTTTCTTTGATAAAGTATTTGGCATGATCTTCCGAGTTACCAGCATCGATCATTAAGGTTTTGTTATTGCCTTCGACCATGCCTAGGATGGGGCGGTCGGTGAGTGATACTGGTGTGATGTAGGAGAAGGTTTGGCCTATTTTTTTAATTGTGTGCATGGTGTTCCTGCTTTCTGTATATTTATATCAATTATAAAATTTTATTTTAGAAATAAGTCTTCATAAAATAAGAGGACACAATGCATTATTATATTAAATAGAGTAACTAACAATAAAACGGTTGATAAAAGACATCTTAATTTAATATTTATTTAATAGGATAATTAGAAATATCGTTAACAGAAAAACGAAGGGATTTCCCATTTGCATTAATTCCCCTAATTAATAAATACGAAAAAAATTCTTCAGATTTTAATAGTTTTTCCGCCTCATCCAAGTTTTTTTCTCCAGTTGGAATTATATAAAACCCAGAGTAAGGTATTGTATTTTCATCTAATCTATACGTTCTTACTTCATTAGTGATTACAGATGAAATAAGAAGCTTTTCACGATTCATAAATGAAAGTGCTTGGCTTCTTCCAAATTCAAACCATTTAGCTGAATTATCAGATCTTCTATTATTTAATTTCTCTATATTACTATACAGATACTTATATGCTTCAGGATATTTAAGCCTAAATTCAATCTCACTATACTTCATTAAATTGTTATTTTCATAAAAGTAAGGAAATAGAATATATTCTTCTCTCGCTATTGAATAGCTTCTTGGACTTGCAGCTAACCGAAGAACTTCTTTTTCTATCTTAGAACCATCTTTCATTTCTACATATAAATCATTTTCATTTATTATATCATTCTTACGAATTACAAATATGTCATTTAATAGAGTAGCTACACTATTAGAAACTTTATAATAATCCCCAAATTTTTTACTGCTTTGTGCATTTTCCAAGAAATTTGTGGAGAAAAACCATTTCTTTTTGAGATCACCTTTATTTATCTTTAGTGTTTCAGAATTATCTATATCCTTATAAACTAATGTATTTGTTTTTATTTGCTTATTTATAAGTATAATAGCAGGCGAAGTTAATATATTATTACCGAATATTAAACTT
Source organism: Bacillus sp. Nf3 (assembly GCF_003028545.1). Lineage (NCBI taxonomy): Bacteria > Bacillati > Bacillota > Bacilli > Caryophanales > Bacillaceae > Bacillus > Bacillus sp. Nf3. The sequence continues at coordinate 19,135 of NZ_PYUA01000001.1, read as the reverse complement.
TCCTTAAAATCATATATTTTCTCAATGAAATTAATCATAATTTTTCTAAGTTCTTCACCAAAAACATTTTTGAAAATACTGTTAGGTATTATAAAAGATAGTTTTCCAATTTCGCTAAGTTCTGAAATGCTTTTTTCAATAAAAGCATAACAATAATCAAATTTCCCTTTGGAACAAGAGAAAAAAGTCTCTTTAAGGAAACACCTATTTTCAATACTGAGCTCTTGATACGTAATATATGGTGGGTTACCAACAATATAATCCATTTTGTGTCTATGTCTATGTTTCAAATAATCTTCGTTTTTAATATTCCAATTAACGTTGTGAATTCCTTTCTTATTTGCTAGTTCATTTAATCTATTAATACATATTTCTATAACTCTTTTATCTATTTCAAAACCTATTATATATTTTTCTAAATCTCTTTTTATTCTAGCATCTGAATAATTAAGACTTCGAGCAGAATTAATATATCTATTTGTTATTTCTAATAAAACATTTCCTTCCCCACACGAGTTTTCCAGTATATATTTCCCTATAATTTTTTTCCCTTTATAACCTATAATATCTAACATATTATTGACGTATATCTTAGGAGTAAATACTTGAGATTTATTATGCACTATTATCACCATTTAAATAATCAATAACTTTCTCTTCGTTTTTTCTCAATATTTGAAATAAGATTTAATATAGGATAACTTACTCTCTCTATATCTCCATAAATTTCACAGAAATCTTTCATTTCCATTAATAAAAAATCTAGTCTTCTTAACTGATTATTTAATTTAAGTTTATTATAAAATGTACTGATTGTTTTATTATTTTTATATTCATCTGAAATTACAATTGTATAATCTTCTTTTCGATGAAAAACACTAGGTAAATTGTTGTTATCTGGATTCAAAATTTCAACGTATTTCTCGTCAAAAAAATCTTCTTTACTTCTATTACATAGCCTACAACTGTTAACTAAATTATATATTCCATTAATAAATTCCTTTCTAAGAGATGCATTATAATTCGTTCTAGATCTAGGAATGAAATGATCCACTTCGAATTCAGAGGAGTTTATAATTTGAGTACTGACCCCACAATATGCACATCTGTTATGATATAATTTTCTGAAGTTAATATTATATTTTTCTCCTCTTTTATTTACATAGCCGTAAACATTCCAAGCCTTAGGAAACTCGTTTTTGAATTCTTTTAAAAATTTGTCTTTTTCATAAATAAATTCAAGTTTATTAAGAGAAGTCAGTCTATAATCTACTTTAATTTTTGTTTTCATAATTCTCTTTTACCTCATTAAAAAGTAGTATAAGCTTATCTAAATCCTCTTTCTCAAATAAAGCTTTATCTTGTATACCTTTTATAGTAGTTTGAATTGTACTTATTAATACTTGATCTATTTCTTTGTCTTCTTCGATTTTGCCTAACACTGCAAACTCTTCAATAGTACTTTTTATGTTCATTTCTAACAACGGACCTAATTCCTTAGCATAAAAATCTTCGGACTCTTCCTCACTATTGTATGAACCTATAGATTGAAATTTCTTAATAGTTAATGATCTTTTATCAGTATCGTTTTGACTAATTACAATTGTTTTTATAAAAGGCAAAACTTGTCTAAGAATTATTTTAAATTCTTCTCCTGTAAATTTACCCAAAGTTGAGTTTTGATTCTCAAACAGCCACGAATCAATAATAATAATGTTCGATTTAGTAACTGTAGTATTTTTGAGCAATGATTTATAATTATCTACCTCACTAAAAGTGTAATCCGAATGAGCTAAATTATACCCATTATCGTTCTCCTTCGAATAAGATTCACAGTATTTATCTAAATATCTACTTAACATACTATCAGGTGTATCATCTATATAACATATATTAATAGTTTTAGTCATAATGTATTATCCTTTCAAATTAAAATTAATTTTAAAACCATCATCACCATCTATATCAATAACTTCTCCTTCATACATATGTACAGTATTATTTATTATCCACATTCCCAATCCGTGTCCGTCAGCCCTAGAAGTTTCATGAACGTCTAAAATTCTTCTAGCATCTTCTTTATATTTAGGATGTAAACCAATTCCATTATCTTTGTATTCAACAATAATTTTTTCTCTTTCAATTTTAAAGACTATATTAATTTTAAGTTTACCCTCTAATTCATTATGCTGAATACTATTCAAGATCAGATTGTCTAGAATAACCTCAATTACATCCTCTGAAAATTTAAATTCCCTTTCATGATTATAAATTAAATCAAATTTAATTAAAACCCAGTCATATTGTTTATTCCATACTTTCACAGTGTTACTTATCGTCTCTTCAATATCCTCTACTTTGGATTTAAATTTTCTTTTTTCTATTTTATTTAGAATTATATCTAGAAATACTAATAATTTATGATTAATCTTATTTAAATTATTAAGTGTTAATGGGACATTTTTGTAAGATACTTTTGTATACTCATCTGATAGTAACTCTTCCCAAAATCCATATTCTTTTAGTGCGTCAACAATATCCCTGTATCCTGAACTTAAATTATTTCTATTGTTATGTAATTCATGAGCAATAGCACTTGCTCTTAACCCTTGGGTAGCAAGAACATTTAATATCCTAACATCATATTTATATTTTTGTTCACTTTCTTTGAAAACTTTAGATTTTTCATTTGCTTCCTTCTGAAACCCTTTAATTTCACTTGCCAAAGAGGTCACTTTTTCTTCCGACATTTCCTTTACACTTAACGGTTTATTAAGAAACTCCTTCAGAACCTCATTTTTAGCCGTCCTCTTTTCATCACCTCTATATTGTACTATTTTTCTAATGATGCTCTGTCGTTGCTTCTCAAATCTACCCAGACCAAAATGTATAATCTTGCAGAATATATCATAATAATCATCTTCTTCTATTCCTTGTCTATTAGCTAGATCTTTCAAATTCTTATTATTTATTTTATCAATTTGAACAAATCCAGATATCTGATTTAGCCTAACTCTCCAACTTCCTGTTAAATGGCTAGCAGCTGCTGGCGATTTCCTAGCTCTTGAAGAAATAGATAACCAATCTTTTTTTCCCTCTAGAGATGATATACTGAAATCATTTCTATATAAAGCGATATCCACATCTATTAATTCGAGTCCGTTATACTTATACATATAATGTTTAGCCATATCTTTTTGTTGTTTTGACAAGCCAAAATAAAACTCAGCACTAAAATCTCCTAAATAAGTCAGCAAATTTTCTAAATCTTCATTAGAATCGAATATATTTACTTCATATTGCATATTAAATGTCTCTTGATATACCTTAATTTTGTTAATATCTATAATACTTGCAATTTCATCTGTAAATTCGTCAGATTCAATTAGTACTACTAATTTCATTTCATCACTTTTATAATCTAGAGTGATTTTACTTGAACAGTTAACACCTAACTTAATGTTTTTGAAAATTGGTGTTATTTGTATTGGATTTTCCTGTTTATAATGAATAATAACTTTCATTTCCTCATTTTTGTAGGCTCTCATAAGAAAATTTTCTAGCTTCTTTATATCATTGGGACGCCACGTATCTCTAAGATCTGTTATCTCTATATTTGTCCCTTGTAATAAATCATCTTGTATCTTTTTAAAACTTGAAAACTCCCAATTTGTCTCCCACAGTATTGGGTCATTATTTTCTTTCTTCGAAAGAATTTTGACACTATTCCCAAGTCGTGCTGTTGCAAATCTACCTACACCCTTAGAGCCTGTCAGAACTCGATTACTTTTATTATCAATATACCCTTTACTACTTTTTCCGACATGCATCCAATCCTTTTTAATATTTTCATAATTCATTCCTATTCCATCGTCAAATATTCTAATAGAGTCATTGTCGATATATATATTACAGAATTTTGCCCCTGCATCATAACAGTTCTTTATTAATTCATAGATTGCAGAGTCCTTTGTCGTGAAGTTTTGCCTACCTAATAATTCCGCGATTTCACTATCTTCAATCGTAAATTTTCCGCTTTCCATATTATCACTATCACTCCATTATATATTAATAAATATCAACCTTTTCACTTATGGTACGGCTCCCCCCGCACAATCCGAAACGCCCGATAAATCTGCTCCACCAACACCAATCTCATCAACTGATGCGGGAACGTCATTTTCGAAAACGACAGCTTCTCATCCGCGCGCTGCATGACAGCATCGCTTAACCCAAGCGACCCACCTATGACAAAACATACCTTACTTTTTCCGTATGTTGCTAGCTTATCTATTGTATCGGCTAATTCTTCGGAAGTTTTCATTTTTCCTTCGATGGCGAGGGCGATGACGTGGGCGTCTGGATTGATTTTGCTTAGGATGCGTTCGCCTTCTTTGTCTTTGATGATTTTCATGTCTTGATCGCTGAGATTCTCGGGCGCTTTTTCGTCCGCGAGCTCAATGATCTCGATTTTTGCGTAAGCCTGTAATCGTTTTGTGTATTCGGCTATGCCTTGCTTTAAATATTTCTCTTTTAATTTTCCTACTGTGATAATTGATATATTCACAGGTCATCCCCACCTTAAGAACAAGTTATTCATATAAGTTATCAACAATTGTGGATAAAATTTGTGTATTTTGTGTCCGATCATTCGTTCCCCACTATATATATTGCAGGTTCATCGCACAATTCACAGGTTGTGGATAAACTGTGTGTATGTTCGATTTTTCTGAATTCTGGCGGCGTTTCGTGATCATCTATGTACATGTCTAATACGGTTTCTATGTGTTCTGCACAAGCATAAAGTGATTTGTTCATAAGTTTCTAATTCCTCCAATATGTTGTTTCGTTATTCACAAGTGTTTCGCTCATTGTTCAATATAACCGATTTATTCACATGTTAATAGTCTTTTACCATTTTCCACACCTTTTATCCACAAACCAAACAAAAAAGCCTCCACTCCTGTGAAGGCTTCCTTCTATAGAAACGGATTATAAAATCTCGTTCCTCTAACAAATGTAATCACTAACGAAACAATCAGTACCACACCAACAAATATGAACGCCACATAATCTGCTTTTTGAAAGTCTTTCGCCGTAAACCATGTACGCTTTTTATGTTTACCAAACCCCCGCAGCTCCATTGCATTGCTGATCGTCTCTATCCGCTCTAGACTGGAAAAAATCAGCGGCATGACAATCGACAGCGCATTTTTAATCCGTTTTCCCAGCTTTTCATTCTTCGATAAATCAATGCCTCTTGCTTGCTGAGAAATCGCGATCGTGCGAAAATCCCGCTGAATATCTGGAATATAACGAAGAGCAATCGCTACAGCATACGAAATCCGGTAGCTGACCCCAATTCGGCTGAGAGATGAGGCGAATTCACTTGGATTTGTTGTCACAATAAATAAAAGCGCTGCTGGCATCACGGTCACATATTTTAGCGTAATGTTCAATTGATAGAAAAGCTGTTCAAGTGTGACATTGTACCAGCCTGCAATATGAAACAGCTCGTGCTTCGCTCCGTAGATGGCGACACCTTGCTGGGGTGCAAAGATGTAAATGGCGATGTTATTGATCAATAGGAAAATCGCCAGGACGATCACCACGAAGGAAATATCACGAAATCGTACGTTTGATAGCTGAAAGAATACGATACTGGCGGCTAACATAAACACTAAAACGCCTGTATCATACGTGAGCATCGCTGCGGATGACCAGAGGATAAAGCAAATGAGTTTGGTTGCACCTGTCAGCCGGTGAATCGGCGACGGGCGGTCGATATAGGACAGCATGTCTACAGCCATGTCATTCGTTCCTTTCTGTCAACCTCAATGAAGCGATCCACGAGTTCATTTGGATTCGGCCAATCAGCTTTCAGCGCCAGTTCATACAGCGATGTTTCCTTTAAGCTCGCCTTTTGGACAAGCAGCTGATCTGTCAGCACTTTGGCTGGTGTATCATCTGCGATTTTTTCTCCATCTGAAATGACAATGGTTCTTGTTGTGTATTCAAGCATTAAGTGCATATCATGGGTGATCATGAAAATCGTGACACCCTGCTGATTTAATTGCTCTAAAAACGTCATCATCTCTGTGTAATGTTTAAAGTCCTGTCCTGCGGTTGGTTCATCTAGGATGAGGATTTCTGGCTCTAATACAAGAATTGACGCGATCGTGACGCGTTTTTTCTGTCCAAAGCTAAGGGCTGAGATCGGCCACTTCCGAAATGGGTACAGCCCACACACTTTCAGGACCCGCTCCACCCGTTCCTTGATCTCGTTTTCCTTTACGCCTCTTAAAACGAGACCGAGTGCGACTTCATCAAAGATCATTTGTTTTGAAATCATTTGATTGGGGTTTTGCATGACGACGCCGATTCGTTCGGAGCGCTGTTTGATCGTATCTCCTGTGATGTCATCACCATTTAAAAGAATTGAGCCTTTCGTTGGCTTTTCAAACGCACAGAGCACCTTAGATAATGTCGTCTTGCCTGCACCATTGGCTCCTGCGATGCTAATCATTTCTCCTTTTTTGACGGTAAAAGAGATGTTGCTCAGCGTGTTTGGTCTTGTTGGATAATCAAAACTCAGCTCGCGCACTTCTAGTAAATCCTGTGCTGCAATCTGCTCTACTGACGGCTCAGACGCTTCCATCCACTGCTCGATTTTCTCTTTTGCCTCATCGTCTAAGGTGAGACGCTGTAAATCAGCGATCTGATCTCCCGGTGCAACCGGGATGCCTGCATATTTCATCGCCTTTACATATAAAGGCTCACGTAAATACGCCGCTTCTAGAACATTTGAGGCGAGCAATTCATCTGGTGTCATATCCGCTACAATCGTTCCTTCATTGACAACGATGATGCGGTCCACATGACGGAAGAGGACGTCTTCTAATCGGTGCTCAACCATCACAATGGTTTTTTTCGTTTGTTTTTGCAGCCGGTCAATGAGGTCGATGACTTCTTTACCTGTTGCGGGATCAAGGCTTGCAAGTGGTTCATCAAACAGCAAAATGTCGACATCGTTGACCAGTACGCCCGCAATGGCGACACGTTGTTTTTGTCCACCTGACAGCTCATGCACGGACGATGCCAGCTTGCCGTCTACCTCTGTTAATCTTGACGCTTTCTCGACACGTGTTTTCATTTCTTCGCGTATGACTTGATCATTTTCAAGCGTAAACGCAATGTCTTCTCCAACGGTGAGCCCAATAAATTGTCCATCAGGGTCCTGAAGCACCGTTCCGACAAGCTGAGAGAGGGAGAAAATGTTCTCTTTCTCTGCATTTTTCCCGCCGATGTGAAGACTTCCTTCCATAGAACCTTTATAAGACGCAGGAACTAGCCCATTGATACAATGGGCTAGTGTGCTTTTTCCCGATCCAGACGGGCCTGCGATGAGAACTTTTTCTCCTTCATAGATGGTCAGGTTGATATCCTTTAATGTTGGTTCTGCCTGACTGCGATACTTGAATCCGAAATGTTCGAATTGAATCATCGGTTTCTTCATTTATGTGTTCCACCTTGCTTCATGATGTTTCTTTCGATAGGCTGCCGCTTTTGCTTCTCGTTTTTGCATAGGCTGCAATGATGATGGTTCCTAGTACACCAACTGTGATGATGTTCGAAATTCCTGCCACAATGCCTTGAACAAATACTTTGTTCGCAGGTTCTGCATAGATCACAATGTCGAGCACAGGAGCAATGATAAACCAGCCTAATGCTTGTGCGCCTGCTTGTACGGCGTTGAAAAGCGTGATTTTCTTCCACCCAAAGTCTCCCTCTTCTACTTTTAAACGGTTAGAAATAAAGCCGATCAATAAACCAACCACACCCGAAACAATAATCCAGCTCCACCAAGGGCCAAATGTGGTCGCATCTTTAATGAGATGGCCAATAAAACCAATCAGTGCGCCTGCAACAGGACCAAATAGCACGGCCATTAATGCAAGGAATGCGTATGAGGTTTCAATTTGTGTATTCGGAATTCCAGTTGGAATGGAGACAAATCGTCCTAAAATCACAAAGACGGCTGCGCCAATTCCAATAGCAACGACAGTTTTCGTTGAAAGTTGTTTTCCTGCCATGATGTATCCTCCTCTTATTCGTATATAATGCGCGGAGCTTTGCGAATCGAAAGGCGCCAGCCTGTGCCTGTACCGATGTTATAAGCCTTTGCAAATGACCCTTGATTGATCGCCACGCCTAAATGGTCGAGTGAATTGACATATACGAGTGGTTCGCCTACCTTTAAGTCGGCAAAAGATCGTCCATAGGTCATGATATTTTTATACACATTTTTCGGCCCGTTGGCAATGGTAACTTCTATTGCATCCCCATAATTAATTGAAAGCTGTTCAAATAGCGTGTGATGAATGTTTGTCCACAGGTTTCCGAATCTCACATCTAAAATATCAATCGTCCCTGTGATCACATCTTCTTCCGCATAAGCCTGTACGACTGGAAGATGGATAATATCATCAATATTCGCCTTTGGCCCAACCTCTTCAAAAGAAATGACACCTGATGCAATTCTTGCACCTGTATAAGCGTAAATATCTCTCCCATGGAATGTATGTGATTTTCCCGACTTTGGCAGCCGGTTAATGGTTTCATCTAAATAACGGGCTTCCACAATGCCAATATCCTGCGCGACGTGCGTGAGTGTCCCGTTATCTGGGGTAATAATATAGTGTGAGCTTGTCGTTTTGACAACAAGACTTTTTCTCTCTGACCCAACACCCGGGTCAACGACGGAAACGAATACCGTCTCTTCCGGCCAGTATGTGACGGTTTGAAGCAGACGATACGAAGCTTCCCAAATGTCATACTGCGGAATATTGTGTGTTAAATCAAAAATGCGGATCCTGCTGCTGACCGTATTTGCCACTCCGTACATTGCACTGACAGCTCCATCATCAATGCCGAAATCTGATTGTAAAACCAATGCATGTTCACTCATGTCAATCTCCCTTTCATTTGAAAAAATGGATGTGGTGTTTCACGTGGAACATTTGAACAATTGTATGAAAAAAAGTGGACAATAAAAAATACCCCATCCTTATCTTTGAATCATAAGGACGAGGTATTTGTCTCGTGGTACCACCTTTATTTACTGTTTGCTCGCGCTAAACAGCCTCTACAAGTACAAAGCTCCAATCTGGCTCATATACTGTGGTTTTGATAACGAGTACCAACTCTCGTCGTCACCTACTAATATCATAGATATGTTCAGCACGAGGCTCAGAGACCATTTTTCGAATCATTATTTTTGCTTCTTTTCAGCTGCCGAAGCTCTCTGTGGAAAAATTGATGATTGTACTTTCTCTCGTCATTGCCTGTATAATTATCTTGAATTAAAGCTATCATACATGATGTTTTTTCATAAATCAAGATATTTTTCTGAACATTTTTAAAAATGAGTCAACTGGTGCTGGAAGAGTCTTCTTTTTATGAAATTTAAACAAATGTTAAAGAGCAAGATATGGTCTCTTTCTTTTCTAAGGGTATAATAAAGGTGAAGGGAGGTACAGCATGTGTGGACCATTTGTATGAATGAGTTTAAGCAGCTCTTCAAAAGCACAAAATCTATTTTAACAATTGTTATTATTTTCATTTTATCTACTTTTGTTTCAAGTCTTCCGTTTATCGCTGCTCATCAGGAACAATGGGAGCTGGCAAAGGATCCTTATTCTATTGGGAATGAACTGGTGATTTCTTTATTTGGTTTCTTCCTTATTTTTTTGTTGTCTCATGATATTTTGAGCCGCGAGATTCATTTGAAAACCATTCGTTTTCTCGTCAGTAAAACAACCCGTTTGAACATCATCATCGGGAAATATCTTGGACTGATGCTGTTTTGGCTTAGCTGTATTATGACGACATATGTCCTGAATATGGTGATTTCACACCGTTTTCTGTTCTCTGATGCGTTAAAAATCTTAACCTTTATCAGTGTCGGTATCTCATGTGCTTTATTTTTATCCATGCTCTTTCCAACACCGCAAAAATCAATGTTTGTCGGCATGTTGTTTTCCTTTCTTTTCCCAATCGTCAGTATGATTTCTGTTCTTTCTTCAGAACGAATGATTCATTGGTTCCAATATATGACGCCTTATTATTATGCGCGCTGGAGTGAACCGCTGACCTACGTCCTAATGAACACGGCATTGACCGTTATCTTACTCATTGGAACTGCACTGCTGTTTCAAAGGAGGGATGTGTAGATGCTTCATACAAAAGGGCTCACAAAAAAATATCGTACAAAAGTCGCAATAGATGATATTAATCTTGATGTCAATCAAGGCGATATCTTCGGACTCATTGGACCAAAGGGATCTGGTAAGACGACGTTTTTCAATATTATTACCGGAATCTCCCGCCCTACCTCTGGTACGTTTACAGTGATGAATAAGCCTTCGCTAAAAAAAGTGAGGCAGCATATAGGTGTTCTGCCTGAATATACGGATCTATATGAAGGTCTTACGGCTCTTGAGCATATTGCCTATTTATCAAAAATCACCGGAACACGCCAGAAAACGAGTGATTATGAAGAACTGCTAGAATTTGTCGGCTTACATCATGATCATCAGGAGAAGGTCGGTGCCTTCACACCTGGTATGAAAAAGCGGCTTGGAATGGCGCAGGCCATTGCCCATCAGCCGGAATTTATTTTACTCGACGAGCCTTTTGCCGATATTGATGCAGATTCGATCTTGCACATCCAGCGGGTCATTGAAGCATTAAAGGATGAAGGAAAAACCGTCTTTTTAACAGCTGACCGCCCAAGGTTCACCAATAGTATTTGTACCAAAACTGCATTCATTTCTGAAGGAAAATTAGTGTCCCCACATACTCATCCTCAAGAGAAAACCATCACATCCTCAAACATACGTGCAACCTTCAAGCATGCATGGATTGATGATGAGGTGAAACCTGTTCTCACGCAGTACCTACAAACTGTCGGAACAGATCTTGTGATCAGTGATGACGAGACCTCATTGTTAATTCGTTCAGAAGCTCAAGTTCCAGCGATCATTCGCGCTTTCGTGAAGTGTAAAGTCGATTTATACAGAGTCACGGCTCAGGATGCCATGATGTCCCCATAAAAAAGTACCGTACGCTTTCTGCACGGTACTTCTTCTTTTTTATAAAGATTTACTCATATAGATCCCAGTTTCTGCAAATCCCGTTTTTTCGTACAGCGAACGGGCGATTTGATTGTGAGCAAAGACATGGAGCGAGAGTTTTTGCACACCTAATGACTTTGCCTCCTTTTCTAATGCAGCAATAGCCTGCTTTGCAAAGCCTTTTCCTCGATAAGCTTCAAACAAAATAAAGTTATAAATAAATCCTTCGTGCTGCGGGTGATTCGGGTCATAGCAAAGCCAAACCCAGCCAATCGCTTCATCTCCGTTTAAGAAATTCCATAGCTCATGATGCTCTGTCTGAAGTCCTTCTGGAAGAAGCCTGTCAAATTGTTCTTCTGCGTTCGCAAGTGATTCTTCCTTTTCCCATGTTCCTGCGAGTACCTTTTCTTCCGCGTACCGCTGAATGGCCTTCTTTATCAATACATCGTAATCGGTTTGTGACATCCGTTGTAGTGTAACCAATCGTACAACCCCCTTTTCTTCATCATATGTCAGTCATGCCAAAAAAACCAGTCCCTTACTGGAACTGGTTAGCTGCCATATCGGTCGGTTTGAGAAAGTTTAATCTCTGCTGATTTTTTCTTCCCGCTTCGGTAAAATTGCACTCTTACCTTATCGCCGACCTTCTTTTGATATAAGTATTTACGAAGATCTACGATATTCTGTACACTTTTGCCATCAAAGGAGGTCACGACATCCAGCTCTTTTAGTCCCGCTTTTCCTGCTGGAGATAAAGGCTCAACACTCATGACAACAACCCCAGATGTGACCTTGGATGGCAGTTTCAATGTTTCCTGCCAGTGGTAACTCGCAATATCCGCTAATGATTTCATGCCGACGCCAAGATACGGACGCTTCACCTCTCCATAGCGCTCTAAATCCTCTATGACAGGGATCACCAAATTCGCTGGAATAGATAGCCCGATTCCTTCTACCTCTGATTCAGCAATCTTCATTGAGTTAATGCCGATCACCTTTCCATCCATATTGATCAAGGCACCACCGCTGTTTCCAGGATTGATGGCGGCGTCTGTTTGCAGTACTTCTGCATTCCAATCCGTTTGTCCGTCTCCATTTGAGTCGACAGGGATCGCTCGCTCCGTGCCAGAAATGACCCCTTGTGTGACAGAGCCTGCGAATTCAAGCCCTAATGGATTTCCAATGGCGATGACTGGCTCACCCGGCTTCACATGATCTGAGTTACCGAAGGCTGCCGTTTTCTTGATTTTATCACTTTTGACAGTGAGAACTGCTAAATCCATGAGCTGATCACTGCCGACAAGATTGGCACCAATTCTTGTCCCATCATGGAGGCTCACTTCAAGCTGGTTGGCACCTTTGATGACGTGATGGTTTGTCACAATATAAAACGTGTCACCCTTTTTTTTATAAATCACACCTGACCCGCTACCTGCTTCTCCGCCTTCCTCCCAAAAGCTCGACTTTTGGATATTAATGACGCCGACCACCGTATCTGACATATTAGACACCACTTTCGTGACAGCATCATTGACGTTCACATTCACAGTTTTTAAAGGGCCCTGAGATGTTTGTCCATCACCGTTCTGCTGCCATCCAAAGGGACTGCCGCTCTGTCCAGATACATAGGGGAAAAAGAATCCCATTAAAAAAGCTCCTACCAATACACCGATCAAACCAGAAAGAAAATATCCTTTTCTGCTTCGTCTCGGCTTCCACTCTACATCGCGATAATCCACTATGTTTCCTTCCTTTCAGTGAATAGATGATGTATATAGTGTTGGTAAGAAGCTCTTATCTTAATCATACGATTGTAAAAATCATACGGCGCAAAGCGGGGTTGCTTTTTTCGGGTCCGTATCAAATAAATCAAAGCCGTCCCCAACAACAAAGCCCTTCATTTCAAGCGTCTGCTGGACCGCCATACGGGCTAAATCCTTCATGTTGTTGTCTTGACTCAAGTGAGCCAAATAAATGCGTGAGGTGGCATCTCCAATGACATCTGTCATCGCCAGAGCAGCATCTTCATTTGATACATGTCCGACATCGCTCAGAATTCTGCGCTTAATGCTCCATGGGTATCGGCCCATTTGCAACATCCCGACATCATGATTGCTCTCAAACACAAACGTATTGGCTGACTTAATAATGCCTTTCATGCGGTCACTCACATAGCCTGTATCCGTCATGAGCGCAAGTTTGCGCCCTCCATAATGGAATACGTAAAACATGGGCTCTGCCGCATCGTGTGAGACGCCAAATGACTCGACATCAAGACCGCCAAAGGATTGAACGGTCTCCATATCAAAATGGAATTTCTGCTCTGTATCAATTTTTCCGATATGAGACTCCATTGCCTTCCATGTTTTCGCATTTGCATAGACAGGAAGCTTGTACTTTCTTGCCATGACACCAAGCCCTTTAATATGATCGGAGTGCTCGTGTGTCACAAAAATGCCGTCCAAGTCTTCAGGCTTGCGGTCGATTTGGCCAAGTAGCTCGACCATCTGTTTGCCGCTTAAACCAGCATCGACCAAAAAGGCATGATCGTCTGTTTCTAAATAAAAAGCGTTCCCCGTACTTCCGCTCGCTAGTACACTGAACTGCAAGCTCATGTTCTCTCACTCCATTGAAGATTTGTCATCTTTCTCTATATGATCAAGTGTTGAGCCATCGATGGCATTGATCAAATATTCTTCCTCTGTCTTTTTCTTTGAACCTGCTGATACGCCTTCAAGCTCCACACGCCATACAGGAACCATGACTTGCGTGCTTGCCCCCGGGTATTGCGTATAGTAACCAAGCTCTACCTTTTTCACGGTCGTGTTTTGGCTTAGCATATTTTGCGTATATAAGTCCTTCACGGTTTCAAGTGCTGGGACAAGGGTTTCTTTTCTCACTTCATTAATCGACGTCACCATTGACTGCTGATAAGAGACAACTTCGTTTTGATCGTTAAGATCTAAGGTGATTTTCCCGATGGTTTCGGTGTCATCAAGGCCTTCTTGGAAGATGTATTTCCCTTTATACGTTTGGAAAAAGACGATTTCCCCTGTCTCTTCATCTATATTCCACAGCTTATAATTCTTCCCATCCAGCAAACGCTGGTTTACAAGGTTCGTCGCCGCTGTTTTGATATCCTTTTTCGGCAAGGCAACTGGCTTATTGAAGGTCATTTCAAGCAGCGTGACAGGATCATCTTTGTCTGTTTTCGGGAATGTGCTTTTCGCCTTTTGATCAGCTAATCCGTCGACATCCTTTTTTGTATATTGCTTCTTTTCAGCTGTAATGCGGTATCCAATCTTCGCTTCATCTGATAGATTGCCATATTTGATCCCGTCTGCCTTCATTTCTTCCAGCGTATCCGTTTTTTCGATAATCGCAAAATGATCGGTTGACCGTTTTTCAAAGTATTGAAAACCTAGAAAGATATCGAGAACGAGAAAGGCTAGGATAAAGATCGTTTTGGTCTTATTCCACTCCATGATTCTCGCTCCCCTCTGTCAAAAGATCATTCGATAGAATCACGGTTTTGCCGTTATACTTCATACACCATACAGGCTCCAGCCAGACAAACATCCCTTGATCTTGATCTGATGCATTTGAAGCAGCTTGATATGCCGGGAAAATCTGTTCAATTTTCTCCAAGTCATCATATTTCGTCTGCTTGATGATCAAGTCCTTCAGCTCTGTCCCGTTCATCAGCTTGACCTGTTCACTTTGACTCGCTTTATTGCCAAGAATATAATTTGGACGCTTGTAATTCAAAATGTCATCATTCGCCCATTGGACTTCAAGGGAGGTCATCCCAAATGGATGCTTTGTACTGTTCACAATCGGCAGACCGTCCATAAACATATTGAAGGACAGCTGCTGGTTGCTGTTGATGCCAAAGTATTGGTAGTCATCAGTAAAGCTTCCCGTATCATTGAAATATTTCACGCTTCGCTTGATCAAATCCCCCGTTTGGAAAACAGTGCTGGAATTGATATTGCGATGCTGATATTGAATGCGATGGTCTTTTTGATTGGCTTCAAGGCGGCTTGTGCCATCTGTGTACACCGTCCGGTTTAAATTAGATTCCTCACCGACAAGGCTCGGGTCCGTAAACAAAGCGTCTTTGAACTTGTTTGTCTTAATCGTTTCGATAAAGAACATTTTCGCTTCAAGCTGCTTTTGCTTTCTCGGAAGAAGGAAATCTCGTTTAGAATTCGTAGAGAATGTATAAAGATCATAGCGCGGCATCTCGTTTTGAGCGGCAGCGATACTGTCCATTAGATTACGGTAGTTGGCGGACTCAATTGTCAGCTCAAGCACCGTTTCCTTGCTGTATGAGACCAAGTACACTTTCTTATTGGCCTTATCCTGCTGAGCGAACGGCACGATCATCCGATCAAACGAGTTGTATTCAATGGACTTGTTCGGCCATTTAAAAAGCGCTTGGAAAATATCAATCGGAATCGGATCATTGAATACAAGATCCAATGTCTTTCCTTGCCCTTCGCGTCCATAGAAGAAATTCTTAAATTTCTGCTCGGAATATTGATCTGACACATCATTAATCTCTTTGACATCCCAAAGGCTCACATCATTCCAAAAGTTTTGAAAGAGTTCCTTTTGATCCACTTTAAAATGCTCTCCATTTGAATGGATAAACATCTCGCGCGGCTTCACGACATCAATGAGACTTCTAGGCTCGTCACTTGAAATCTTCTTCGTTTCCACGACTTTTGTTCCTGTATCTGCCTGATCCTGCATGACGGGCTGAAACATCCAGATATTCCACGTAAATACTAGACTGATCGCAATTAGGATTGTCAATATTATGGTTTTAAAGGTCTCACGCTTCATCCCAATCATCCTCTTGTTCTTCATTGTACGGAAGGGTAAAGGTCACCGTTGTCCCTTTTCCTTCAATGCTGTCAGCCCAAATATCTCCGCCATGAGCTTGAACCATTTCTTTTGCAATCGCAAGACCAAGGCCGGTTCCGCCAAGCTTTCTTGTTCTTGCTTTATCTACCCGATAAAAACGTTCAAAGATTTTATCCATATCCTTCTTCGGAATACCGATTCCTTGATCTTTGACGCTAAATAACACAAGGCCTTTCTCTTCATCCAGATCAACGGTAAACGTGATGTGTCCACCCTCTGGCGAGTATTTCATGGCATTGGAAATAATATTATCGAGCACCTGTGTAATTTTATCTTGATCGATTTCCACATATACTTCACGCTGCGGCAGGTTGCGGATAAAATCGACATGCTGCTCCTTCGTCATTTCAAAACGATCAATGACGAGCGAGATAAACCTGATAAAGTTCGTCCACTCACGGTTGAATTGATAATCTTTGCTGTCGAACTTAGACAGCTGCAGCAGGTCATTGACAAGCCGGATCATGCGCTCAGTTTCATTTTGCGTGACACTGAGGAATCTTGGCGCAAGCTCCTTATCACCAATCGCACCTTCAGCCAGCGCCTCAAGGTAGCTTCGCATCGTCGTCAGCGGTGTGCGCAGCTCATGCGATACGTTCGCGACGAATTCACGACGTTCCGCATCAATTTTCTCCTGCTCTGTGACATCATAAATGACCGCAATTAAGCCATCAATTTTCCCATGCTCTTTCTGAATAACGGAGAAATTAACACGCAATACAGATAGCTGGTCTTCGCGTTCAATTTCGATCAGCATGGAATCTTGATTTTCGACTAAATCTTCAAATGTATGAGTTTCCTCTAAGCCAAGTAAAGACGTAATCGGCATCTCTAGTGCTGTTTCACGTGAAACATTTAACAGCTCTAATGCGGGGCTGTTTAATAGAATAATTGCACCGTTTTGATTCGTTGCGATGACGCCGTCCGTCATATAGGCAATAACAGAAGAAAGCTTTTTCCGCTCACCCTCCGTCATCAGCTGAGCTTCCTCCAGCTCTCTCGTCAGATGGTTAAAGGTTGTCGCAAGCTGGCCAATCTCGTCATGCCCATACTTCCGGACCTTCCTGGAGAAGTTCCCTTTGGCAAGCTCAATCGCTTGCTTTCTCATATCTGAAATAGGATGAGTGATCGTTCTGAAGATGAAGATACCAAGTAGAGCAGTCGTCCCGAGTGCAATCAGTGTACCAGTTGCCAAAATGGTGTTAATGGTTCGCATTTGGTTAAACACACTTTCCATTGAAGACACAACATAAATTACACCAACGGTCTCTTGGTTCTCATTTTTTACGGCTGTCGCAGAAATACGCACCCTTTTATTTGATTCAGGGTCATAGAATTTCTTCTCATAGTCTTTGCCAACCGCGAAAATACGGCTAATGATTTGATCAGTGATTTTCTTGCCGGCAATCTCTTGGCTGCCGTTATTGACAGAGGCAATGACCTCTCTGCTTTCGTCAATATAGCTGACTTCAGAGATTTCATTAGACTCATCTTTGTTGTTAAAATCGTTCAATATCTTTTGAGCATCCTCTTTTAATTCTGCCTTGCTTTTCGATGAATCTTGTTCTAGGTAATACGATAACGAGTAGATTCGCTGATTCAAGGAATTATCATATGAATTAATTAAGGACTGCTCTAGCTGCTTCACAAAGTACACGCCAATGATCTGCATGGCGACAATGATCAGCAGCACGTAAATCAAGGTCAATTTGAAGTGAATCGAGCGAAAAAAACCTACTTTACTCATAAGAATCTTAGTCCTGCTCTGGGTTTCTTAAATAGTAGCCGACGCCTCGTCTTGTCACGATCCAGCTCGGGTGACTAGGGTTGTCTTCAATCTTTTCACGAAGACGGCGGACTGTGACGTCTACTGTACGGACATCTCCGAAGTAATCATAGCCCCATACGGTTTGCAGTAAGTGCTCACGTGTCATGACTTGTCCGATATGTTTCGCTAAGTAATGAAGCAGTTCGAACTCACGGTGCGTCAATTCAATCGTTTCCTCACGCTTAGACACCACATACGCATCTGGATAAATGACGAGTGATCCAACCTCAATATCATTTGATTCAGATTCTTCCTCCGTCTGTGGAGCAGCGGTTTGTCTTCTCAAATTCGCTTTCACGCGGGCAAGCAGCTCACGCGTACTGAAAGGCTTTGTCACATAATCATCTGCGCCAAGCTCAAGGCCGATGACTTTATCAATTTCAGAGTCTTTTGCTGTCAGCATGATAATCGGCATGTCGTATTTCTTTCTCACTTCACGGCATACTTCAACACCATCTTTATTCGGCAGCATAATGTCGAGCAGAATAATGTCCGGCTTAATTTCTTCTACCATTTCAAGGGCTTCGTTTCCATCATATGCACAATGAACCTCATAGCCCTCTTTCCTTAAATTAAATTCCAATATATCAGCAATCGGTTTTTCATCATCTACGACAAGAATCTTTTTTTCCATTGTGATTTCCTCCTGCATTTTTAGCATCTATGTCATTCCATTTTGCATGTATCATTACGCCTTTTCCGTTTACGAAAAAAAGGCTCACTGTCTATTATAACGTTTTACGAGGCAAAGATAAAAATAATAACGGCTTTCTTTTCTAGTAAACGTTGGATAGAAAGACGCCAGTCAAAAAAATTGAAGACTTTTTCCTTTTTTATTGAAACTTTTCCAATCATCAGCCGTCTATATAGATGTAACGTCTTCTTCTTATGGAGCCGGGCCCTACCTAGGTCCGGCTTCTCCCTTTTTATGCCTTCTTTTCATAATAAAAACGCACCTGCGATTGCAGATGCGTTTGGAAGTGGCTCGGGACGGAATCGAACCGCCGACACACGGATTTTCAGTCCGTTGCTCTACCAACTGAGCTACCGAGCCATCATCAAAAAGATGAATATGTATAAATGGCGGTCCGGACGGGACTCGAACCCGCGACCTCCTGCGTGACAGGCAGGCATTCTAACCAACTGAACTACCGGACCATTTTGGTTGCGGGGGCAGGATTTGAACCTGCGACCTTCGGGTTATGAGCCCGACGAGCTACCGAACTGCTCCACCCCGCGA
>NZ_PYUA01000018.1:0-1092 GCF_003028545.1 Bacillus sp. Nf3 | reverse complement strand
GGTGACACGTGGAGCTGACAGATACTAATAGATCGAGGACTTAACCTATATTCTAATGTGAAACATGAACATTGTTATCTAGTTTTGAGAGAACATTCTCTCCATCAGGTTTGGTGGCGATAGCGAAGAGGTCACACCCGTTCCCATACCGAACACGGAAGTTAAGCTCTTCAGCGCCGATGGTAGTTGGGGGTTTCCCCCTGTGAGAGTAGGACGCCGCCAAGCTTCTATCAGGATCAGTTCCAGTCGGAACTGGTCTTTTTGTGTTTTTGAATGATTTGCTTCTATATAATAGGTTATTAAAGTAAAAATAGGTTGTTCCCTCGTTGATTGCTACATAAATCAAACTTCATGCTCCTTCAATTTAACATGTCGGTCATCATATGAATCGGCAGCTCAAATCATCAAGGGCTTCACTAAAAGCCTAGAAAACCTCACCTTGGGCTAAATAGATATAGAAAGGGGATGTATAGGGCCACTAAATAGAAAGACCTCATCCCGAAGGGGTTGGTCAGCCATTGTTGGATTTCCAATTTAAAAGATAGAAGACATGAAAGAAACAATACTCATTTTATTTCTCCTGTTAAAATTTTATATAGACGATAAAGCTGTTGAATATTTGAAGCAGCAGAAAAAATGATGTGAAACGATTTGCTGAAAAATAGTAAAGACCAGCAACATATTCACACTTTTTTATGCAAAAAAGATTTCTCAGAAAAATAAAATAATAGCAGAACTTCTTATTTGAAAGTTTTTATGCAGAGATATATGAAATAAAATAAGGGTATAGAAGCTTCAAAAATGCTGTTTCCACAGTTATTAGTACTCTTTTTAACAAAAAAGCATAAAAAAATAAAAAAAAGGCTTTTAAAATGATGAGACAAGTGGTAAACTTCTTTAGGTGCCTTAACGAAAAGATGAAAAAAACAGCTTTAAAATAAATTCAAAAATTATTTTAAAAAAGTCTTTACAAACAATATCTTATCGTT
This sequence comes from Bacillus sp. Nf3, assembly GCF_003028545.1. NCBI lineage: Bacteria > Bacillati > Bacillota > Bacilli > Caryophanales > Bacillaceae > Bacillus > Bacillus sp. Nf3. The sequence continues at coordinate 103 of NZ_PYUA01000018.1, read as the reverse complement.
ATATAATACTATTTGTCAGATCGAGAGACACTTCGAAACGACACGATATGGAGGATTAGCTCAGCTGGGAGAGCATCTGCCTTACAAGCAGAGGGTCGGCGGT
>NZ_PYUA01000016.1:0-3033 GCF_003028545.1 Bacillus sp. Nf3 | reverse complement strand
TGTTCTTTGAAAACTAGATAACAATAAGTAATACATTCACATTGAATGCAATGCAAAGTTCATCACACATAGTGATTCTTTCTAAAGTAAGAAATGGTTAAGTTAGAAAGGGCGCACGGTGGATGCCTTGGCACTAGGAGCCGATGAAGGACGGGACGAACACCGATATGCTTCGGGGAGCTGTAAGCAAGCTTTGATCCGGAGATTTCCGAATGGGGAAACCCACTGCTCGTAATGGAGTAGTATCCATACTTGAATACATAGAGTATGAGAAGGCATACCCGGGGAACTGAAACATCTAAGTACCCGGAGGAAGAGAAAGCAAATGCGATTCCCTGAGTAGCGGCGAGCGAAACGGGAACAGCCCAAACCAAGAGGCTTGCCTCTTGGGGTTGTAGGACACTCTATACGGAGTTACAAAGGAACGATATAAGCGAAGAGGTCTGGAAAGGCCCGCCAAAGAAGGTAACAGCCCTGTAACTGAAATGTTGTTCTCTCCAGAGTGGATCCTGAGTACGGCGGAACACGTGAAATTCCGTCGGAATCCGGGAGGACCATCTCCCAAGGCTAAATACTCCCTAGTGACCGATAGTGAACCAGTACCGTGAGGGAAAGGTGAAAAGCACCCCGGAAGGGGAGTGAAATAGATCCTGAAACCGTGTGCCTACAAGTAGTCAGAGCCCGTTAACGGGTGATGGCGTGCCTTTTGTAGAATGAACCGGCGAGTTACGATCCCGTGCAAGGTTAAGCAGAAGATGCGGAGCCGCAGCGAAAGCGAGTCTGAATAGGGCGCATGAGTACGTGGTCGTAGACCCGAAACCAGGTGATCTACCCATGTCCAGGGTGAAGTTCAGGTAACACTGAATGGAGGCCCGAACCCACGCACGTTGAAAAGTGCGGGGATGAGGTGTGGGTAGGGGTGAAATGCCAATCGAACCTGGAGATAGCTGGTTCTCTCCGAAATAGCTTTAGGGCTAGCCTCAAGGTAAGAGTCTCGGAGGTAGAGCACTGATTGGACTAGGGGCCCCTACCGGGTTACCGAATTCAGTCAAACTCCGAATGCCGATGACTTATCCTTGGGAGTCAGACTGCGAGTGATAAGATCCGTAGTCGAAAGGGAAACAGCCCAGACCGCCAGCTAAGGTCCCAAAGTATACGTTAAGTGGAAAAGGATGTGGAGTTGCTTAGACAACCAGGATGTTGGCTTAGAAGCAGCCACCATTTAAAGAGTGCGTAATAGCTCACTGGTCGAGTGACTCTGCGCCGAAAATGTACCGGGGCTAAACGTATCACCGAAGCTGCGGACTGTTCTTACGAACAGTGGTAGGAGAGCGTTCTAAGGGCTGTGAAGCCAGACCGGAAGGACTGGTGGAGCGCTTAGAAGTGAGAATGCCGGTATGAGTAGCGAAAGACGGGTGAGAATCCCGTCCACCGAATGCCTAAGGTTTCCTGAGGAAGGCTCGTCCGCTCAGGGTTAGTCGGGACCTAAGCCGAGGCCGAAAGGCGTAGGCGATGGACAACAGGTTGATATTCCTGTACCACCTCCTCACCATTTGAGCAATGGGGGGACGCAGGAGGATAGGGTAAGCGCGGTATTGGATATCCGCGTCCAAGCAGTTAGGCTGGGAAATAGGCAAATCCGTTTCCCGTAAAGGCTGAGCTGTGATGGCGAGCGAAATTTAGTAGCGAAGTTCCTGATTCCACACTGCCAAGAAAAGCCTCTAGCGAGGTGAGAGGTGCCCGTACCGCAAACCGACACAGGTAGGCGAGGAGAGAATCCTAAGGTGATCGAGAGAACTCTCGTTAAGGAACTCGGCAAAATGACCCCGTAACTTCGGGAGAAGGGGTGCTTCTTAGGGTGTTAAAGCCCCGAGAAGCCGCAGTGAATAGGCCCAGGCGACTGTTTAGCAAAAACACAGGTCTCTGCGAAGCCGTAAGGCGAAGTATAGGGGCTGACGCCTGCCCGGTGCTGGAAGGTTAAGAGGAGCGCTTAGCGTAAGCGAAGGTGCGAATTGAAGCCCCAGTAAACGGCGGCCGTAACTATAACGGTCCTAAGGTAGCGAAATTCCTTGTCGGGTAAGTTCCGACCCGCACGAAAGGCGCAACGATCTGGGCACTGTCTCAACGAGAGACTCGGTGAAATTATAGTACCTGTGAAGATGCAGGTTACCCGCGACAGGACGGAAAGACCCCGTGGAGCTTTACTGCAGCCTGATATTGAATGTTGGTACAGCTTGTACAGGATAGGTAGGAGCCTTGGAAACCGGAGCGCTAGCTTCGGTGGAGGCATCGGTGGGATACTACCCTGGCTGTATTGACCTTCTAACCCGCTGCCCTTATCGGGCAGGGAGACAGTGTCAGGTGGGCAGTTTGACTGGGGCGGTCGCCTCCTAAAATGTAACGGAGGCGCCCAAAGGTTCCCTCAGAATGGTTGGAAATCATTCGCAGAGTGTAAAGGCACAAGGGAGCTTGACTGCGAGACCTACAAGTCGAGCAGGGACGAAAGTCGGGCTTAGTGATCCGGTGGTTCCGCATGGAAGGGCCATCGCTCAACGGATAAAAGCTACCCCGGGGATAACAGGCTTATCTCCCCCAAGAGTCCACATCGACGGGGAGGTTTGGCACCTCGATGTCGGCTCATCGCATCCTGGGGCTGTAGTCGGTCCCAAGGGTTGGGCTGTTCGCCCATTAAAGCGGTACGCGAGCTGGGTTCAGAACGTCGTGAGACAGTTCGGTCCCTATCCGTCGCGGGCGCAGGAAATTTGAGAGGAGCTGTCCTTAGTACGAGAGGACCGGGATGGACGCACCGCTGGTGTACCAGTTGTTCTGCCAAGGGCATCGCTGGGTAGCTATGTGCGGACGGGATAAGTGCTGAAAGCATCTAAGCATGAAGCCCCCCTCAAGATGAGATTTCCCATTCCGCAAGGAAGTAAGATCCCTGAAAGATGATCAGGTTGATAGGTCTGAGGTGGAAGCGTGGTGACACGTGGAGCTGACAGATACTAATAGATCGAGGACTTAACCTATATTCTA
>NZ_PYUA01000015.1:0-10071 GCF_003028545.1 Bacillus sp. Nf3 | reverse complement strand
GGTGACACGTGGAGCTGACAGATACTAATAGATCGAGGACTTAACCTATATTCTAATGTGAAGCATGAACATTGTTATCTAGTTTTGAGAGAACATTCTCTCCATCAGGTTTGGTGGCGATAGCGAAGAGGTCACACCCGTTCCCATACCGAACACGGAAGTTAAGCTCTTCAGCGCCGATGGTAGTTGGGGGTTTCCCCCTGTGAGAGTAGGACGCCGCCAAGCTTTTTGTTTATATCCTTCCAATGGAAGAAGTTACTTTATCATTCCGCAGTAGCTCAGTGGTAGAGCTATCGGCTGTTAACCGATCGGTCGTAGGTTCGAGTCCTACCTGCGGAGCCATGCTTCCATAGCTCAGTAGGTAGAGCACTTCCATGGTAAGGAAGAGGTCAGCGGTTCGAGCCCGCTTGGAAGCTTTCCTCTATATGTTGATATGACAAGGTTTCTCGATGATGAGAAGGCTTTTTTTTATGTCTTTTTTTATTGTGCGGGGGACGTATTGGGGACGAAATTTATGTTATGTATATCATGACAGGCGATGTCTTACGGATGATGATGATTGGCGAATGGTGACATGGTAGAGGAGTTGGATTTATTGAGTTAAAGAGCAAATTTCCTTTGTTTCTGTCACAGACTTGATCCAAGCTTTCCATCAGGGGAAAGAACTCTAATCTGTTGTGATTGATTTGTCTGAAGCGCGTATATGGGATGAATCTGGCGTAGCAGCGTTAGGACGTATAAAGGAGAGGTATCAAGCAATTGGCGTCCAGGTGGACGTAGTTGGAATGGGTACATCAAGTCGAAAGCTTGTGAAACAAGTGAATGGTTCTTAAAAAGGCCTTTCTGTCTGTTACAATAGAAAAGGTAAGAAAGTGAAGGGATGGAGGTGGCCGGCATGCTTGTGCGTTTGAACCAAGTGCTCGGCCGGATGATGCCGCTTATTACACCTTTTAGTGTGTTACTCGGTGTTTTATTGGCGGCTTATTTAAAGGATTTTACGTTTTTGGTGCCATGGGTATTTGCTGTTATGACCTTTGCAGGGAGTTTGTCTTCTACTTTTTCGGCTTTAAAGCATACGGTGATGCACCCATTGCCTTTGATTTTATCGTTTATGATTTTGCATGTGTTGATGCCTCTTTATGCTTGGTCAGCCGGACATCTCATATTTGCGGGAGATGCCATGACGATCACTGGTTTGACACTTGCAATGGTGATTCCCACAGGAGTCTCTAGTTTAATATGGGCGGCAATGTATAAAGGGAATGTTGGATTAACGTTATCCATTATTTTAATTGATACATTGCTTTCGCCATTAATTGTGCCAGCCAGTTTGTCACTTTTGGCCGGTACACAAGTTCATATGGACATGGTGGCGATCATGAAAGGGCTGTTTGGGATGGTGGTGCTTCCATCTATTTTAGGGATGCTCGTTCGTCACTATGCAAAGCCTGCTGTGACAAAAATGATCAGTCAGACACTGTCACCTTTTTCAAAAATAGGCTTGTTTTTAGTGGTGTCGATTAACAGTTCTGTTGTTGCGCCTTACTTACGTGAACTGGATGCCGCATTTTTTAGCAAAGCAGCAACGGTGTTTCTCATTGCGATGAGCGGATATGCGTTTGCATGGTTGATTGGGAAGGCGATGAAATGTACTCAAGGAGAGATTGTGGCCATCGTGTATACGGGCGGTATGAGAAACATTAGTGCGGGGGCTGTGCTTGCCATTAGCTTTTTCCCGCCTGCTGTCGCTGTTCCGGTGGTGATTGGCATGCTGTTTCAGCAAGTGCTTGCTGCCTTGTTCGGCTTCTTACTCAATCGTTTTGAGCTGAAAGCACCTGCTGTGACCAAGTCTTTCTCATGAAAAAAACCTCCATCCTTTGATAGATGGAGGTTTTTTTGTGATTTAATAGATGAGATATTTTTTTCGCTTCTTTTCGAATGATTTGAGGTCATGATGATAACGTTTCATGATGTGTTTGACGGAAGTTCCTTTTTTGATTTCTTCTTTCATCCAGCCATTCCCGATGAGTTTGTCAAAGCTGCCTGTTTGAAGGAACTGAAAGTCGTTAGGGTATAAATCATGTATTGCTTTGATGATGGATAACCCCGTTTTCACCGCTTCAAAAGATGAGCGGTCTGTGACGTATAACTGCACACCGTGAGATAGTGTACCGGCATGTTTAGAAAATGTGGGGGTGAATGACACAGGTCTAAATTGAACGCCTTTTAGTTTTAGCTGATTTAAATGATCTGCCAGCTCGCTGCTATTGATATATGGTGCACCAATGAGCTCGAATGGTTTTGTCGTTCCTCTGCCTTCAGAGACATTTGTGCCTTCAATTAATCCTGTGGCAGGATATACAAAGGTACTATCCACTGTTGGCATGTTAGGGGAAGGAAGGACGAACGGCAGCTTCGTGTCATCAAATGTCATGGACCGCTTCCAATTCTTCATTTTGATGACTGTTACATCAGCATTGATATGAAACTCTTTGTTAAACAGTTTTGCAAGCTCACCAGTAGTCATTCCGTGTCTTAGCGGAATTGGATAGAGCCCTACAAATGAGGCGTGTTCAGGCTCTAAAACAGGTCCTTCTACTTTTAGTCCGCCAATGGGATTTGGGCGGTCTAGGACAACAAATGGAATGTTGTTTTCTTTAGCGGCTTCCATCGCATAGGCCATTGTGTAAATATAGGTGTAATAACGAGTACCAACGTCTTGAATATCAAACAGCAGGACATCTACATTTTTCAGCATTTCAGGAGTTGGTTTTCTTGTTTTTCCATAAAGAGAGTAAACAGGAAGACCTGTTTTTTCATCGGTATAGGATTCGACGCCTTCTCCTGCTTGTGCATCGCCGCGTACGCCGTGTTCAGGCCCATATAAAGCAGTGAGCTTGATATTTGGATGTTCAAATAGGAGGTCGACACTGCTTTTCATATTTGCATCAATGCCAGTCGGGTTGGTAATGAGACCAACCCTTTTCCCTTTTAGCCATGAAAGATTGCTTGAGAGTAGTGTTTCGATCCCTGTTTTGACTGCTGCTTTTTTTCCTTTTGTGTCTGTTCGTTCTTGATCTGCGGGAGAGGCGGCGGTCAATGTGCTCATCATGAGAATGCTTGCGAGTATGAAACTTGCTGTTTTCTTCAAGAGAATCCCTCCTATTTGATCTGTTTCCCTTTCAAATTGAGTCCATAGCCGAATGGGTAAAGGGTTTGATTTGGATGAGTGACAGATGGGATATCAACTGGCAGTTTCCCTTTAGGTGATGCAGCTCCAAATATCACTTCTAGTCCAGCAGGAATATTTGGCTGATTGAATTGTCCGTTTGAGTAGCCTTTAAAACCGTACACAGCTAGTAAGGCATCGGCTTCTTCAAAATTTGCGGCATCATAAGGGTTTCTAAGACTCATGATGACCATTTTTTTGTTTTGTGCTGCTGCTTCTTTCATGACAGCACGAGGGAAGGCAGTAGCCCATTTTTTCGGATCCTGGACATTGTCATCAATTACGCCATCATTCACAGCTGGATCATTTTGGACAACGTAAGAGCCAGTGATGACATAGTCAGCTTCTTGAATTAGTTTGGCCGAGTCTTTGGTGAACGTTTTATCCGCAAAAGCATATGACTGGATGCGTACAGGCTTGATCTTTTTTTGTTTCATGAGAGATTCGACTGTGACAGACATTGCTTTAGTCTGATCTTCGTAAGGTGCCATGACCACGATTTTGTCATTCTTTTTAGGCTTGAAAGGTAAGGTCTTTTTGTTGTTTTTAAGCAGGGTGATTCCTTCACGTGCCATTTTTTGTTCTGCTTGACGGTGCGATTTTTTCCCGACGATTTGAGTGGCTTTTTTGATTTTTTTCTCAAGACTGATTGGTTTTTTGGAGGAAATAATGCCGCGTTTGATTTTCAATTGAAGAATTTTTTCGACGGATTCGTTAATCTGCGACATCGGAATTTCTTTCTTTAAAATCGCTTGTTTGACCGCATTAAATACATTCTCTAGGTTTTTCTCTGTTTTTAATGAGGTAACTGGTGCTGGCATGAGAGCGATGTCGACGCCTGCTTTAATGGCCATCACTACGGCTTCTTCCTGTCCGAAATTATCTGCAATCGCTTTCATGTTTAGGGCGTCTGTCACAACAACACCTTGAAAGCCCATCTCTTCTTTTAATAAGTGTGTGATGACTTTTTTTGATAAGGTTGCTGGAACCATGATGTCCTCGCCATCTTTTTTGCTTTGATACGTTGTGTCATCTATGGCAGGAAATTGAACATGAGCGGTCATCACCATATCCGCACCAGCGTTGATCGCTTGTTGAAATGGATACAGCTCAACCTTTTTTAAACGATCTAGGTCATGCTCTACGAGCGGCAAGCCATAGTGACTGTCGACGGCTGTATCACCATGGCCCGGGAAATGTTTTAGTGTGGAAATGGTCTTTTCCTTTTGAAGTCCTTTCATGGTTTGAAGGCCAAGTCTAGAGACAAGAGCAGGATCAGAGCTAAAGGAACGGACACCAATGACGGGGTTGTTTGGGTTATTATTCACATCAAGCACAGGAGAGAAGTTTGTATTAATACCTAAGGCGTTTAATTCTTTTCCGATGATTTTTCCTGTGTCATATGCATTTTTTTTGCTTCTAGAGGCACCAATCGACATATTTCCTGGGAAATGTGTTCCCTTTTGTAACCTTGTGACGATTCCGCCTTCTTGATCAATGGAAATGAGTAAAGGAATGTTTGGTGATGCTTTTTGAAATTCGTGGGTGAGTCTCACGGTTTGTTCCGTATCAACGACATTCTCCGCAAATAAGATGACACCACCTAGATGATATTTTTCTACAAGGTGAGATACATCGTTATTCATCTTTGTGAAGCCTGTAGGTGCGGATTCATCTTTTGTTTGCCAATTGCGAAAGTCCGGCATGAGCATTTGACCTATCTTTTCATCCAGTGACATGTCTTGAACCATTTGTTTAGCGGTGGGCAGAGAGGCAGAGCTAACCTTTTCCGTTGGAATGGAAGAGGTTAGCAGGGCTAAAACTAGTGCAGCGGGGAAGAGAGCTTTCAACATCGAATTCCTCCTTTTACTTAAAAGATTCGTAGATTGCGGTCATGATGCTTCCATAAGTACCAGTTGGGAACAGGTCACCTTCAAATTGATTAGGATTGGTTTCTGGTGAAACAATGGGTGAATGTTTCTTATTCGTCAGCAAAACGACACCTAAATTGTGTTTAGGATCAATCAACGTCATTGTGCCGGTCCAGCCAGTATGTCCATAGGCTTCGTTACTTGCATATTTTCCAAACATCCATTCCATGTCAGTATGACCGTTTTTTCGCCAGCCTAGCCCGTAAGTTGGGTTCGTATCAGCTGAGGCTGTAAAGAGATCGATAGAAGCCTGATCAAAAATAGTTGTTTTTCCATAGCCTCCTTTATTAAGCATCAGCTGAAGCAGCACAGCCATATCTGAGGTATTCGAGAAAAGTCCAGCGTGGCCGGAGATACCTGCCATTGAGTAATATGCTTTCTCGTCGTGTACTTCACCTAGCAGGGTGTACCGTCGGATATTTTCAAAATCGATCACACCGTCTCGTGAATTGCCTAAACGTTCTGTTGCTGCAAAATGCTTCGGCTTGAACCCCTTTTGCAGCGGATTGAACATTGTGTGTTTGAGACCTAGCGGCCGATAAATTGTTGACTCGACATATTGATCAAGAGGCATGCCTGTTTTCTTCTCGATAATCATGCCTAGCAGCATGTAATCAATATCACTATAAATGTGCTGGGTACCTGGTTTGTATTGCAGTGGTACCTTTGGCAGCCATTTCATCGTTGTTTTTCTGTCTTGAGAATAAAAAGAGCCAGCTGATTCTTTGCTATAAAATAAGACACTGGAAGGGAGACCGGCAGAATGGGTGAGAAGATCCTTTACCCGGAGCTGGTCTTTACCGGTTACCTTTGCATCAGGTTCATCCTGAAAATCTGGAAGGATGGTCTGTATTTTTTCGTTGACATCAAGTTTTTGCTCGTAGACAAGCTTTTGCAGGGCATAGTTGGTCGCATACATTTTTGTATTGGATGCCAAATCGAATAGTGTATCCTTTTTCATTTTTTTATATGATTTGAGCTCTGTTGTGCCATCGTATTTTTGCCGGTAGCCATAGGCTTTTTGATGGACGATCTTTCCGTCCTTAATAATGATGAGAGCGGCTCCTGGAAATCCTGCTTTGATGTCATTTTGAATCATTTGATCAACCTTCCTCAGCTGCCTGGAAGAAAAACCTACTTGTTCCGGTCGTTTTGCTTTTTTTAAGACGGGATATTCTTCAGGTGCTGTTTTAGACAAAGACGATCCAGGATGGGAGCTAGTTGCAAATGTTTGTACTGGAAACCCAAGGAGCATGAGCAGACATGTGATCAAGAGAAAACATTTCTTCAAGGTCTAGACCTCCTTATTGATTGTGATCCTCGAATTCAACTGCCATATCATCATGAAATCCAAATAAGTATGTGAAGAAAAATCCAGCAACATATGCGATAAATAGTCCAATTAAATAAAGAAGCATTTGATGTGTGTGAACAATAAAGGTTAATGGTAGACCGGATACACCGATGGCTTTCGTCGCGATTTGGAAGTAGGCTTGAAATGCGCCGCCGATTCCTGCACCAAGACAAGCGGTGAGAAATGGTCGTCCTAGCGGGAGTGTGACACCGAAAATGAGTGGTTCACCAATGCCCAGCATCCCAGAAGGAAGTCCACCAGCAATGGCTCTTTTGAGCTTTTTCTTTTTTGTTTTCATATAAATAGCGAATGCAGCGCCGACCTGTCCTGCACCGCCCATAGCGAGAATTGGCAGAAGCGGGTCATCTCCAATTGAATTGATCAGTTCCATATGAATCGGTGTCAGCCCTTGATGAAGTCCTGTTACAACAAGTGGAAGGAAGGTCGCACCAAGAACAAACCCTGCGAAGATTCCGCCCATATTTAATAGGTAAGTCAGTCCTGAGGTGATGGCATCAGATATAAATCCGCCGACTGGCATGAAGACAACATAAGTGAAAATGCCTGTAATGAGTAGTGTGATGGTTGGTGTGACGATGATATCAAGTGATTGCGGGACGAAGCGTCTAATTCTGGTTTCCACAAGTGCCATAAAGATGGCGGCAAGAAGAACGCCGATGAGTCCGCCTCTGCCTGGTAGAATATTTGTGCCAAATAGCATAATGTCTGCGGAGGCTGGGTTAATAATGAGAATACCAGCTAATGCGCCTAATGCAGGAGAGCCTCCAAATTCCTTTGCGGCATTTGTTCCGACTAATATCCCTAGGTAGGCGAAAAGGCCAGAACCGATAACTGTTAAAATAACTGCGGCTTGAGATTTTTCGTCAAGCCAGCCTGCTTGCACGATCGCTTTTGTAATCCCAGTAATAAGACCTGAAGCAACAAGTGCCGGAATGATTGGAATAAAAATGCTGGCGATCCGTCGTAAGAACAGCTTGAACGGTGTGCGGTTTTTTTGTGAAATGGCTTGCTTGTTTTTTTGTGCTTCGTTGTTTAAATCATAAGAGCCAGAGGCATTTAGAAGCTGTTCAAACGAACTTGATACTTGGTTGACAACACCAGTGCCTAAGATGATTTGAAGCGTTTCTGCTTCGACGACGCCAATGACGCCATCGAGTTCTTTGATTGCTGTGATGTGAACTTTTTCATTATCGATCGGTGTAATTCGAAGACGTGTCATACAATGTGTATGGGAAGAGATATTTTCAGAACCACCACAGAGTGAAAGAATGTCTTTCGCCAACTGCTGATATTTCTTTTGATGACTCATGTTGAATCCCCCTTTGTTTTTCGTTTCATGGAGCGGATGGCATGCCTTGTCTTGTCAATATATTGGGCTGTCTCTTCATATTGACGAGAAGCTAAACTGAGGAACAAGACATCAATTAAGTAGAGCTGTGCCATTCTAGAGGAAGTGGCAGCACTGCGAAAAGGTGCTTCATTGGAACCGGAAGTCGATAGGTGAACATCACATAAAGCAGAAACGCTTGTATGACCTGGATGTGTTAAAGCAATGGTTTTCACTTGGTTGTCTTTTGCGAGCTGAAGGGCTTGAATGATGTCTAACGTTTCTCCTGAAAAGGAGATACCAAACACAATGTCATTCTCTCCCGCATTTGCGATGACCGTAGATGCAATGTGCATGTCAGTGAAGGCTGTCGCTGCATAGTTAATTCTGAGAAATTTCTGCTGGGCATCAGCTGCGACGATGCCAGATGCACCAACACCGATAAAATGAATTTGGTTTGCATTCAGCAGTAATTGAACAGCCTTTTCTAAAGCATCTGCATTTAAAATAGAAGCGGTGTCCTTAATCGATTGAATCGAGTTTCCTGCTGTTTTTTGAATAATGGATTGAATCGGTTCATCTTGTTCGATATCTCTGTAGCCTTGTTTATCGTCATGCATCAAGTCTCCAGCGATCCGCATTTTTAAATCTTGATAGCCATCCAGCCCGAGAGATTTACAAAGACGGATGACTGCAGAGCTGCTTGCGCCGGCTGCCTGACTGATTTCGTGTACTGTACTTTTAATGACTTTGTCAGGATGGGCAAGGATATAGTCTGCAATGATTTTTTCAGATTGGGGAAGCTTTGATTTGATTGTGTGTAGTAGGGTAAGTCCGCCTGCTGACATGAGCTCTGCCTCCTTTAGGATTGATAACGTGAGATCGCTTTGTCGATATGACCATTCGTTTTGCTCAGTAAATCTTTGGCTGTTTTCTTGTCTGTGCTTGTTTGGAGCATGACGATGGCGGTTTTGACTTCTAAGTCTGCTGCTTCGAGAGTCTTCACGGCTTGTTCGTAGGAAGCATTTGTCACATGTTGAATGATGGTGATGGCGCGTTCTTTTAATTTATGATTGCTGACTTTAACATCAACCATCAGGTTTTCATATACTTTGCCTTGTCTGATCATGACTGAGGTGGAAAGCATATTTAAAATCATTTTATGAGCGGATGCTGCTTTCATTCTTGTTGACCCAGTGATGGCTTCTGGTCCTACAATGACTTCAATGGCGCAATCTGCAAGCTCGCTAATTTCTGCTTGTGCATTGCAGCTGAGTGCTACTGTTTTAGCTCCAATTGACTTTGCATAGTTTAAAGCGCCGATGATATAAGGTGTCCTGCCGCTTGCGGCAATACCGACGACTGTATCTTTTGATGTCAGGTGGATGTGTATTAAATCCTGTTTGCCGGCTTCTTCACTGTCTTCCACATCTTCGGCAGCTTGAGAAAAAGCTGAGTCTCCGCCTGCCATGATGCCTACAATGACATCAGGTGAGACGCTATAGGTTGGGGGACATTCGACAGCATCCATTACGCCAATTCTGCCGCTTGTTCCGGCGCCTAAATAAACGAGTCTGCCTCCATTTGAGATGGATTCATAGGCAAAGTCACTTGCTGTTTTGACATGGGGAAGTACAAGGGTGACTGCTTGAGCGACCTTCATATCTTCTTCATTAATCATCTGGAGTATTTCAAGCGGATCTGCTTGAGAAATTCCCATTGTGTTGGGGTTTCTTGATTCTGTTGTCAAAGAACGCAGTTGAGATGGCTGCATGTGACATACCTCCTTATTTCTTCATTTTCAGTATATTGAGTATGATATGAAATTTCAATATTATATTTGAATATTGAAATTATATTTCAGTTGAAATGTTGAATAAATAGGGGGTAAATAGTTAGAAAATAAAAAAAATAAAAATCCCCTTTACAAAAGGGGGACAACCTGTATATAATAACTTTTGTCAGCTTCACGGAAACAACAAACTTGACAAACTGGCCCGTTGGTCAAGCGGTTAAGACACCGCCCTTTCACGGCGGTAACACGGGTTCGAATCCCGTACGGGTCACCATGATGTGGAGGATTAGCTCAGCTGGGAGAGCATCTGCCTTACAAGCAGAGGGTCGGCGGTTCGAGCCCGTCATCCTCCACCATATGCCGGTGTAGCTCAACTGGTAGAGCAACTGACTTGTAATCAGTAGGTTGGGGGTT
>NZ_PYUA01000149.1:0-500 GCF_003028545.1 Bacillus sp. Nf3 | reverse complement strand
TGTCGCTGTCCTTGCCGAACCCGGCCACGTCCTGCGCCTGCTTGTCGGCGGGGTTCAACGGGGTCCACACCGGGCCCGGCGCCACGCAGTTGACCCGGATGCCACGTGGCAGCAGCTGGCTGGCCAGCGCCTTGGTGAACGCATGGATCGCGCCCTTGGTGGCCGAGTAGTCGATCAGCGCCTTGCTGCCGAACAGCCCGGTTTCCGAGCCGGTGTTGATGATGCTGGCGCCCTCGCCCAGATGCGGCAGCACCGCGCGCGCCATCTGGATGTAGCCGCCGATGTTGGTCTGCAACGTTTCCTGCAGGTGGGCGTCTTCCAGGTCTTCCAGGCGCTGGCAATGCAGCTGGAAGGCCGCGTTGTTGACCAGGATGTCGATGCCACCGAACACCTTGGCCACCTGCTTCACCGCCCGGTTGCAGAAGCGCGGATCGCGCACGTCGCCGGCAATCCCCACGCAGCGGCCGCCTTCGCGCTCGACATGCTGGCGGGTGATGTCG
>NZ_PYUA01000014.1:0-18454 GCF_003028545.1 Bacillus sp. Nf3 | reverse complement strand
GGTGACACGTGGAGCTGACAGATACTAATAGATCGAGGACTTAACCTATATTCTATTGTGAAGCATGAACATTGTTATCTAGTTTTGAGAGAACATTCTCTCCATCAGGTTTGGTGGCGATAGCGAAGAGGTCACACCCGTTCCCATACCGAACACGGAAGTTAAGCTCTTCAGCGCCGATGGTAGTTGGGGGTTTCCCCCTGTGAGAGTAGGACGCCGCCAAGCTTCTATCAGGATCAGTTCCATTTGGAACTGGTCTTTTTTGTTTTTTCTTCTAACAGCATCATGATGTAAGCTGGGAACTTCTCTTCTGCAATCTCCATGTAGCGTTCAATCATGACGTAATCGTCGCTAATGTATTGAGACAGCAGCTCGTACCACCATTCTGTTTCGTAGCGGGCAATCATACTAAGGTTATACATCAATAAGTAATGGCTGATGATCTCAGGAATCCCTAGAAAAGCATCTCGTGTTGACGGTATAAACCATTGATCCATTTCTAAATCATAATGAAGATGAGTAGCGAGTGCTGGGTTTTCTTCAAGAAATACATCAAACGTCAACTTCTTAGCCTCTCTCTGTTTGAGTTTCCAGCTTGTATGGAACTCAAAATATTCAATAAAGCGTTCAGCAGACATGTTATAAAGTAATGGAATATGATCTTGAATCATCATTCCATTCGCCTTTTCCACTTTAACTAATGTCGAGGGCTGCTTTTGAAACTCAAGAATATGACTCATTTCAGGTATTTTGGACAGAAGATGGATCATTGTAAATCGCTCATCTTCAAGACCCTTTAAATGAAATAGATGCTTTAACACATGCATACATAGCCCGTTTCTTTGGATTTTCACTTCATCTTCGCTAAAGCGGTAATGCTGTTTTTTTCTCTTTCTCGACGTTACGCCATGAGCTAAAACAGAGGTTTGAGAAGGATAATGGGGATCAACTGTCAGCAAACATGCTTTTAGCAGCTGTGCCATTCCATAAAACAATAAAATGGGTTTAAGTTCTAAAGGTGCATTCGCAGCCTGCTCATAAAACGTATGGCCATGTTTTAGAAAGTAAATAAATCGTTCACAGTTTTTATAGGCTTGCTGATTTGCATCTGGAATGTTCCGTTTCTCATATTGTTGAAATAGAAACTTTTGGGAAGTTTCTAGCGAGTAAAAACGTTTTAAATCCTTCCATCCTGAACTTTTCATCTTCTTCCTCAACTCTCTTTATATTTTCTAAAAATTGCAACTGTTTGTTGCTTCCTTGACATGCTGTTTGCTAGTTGATAATCTACATATAATATTTTGCCGAAAAGAGGGGGATTTACTAATGTGGGAAAGTAAATTTTCAAAAGAAGGTTTGACGTTTGACGATGTTTTGCTTGTTCCAGCAAAGTCTGAAGTACTTCCGCGTGATGTCGATTTATCAGTGGAGCTAACAAGTACATTAAAGCTAAACATTCCAATTATCAGTGCTGGAATGGATACAGTGACGGAATCACAAATGGCGATTGCAATGGCACGTCAAGGTGGTCTTGGTATTATTCATAAGAACATGTCCATTGAACAGCAAGCAGAACAGGTGGATAAAGTAAAACGTTCAGAGCGCGGCGTTATTACAAATCCATTCTTCTTAACACCAGAGCATCAAGTATTTGATGCAGAGCATTTAATGGGTAAATACCGTATTTCAGGTGTGCCGATTGTCAACAACGAACAAGACCAAAAGCTTGTTGGTATTATTACGAACCGTGACCTTCGTTTTATTTCGGATTATTCAATGAAGATTAGCGACGTGATGACAAAAGAGGAACTTGTGACAGCTTCTGTTGGTACAACGTTAGAAGAAGCTGAAAAAATCTTACAGCAATACAAGATTGAAAAATTACCTCTCTTAGATGACGAAGGAACGTTAAAAGGTCTTATCACAATCAAAGATATTGAAAAAGTGATTGAATTCCCTAACTCCTCTAAAGATGCACATGGCCGTTTAATTGTTGGTGCCGCTGTTGGTGTCACTGGCGATACAATGACACGTGTGAAAAAATTAGTCGAAGCCAATGTTGATGTTATTGTCATTGATACAGCACACGGTCATTCTCAAGGTGTTCTAAACACTGTATCGAAAATCCGTGAAACGTATCCTTCTCTTAACATCATTGCTGGTAATGTTGCAACAGCTGAAGCAACAAAAGCATTGTTTGAAGCAGGAGCAGATATTGTGAAAGTCGGTATCGGACCAGGATCTATCTGTACAACACGTGTTGTTGCAGGTGTTGGTGTACCACAAATCACAGCGATCTATGACTGTGCAACAGAAGCAAGAAAACATGGTAAAGCTATTATTGCAGATGGTGGAATTAAATATTCAGGTGATATCGTGAAAGCACTAGCATCTGGCGGACATGCTGTTATGCTGGGAAGCCTTCTAGCTGGTACATCTGAAAGCCCAGGAGAAACAGAAATTTTCCAAGGTAGACGCTTCAAAGTTTATCGTGGTATGGGTTCTGTTGCTGCAATGGAAAAAGGAAGTAAAGATCGTTACTTCCAAGAAGATAATAAAAAGTTCGTTCCTGAAGGAATTGAAGGCCGTACACCATACAAAGGGCCAGTCGTTGACACAGTGTATCAACTAGTTGGCGGTATTCGTTCTGGTATGGGCTATTGTGGAACACAGGATTTACGTACTCTTAGAGAAGAAGCACAGTTCATTCGTATGACGGGTGCAGGACTTCGTGAGAGTCATCCACATGATGTACAAATTACAAAAGAATCACCAAACTACACAATTTCTTGATAAATTGTGACAATCAAATTACATTTGACAGGGTCTATGACTCTGTCTATTTTTTTTGTCTTTATTGTGATAAAATTTATACTGTTGTGTTGAAATAAGCCCTTGTGGATTACATATATATGAAAAACGTCGAAAAAAGATGAATACGGAGGTATGACGATTGAACAGCAAGATGTTGAAACAGCTTATGGTCTCTATCCTTGCATTGGCATTGATTGTTACAGCATTTACACCAATGTCCAAAGCAAAGGCTGCTGAAGATCCATTCAGTGTGAATGCGAAAGCAGCGATCCTTATTGAAGCTTCTACAGGTAAAATTCTTTATAGTAAAAACGCAGATCAAAGACTGCCTATTGCAAGTATGGCAAAAATGATGACCGAGTATCTATTACTAGAGGCGATTGCTGAAGGTAAAGTGAAATGGGATCAAAAGTATACGCCAGATGATTATGTATACGAAATTTCTCAGGACCGCAGTTTATCTAACGTTCCTTTGAGAAAAGATGGTTCGTATACAGTAAAAGAACTTTATCAAGCAACGGCTATTTATTCGGCAAATGCAGCAGCGATTGGTTTAGCAGAAGTGATTGCTGGATCAGAATCGAAGTTTGTTGAAAAAATGAACGCAAAAGCAAAAGAACTTGGTTTAACAAACTACAAATTCGTGAATGCAACCGGTCTGGAAAATAAAGACTTACATGGCCAACAGCCAAAAGGTACTGGTCCTGATGAAGAAAGTGAAGTATCGGCAAAAGATATGGCATTGCTTGCACAGCATCTCATCAAAGACCATCCAGAAATTCTTGAAACAGCAAGTATTGCAAAAACAAAGTTCAGAGAAGGCACTGACGATGAAATGGACATGCCTAACTGGAACTTCATGCTTAAAGGACTTGTGAAGGAATATAAAGGTGTAGACGGTCTGAAAACAGGTTCTACAGATTCAGCCGGTTCTAGCTTCACAGGTACGGCAAAACAAGGTGACATGCGCGTCATTGCCGTCATCCTAAATGCAAAAGGTAATCTTCATACAGCACGTTTCGACGTGGCAAAAAAACTGTTCGACTATGCGTTTAAAAACTTCACGATGAAAGAAATGTACAAAAAAGGTCAACAAATCAAAGGACATGAAAACATCGCAGTTGATAAAGGCAAAGATAAAGAAGTACCTGTTGTGACGAAAGAAGCATTTTCTGTGCCAGTAAAAAATGGTGACGAAAAGAGCTATAAAGCAAAAGTAAATATCGAGAAAAAGAACTTAGAAGCTCCTATTAAAAAAGGAACGAAGGTTGGCATGCTGACAACTTCTTATTCTGGTGATGAGAAGGACTACGGCTATTTAAATAAAGACCAATCAGGTGTTGAGCTTGTGACGAAAACAGGCGATGAAAAAGCAAACTGGTTCATCCTAGCAATGCGCGGTGTAGGTGGATTTTTCGCTGGCATTTGGGGCGGAATCGTTGACACAGTAAAAGGTTGGTTCTAATAAAAAAACTGCTCTCTATTCATGAGAGCAGTTTTTTTATCGTTAAAAGAAGAGCGATTGCTTCTGATTTTGAGGAGTCGATAAAGCTTGCTGAAAAATATCACATAACTTTTCCACGCCTTCGGTCAGTGCTTTTTCATTCACATAGGAAAAGCTGAGGCGGATATAATTCTGCTTCGGCTCTCCAGGATAGCAGACAGAACCAGGAAGAAAGGTGATTTGCTGCTTGCGTGCTTCATGCAACAGTGCTCGTGTATCGACCCAGGAAGGAAAGCTAAGCCATAAATTGAGCCCGCCCTGTGGAATTTGCCACGTTACATCTTTCGGTGCGTGCTTCGTTAACACATCCATCATCAAATCGCGTCTCACTTTCAAGGCGGTTCTTAGTTTCTTCGTATGATCAATCATTTTCTTCGATGTCAGAAACGGCAATATGGCCTTTTGTGTGAGGAGAGGGCTGCCTAAGTCATTATTGGCCTTTGCAGCTAATAAACGGTTAAATATCGATCCTGAGGCTGTGATAATCCCGATTCTGCATCCTGGAGCCAGTGTTTTACTTAATCCTCGTAAATAAATGACGTGTCCATCATGATCCAAGCTTTTAATAGGTGCTGGCGGCTTCTTTTCAAAATAAAGCTCGCGATAAGGGTCATCTTCTACAATGAGACAATCAATACTTTGAGCTAGTAAGAGAAGCTGTTTTCTACGCTTCATCGACATACTGGCCCCTGTTGGACTGTGGAAAGTAGGAATCGTATAGATGAGTTTCGGTTTATATTTATCACAAATGCTTTGAAGCTGTTTCATGTTCATCCCTTCATGATCGACAGGGACGGTAATGATTCTTGCTCCTCTGCCCATAAAGACATCAATGGCCCCAGGGTATGTCGGTGCTTCCATGACCACCACATCATCCGGCCCAATAAACGTACGTGCCACCAAATCAAGCCCTTGCTGAGAACCACTTGTTACTAGGATATTTTCAGGTGTAGACGGCACATCCAACTTTTCTAAGAAAGACTGAATGACTTGCCGCAGCTGAAGATCACCTTGTATCTCACCATACTTCGACATGATTTGGGGATGCCTGGCTAGTACATGCTGCATTTCTTTTTCTAAATACCGGTTGGGCAAAAGCCCTGGATCGATCATAGAGGAAGAAAGGTTAATGGCTTCTTCGACATAGTGATACTGAGCGAATTGAGACCGTGGTAAATAATCTGGAATCGACAACTGCCAATCGAAAGAAGTAGATGATGGAACCGGAATCTCTGCCTGCTCTTGCTGCTCATCCACAAAAGTTCCTTTACCTTGCACCGTCTTTAAATATCCGTCGTCCTTTAATCGGGTGTATGCCTTTGCTGCCGTGACAAGACTCACATTGAGCTGCTTAGCTAAGTCACGGACAGTTGGCAGCTTTTCTCCTTGCTGAAGCAAACCTGATTGAATGTGGTCAATAATTGAAAAGTAAATTTGATTTGAAAGAGATGTATCAGTGTGTCGATGGATATCAATATGCATGAAACCCCTCCATAGAATACAACATTGTTATACATGAATTTTACTTGTTATAGTTGCATTATAGCATGTAAATCACACTTGAAAGAGAAAATGACATGATTTTAGCTGGAAACCCTTTATATACAAGGGTTTATTCTTTTTTATCGGCTGTTTGAATTGTTATACTATTCTCTTTATTGTTATACTTTCTCGCTTGTATGATAAAGATGTTGAATTAATCGAATAGACAAATGGGAGGAAACTATTGTGAGCAATAAGGGAACTGAACGAGTGAAACGTGGAATGGCAGAAATGCAAAAGGGTGGCGTCATTATGGATGTCGTCAATGCGGAGCAGGCAAAAATTGCAGAAGAAGCAGGTGCGGTGGCAGTCATGGCATTAGAACGAGTACCAGCTGATATCCGTGCAGCAGGCGGTGTTGCCCGTATGGCAGACCCAAGAATCGTAGAGGAAGTACAAAATGCCGTAACGATTCCAGTCATGGCAAAAGCACGTATCGGCCACATCGTCGAGGCTCGTGTTCTTGAAGCACTTGGTGTTGATTATATCGATGAGAGTGAAGTGCTGACGCCCGCAGATGAAGAATTCCATTTAAATAAAAATGAATACACAGTACCTTTTGTCTGTGGATGCCGCGACTTAGGTGAGGCAACCCGCCGTATCGCAGAAGGCGCTTCTATGCTTCGTACAAAAGGAGAGCCTGGGACAGGCAACATTGTAGAAGCTGTTCGTCATATGAGAAAGGTCAATGCTCAGATTCGTAAAGTATCAGCCATGAGTGAAGATGAACTGATGACAGAAGCCAAGAACCTTGGCGCGCCTTATGAATTATTGCTGCAAATCAAAAGAGATGGCAAGCTGCCAGTTGTGAACTTTGCAGCTGGAGGCGTTGCAACACCAGCAGATGCAGCGTTAATGATGCAGCTTGGAGCAGATGGTGTATTTGTCGGATCTGGTATCTTCAAATCAGACAATCCAGCTAAATTCGCCAAAGCGATTGTTGAAGCAACAACTCATTACACTGATTACCGTCTCATTGCAGAACTTTCAAAAGAGCTTGGAACTGCTATGAAAGGAATTGAAATTTCAAATCTACTGCCAGAAGAACGTATGCAAGAGCGTGGCTGGTAATTAAGGGAGCGCAAACGAACATGCTGACAATTGGTGTACTAGGGCTTCAAGGAGCGGTGAGAGAGCATATTCAATCGATTGAAGCCTGTGGAGCAGAAGGAAAGATCATCAAACGAGTAGAAGAGCTAGAATCCGTTGATGGTTTGATTATCCCCGGTGGAGAAAGTACGACGATGAGAAGACTCATGGATACGTACCAATTCATTGATCCGATCAAAGCATTCGCTGCTCAAGGGAAACCGATTTTCGGTACATGTGCCGGTTTGATTATGCTGGCAAAGCATATCGAGGATCGAGAAGATGCTCATCTTGGATTGTTAAATGTATCTGTTGCTCGGAACTCTTTTGGCAGACAGGTAGACAGCTTTGAAGCAGATTTAGAAGTAAAAGGACTGGATGCACCGTTTACAGGGGTGTTCATCCGTGCGCCTCATATCATCAGCGCAGATGATCACGTAGAAATTATGGCTGAATATGATGGCAGGATTGTGATGGCGAAAGAAAACAATCTCCTAGGCTGCTCTTTTCATCCAGAGCTGACAGACGATCACCGGTTAACGCAGCTGTTTGTTGAGATGGTGAAGTCCTACAAAACGAAGCTTGCTGTATAAAACGGTTGAAAAGAGATAAAACTTATAGTACATTAAAAACACAATCAAAGATCGAAAAAGCGTTGACGGGAAATAGTAAGAAGCCCCTCTTTCTCAGAGAGCCGATGGTTGGTGAGAATCGGTGAAAGATGCATTCTGAATCCATCCTTGAGCGAAATGCTGAAACAAGAGAAGTAAGCATTTACGGTGATACCGTTACAGAGGAAAGAGGAAAGCATGCTTCTGCATGTTTTCAATCAGGGTGGCAACGCGAGAGCTCTCGTCCCTTTCATGGGATGAGGGCTCTTTTTATTTTTCGATAAAAAAAGGAGTGTTATACATGCTGGATATTAAACAACTGCGTACGGACTTTGATCAAATCAAAGAAAAATTAGCACACCGAGGCGAAGATTTAGCGGATTTTGATAAGTTTGGTGAGCTAGATCAAAAAAGAAGAGAATTAATCGGGAAAACAGAAGAATTAAAGAGCCGAAGAAATGAAGTATCACAGCAAGTAGCCGTTCTAAAAAGAGAAAAGAAAGACGCCGATCACATTATTCAAGAAATGCGTGAGGTAGGAGATGAGATCAAGAAGCTGGATGATGAGCTAAGAACAGTAGAAGAAAGCCTGCAGCACATCCTGTTCTCAATTCCAAATATCCCCCATGACTCTGTACCAGTTGGTGAAACAGAAGACGACAACGTGGAAGTGAGAAAATGGGGCGAACAGCCAGCCTTCTCATTTGAACCAAAACCACATTGGGACGTAGCTGATGAGCTCAACATCCTTGATTTTGAACGTGCAGGAAAAGTGACAGGAAGCCGTTTCGTTTTTTATAAAGGGCTTGGCGCACGCTTAGAGCGCGCATTGTATAATTTTATGCTTGATTTACATGTGGATGAGTTTGGTTTTACTGAAGTGCTTCCACCTTATATGGTCAACAGAGCGAGCATGACAGGAACTGGTCAGCTTCCAAAATTCGAAGAGGATGCCTTTAAAATTCGCGAAGAAGATTACTTCCTCATTCCAACAGCCGAAGTCCCGATTACCAACATGCATCGTGACGAAATCCTCGATGGTGAACAGCTGCCAATTAACTATGCAGCATTCAGTGCTTGCTTCAGATCAGAAGCTGGATCTGCCGGCAGAGATACACGTGGACTTATCCGTCAGCATCAATTTAACAAAGTAGAGCTCGTGAAATTTGTCAGACCAGAAGATTCTTATGAAGAATTAGAGAAATTAACAAATCAAGCAGAAAAAGTGCTTCAGCTATTGAACCTGCCATACCGTGTCATGAGCATGTGTACGGGAGATTTAGGCTTCACGGCTGCGAAGAAATACGATATCGAAGTATGGATCCCGAGCCAGAATACGTACCGTGAAATTTCTTCATGCAGTAACTTCGAAGCATTCCAAGCAAGACGCGCAAACATTCGTTTCCGCCCAGAGCCTAAAGCGAAGCCAGAACATGTTCACACATTAAATGGATCTGGATTAGCGGTAGGAAGAACCGTAGCGGCTATTTTAGAAAACTATCAACAAGAGGATGGAACAGTAATCATTCCTGAAGTGCTGCGTCCTTACATGGGAAATAAAGAAGTGATGAAATAAGATGCCGCCAAGGCATCTTATTCTTTTTACCAAAAGTCCTACAGTTTTCCTGAATTTAGCCGATAAAAAGAGTAAAAGCTTCTAGGAAAGAAGGAATAATCTTGAATAGGCTTGACTATTATGTTGAAATGGCTCAATTACTTAGAAAGGTACTAGATGAAAGTATTCTTTTCGGTATCACGGATACAGAGAAGGTACTTTGTTATTACCCGTCTAACACAATAGATTTTGGTATGAAAGTTGGGGACCCATTAAACCCAGAAGACCAAAATGTGGCGACGACATTAAGAGGACAAGAATATGACGGTTACTTACCAGAAACACTATATGGTTATGAAGTTGCTGTAAAAGGTTACCCGATTTTTGATGAAGATAGAAAAGTAATTGGCTCTTTTTTAGTGGCATTTACATATCATCGTGAAAAAAAATTAAGCGGTTATATGGAGCAAATCAATAAAGTAGCGAAAGAACTCCAAGGTGGAATTGAGCAAATTGCTGCACATTCACAAGAGCTGGCTGCCACAAGTTTAGAAATAAGCGAACAGGCAGGAAGAGCGGAAGAGAAATCTGCGAATATTGAAGAAGTCGTCAAAACCATTGGCGGAATCGCTAGACAAACAAATCTGCTAGGTTTAAATGCTGCAATTGAAGCCGCAAGAGCAGGTGAGAATGGAAAAGGGTTCGCTGTCGTGGCTGATGAAGTGCGTAAATTATCAGATGGCTCGAAGGAAGCGGCTGAAACCATTAATACATTTTTAAAAGAAATCCAAGACAGCATTGGCACTTTGTCTGAAAACATCTCACAAATCAGCAGCTCAACAAATGAACAAGCCGAACAAGTGACAGACTTTACGAAGATTATCGAATCATTAAATGAGTTTAAAGTAGAAATGAATCAGTTTATTGAAGAAATGAGACAGGATACGAAATAGATCAAGAGCAGCCATCAATGGCTGCTTTTTTATAGGCAAATATCATGCCGAAATCACAAATTGAAATTTTTTTCGAAAAGATGTTGACTTCAAATAAAATGATATGGTATATTAATTCTTGTCGATACGGAGGAATACCCAAGTCCGGCTGAAGGGATCGGTCTTGAAAACCGACAGGGGTGTCAAAGCCCGCGGGGGTTCGAATCCCTCTTCCTCCGCCATATTGATTTTTTACCTTAGTTGAATTGAACGCAAGCATAAAAATTGGAAATTGTCAAACCGCTGCATTTCGCGAATGCAGCGGTTTTTTTTATTTTGTTTTAGAGCGATTTTTTTGAATAACAGAAGCTATTTCATGAAGAATGGGATCAAGTGAACTTTCATCATGAAGTAAGTCGTAATCTTCAATATTAATTTTAATCACTGGGCATAAATCAAATTGTTCGATCCACTCTGTGTATCGAGTGTACATTTCTTCCCAATAAGCCCGGTCAGTTTGAGTTTCCATTTCTCTGCCGCGTTCTTCAATACGATGTAAAATATGATCTAAATCCCCGTGCAGATAGATGAGGACATCAGGGTGAGGGAAGTAAGGTGTCATCACCATCGCCTCAAATAGGCTTGTATATGTTTCATAATCGACCTCAGACATCGTACCTTTGTCCGCATGCATTTTTGCAAAAATGCCAGTGTCCTCATAAATGGAACGATCTTGTACATATCCTCCGCCAGATTCAAAAATCCGCTTTTGCTCCTTAAAACGCTCAGCCAGGAAATAGACCTGTAAGTGGAAGCTCCATCTTTGGAAATCTGAATAAAAAGGCTCTAAATATGGGTTATCATCTACTTTTTCAAGAGACGTTTGAAACCCTAGCTTGTCTGCTATTGTTTTGGTCATAGTGGATTTGCCGACACCAACAGTCCCGGCAATTGTGATGACTGCGTCCTTTGGTATTTCGATCTTGTTCATAGCACTTGCTCCTTTATGTTCTGTACAATTTGCTGGTAATCTTGCTGTGAGGAAACGAAGTCTGTATGATCTCCTTCAATTGTAATGATAGGAAGCCCTGGCTCAGTCTGTTTTAAATGTTCAATGGCCAGCTCATAATCTTCAATGAGTGTTTTTAAATAAGCTGGGTCAATGTCTTCTTCAAAAGAGCGTCCTCTCATCTGTATTCTCTCAAGTAAGGTGGGAAGGCTGGCTTTTATATAGATCATGGCATTTGGTTTAGGAAGATCATCTGTTAGCAGGTGATAGATCTTTCTGTATTTATCCATGTGCTTTTTTGATAATGTTCTTTCTGCAAATATCATATTTTTATAGACATGATAATCAGTGACAACCGGCTGCTGTTTATTCACATAGTTTTCTTCAATTAATTCTAACTGTTTGAACCGATTGCATAAAAAGAACATCTCAAGCTGAAAGCTCCATTGTTCCATATCTTCATAAAATTTATCTAAGAATGGATTTTCTTCTACAATCTCTTTTACTAAAGGAAATTGAAATTCCTTTGCAAGCATTGTAGCCAAAGTTGTTTTTCCGGCTCCAATTGGGCCTTCCACTGCAATAAAAGGGGCAGGATACATAGGCGTTCTCCTCTATCTATAAAGTTAAAGTTGTCAAACCAATGTATATTGTACCATACCCCTTCTAATAGATAGAGCGAATGGATTACGATGTCGTTCTTTTTTCAATATTAAATTGATCTGATAATAAGAGCCAATTTTGTGGGAAAGATAGACCTAATTTCCAATAAGCAATTCCGTTCAAATTTAGCTCTTTGATGAGGTTGAATTTTGCTTGAATCGACCTAGCGTCTTCGAACCAGACTTCATGCTCTTTGTTGTTAGCATCTGTATAACGAAAATGAGGTGCTTGTGCTGTTTCGTCGTATAGGATAGAGACATTGTGCTGTCTAGCAAGTGCAATTGCTTGTTGAGGACTGACGGCTTTGGCGATCGGGCCGCCTTGGACGAAAGGAAGTGTCCAATCATAGCCATATAAATTCTGTCCCATTACAATTTTATTGGCTGGTATGACAGTTAGTGCATATTCAATGACTTGGCGGACAGGTCCAATTGGAGAGACAGCTTGTGCAGGGCCGCCGCTGTATCCCCATTCATAGGTCATCAACACAACATGATCGACGATCTTACCGATCGCTTCATAGTCATGGGCTTCATACCATTTGCCCTTTTGCTGACTACTTGTTTTTGGTGCAAGTGCAACAGATATTGTCCATCCTTCTTGATGGAAACGAGCTGTTGCCTCTCTTAAAAATTGAATATAAGCATCTTTATCAACAGGGCGTAAATATTCAAAATCAAAATGGATTTCCTTGAATTGATACTTTTTGGCAACACGAACAATTTCATTTAAAAATGCCGTTTTGACAGATTGATTAGTTAAAAGAATACGGCCAAGTTCATCACTGAATTTTTCATTCTCTAGATTCGTCACCACCATGGTTAATACAGTTCTGTTCTGAGCGGCAATCTGGGGTAGTTGGTCTAAAGGTGGTTCTCGCAGCGTCCCATCTCTTTGTGCTTGAAAACTAAAGACGTCTAAATGGGTTAAGTATGGGGAGGCCTCTCTGGCTGCCTGCTTTAAGTTTTCACTGACTTGATCTCCACGTGGTTCAATATAAGCATTAGAATTAATGTTCCTTTTCGGTCTTTGTGGAATATAGAGCAAGAAGCGAATAGGTAGTATCGCTTCAGGTCGAATTCTGTTCACACGTGCCAACTCTTCCACTGAGATTTGAAACCGTCTACCAATTTGATATAGTGTGTCATTTTGTTTGACCTCATAAAATTGACCTCTAATTGGAATGACAATTGTTTGTCCAATGACGAGTTGATTTGGTGTTTCGATTTCGTTAGTACGGATGATTTCATTGACTGTCGTTTTAAAACGCATGGCAATGTCGTTTAAAGTATCTCCTCTTTTGACAACATAAATTTGAATAGTCAACGCCCCCTTTGTTATTGCTAACAATTTATGAGGGTTATGGCTAAATCATGTTTGATTTTCATTCGTGATTTCCTTAGCGGTGGTGATTTTTGCTAGAAGGACGTTCTCCATCATCGTTAAAGCGTAGTCGTTATCTCTGTCGTCGTTTGAAGCGATACAATCTTTAG
The DNA here is from genome assembly GCF_003028545.1 of Bacillus sp. Nf3. NCBI lineage: Bacteria > Bacillati > Bacillota > Bacilli > Caryophanales > Bacillaceae > Bacillus > Bacillus sp. Nf3. The sequence goes on along the minus strand of NZ_PYUA01000014.1, from coordinate 5,242 downwards.
GTACAATTAGATTGTATTCTCGCATGTACGCGTCATTTGCAGTGAACAAAACGCATATGTTTCCGGCAATTCCAGTTAGAATGATGTCCTCAACACCTAATTCATTTAAGAGTGTCTCTAGTGCAGTACCGTAGAAGGCAGAATGCTTAGGTTTAATTAAGAAGTAATTATCTTTAGATGGAGTCATTTTCTCTAAAATAGGAGCGCTTCTTTCGTTTTTGCATGTTTCCAGAACAGCTTGGATATCAGCCTTCCAAAGTCCGTAGTGATCGTTGATATAAATGATTGGCCAATTTTCCTTGAAAGCATGTTCTTTAAGAGCTAAAATTTTATTGGTCATTTGCTCTGTTTTTTCTGCAAGCACATGTCCCATTTCAAAATCAAAATTATTAATCATGTCGATAATAAGCAGCGCCTTTTGGTGCTTTGACAAATTAAGACCCCCTTTAAAAGATTGTGATAATATGTTAACCTCAATTTCCTTTTAAAAAACATGAAAAGAGAGCCGTGCCATGACGAAAGATGAACAGTTTATGCAAGAAGCCATTTCCGAAGCCTTAAAAGCAGAACAAATAGGAGAAGTGCCGATTGGTGCCATCATAGTTGTTGATGACCAAATCGTGAGCCGGGCTCATAATTTAAGGGAAAGTGAGCAGCGTTCAATTGCACATGCAGAATTACTTGCTATTGATGAAGCATGTAAAGCGACAGGGAGCTGGCGTTTAGAAGATGCTGTTCTTTACGTTACGCTTGAACCATGCCCAATGTGTGCAGGTGCTATTGTTCTCTCTAGAGTGAAAAAGGTTGTTTTTGGTGCATACGATCCAAAAGGTGGATGTGCAGGTACTTTAATGAATTTATTGGATGATGAACGGTTTAATCATCAGTCTGAGGTCATCGGTGGTGTACTTGAAAATGAGTGTGGTGAGCTGTTAAGTCAGTTCTTCCGAAATCTCCGTCAGCGAAAGAAACAAGCCAAAAGTAAATGAATGGATGTCGTTTGCAATTTGAGCTATAAGAAGGTATACTTATGTCTGCGTCACTAACAATTTAATATTCATTTTGCCGTGCTAAGCGGGGAGGTAGCGGTGCCCTGTACTCGCAATCCGCTCTAGCGAGGCCGAATCCCTTCTCGAGGTTCGTTTACTTCAAGGTCTGCCTTAAATAAGTGGTGTTGACGTCTGGGTCCTGCGCAATGGGAATTCATGAACCATGTCAGGTCCGGAAGGAAGCAGCATTAAGTGAAACCTCTCATGTGCCGCAGGGTTGCCTGGGCCGAGCTAACTGTTTAAGTAACGCTTGGGGTAGCGAATCGACAGAAGGTGCACGGTAAATCAATATTAAATGTAACTCATCTAGTTTATCTAGGTGAGTTTTTTGTTGCTGTTCAAAGGATAGCTCAACTGCTTTAGTTATACAAATAGATAAAAAGTCTTTTTGGCGCCATTTGTTTTTTTCACTAATTGTAACAAGAACTGGTGTTCTATTTGGGGTTTCAGGTCTTTTCACAAAGCTAGAAAATACGTTTTTAATGCATGAAAAGTAGAAACTCTATAATTGAAATCATCTTTTTGGCATATTAGAAAATAAAGGTGTGCTTTTGAATTGATCGGTGCATCATGTATAATGAAAAGGATGATAAATGGAGGAGGGCGTATTTGTGAGTTATCAAGCTTTATATCGAGTGTTCAGACCTCAAGTTTTTGAGGATGTTGTTGGACAAGAACACATCACAAAAACGTTGCAAAATGCCCTTTTGCAGAAAAAGTTTTCTCATGCTTACTTATTTTCAGGTCCTAGAGGAACAGGTAAAACAAGTGCTGCCAAAATCTTTGCAAAGGCAGTGAACTGTGAAAAGTCACCTGTTAGTGAGCCATGTAATGAATGTGATGCCTGTAAAGGAATTACAAACGGTTCAATTTCAGACGTGATTGAAATAGATGCTGCCTCGAATAACGGGGTAGATGAAATCCGAGATATACGTGATAAAGTGAAATTTGCTCCTTCGGCGGTTACATATAAGGTTTATATTATAGATGAAGTACATATGCTCTCTATCGGTGCATTTAATGCCCTCCTTAAAACGCTGGAAGAACCGCCTGCTCATTGTATCTTTATTTTGGCTACCACAGAGCCTCATAAGATTCCTCTTACCATCATATCTCGTTGTCAGCGATTTGATTTTAAACGAATCACGACCAAAGATATTGTTGGGAGAATGGAGAAAATTGTAGATGCAGAAGGCCTAAACGTACAAGAGGGCTCGCTCGAGATTATTGCTAGTGCAGCTGATGGCGGTATGCGTGATGCACTAAGTCTCTTAGATCAAGCGATCTCATTTAGTGGTGAACAATTGACAATTGATGATGCGCTGCTCATTACAGGTGCTGTATCTCAGCATTTCATTAGTCAGCTTGCTGAAGCAATTTTTGATCAAAATATTGCCACAGCGTTAGATACATTAAATGAATTGCTTCAGCAGGGGAAAGATGCTGCTAAATTAATAGAGGATATGATTTTTTACTTTAGAGATATGCTGCTTTATAAAACGGCACCAGATCTCGAGGGTGTCCTTGAAAAGGTAAAGGTCGACGAAAGTTTCGTGGCGCTGTCAGATCGTGTGACACCTCAGTTTCTGTATGAAACAATTGAAGTCCTGAATAAAAGCCACCAAGAAATGAAATGGACAAATCATCCTAGGATTTTCTTTGAGGTAGCTGTTGTAAAGCTGTGTCAGTCAACGGCAGGATTGACACAAGGTCATGCTGACGCTGATTTAACGGCGCTAACAGATAAAATAAACAGGCTGGAACAGGAACTCTCAAGGCTAAGAGCCGAAGGGGTACCAATGTCTCCATCTCATAGCCTTCAAGAAAAAAAGGAAGCGCCTCGACCACAAACGAGTAACAAAAATGGCTATCGTGCTCCTGTCGGCCGAATTCATGAGATTCTAAAAGAAGCGAAACGGCCTGAGTTAGAAAAAATTAAAGGCAAATGGGGAGAGCTCCTTGCCCAGTTGAAACAGCAGAATAAAGTGTCTCACGCTGCGTTATTAACGGACAGTGAGCCAGTTGCGGCTGCTTCGCATGCCTTTGTTTTAAAATTCAAGTTTGAAATACATTGTAAAATGGTTGCTGAAGATAAAAGCGGCGTTCGAACCAATCTTGAACAACTGCTAGAGTCTATGTTAGGAAAAAGAGTGGAATTAGTTGGCGTTCCTGACGCTCAATGGGGTAAAATAAGAGAAGAATTTTTAAGAGATCATCAGCCGGATGAACAAGCAGATGGTCAGGGAACTTCTACTGAAGAGGATCCATTGATTGCGGAAGCAAAGAAATTAGTAGGAACCGATTTAATTGAAATTAAAGATTAATAAAAATGAAAGAGAGTGGTGTTCATATGCGCGGTGGAATGGGAAATATGCAAAAAATGATGAAACAAATGCAAAAAATGCAAAAGGATATGGCAAAGGCTCAAGAAGAGCTTGCAGAAAAAGTTCTTGAAGGTACAGCTGGTGGCGGTATGGTCACTGTAAAAGTAAATGGACAAAAAGAAGTCGTTGATGTAGCAATTAATGAAGAAGTTGTTGATCCAGAAGATATCGATATGCTTCAAGATCTTGTTCTTGCTGCGACAAACGATGCATTGAAAAAAGTCGATGAGCTAACGAATGAAACGATGGGTCAATTCACAAAAGGAATGAACATGCCAGGTTTATTCTAGGAGGAATAACTGAAGATGCAATATCCTGAACCAATATCAAAGCTGATTGACAGCTTTATGAAATTGCCAGGAATCGGACCGAAAACTGCGGTCCGTCTGGCTTTTTTTGTTCTTAGTATGCAGGAAGATGTCGTACTAGATTTTGCGAAGGCGCTTGTAAATGCAAAGCGTAATTTAACTTATTGTTCGGTATGCGGTCATATTACAGACGAAGATCCTTGCTATATTTGTGAAGATACAAGAAGAGATCAATCTGTTATCTGTGTAGTGCAGGATCCAAAAGATGTAATCGCAATGGAAAAAATGAAAGAATACAACGGCTTATATCATGTGCTTCATGGTGCCATTTCGCCAATGGACGGAATTGGTCCAGAGGATATTAAAATTCCTGACCTATTAAAAAGACTGCAAGACGATCAAGTGACAGAGGTGATCCTTGCAACCAATCCAAACATTGAAGGAGAAGCAACAGCCATGTATATCTCCAGATTGTTAAAACCATCAGGAATTAAACTCTCTCGCATTGCTCACGGACTTCCAGTAGGCGGAGATTTAGAGTATGCGGATGAAGTCACACTGTCTAAGGCTCTAGAAGGCAGACGTGAGATGTAGGAAGGAGAAGTACGGTACATGGGTTTTCTTCGCAGAAAATCAATTCGAAAAGAATTCGATGAGAAATTAATTCAACAGCTTTTTAAGCAAAAAGAAGAATGGAACAGACAAAAAAAGCTTGTCGCAAATAGCGTTGAGCCTTCACCGGACATTCTATTCGAATTAAAGCTTGCTCAAGCGAAGTACTTTTTCTATCTGAGAGAAGCGAAAAAGAGGAATTTACGTTTAAATAACTGGAAATAGCAGGTCTATTGTACATAATCTTCTCATATGCTTGTACTATTCATATGAAGAGGGGATGAGAGGATTATGGAACCTGTTATTGTGATCGGGTCAATTTTGCTAGCTGTGCTATTGTTGTTTATGTCAGGTGTGCAGGCGAATCCATTCAAATGGTTAGGGCTTATCGGAGTAAAGTTTGTGGCAGGCGCTCTTTTTTTATTTTGCCTCAACCTATTTGGCGAGAGTCTAGGATTACATGTCTCTATTAATCCTGTAACGAGTGGAATTAGCGGTTTATTGGGTATTCCAGGTGTAGCTGCTTTAATTGTAATTGAAAAGTTTATTATTTAATGAAAAATATTGTTGACTTTGATTCGGCAGGATGGTAAATTAGTATACGTCGCTGATGACGAAGAAACGAAAAAACATAATAACAAAAAAGTTGTTGACACTAATAACTTTGATGTGATAAGATGTTCTAGTCGCTTCTGAAGCGGTAAACAAGTTCTTTGAAAACTAAACAAGACAAAACGTACCTGTTAATTCGAGTTTTTATAAAAAAATCCTATGATACTTCATAGGTAGTCAGTCAAACGCTGACGAAAAACAAAACTTCGGTTTTGTACTTTTTCGGAGAGTTTGATCCTGGCTCAGGACGAACGCTGGCGGCGTGCCTAATACATGC
>NZ_PYUA01000148.1:0-501 GCF_003028545.1 Bacillus sp. Nf3 | reverse complement strand
CTTCGATACACGTGGAGGACTGAAAGGCGGGGAGTATCCAGTTCTGCGGTACGACTGCAATTCCGGGGAGTTCGAGTTCTCTTCTCCATCATTCTTTGATTTCCTGATGGAACTCGTTCGTCACTCAGGGTAAAGAAGCTCTTGCTCTCTAGTTCCTCGCCTTACCCCGCCCACAGCGGTGTCGCTGTAGCGCTGTGGTCTTACGCCATAGGTGAAGTGGCGGATCCGTCGACTACCTCTCGCGTTGCGCGATCCGGTGCTGATGTTGAAGCGCCGCTATGATCGTGTATTCATCCGCATCATGCGTGATGTCTTCATTGGTCTCTGTGGTGGACTGGGATATGCGAAACATTGATGGTCAAGAATTCAAGATGGTGTTCGATCAAGGTGGTAGCGTCTTCGAGGCGGTGCGGATAGCAAACAGTAGTTTTGACAATTGCGGAATGTCGTTGTCCAAGCACCCTTCAAGGATGAGTTCCGTTCGCGACGTAGTAGTGTCGA
>NZ_PYUA01000147.1:0-501 GCF_003028545.1 Bacillus sp. Nf3 | reverse complement strand
GAGGAAGGTATCGCCTTCGCATGCCCACAGCCCGGAATAGCGGGTGGTCGAGATATCCAGCCCCCACTTGGCGCTGGTCTTCAGCGCATCGGCGCGGTCCTGGCCCCACGGCCCCAGCGTCTCGGCGCTGAGCACCATCACCGCGGTCAACAGCGACAGGGCAATCGCCACCGAGACGCTCAGGCGCTTGCGCGACAGGCCCAGCGCGCGCAGCGCGGTCAGCTCCGAGGTCGCCGCCAGCTGGCCCAGGCCCATCAGTGAGCCGATCACCGCAGCGGTCGGGAAGAAGGTGTAGGCACGGCGCGGCACGGTGTACAGCACCCAGGCCGCAGCGTGGCCCAGCGTGTAGCCGTTCTTGCCGATGTCCTTGAATTCGCCGGAGAAGGCCATCACCACGTCCAGGCCCACCAGCACCGCCCAGGTCAGCAGCACGGTGGTGAACACCGAGCGCCCCAGGTACAGGTCGAAACGCATCGGGCGCAGCCTCATGCGCGGGCTCCC
>NZ_PYUA01000146.1:0-502 GCF_003028545.1 Bacillus sp. Nf3 | reverse complement strand
CGGCGCATGGCCTCGGCCCAGGTCATGCGCGGGAAGCTGGCCGCCAGCGACACGTCCACCACTTCCTTGAAGATGGCGCGGATCATGTCCTCGACGAAATCCTGCACGTCGCGCTCGCGCACGAAGGCGAATTCCATGTCCAGCTGGGTGAATTCCAGCTGGCGGTCGGCACGCAGGGCTTCGTCGCGGAAGCAGCGCGCGATCTGGTAGTAGCGGTCGAAGCCGGCCACCATCAGGATCTGCTTGAACAGCTGCGGGCTCTGCGGCAGTGCGTAGAACTCACCCGGGTGCATGCGCGCCGGCACCAGGAAGTCGCGGGCGCCTTCCGGAGTGGCCTTGGTCAGGATCGGGGTTTCGATGTCCTGGAAGCCGCGCGCATCGAGGTGGCGGCGCAGGGCCTGCACCAGCTTGATGCGGGTGCGCTGCATGCGCTGCATTTCCGGGCGGCGCAGGTCCAGGTAGCGGTACTTCAGGCGGGTGTCTTCGCCCGGGTTCTCATGGG
>NZ_PYUA01000145.1:0-502 GCF_003028545.1 Bacillus sp. Nf3 | reverse complement strand
GCTGTCGAGCAAACTCGACTCTACGGGCCGGTAGTCGAGCACGCTCGATGCCACGGATTCACCGCACCAGGGTGACCGCTTGCCCCGCACGCGCGAAGGCTTCGCCCAGCAACGGGCCGGCCTTGATCGCTTCCACCTCGTCGAACAAGGCGCGCAACGCCTCGGCCGGGCGCGAGGCCGGTGCCGCAACCGCCTGCTGGATCGCGGTGAAACGATCGGCCAGCACGCGGTGGCCGGGATGCGCCTGCGCCCAGGCCGCCAGCGGCTGGCGCACCCCGGCGGCGGCATCCAGGTGCTGCTGGTCGAACAGGGTGATGGCCGCGGCCGAAGTCTCCGCGCGCTCGATCGCGGCGTGGCGCAGCTCGCGGCTGAGGAACAGGTCGTAGGCCGCGCCGCAGCCGACTGCGATGCGCAGGCCGTCGCGGTCAAGATCGGTCACCCGCTGTGCCGGGCTGTCTTCGCGCACCAGGTAGGTGCCTTCAATCTCCACATACGGCGCACT
>NZ_PYUA01000144.1:0-503 GCF_003028545.1 Bacillus sp. Nf3 | reverse complement strand
CAGGGTCAGCGCCGGGATGCCCAGTTCAAGGCAGCGCTCGATGGTGCGGTTGACGGCACGCGCGCCGGCACGGTGGCCGATCACGCGCGGGCGACGACGCTGCTGCGCCCAGCGACCGTTGCCATCCATGATGATGGCAACGTGGCGGGGCAGGGCAGCCGGCAACGGAGGCGGGACTGAAGGCATCGACTTCAGACCGACAGCAGTTCTTTTTCCTTGTCGGCAACGACCTTGTCGACGTCCTTGATGTTGGCGTCGGTCAACTTCTGGATGTCGTCTTCGCCGCGCTTCTTCTCGTCTTCGCTGATCGCCTTGTCCTTGACCAGCTTGGCGATTTCCTTGTTCGCGTCCTGACGGATGTTGCGGATCGCGATCTTGGCGCCTTCGCCTTCCTTCTGCACCTGCTTGGCCAGCTCCTTGCGGCGCTCTTCGGTCGGCGGCGGCATGTTGATGCGGATCGCCGTACCCAGGGTGTTCGGGGTGAACTCGGCGTTGTACAGGCC
>NZ_PYUA01000143.1:0-504 GCF_003028545.1 Bacillus sp. Nf3 | reverse complement strand
CCGCCACCGGCCACACGGATGATGCCGTTGTCCCAGCTGCTGATGCTGATCGAGGCCAGCGCACCCTCTTCGACGAAGAACGCATTGACCTTGGCCGTCAGCGTCTGCCGTTCCTGGTATTCCTTGACCCGCTTGGCGCGTTCAGCGGTGGCGTCCTTGTCCTTGGGCAGGGTGAATTCCTGCAGGCCTTCCAGCGAGGTGGCATCGTGACGGTGCGAATCAGCTTCGGTGCCGCGCTTGTACTCGCGCGCCTCGCCCAGCAGCAGGATCTTGCCGCGCAGCTTGCCGCGATATTTCTCGATGTCTTCGGGCTTCTTGATCTCGACCTGCACCAGCTCGCCTTCCACCGGGCCCTGCGTGCCCGGGGTCCAGGCCTTGGGCAGCGCGTGCAGCGGCTGGATGCGGTCACCCAGCATCTCCACGCTGGCCGAGGTGAATTCCCAGCCGCGTCCGAAATCATCGAAGGCTTCGTCGTGGACGTTGTCCAGCTTCCATTCGTTGAAC
>NZ_PYUA01000142.1:0-505 GCF_003028545.1 Bacillus sp. Nf3 | reverse complement strand
TTCGGCGCTGAGCGCCACCATTGACGGTGATGCACCGTCCAAGCCGTTCGGTGGCAACGATGATTTCGTGTGGTCGCCGGATGGCGCCAGCGTGGTGGCCAGCATCCGCGTGGCTGGCAAGCAGGAACCGTGGTCGACCAACTTCGATCTGTACCGCTTCGACGCCGCCGGCAAGCAGGCGCCGGTCAACCTGACCGCGTCCAATCCGGCCTGGGATGCCGGCCCGGTGTTCAGCGCCGACGGCAAGACCCTGTTCTATCGCGCGATGAAGCGTCCGGGCTTCGAGGCCGACCGCTTCGGTCTGATGGCGATGGACCTGGCCAGCGGCAAGGCCCGCGAGATCGCGCCGCAGTGGGATCGTTCGGCCGGTGGCATCGCCCTGTCCGCCGACGGCGCCAGCATCTACACCACCGCCGATGACCTCGGCGAGCACCCGCTGTTCCAGATCGACGTGGCCAGCGGCAAGGCCACCAAGCTGATCGGCGACGGCAGCGTTACTGCGGTC
>NZ_PYUA01000141.1:0-506 GCF_003028545.1 Bacillus sp. Nf3 | reverse complement strand
GAACTGTCAGAGGCCGGGTGGGTAGGCGGGGCGGGGGTGTCCGCGGCATGGATGCCGCGGCCAAGCCCCCATGGATGGGTTTACGGCGTCCCCCGACCCGCCTACCCACCCGGCCAAGCCGATCGACCGCATTCCGCGACCAACCCAACCCCACCACGGAGGGGCTCCGCCGTTGGCCGGCCCGGCCGAAGGCCCGCCCTGCGCGCGATACAATGCCCACCATGAACACCCCCCAGGACTCCAGCCTCGGTCGCGAGGTCAGTTACCCGTCGCAGTACGATCCCGGCCTGCTGTTTCCCATCCCCCGCAGTGGCGCCCGCGCCGAGATCGGCCTGGATGACGCCGCGCTGCCGTTCGTCGGCCATGACCGCTGGCACGCCTTCGAGCTGAGCTGGCTCGACCCGCGCGGCAAGCCGCAGGTCGCCGTCGCCACCGTGCAGGTGCCGTGCACCTCGCCGCGGCTGATCGAATCGAAATCGTTCAAGCTCTACCTGAACTCCCTCAAC
>NZ_PYUA01000140.1:0-506 GCF_003028545.1 Bacillus sp. Nf3 | reverse complement strand
GCATGCCCGCACCGCTCAGCGCCCACCCGATCATCGCGGCCGCCGGGCCGGCACTGCGGGCCACGTTCTGTGGCAGCGAGAAGATGCCCGCACCGACCATCGAACCCACCACCAATGCGGTCAGTGCGGCCAGGCCGAGACGTTGGGTGGAAGCGGGCATGGGCGGAGCTCCGGTCAGGGACTGCATCATCGCTGTTGCCGCGTGTGTACAAAAGCACAGGCCCGGGGATGAACCCGGGCCTGTGCAGGTGACGCGCCGCGATGGATCAGCGGAAGGTGTACTTGGCGCCCACGGTGAAGTAACGGCCCAGTGCACCGGTGAAGTGCATCGGGTTGTAGTTCACGCCGCCGTAGGTGGTCGGATCGAGCGGTGCGATGCGGTCGAACACGTTGGCCACCGAGGCATTGAGCTCGAAGGCGTCGGTGATGTTCCAGCGGCCGGACAGATCGAAGGTGGTGAACGAAGAGATCTTCGTCACCGGCGTGCCATCCTCATAGAACGCCTG
>NZ_PYUA01000139.1:0-506 GCF_003028545.1 Bacillus sp. Nf3 | reverse complement strand
CTTCGCCGCCTTCGTGCGCTCGGCACAGGGCCAGGCGATCTTGGCCAGGCACGGGTTCGGCAAGCCCTGAAGCATGGATCTGGACTGGAGTGCGCTCGGGTTGTCGCTGAAGGTGGCCGGCTGGGCCACCGCGATCAATCTGGTGCTGGGCGTGGCGCTGGGCGCGTTGCTGGCCCGCCGTCGCTTCCCCGGGCGCGAGCTGCTGGATTCGCTGCTGACCCTGCCGATGGTGCTGCCACCGACCGTGCTGGGCTACTACCTGCTGGTGCTGATCGGGCGCAACGGCCCGATCGGTGCGTGGCTGCAGTCGTGGTTCGGCATCAATCTGGTATTTACCTGGCAGGCGGCGGTGATCGCCGCCGCCGTCGCGTCATTGCCGCTGGTGTTCAAGCCGGCGCGGGCGGCCTTCGAAGAAGTGGACGGGCAACTGGAGCAGGCGGCGCGCACGCTGGGGGTTTCCGAGGCGGCGGTGTTCTTCCGCATTACCTTGCCGCTGGCCTGGCGCG
>NZ_PYUA01000013.1:0-44810 GCF_003028545.1 Bacillus sp. Nf3 | reverse complement strand
AGTGTTTTGCCCTTGTGTCCATGGCACTGGTTAGTGCTTTTGCATCAAGTATCTTCCCCAGCAGAATTCACTCCTTCCTATTCATTGACAAGGTCAATTTTACCAATACAAAGTTTGTCATTGAATAGGCATTAAGATACAAAAACAATACTGATTATGTAAATGAACATTGTTTCAATTGAAAAGCAAACTATAGAGTGCATTAGCTCCACTTTTGTCAATAACAATTAAATGCAGTTTTAGAACAATTTTTTAAATAGAACATTTTTTGAGCTACTCCATTATAAAAATGTGATAGAGCGCTTTCATGGTAAGGAAGATGTCACTAGTCGAGGCAATCCCTACATGAATTAGGAATGCACTTAGAAAAAGCACACCCGCATCAGTGTACTTTTTACGATTTAGACTTAAGCAATTGAAGTTCTTGCTCCATGATATCTGCTGCTTCAGATATAAATTGAATAATTAAATCTAATTCTTCTGGTTTGTATTCATTTGTGAGTTCCTTCGTTGATGTTGATAAGGATCGAAAGAGTTCTTTCACCTGTGATTTCCCTGCCGTTAATGGAACGATGATAACTCTTCGTTTGTCCTTTGGGTCCTTTTCTCTTTTGGCGTAGCCCGCTTTTTCAAGGCGGTCAATAAGAGCTGTGACTGCACCTGAGCTAAGGCCAGTTTTTTCACTTAATTCTCCTGCTGTGAGGGGGCCGAGTTCGTTTAATAAATCGGCGGATTTGAGATCTGTTGGAAAAAGGCCAAGTGATTGTGCGGCCGCTTGGTGGAATAAAACGGTTCGTGTGGCGAGGCGCCTCATTGTATGGATGATCTGGGTTGCTCTGTCTTCAGCCTCGTTCTTTATTGACAACTTGTTCTCCTCCCTTTAAAATCAATTTATCTTGATCATCAAGATAAATGTTCTCTTACTTTAATATTTAAGTTGATCATAGCAAAAATAATGAGAGAACGTAAGCAGGAGGTAAATGAAATGAATCATGTGGATAAAGGCAAGGCATCCACTCGCTTTGTTGTCATCGGTTTGCTGTTAGGTATTTTTATGGCAGCGATGGACAATACCATTGTTGCAACAGCGATGGGAAGCATCGTAGCAGATTTGGGCAGTTTTGATAAATTTGCTTGGGTGACGGCTTCTTATATGGTGGCAGTAATGGCGGGAATGCCGATTTACGGAAAGCTTTCTGATATGTATGGTCGAAAGCGTTTTTTTCTGTTTGGACTTATTTTCTTTTTAATTGGATCAGCACTGTGCGGTATCGCACAAACGATGGATCAGCTCATTATTTACCGAGCCATTCAAGGGCTTGGAGGCGGTGCCCTTCTTCCAATCGCATTTACAATTATCTTTGACATCTTCCCGCCTGAAAAGCGCGGAAAAATGTCTGGTATGTTTGGAGCTGTCTTTGGTTTATCAAGTGTACTCGGACCGCTCTTAGGTGCTATTATTACGGATTCGATCGGCTGGCATTGGGTTTTCTATATTAATGTGCCGATTGGTATTGTCAGTGTCTTCTTGATCGCCAGATATTATCAGGAATCGCTTGAACATCGTAAGCAGAAAATCGACTGGTCAGGTGCTATTACACTTGTCGTTGCGGTTGTCAGCTTAATGTTCGCGCTTGAGCTTGGCGGTAAATCTTATGCTTGGGATTCGGTGCAAATCCTCACACTTTTTGCTGTGTTTCTTGTGTTCGGTACGATCTTCTTTATTGTTGAGCGTAAAGCTGAGGAACCGATTATCTCATTTTGGATGTTTAAAAATCGATTATTTGCGACATCTCAAATTTTGGCGTTTTTATATGGTGGGACATTCATTATTCTTGCTGTCTTTATTCCTATTTTCGTGCAGGCGGTGTACGGTGAATCTGCAACAAGTGCAGGGTTTATTTTAACACCGATGATGATTGGATCAGTCATTGGCAGTATGATTGGCGGAACGATGCAGACGAAAGTGCCTTTCAGACGTCTTATGACCATCTCTGTCATTTCATTTTTCGCTGGGATGCTGCTGCTTGCCAATATGTCACCAGATACAGCAAGACTGTGGCTCACACTCTTTATGATGATATCAGGCTTTGGGGTCGGGTTCAGCTTCTCCCTTCTGCCGTCAGCTTCAATGAATGATCTTGAGCCGCGCTATCGAGGCAGTGCAAACTCGACCAATTCATTTATGAGATCACTTGGGATGACGCTCGGTGTCACGATTTTCGGGACGATTCAAACCAATGTTCTGACAAATCGTTTAGCTGATGCCTTTAGCGGAATGAAAGGAGCCCCTTCTCAAATAGGCGATCCACAGGCTATTTTCCAAGAAGGTGCCCGCTCACAAATTCCGACTGATATTTTAAATAAAGTCATCGATGCAATGTCACAAAGTATTACGTATGTATTTTTGCTTGCTTTATTCCCGATTGCACTTGCGGCGATTACAGTCATATTTATGGGAAATGCACGAGTACGTACATCAAATGAAATGAAAGAAAACGAATAATGTGAAAAAGCAGAGCAATTGCAGCTCTGCTTTTTTTCTTATTGATATAGCGGATGGGCTTTGCCCTCACTGCCAACGATTCGTATTTTCGATTGGACCATGTCTTTTGCTGCTTGTTTTGCTTTTTGTAAATACATACGCGGATCTAAGCTTTCAGGTTCATTTGAGAAATGATCACGTATGGCCTCGGAGTATGCATTTTTCAATTCAGTTGAGACATTCACCTTTGCCATACCAAGTGCAACGCATCGCTTCACATCCTCATCCGGTACAGCAGAACCACCGTGGAGAACAAGTGGTACATCGACCAGGTCCGCAATTTGTTCAATGCGGGCAAAGTCAATATCCGGCACCCCTTTATAAATACCATGGGCAGTACCAATCGCAGGCGCTAAAGTGGGCACCCCAGTTTCTTCTACAAATTGACGGCATTCTGATGGAATGGCTTTTTCAGCATCCTTTTCATCAACGACGATATCATCTTCGACACCGCCTACCTTGCCTAATTCTGCTTCAACGTTCACCCCTACTTTTAATGCGAGGTCCACAACTTCTTTTGTGCGGCGAACATTTTCTTCATATGAGTGCATAGATGCATCGATCATAACGGATGTATATCCGGCCCTGATACAGGTGAGAATCACATCAAAGTCTGTGCAGTGATCGAGGTGAAGACCAATTGGGATTTGATATTGATCAGCCGCCGCCTTCACTGTATCTGCAATCGCTTTTGCTCCAAGAGATTGAACCGTTCCAACCGTTGTTTGCAATATCACAGGTGACTTTAATTCTGCAGCAGTTTCGAGCACCCAATAGATACTGTCAAAGGAGTGCACATTGAATGCCACAATTCCGTATTTTTCTTTTTTCGCAGCCTCAAGCATTGGTGTTGTTGAAAGTAAAGGCATGATCAAACATCCTCTCTAGTTAAAATATCCGTTTTTAATACAGCAAGCATGTCTTTATTTGTTCTTGTTTCCAGCAGTTTTTGACGTTTCGTTTCATCCATTAAGCCTCGTGAAAGGGCAGAAAGAGCCTTTAAATGAGTCGTACCTGCTTCACTTTTAGGAATCAATAAGGATAAGAAGAAAAAGCAAGGCTTCCCATCAAAAGCGTCCCATTCAATGCCTGTTTCCGTGCGGACGATCACAAGTGCTGGTTTCGTGATGGCTTCTGTTTGTGTATGCGGAATGGCAAATCCATCTTGAAAACCGGTTGTACTCAGAGCTTCTCTTTCCGCTAAGCCTTTTTTGACTTCCTCTGGTGAGGTGCAAATACCTGCTTTGTAGGCAATGTCAGCAATGGCTGCGAACACGCCAGCCTGTGAAGAAGCTGTTTCGTGAAGATTCATATAGATATGTTCCATTATTTCTCTTCCTCCCTCTTAAACTGCGGGTTTGTCTATTTTTTTACGGTAAAGTCCGTATAGAATCGCACCTACAATTGATCCGATTAGTATGGAAAGCACCCATTGGAAAGCACCTGTGACAACTGGAAGAACAAGAAATCCACCGTGCGGAGCTGGAACCTGTACGCCAAACAAATATGTCAATATAGCAGAGATGGCCGAGCCAAACATGATAATTGGCAGGACAACGACTGGGTTTTTTGCTGCAAATGGGATGGCTCCTTCTGTAATATGTGTAGCTCCTAGAATATAGTTGATGGCCCCTGCATTTCGTTCTTGTGGCGTGAAATGTTTTCGGAAAATGGTTGTAGCAATCGCAATGATAAGTGGTGGTGTGATACATGCTGCTGACACACCTGCCATGAAGTAAAGGTTACCTTGTGCAAGTAATGCCGTTCCTGTGACATAGGCTGCTTTGTTAAATGGACCGCCCATATCAAATCCACACATCGCTCCAACAATTAAACCTAAGAGCAGCGGATTCGTGGATTGAACTGCTGAAAGAAAATCCATTAATGAATTATTTAAGCCTGTGATTGGAACTAATAGAGGTGTCATCACAGCCCCAATTAAGAAAATACCGATGACAGGATAGATGAAGATCGATTTTAATCCATCAAGTGATGCTGGTAATTTTTGAAGCAAGAATTGAAGCAATAAAATGATATATCCTGCTGCAAAACCTGCGATAATACCGCCTAAGAAGCCAGCACCTCCATCATTTGCAAGGAGCCCTCCTATAAAACCGACGACCATCCCTGGACGTCTTGCAATTGAATCAGCGATAAATGCTGCTAAAATTGGTACCATTAAGCTAAAGCCAAGTCCGCCAATGCTTTTCAAATAGGCAGCAAACGGATGATACGTTTCGTGCTGAGGATCAGCAGAGTAGATTCCGAATAGGAAGGAAATAGCTATTAAGACCCCGCCTCCAACGACAAATGGCAGCATGTGTGATACACCGTTCATTAAGTGCTTATAAATGGTGTGTATCCATTTATTTGCCGATTTTTGTTGAGAGGATGAAGGAGCAGATGGTTTCTCTGTTCCAGAAGCTCTTCCTTTCACTTGATGAACGGGAGCATCTCCATTGATAATGCTCTGAATCAGTTCAGTCGGCGTGCGAATGCCTTTGGCTACAGGCACTTCAATCAGTGGTTTGCCGTGAAAACGGTCTGTATGCACATCTTTGTCGGCTGCCACAATGACTCCATCTGCTTCCACAATGTCTTGATCAGTTAAAGCGTTTTCAATTCCTACTTGACCATGCGTTTCGACTTTGATGTCGACCCCTAGTTGCTCAGCAGCGATTTTTAATGCTTCAGCTGCCATAAATGTGTGTGCAATGCCTGTTGGACAGCCGGTTGCAGCGACAATTTTTTTACGGCTCATGTGTATTCCCCCTTATATCTTCTGTATGTGTACTTGCTCAATCAATGAATCAATGTCATGTAAATCACTTAAGCCTTTCGAAAACGCGGTAGAGGCTCCTGTTGCAATGCCGTAGCGTAAGCATTCTTCAGATGAATGTCCTTCAAGCTGTTTACTAAGAAAGGCTGCAAGCATCGCATCTCCTGAACAAGCTGTGTTTACTACAATGCCTGTCGGTGCGTTTCCTTTTAAGACGGCGCCTTTCGTAATGAACAAAGCCCCTTCTCCCCCGCGGGAAATAAGCACTTGCTCTGCACCCATCTCAATAAGCTTTTCTCCTGATTGAATGAGTTCTTTTTCTGACAGAGGATGTGTTTTGCCGAAAAAAGCAGCAATTTCTTCTTCATTCGGTTTTAATAAATACGGCTTGTATTGGAGCGTCTCAAGAACCGCTGCAGAGCTTGTGTCTAAAATGAACTTGACGTTCTGTTGATGGCAAATAGCTGCTACTTCTGAAAAAATGCTGGCAGGAACGCCCTTTGGAAGACTGCCTGACATGATGAGGATGCCCCCCTGCGGGATAGCTGCAATTTTCTCACGAAAGGCGTGAAGCGCTTTTTCTTCAATCGCAGGGCCCTGGTTCACGAGCTTGTATTCTTCTGTCGTATTGATAAAAACATTAATGCGTGTAATTCCTTCTACCGAGATAAAATCGGTCTGAATGGAAAGATCCTTTAAGGATTGTTCAATATAAGTGCCTGAAAACCCAGCAATAAATCCTAATGCAGTGCTGGTGAAGCCATATTTCTTTAGCATAATCGACACGTTCACGCCTTTTCCATTCGGCTGATAATCTTCATCTTCTGTACGGTTGACTGCATTTGCCCGCATTTCTTTTAATGCAATATATAGGTCAATAGCAGGATTTAAGGTGCAGGTATAAATCAATTGGTTTCACCTTCTTTCTTTTCTCTAAAGAAAGTATCTCATACGATTCAGTGAAAATGTTTTCAGAATGTGTAAAGGTTTTCATGAGAAAAAGCCTTCCAGATCAAAGTCTCGAAGGCTTTCTTATTGGTTATTTCATTCGAATCACATAGGCATCGAGTAAAATGCGGGCAATGACATGGAGAGACAGGCGGGATCTGACTTCATAATCTGGGAAGAAAGATTGTTCCCCTTTATATCCGACTAGTGTCATATCTGATATTTTGCTTAATGTAGAATCTATTCTTGTCGTGACCGTAATGGTTGTGACTTGCTTCATGCTGAGGTTTTGACACGCTTCAACGAGCTCAGCTGTTTCGCCATTTAATGAAACAAAGATGGCAAGCTCACTTTTTTCAATGTCTCGCGATTTCAGCCGAATGATATTCGGATCGTCGTGTACTTCACATGTTTTCCCGATGAGCTGTAATTTGATGGTCATCTCTTTGGCGATCATTTCTGAGAAGCCTCTGCCGAAAATATAAATTTTGTCTGCATTATGTATTTTTTGAACGGCATCTTCAATTTGTCCAATACTTTGCAGCTGGATCGTCTTTAAAACCTCTTCTTCATTTTTCCTAATCGCTAGTTTGATGTCTTCATCAATATTCTTGAGCTGGTCGCTTGCATCTGTCATTTTCTTTTCTTGTTTCAATCGATATTTAAAGGATGTATAGCCATTATAACCAATTTTTTTCATCAGTCTGACAATTGTGGCTGTCGATACATTGGCTCTTTCGCTTAGAGTGACAATGGATAAGGTGGAGATATCCTCTAAATGCTGGTGAATATAATTGAGTAAATAACGCTCTGTTTCACTTAACGTTTGATATACATCGCTTGGGATGTTAAATAATGATTCATTCAATTCGATTCCCCCTTATTCATTTCATACTATAATTAAATGCCCAATAAAAACAAGATGATTCTTTTGTCATGTATTTAGGTGAAAGGCGAAAATGAGTGAAATTTTATTTTTGACATAAACTAAGGAAAAGTTGTGTCTATGTGAAAGGAGCTGATCCGTATGCTTCATCTTTTGTTTTATCTGATCCTTCTCTATGTCGTTTATGTCTTTTTGACCGCATTTGTTTTGTTTTATTTACCGATACAAAAAACATGCAAAGAACATTGTATCTATAAAGCCTCTTCGATCTCAGGCGACGATCAGGGCACAAATCAAGTAATGCTTCTTGACGATGGATTTGAGTCTGGTCAGGCCAGAATCCAAATGATTCGTGAGGCAAAGAGGATGATCCGCCTTAGTTATTATTCCATTCAAAAGGGAAAAACAGCCGAATGGGTACTAGGTGCTTTAATTGAAGCCGCTGATCGAGGAGTGAAAGTCCAGCTGCTTTTAGACGGTATTTGCCACAGTTTGCGTGGACCGCTGAAGCATTTACGATATGCCGTGGCAAATCACCCGAACATGGCCATTCGTTTTTATGAGCCTTTTCGGTTATTTAAGCCATGGACGTGGCATAATCGCCTTCATGATAAGCTTCTGCTGGCAGATGGCCGAGTGGCTGTCATGGGCGGAAGAAATATCGGTGATAAATATTTTGCAGATCAGCCGCCGAAAGACTTTGCATTTGACCGCGATGTGCTGCTCTATAACGACAAAAAAGGAAAAGTATTAGATGAAATGGAGCAATATTTTGTTTATTTATGGAATCATGACTTTACGAAAAGAACAAAAGCTGTATTCTCCAAACAAAAAGCAAAAAAAGGCTTAAAACTAAGAAAGAAACTGCTTAGATCCTATCAGGAGGCAGTGCATGCGAAAGAACCTTTTGTGATGTCCTCCTTTCATTGGGCAGCAGATGGCACCTCAGTGAAACAGATTGCATTTTTTACAAATCCTGTGGAGCGTTTCAATAAGCGTCCTCTTGTGCTGAAAAAACTAAACGATCTTGCTCACCGGGCAAAGCGTTCTGTGCTCATACAGACGCCCTATGTCATCCCGACACGCCCCATGAAAGACGGCCTCACTCCATTAGCTAGCGAGATTCAAACAACAGTTGTCACAAATTCTCTGACAGCCACGCCAAATCCTTTAGCTTTTGCAGGCTACTTAAGCACGAAAAAGGAACTGATGAAAACAGGCGTTCATTTGTACGAATATGAAGGTCCGTATTCCATTCATGCGAAATCGATGGTCATTGATGATTATTTAAGTATTATTGGGACATATAATTTAGATGCGAGGTCTAGTTTTTTAAATACAGAGTCGATTTTGGTCATTGATAGTGCACCGTTTGCGCTATCACTTACTCAGGCAATCGAACGTAAAATCGCCTATAGTATTCTCGTCGCGAAGGACAAAGCAGCCTATAAAGCGGACGCCTATGGGCAGAAAAAAAAGCCTTTGATGAAAAGGCTCCTTTTAAATGGTTTATCCGCGATAACCGTTTTATGGCGGCGGTTGATCTAAAGGGCAGCTACTCTTGTGGCAGCCCTTTTTCTTCTGATTGCTCTTCTTCTGCTGGTTCCAATTTGGTCAATTTAAACACCAAGATCCCTGCAACAATCACAATGACACCTAATAGTTTTGCGGGCGAAAATTCCACTTTCTCTAACCCAAGCCAGCCAAGCGAATCGAACAAAAGCGCGCAGCCAAGCTGTGAAATCAGGACAATTGAGATTCCATAAGTCGGACCAAGACGTTTGATTGCTTGAACGAGGCAGATGACCACCCCTACTCCAATGGCTCCGCTAATCCAGTACCACGCTTCCATATGTCTTAATTGAAACATGCCGGTTCCTTCTAGCAAAAGACCCATCAAAAGTGAAGCAATAAAGCCCATACCTAGAACGAGAGTGGTTGTTGACCAAGAGCCTGTCTGCTCATTGACCTTACTGTTAAAAATGGTTTGTAAGCTGACGAGTGCGCCAGCCGCGATGGCTAATCCTATTCCTATGATCATGTCTGAATCCCTTCATTTCTTCTATTCATAAATGTTGTGCTCTGCTATTTCTAAGAGCCCTTTCCGGTCAAGAATCGTAATCTCGCCTCTTTGCCTCTCTATCAGCCCTTTTTCACAGAATTGCTGAATCACCCGGTTAATATGACGATAGCTTGTACCAATTAAGCTCGCCGCATCAGTAAGACGAAGTGCGCTCGCGCTGTTATCACCTGTTAATACAGACAATAAGTAGCTTGCGAGCCTGACCTCTACAGGATATAAAAGGTGGAAGCTCAAATCGTTTGATTTCGTATAAAATTTGTTTGTAATCCCTTTTAATAAAAAGGTTAATATGCGGGGGTCATCCTTTGCATATCGCATGAGCGCTTGATGAGAAATCCTTAGCATATGTACTTCTGTGACAGCCTCCACTGTATTGACCATATCTGTCTGCTGAACGTATTCAATATCTCCAATCGCTTCAAGAGGATGTTTAAAACAAAGAATAAAGGTCTTCCCTTCCTTTGTGGTGGTGAAAATCTTTAATTTACCTTTTACTAACAAGTACAAGTGCTCCCTCTGATCTCCCTTTGAACAAATCAGCTCACCTTGCTCATAGCGCCATAAGCTGACATGTGATATGAGTTTCTGATGAAAGACGTTTTCTAATTGATGTGCTTTTAGATAAGAGGAAAATAGACATTCATCATGAAGCTCTTCCATCTGACGCCCTCCTTTATAGCTTTAAAATGATTACACCCGCGATCATCAATAGAATTCCTGCATAATGCGGCCATTTCATTTTCTTCTTCTGTACACCAAACCATCCTTTTGCATCGATTGCAAAAGTAAATGCCAGCTGTGCAATGAGTAAAGCAGCGATCGTCAGTGTGACACCGATCATTTGAATCGCAGTGACTTCATTAAAAATAATAATGGCTGCAAATGCGCCGCCTACTAAATAAAGCGGCTGCACCTTTCGATATTCTCGAACGTGTCCGTCACGTACGATCAGTAAAATGATAAGTGCGATAACAAAACCGGTCAGCTGCGTGATGGTTGCCGCCTGCCATGTCCCGATATCCTGGCTGATTCTTGCGTTTGCTACGCCTTGCAGTGTAATACAAGCGCCTCCTAATAAAGCGAAAATAACACCTTTCATTCGTTCAAATGCTCCTTCTTTTTTCAGTCTAGTTCCATTAAATGATAGATGCCCTGATATTGAAAAGGACATATGTCCCACTTTGCGTATTATATCAGAAACTTTTTCTTTTACAGTTTCATCGTTTTAGATTTTTCACAGTGGGTACAGTTTTATATCACCTGAAAACAGAATATTGAATGGAATCACATATAAAAAGGAGACATGTCAGAATGAGAAATCAAGAGAAACATTTTATTAACGGAGAATGGATCGCATCAACAGGAAACGAAACGACAGAGGTTATCAATCCTGCTACAGAGGAAGTCATTGGCACCATTAGTTTAGGTACAAAAGAAGATTTAGATAAGGCAGTCAAAGCTGCTCGTGCCGCCTTCCCTTCTTTCTCAAAAACATCTCGAAATGAACGCGTAAAGATGCTGGAAAACATTGTGCGCGGCTACGAAAAACGTAAGGATGAACTGATTGAGGTCATGACACAAGAGCTCGGTGCACCGCTGAAAGTATCAGAAGAGGTTCATTACAAAATGGGACATGAACATTTTTCTAAAGCAGCGGAAGCACTTAAATCTTATACATTTACTGAGGACCGCGGCGGGCATACCATTATAAAAGAAGCGATTGGTGTCAGCGGATTGATTACACCTTGGAATTTCCCAACGAATCAAACATCACTTAAAATCGCAGGTGCCATTGCAGCAGGTTCACCAGTCGTCTTAAAGCCTGCGGAAATTACACCTTTTGCCGCAATGATTCTTGCAGACATCATTAATGAAGCAGGCGTACCAAAAGGAGTCTTCAACCTAGTTAACGGAACTGGTGACGTCATTGGTGACGGCATTAGCTCACACCCTGATATTGACTTTGTTTCATTTACTGGATCAGGTGCTGTCGGCTCTAAAATAATGGAGAACGCTGCAGACAATATTAAGAAAGTGGCTCTTGAGCTCGGCGGGAAATCCCCTCTTATCGTCTTAGATGATGCAGATGTGGATGAGGCAGCCGAAACAGCCGTTCATCATATTGCGATGAATACAGGTCAAGTATGTTCCGCAGCTACACGTGTGCTGATTCCTGAATCAATGAAAGACGCATTTGAAAAAGCGCTGCTGAATGCCCTGCCGAAGTTTACAGTTGGTGATCCGCGAGAAGATCACGCCACTGGCCCGCTTATCTCCAAAAAGCAATGGGATACCGTGCAGTCTTATATTGAAAAAGGAATTGAAGAAGGTGCTAACCTGTTTGCTGGGGGAACTGGGAAGCCGGACGGACTAGACAAAGGGTATTTCGCCAAGCATACTATTTTCACAAATGTGAAAAATGATATGACCATTGCACAAGAGGAAATATTCGGACCCGTCATGAGTGTGATCACATATCAAGACCTTGATCATGCCCTTGAGATTGCCAATGATACAGTGTACGGTCTTGCTGGGTATGTGGTTGGAAAAGATGAAAAAACATTAAAATATGTAGCTGAACATATTCGTGCTGGTCAAATTACCATTAACAATGCCGAAACAGATTACTTTGCCCCGTTTGGCGGCTTTAAGCAATCTGGTATCGGAAGAGAATGGGGCGACTTCGGAATCGAGGAATATTTAGAAGTGAAAGCTGTGATGGGACTTCCAACAGCATAATTTGAGAAAGGAGAAAAACCTTAGGGTTTTTCTCCTTTTTCATGATAGAAAGAACCTGCTCCCTACTTATCCATCATGATGTGATATTTTTTGACCGTTGCTTTAGGAGGAGACGATTCTTGTAACTCATCAAACCAAACCTCAATCGTTTGACCCTGTGACAGCTTTTTAGAATCTACTTTCGTTAAATCCATAACGATGAGATCATTTTTATACTTTTCAATAAGAAGATGAGTTTTCAATGAATCATCGCTTTTTAGAGGCGTTCTATTATTTATAAGAAGTAAATTTGTTTCCCCTTTACTTAGCAGTACGCCTTTTTTTGAAAAAGATGCTGTTGTTTTACTCTTATTGTATGAATCCTTTATATTGACCTTTGGAGAATTGCACGCTGCTAATAAAATGAGAACAATCAAGAAGACAAGCCGAAAACATTTTCTGTTTTTAAATTTTAGCTGCATCAACTTTCATACACCCCTTTTCAATTGCTTACGATCGCTTCTTCATTCAAAACGGCCCCTTTTTTATTAAGGTGCTTTATACAGTTAAGCGATTCACCTTCAAGTTCCTTCTTCACCTTGCAAAGGTATTAGAAATCTTAATCATGACAATCAATATTATATATTTTACTTAATGGCAAACTTTCGGTAAAGTTCAAATTGAACCTATATATATAATTCCTATCGAATTAATCTATGTTTATATTCCTTGTGAGGTGGATATCGTTGCAACTTCATGTATTGAACAGTCCGTTTAGTCAGCAGCAGGCAGAACTGCTTAATCAGCTGCTTCCGACTTTAACAGATCAGCAAAAAATTTGGCTTACCGGTTATTTATCAGCACAGGCAGCTTTAACCGGATTAGAAAATACTGCCCAAACCCCTTCTCCTTCTGCTGCAGCACCAGCGCAGCCTGTCAGCAAAGATGTGACCGTGCTTTATGGCTCGCAAACAGGCAATTCTGAAGGGTTAGCAAAAAAGACAGCGCAGCATCTTGAAGAGAAAGGTTTTCAAGTGACGCTCTCTTCTATGTCAGATTTTAAACCAAATAGTCTGAAAAAAATAAACAATTTACTGATCATTGTCAGCACACATGGTGAGGGAGATCCGCCTGATAATGCCCTTTCTTTCCATGAATATGTTCACGGCAGACGTGCACCAAAGCTTGATCATTTAAGCTTTTCTGTCCTTTCACTTGGTGACAGCTCTTACGAATTCTTCTGTCAAACAGGTAAAGAATTTGATGAGCGTTTAAAAGAGCTTGGCGGAACGCGTCTTTTCGATCGAGTGGACTGTGACCTTGATTATGATGAGCCGTTTTCTGAATGGCTTCAAGGGGTGGCATCTTCACTTAGTGAAGGCGGAGCCGCAGCAACCCAGCAGGAATCAGCAGGAGTAAACACTCAAACCGCTGCATCTGAATACTCAAGAACAAATCCTTTTTATGCTGAAGTGCTTGAAAATATCAACCTAAATGGCCGCGGCTCTAACAAAGAAACCCGTCATTTGGAGCTTTCTCTTGAAGGATCAGGACTTGTTTATGAGCCAGGTGACAGCCTTGGTATTTATCCAACAAATGATCCTGCGCTTGTTGATGAACTGATCACAACATCCGGATGGAATGCAGAGGAAACCGTCACCGTTCATAAAAACGGCGGCACGCTTCCTTTAAAAGAAGCACTCACCTCTCATTTTGAGATTACCGTATTAACAAAACCTCTTCTTCAAAAGATGGCGTCCTTTACAAAAAGCGAAGCCTTGCAGGCCCTTTTAGAAGAAGGAAGCGAAGAAAAATTAAAAGCGTATATAGCAGGAAGAGATTTAGTAGATGCTGCTCGTGATTTCGGTCCTTTTGAAGGAACAGCGGCAGACTTCGCTGCGATTTTAAGAAAAATTCCTGCACGCCTTTATTCCATTGCAAGCAGCCTTAAAGCAAATGAAGAAGAAGTTCATTTGACGATCGGTGCTGTGAGATATGATGCTCACGGAAGAGAACGTCAAGGTGTCTGCTCAATCTTATGTGCGGAGCGCTTAGAGCCAGGTGATAAGCTACCTGTTTATATCCAGCACAATCAAAACTTTAAGCTTCCTGAAAACCATGATGCACCGATCATTATGGTGGGACCAGGCACAGGTATCGCCCCTTTCCGTTCATTTATGCAGGAGCGTGAGGAAGTCGGTGCAGATGGAAAGTCATGGTTGTTCTTCGGTGATCAGCACTTTGTGACGGATTTCTTATATCAAACCGAATGGCAAAAGTGGTTAAAAGATGGTGTGTTAACGAAAATGGATGTGGCTTTTTCAAGAGATTCAGAGGAAAAAGTATATGTCCAGCACCAAATGAAGAAACAAAGTAAAGAATTATTCGAATGGCTGGAGCAAGGTGCCTATGTATATGTCTGTGGAGATGAAAAACATATGGCGCATGATGTTCATGATACCCTTCTATCAATCATCCAAGAAGAAGGTGCGATGAGCAAAGAGAAAGCAGAAAGCTATCTAGCCAACTTGCAGCAGCAAAAACGCTATCAGCGTGACGTATATTGATTGAATGCTTGAGAGAAAGGAGCTTTTACTTACATGGTGAAGACAGCATTAACAGCGCCGGATGGACCTCCGAGCGACGTAGAGGAAATCAAAGAAAAAAGTGATTATTTACGGGGTACATTAAAAGAAGTGATGCTTGATCCGATTTCAGCGGGTATTCCTGATGATGACAACCGCCTGATGAAGCATCATGGCAGTTATTTACAGGATGATCGTGACCTGAGAAATGAACGTCAAAAACAAAAGCTTGAGCCTGCCTATCAATTTATGCTGCGCGTCCGCCTGCCTGGCGGAATTGCTACATCCAAGCAGTGGCTTGTGATGGATGAGCTTGCTCATAAATATGGAAACGGTACGTTAAAGCTGACAACTCGTGAAACCTTTCAGCTTCACGGTATTTTAAAATGGAACATGAAAAAGACCATTCAAGACATCCACTCTACTATGCTTGATACAATCGCTGCTT
Organism: Bacillus sp. Nf3; assembly: GCF_003028545.1. Classification (NCBI taxonomy): domain Bacteria; kingdom Bacillati; phylum Bacillota; class Bacilli; order Caryophanales; family Bacillaceae; genus Bacillus; species Bacillus sp. Nf3. The sequence continues at coordinate 29,818 of NZ_PYUA01000013.1, read as the reverse complement.
GCGGTGATGTGAACCGTAATGTCATGTGTACGTCAAATCCCTATCAATCAGAAGTACACCATGACGTATACGAGCTCGCCAAAAAATTAAGTGATGACCTGCTTCCGCAAACAAGAGCATATCATGAAATTTGGCTTGATGAGGAAAAAGTAGCGGCAACGCCTGATACAGAGGTTGAGCCGATGTATGGTCCACTTTATCTGCCAAGAAAATTCAAGATTGGTGTGGCGGTCCCTCCTGCTAACGATATTGATGTCTTTTCGCAGGATTTAGGCTTCATTGCGATTATTGAAAATGATCAATTAGTCGGCTTTAATGTCGCGATTGGCGGCGGAATGGGCATGACGCATGGTGATACAGCGACCTATCCTCAGCTTGCAAAAGTGATTGGCTTTTGTACACCGGAACAAGTTGTAGAGATTGCCAAACAAGTGATCACTATTCAACGTGACTACGGAAACCGTTCGGTGAGAAAAAATGCCCGCTTTAAATATACAGTGGACCGTCTCGGTCTTGAGAATGTAAAAGAAGAGCTTGAACGCCGCCTAGGGTTCACCCTTTTAGACGCAAGAGATTATCACTTTGATCATAACGGTGACCGCTATGGCTGGGTAAAAGGCATCAATGGCAGATGGCATTATACGATGTTTGTAGAAGGCGGCCGCATCACGGATTACGATGACTACCCGCTGATGACAGGCATTCGTGAAATCGCGAAGATTCATACAGGTGACTTCCGCTTAACAGCGAATCAAAATTTAATGATTGGAAATGTCACAACGCATAAAAAGAAACAAATCGAGCAGCTCATTCAGGAGTTCGGTTTATCAGCTGGCCAGCAGCACTCGGCACTCCGCCGCAGTTCAATGGCCTGTGTTTCTCTTCCAACATGTGGTTTAGCGATGGCAGAAGCAGAACGCTACCTCCCGCGCTTGATTGACAAAATTGAAGAGATTGTCGAAAAAAACGGCTTAAGTGATAAAGAAATCACGATTCGTATGACTGGATGTCCAAATGGATGCGCCCGTCATGCACTAGGTGAAATTGGCTTTATCGGGAAATCACCTGGCAAATACAATATGTATCTTGGCGCTGCTTTCGATGGCAGCAGATTAAGTAAACTGTACCGAGAAAATGTTGGAGAAGAAGACATTTTAAACGAGCTTGGCTCTCTTCTCCCCCGCTATGCCAAAGAACGTGAAGAGGATGAACATTTCGGTGATTTTGTGATTCGGGCAGGAATTGTAAAAGCAACAACAGATGGCACGAATTTTCATGTGCAATAAAAAAGACAGGGAACTCTCCTGTCTTTTTTTATATACTTTGTTTCCTTTTCAAGTATTCGCAAATGCTTTTGTACACCTTCGGATTGTCTAAAGAAGATAGATCGGGTGAAGGCAGCTGCTCATACGCGCCTTTTAATAAACGCCGGACGATTTTTCCGTTTCTTGTTTTCGGTAAAGCTGAAATGAGATGAATTTTCTTTGGAGTGAGCGCTTTCCCAGCATATGAACCAACATGAGTTTTAAGCTCTGAAATGAGTGCTGCTTCTTCGAAAGACTGTAAACTGGCTACAACGAAACAAACAAGTGCTTCTCCCTTCACCTCATCCTTGACTCCAATCACAGCAGCCTCATGTACGGCTGGATGCCCGACAAGAATGGATTCAATTTCAGCTGGACCGATGCGTTTTCCGGCTGTATTAATGACATCATCCGATCTGCCCGTGATATGGAATGCGCCATCCTCTGATTGCATCACCCAATCACCGTGTGTCCACACTCCATCAAATCGTTTGAAATATGTGTCTTCATATCGCTCCGGATCTTTCCAAAATCCACATGTCATACCGACCCATGGCTTTTTCACAACAAGCTCCCCTACCTCATTCATCACGCTCTGTCCTGCCTCATTAAACACATCTGCCGCCATTCCTAAGATTGCCGCATTAAAAAGGATCGGTTTGATTGGACGAAGCAGCGTACTTCCTACAATACCGCCAGAAACCTCTGTTCCCCCTGAGTAATTTAAGATCGGAATGTGCTTTTGACCAATTGTGTCAAAAAGCCATTGCCATGGTGCTTCATTCCACGGTTCACCTGTAGAAATGATGGCTTTGACATGCGGTAGCTCAATGTCTGCAAGGTTTTGCTGCATTGCAGATCGAACAAAAGTAGGTGAAAGTCCAAAATGAGTGACTTTTTGCTCGTGGATGAATGACCAAAGGTGCTGTTCATCTGGATAATCGGGAGCGCCGTCATATAAAACAATTGTAGCTCCATTGATCAAACCGCCAAAGACGAGAAATGGCCCCATCATCCATCCCATGTCTGTGAGCCAAAACAAGCGGTCTCCTTTTGCAACATCCATACAAAAACCAGCATCAAAAGCCGATTTTACAGGAAAGCCTGCGTGGGTATGAACAGCCCCTTTTGGTGTACCGGTTGTTCCAGACGTGTATAAGATCATAAGAGGATCTTCATTTGAAAGATAAGTCGTTTCACTCATTGGTTCTTCTTTTAACAAATCGTTTAGCTTGATATCCTCTTTATATCCAGTTGGAGAGAAAGCGTGTACAATGACTGTTTTGACGGTCTTGGTTTTGTCGATCGCTTCTGCCGCACATTCACGCATGTTGATCGTTTTTCCTCGGCGCGTCACGCTTGAGCCTGTGACGACAATGCTTGCCCCCGATGCACGAATACGTACGGCAAGAGGCTCGCTTCCATAGCCAGAAAAAACTGGGCTAAAGATGACACCAATCTTTGCAAAGGCAAGCATGACGGCAGCTGTTTCCGGAAGCATCGGCATATAAATGACCGCCACATCCCCTTTTTGAATTCCCTTCTTCAAAAAACCAGCAGCGAGACGATTGATCTTTTCCTGAAGTTCGAGAAACGTCCATCTACTTTCTTCTCCCGCTTCATTTCTCCAAATCACGGCTGGTTGATGCTGGGTTTCTTCATTCTCTGCCCATTTGTCAACAGCCGTTTCGACCACGTTGAGCCAGCCGCCTTTATACCAATTGGGCCACATGAATGAATCTTGGCCTAATACGGCTTCATACGGCTCCTTCCACACGATACCGACCGCCTTTTCAGCTTCTCTCCAAAACCAATCGGTACGCTCGATACTAGCTTGATAGAACGCATCGTAAGTAGAAAAACCAAGTGAATGCATCCATTTGTAAAGACGTGTTTGTTTGATCATCTGCTCCTCGGGGATCCACGCTGGTTTTAGGTTCATCATGAGGCCGCCCCCTTTAGACCGGATAAACCGGGTGTTTTCGTCTTGTAAATGTCATTTCCTTAGCGGTATAGGCTTGTAATCTATGACAAAGCTCATCTCGCAAATGGTCAAACGGGATGACACCATCAACAATCATTTCAGAGGCAAGCTCATATATATTCATATCTTCCTGGTATTCCTTGCGTTTCTCTTGAATAAATGCGGCTCTCTCGTCGGCAGGCAATTCGGCAATTTTATTCGCATAGACAGCATTTACAGCGGCTTCTGGTCCCATGACAGCAATTTGTGCTGATGGAAGTGCGAGACAGCAGTCCGGTTCAAAGGCTGGTCCTGCCATCGCATATAAACCTGCACCATATGCTTTACGAACAATGACGGATATTTTCGGAACGGTTGCCTCTGACATGGCGGAGATCATTTTCGCCCCATGCCTAATAATGCCTGCTTGTTCCACTTTTGTTCCGATCATAAACCCCGGTATATCCGCAAGAAAAAGGAGTGGAATATGAAAGGCGTCACATAGCTGAATAAACTTGGCGGCTTTGTCGGCCGAGTCATGGAATAATACGCCACCTTTTACCCTCGGCTGGTTGGCAATAAGACCGACAGGCTGACCATTCATACGGCCAAAGCCTGTAATCAGCTCTGCGGCAAATAGCTTTTTGATTTCAAAAAATGATCCTTCATCAATGAGTAAATCAATAAGCTGATACATATCAAAAGGGGTATTCTGCCCTTTAGGGATGAGTTCTTGAATGGTAATCTCTGATGGTTTAGGTGCGATTGCGGCTGCCAGTTTTGGTTTTTCTGTATAATTGGCAGGCATGTAAGTTAAATAGGTGCGAGCGATTTCAATGGCTTCTTCTTCTGTTTTTGCTAAAATATCACCGCATCCAGAAATGCTGCAATGCATTTTCGCCCCGCCCATTTCTTCAAGTGATACTTTCTCTCCAATCACCATTTCAGCCATTCGCGGTGAGCCTAAATACATTGAGGCATTCCCTTCGACCATGACGACGATGTCACAAAAAGCAGGAATGTAAGCACCTCCAGCTGCAGAAGGACCAAATAGTAAACAAATTTGCGGAATACGTCCAGACAGCTTTACCTGGTTATAAAAAATGCGACCTGCACCTCTTCTGCCTGGAAACATGGCGATTTGATCGGTGATTCTAGCACCCGCAGAGTCGACTAAATACAGCATCGGACAGTTGAGTTTTTCGGCTGTTTCTTGGATTCTGATGATTTTTTCTACCGTTTTGACGCCCCATGATCCTGCTTTGACGGTAGAATCATTTGCCATGACGCAAACGGTCTGCCCATTCATCCGCCCCGTCCCTGTGACAACACCATCTGCTGGTAAATTTGCATCTTGACACTCGGCAAACATGGCATCCTCAATGAAAGAATCCTCATCTAATAACAACTGGAGGCGGTCACGGACGAACAATTTTCCTTTTTCTTTGTTTTTTTGATGGTATCGCTCGGCCCCGCCTTTCAGAATCTGCTGTTTTTTCTGTTCATATTCTTCAATCATACCCATTCCCCTTTCTTACTACCTGCCTCTGTATTGAGGCGTGCGTTTTTCTTGGAAGGCTTGAAGACCTTCCGTTCGATCTTCTGTATCAATGAGCCGTAAATAGGCTTCGTATTCCTTCGTTAGACCTGTATGCAAATCGTGATCAAGGCTTGATTGAATCGCTTGTTTCGCTTCTTTTAAGGCAAGCGGACCATTTTTGGTGATTTGTTTTGCAAGAGAGATAGCATCGTTCATAAGGGAATCTGCTACAGAAATATGCTCAATCAGCCCGATTTGAATGGCTTCTTCTGCTTGTAATGATGCGCCTGTGAAAATAAGTTCTTTTGCTTTACCGAGTCCAATGAGGCGCGGAAGCCGCTGCGTCCCTCCTGCTCCCGGTATGATAGCTAGTCCTGTTTCTGGCAGGCCGAGTCTTGCTCCGGCTCGTGCGATGCGGAGATCACAAGCGAGCGCGAGCTCAAGTCCTCCACCAAGTGCGTGTCCGTTCATCACTGCAATGACAGGTACAGGAATGGATTCAATCTCGATAAAGGTTTGCTGAATTGAAAGAACAGCCCCTTTCGCTTCTGCTTCTGTCATCAATCGTCGTTCTTTTAAATCCGCTCCTGCGCAAAAGACTTTTGAACCGGCTCCTGTAATGAGCAGACAGCGGATGCTTTCGTTGTGTTTGATTTCTTGAATGATTTGATTGATCTCCTCCAGCATTGTAGAGGATAGGGAATTCGCTTGTTCTGGCCTGTTTAAGGTCATGATGCCGATCTGTTCATCTTGTATTGAAAAATGGACCAATGATGTCATGTTATTCATCCTTTATGAAGTAGTCTAAGAGTGAAAAGCACGTAAACAGTGACTAGGCAGGGTTCGATCTACTTTTGCTTCAATCCATTCTGCCGCTTGAATTAATGCAGGAAGGTGAATATTTGTTTCAATTCCTAGTTTTTGAAGCATATGCACCACATCTTCTGTCGCCACGTTTCCGCTGGAGCCAGGTGCATAGGGACATCCGCCAAGCCCCCCGCTGGAGGAGTCAAATATCGTGATTCCGGCTTTTAATGCCGTATAAATATTGGCAAGAGCCATCCCCTTCGTATCATGAAAATGAAGAGCGATTTTATCAGCAGGAAAACGTTCAAGTAAAATGTCTAAGCGCCTTTCTACTTGTAGCGGATGGGCTTCACCGATGGTGTCACCGAGCGATATTTCATCAATGCCATAAGAAAGCAAAATATCCGTTAACCGCAGGACTTGATCCATTGGCACTTGTTTTTCATACGGGCAGCCAAACACGGTTGAAATATACGCGCGTGTCCTTTTTCCTGCTGCTTTTAAATCAGCTGTCATTTGTTTGATGACAGGAAGTGTTTCGTGGATGGATTGATTCATATTTTTCTTGTTATGTGTTTCACTCGAAGAGATAAACATAGCGCCTGTGTCAAGATTAGCTTCAAAAAAATGAGCTAAGCCTTTTTCATTGGGAATGAGTGCTGCATAGGTGATGTCGTCTTTTTGATTTAAGGATTGGGTAAGTTCTTTGGCATCTTTTAAGGCTGGAACCCATTTAGGATGAACAAATGATGTGACTTCAATATAAGGGAGCTGGGCTGCTGCGAGCAGATCTATCCACGTTCGCTTCTCGCTTGTGTCCAGCCAGACTGATTCATTTTGCAGTCCGTCCCGCGGGCCGACCTCCCTGATAAGCACACTCTTTGGTAATGCCATCTGGCTCCCTCCTATTCTGTTAGTTCTAAAAGAACCTCTCCTTCATCGACAAATTCTCCCTCTGCCTTATGCACTTTGCTGATGATCCCGGCCTCTTCAGCAACGATCGGAATTTCCATTTTCATTGATTCTAAGATGGCAACCTCCTGTCCTTTTTGCACTTCATCGCCTTGTTTCACAAGAAGCTTCCACAAGTTTCCGGCCATTTGAATCATGACAGTTTTCATGAACGGTTTTCCTCCCTTTTTTTCATGAGAAAATCGGTGGTGATGCTGCCTTGTAAGAAGGCAGAAGATCCGGTCATTTCCCTTAAAAGCGGTAAGTTGGTTTTGATCCCTTCTATTTCATATGCTTGTAATGCCCCTTTTAATCGTTCTATTGCAAGTTTTCGTGTATCACCGTAAACGATCATTTTCGCAATCATTGGATCGTAAAAAGGGGTTATAATGCTTCCCTTTGTCACACTTGACTCATGACGGATATACGGAGCTTCAGGCGTAGAAAGCCGAGATATCATTCCTGGTGAAGGATAAAAGGTGACGGGATCTTCTGCATAAATTCTAACCTCGATGGCATGCCCGATTTGATGAATATCCTCCTGATTAAAGGAAAGCGGCTCACATGATGTGATTTTCAGCTGCTCCTCAACAAGGTCAATGCCTGTAATTTCTTCTGTGACAGGGTGCTCTACTTGTAATCTCGTGTTCATTTCTAGGAAATAAAATTGTTGATGCTGATCTACTAAACATTCAATCGTCCCTGCATTTTCATACCCAATCGCTTTGGCTGCTTTGAGGGCCATCTCCCCCATCTGACGTCTCACCGGTTCATCGAGACAGGCGGCTGGTGCTTCTTCAATGATTTTTTGATGTCTCCGCTGGAGTGAACAGTCGCGCTCAAATAAGTGAACCCCATGGCCGAAGGAATCAAAGAGAACCTGGATTTCAATGTGCCGCGCGTTTTCAATGACCTTTTCCATATACAGCGTCCCATCGTTGAAAAAGCTTTGTGCTCTTTTTTGATTCCCTTCAAAAGCCCTGTACAGCTCATCATCATTTTGCACGAGCTGCATACCAATTCCTCCTCCCCCGCTTGATGCCTTGAGCATGATCGGATAACCGAGTGACTGCGCTTGACTCACTCCTTCTTCTGCATCATGCAGCGGAGCTGAAACGCCTGGTACAATGGGGATACCTGCTTGAGCCATCGTTTTTCTTGCTTCAATTTTATTCCCCATTCGCTGAATGACTTGTGCGGATGGTCCAATAAAGGCAATACCTTCGCTGCGGCAGCGTTCTGCAAAGGCCGCATTTTCTGATAAGAGGCCATATCCTGGGTGGATAGCTTCTGTATTTGTCTGCTTGGCTACCCTAATGATGGCTTCCATGTTTAAATAGCTTTCAGATACTTTCGCGCCTCCAATCGGATAGGCGCTGTCTGCTTCTTGCACATGAAGTGCATGCTGATCTGCTTCTGAATAAACGGCAACGGTGTGGATCCCGAGCCTTTTACATGTTCGAATAATTCGCCTAGCAATTTCGCCTCGATTGGCAATCAGTACTTTTTGAAACATCGCTGCCTTCACTCCTTTATTAGATCAAGCGCCTGTTTTTTCAGACGAAATTTTTGAATCTTCCCTGATGCGGTCATCGGATACTCGTCAGTGATGAAAAAATATTTAGGGATTTTGTAGCGCGCCATTTGCGACTGACAATAGCTGGTGAGTGTCTCAATCGTCACCGCTCTACCTTGCTTAAGCCGAATGAATGCGGCGGCTTCTTCTCCATACGTCTCGTCAGGTATACCAACAACCTGTGCATCAAGAATGTCCGGATGAGTATAAAGAACGTCCTCAATCTCTTTTGGGTATACATTCTCCCCGCCTCTAATGATCATATCTTTCAGCCGTCCTGTGATTTTCACATAGCCGTCCTCATCCATCACTGCTAAATCACCCGTATGAAGCCAGCCGTCCTGATCAATCACTTCATTTGTGGCTTCTTCATTTTTATAGTAGCCTTTCATCACATGATAGCCTCTTGTACACAGCTCGCCTTGTTCTCCTCTTGGTACTTCCTCCGGCGTGCCTGGAACGGTGATTTTCACTTCGATGTGAGGAAGCGCCCGGCCGACCGTTTGAACCCGGCTTTCAAATGAATCATCCGTTCTTGTTTGGGTAATGACAGGAGAGCTTTCAGTCTGTCCGTAGGCAATCGTGAGCTCCTTCAGTCCCATTTGTTCAATGACGGCTTTCATCACATGGGATGGGCAAAGAGATCCTGCCATAATGCCCGTTCGTAATGTGGACAGATCGTATTGGTGAAAATTCGGATGGTCGAGCTCTGCAATGAACATTGTCGGGACGCCGTGAAGTACGGTGCACTTCTCTTTTTCCACGGTTTGAAGGACACGCTCTGGGTGGAAGGATTCAACCGGAATGATCGTTCCTCCTTTTGTGAGACAAGCAAGCACGCCAAGAACGGATCCAAAGCAATGAAAGAAAGGAACGGGGATACACATTCGATCCTTTTGGGTGAGCTTCATACAATCTGCGATTTGGCTGGCATTGCAGACGATGTTTGTATGGCTGAGCATGACTCCTTTTGGATAGCCGGTTGTGCCTGAAGTATATTGCATATTAATGACGTCATCTGGCGCAAGCTCATCAAATCGTTTCTCCCACTCGTGATCCTCAGTTCTTTTAGCAGCAGCTTGAATACTGTTCCAGCTGCGCATGCCTTTTGGCGTGTGCTCGCCAATATAGACGACACTTTTTAAATAAGGAAAAGATGAGGAGGTGATTTCGCCTTGATGAGCCTTTTGAAGCTCTGGTATAAGTTCTTCCAGCATTTTGACATAGGATGTCTCTTTAAAGCCGTCTACGATAAACAGCATGCTGCTATCAGAATGCTTGAGTAAATAGGCGAATTCCTGTGCTTGAAAATTCGTATTTACGGTGACAAGAACGGCTCCAATCGACGCGCAGGCGAATTGCAACATGAGCCACTCAGGTACATTGGGTGCCATGATGGCGAGATGATCCCCTTTTTGAACCCCTAATGCCATAAGACCTTTCCCTGTTTCCTTGACTTCTCGATAAAACGCTTCATATGAATAACGTAATGAACGTTCTGGATACACAATGGCTTCATGTGCTGGATGCTGCTCCCTTTTCTCTTTTAAAAGGGAGCCGATTGTCTGTGGATGAATCGACATGATGGCTTTCCTCCTCCATTGATAGTAAGCGTTTTCATTATCGGGTTACGCTAACAGTTGTCTTGCGATGACTAGACGCTGAATTTCAGAGGTCCCTTCTCCAATTTCCATCAGCTTCGCATCTCTCACTAGCCGTTCTACACCACATTCTTTCATATAGCCTGTTCCTCCGTGAATTTGGACAGCATCAAGACTTGCTTTTGTCGCCATTTCAGAAGCGAAAAGTTTGGCATAAGCAGCTTCTTTTGTAAACGGCTTGCCGTGATCTTTCAGCCAAGCGGCTTTCCAAACCATTTGTCTGGCGAGTTCTATTTGCATCGCCATATCTGCCAGCTTAAACTGAATGGCTTGGAAGGAAGAAAGGGTTTGCCCAAATTGCTTTCTTTCCTTTGCATGCGAGAGCGAAGCATCTAGTGCAGCTTGTGCAATGCCAACTGATAAGGCAGCAATTGAAATGCGTCCCCCGTCTAATGTATATAAAAATTGCTTAAAGCCTTTCGCTGGGTCTCCTAAAATATTCTGGGCTGGTACACGTACACCGTCTAAAATGATTTCTGCTGTATCTGAACCGCGCACGCCCATTTTGTCATATGGATTTGTAATGGACAGCCCTTTTTGCCCTTTCTCTACAATAAAGGCGGAGATGATCGGGCGGCCGTTTTCATCATGATCCGTGACAGCGGTGACGATAATGGTTCTGGCAAAATTGGCGTTTGTGATCCAGCACTTCTCCCCGTTGATGACATATTCTTGTCCGTCTTTGACTGCTTTTGTTTTCGTCCCTTTTGCATCTGATCCTGCGTTTGGTTCTGTTAAACCGAAGGAACCAAGTGCTGTCCCAGAAGCCAGCGGGACAAGGTGGTCCATCTTTTGGTCCTCTGTACCGAAGTAATAAAGCGGGCTTGCGCCTAAAGATACGGCTGCGGCATAGCTAAGACCTGTACTGGCACATTGTTTTCCTATTTCTTCTACAGCGAGTGCATACGATATCGTATCTCCTCCTGAGCCTCCGTATTTCTCTGGAAAGGGGATGCCCATAAAGCCGAGCTCCCCCATTTTTTGAAACGTTTTGGCTGGGAATACGGCCTGTTCATCAATCGTTTGAGCGTGTGGTGCAATTTCTGCTTTGGCAAAATCTTTGACCATCTGGCGGATCATTTGTTGTTCTTTCGTTAATTCAAAATCCATCTTGCTTCCCCCTTTGGCTCTTTTCTATCATATTTATTAATCAAGCAGCGGCTTCATGCCAAGCTTGATTGAATTCAGAAAATTAAAACAAGAATAATAGAAAAAAAGCATGAACGAAGAAAATCCTCATCCATGCTTTTCCGTTATTTTACTATTTTTGCAGAAGGCTTGCTTTCTTGATGAAGACGATTAAGAGCCGTAATCTTGTAAGTATCAATCGTCTTTTGATTGATTGGTAGGTCTTTAATCGTTGTGATGGCGCCTTTTTCTTTTCTAACTGTTTGCAGCAATTCATATGTTCCTTTATTTATCAATCGATAGACTGCATAATAGGATACGGTAGAATGTGGATCATTTTTGATTTGCAAAGCCGCACCATCCGCTGTCTTTTTCACAGATTGAATGATTGGTTTTTTAGGCGCTTTCTGATGAAGCCAAGGCATTTCTGGAATGAGAGCTGGTTTGCGGTATGACTCTTCTATCAATCGATCCTTTACATTCAAAGGGTTGCGATTGAGATCCTTCAAGCTGAAATGCATGCTTCCCTGCACGAGCTGTGACTGCCTGTTCAGCTCAATCTGCCTAAAATATTCTTCCGGGTCAGACCAAGCAGGGTCACTGTTTTGGTTAATTTTATATGCCGCCTGACCAATATACAGGTGAACCGGCTCCCCTTTCACCTCATTTGACCACCATTTCGTCAGCACGTCATAAGCGGCAGCTTGAAAACCGATGCTCCAGTAAATTTGCGGAGTGACATAATCAATATCGTGCTGCTGAATCCACTCTCTTGTATCAGCATACAAATCATCGTAGTTGGTCATTCCAGCAGTGGTGTTTGAACCAGTCGGGTCATCTTTTATGTTGCGCCAAACCCCGAATGGACTAATACCAAATTTCACATACGGCTTTTCTTTCTTAATGGTGTCATTGATTTGTTTCACCAGCTGATTCACATTATCTCTTCGCCAATCTTCTATATGTGTAAAAGCTTTTTTCCCATATGTTTCATACGTTTCTTGATCTGGAAATGGCACACCGGCTATTTTATTTGGGTAAAAATAATCATCCATATGCACTGCATCAATATCGTAGTTTTTCACAACTTCTTCTATGCCGAGGGCAATGAAGTCCTGAGCTTCAGGGATGCCAGGGTTGTAATATAGCTGATTACCGTAGGCAATGGTCCATTCAGGATGTTGTCTTGCAGGGTGATCAGCTGATAAACGGCTGAGATCAGTATGATTCATCGTGATTCGGTAAGGATTAAACCAAGCATGAAATTCAAGGCCGCGTTTATGAGCTTCTTCTATCATAAACTCAAGCGGATCATACCCAGGATCTTTCCCTTGCGTTCCAGTTAAATATTCTGACCACGGCCCGTATGCTGAAGGATAAAAAGCATCTGCTGTTGGTTTAATTTGCATAATGACGGCATTCATATTCATTGCTTTGATCTCGTCTAACAAACGAATGAACTCTTTTTTCTGCTCTGCTACGGGCAGCCCCTTCTTTGAGGGCCAATCTAAGTTATAAACCGATGCAATCCATACCGCGCGCATTTCTCTTGTGCTCTCAAGCTTCCCTTTTGGCACTGGACGAGCTGCTAGACTGCTAGAAGGAATCAATAAGAATACAAACATTAACATCAGTGTTAGAACTGTCATACTGATCTTTTTCAGCATGTTTTGCATCACCTCATATTCAGTTTATTCCGCTTTTTGTGATGGAATGCCAGCAGATGGTGTAAGCAGAATGTTTTTCATTTGATTGAGCTGAGCTTCAGGGACTTTGCAGGCTTCAATTAAATACCTCTCTGCACTCCCGTATGTCTCCAGCATTTCGTGCAGCACATCTTCAAGATAATCTTGCTGCACACCGACAAGCGGCTGAATTTGTTCTTTTGATACCCGGTATAAACTCATCCATTGGACAAATCGTTCCTGCCTTCTGACAAGCATTTGCACGCCTTCATTGGACCGCATGTATTCACTTAAAACGACAGTCAGCGGTACACCTGCTGTTAACTGAATCAGGGCAGATAAAAAACCTGTACGGTCCTTACCGCTCGTGCAGTGAAGCATCAGCGGATAATGGCTTTGATCTGAAAGTAGTGTGAACAGCTGCCGAATCTCTTCTTTACGCTCAGTGAGCATGCTTTGATATAAATCTTTCATAATCGGTGTAAATGAGAGAGACTTCCCTTCTGTTACCAGCATACGAAACATGGTCCATTTACTCGGCATCTTACTGTCAGGCTGCATCGGAATATGGACGATTTTGTCGTGTTCCTTGATCTTTGGTGGATGTGATTTACGTTCTGAGGTTGTACGGAGGTCGCAAACGGTTTGAATTCCGAGTGTTGAGAATATCTCGATGTCTTGTTTCGTCAATCGAGATAAGTCTGCGGATCGATAAATCATTCTCTCTTTGATCACCATCCCCTCTGTTGTTTGAAGTCCCCCTACTTCTCTAAAATTCGCAAGCTTTGAAAATGGGTTGTTTGATTGATTCATAGAAGTGAAAGTCCTTTCCGGTTCGTTCTTTTCTCTATCATACGCTTTTATAGAAAAGGAGAAAAGAGAATCAATTGACCTATTCATCATGTAAGAGAATTTATTGGTATAATGGAAAAAGGACATTCGGATTGATTGGAGATATGAAGCATGATAAAAACAAAACGGATTCAGCAAATCAAAGAGTATGTGTTTGACCGGGAATCTGCCTCACTAGATGAGCTTGTGGCGCATTTTGGTGTCTCAAAAAACACGATACGCCGAGATGTACAGGCATTGGTCGAGTCCGGCGTGCTCAAAAAAGTGTATGGCGGAGTGGCTGTGAACCACTCAACGTTAGTGGTGTATCAGGAGCGAAAGATCCGTCAGCTCAGTAAAAAGCAATTGATCGGTCAGACGGCTGCTGCTTTTGTGGAAAACGGGGATATGATTTTTATTGATTCTGGTACGACAACGCTTGAGATGCTCTCCTATTTGACAGAGAAACAGGTGACCATTGTGACCAATAATGTGGATTTCATTACACAGGCGATGCCTTATGAAAATCTCACCATCTTTTCTACTGGCGGGATGCTTGAAAGAAAAACAAATTCTTTCGTAGGCTATCAAAGTGTAGAGCGCTTAAAAGCTTACAATGTGAATAAAGCCTTTATCGCATCAACTGGTTTATCTATTGATCACGGCGTCACGAATTCGTCCCCGCTTGAAACCGATATTAAAAAGACGCTCGTTCAAAAAAGTGCCAAAACGTTTTTATTAGTGGATGATAGCAAATTCGATCATTACGCCTTGACCACGTTTTGTGATTTGCACGAGATTGATGTCGTCGTGACCAATCAGGAGCCAAATAAAAATTATCTTCAATATGGAAAAGAGCATGATGTGCGGTTTGTCACGCCTTCATCAAATGAATAGATGGGAAAAAAACGGCTCAGGAATTTGAGCCGTTTTTTGATTCATTGATTTCAAGCTGCATGACCATACGGAATAAAAATCGGTACACAGCCGAGATAACGTCAATGAAAGCCATATCTTCGTGGATGTCCTCAAGCTCAAGAAGCTGTAAATTCACATCAAATAAGCCATCTTGTCCATTAAATTGAAGCTGAGCACCATTTAATGGCGATAGCAAGTCCTTTAAAATATTCGTGTCTTTCTTAGGACGTTTGAAACCGAATAACACGGTATACGTTCGAAACACTTCGTCCCATTCAATGGCCAAGCCATCTACTTTCACGACATCAAACCACTTTGATTCGATATAAATAAATTCTTTTTGATGTTTTTTCACATATGTAAGCGGTGTGTTTAGAAATGAGGCGTCTTCTGTTTGAATCATGTCCTCTGATTCCTTGTCCACACGCTCTATATATACATCGCCAAAGCGTGCTTCTTCTTTTATTCTCGCCCCTTCTAAAGGCCAATTGCGGCTCGCCGCTTCATCATATTCGAAGTCTGTCAGCGCTTGTCCTTCTTTCAGTAAATCTTGTAAGCGATTTTGCAGTGACATGGCTATGTCTCCTTTCTTCTCATTCATGTGCGTTTATTATTTTAGCATAACTCAGGAAAAGAAAGATATGTCCTAGCATATGATGGTATGATAGTGTCAAAAGAAACATCTCGGAGGGGTACATTTTGCTCACAATGACACTGGCAGAAAAGATTGTAGACGAAGTGAAAAAGGTGCTGACTGAGGAAATCATCATCGCACAAACGAACGGCACCATCATTGCAGCAACAGATCCAGAGCGCATCGGACAATTTCATGAAGGAGCATATCTGACATCTTTTGAAGGACAGAAACGAATTCTCACAAAGGATGACCAGCACCACATGAAAGGCGTCAAAGCTGGCATCAATCTGCCTATTTATTTTAAGCAGGAGGTCATCGGAGTCATTGGGATGACAGGAGATCCTTTACATGTGTCTCCTTTTGGCGAAATATTAAGAAAAATGACTGAGTTGCTCATTCATGAACATGAATTTTTTCAAGAAACCGAAACGGATGAACGTCAGCTCGAAGCGTTTGTATTCGACTGGCTCCATCTGCCAGAGACAGCGATTGATCTCAATGAAAAAGCAACGCGGCTTCAGCTTGATATCAACAAGGAGCGCACAGTCGTCCTGATCGATTGTCAGGATGAATCGTTTATGAAACAAAATCAATACAAAGAATTAAAGGAAACGCTGAATCTCACTAGTCAGGAGATCATCGTCCGCTGGGGGCATGCACGCTTTTTGCTTATGCTGCAAACAACAGCAGATGATCGTAAAACACTGCAGCAGCGCCTATTTCACATCCATGCCTCCCTTACGGCGCAGAGCACGCCAGGGGTTTTGATTGGGGCGGGAAAACCAGCAGCTGCTCATTTGATGAAGCAATCCTTTCAACAAGCCTTTCGTGCATTAAAAATGGCACATGCTGATACGCCGATTGTATTTGATGAAGATTTAACGCTTGAACTTTTTATGGAGGAAGTGAGTCAGGAAACAAAGGAAGTGTTTCTTGATCGAACGATCGCCCCTCTTCTCCCCTATCCTGAATTAGTGAAAACATTGCGGGTACTCATGACATCAGATTGCTCATTGAAATATACCGCAGAAGCAATGCATGTTCATATCAATACACTACATTACAGGCTAAAACGAATCCAAGATTTAACGACACTTGATCCAAAGCGCATGCAAGATGCAATGCTTTTTTATTTAGCCTTCATGCTTTTAGATCATGATCCAAAAAAACGAAGCGAACAGCCCGATATTTTGTAGAATCGTCCATAGGCATGAGGCGATTCTTTTTTTATACTGAAAGAAACGATACGTCTAATCAGTAGGAGTTGAATGCGTATGTTAAATTCTGAATTTTTAAATCAATTGAAAAAGATTGTTGGTGCGCCTTACGTACAGGACAGTAAAGCCGATCGGCTTGCCTACTCTTATGATGCAACACCAAATTTTCAGCAGATGCCAGATGTCATCGTAAGCCCGCATACGGCTGAGGAAATCCAGCAAATTGTCCGGCTCTGCGCCTCATATCATATACCGATCGTGCCAAGAGGATCAGGAACGAATCTTTGTGCAGGTACATGTCCTACACAAGGCGGACTTGTGCTGCTGTTTACAAGAATGAACCAATTAATAGAAATAGATGAAGAAAACCTGACAGCAACGGTGCAGCCTGGTTTGATCACACAGGAACTCATTCGCAAAGTAGAGGCAAAAGGGCTCTTCTATCCACCTGATCCAAGCTCTATGAAAATCTCTACATTAGGCGGAAATATTAATGAAAATTCAGGTGGTCTCCGGGGCTTAAAATATGGCGTGACAAGAGATTATGTACTTGGACTTGAAGTGGTTCTGCCAAACGGTGACATCATTAAAACAGGCGGCAAACTTGCAAAGGACGTGGCCGGGTATGATATGACCCGTTTGTTCGTAGGTTCAGAAGGAACGCTCGGGATTGTTACTGAAGCCACGCTGAAGCTTTTGCCGCTTCCAGAAACAAAACAAACAATGCTTTGCTTATATGAAAGCCTAGAGGAAGCAGCCGCTTCAGTGTCGGCGATTATTGCAGAGCGTATCATCCCCGCCACATTAGAATTTATGGATCAGCCGACCCTGGAAGTCGTTGAAGACTTTGCAAAAATCGGTCTGCCGACGGACGTTCAAGCTGTGCTGTTAATCGAACAGGACGGCCATCCTGAGGCGGTTTCTCGTGATATGCAGAGCATCGCAAAAGTGTGTAAGCAGCACGGTGCAAAAGAAGTGAATATCGCTCATTCTGAAGAAGAGGCAAATGCCCTTTTAACAGCGAGACGATCCGCTTTATCTGCCCTCGCCCGGTTAAGCCCAACGACCATTTTAGAAGATGCCACAGTCCCTCGGTCTGAAATTGCCAGCATGGTGCGGGCAATCGAAGATATTGCGAAGGAGTACAAAGTGAAAATCTGTACATTCGGTCATGCAGGTGATGGCAATTTACACCCTACTTGTGCAGCAGATGCAAGAAATGAAGAAGAAATGAAACGGGTGGAGGAAGCATTTCAGGCCATTTTTGAAAAAGCCGTCTCACTTGGCGGCACCATTACGGGTGAACATGGTGTGGGTCTTATGAAAGCCCCTTACTTGGAACTAAAGGTCAAAAAAGAAGGCATTGCAGCAATGAAAGCGATCAAACAAGCGCTAGACCCAGAAAATATGATGAACCCTGATAAAGTGTTTGGTAAAGCCGCAAGAAAGCGGGTGGTGGTCTCATGAGTTCCTCTAAACAAACAGAGATTCAGCAATCATTTCAGCAGCAAATGGACGAAAAAGAGCTGCTCAATTGCATGCGCTGCGGCTTCTGCCTTCCATCCTGTCCTACTTATATTGAATCTGGTCAACAAGAAACACACTCTCCCCGCGGCCGAATTGCTTTAATGAAGGCGGTGAGAGACGGCGTCATTGAGCCAGATGAAGATGTCGAGCATTCACTGAATCTTTGTCTTGGCTGCCGTGCATGTGAACCGGTCTGCCCTTCTGGCGTCAAATATGGGCGGTTACTTGAGGATGCAAGAGACATCATTCAGCAGCACAAAAAACAATCCATCCCTGTCAAACTTGTGAGACGTGCAGTATTCAAAGGACTCTTTTCTTCACAAAGCCGAATGCGGCAAGCGGCAGGACTTCTTCGATTTTATCAAACATCTGGTCTGCAAACAGCCGCCCGCAAAACTGGTATGCTGAAGGTGCTTCCACCGCACTTACGGCTGATGGAACAGGCGCTTCCAAAGGTGCCGCGCCAACAGAAAAACCGTTTGACGGAATACAAAGCCGCTGGCCCAGCAAGTAAGCGTGTCGCCTTTTTTACTGGCTGTTTAATGGACACCGTTTTTTCCAGTACAAACGAAGCGACTATTCAGCTTTTGCAGCTGGCAGGCTGTGACGTCATCGTCCCTCCTATTCAGACGTGCTGCGGAGCGCTTCATGGTCATAGCGGAGAAAAAGAGCAAGCGAAACAGCTAGCAAAGCGGAATATTGAAGCATTTGAAAAGATAGATGCAGATGCCATAGTCATGAATGCGGGCGGTTGTGGTGCTTTTTTAAGTGATTACGATCATTTGCTTCACGATGATCCGGACTTTCAAAAACGAAGTGAAGTCTTCTCAAAGAAAATCACCGATATATCAGACATTCTAGTGGAGCTGGAATTTCACCGCCGCATGCCGCTTGCTTTGCCAGAGCAAGCCATCACCTATCAGGATTCCTGTCATTTGCGGAACGGAATGGGTGTACAGCATGCGCCAAGGGTGCTGATGAAGGCCATTCAAGGCGTATCATTTAATGAAATGAAGGATTCGGGCCGGTGCTGCGGCTCAGCTGGCATTTACAACATCTTGCAGCCAAAGATGTCGATGCAAATTTTAGATCATAAAATGACAGAAGCAAGGGAAACAAAGGCTGCTGCCATTGTTACGTCTAATCCAGGCTGTCAGCTGCAAATGGCAGCAGGCATCAAACGCGCGGAGCACTCGCCGACCATGCGTGCTGTCCATCTAGCTGATTTATTATTAGAAGCCGTTCAATATGGAAAAAAAGCGTCCAGCCCATCAAGCTGAACGCTTTTTTTATGCATATCTTTAGACAATTGGTTGGATAATAGAGGAAAATTGCCGAAGGAGCTGGTTCAAATGCTGAAAAAAAACAAACAACAAAAGGACCCAAATTCAGTATTTGAAGCATTGTCACGTTCTGCTGATTTTACAAATGAGCTGTCTCGAAATGGAGATTTTCTGTATAGGATTTCCTTTTTTCGATCTTTAATTAATGGACATCTTCTACATGAACAAATTCTCCCCTCTCTCAAACAAATGCACCTGACACCTACTCTTGAAGAGCTGAAAGAACAAATTCCCATTGAGCAGGCTGTCATCACGAACGATCTTCAAAAAGTGGAAGAAGCCCTTCACCGGGGCAGCATAGCTATTAGACTTGAGACAGACTGGGGCAAAACGCTTCTTTTGCCGATTGAAGAAAAGAAAGGCAGACAAGTAGGTCCGCCCGAGATTGAATTTGGGATTATCAGTGCTCAGGAAGCATTTGTGGAGGTTTTAGATACCAATTTAAATTTGGTCAGGCGGCGGCTGCCGACGCCTAACCTGAAAGTTGAGGAAAAGACGGTTGGTACGCTCTCTCAAACAAAAGTAGCCGTGTTATATATTGAAGAAATCGCTAACCCAGAAAACATTGAAACGGTTCTGCAGCGAATTGAGGACGTTGATTATGATCAGATTTTAGATGCGAATTACCTCGCTCAAATGCTTTATGATGTGTCCAATACGATTTTTCCGTTGTTTTTGAATACAGAAAGACCCGACCGTGTGTCTTCAGGTTTATCAGAAGGGAAAATCGCCATATTAGTGGATGGCTCGCCTCATGTCTTGCTTGCTCCAACTATTTTACTTGAGTATTTTTCCACTATGGAAGACTACAATATGTCATGGATTGCGGCTTCTTGCTTTAGGCTGTTACGCATATTTGCTGTGATATTTTCCATTTTTGCGACACCTTTATATGTCGCCGTTTTAACTTTTCATTATGAGCTGATCCCAAAGGATTTATTAGAAACCATTGTATCCTCGCGCTATCTTGTTCCATTTCCTCCGATCATTGAGGCACTATTTTTAGAGACTTCGATTGAATTACTAAGAGAAGCAGGGTCAAGGCTCCCGGCTAAAGTCGGTCAGACGCTCGGGATTGTTGGAGGGATTGTCATTGGACAGGCGGCTGTGGCAGCAGGCTTAACGAGCAATATTTTACTCATTATTGTTGCCCTGTCTGCTCTCGCCTCATTTGTCACGCCTATTTACAAAATGGGCAGTACCATTCGGCTGCTGAGATTTCCCTTCTTACTCGCAGCACAGGTTTGGGGCGCATTAGGCATTGCTGTGATGGGATCTTTTCTGCTCACCCATCTAATGAAATTAACCTCGATTGGCCGGCCGTATCTAGAGCCTATTTTTCCAATGCGCCTTGCTGATTTAAAGGGCAGTTTGATTCGTCCTCAGCTCCGTTTTTTGAACAAAAGGCCGGAAAATTTACGTCCAAAAAATGAAACCATCCATCGGTCTAAGCCTAAGCAAGGCCGTAAGGGGAAAAATGATTTTTATGAATAAGGAAGTGAAGGCATGAGCTCTTCTTCTGTCAAAGAGAAATTTCAAGTATCCCCTTATTTTGTGTTTTTTCTCATCAATGCCAATCAAGTCGGGGTCAGCATTTTAAACTTTCAAACAAACCTTGTTCGTTCTATCAATAATGATGGATGGATCGCTATTTTGATTTCTGGCATGAGCGTCAATGTGATGATCTTTTTAATGTACTTGATGTTTAAAAAGGCACCTTCGGATGAATTTGGTGATATCACGCAATATGTATTTGGCAAATGGATTGGGCAATTATTCAACATTCTTTATATCTTATATTTTGCTTCTTTGTCGCTGACCGTTCTTATCCATTACATGGATGTGATCCATGTATGGCTGTTTAAAGAAATCCCTGGTCTTTTGTTTGTATCTGTACTGCTGCTGCTTGTGTATTACATTCATACTGGCGGCTTTAGAACCATTGCTGGCTGGGCATTTTTTAGCATTGTACTGACGTATTGGATGACGTTTATTTGTTTTTATGCCATGAAATATAGTCACATTCGTTTCATGTTCCCAATGTTTGAACATACATTTTCGCAAATGCTTGTGGGAGTCAAAGATGCATCCTTATCCATGTTTGGTTTTGGCACCCTGCTTGTCTATTATCCCTTTATTAAACAAGCTCAGACATCTCAAAGATTTGCTCACATGGGGGCATTATTTACGACATGCTTAAACTTGCTCACTTTTCTCGTCTCTATTGCGTATTACTCAAGTGCTCAGCTCAAATTAACAAAATGGCCGACACTAACGTTAACAAGCATTGTGAAGCTTCCGTTTATCCAGCGCTTTGAATTTATTGAAGTGTCTCTTTGGCTGCTTCTGATCATTCCTAATATCACGATTCCATTATGGGCAGCGAGCCGAATGGCAAAAAAAATGCTTCATACGAGCCAGCGCGTCACGTTCATCGGGCTCAGCATCCTCATTCTGATCATGTTTTCGTTTTTTGCCAGTGCAACTTCTTTTGAAACCTTTAATCAATGGGTGGAATTTAGTGGATTCATTCTGATCTATGGATTGATTGTCTGTATGGTCATTGGACTGATGCTGAAAAAAAAGAGGGGGAAAAAACGAGCATGAAACGTTATATACTTACGGGCCTCATGTTGTGTAGTCTTTTGTTAACCAGCTGTGCAGAGCCCCGCCTTTTAGATGAATTAAATATCTCCCAGGCGGCGGGATTTGATTTAATAGAAGACGGAGAAATGAAAGGCTTCTTTGTCTTCCCTGTCTTTAAAAGTCAAGAACAAGGAAGTTATCAAATATTAAGTGCAAGGTCAAACACCATTAGCAATATTCAATTTCTTGTATCAGAAAAATCGCCTTTTCCAGTCGTCATGGGCCAGGTACTCGTTATTTTAGTCAGTGAAAAGTTAGCAAAAGAAGTAGGCATGATTGATTTAATGAATTACATTTACCGTGATCCTATTATTGGTTCACGCCAAGTGTTTGCGATTGTAGGCGGAGAAGTGGAAGATTTATTATACACAAAAATGAATCAAACGAACTTAAATATAGGTGTATATCTCTCTGATCTGCTCGCCCAAAATATGCGAAATGGCAATGAACCTGTCACCAATCAGCATATTTTTATGAATCAGATGCTGGCAAAAGGGGTCGATGCATACCTCCCTTACATCAAGAAAACAAACAGTGGCATCAAGATCACAGGAGTCGCTCTGTTTGATCATGAAAAAATGGTCAGTCATATACCTGGAAAAGACACGTTCACATTTAAAGCGATGATTGAAAATCATAAAAATGGCATCTATGAGTTTCAATTGGCAGATCAAGCAAAGACCCATGTCGTCATTGAAAATATCAAATCTCATGTGTCTTACCGAATCAAACCAACGAAAAACCTAACAAAGAAGCCTCATATCATGATTGATATCAAGTTGAAAGGCGAATTAAAAGAATTCATGAAGTCCAAAAAAATTGATAAACCTTCTATATTGGACCATGTTGAAAAAGAAGTAGAAAAACGTGTCGCTCAGCAAGGACAAGACCTTGTTCAATCCTTTAAAAAGCAAAACATAGATCCTCTTGGGCTGGGCCTTAGGTATAGATCAAAAGACAAAGCAGTGACACCAGAAAAATGGAAGAACATTTATCCTGATGCAGATGTACAAGTTAAATGCCACATGAAAATTGTTCAAACGGGAGTCAGCCAATAAAAAGGCTTATTCAAATATGTCTTGTTTGTTCTCCAAGATTTTGGACACTTTCATTTTCACTCGTGGAACATGATCTTTTTGATAATATTCATTTAAAATCTTTTCTACTTCATTTTTATCAGTTTTAAGGATTTTAGGTGAATATTGTTCCACTAGAGCCGGTCTATTCCCTTTTGCACAGTTTGCCATTGTATCTAGTGCAATTAAGCTGAAAGGTCTTCCTTTGTTTAGCCAAGATTTCATTCTCTCCCAGGTTGGGTAGCTGACGGCTGCCAGACTTCCCCACTGATCGTGAAAATGGGTGCAATTTGACTCCATCCAATCCAATATTTTATTAGAACGGAAACGGTGCAGGCAAATAAAAGCCTCTAACGGCAATTCTTTTTCACTGACAGATTTCAATTTATCTAGAGTACGTTGTAATCCCTCATCTACTGGCAAACTGCTGGCGGCTGCCCACGAAAGCGGATAAAGAAATTCTTCATCAGCTTGATCCAAAAGTTCCCTCACCCACCCAGCAGCAGAGGTACCTAACACATCAGCCGTAATTTCTAACATGCGCGATTTCACTTCGACATGATGCGTTTGATCAAACCTCCTTTGAACAGCATCCAAGATTCTTTGCTGATCGTGCTGTTTCAAAGCATCGATGACATCATCCTCAAGAAACCATCTAGTGATTGAAAAGTCTAATAAAGACACCAAATCACGCCTAACGGCTTGTAATGTTGGTGCTTTTTCACTTTTGGTGATGACAACATCCTCCTCTAATTGGAAAGCCTGTCCGTCCTCTCCATAAAAACCATCGTGCAGTAAAAATTGTTTAGAAGAATGGAGAACAGCTAGGTTATACCATTCAATAGGCCGTAATGAATAGGTCAGTAGTCTTTCGTGGCATTGACGGCATAATTCATAAGCCTGTTTCGGTTCATCAGACACTTCTAAAATGTCCATTTCGTTTTTTTGACAGGCTTCACATAAAGTAGTTGTCCCCAAAGATTTCACTTCCTTTTACTGCTAATGAATGATCATTCTGCTTTTTTCATTCCAGAAAGCATAAGGTGAAATAGAGATTATTCTTTCTATCACCCGCTGCAATTGATCCATGTTGAATCAATTGAAAAGATATTCTAATCTTCATCCTTTACATCTGGGTCTTCCGGAATCGGTTCATTTAAGATCTCTTGGACTAGCTCTTTATATTGTTCGAGCTGCTTTAAATGCGTTTGAAACTGCCCTTGATAAATAAGATAAGATTCCCCGTCAAATACGTAACGGATCTTTTTTTGCTGGATCAATTTTTCAATATACGCTTCTGATACTTCCAAGTATTCAGCTGTTTCTGCGATTGTTAAATACATGCTTGTGCACCACCCGTTCGTTTCATCTAACAAATTATATCATGATCTGCTGAAAAAACGGATGCAGCCTATTCTCTTTTCTGGTGGCCATTCTTCATATAGCAAGTAGATCGTCTAGATGCCAGCAAATATGGTATGATAAAATCTGCTAGATGAGAGCTTGCCAACATAGACTTGGTGAAAAAGCCAGGTTCAGTGGTGTCTTTATGAGCCGCAAGCCATGCTGGCATATATAGAAAGCATACTCATGAGAAAAGCAAAACAAGCATAGGCTCTTATAAGGATGCTTGAAGAAAATTCGTATTTAAAGGCAGAGTGAAATGAATGGGAACCTTTTTTAATGAAATTTTAACCTGGCTGACAAGCCTTGGTTATGTAGGTGTAGCACTAGGGCTGATGATTGAAATCATTCCGAGTGAAATTGTACTTGCCTATGGCGGATATATGGTGTCAACAGGCACAATTGGTTTTGTTGGAGCTGTTATTGCCGGCGTCATCGGTGGTACGCTCGCCCAGTGTTTTATTTACTGGATCGGTCTGTACGGCGGAAGACCTTTTTTAACAAAGTATGGAAAGTATTTATTCATCCATGAACATCATATCGCGACTGCAGAGCGCTGGTTTGATCGGTATGGAACCGGTGTAGTATTTACCGCGCGCTTTATCCCTGTTGTGCGCCATGCCATCTCGATTCCAGCAGGTATTGCCAAGATGCCTTTTTTGAAATTTGTTTTCTTGACAGGATTAGCTGCCATCCCTTGGTCTATTTTATTTATCTATCTTGGCATGCAGCTTGGGACAAAATGGGATCATATTCAAAGTGTTGCTCATACTTATACAACCCCTATTATGGTCATTGCTATTGTCCTGATTGTTCTCTATTTTGTACTCAAAAAAATTCGGACGAATCGAAAACGGACAATTTAACAAAAACGCCTTTCACTGATCTGGTGAAAGGCGTTTTTTTATGAGAGTGCTGATTGTTTTTTCATATATTGTGATAATTCTATAATCATTGCACCCATTCTCTCAAGTGAAGGGGCAAGAATTCGGTCTATTCCTTCTTCTTTTAAAGCTTCAGCAGTGACTTTTCCAACAGCTACTGCCAGCACGTCCTGCTCGAATAATGCTTGCAATTCTTCTTTTCTGCCCCATTCTGCGGCCAGTTTGAAAAAGGCGTGAACCTGGACAGCGGTTGTAAAACAGACGGCATGAACTTGTCCATCTTTCATTTCTTGCAGAAGCGTTTCAGCAGCCTCTGGTTCAGGTGGTGTGTGCTGATATGGTAAAAGCAGCAAAACATCTGCCCCCTTGTCATGTAAAAACTGAATGAGAGCTGGTGCATTTTCACCATGTAGCTGCACCATTACACGTTTGCCTTGAAACTCCTTGTCTTCAAGTTTTGAAATTAAGTCACGAACCGTACCGTCTTCATCAGAGACCTCTGGCTGAATTCCGCGTTTTTTCAGCGCAGCAAAGGTTTTGTACCCTCTTGAAGCAATATGGGCATTTGATAAAATGTTCATAAATTCATTACCAAGCTGCAGCTCTTCTGCACTCTCAATCAATGTATCTGTACCGATGCCTGTCGTCAAGATCACCCAGTCGGCCCCTTGTTTTACAAAGGTTTCTATACCTGGCTTTAATTCCTCTTTGGCTAAAAATACGGTTCCTTGAAGAGAGCGAATGACGGCTTGTCCTCCTTGTTTTTCGACAAGTGTACGCATTTCTTCTGTTTTTCTCGTTCCACAAATAGCAATCGTTTTTCCAGATAAGCCTTTACTCATATTATCCCTCTTTTTCTATCACATTTGATATGTATTAAATATAGATTTATTTGGAAGACGATGCAAGTGTCTACTAAAAAAGAGCTTGACGTTTCTATCGAATTCGAGTATCTTTTGTAAGTGCAAATTGTAGGAGGTCATTATGGAAAAACAGAATGTTCAAGCAATTCGATTATCAATTGCAGACCCAACACCACTTGGTTTGTTTGGTTTAGCAATGGTGACGCTCGTTGCGTCCTCACAAAAACTAGGAATCACAGATGGCACTTCCCTTATTTTACCTTGGGCTATCTTCCTTGGAGGAATCGCGCAGCTGATCGCGTCCATACAAGATTCAAAGCATCATAATATTTTTGGAGCCACTGCCTTTGGCGCATTCGGTCTTTTCTGGATGGGCGTTGGTACGACTTGGCTCATTCAAGCCGGCGTTTTTGGGAAAACGCTTGCGGGAGCAGCAGATCCAAAACAGCTAGGTTTTGCATTTGTTGGTTATTTGATTTTCAGCTTGTTTATGACGATTGGTGCAATGGAAACACATAAAGTGTTATTTTTGATTTTCGTCTTTATTGATTTCTTATTCATTGGTCTTTCCCTTAGCACGTTTGGTGTGATGTACGATGTCACTCATACCATGGCTGGTATTGCAGAATTGATCATTTCCCTGCTTTCATTTTATGGTTCTGCAGCTGTTGTCCTTAATACACATTTTGGCCGTATTGTTCTGCCAATTGGACAACCATTTCGCATTTTTACAAAAGCATAAATAAAAAAGAACTGCTCTGTGCAGTTCTTTTTTTATGTTTAATTTTCTTGTGCCTCTTGAAAGATCTCTCCGATGATTTCATACGAACGCATTCTTTCTTGATGGTCAAACATATCCGAATTAATCATCACTTCATCAGCTTGAGTAGCTTCAATAAAGGCTTCTAATTCTGTTTTCACCTTTTCTTTATCCCCAATGATAGTCGAGCTTAATTGTTCATCCACCATCGCCTTTTCATATGGACTCCAAAGACCGTCCATGCTGTCGACAGGCGCTTTCAGTTTTCCTGGTGTATTACGAATGAGACTTAAAAACCGCTGATAATGAGAGGTTGCCAAATATTCAGCACGCTCAGTTTGATCTGCAG
Source organism: Bacillus sp. Nf3 (assembly GCF_003028545.1). Classification (NCBI taxonomy): domain Bacteria; kingdom Bacillati; phylum Bacillota; class Bacilli; order Caryophanales; family Bacillaceae; genus Bacillus; species Bacillus sp. Nf3. The sequence continues at coordinate 2,748 of NZ_PYUA01000013.1, read as the reverse complement.
CAAAAACCGTCACACCAACCATGGCATAAGGCTCTTTTAACACATCAGAAGGTCTAAATGACTGTCTGTACAATTCTAACGCGGGAATTGTATTTTTAGGTGAGAAATGTGCTGCAAAGGCAAATGGCAATCCAAGTTCTCCTGCAAGTCTGGCGCTAAAACCACTTGAACCAAGGAGCCAAATTGGAATGTCCAGGCCTTCTCCTGGAACAGCTCTTACATGTTTTTTAACCTGACCGGTCGGCTTGAAATATTGCATCAGTTCTTCAAGCTGCTCAGGGAAATCTTCTCCGTTATGAAGATTACGTCTAAGCGCTCTTGCTGTTAACTGATCCGTCCCTGGTGCTCGGCCAAGACCTAAATCAATTCTCCCCGGATACAATGTCTCAAGTGTGCCAAATTGTTCGGCTATGACAAGTGAAGAGTGATTTGGCAGCATAATCCCACCAGATCCTACTCGAATTTTTTCTGTTCCTCCCGCAATATATCCAATTAAAACGGACGTTGCAGAGCTCGCAACCCCTTCCATGTTATGGTGTTCTGCCAGCCAGTATCTATGATAGCCCCACTTCTCCGCCTTTTTTGCTAAATCCATGCTACGATCAAAAGATTCTTTAATGGTGCCTCCTTCTGTCACAGAGGATAAATTTAAAACGGAATAAGCTTTGCCCTGTAAAACTGATTGACTCATAAATGATGTCCCCATTTCTGTCAAATATCATACTATTTTTATACTTTCAACACCATAACATAAATTCATGAAAGATTTAAATGATTTGATTCGATGATTTTCGAAATGATGATTTTTTAGGTTTTACTTCCAATTTAAAAATTTGCACATAGAATGAAATATCAATTCTAGGAGATGGGCAATTTGTACAATCAATTCGAACACAAATGTCCCTTTTGCGGTAAATACCATGAACAGCCTCATTACAAAAGATCACGTCATGACCGTCCTCGAAAAAGAGACTGTCCATTCATTAAACAAGAATATATAAAACAAAATATATCTCAAGGGAATCACCCCTGCCACATTGCAAAAGGAATAAAGCAATCAAAACCAAATCAAAGAGCTGGAACAAGAGGCCCAGCAGGTCCCCCCGGACCAACCGGACCTACTGGACCAGCTGGCGGGTTAACCGGCGCCATTCCTTTTAATCCCTCACAATCACAAGATTACGATACAGGGCAAGTGGTCACGTTTAATGGCAGTACTTACATTGCCAATGTTGACGCTCCATCAGGAATACCTGGACTCTCCCCCGACTATACCCTTTTGGCTGCTTCTGGAGAAACTGGGCCTACGGGTCCTACTGGGATCGGATTAAGTGGTGTTGAATCCTATGATCCTGTAACGGCACCAACATATTCAGTAGGGCAAGTGGTCACTTATGGTGGGGGTACTTATCTTGTGAATTCTTCACCACCTTCAGGTACGCCAGATACGTCGCCAGATTACACACTTTTAGCAGCACCAGGTGAAACTGGAGATACTGGTTCTACCGGGGCTACAGGTAGCACTGGAGATACCGGACCTACTGGCGCTACGGGTGTCACTGGAGTTACCGGACCTACTGGCGCTACGGGTAGCACTGGAGTTACTGGCTCTACCGGGGCTACAGGTAGCACTGGACCAACGGGTCCTACTGGCGCTACGGGTGTCACTGGAGTTACTGGTTCTACCGGGGCCACAGGTATTACCGGAGATACGGGTCCTACTGGCGCCACAGGTAGCACTGGAGATACCGGAGCTACCGGTGCTACTGGTTCTACCGGGGCTACAGGTAGCACTGGACCAACTGGTCCTACTGGCGCTACGGGCAGCACTGGAGATACCGGACCTACCGGGGCCACAGGTATTACCGGAGATACTGGTTCTACCGGGGCCACGGGTGTCACTGGAGATACCGGATCTACCGGGGCCACGGGTGTCACTGGAGATACTGGGCCTACCGGGGCCACAGGTATTACCGGAGATACTGGTTCTACCGGGGCTACAGGTAGCACTGGAGATACCGGACCTACCGGCGCTACGGGCAGCACCGGAGATACTGGGCCTACTGGCGCTACGGGTGTCACTGGAGATACTGGGCCTACCGGGGCCACAGGTATTACCGGAGCTACTGGCTCTACCGGGGCTACAGGTAGCACTGGACCAACGGGTCCTACTGGCGTCACGGGTAGCACTGGAGATACTGGTTCTACCGGCGCTACGGGTATTACTGGAGATACTGGTCCTACCGGGGCTACGGGTGTCACTGGAGATACTGGGCCTACCGGTGCTACGGGCAGCACTGGAGATACTGGTTCTACCGGCGCTACAGGTGTCACTGGAGTTACTGGGGCAACGGGTATTACCGGAGCCACTGGACCTACCGGCGCTACGGGTATTACTGGAGATACCGGACCTACCGGGGCTACGGGCAGCACCGGAGATACTGGTTCTACCGGCGCTACGGGCAGCACCGGAGATACTGGGCCTACTGGCGCTACGGGTGTCACTGGAGATACTGGGCCTACTGGCGTCACGGGTAGCACTGGAGTTACTGGCTCTACCGGGGCTACAGGTAGCACTGGACCAACTGGTCCTACTGGCGCTACGGGTATTACTGGAGATACCGGACCTACCGGCGCTACGGGTATTACTGGAGATACTGGTCCTACCGGGGCTACGGGTGTCACTGGAGATACTGGGCCTACCGGTGCTACGGGCAGCACTGGAGATACTGGTTCTACCGGCGCTAC
>NZ_PYUA01000138.1:0-507 GCF_003028545.1 Bacillus sp. Nf3 | reverse complement strand
GTCATGAACCACATGCCCATCCACGAACGTCAGCAGCGACCTGATCGTGTGAATCTTCTTGGCTGGCATCGTGAGATAGGGCTGATCCAGAACGGCAAAGTCCGCCTGCTTTCCTGGTGCCAACGAGCCGCGATCGTTCTCTGCGAAGGAGAGCCATGCGGCTGTGCGTGTGTACATGCGCAACGCAGCGCCACGGCTGATCAGGTTATCGTCCTGCCGACGTACACCTGCCAGTGGCTGACCATCAACGTGGAACTGGATGGCATGCCACACACCTGATACGCCGATGCGCGTGGAGTCGGTTCCACCAGCCACCGGAATACCTAGTTCCAGGGCCGCATTGACGGGTGCTGCAGATGCTGCAACATCGGCCGAGTTGGCTCTGTGGATGGCGGTTGTCTCAAAATAGGGCCCCATCTGCACGCTGTATGCCAGGCCCAGGCGCGCCATACGCTGCAACGTGTGCTTGGAACCTGTATTGAGGTGAGCAATAGACCAGCGTAGTGG
>NZ_PYUA01000137.1:0-507 GCF_003028545.1 Bacillus sp. Nf3 | reverse complement strand
GGGCATGGGTGATATCGGCACCGATGGCGCCAAAGGGCGTGTTGAACGCAGCGCCCAGCAGCCCCGATTGGAAATCGTCGGCCACCTGCACGCCGCCCAGCAGGGTGACGTGGTTGCTGAGGCCGCGCGCATAGGTGGCTTCAGCAAAGCGCAGTTGATCCTGTGCAAGACCGGTATCGCGCAGTGCGCCTGCGGTCACGCTGAAGCGCTGGTTCCCCTCGCGCAGCGCCTGCGGTACGGCCGAGAACGAGACGGTGAAGCGCTCTTCACGGCCATCCACTTCGGTCACCGTGACATCCAGGTCACCGCCGCCGCTGGTGGGATACAGATCGTCGATGACGAACGGGCCAGGAGCCACCGCGGTTTCATACAGCACCCCGCCGTTCTGGCGTACGGTGACCTTGGCATTGCTCTGCGCGATGCCGCGCACCACTGGGGCGTACCCGCGCAGTGAATCGGGCAGCATGCGTTCGTCGGTGGCCACGCGCGCACCGGTGAAGGCCACAC
>NZ_PYUA01000136.1:0-507 GCF_003028545.1 Bacillus sp. Nf3 | reverse complement strand
GAATAGAGCCGAGTGGGTCGCTACTCGAACTCCCGCGATCCTGTCGTATGTCGTGATCATGTACGTGGCCAGACCCAAGGGGTCAGACTTCAATAGTGGTGAATTCAACGCGTATGCGTAAAGACTGATGTCGCCGGCCAGTCCAATCGGATCGCCCTGGATGTAGCGACCAATCGAGGCGTCATAATCACGGTGAAGATTGTAGTTCAGCCCACTGGCCACATCGAGCCGCTGCCCTGGGAACCGCATATCCAGAACGAAACGAGACGTGTCCAGATCCGGGTCCTCGTTCGGCGCACTGTTTCCAAACGCTTCGCTGGCGATGTCCCACGTCCAGACGGCGACATCTCGAACCGGATCAATGACGGCGCGTGGTGTGCCCAGGTGGTCCGGCTGGACATAGTGCAGACGGTTCACCGCTGCAGATGGCCCAGCCACCAAACCCACAGGCAGATCGTCCAGCCATACAGCTTGCTGGAGCGCCAGACCGCTTGCGTCATAGTCACC
>NZ_PYUA01000135.1:0-508 GCF_003028545.1 Bacillus sp. Nf3 | reverse complement strand
CGGCGAGCGCACCGTGGAAGGCTTCTACAAGACCCGCAACGGCCTGGACCAGGCGATCAGCCGTGGCCTGGCCTATGCGCCCTACGCCGATCTGGTGTGGTGCGAGACCGGCAAGCCGGACCTGGAATTCGCACGCAAGTTCGCCGAGGCGATCCATGCGAAGTTCCCGGGCAAGCTGCTGGCCTACAACTGCTCGCCCAGCTTCAACTGGAAGAAGAACCTGGACGACGCCACCATCGCCAAGTTCCAGCGCGAACTGGGCAGCTACGGCTACAAGTTCCAGTTCATCACCCTGGCCGGTTTCCACGCGCTGAACTACGGCATGTTCAACCTGGCCCACGGCTATGCGCGCCGCCAGATGAGCGCGTTCGTGGAACTGCAGGAAGCCGAGTTCGAAGCGGCCGAGCGTGGCTTCACCGCGGTCAAGCACCAGCGCGAAGTGGGCACCGGCTACTTCGACGCGGTCACCCAGGCGATCCAGCAGGGACAGTCGTCCACCACCGCATTG
>NZ_PYUA01000134.1:0-509 GCF_003028545.1 Bacillus sp. Nf3 | reverse complement strand
CATGAGCTCCACTGTCTATGCGCAGGTCAATCGCGGTTGACCTGTGACGGGGGTGCCGGCCGCTGGCCGGCTCGTGGCACGGCTGGATCATTGCGGAGCCGGCCAGCGGCCGGCACTACCGATTTCGAACCCTACGGATATTCAGACACATGCTTGAACAGACGCTCGATCACCTGCAGGCGCTGGTGTCCTTCGACACCCGCAACCCGCCGCGTGCGATCACCACCGGCGGCATCTTCGATTACCTGCGCGACAACCTGCCCGGGTTCAACGTCGAGGTGATCGACCATGGTGCCGGTGCGGTCAGCCTGTACGCCGTGCGTGGTACGCCGAAGTACCTGTTCAACGTGCACCTGGACACGGTGCCGGACTCGCCGCACTGGAGTGCCGACCCGCACGTGATGCGGCGCCTGGATGACCGCGTGGTCGGTCTGGGCGTGTGTGACATCAAGGGCGCGGCCGCTGCACTGGTGGCTGCGGCCAATGCCAGCGATGGCGATGCCGCGTTC
>NZ_PYUA01000133.1:0-510 GCF_003028545.1 Bacillus sp. Nf3 | reverse complement strand
GGGCGGATGCCCGAACCCGGAAACGCAAAAAGCCGGCGACGCTCGCGCGTGCCGGCTTCGGCTTCACCGCGGAAGGACAAGCCTGCCGCAATGAAGATGCGTCCGATCAGTACAGGCGCTGACGCTTGGTGACGTCGCGCGACGAGCGGCGCAGCTGACGCTTCACAGCAGCGGCGGCCTTGCGCTTGCGCTCCTGGGTCGGCTTTTCGTAGAACTCGCGCTTGCGGGTTTCGGCCAGCACACCGGCCTTTTCGCAAGTGCGCTTGAAGCGGCGAAGAGCAAACTCGAAGGGCTCGTTCTCGCGGACTTTGACGCTGGGCATGGAATCTCCGGGACACAGTAGAACCGGGTCACGCCCGGCGAGCCGCACATTATAGCGGCGAATAGACAAACTGCAAGCGGCCAACCCTGAATACGGGCCGGAAGTTCGAAAGCAGTGAGATCTGCACATCCCCCGAGGGGGCGGCAGGGGCGTCATAATAGCAGGCATGCGAGTCCTTGGCATCGAAT
>NZ_PYUA01000132.1:0-510 GCF_003028545.1 Bacillus sp. Nf3 | reverse complement strand
AGCGAAAGCGCGCCGGCATTGAAGCGCCGCCTGCAGGTGGCCGCCGATGAGATCGACCTCGCTTCGATCTTCACCATCCACGGCTTCTGCACCCGCGTGCTGCGCGAGCATGCGCTGGAGAGCGGCCACACCTTCGACCCGCCGGAACTGCTGGCCAGTGACCGCGAGTTGCTGGAGGAACTGGCAGCGGATCTGTGGCGCGTGCATGCCAATGACCCGGCCACGCTGGAGCCGCTGACCTGGCTGTGGTCCACCCCGGACGCACTGGCCGCCGATCTGCGCGCGCTGCTGGCTGCGCCGCCCCTGCACCCGTTGCCGCAGCCGGTGGCGCTGGCCGATCCGCATGCCGCCCTGCAGGGTGCTGCAAAAGAGCTGTCCGTACGCGTGCGCGAGCATGGCGAGCAGTTCTTCATCGATCTCTGCGATGCAGTCGACAACAAGTGGATCAACGGCGTGTCCTACAAGCTGGGCTGGCTGCATCCCCTGGGCCGGCAGCTGCTGGCCTGGGCC
>NZ_PYUA01000131.1:0-511 GCF_003028545.1 Bacillus sp. Nf3 | reverse complement strand
GCCTGTCGGTGCAGCGCCAGCAGCCGGTGGTGAAGGCCTACCCGTCCAGCCCGGCCGCGCTGGCGATCACCGAGATCGCACGGCGCACCGCGCGCTGGCAGGCGCCGACCGAACCCCGTGGCGGCGTCGAGTTCTTCCTCGAACGCATCCTCAAGCAGCGCGGGGTGGCCGCATGAAAGGCGCAGCCCAGTACCGGGAGGTCCAGCGCTCGGCGGCCAACGAGGTCATCGCCCAGCATTCGGACCTGGTGCGGCGCATCGCCCACCACCTGGCCGCACGCCTGCCGGCCAGCGTCGAGGTCGACGACCTGATCCAGGCCGGCATGATGGGCCTGATCGAGGCCTCGCGCAGCTACGACGCCGACCAGGGCGCCTCGTTCGAGACCTATGCCTCGATCCGCATCCGCGGCTCGATGATCGACGAGATCCGTCGTGGCGATTGGGTGCCGCGTTCGGTGCACCGCCGTGCACGCGATGCCGCCGCCACCATCCGCCGCTTGGAACAGAGCAGC
>NZ_PYUA01000130.1:0-512 GCF_003028545.1 Bacillus sp. Nf3 | reverse complement strand
CGCGGGTGAAGCCACGGACGCGGTAGTCCATGATCACGATGTCCGACTCAAGGCTCTCGATCAGGTAGTTAAGGGCCTTCAGCGGCGAAATGACGCCACAGGTGGCCACGTCGATGTCCGCGCGGAACGTCGCGATACCTTCCTGCGGATGGGTTTCCGGGTAGGTATGGACGGTGATGTGGCTCTTGTCCATGTGCGCGACCACGGCGTCGGAGATCAGCTCCTTGCCGGCCAGCTTCTTGTCGATCACCGGTTCTTCGGAGATCAGGATGGTCACCGAGGCACCCTGCGGGTCGTAGTCCTGGCGGGCCACGTTCAGGATGTTGGCGCCGATGATCTCGGCGACATCGGTCAAGATTTGAGTCAGCCTGTCGGCGTTGTACTCTTCATCGATGTATTCAATGTAACGCTGACGCTCCTCTTCGGTGCGCGCGTAACACACGTCATAGATGTTGAAGCTCAGCGCCTTGGTGAGGTTGTTGAAACCCTGCAGCCTCAGGCGAGTCAACGGC
>NZ_PYUA01000129.1:0-513 GCF_003028545.1 Bacillus sp. Nf3 | reverse complement strand
GAGGAAATATCTGCCGTACCCTGGCTGACTTCCACCGTTTCCAGGTCCAGGGTGTCGATGTAGCGGTTGGCCAGCGAGCCGCCGCCGTAGCCCGAACCGCCGTTGGGCAGGCCATCGATGGTGGTGCCGATCTGCTGCGTGTCGCGGTTGGTGACGAAGCCGCGCATGCTGATCTGGGTGCCCCATACCGACGAACCGGTGGCATCGGCCTCGCTGACCACCACCCCTGGCACCTCGTTGAGTGCATCGTTGACGCTGCTCATCACCGTCTCCCGGTTCAGGGTTTCCGCGCGTACCGAGGTCTTGGCGTAGCTGGTGGCCTGGCCGATCACCTGCACCTGGTCCAGGGTACGGGCATCGCCGCTGCGCGCTTCGGCCGCCTCGCCCTGCGGTGCCTCGGCCAGGGCGTCCAGTGCAGGGGCGATCAGCAGGGCAAGCAGCGAGACACGGGGAAAGCGCGCAATCGTTCGCATCGAAACCGGACCTTCAGCAGAGGGAAGCCCCGGAGTGTCG
>NZ_PYUA01000012.1:0-55519 GCF_003028545.1 Bacillus sp. Nf3 | reverse complement strand
GGTGACACGTGGAGCTGACAGATACTAATAGATCGAGGACTTAACCTATATTCTAATGTGAAGCATGAACATTGTTATCTAGTTTTGAGAGAACATTCTCTCCATCAGGTTTGGTGGCGATAGCGAAGAGGTCACACCCGTTCCCATACCGAACACGGAAGTTAAGCTCTTCAGCGCCGATGGTAGTTGGGGGTTTCCCCCTGTGAGAGTAGGACGCCGCCAAGCTTCTATCAGGATCAGTTCCATTTGGAACTGGTCTTTTTTGTTTTTTAAGAAAAGGAACAAACACTCGATCTGACATGGATACATATACTAAACTACCATCTGAAACATTCTTAATTTTGTATACAATTGAAAGCGCTAGGGCATACTGAAGCTATAAGTGGAGGTGTCACAATGAGCAAAAAAGAGCGAGAAGCGATTTGTTTGATTTGTGAAGAGAAAAAAACAAAGGGAATTTATTTATATCATCAGTTTTTGTGCCGAGAATGTGAGCGAAAGTTAATTTCTACATCGACCTCGGATCCCAGCTATGCCGATTATGTTAGAAAGCTTAAAAATCTTCATACGCCGCCTTTGTATTCATAGACCATTAGATGGTCTTTTTTTATGAGCCATGAAGGATTGGGCCTGTTTTTTGGAACTTAGTTTGGACATCATCCGTAATTAATAATAAGATAAACAGAGAGCCTGATTATTCATAGGAGTCGATGAACATGAAATCAATTTTTTATACATTTATATGGGCCATCCTCTCTACTTTTTTTTCGCTTGTGATTTTAACCGTCAGTATTGGGGTTTTCCATCATCATGTTGGATTATCGATACTGTATGCGATGATAGGGTGGGGCGTGATGTTTGCAGGGAGCAGATGGATTGCTTTCCAGTTGTTTTTAAAAAAACACGGACTGTCTCGTAGTGATTATGTATATATCAAACAGCATTTAAAAGAAGCAGGACAAAAGCTTGTACGTTTAAAGAAAGCTTTATTTGCTGTGAAAAACGTACAAACGATCAAACATAATTATGAAATTCTCAGACTTGCACGACGAATCTATACGATTACAAAAAAAGAGCCGAACCGGTTTTATGATGCACAGCGTTTTTATTTCGAAAGCTTGGATTCTGTTGTTGAACTAACTGAAAAATATGCACTATTGTATAATCAGCCTGATCGCAGTCATGAGTTGGAAATGACACTTAGCCAAACTCGAGTGACGCTGACAGAGCTGCAAAAGCAATTGACGAATGATTTGCAGCAAGTATTAGGAAGAGACATAGAAGCTCTTCATATTGAGCTAGAAGTGGCAGATAAAATGATAAAGAAATAATGAAAGGAGTCAAACGCAATGAAATCAGAAGATCACATCCGATCATCAACTGCTTCCACTACAGATCTTCAGTTTCGGGTGTTTGATACCTTATCTGATGAGGAGAAACAAGAAGCCATACAGCGTGCTGAGCAGATCCCTGACAATCTGCAAAAACTGCTTTTCTATGGTACACGTGTTCAGGAACGATTATTGGAACAATCACAACAAATGATGAAATATGTTGAGAAAAAAGATATCGATCAAATAGGAGACGTGCTTGAGGCCTTTTTGCACCAGCTGCATATAGTAGAACCTGAGGATTTACTGCCAAAGAAGCAGGGCTTTTTTTTGAAGTTGTTTCAGCGGGAGAAGCGTTCTACTCAGGAAATCATATCGCGTTTTCAACATGCAAAATCACAGATCGAGAGATTATCAGCAAGACTTCGTTACGCAAAAGGCGGATTAATCTCGGATCATATGTTATTAGAGCGTTTATTTGAAGAAAATCAAACTTATTTCCAAGAGATGACGATGCAGGTTGCAGCAGTTGAAGCGAAAATGACAACTTTAGAAAAGCAGATCATATCAGATACACAGCATATTGGTAATCGGACTATAGAGGAGCAAATGATGAGTCAGGAATTCAATGCAGAAGAGTATATGGAGAGGTTGAAGGAACGGAAATATGATTTGCTGTTAAGCCGGCAAATTGCGTTGCAATGTAATGCCCAAATTCGAATGATCCAGCATACGAATCATACATTGGCCAATCACATTCAATCAACTGTTTCTGCATCCATTCCTCTATGGATCAACCAAATGTCGATTGCGTTAACGCATATTCAGCAGCGTGCCAATTCAGCTCTTCAGAATCGTATCCAAAAAACATACGAAAAGGTATCAAAGCAGCAGGGAGAACTTCTTGAAGAAGCAGCTTTTGCACCTATAGATACGTTGAAAAAGGTTCAACGCCAATTAGCAGAAACCTTACAGGAAACGTTACAGGTGAAAGAGCATGGAAGCCAAGAACGAGCTCAATTGAAAAACAGCATGTATGAGGCAGAACAGCAGCTGACAAATCACCAGCCAATAAAGGAATGAGAATCCATCTTTCGGTTCCCTTGTATGAACGTTATAATAGACATAAGATATCGAAAGTGAAAAGGATCGATTTGTTTGAAAACACCTTTATATACAGCATTAGTACAACATGCGGAAAAGAAACCTTATTCTTTCCACGTTCCAGGACATCACAATGGAGATGTCTTTTTTGATGAGGCACGGACTTATTATGACTCAATTCTTCAGCTGGATGTAACAGAGCTTGAAGGATTAGATGATCTGCATCATCCAACTGGTGTGATTCAAGAGGCTGAACATTTATTGGCAAAGCTATATGGATCAGATCAAAGCTTTTTCCTTGTGAATGGGACAACTGTCGGAAATTTAGCGATGGTGATGACAGCCTGTCGTGCGGGAGATGAGATTTTCGTCCAGCGAAATTGTCATAAGTCTGTTTACCATGCGATTGAGCTTGCAGGAGCAACGCCTATTATGGTAGAAGCTGAGATAGATCAACATCTACATGTTCCAACACATGTGACAGATGAAACAGTCAAAAAAGCCATAGCCAAACATCCTAATTGCCGGGCGATCGTTTTGACTTATCCGAACTACTATGGTCATGCAGCTGATTTATCAAAACTGATTCACATGTGCCACGAAGCAGGCATGATCGTTTTGGTTGATGAGGCACATGGTGCACATTTTGTATTAGGCGGCGCTTTTCCTCCATCTGCTCTTTCCTATGGAGCTGACGTGGTGGTACAATCAGCACATAAAACCCTTCCAGCCATGACGATGGGTTCCTACCTTCATCTTCAGGGGGGACGAATGGATGCAAAACGTTTGAAAACATTCCTCACGATGCTTCAAAGCAGTTCTCCATCCTATCCAATTATGGCCTCATTAGATGTGGCAAGGGCCTATGTCGAGGAGATCAAGAAAAAAGAGATCCTGGATGGAATGATGAAAGGGCTGGCAGAGCTGAAAAATGAGTTCAACCGTATACCTCAGCTTGAAGTAGTCGAGTCTGAATTGCTTTTTAACGATCCATTAAAATGTGTGATTCGATCAACAAAAGGGCTGACGGGTTATGAACTAAAACGAGTGCTTGAATCAGTGGAGGTTCACCCAGAGCTTGCGGACGAACATCAGGTTTTACTTGTCTTTGGTTTAGAACAGAAGAAGGATATTCCTTTTAACCGAATAGAGCAGGCCCTTAATCAAAGCAATTCATTTCTCAAAGGAAAAGATCATATCCAAAGAGAGGCACTGGCTATTGAAAACAATGAGCATAGAGAGGATATAGAAGCCGTCCCATTTGAACATGCAGCAGGCCGGATTAGTGCAGAATCGGTTATTCCTTATCCACCGGGTATTCCTTTGATCGTTAAGGGAGAATGTATTGAAAGCGATCAAATCGCGGCTTTAAGCCGTTTGCTTGGACATCAGGTTCATGTTCAAGCGAGTCAGGTGATTCATCAGAGAAAATTATATGTTTATATAGAAGAGGAGACACTATGAGCGGTATGTTTATTACGTTTGAAGGGCCAGAGGGTGCCGGAAAAACGACAGTGATTCGAAAAGTGTATGAAGAAATGGAACGCCAAGGATATGAAGTGATGGCGACACGTGAGCCTGGCGGCATTGACATTGCAGAACAGATTCGTGAAGTCATTTTAAATGAAAAAAACACAAAAATGGACGCGAAAACAGAAGCTTTGCTATATGCAGCCGCAAGAAGGCAGCATTTGGCTGAGAAGGTAGAACCGGCATTACAGCGCGGGCAGACAGTTTTATGTGATCGTTTTGTTGATAGCTCCCTTGCTTATCAAGGCTATGCGAGAGGGCTTGGGATTGAAGCAGTAAAATCAATTAACGATTTTGCTATTAATGGCACGATGCCGCAAATGACCATTTATTTTTCTATTACACCTGAGGAAGGGCTAAAGCGAATTGATGCCAACCAGGGAAGAGAAAAGAATCGATTAGACATGGAGACGCTGAATTTCCACCAGCTGGTCAGAGAAGGCTATGAACTGCTTATTGCACAATCACCAGAACGATTCCGTGTAGTGGATGCGTCTCAGCCGATGCAGGCTGTCTATGAAGAAGTCCTCCAATTAATTCAGGACACATTAAAGCAAAATCAAATATGACCTAATTCCCAATCGTTGTTATAATATAGAGGAAGACATCGGCATGTCATCTGTGCCTAAAATAAAGGAGGCCAATCAAATGAAATTAATTGTTGCCGTTGTACAGGACCAAGATAGCAGCAAGTTGTTGAAAATATTGACTGAACATCATTTCGGCGTGACAAAATTAGCTTCAACTGGTGGGTTTTTAAAGTCTGGGAATACGACTTTTATTATTGGTTGTGATGATGTCCGAGTGGATAAAGCATTACAGCTTATAAAAGAAAATTGCCGTAAACGTGATCAAATGATCGCGCCTGTATCCCCAATGGGTGGAAATGCAGATTCATACGTACCATACCCTGTTGAGGTTGAAGTTGGCGGAGCTACTGTATTTATTCTGCCAGTTGAACAATTTCATCAATTTTAAGGATGGGTTGCTGTGAAAATTAATCAAGATATGCGGCTGCGTCTAGAAAAGCGTGAACTTCAAGCATTGAAAGGAAACCAGACATCTGCTTCCTTTAAAGCTTCGATGGAGACGCAAAGCGGCAAACTGCGCTTAGAACAGCTGACGGTCATGCTCAGTGATATCGAAGTGTTCGGTAAAAAGCTGGCGAAGTCACGAAACCTAAAGGATTTGGCTAGGTTTAAAGGACTGGTGAAGCGCTTTGTGAAAGAGACAGTCGATAATGGATTAAATATAGAAACATCAAGGAGCTTTGACATTTATGGCAACACACGTACACTTGCTTTAGTCAAAGCCTTAGATGAAAAGCTGATTGAATTAACTGAGGAAATGATGGACCAAGAGAAACCATCTATTGATTTGCTTGAACGTATTGGAGAAATAAAAGGTTTATTGATTAACCTTTACACATAGAGAGTGATAACATGGCAATTAGCTGGGATGACATGAATGATTTGCAGCCGCGCGTCATGCGGCTGATTTTTAATAGTATTGAAAAAGACCGACTTGCGCATGCCTACTTATTTGAAGGGAAAAAAGGAACCGGTAAGCTGGATGCAGCGATGCTGATGGCTAAGAGCTTTTTTTGTTTGGAATCAGGAGTGAAACCATGTGAATCCTGTCAAAACTGCAAAAGGATTGCATCAGGAAACCATCCCGATTTACATCTTGTGCAGCCTGACGGACAATCAATTAAGAAGGCGCAAGTGCAGGCACTGCAGGAGGAATTTACAAAAGCGGGTGTAGAATCTCACCGGAAAATGTATATTATTCTTCATGCGGACAAAATGACGGTCAATGCCGCGAACAGTTTATTGAAGTTCCTAGAGGAGCCCAATCGGGAAACGATGGCGGTTTTAATCACTGAGCAATCGCATAAAATGCTGGATACGATTATTTCAAGATGTCAGATGCTCAGCTTTCAGCCGCTGCAGCCACAATCCTTGGAGCAGCAGCTTTTACAAGAAGGCGTATCTCAGCATCTCGCAAGGCTTTTGTCGAATTTAACCAATAATTTAGCAGAAGCACTCGAATTAAGTCGAAATGATCAGTTTGCAGAGTCTAGAGCGAAAGTGATAAAATTGTATGAAGTCTTACACCAGCGAAAAGAACATGCATTTTTTTATATACAGGATCAATGGATGCCTTTTTTCAAAGAGAAAGACCTTCAAGAAACAGGTCTGGATATGCTTTTATTTATATATCGTGATGTATTGTCGATTCAAATAGGAAATGAAGATAAAGTCATTTATCAAGACTTATTCCAGACAATGAAGCAGCATGCGCTGCATTCCACACAGCAGATGGTGACCAGCCAGATCCTTGCTGTATTAGAAGCGAAAAAGAGACTTCAATCCAACGTGAATGCCCAAGGGCTGATGGAGCAATTGGTGTTGATGTTGCAGGAGGGATAAGCTTGTACAACGTAATTGGTGTTCGCTTTAAAAAAGCGGGCAAAATCTATTATTTCGATCCTAATGGATTTCATATAGAAAATGATAGTTGTGTCATTGTAGAAACAGTCAGAGGGGTTGAGTACGGACAAGTGGTCATCGCCAACAAAAAAGTAGATGAACACGATGTGGTTCTCCCTCTGCGTAAAGTCATTCGTGTAGCAGACGAACGAGACCGGCTCATCGTTGAGGAAAACAAAGAAGCAGCGATGACAGCCTTTGATACATGTCTTCAGAAGGTAAGTGAACATGGGCTGGAAATGAAACTGGTCGATGTTGAGTTTACATTTGACCGCAACAAGGTCATCTTCTACTTCACAGCAGATGGCAGAGTTGATTTCCGTGAGCTAGTGAAGGATCTTGCATCAATCTTCAAAACGAGAATTGAACTTCGCCAGATTGGTGTAAGAGACGAGGCAAAAATGCTTGGAGGCATTGGTCCTTGCGGGCGAATGCTCTGCTGTTCGACATTCTTAGGAGATTTTGAACCAGTGTCGATTAAGATGGCAAAGGATCAAAATCTATCGTTAAATCCTACAAAAATTTCAGGACTATGCGGCCGTTTGATGTGCTGCTTGAAATATGAGAATGATGAGTATGAAACAGCGAAGGAACAATTACCGGATATCGGCGAAACGATTCAGACGTCTAATGGCTCTGCAAAGGTAGTAGGGCTCAATATTTTAGAACGAATTTTGCAAGTTGAATTAACCGGGCAAGAAAAAGTGATAGAATATACATGGGAAGAATTATTACAAGAAGGCGTTGTATCTGCACAAACAACTGAGTAACGAGGTGTGCCACCTTGGATAAAAAGGAACTATTTGATACGGTAATTAATTTAGAAGAACAAATCGGTTCTCTTTATCGCCAGTTAGGTGATTTGAAAAATCATATCGGTGAAGTGATTGAAGAAAATCATCAGCTGCAGATGGAGAATCAGCACTTGCGTGAACGTCTGGATCAGTCCGATCGAGACAAATCGTCTGAGGCAGAGAATGATTCTGCCCAGAAGGCAAGTCATTCTGATATAGGAGAAGGTCATGATAACCTGGCCCGATTATATCAGGAGGGCTTCCATATTTGTAATGTACATTATGGAAGCATTCGTAAAGAGGGAGACTGTTTGTTCTGTCTGTCATTTTTAAATAAAAAATGAGAAAAGGCTTCCGCTGAATCGGGAGCCTTTTTCACAGGAAAAGAAAGGATACATCATGGTTTCGTTAAGAGAAGATGAACGTTTAGATTACCTGCTCGCCGAAGATATGAAGATTATTCAAAGTAAAACTGTGTTTGCCTTTTCATTGGACGCAGTGTTATTAGCTAAATTTGCTTATGTGCCAATCCAAAAAGGGGAAATCATTGATCTTTGTACCGGAAATGGCATCGTGCCATTGCTGCTTTCGACTCGTTCTAAGGCCTCGATTACGGGTGTTGAAATCCAAGAACGGCTGTTTGATATGGCAAAAAGAAGTGTGGAGTATAATCAACTTGAGCACCAGATCGAATTGATTCGTGGTGACTTGAATGATATGCCGGAACGCTACGGCAACCATAAAGTGGATGTGATTACATGTAACCCGCCATATTTTAAAACACCTTCTAAGGATGAAATCAATGAAAATGAATACTTGGCGATTGCCCGGCATGAAATTCATTGTACATTAGAAGATGTTATTCGTGTTTCTTCCACGCTGCTAAAGCAAGGGGGGAAACTGGCGATGGTTCATCGACCAGGACGGCTGCTTGAGATTGTGGAATTAATGAAGAAATACCGAATTGAGCCAAAACGTATTCAATTTGTTTATCCCAAACAAGGGAAAGAAGCCAATACTATCTTGGTAGAGGGCATAAAAGATGGAAAACCAGATCTGAAAATTCTCCCGCCTCTTTTTGTTTATGGAGAAGACCAGGAGTATACAGATGAAATCAGGACGATACTGTATGGAGAAGCATAATCATTACTTCTATGTATTAAAATGTGCAGATGGCAGCCTGTATGCGGGTTATACAAATGATTTACAAAAAAGATTGATGACCCACAATAGTGGAAAAGGAGCAAAGTATACAAGAGCGAGACGGCCGGTTGAGCTTTTTTATCATGAATGTTTTGCAACCAAAAGAGAAGCCATGCAGCAAGAATATCGTTTCAAAACGTGGACACGGAAAAAGAAAGACATGTATATAGAAGAAATGCGAATGGAAAAGGAGGCGGCACATGAAAAAGACACAGAAAAGCTTTGATGGTCAATCTGACATGGGCATTCTTTATCTCGTCCCAACCCCGATTGGAAATCTAGAAGATATGACGTTCCGAGCGATACAAACGTTAAAAGATGTAGACTATATTGCCGCAGAAGATACAAGGCAAACGAAAAAGCTTTGTCATGTATACGAAATTGATACACCCTTAACGAGTTATCATGAGCATAACAAAGACAGCAGCGGCCACAAGTTAATCGAATGGCTAAAAGAAGGGAAAAATATCGCACTCGTGAGTGATGCCGGTTTACCGACGATTTCAGATCCGGGGGCTGAAGTGGTTCGAGATTTTACTAGCATCGGAGGCTATGTTATTCCGTTACCTGGCGCAAATGCTGCACTAACGGCACTCATTGCATCAGGAATCGCGCCTCAGCCATTTTTCTTTTACGGTTTTCTCGACCGTCAAAAAAAAGAAAAGAAAAAGCAGCTTGAAGCCTTGAAGAAACGCCAAGAAACGATCATTTTCTATGAAGCGCCCCATCGATTAAAAGAAACGCTGACTTTGATGAAGGAAGTGTGGGGAAATCGAAACATCGCCATTACGAGAGAACTAACGAAAAAATTCGAAGAGTTTATTCGTGGGGATTTAGAATCTGTGCTGACATGGGCAGCGGAGAATCAAATTCGAGGTGAGTTCTGTCTTGTGGTACAAGGAAATGATCAAGCTGAAGAAGAGATGAATGAAGAAGCATGGTGGACGTCCTTATCTGAAAAAGAACATGTGATCCATTACATAGAAGAAGGATTAACGTCGAAAGAAGCCATTAAACGTACAGCTGTCGAGCGTGGTGTACCAAAGCGCACGATATACGATGCCTATCATATTGAACAATAAAGAAAGGTTCTTGCAAACGGTGCAAGAACCTTTTTTATATGAAACTTATTTTTGTGATTGAAGTTGGTTTTGGATTTCGTTAATGATTTGCTCTGCACCTTCACGGCTAAGAACTAATTTACCATTAGCAAGTTTAAGGTTATCGTCTGATACTTCACCTGTTACTTGGCAAGTCATGTTTGGTTTATATTTTTTTAGGATAATTTTTTCATCATCAACATAAATTTCCAAAGCGTCTTTTTCAGCGATTCCTAGCGTACGGCGAAGTTCGATTGGAATCACCACGCGTCCTAATTCGTCAACTTTACGTACAATACCTGTAGATTTCATCTTCATTCTCCTCCCAAAAAGTTCTTATTACTAAAATAATATTATCTTCGTCATTATTCGACAAATTCCTTACATTCCTAGCATAACAAGGTTTCCATAAATCGTCAATCATTTTGTTTACTATTGTTTGTAAAATATGACTCTTAAAGTCAAAAGACCTTGAAACTACTGATGTATAAGGATTTTGTAGGCTTTTTCTATGAAAATATAAGAAATGACGAGTTCAGATTAACAAGACTTTTGCCCTAATTTAGCCAATTGTAAATCTGGAAATAGATTTCATACGACAATATTCGACAAAATGTCGACGGGTTTGTCGTTTTTTTCGAAAAACTCATCTTTTTCGATCATTTCATCTTGTTCTATGTATATATGCTTGATCTTAAAGGCTAAGATGGTATCATAGAGAAAGCACAAGTGCAAAATTAAATGAATTGATCTGACACATTTTCATGTAATGATGATAACCGCTCTCGTCCATTGGGCGGGAGTTTTTGACATTTACACACACGCAGGAGGTTCCGACATGCCAGAAAAGAAAAAAACGTTTTATCTGACAACACCTATTTACTATCCGAGCGGAAAATTACATATTGGACATGCTTATACGACAGTAGCAGGAGATGCTATGGCTCGTTATAAACGTCTTCAAGGCTATGATGTGATGTATTTAACGGGTACAGATGAGCACGGACAAAAAATTCAGCAAAAAGCTGAAGAACAAAATATCACACCAATCGAGTATTTAGATCCAGTCGTTGAAGACATTAAATCATTATGGAAGAAACTCGACATTTCGAATGACGACTTCATCCGTACAACAGAAAAAAGACATACGAAAATCATCGAGCAGGTATTCCAAAAACTTCTTGATCAAGGCGATATTTATTTAGATCAATATGAGGGCTGGTACAGTATTCCTGATGAGACATTCTATACGGAAACACAGCTTGTTGATGTTGAGCGTAATGAGAAAGGGGAAGTCATTGGCGGAAAAAGCCCTGACAGCGGACACCCTGTTGAATTAATTAAAGAGGAATCATATTTCTTCCGTATGAGTAAGTATGCGGATCGTTTGCTCGATTATTACGAAAAGAATCCATCGTTTATTCAGCCTGAATCAAGAAAGAATGAAATGATTAATAACTTCATTAAACCAGGTTTAGAGGATTTAGCCGTATCAAGAACAACCTTTGATTGGGGAATTAAAGTTCCTAACAATCCAAAACACGTCATTTATGTATGGATTGATGCGTTATTCAACTATTTAACTGCGATTGGCTATGGAACAGATCAAGATGAGAAATATAAAAAATATTGGCCTGCCAACGTACATCTCGTAGGAAAAGAAATTGTACGCTTCCATACGATTTATTGGCCGATTATGTTGATGGCATTAGATCTGCCTCTACCGAAGCAAATTTTCGCACACGGCTGGCTGCTCATGAAAGATGGCAAAATGTCTAAATCAAAAGGGAATGTGGTAGATCCGGTCACATTAATTGATCGCTATGGCCTCGATGCCCTCCGTTATTATCTGCTTCGCGAAGTACCATTTGGTGCGGATGGTGTGTTTACACCAGAAGGATTCGTGGAACGTGTAAACTATGACCTTGCCAATGATTTAGGTAACTTGCTTAATCGTACAGTTGCGATGGTCCAAAAATATTTTGACGGCACTTTAAGCAGCTATAAGGGCCCTGTTAATGAGTTTGATGAAGAGCTGAAAGCAGTCGCTGAGCAAACCGTCAAAGCCTATGAAGAGGCGATGGAAAACCTTGAATTCTCTGTGGCTCTTTCAAATGTTTGGACATTAATCAGCAGAACCAATAAATATATTGATCAAACAGCTCCATGGGTGCTGGCAAAGGATGAAACAAAACGAAAAGAATTGCATTCTGTTATGTATCATTTAGCAGAATCACTTCGAATCACAGCAGTCCTCTTAACGCCATTCCTAACGAAAACACCT
Source organism: Bacillus sp. Nf3 (assembly GCF_003028545.1). Classification (NCBI taxonomy): domain Bacteria; kingdom Bacillati; phylum Bacillota; class Bacilli; order Caryophanales; family Bacillaceae; genus Bacillus; species Bacillus sp. Nf3. The sequence continues at coordinate 43,681 of NZ_PYUA01000012.1, read as the reverse complement.
GAGAAAATCTTCTTCCAGCTTGGAATTGAAGAAGAGAAGCTCAAAAGCTGGGATAGTATCCTATCATTTGGTGCAATTCAACATGCGACGGTACAAAAAGGCGAGCCTTTGTTCCCGCGTTTAGAGGTTGAAGAAGAAGTAGCCTACATTAAAGAAAAAATGCAGGGAAGTACACCTAAGGTAGAAGAAGAGAAAGTGGAAATCGAAGAAACGGAATTACCTGAGCTGGAAGCTGAAATTGCATTTGATGATTTCTCGAAAGTCGATCTTCGAGTCGCACAGGTTTTGGAAGCAGCCCCAGTGAAAAAAGCGGATCGTCTTTTAAAGCTTCAGCTTGATTTTGGATTTGAAAAAAGACAAATAGTCTCAGGGATTGCCAAACACTATCAACCAGAAGAATTAGTAGGGAAAAAGCTCGTTTGCGTAGCGAATCTTACACCAGTTAAACTCAGAGGGGAAATTTCCCAGGGAATGATTTTAACTGGGGAAACAGGCGGGAAATTGCAGGTTCTTGAAGTAGATCAATCTCTAGCAAATGGAACAAAAATTTTATAAATCAACAAAGGTGTTCCACGTGTAACATTTCGTCGAACACCTTTTGTTTTTTAGGAGAATTGTCGAAAGGAGCAATCAACAATGTTATTTGATACACATGCCCACTTGAATGCAGAACAATATAAGGAAGACTTAGAGCAGGTGATCGAAAGAGCGAAAAGCGAAAAAGTTGAGAAAATCGTGGTGGTGGGGTTTGACCGTCCGACAATTACGAGAGCGATGGAATTAATTGAAGAGTATGATTTCATATATGCAGCTATCGGCTGGCATCCAGTCGATGCTATTGATATGACAGATGAAGATTTGGCTTGGATTAAAGATTTATCTCAACACGAAAAAGTGGTTGCGATTGGAGAAATGGGTCTGGATTACTATTGGGACAAGTCACCAAAAGATGTACAAAAGGAAGTCTTTAGACGCCAAATTGCTCTTGCGAAGGAAGTGAATCTTCCAATTGTTATTCATAACCGTGACGCAACGGAAGATGTCGTGACGATTTTAAAGGAAGAGGGAGCAGCTGAGGTTGGAGGTATTATGCACTGCTTTACGGGCAGCTTAGAAACTGCAAAAGTGTGTATGGATATGAATTTTTACATCTCATTCGGTGGACCCGTGACATTTAAAAATGCCAAAAAGCCAAAAGAAGTTGTAAAAGAGATACCAAGTGACCGGCTTTTGATTGAAACAGACTGCCCATACTTAACGCCAGTACCATTTAGGGGGAAACGTAACGAGCCAAGTTATGTCAAATATATCGCAGAACAAATTGCGGAGCTGAGAGAAATCAGCTTTGAAGAGCTTGCCGAATTGACAACAAAAAATGCAAAAAAAGTTTTCCGTATAAACTGACAGTATATGATGTCAATCCTTGTTTAAGCTTGTCCAATTGTGAAACATAACGAAAAAGTTCTACACGTTTGCGCCTCCTCATAGGATAAGTTGTCGATAAGTCTTTCTTCCCTTCTTTCCATAAATCTCCCATAATAGGTTTACAATCGAGCATTTTTGTACAGTGGGTGGAAGGGTTGACAGGTTTTGAGATACTCTATATAATCTCTCCGAGGAGAAGGAGGCGTTTTTCATCGTACAAAAAATGAAAAATCTGTTTTCTGTTAAGCTAGGAAAAGGCAAGGTTTTATTACTAGTTGTTTGCTTGCTTTTAGCTGGAACTGGGACGGCTTACGGTGCGCATGAGCTCACTAAGCAGTCTATTACCATTTCAATCAATGGTAAAGAGAAGACAATTCGTACACATGAAGAGACAGTAGCACAGCTGCTTTCAGACCTTGGCATAAGGACCAAGGCGGAGGATCATATCTCTCCAAGTCTAAATACAAAGATTCAAGACAACATGAACATTGTGTATGATGCGGCTATACCGGTTCATCTGACCCTAGATGGGAAAGAGAAAACGATATGGACAACAGATCAGACGGTTGGAGCATTATTGAAGAATGAGAAGATAGATATTGGGAAGCACGATCAAGTCACTCCAGGAAAGAATGACAAGTTAACAAAGGATATGAATCTTGTGGTTCAGCAGGCCTTCCAGGTCAGCTTAAATGATGGAGGAAAAGATAAAAAAGTGTGGACCACTTCGACTACGGTCGCTGACTTTTTAAAGCAACAAGAGCTGAAGCTCAAGAAGCACGATAAGATCAAGCCTGCGTTACATAGTAACCTTTCTAAAAAGAGCGCAGATATAAAGATCACTCGGGTGGAAAAAGTCACCGATGTAGTGGAAGAGAAAATTGCTTTTGATACCAAACATAAAAAGGACCATTCTCTTGAAAAAGGGAAAGAGAAGGTACTTAAAAAAGGTGAAGAAGGTAAATTGAAGAAGCACTATGCCATTGTGAAAGAAAACGGCAAAGTGGTGTCTAAAGAATTGATTAAAGAAGTGACCGAAAAAGATAGTAAGGACCGTTTAGTGGCTATTGGTACACAAGTGACCAAAAAGGAGCCTACAGCGTCCCCTGTGGTTTCACGAAGCAATGAGTCTTCAGGAAAAGAATTTTATGTGGCGTCAACAGCCTATACAGCGAGCTGTGCTGGATGTACGGGCAGAACGTCTACAGGTTTTGATTTAAAAGCGAATCCGGGTGCAAAGGTCATAGCAGTTGATCCGAGTGTCATTCCGCTGGGCTCAAAAGTATATGTGGAAGGCTATGGTTATGCCGTTGCATCAGACACTGGATCTGCTATAAAAGGGAATAAAATTGATGTGTTCGTCCCAAGTAAGTCGGCAGCTTATCAATGGGGAAATAAACGAGTGAAAATTAGAGTACTCAAATAAACACATCAAATCATTTATATGAACAGAGGGCTTTGCGCACCCTCTGTTTTTTTGGTTATAATAGAAGCACTGTTTTCTAATTAATTAGACGCAAAAACAGCATGAAAGGTTTCGTTTTTTTAACCAAAAAATGTAGATTGTTTTTGCAAGCGGAGGAATACATGAAAATCAAAGAAATCATTGTGGTGGAGGGTCGTGATGACACTGCCAGAGTGAAGATGGCGGTGGATGCAGATACGATCGAAACAAACGGATCTGCCATTGGCGATACAGTCATACAACAAGTGCGTCTTGCTCAGGAGACGAGAGGGGTCATTATTTTAACAGATCCTGATTTTCCTGGTGAGAAGATCCGTAAAACCATCGCAGAGGCGGTTCCTGGCTGTAAGCACGCTTTTTTGCCAAAGCATCTTGCGAAGGCGAAGCGGGATAAAGGAATTGGTGTCGAGCATGCTTCCTTGGACAGTATTCGTGAATGTCTTGCCCATGTCCATGAAGAAATGGAAGAATCAGAAAGTGACATTACATTAGACGACTTATTTGACGCAGGCCTTATCGGAGGCGAAGCATCGAAACGCCGCCGCGAACGACTAGGAGTGCTTTTAAATATAGGATATACCAATGCGAAGCAGCTGCAAAAGCGCCTTCACATGTTCCAAATAACCAAACATGATTTTATTGCGGCCTTAAAGACCGTCATGCAGGAGGAAGCCGATGAATAAAGATATTGCGACACCCGTCAGAACGAAGGAAATACTGAAGAAGTACGGTTTCTCTTTTAAAAAGAGCTTAGGGCAGAACTTCTTAATTGATACAAATATTTTAGATCGCATTGTCGATCACGCAGAGGTTACAGATGAGACCGGCGTCATTGAAATTGGGCCTGGTATCGGCGCATTGACAGAGCAGCTCGCTAAACGTGCAAAGAAAGTCACCGCTTTTGAAATCGATCAGCGTTTATTGCCTATTTTAAACGATACGCTTTCTCCATATGATAATGTCACGATTATTCATCAAGATGTATTAAAGGCGGATGTGAGAAAGGTCATCGAAGAAAATTTTGCTGACTGTAAAGAAGTGATGGTCGTAGCCAACCTTCCGTATTACGTGACAACACCGATTATTATGAAATTGCTTGAAGAAAACCTTCCATTGAAAGGGATCGTGGTCATGCTGCAAAAAGAAGTAGCAGATCGTATGGCAGCTGTCCCTTCATCAAAGGAATACAATTCATTGTCTATCGCAGTTCAATTTTATACGGAAGCAAAAACGGTGATGGTTGTGCCTAAAACGGTTTTTGTTCCTCAGCCAAATGTTGATTCGGCTGTGATTAAGCTGACTGTTCGTGAAACGCCTGCTGTCTCAGTAGAAAATGATGCGTTTTTCTTTCAATTGATCCGAGCGAGCTTTGGCCAGCGCCGGAAAACATTGATGAATAATTTGATGAACAATTTTCCTGATGGAAAAAAACATAAAGCGATCATCGAGGAAGCTCTTCAAACAGCAGATATTGATGGAAAGCGCCGCGGAGAATCATTATCCATTGAGGAATTTGCCAGATTGTCGAATGTTTTACAAAAAGCCCTATCGTAAGGGCTTTTTTCTTTTGTTCTTCACCACTTCAACTGTTCAGGCATAGGCTAGAAAGAACAGCACATATGAAAGATGAATATGTTTAGGGCAAGACGATACCAACAGGATATGAGCCTGATTGTGGAGTGAAAAACATGCAATTTCAAATAGGAGATATGGTGACGAGGGCATCCTATCAAATGGATATTATGTTTCGAATCATTCGAATTGATGAGACAGATCAGCACGAAGCCACTGCCATATTGCATGGGAATGAAGTGAGGCTGATTGCTGATGCTAAGATGTCGGATCTCGTCTTGATTCAAAAAGAGGAGCAGCTGACAAGGGAGAAGGACGACGAACGGAAGATTAATGAATCGCTCGACTTACTAAGACAGGATTATCAGCTGCTGCGTGAAAAACAAGAGTATTATACTTCTGGACAATATCAGCATCAGGAGCAGTATTTTCACATGCCTGGAAAGGTCCTTCATTTAGATGGAGATGCTTCATACTTAAAGAAATGCTTAGATGTATATGAACGAATTGGTGTGCCTGTGTACGGAGTGCATTGTCATGAGAAGAAAATGCCAAGCGTGATCGACTCGTTACTTGATCAATATCGGCCTGATATTTTGGTCATTACAGGGCATGATGCGTATTCCAAGCAAAAGGGCGGCGTAAATGATATCGGTGCTTATCGCCATTCTCGTCATTTCGTTGAAACGGTTCAAAAAGCAAGAAAGAAAATTCCTCATTTAGATCAGCTTGTGATCTTTGCGGGCGCCTGTCAATCTCATTTCGAATCATTGATTCAAGCAGGTGCCAATTTTGCAAGCTCACCTTCACGTGTGAACATCCATGCGCTCGACCCCGTCTATATCGTTGCGAAGATCAGCTTCACTCCATTTGTAGATCGAATCAATGTGTGGGATGTGCTTCGTAATACATTAACAAGAGAAAAAGGTCTCGGAGGCATCGAGACGAAGGGTGTTTTAAGGGTAGGTATGCCATATAAAAAAGACCATGAATCGACATAACCCGACTGATTTCAGTCAGGTTTTTTTTATGTGTAAAAAGAAATTTCAAATGGATACATAATTCACCGGAATTTGAGAAAAATAGGGAGGAGAAAAGGTAGAAGTTTGTCAAAATTATTTTGTTGACAATGGCTCGTGTTGGTTGATATAATTTAATTTTTATTTGACAAAAATGGGCCGTTGTTGTATAATTATCTCAGTGAGGTGGATGCAATGGCGAAGACTTTGTCCGACATCAAAAGATCGCTTGATGGTAACTTAGGTAAACGTTTGACGTTAAAGGCTAACGGAGGCCGCCGTAAAACAATTGAGCGTTCGGGCATTTTAGCTGAAACGTACCCTTCTGTATTTGTGATTCAATTAGATCAAGATGAGAATTCGTTTGAAAGAGTTTCTTACAGTTATGCAGATATACTGACTGAGACGGTCGAATTAACGTTCGATGATGCCGCTAGCTCAGTCGCCTATTAATGGGCAGTGAACTTTTTGTTTACTGCTTTTTGTTTTGCCTTTTTTTCTGAATGGGAGTCTGTCCATTTTTTGAAAGGGGTAAAAGAAAGGATTCGATACAAAATAAGAAAGCCACAAAAGCAGTGGCACTGATTCGAATTCTCGACTAAAGGGGCTGTTTCGTTTGGGTAGACGCCGAGGCATTATGTCAGATGAGTTCAAATACGAGCTGGCGAAGGATCTTGGATTTTATGATACCGTCAAAAATGGAGGCTGGGGAGAAATTCGTGCACGTGACGCAGGTAATATGGTCAAACGTGCCATCGAATTAGCTCAGCAGCACATGGCTCAGGATGAGAATCAACGATAGAAAAATGGTCAGGGATACCTCGGGTGTCTCTGGCTTTTTTTGTTGAAAAAGTCAGTGTGCTGGGCGTAAAAGCCAATATTCATCAGATCCATCAAATGTGATACAATATTGATACTTATGTTTAGATGGAGAAGTAGGTGAAATGTTTGCGTATTTTAGAAAAAGCACCGGCAAAAATTAATCTCTCACTTGATGTTCATGGAAAAAGACCGGATGGATATCACGAAGTGGAGATGGTGATGACAACAATAGACCTTGCAGATCGACTTGAGCTGACGGAGCTGGACAAAGATGAAATCCGTGTATCATCTCATAATCGATTTGTGCCAGATGATCAGCGTAACTTGGCTTATCAGGCGGCTAAATTACTCAAAACAAGGTTCGGTATTCAAAAAGGGGTATCGATTGTCATCACAAAAGCAATTCCTGTGGCAGCAGGTTTAGCTGGAGGCAGCAGTGATGCTGCAGCAGCGCTTCGCGGTTTAAACCGTTTGTGGAAGTTAAATCTCACGTTAGATGAACTAGCTGAGCTTGGAGCGGAGATCGGCTCAGATGTGTCTTTTTGTGTACACGGAGGCACAGCACTAGCGACAGGACGTGGAGAAAAACTGAAGCATATCGCGACACCGCCGCATTGCTGGGTGATTTTAGCGAAGCCGGTGATTGGGGTATCTACAGCTGAAGTTTATAGACAATATGACGCAAGCAAAGTAGAACACCCAAATGTACAGCGTATGATTGAAGCCATTGAAGCGAAAGATTATAAAGAGATGTGCGGCTCACTCGGTAACGTTCTGGAGTCTGTGACATTAAAGATGTATCCGGAAGTAGATATGATCAAAAGACAGATGAAGCGTTTCGGTGCTGATGCTGTATTAATGAGTGGAAGCGGCCCAACTGTATTTGGCCTGATTCAATATGAATCGAAGGTACAAAGAATATATAACGGACTGAGAGGATTTTGTGATCAAGTATACGCTGTCCGCATGATCGGCGAACAAAATGCCCTTGATTAAATCCGTATATTAAGTTATATTATTCATAAATTATTCGGGTTCTGGGGGTAAGTTCATGAAGTTTCGTCGAAGCGGCAGATTGGTGGACTTAACAAATTATTTGTTAGCCCACCCGCACGTACTAGTACCTTTAACTTTTTTTGCAGAGCGATATCAATCTGCAAAGTCCTCCATTAGTGAAGACTTAACGATTATCAAACAGACCTTCGAACAGCAGGGAATCGGCACATTGCTTACTGTACCTGGCGCTGCTGGCGGAGTGAAATATATTCCAAAAATTCACCTAAAAGAAGCAGATGACGTAGTAAACGATATCGGAGAGGCATTATCAACTCCTGAACGTGTACTTCCTGGCGGTTATTTATATTTAACCGATGTTTTAGGCAATCCATCGATTCTTGCGAAAATCGGTAAGCTGTTTGCGACCATCTTTGCGGACCGTGCGATTGATGTCGTCATGACCGTTGCGACAAAGGGGATTCCAATTGCCTATTCTGTTGCGGGTTATTTAAATGTGCCTGTTGTGATCGTTAGAAAAGATAATAAGGTAACCGAAGGATCAACTGTCAGTATTAATTATGCGTCAGGTTCTTCTAACCGAATTCAAACCATGTCCCTTGCAAAGCGCAGCTTAGATAAAGGCTCCAATGTGTTGATCATTGATGATTTTATGAAAGCGGGCGGAACCATTAACGGCATGATGAATTTGCTTGAGGAATTTAATGCAAATGTTGCAGGGATCGGTGTTCTTTTAGAAGATGAAGGCGTAGATGAACGTCTTGTCGATGAATATGTCTCGTTGTTAAAGCTTTCAACTATTGATATGAAACAAAAAATCATTGAGATCAATGAAGGCAATTTCCACGAGTTTTTTCATTCGAAAGCGTAAGTTTTAATTAAACATGTATTTGAATGGGAGAGATTGATATGACAAAAGTTGTTCAAACCAAACATGCACCAGCAGCCATTGGACCTTACTCTCAAGGAATTATTGTCAATAACATGTTTTACAGCTCAGGGCAGATTCCATTAACCCCAGCTGGAGATTTTGTTAATGGAGATATTAAAGAACAAACACATCAAGTATTCCGTAATCTTGAGGCTGTACTTGAAGCAGCAGGTGCTTCCTTTGAAACAGTCGTGAAAGCAACTGTTTTCATCAAAGATATGGAACAATTCGCTGAAGTGAATGAAGTGTACGGTGAGTATTTCCATACACATAAGCCAGCTCGTTCATGCGTGGAAGTGGCAAGACTTCCAAAAGATGCGCTTGTAGAAATAGAAGTAGTTGCACTAGTAAAATAAACAGGCACTCTCGATGAAAGCCGTTTGGTTTCATCATATGCAGGGAAAGACATCATCATGATGTCTTTTTTCATGCTGAGGATGTAAGCGTCGTCACGAATATGACAAATAATGTATAAATATCCCGATATTTCAAAAAAAGTTTAAAAAAAGAGCAGGAGAATCACCACGATCGTTGAATACCTAAGTAATGCTTTTATATTGGGAAAAGGTGGTGAACTACTGTGGAAGTTACTGACGTAAGATTACGCCGCGTGAATACCGATGGTCGCATGAGGGCGATTGCATCCATCACGCTGGACCACGAATTTGTTGTTCATGATATTCGTGTGATTGATGGAAACAATGGGTTGTTTGTTGCAATGCCTAGCAAACGCACGCCTGATGGAGAGTTTCGCGATATTGCACATCCAATTAATTCAAGCACTCGGGGTAAAATCCAAGATGCTGTATTAAATGAATATCATCGCTTAGGCGAAGAGGAAGAGACAATTGAATATGAAGAAGCTGGAGCTTCTTAATCATACTTAAACCTAAAAAGACGGCTTTAAGAGAAAATGAATGTTTTCTTTTAAATGCTGTCTTTTTTGCGTTCTTTCTCTTGTTTCTTAAGTCTTTCATCTGTTAGAAAATTATTGTACTTCCTTTTGTATCCTTGAAATCAGTCTTTATTTAGGATATATTTTTCTATGGATAATAGGGATATTGGAGGCCAATCAATGGATAAGCGGTTCGCAGTGATTTTAGCAGCGGGAAAAGGGACGAGAATGAAGTCGAAGCTATATAAAGTACTTCATCCAGTTTGCGGAAAACCAATGGTCGAGCATGTGGCAGATGAAGCGTTAAAGCTTTCTTTAGCCAAGCTAGTGACGATTGTCGGTCATGGAGCAGAGGACGTCAAAGAGCAGCTTGGAGACAGAAGTGAGTATGCACTTCAAGAAGAACAGCTGGGAACAGCTCATGCCGTCAAACAAGCAAAGTCGTTCCTCGCGCAGGAAAAGGGAACAACCATTGTCATTTGTGGTGATACGCCATTATTGACAGCGGAAACAATGGAAGCCATGTTAAGCGAGCATCAAAAACATCAAGCGAAAGTCACTATTTTAACAGCACATGCGGACGATCCGACAGGCTATGGCCGAATTATTCGTGACGAAACAGGTGCTGTCGTAAAAATTGTGGAGCATAAAGATGCGAACGATGCAGAGCGTCAAGTGAATGAAATTAATACAGGGACTTATTGCTTTTCAAATGAAGATCTCTTCCGTGTGATTGAGCAAGTGTCGAATGAAAATGCACAGGGTGAATACTACTTGCCAGACGTCATTGAAATTTTAAAAAATGAAGGGCAAACAGTTGCAGCTTATCAAACACCGCATTTTGAAGAAACACTTGGAGTTAATGACCGTATCGCTCTATCACAAGCAGAGCAATTCATGAAGCGACGTATTAATCATCAGCATATGAAGAATGGTGTGACCTTGATTGATCCTGAGAACACGTATATTTCGCCAGATGCTGTCATCGGTGAAGATACAGTTATTTATCCTGGGACGGTCATCAAAGGGAATGTAAAAATCGGTGCAGACGCCACTATTGGGCCAAACACTGAAATTGTTGACAGCATCGTCGGAGATCGAACAGTCATTAAGCAATCTGTCGTCTGCGATAGTGAGGTTGGAGTTGATGTGACAATTGGACCGTTTGCTCATATTCGCCCGTTGTCGAAAATTGGCGATGAAGTGAAAATCGGGAATTTTGTCGAAATCAAGAAAACAGTTTTCGGAGACCGCAGCAAAGCATCTCATTTAAGCTACATTGGAGACGCAGAGGTCGGAACTGATGTAAATCTTGGCTGTGGTTCCATTACAGTCAACTATGATGGGAAAAACAAATTCTTAACGAAGATTGAAGACGGCGCCTTTATTGGTTGTAATTCAAATCTCGTTGCACCAGTCACTGTCGGAAAAGGGGCATATGTTGCAGCCGGTTCAACAGTTACAGAAGATGTACCGCAGGATGCATTGTCTATTGCTAGAGCAAGACAAGTCAATAAAGAAGATTATGTGAAAAATATTCATAAAAAATAATCCAAATACCCGGAGGTTTACCATGTCTAATCGTTATGCTGATGCGAATTTAAAGATATTCTCTTTGAATTCAAACCCTGAACTTGCCAAAGAAATTGCCGATCGTATCGGAGTTGATGTAGGAAAGAGCTCTGTTAAACGTTTTAGTGACGGTGAAGTCCAAATCAATATTGAAGAAAGTATCCGCGGCTGTGATTGTTATGTCATTCAATCAACAAGTGCGCCAGTCAATGAGCATATTATGGAACTGCTCATTATGGTGGATGCGCTAAAACGCGCTTCTGCGAAAACTGTCAATATTGTGATCCCTTATTACGGATATGCACGTCAAGATCGTAAGGCAAAACCTCGTGAGCCAATCACTGCGAAGCTTTTTGCAAACTTGCTTGAAACAGCAGGTGCTACACGTGTTATTGCACTTGATCTTCATGCGCCGCAAATCCAAGGTTTCTTTGATATTCCAATCGATAACTTAATGGCTGTGCCAATCTTAACAAACTATTTCGAACAGAAGAACTTGAATGATATCGTTGTTGTGTCTCCTGACCACGGTGGTGTGACGCGTGCGCGTAAAATGGCAGACCGCCTGAAAGCGCCAATCGCAATTATCGACAAACGCCGTCCAAAGCCAAACGTTGCTGAAGTCATGAACATTATTGGTAACATTGAAGGCAAAACAGCTATTTTGATTGATGATATCATTGATACAGCTGGTACCATTACACTTGCAGCAAATGCGCTAGTCGAAAATGGAGCAGCTGAAGTCTATGCTTGCTGTACGCACCCAGTATTGTCTGGACCAGCAGTAGAACGCATCACAAACTCTAAAATTAAAGAATTAGTTGTGACAAACAGTATTCAATTAACTGATGACAAGAAAGTTGGAAAATTCATTCCGCTTTCAGTTGGGCCTTTGCTTGCAGAAGCCATCATCCGTGTACATGAAGAAGAATCTGTGAGCTACCTTTTCAGCTAATTTTATTATGGAAAAGGCCCTAGGCATCAGCTTAGGGTCTTTTTGCTTTCATCAATCACAGGCAAACATGTTTAAAATGATTCGGTTATGGGTAATTATGAGAGTAGTGACAAAAAAGAAATAGGATGGTGCTGAATATGGCAACTTTAAAAGCAAATAAAAGAACTGATTTCAAACGTTCCACACTGCAAAAAATCCGTCATTCAGGACACGTTCCTGGTGTCATATACGGAAAAAATACAGACAGCCTGGCTGTTTCATTAGACAGCATCGACTTATTAAAAACCTTACGTGATGAAGGGAAGAATACAATCATTACCTTAGACGTGGGTGGTGAAACGAAATCTGTGATGGTGACAGAGTTACAAACAGATCCGCTGAAAAACGAACTTGTCCATGCTGATTTCCAAGTCGTTGACTTACAGCGTGAAATTGACGCGGATGTACCAGTGCAGCTGATTGGCGAGTCTAAAGGGGTAAAAGATGGTGGTGTGCTTCAGCAGCCACTATTTGAACTATCTGTTACAGCGAAACCAAAAGATATCCCGCAGAATATTGAAGCTGATATTACAAACTTAGAAGTCAATGATGTCTTAACAGTTGCTGATCTGCCTGTTCAGTCATCTTATCAAATCAATAACGATCCAGAAGAAGTCGTTGCATCCATTCTGCCGCCTCAGCAATCAGAGGTTCCTGAGCCAGATAGCGAAGAGGAGCCGCAAGAGCCTGAGGCTATTAAAGAAAAGGATGACGATGGAGAATAACTGGTCATTTAGAGACGTAACCCTCCCGCGGTTGCGTCTTTTGTGCTAGAATGAAAAGAATTCATACGTTTTACATGAGGCAATCTGATTGGCTCATTTTTTAGGCGTGTGCTGTGTGACAAAGGAGGTTATTGGTTTCATGATTGCATTCGTTGGATTGGGTAATCCAGGAAAAGAATATGAAAAAACAAGACATAATGTCGGGTTTATGACAATAGATGAACTATCGAAAAAATGGGACATTCCTTTAAATCAATCAAAATTCCATGGACAATTTGGAACTGGGTTTGTTTCGGGGCAAAAGGTTCTACTTGTAAAGCCGCTTACATATATGAACTTATCAGGAGAATGTGTGCGTCCGCTGATGGACTATTACGATATTCCCCTTGAACATTTGAAAGTGATCTATGATGATCTTGATTTGCCAACTGGCCGAATTCGCTTACGTACAAAAGGAAGTGCAGGCGGGCATAATGGAATCAAATCATTGATTCAACATTTAGGTTCACCTGAATTTGACCGATTCCGTATCGGCATTGGACGTCCTCAAAACGGCATGAAGGTCGTTGATTACGTACTAGGACGTTTCTCAGAAGAGGAACAGCCTGATATCGCATCAGCCATTCAATCGTCTGTCGAGGCCTGTGAAGCAGCTTTAAAAAAGCCATTTTTAGAAGTGATGAATGATTTTAACAAGAAGGTATAAGAATGATAAGCAAAGCACATACTGATCATAAAATCTCAGCATGGGAGGATCACGTATGGCTTTGCATTATTACTGCCGCCACTGTGGTGTAAAGGTTGGCAGTCTAGATGAATCCGCTGTCCAAAGTGAAGCACTTGGATTTCATCACTTAACAAATGAGGAAAGAAACGATATGATTTCTTATAGGGAAAATGGTGATTTACATGTACAAACCATTTGTGAGGATTGCCAAGAGGCGCTCGAAAGAAATCCTGATTACCATCAGTATCATACTTTTATTCAATAAAAAAGCTTTGGTGTAGATATTAGACCAAAGCGTTTTTCTGTTTTAAACAAACAGGGAGGAGGAGCCAAATGAAAAACATACAATCATTTATCAAACAAAGTGATGATTTTCAGTCCATTTTTAATGGACTAAAGGAAGGGTTAAAAGAACAGCTGCTTGCCGGACTATCAGGCTCCGTCAGATCTTTATTTACAGCCGCGATATCAGACGAACTGAAGCGGCCAATGTTTATTGTGACTCACAATTTATATCAGGCACAGAAGGTAACAGATGATTTAGCAAGTGTGATGCCGGATCGCTCGGTTCTTCTTTATCCTGTCAATGAACTTATCGCTTCAGAAATTGCAGTGGCAAGCCCTGAGCTGAGAGCACAGCGTTTAGATGTCCTGAACCGGCTTGCGAATGGAGAAAATCCCATTATCGTCACTCCCGCTGCTGCGGTGCGCAGGATGCTTCCGCCAGTTGAGCTCTGGAAGGAGAGTCAGATCCATTTAAAGATCGGTGAAGAAATTGATTTGGAGGCGTTTTCAAAACAGCTCGTACAAATTGGTTATGACCGGACGTCGATGGTTGCAGCGCCCGGAGATTTTAGTGTGCGCGGAGGAATCATCGACATCTATGCGTTAACGGAAGATCATCCAATCCGTATTGAACTGTTTGATACAGAAGTAGACTCGATTCGAACGTTTCATTCAGATACACAGCGTTCATTAGAAACCCTTCAAGAAATCAAAATAGGTCCTGCAAAAGAGCTGATTGTGAGAGGTCCTGAACGAGTGAGAGCCATTGAACAGCTTGATCAAGGGCTGGCGAAGAGCTTAAAGAAATTCAACTCAGATCAGCAAAAAGAGCTGCTTCATCAAAATATTTCTGCTGACCGCGAGAAGCTGCTAGAAGGCATCGTGACACAGGAAATGACGAAGTACCTAGCCTATTTCTATGAAAAGCCTGCTAGTTTGCTAGATTACACATCGCAGGATACGATTATTATTTTAGATGAAATCAGCAGAATTCAGGAGATGGAAGAACAGCTTGAACAGGAAGAAGCCGATTGGACAATTAGTCTGCTTGAAGAAGGGAACATTCTTCATGATTTATCTCTTTCTTTCCCGTTCCAAGAACTGATCAATCAGCAATCAAGGTCCATTCTGTACTACTCCTTGTTCCTGAGACATGTCCAGCAGACAAATCCGCAAAATATCGTCAATGTATCTAGTAAGCAAATGCAGAATTTCCACGGGCAGATGAATGTGCTGGCGAGTGAAATTGAACGCTATAAAAAACAGCAGTACACAGTTGTCTTCTTAGGTGCGGATGAAGAGCGGACAGAAAAGCTATCGTCTGTTCTGCATGATTATGACATTGAAGCTGCTCTTGCTAAACCGGACGCTGAGCTTGTGAGCGGACAGGTGTATATTTTACAAGGTGAGCTGCAAACAGGCTTTGAACTGCCGTTATCAAAAATTGCTGTGATCACAGAAGGTGAACTCTTCAAGAAACGTGTGAAAAAGCAGGCACGTAAGCAAAAGCTGACCAATGCAGAGCGAATCAAGAGCTATTCAGAGCTTCAAGTCGGCGATTATGTGGTGCACATTAACCACGGGATCGGTAAATATTTAGGAATTGAAACGCTTGAAATTGGCGGCATTCATAAAGATTATTTAAATATTCATTATCAAGGAAGCGACAAGCTTTATGTACCGGTTGAACAAATTGATCAGGTGCAGAAATATGTAGGATCAGAAGGTAAAGAACCAAAGCTGTACAAACTTGGCGGCAGCGATTGGAAACGTGTAAAGAAAAAAGTTGAAACATCCGTACAGGACATCGCAGATGATCTGATTAAGCTGTACGCAGAACGCGAGGCTAGCAAAGGATATGCCTTCTCGCCTGACCATGAGATGCAGCGCCAGTTTGAATCTGCGTTCCCTTACCAGGAAACAGATGATCAAATCCGTTCGATTCACGAAATTAAGCAGGATATGGAGCGGGAACGTCCAATGGACCGTCTGCTTTGTGGAGATGTGGGCTACGGAAAAACAGAGGTGGCTATTCGTGCGGCCTTCAAAGCGATTGCTGACGGGAAGCAGGTAGCCCTGCTAGTTCCGACAACTATCTTAGCGCAGCAGCATTTTGATACAATCATGGACCGATTCCAAGACTACCCTGTCAAAATCGCGCAGCTGAGCCGTTTCCGTACAAGAAAAGAAACAACTGAAACGTTAAAAGGGCTGAAAAACGGGACGATTGATATGGTCATCGGCACACACCGTCTTCTTTCAAAAGATATCGTCTACAAGGATTTAGGGCTGTTGATCATTGATGAGGAACAGCGTTTTGGTGTGACGCATAAAGAGAAAATTAAGCAGATGAAAGCCAATATCGATGTACTGACATTAACGGCTACGCCAATTCCGCGTACGCTTCATATGTCCATGCTTGGCGTGCGGGATTTATCGGTTATTGAAACACCGCCTGAAAACCGATTCCCTGTTCAAACCTATGTGGTTGAGTACAACGGCGCTTTAGTCAGAGAAGCAATTGAGCGAGAATTAGCACGCGGCGGTCAAGTGTACTTCCTTTACAACCGTGTTGAAGATATCGAACGAAAAGCAGACGAAATCTCTATGCTAGTCCCAGACGCAAAAGTTAGTTATGCGCACGGGAAAATGAGTGAGAACGAGCTGGAATCAGTGATGATTAATTTCCTTGAAGGTGAATCTGATGTATTGGTCAGTACCACCATCATTGAAACGGGAGTCGATATTCCAAATGTGAACACGCTCATCGTCCACGATGCAGATAAAATGGGGCTTTCTCAGCTGTACCAGCTAAGAGGACGAGTAGGCCGCTCGAATCGTGTCGCATATGCTTATTTCACATATCGAAAAGATAAAGTTCTTTCTGAAGTTGCAGAGAAAAGACTTCAAGCCATTAAAGAATTCACAGAGCTTGGATCTGGGTTTAAAATTGCGATGCGTGATTTAACGATTCGAGGAGCAGGGAACTTACTTGGGGCTCAGCAGCATGGCTTCATTGATTCGGTTGGATTCGACCTCTATTCTCAAATGCTGAAAGAAGCCATTGAGGAAAGAAGAGGCGATACAACGGCTCAAGATAAATTCGAGCCAGAAATTGATCTGCAAATTGATGCGTACATCCCAGACACTTATATTTCGGATGGCAAGCAGAAGATTGAGATGTATAAACAGTTCAGAGCAATTGGATCGATTGAAGAGCGAAAAGAGCTTCAGGATGAAATGATCGACCGATTTGGTGAATATCCGCAAGAAGTGGCAGACTTGTTTACGATTGCGACAATGAAGGTGTACGCTGTCCAGGAACGTGTCGAGCTGATCAAGATGGAGAAAGGCATTGTCAGAATGACCCTTGATGAGCAAGCAAGCAGTGAAATCGACGGTCAAAAATTATTTGAGCTTGGCAGTAAATATGGACGTGAAATTGGGTTGGGAATGGAAGGCAGCAAGCTGATTATTTCTGTCCAAACGAAAGGCAAGAAAACGGAGGAATGGCTTGAGGTTGTTCTTAATATGCTTCGAGGCCTTCAAGATGTGAAAAAAGAAACCATTCCATCTTCATAAAATTTTGTTTGTCTCTCGTGTATATTACGTTTGATGTGACGGATACTAAACTCAGGGTCAAGTGGTGAATGTTGCATAAAGTGGACGCTTTTGTTCCATTCACCCAACACATCATCAAACGAAAGAGAGGCAGCAGTGAATGAAAGCAACTGGAATTGTACGCCGTATCGATGATCTAGGTAGAGTGGTTATTCCAAAGGAGATTCGCAGAACATTGCGCATCCGGGAAGGAGATCCGCTTGAGATTTTCGTCGACCGCGATGGAGAAGTGATTTTGAAGAAGTATTCGCCGATTAGTGAGCTAGGAGACTTTGCGAAGGAATATGCTGATGCATTATTCGACAGTTTGGGTCATTCCATCCTGATCTGTGATCGAGATACGTATATTGCTGTATCCGGCAGTTCGAAAAAAGAGTACTTAAACAAATCCATCAGTGATTTACTTGAACGAACAATGGATCAGCGTAATTCTGTCTTAGAAGAAAGCAAAAAAGAAATTCAACTTGTCGATGGTATTGATGATGACGTATCTGCTTATACCATTGCACCTATTGTTGCAAACGGAGATCCGATTGGCGCCGTCGTCTTATTTTCTAAAGAGCGTTCAATGGGAGAAGTGGAGCATAAAGCGGCAGAAACGGCAGCTGGCTTCTTAGCCCGTCAAATGGAACATTAGGTCTAATAACTCTATATCATTTTGATAAAACGAAAAAATGCCGATGAAATCATTTGATTTTGTCGGTTTTTTATATGGGATGAAACAAATCGGGACATGTGCCGTCTACTCCTTAGAAAGAAACGGCTTTTCATTCACGTATGATATAATGAGTTCGTTTAACTGTAGATCTATTTTAAAGGAGTCATCCATGAAAAATGCTGTGAATCAGCCGCATTGGCTTTTCCAGGGTGCGGTAATTTTGACCATCGCAGGCTTGTTATCAAAGGTACTAAGTGCCGTTTACCGTGTCCCGTTTCAAAACATCGTAGGGGACACAGGGTTTTATATTTATCAGCAGGTATATCCTTTCCTTGGTATTGCCATCATGCTTGGTACAACAGGTTTTCCTGTCATGGTGTCCAAGCTTCTGAGTGAGCATGGGGAAGAGAATCGGCGGATCATTACAAGGGTATCCTTGGTATATATCACTTTACTGAGCTTGGTCTTATTTCTTTGTCTTTACATAGGAGCAGGCACAATGGCGACCCTTATGGCAGATAGTCAATTAATTCTGCTCATCCAGATGAGTGCTTTTGTGTTTCTATTTCTGCCGCTCACTGTGATGCTGAGGGGAGTTTTTCAGAGTGACGGTCTGATGCTTCCAACGGCTGTTTCTCAGTTGATAGAGCAGCTCATTAGGGTAGGCGTACTGCTTGTTTTATCTTTTTATTTCGTGAGGCACGGCTATTCGCTTTATGAAACAGGGGCGGGCGCGGTGTTCTCTTCTATCGCAGGAAGTGCGGCGTCGCTCATTTTGCTTCTTTTCCTTTGGTTGACCTATCGAAAACAGTCTGCTGCAAGTATGTCAGGCAAACAGGCGACACTTCGAAAAAAAGATATTTTGAAGAGTTTGGTGCTGTATACATTGACGATTTGTGTCAGCGGCTTGCTTATTTTATGGATGCAAATGATTGATGCTTTTCATCTGTATGCGTTGCTGCGCAGTGAGGGTCTCAGTGAAGCGGCGGCAAAGGCGGCAAAAGGTGTGTATGACCGAGGTCAGCCGTTCTTGCAGCTAGGGACGGTGTTTGCCATCAGCATCGGAACCTCTCTTGTGCCATTTTTATCGGCAGCCATGAGAAATGGGGAGCATGAAACGATACGGCAAAAAGTGCGGTCATCGGTTAAGACCACGTCGGTATTAGGGATTGGGTCAGCTGTTGGGCTGATTTGTATTTTATCACCAGTAAATACAATGCTTTTTCGTAATGATTTAGGCACAGATGCCCTGCAAATATTCTGTATATCGATTGCGTTTACGTCGATTGCCATTACGCAGGCGGCTTTACTGCAAGGGCTCGGACATACTGTGTATCCCGCTGTTGTGGTGATCATCAGCGTGCTGGTGAAATGGATTCTAACGATTGCGCTTGTTCCGTTATTTGGCATCCACGGTGCCGCATGGTCAACTGTATGTGGTTTTCTCACAGCAGCCGTGCTCAATGCCGTTTATTTGAAGCATAAAGGATGGATTTCATTGAGAGAGCTATTCCCAGTGAAAATTCTTTTATCAGCCGCCTTCATGGCTGTGGTCTTAATGGGATATCAGGCTTTGTTTTCCTGGGTGATCCCTTTCGAAAAACGTCCGTTTTCCGTTTTAGAGAGCCTGACATCAGTTTTTATTGGTGGTTTCGCCTTTTTATATAGTATTCTTAAGCTAGAAGTATTCACGGTAGAGGAATGGAGACTCATTCCATTAGGAAAAAAGGTTTTATATTTTAAACAGATGAGAGGGAATCAAAATGGCAGGTAAGATTACCGTCGTCGGTCTCGGGGCAGGCGACATGGATCAGCTGACGCTCGGTGTATATAAGCAGCTGAAGCAGGCGAAAGAAGTATATATGAGAACGCAGGATCATCCGCTTACCGCAGAGTTAATGCAGGAGGTCCCATCTCTCACCTTCTTTGATGAAATTTATGAAAAGCACGATCAGTTTGATCAGGTGTATCAGGAAATTACCGAAATATTATTTGCAGAGGCAGCGGAAAAAGACATTGTGTACGCAGTACCTGGTCATCCATTTGTGGCAGAAAAGACCGTACAGCTGCTTGTCGCCGGGCAGAAAGAGAGCGGGATTGAGGTGTCTGTCGCTGGTGGACAAAGCTTTTTAGATGCGACATTCAACTCCTTGCAGATTGACCCCATCGAAGGATTACAATTCGTTGATGCTGGGGATATGAGAGCGGATGATCTGAAATTAACCCAGCACGTCCTGATTTGTCAGGTATATGATCAGATGACAGCATCGAATGTGAAGCTCACGCTGATGGAAAAGCTCCCTGACGATTATGAAGTTTATATTGTGACTGCAGCTGGAAGCAGTCAGGAACAGATTACTGCCGTTCCTTTATTTGAACTTGATCGAGATGTGTCGATAAATAACTTAACAAGTGTTTATGTTCCTCCGATTCAAGAAGAACAGCTGCTTTATCAACAATTTGACACCTTCCGTGACGTCATACGTACATTAAGAGGTCCGGGCGGCTGTCCATGGGATCAAAAACAAACCAATGAGTCACTCAAACCATATTTAATTGAAGAATGCTATGAGCTGCTTGAAGCGATAGATGAAGATGACCCAGATCATATGGTGGAAGAGCTCGGCGATGTGCTGCTGCAGGTATTACTTCACGCTCAAATAGGCGAAGATGACGGTTATTTCTCAATCGATGACGTCATTCAGCATGTCACAGAAAAAATGATTCGGCGACACCCCCATGTGTTTGGTGACACGAATGTTTCTGAGGCAGCAGATGTGGTGGCCAACTGGGAAAAAATCAAGCAGCAGGAGAAGCCAGAGCGGACCGGTTCTATTTTGCAATCGATTCCGGCGACACTTCCAGCACTAACAAAGGCATATAAGCTCCAAAAGAAAGCCGCCAAGGTAGGCTTTGATTGGACAGATGTTCAAGATATTTGGAACAAATACGAAGAAGAAAAGCAGGAATTTCTCGTTGAAGTGGCAGAGAAGACAGACGAAGGTGCAACGAAGCAGATGAAAGATGAATTTGGAGATCTTTTGTTTGTTCTCGTCAATATTGGACGGTTCTATCACCTAGAGCCTGAAACGGCGCTCGCTTCTGCCAACACAAAATTCATGCGGCGTTTTCAGCATATCGAACAAAAAGCAAAGGACATGGGACGTTCATTAGATGACTTAACGCTAGAGGAAATGGACGATCTCTGGAACGATGCGAAACGTATAGAAAGAGGTGAACATACATGAGACTAGATAAGTTTTTAAAAGTGTCCCGTTTAATTAAAAGAAGAACATTGGCAAAAGAAGTAGCTGATCAAGGCAGAATTTCTATTAACGGAACACAGGCGAAAGCAAGCTCTGACGTGAAAGAAGGAGATGAGCTGCAAATCCGCTTTGGTCAAAAACTAGTGACTGTTCAAGTCAACGAGTTAAAGGACACGACGAAAAAAGAAGAAGCGGCTGGCATGTATACTGTGCTAAAAGAAGAAAAAACAGCAGAATAGGGCTTGTTCTAAATGACCCTCTTATCACATACAATGCAGTAACATGCAAGTATGAGATATGGGGGATGTATAAATGAATCAATATTATAATCAACCTCAAGGCACGAAGCTGTCATCAGACGCTGAGCACAATGTCACAATGCGAAACAGAAAGCATTTAGATATCACTGGTGTCAAACAAGTGGAAAGCTTTGATAGTGAGGAATTTCTGCTAGAGACGGTCATGGGGATTCTCGCCATCCGCGGAGAAAATCTGCAAATGAAGAATCTAGACGTCGAAAAGGGCGTTGTGTCGATCAAAGGGCGTGTCTTTGATTTAATCTATGTTGATGAGCAGCACGGGGAGAAAGCTAAAGGATTTTTTAGCAAGCTGTTTAAATGACGCTGACAGTCCAGTTTTATACGATGCTTTCCATGGCGGCGATGGGCATCTGGCTGGGCGCATCGCTTGATACGTACAAGCTGTTTGTGAACCGGGAAAAAACAGCAAAATGGCTTTTGGCTATACACGATCTCCTTTTTTGGATGGTGCAGGGTCTCTTATTCTTTTACGTCCTGCTGCTGACAAATGAGGGAGAATTCAGGCTTTATATTTTTCTAGCCGTTGCTCTAGGTTTCTCGATGTATCAGGCATTGATGAAACAGCTGTATCTCAAGATTCTCAAGTTTATCATGATGTGTGTATATCAGACCGTTCTCTTCCTGAAAAGGCTGGTCATGTCGATTGTCTTCCAGCCGATCCGCTGGATGATCACATTGGTCATAAGTGCTATTCTGTTCTTGCTCCACTCGCTCTTACGTCTAGTTCGTTTTACGTTTCGGCTCGTGTGGAAGGTGCTGTCGATTGTTTGTTATCCGCTCATCTGGTTACTCAATGTGACCATTATTCATCGGATTCCCGAAAAATGGCGAACATCAATGAGATTGTTTTTCTCAAAAGGAGCAGGAATTTTACAAGGGGCCAAGAAATTATCTGGTACCATCAAAACGAAATGGAAACAATTCTGGACAAAGTAAGAGAGGAGGCCTTCAACCTTGAACAAGAGAAAAAGAAATATCGCACAAATTCAAAATGATTACCAAAAACAAATGGAACAGCAAGCACAGCGCTTAAAACGCAAACGTCGCGGACTCCTTAGAAGGCTTACCGTGTTTGGTGTGATCGTGCTCATGTTTGCTGTCTTGGTGACAAGTGCCCTCTGGTCGCAATCGTCTTCACTAAAGGAAAAAGAAGAGAAGAAGGTTGCGCTCGAAAAAGAGTTGAAGCAATTACAAACAAAGCAGGAAGATATTTCTGATGAAATTAAGAAGCTGAAAAGCAAGGAATACGTACTCGAACTGGCACGACGGGACTATTATATGTCCAAAAAAGGCGAAAAAATCTTTGATGTGGGCAATAAGAGCGATTAGCCTTGTTGACACTTAAAATTCAGTTTATGTATAATTGAACAAATGAGATTTTTTTATAAGTCTAAGGAGGAGCACTTTTTTTATGTCGATTGAAGTTGGCAGCAAGTTACAAGGGAAAGTTACGGGCATTACAAATTTTGGAGCTTTTGTGGAGTTGCCAGGCGGTTCAACTGGTCTCGTTCATATCAGTGAGGTAGCCGATAACTATGTAAAAGATATTAATGAGCATTTAAAAGTCGGTGAACAAGTTGAAGTGAAAGTGATTAACGTTGAAAAAGACGGTAAAATCGGCTTGTCCATTAAAAAAGCAAAAGATCGTCCTCAACAACAATCAAGACCAAGCAGAAATGATTTCCGTCCGAAGGAATCGTTTGAACAAAAAATGAACAAATTCTTAAAAGATAGCGAAGATCGCTTAACATCTTTAAAACGTAACACGGAATCAAAACGTGGGGGGCGCGGAGCAAGAAGAGGTTAACTTGTTGCTGCTTTCTATATATTTTTACAACAAAGCATCTGCTGTTCAGCAGGTGCTTTTTTTCATGACCTATCCTACATTTTTTGAGATTTCGTCATTTAATTTAAAACTTTCTATTGACGGACAAGCGAATCCTTTGTATTATAGTTCTTGTGCTTCTTAGCGCATTATCATTATGGCGGTGTAGCTCAGCTGGCTAGAGCGTACGGTTCATACCCGTGAGGTCGGGGGTTCGATCCCCTCCGCCGCTATCCTTTTAACTAGAACATAAAGCAAGGCCCGTTGGTCAAGCGGTTAAGACACCGCCCTTTCACGGCGGTAACACGGGTTCGAATCCCGTACGGGTCATCTTCGAAACAGCTTTCTATAGGAAAGCTGTTTTTTTGTGCTTTCGTAAAATTCTGATGAAAGACATCGACTTTCATGAAAGTATGCCTCTTTGACGAATAAAGCGTCGAACGTTTTATGGAAACGACAACTTCTTTTGACAAAATTTCTTTTTCACCTTCGCTATAATGACAAGCAACGAATATCAGGTGGGGGATGAGAAGATGGAAAAACTAGAAAGAAGAACTGATTTAACAGGAGCGGGGTTTGAAAGAATCAGTGCAGGGTTAAAAAAATTGAAAAACCTGTTTCTTCATCACACGCATTCTCTTTTTTTCTATAAAGGGTTTATTTATGTTGTTCTAGGCTTTTTATTGGGACGAGCCTTTATATTATCTGAAATTATGCCGTTTGCTCTGCCTTTCTTTGGTTCCATGCTGCTTATTAAAAGAGATAAGGCAATGCTTGCTTGTCTCGCTTTACTCGCTGGGGCGATGACGATATCACCTCAAAATGCATTGTTTGTGTTTGCATCGCTACTTATGTTTCTCCTTATGTCAAAGGTGGTTTCTTTCATCATTAAAGACCCAGTGAAAACATTACCGGTTGTCATTGTTCTCTCGATGCTGATCACCCGAGGAGCATTTGTTTACCTAGAGCAAGGTGCTGTGCAAAGCTATGATTACGTCATGGCGGGTGTCGAAGCAGGACTTGCCTTCATTTTGACACTGATTTTTCTTCAAAGCCTGCCGATTTTTACAGTCAGGAAAATTAAACACTCTTTAAAGGTCGAAGAAATTATTTGTTTTATGATTTTAATTGCCTCAGTTTTAACTGGACTTGCTGGGATCTCTTTTCAAGGGATGCAGGCAGAGCATATTTTGTCACGTTATGTAGTGCTGACCTTTGCTTTTATTGGCGGAGCCAGTATTGGTTGTACGGTCGGTGTCGTGACAGGATTAATTCTCGGTCTCGCCAACATTGGAAACCTTTATCAGATGAGTCTTCTTGCCTTTTCAGGTTTATTAGGCGGATTGCTGAAAGAAGGGAAGAAAGCAGGGGCGGCCATCGGCTTAATTGTGGGTTCCTTACTCATTTCACTGTATGGGGAAGGGTCAGCAGGTCTCATGACCACATTGTATGAATCACTTATAGCGGTTGCACTTTTTTTGCTCACGCCACAATCAGTCACCTCCAAGGTAGCGAAATACATTCCTGGTACGGTAGAACATGTACAAGAACAGCAGCAATATGCTCGGAAAGTACGAGACGTGACAGCAAAAAAGGTAGACCAATTCTCTAATGTATTTCATGCGCTGTCTGAGAGTTTTGCGACATTTTACGAATCCATTCCTGAAGAGAAGAAGCAGGAAGAGGATGTAGATCTTTTTTTAAGTACGATCACAGAACGATCCTGTCAAACGTGCTATAAGAAAAATAAATGCTGGGTGCAGAACTTTGATACAACCTATGAACTAATGAAACAAGTTATGCATGAATCTGATGAAAAAACGTATGAGCATAACCGAAAATTGAAAAAGAAATTTAGTCAGCACTGCTCAAAATCAAAACATGTCGAGGAATTGATTGAAGAGGAGATCGCTTACTATAAAGCCAACCAGACACTGAAGAAAAAAGTCCAAGACAGCAGGCGTCTTGTGGCTGAACAGCTGATGGGTGTCTCACAAGTGATGGAGGATTTTTCCCGGGAAATAAAACGAGAAAGAGAACAGCATTTTATTCAAGAAGAGCAGATGATAGAAGCGCTTCAGCACTTTGGTATTGAAATTCAGCAAGTAGAAATCTATAGCTTGGAGCAGGGAAATGTCGATATTGAAATGAGAATCCCATATTGCCAAGGGCATGGGGAATGTGAAAAAATCATTGCTCCAATGCTTTCAGATATTTTAGAAGAACAGATTTTAGTCAAAGCAGAGCAGTGTGCAGAGCATCCAACAGGCTATTGTCACGTTGTATTTGGCTCTGCCAAATCATATCGAGTGGCTACAGGCGTGGCACATGCAGCAAAAGGCGGAGGACTGGTATCTGGAGACAGCTACAGCATGATGGAGCTTGGAGCAGGCAAGTATGCCGCAGCTATTAGTGATGGAATGGGCAACGGAGCACGTGCTCATTTTGAAAGCAATGAGACGATTAAGCTGTTAGAAAAAATATTGGCGTCAGGTATCAATGAAAAAGTAGCGATTAAAACCATTAATAGTATTTTATCTTTACGAACGACGGACGAGATCTATTCAACATTGGATTTATCGATTATTGATTTACAGGATGCAAGCTGTAAGTTCCTGAAGATTGGTTCAACACCCAGCTTTATTAAACGGGGTGATCAGGTGATGAAGGTACAAGCAAGCAACTTGCCGATTGGCATTATTGATGAATTCGAAGTCGAGGTTGTGAGCGAACAGATGAAAGCAGGAGATCTCTTGATTATGATGAGTGACGGCATTTTTGAAGGGCCAAAGCATATTGAAAATCATGATCTGTGGGTGAAACGGAAAATGAAAAGCTTTAAAACAGAAGATCCACAAGAAATTGCTGATTTATTAATGGAAGAGGTCATTCGAACAAGAGCAGGCCAAATTGATGACGATATGACGGTTGTTGTCATCAGGCTCGACCACAACACACCAAAATGGGCTTCCATTCCGACAGGTACATTCTATCTTGAGAAACAAGAGATTTCTTAAAATATCGTATAATATGAATTTCTTCTGGCGATGATGGGGATATAGGCATTCAGTTACAATCCCAGGAGGAATGAAGATGCGAAAAGGTCACGTCAACCAAATCTTATTGATTACAGATGGCTGCTCAAATCACGGGGAAGATCCGCTTGCGATTGCCTCATTGGCAAAGGAACAAGGGATTACAGTCAATGTCATTGGCATTATGGAAGAAAACAGACACGATCATGAAGCGATGAAAGAAGTAGAGGGGATTGCTCTCGCAGGCGGAGGCATCCATCAAGTTGTCTACGTCCAGCAATTATCTCAAACAGTACAAATGGTCACGAAAAAAGCGATGACACAAACCTTACAAGGTGTTGTGAATAAAGAATTGCAGCAAATACTCGGCAAAGACACTGAAATTGAAGAGCTTCCACCTGATAAGCGCGGGGAAGTAATGGAGGTTGTTGATGAGTTAGGAGAGACGGTTCACCTTCAAGTACTCGTGCTTGTTGATACAAGTGCAAGTATGAAACCAAAGCTGCCGACTGTCAAAGAAGCACTTATCGACCTTTCCATCAGTTTAAATTCAAGAATTGGAGAAAATCAGTTTGGGATGTGTGTATTTCCCGGGAAAAACTCAGATGCTGAAATTGTGTTGAATTGGACGCCTCGATTCGATTCATTATCATCTATTTTTCCGAAACTGACCACTGGAGGAATCACCCCAACGGGACCAGCACTTCGGGAAGCACTTCAGCATTTCAAGTCAGTTCGCTCACGTAAAGGGCTACTTGAAGCAAAGGAAGAGCATGATGATGAATTCGGTTTCTAACATCCCGTTAGGCACGGTGATTCAAGGGAAATGGCACCACCATCATTACCGTATTGTAAAAGAGCTTGGAAAAGGGGCGAACGGTGTTGTCTATCTGGCCGAATCGCCACATGGGCAAGCGGCCCTTAAAGTGAGTGATGACAGTATGCTCATTGCATCTGAAGTCAATGTATTAAAATCCTTTTCAAAGGCTCCTGTGAAAACCATGGGGCCTTCTTTTTATGATATGGATGATGCGATTTATCCCGGTATGCCTCAAAAACGCTCCTTTTACGTGATGGAATATGTCAGAGGCCCATTACTGCTTGAATTTGTGAAACAAAAGGGTGATGAATGGATCGTTGTTTTGATGATTCAGCTTTTATCTAGCCTGGCTCATTTACATCAGGAAGGATGGATTTTTGGTGACTTAAAGCCTGATAATCTCATTGTTTCTGGTCCCCCGGCCACGATCCGGTGCATTGATGTGGGAGGAACGACAAAAGCGGGCAGGGCAATTAAGGAGTATACCGAGTTTTTTGATCGAGGCTATTGGGGATTCGGCTCACGAAAAGCTGAACCAGCTTATGATTTATTTGCCCTAGCCATGGTGATGGTTAACTGTGCGTATAAGAAAGAATTCAAAAAAGGGGCAGAACCAGAAAAGCAGCTTTATCGAGCCATTGAAGGACATCCTTTATTAAAGCGATATGAAAGGGTGTTAAAGGCTGCTTTACAAGGTAAATATCAATCAGCAGCAGACATGAAAAGTGCGATGCTGAAAGAAGGACAGCTGATTGAATCAAGAAAAACGCGCCAAAAGAAGCAACAGCAAAAAAACGCGCCAAAACCCGCTGTTAATCAAAATCAACAAGTGGCTTCACGATCGCGGGCTGCAGCAGCAAAAAGAACGTCAGTACGTAAAAAATCAGGCGGACTTTTTGAAACCATTCTTATCGTGTGCAGTGTACTCGCCCTTTACTGTGCATATGTGGTTTTGTTCCTGTTGTAGAGCTGTAAAAAAGCAGGCTTCTTCTTTGCTTGGAGCTACTGAAAGTGATAGGATATGTATATCTTTAAATTACCTGCTCTTTGTGAGGAGGAAGTTGTGAATAGAATTGAATCTTTTTTGAAAAAACATGATGTTTACCTTGAAAATACGACAGTCATTGTCGGGGTTTCCGGCGGACCGGATTCTATGCTCTTACTGCATGAACTTAACAAGCGTCGCAAAGGTTCCTATCAGCTGATTGCAGCCCATGTAGATCACATGTTCAGAGGAGAAGAGTCCTTTGCTGATTTGGCATTTGTTGAGGCTTACTGTAAGGAGCACGAAATCCCTTTTGAATCGTCCCGCATACAGGTCACCCAATATGCAAAAGAAAACCGCTTAAACAAACAGGCAGCTGCAAGGGAGTGCAGATATGCTTTCTTTCGTCAATTGATGGAGCAATACAACGCTCAATTTATAGCGCTTGCACATCATGGAGACGACCAAGTAGAAACAATGTTGATGAGACTTGCGAGAGGAACTGTTGGTATAGGACTCGCGGGTATCCAAGCAAAACGTCCTTTTCAAAATGGATGGCTGATTCGTCCGCTCATTGGATACTCTAAGGACGACGTGCTAAAAGCTTGTGAAAAAGAACATGTTCCCTATGTCATTGATCAAAGCAATCATACAGATGACTACTTGAGAAACCGGGTAAGAAGACACGTTCTTCCCGTGTTAAAAGAAGAGGCACCTCATGTACATGAAAGCTTTCAGTTTGTAAGTGACATGCTGACTGAGGATGAGCAATACTTGCAGGCTTTAACAAAGGAACAAATGAACCAAGTGATAATGAGTCAATCGCCTAAGCAAATTGAGATCAAAACGAAGCCTTTGCTTGACCTGCCTTTGCCTTTACAAAGAAGAGGCATTCAACTAATATTAAACTATCTTTATGAAAACACTCAATCAGCGTTTTCAAACCAGCATATTCTAGGGACTTTGGACTGGTTATCTCATACCGATCAACCGTCTGGATCATTAGATTTGCCAAAAGGTTTACAAGCTGTCAAGTCTTATGATCACTGTATGTTTACCTTTGAACGATCGCATGTATTAGACCAGTCTTATGCTCTTCACTTAAAGGTTGAGCTTGGAGAAGAGCTTTTTCTCCCAAATGGACAGTCTATCGTCGTATCAAATCATGTTCCGAAGGATGCACGGAACGGAAATCATTTTTTCTTGCTTCAAAAAGATCATGTTCGTCTCCCTTTGATCATTCGCTCACGAAAAAATGGTGATCGAATCAAACTTAAAGGGATGAATGGATCAAAAAAGGTGAAGGATATATTTATTGATAAAAAAGTGCCTCTTGCAGAAAGAGACAGCTGGCCGATCGTCACTGACTCGGATCATCAAATCATCTGGATCCCAGGTCTGAAAAAATCTGTTTTTGAAGAAATTGATATGACAAACAGCGATCTCATTGTATTACAATATAGACAGCACGAAAATTTGTAGGGGGCAAGCAAAAGCATGAAACAAGATATTGAAAAGATTTTGATCTCAGAAGAAGAGATCCAGCAAAAAGTGAAGGAACTGGGTGCAACATTAACCAGCGATTATGATGGTAAATTTCCCCTGGCTATTGGTGTTTTGAAAGGGGCTCTTCCATTCATGGCAGACCTGATCAAACACATTGATACATATTTAGAACTTGATTTTATGGATGTATCTAGCTACGGAAAGTCTACCGTATCTTCTGGAGAAGTAAAGATCATTAAGGATCTAGATACTTCTGTTGAAGGAAGAGATATTTTGATTATGGAAGATATCATCGACAGTGGGTTAACTTTGAGCTATCTGGTAGAGCTTTTCCGATACCGTAAAGCAAATTCCATTAAAATTGTGACATTGCTTGATAAACCAAGTGGCCGCAAAGCAGACATCAAAGCAGATTATGTTGGATTTGAAGTACCAGATGCATTTGTTGTCGGCTATGGATTGGATTTCGCTGAACGTTACCGAAACCTCCCGTATATTGGAGTGTTAAAACCATCTGTTTACGAAGGCTGATCAGCATACGTATACATGAGGTTATTGGTTGTGTTGGAATGATTTTCTATGATACTATTGAACATAGTTGTGCTTACTGTGGGAGGAGGTAAGGAATGAATCGGGTTTTTCGTAATACGATTTTTTATATACTTATTTTATTACTTGTGATAGGGGTCGTTAGTTGGTTAGGATCCCCAAATCAAAAGCCTGAGAACATGTCTTACAGCAAATTTTCGCAAAATCTAAGTGCGGGAAAAGTGGAGAGTATCTCCATTCAGCCTGTAAGAGGGGTTTATGAAATTCGTGGTCAATTAGATGGCGCGAAGAAAGATCAATTCTTCATTACCCATGTTCCAGATGGTCAAGGTGTTGACCAAATTTACAGTGCACTGAAGAATACAGATGTAAAAGTAGAACCAGCACCTGAAACAAATGGATGGCTGCAAGTTCTGACAACCATCATTCCGTTTATCATCATCTTTATCCTGTTCTTCTTCTTATTGAACCAAGCTCAGGGCGGCGGAAGCCGAGTCATGAACTTTGGTAAGAGTAAGGCGAAGCTTTACACAGAAGAGAAGAAACGTGTGAAATTTAAAGATGTTGCTGGTGCAGATGAAGAAAAGCAAGAGCTTGTAGAAGTGGTGGAATTCCTGAAGGATCCACGTAAATTTGCGGAGCTTGGCGCAAGAATCCCTAAAGGGGTTTTACTAGTAGGACCTCCAGGTACAGGTAAAACATTGCTTGCGAGAGCATCTGCAGGAGAAGCAGGCGTTCCTTTCTTCAGCATCAGTGGTTCTGACTTCGTCGAGATGTTCGTCGGTGTCGGTGCATCACGTGTACGTGATTTATTCGAAAATGCGAAAAAGAATGCACCTTGCTTAATCTTTATTGATGAGATTGATGCAGTGGGGCGTCAGCGTGGAGCCGGTCTTGGCGGTGGTCATGACGAGCGTGAACAAACGCTTAACCAGCTTCTTGTCGAAATGGATGGTTTTAGTGCCAACGAAGGTATTATTATCATTGCTGCGACGAACCGTGCAGATATTCTAGACCCTGCATTGCTGCGTCCGGGACGTTTTGACCGTCAAATTACGGTTGACCGCCCAGATGTTATTGGCCGTGAAGAAGTACTGAAAGTTCATGCGAAAAACAAACCGCTTGACGAGTCAGTCAACTTAAAAGCCATTGCAAGCAGAACACCAGGGTTCTCTGGAGCAGATCTTGAGAACTTACTAAACGAAGCAGCACTTGTTGCTGCCCGTCAAAACAAAAAGAAAATCGATATGCGTGATATCGACGAAGCGACTGACCGTGTCATCGCTGGGCCGGCGAAGAAAAGCCGCGTCATTTCGAAAAAAGAACGTAATATCGTGGCTTACCATGAAGCAGGTCATACCGTCATTGGTCTTATCTTAGACGAAGCGGACATGGTGCATAAAGTAACGATCGTTCCTCGTGGTCAGGCAGGTGGATATGCGGTCATGCTTCCAAGAGAAGACCGTTATTTCCAAACGAAGCCAGAGCTTCTTGATAAGATTGTCGGCTTGCTCGGCGGTCGTGTTGCAGAGGAAATTACGTTTGGTGAAGTAAGTACAGGCGCTCACAACGACTTCCAGCGTGCAACAGGCATTGCAAGAAGAATGGTCACAGAGTTCGGTATGTCTGATAAACTTGGTCCGCTTCAATTCGGTCAATCACAAGGAGGTCAAGTATTCCTTGGCCGTGATTTCAACAATGAGCCGAATTATAGTGAAGCGATCGCTTACGAAATTGACCAAGAAGTTCAGCGCTTCATTAAGGAGAGCTACGAACGTGCGAAACAAATTCTCACTGAGAATAAAGATAAGTTAGAAATCATCGCACAAGCCCTTCTAGAAGTTGAAACATTAGATGCTGAACAAATTAAATCTCTTTACGAAACTGGAAAGCTTCCAGAGCGTGTATACGCAGATGACGAAGAGAAAAACGATGATGTGAAAGTAAACATCAAGAAAAAAGAAGATGAGGAGATCTAATCTCCTTCTGTGAAAGCTGTCGGGATCACCGGCAGCTTTTTTATTTCGATTCATGAATGGATCGGTTTCGAATTGTTTACAAATGGAACTCAATTCGTGTATGGTATGATAGAAAGTCGAAAAATGCTCTTTTTGAGAAACTATTCAAAGTGGTGATGAAGTTGTTACTCGTGATAGATGTAGGAAACACAAATACCGTTTTAGGTGTTTATCATAATGGCGATCTAAACTACCATTGGCGAATTGAAACAAGCCGTCATAAAACAGAAGACGAATTTGGTATGTCCATTAGGGCCTTATTCGATTATGTGGGGCTGATGTTTGATCAAATAGAAGGGATTATCATCTCGTCTGTGGTCCCGCCAATGATGTTTGCACTTGAAAGAATGTGCGAAAAGTATTTTCACCTAACACCCCAAATTGTAGGGCCTGGAATGAAGACTGGATTAAACATTATGTGTGACAATCCAAAGGAAGTCGGTGCAGATCGAATTGTCAATGCAGTAGCAGCAATTCATCTATATGGGGCGCCTCTTATTGTGGTAGACTTTGGAACAGCAACAACCTACTGTTATATCAATGAACAAAAACAATACATGGGTGGAGCGATTGCACCTGGTATTACCATCTCAACTGAGGCTTTATATACAAGAGCGGCGAAGCTGCCGAGAATTGAAATTGTCCGTCCTGATCACATTGTTGGAAAAAACACCATCAGTGCGATGCAATCCGGCATCCTTTATGGATATGTTGGTCAAGTCGAGGGAATAGTGAAACGGATGAAGCAGCAAGCCAAACAAACACCGAAAGTCATTGCAACAGGCGGTTTGTCTACATTGATTGGAAATGAATCAGACTGCATTGATATTGTCGATCCGTTCCTCACATTAAAAGGACTGCAGCTCATTTATGAACGTAATCGTGTCGGTGTATTATAGGAGGTTTAAATCAAATGGATTACTTAGTTAAAGCGTTAGCATATGACGGAAAAGTCCGCGCATATGCTGCAAACACAACAGATACAATCAACGAAGCACAAAGAAGACATCATACGTGGCCGACTGCATCAGCTGCCATCGGCAGAACGATGACAGCAACCGTCATGATGGGTGCTATGCTGAAAGGTGAGAATAAGCTAACTGTCAAAATAGAAGGCGGTGGACCAATCGGCGCCATTATTGCTGATGGAAATGCAAAAGGTCAGGTGCGAGGATATGTCTCAAACCCACAAGTTCACTTTGACTTAAATGAACATGGCAAGCTGGATGTTAGACGTGCAGTCGGAACATCTGGAACGTTAAGTGTTGTCAAAGATATCGGGCTGAAGGACCACTTTACAGGTCAAACTGAAATCGTATCGGGTGAAATTGGAGATGACTTCACATATTATCTTGTTTCTTCTGAGCAAGTGCCTTCCTCTGTAGGCGTAGGCGTCCTTGTCAATCCAGATAATTCGATTCTCGCAGCAGGCGGTTTCATCATTCAATTGCTGCCTGGTACAGAAGATGCTGTTATTGAAAGACTAGAAAAGCGCCTGTCAACCATTGAACCAATCTCTAAACTCATTGAAAAAGGGATGACACCAGAAGAAATATTAGAAGAAGTACTCGGTGAAAAGCCTCAAATTTTAGAAACTGTACCCGTCGAATTTTCTTGTAACTGCTCAAAAGAACGGTTTGCAAATGGCATTATCAGCCTAGGGAAAGCCGAAATTGATGATATGATTGAACAAGACGGACAAGCAGAAGCTCAATGCCATTTTTGTAACGAAACGTATGTATTTACAAAAGAAGAGCTAGAAGAGCTACGTGAAGAATTAACCCGCTAAGCTCTAAGCAGCGGGTTTTCTTTTTAGAATGGAAAGGAGACGAAAGATGAGATTAAAAGCAAGAGTGGTATGGACATTTATCCTCGTGTTGCTCATGATTAATGCCGTTGTCATTGCATATGTATTAACAAAGTCACAAATGTCACAGGCTTCTTCTAACGGGAAGAGCGGTGAAGAAATTGCATCGATTGGAAAAGAGAAGGTAACGCGTCAAGAATGGTTAAAGAAGATGGAAGACCGCTACGGAAAGGCAACACTTGAACAAATGATCAATCAGAAGGTGGTCAATCAGCTTGCC
Organism: Bacillus sp. Nf3; assembly: GCF_003028545.1. Classification (NCBI taxonomy): domain Bacteria; kingdom Bacillati; phylum Bacillota; class Bacilli; order Caryophanales; family Bacillaceae; genus Bacillus; species Bacillus sp. Nf3. The sequence continues at coordinate 9,545 of NZ_PYUA01000012.1, read as the reverse complement.
AAGCAAAACAAGCTGGACGTGTCTTCGAAAGAGATCAATCGTGAATTGCTTATGCTCAAAGCAGTATCTAATAATTTCTACGAAGATGGACATACAAGTGAGAAGGAATGGAAAGAACAGATTCGTTATCAAATTTTATTAGAGCAGCTTTTAACAAGAGATGCCGTCGTTTCTGAAAAAGAAGCGAAATCGTTTTATGAAAAAAACAAGGACTTATATCAATATGATGATTCATACCGCATTCGCCATATTGTCGTGAAGACAAAGGACGAGGCTGAAAATGTATTGAAAGATTTAAAAGGTGGATCCAGCTTTGAAGCCGTAGCGGCTGAACGTTCAATCGACCGTTACACCTCACCATACGGCGGAGATCTTGGATTTGTGACAGAAGAGCAGGAAAGTATCCCAGCCCTATACATACAAGAAGCTCAAAAGCTTCAGCCAGATGAATGGACGAAAGAGCCGATTCAGACCAAAAACGGGTATGCCATTATTCAGTTAAAAGAAAAATTAAATGGCCGCTCTTTCTCCTATGACGAAGTCAAAGATCAGATTAAAAGGCAGATTGCGATGGAAGATCTAGGTGAAAAGGCAAATGTCAAAACCCTGTGGAAGGAAGCAAAAGTCACATGGTTTTACGATGGCGAGCAGGACTAAAAGCATTGACAAAATTTTTTGAAATTGATAATTTAATATTAATACAATAAAATTACTCGGAGATAGAGGTGTTAGTGATGGCTCGTATTGCAAATTCAGTTTTTGAACTAATAGGAAATACACCAGTCGTTAAATTAAACCGTTTAGTAGATGAAGACAGTGCGGATGTCTACTTGAAACTTGAATATATGAACCCAGGCAGCAGTGTCAAAGATCGTATTGCTTTAGCGATGATCGAAGATGCTGAAGCAAAAGGTACGCTAAAAGCTGGCGATACGCTTATTGAACCTACAAGTGGAAACACAGGGATCGGCCTTGCGATGGTAGCAGCTGCTAAAGGAATCAACGCGATTTTGGTTATGCCAGACACAATGAGTCAGGAGCGCCGCAACCTTTTACGTGCTTATGGTGCGGAGCTTGTCTTAACACCAGGTGCAGAAGGAATGAAAGGTGCCATCAAAAAAGCGGAAGAATTGGCAGAAGAGCATGGTTACTTCATGCCTCAGCAATTTAGCAACGAAGCCAATGCGGAGATTCACCGTCGTACAACTGGGAAAGAAATTCTTGAACAGTTTGACGGCGAACTTGATGCATTTATTGCAGGTGTCGGTACGGGCGGTACGATTACAGGTGCTGGTGAAGTCCTAAAAGAAGCCATCCCATCGATCCAGCTTTATGCGGTAGAGCCGACAGATTCCCCTGTATTATCAGGCGGAAAGCCGGGGCCGCATAAAATTCAAGGAATTGGAGCAGGTTTTGTTCCTTCAATCCTGAACACAGAAATATATGACGGTATCATCCAAGTGAAAAACGAAGATGCATTTGAGCTTGCAAGAAAAGCAGCGAAAGAAGAAGGAATCCTTGGCGGTATTTCTTCCGGAGCAGCTATTTACGCAGCACTTCAAACAGCGAAGAAGCTTGGTAAAGGGAAAAAGGTTCTCGCAATCATCCCAAGTAACGGTGAGCGTTACCTCAGTACACCTCTTTATCAATTTGATTAAACCAATCACCCCAGCATTTGCTGGGGTTTTTTCATGAATTCTGAAGATGGAAAGCAAATACTATTTTCTAAATAAATTGGATTGCATTACAATAAGATTAATGAAAATGAAAAAGGATGATAACATGACACAACGCAGGCCGATGGGCATCAAAATTCCTTTTACGAAAGATGCATTCTTGAAAAGATACGAACAATTAACTGCTCGTGAAACACATCATGTGCTTCTAGAAAGTGCACGCGGCGGTTCATATAGCATTGCTGGTATTCACTCGATCGCTAAAGCGAAGGGGAAAGATGGGATGACGACCATCCATTATCAAGATGAGGTATTGTTCAAAGAAGGTGATCCATTCAGAGCGTTTACGGATTGGTTTCAAACCCTTCAAACCGAAACAATCGACGAATACCCCGACTTTCAAGGCGGAGCGATTGGGTTTTTAAGCTACGATTATGCTAGATACATCGAGCATTTTAAGATGCTGGCAATTGATGATCTTAAAACACCAGACCTTTATTTCCTCGTGTTTAACGATGTTGCAGTTTTTGATCATGAAGAGAACGCACTGTGGCTGATTACTCACACAGAGGAAGCAGAACCAATGAGTGAAGCGAATCAAAGGCTTGAAGAATGGAAGCGAAAGTGGACAAGCTCTTTTGAAGAATCAGCACAATCACCTGTCAATGAATCTTCCACGGAATTTGTACCAGCAGCACCTTTTACTGAAGAAACCTTTGGGGAAGCAGTAGAGAAAATTAAGCAATATATCGCAAACGGTGACGTGTTCCAAGTGAACTTATCTATCAGACAAGATGAACCGCTTCACACTCATCCGTATGATTTATACAAAACGTTACGTCAAGTGAATCCATCTCCTTATATGTCTTACCTGCATACGCCTGACTTCCAGATTGTTTGTGGATCTCCAGAGCTGCTTATTAAGAAAAAAGGAACTCAGCTAGAAACAAGACCAATTGCTGGAACAAGATCACGAGGCAAAGACGACGCTGAGGATCAAGCGCTGGCAAAAGAACTGATTGAAAATGAAAAAGAACGCGCAGAGCATGTGATGCTCGTTGACCTTGAGCGGAATGATCTTGGACGAGTATCTACTTATGGATCCGTAAAAGTGAACGAATTTATGGCGATTGAGAAATATTCACACGTGATGCATATTGTATCCAATGTACAAGGAGAGCTGCGTGATGAATGTGACGCGGTAGATGTCATGAGAGCTGTATTCCCAGGTGGAACGATTACAGGTGCTCCAAAAGTGAGAACAATGGAAATCATAGAAGAACTTGAGCCAACAAGACGTGGGCTTTATACTGGATCTATAGGCTGGTTTGGATTCAATCAAGATATGCACTTTAATATCGTTATTCGGACTGCGTATTGTACAGAAGGAAAAGCCTTTATGCAGTCAGGTGCGGGGATCGTCATAGATTCTGTCCCAAAACACGAATACAAAGAATCCATTAAAAAAGCCTATGCAGTGAAAAAAGCAATACAGTTGAGCAAAGAAGAGACTATTTTGAGTTAGAGGTGAGCAGAGTATGATTTTAATGATTGATAATTATGATTCATTTACGTACAACCTGGTCCAGTATTTAGGTGAGCTTGGAGAAGAATTGATCGTGAAACGGAATGATCAAGTCACCATTCAAGAAATCGAAGAGCTCAAGCCGGATTTTCTCATGATTTCTCCAGGGCCATGCAGTCCTGATGAAGCGGGAATTAGTATGGAGGCAATCAAGCACTTTGCAGGAAGTATTCCGATCTTCGGTGTGTGTTTAGGCCATCAATCCATCGCACAAGTCTTTGGCGGGGATGTTGTTCGAGCAGAGCGCTTAATGCACGGTAAAACGTCAGAGATTAAACATGACGGAAAAGGTGTCTTCACAGGACTTCAAAATCCGCTCGTTGCAACGAGATATCACTCATTAATTGTCAAAAACGAGACGCTGCCAGAGTGCTTTGACGCAACAGCCAGCACAAAGGAAGGCGAGCTCATGGCGATTCGCCATAAAGAATTGCCGATTGAAAGTGTGCAATTCCATCCTGAATCAATTATGACGTCCTTCGGAAAAGAAATGCTGAAAAATTTCATTGAAACCTATCGTAAAAAGGGGCATGAAGTAAACGCATGATCATTTATCTGAACGGTCAGTATATAGAGGAGAAAGACGCGACTCTTTCTCCTTTTGATCATGGTTTTCTATATGGCATCGGTGTATTCGAAACATTTACCAGCCTGGCAGGACAAGTCTTCCTGTTGGATTGGCATCTTGAAAGGCTCAATCAATCATTACGTGACCTTTGCATCGAATCCACAATAGAGAAACCATTTGTACTCGACATCATTCATACCTTACTGAATAACAACCAAATAGCCGGCGGCCATGCGAGAATTCGCTTGAATGTTTCTGCGGGCAGAGGAAACGGATTCTCTGCAGATCCTTATGAAGAGCCTGTCGTTTTTGTCATGATTTCTCCTTTCCGTCCAGAATCTATTTTGGATGAGAAAAAGGGAGTCATTCTTCAAACGAGAAGAAATACACCGGAAGGCCCAAGACGCCTCAAGTCTCATCATTATATGAACAACTTGCTCGCTAAAAGAGAAGTGGGGAATGACCCGTCGTTAGAAGGCATCTTTTTAACAAAAGAAGATGATGTGGCAGAAGGCATTACCTCGAATATATTTTGGCGAAAAGATGATGTGATCTATACACCGTCACTTGATACAGGCATTTTAAATGGGGTCACGCGTCGATACTGTATGGAAACGCTCCGCGCTATGGGGGCTTCGCTAAAGGAAGGGCGATACCCAGTCTCACATTTGCTTTCTGCTGATGAGGCATGGATGACCAATTCTGTTCAGGGGGTTGTACCTTTCAGGGGTATTGGAGAAACCCACTATCCCAAAAACAGCTGGACAATTTCAACAAAGTTAAGAATGCAATACACTAAAGAACGTCAAGACCATAAAGAGTAGGTGGACACAATGACACAACAATTGATAAAACAGCCTAAAATCATACAGGCCAAGCACCATACCCTTAGTTATGAAGAAAAGACATTAGTCATGGGCATTTTAAATGTCACACCTGACTCTTTTTCAGATGGAGGAAAGTTTAATCAAGTAGATAAAGCGCTGGCTCATGCAGCGCAGCTGATAGAAGACGGGGCACATATTATTGATATTGGCGGAGAATCGACTCGACCGGGAGCGGCACTTGTCTCGGAAGAAGAGGAGCTTTCAAGAGTCATTCCGGTCATTGAGAAGATCACAAAAGAATTAGATGTACCCATCTCTATTGATACGTATAAAGCCCGTGTTGCAGATGAAGCGGTGAAAGCTGGAGCCTCCATCATTAATGATGTATGGGGAGCAAAGGCAGATCCCCAAATGGCACATGTGGCAGCGAAGCACAATGTCCCAATCATTTTAATGCACAATCGGCCAGAACGAAACTACACACATCTGATTTCAGATATGATCGCCGATTTGAAAGAAAGTGTCCAAATTGCCCAGCAAGCGGGTGTCCGCGATGACATGATCATATTAGATCCAGGTGTAGGATTTGCGAAAAATAAAGAGGACAACCTGAAGGTCATGAATGAGCTCGAACATTTTTGTCACCTTGGGTATCCACTGCTGTTAGCTACATCTCGAAAACGATTCATTGGTGCTGTCTTAGATCTGCCGCCTGAAGAACGTACTGAAGGAACAGGTGCGACGGTCTGTCTTGGGATTCAAAAGGGCAGTGCGATGGTCCGTGTACATGATGTAAAAGAAATTGCAAGAATGGCAAAAATGATGGATGCCATGCTGAATAAGGGAGGCGCTTATCATCGATAAAGTATATGTAAACGGAATGGAATTTTACGGGTACCATGGTGTATTTGCAGAAGAAAACAAACTAGGGCAGCGATTCCGCGTGGACTTAACAGCTTCACTTGATTTAAGTAAAGCCGGACAAACTGATGACCTCAATGAGACGATCAACTATGCAGAGCTCTACCAAATCTGCAAAAGCATCGTAGAAGGTGAGCCGGTCAATCTCGTTGAAACACTGACAGAAAGAATTGCAAACCAAGTGTTAAAGGACTTTCCGACAGTCCAGGAATGTACAGTGAAGGTGATCAAGCCAGATCCGCCAATTCCAGGTCACTATCAGTCCGTTGCAATTGAAATGACGAGATCACGCACATGAATAACACGGCATACATCGCACTAGGCTCAAACATAGGTAAAAAAGAAACCTATTTAAAAGAAGCCGTCAAAAAACTGCACGAACATCCAGAGGTTCAAGTGGAATTAATTTCATCGATATATGAAACAACACCTGTAGGCTACGAAAACCAAGATGATTTTTTAAATATGGCCGTGAAAATTGTCACTTCACTTCGTCCAGAGGAACTACTGTCTCTTACTCAGAAAATTGAGCAAGAGTTAGGCAGAACAAGAGAAGTGAGGTGGGGTCCGCGAACGGCTGACCTTGACATTTTACTTTATAATCGTGAAAATATTGAAACAGAACAACTTGTAGTGCCGCATCCTAGAATGTACGAACGTTTATTCGTTCTTGTTCCGATGAGTGAGATTTGCCCAGAAATCGGCGAAGTGCAAATAAATGCCGTAACAGACCAAGAAGGTGTAAGCATATGGAAAAAGACATGTGGGGTAGAAGAATTCGTGCATACCGAAAGCTAAAAGGGTATACTCAGGAAGGGTTCGCGAAAAGACTGGGCATCTCTGTCTCTGTCTTAGGAGAAATTGAGCGAGGCAATCGATTACCAACAAACCAATTGGTTGGTCAAATAGCAGATGCTTTAAATATAACGGTGGAAGAACTTTCGCCAATTCTTGAAGAAGAAAGGAGGGGGAAAAATGTTTAAAATCGGAGATATCGAGATTAAAAACAAAGTAGTGCTCGCACCAATGGCTGGTGTGTGCAACTCTGCCTTCAGACTGACGGTGAAAGAGTTTGGAGCGGGCTTAGTCTGCGCTGAAATGGTCAGTGACAAAGCGATCCTGATCAACAATGCAAGAACAATGGGTATGCTATACATTGATGAACGGGAAAAGCCTTTGAGCCTTCAGATATTTGGAGGGGAAAAAGACACACTCGTCGAAGCGGCAAAGTTTGTAGACAAGAATACCACAGCGGATATTATTGATATCAACATGGGCTGTCCTGTGCCGAAGATTACGAAATGTGATGCAGGAGCGAAATGGCTGCTTGATCCAAACAAAATTTATGAAATGGTCTCTGCTGTCGTAGAAGCTGTAGACAAACCAGTTACAGTGAAAATGAGAATGGGCTGGGACGAAGACCATATCTTTGCTATTGATAATGCCCGTGCTGTTGAACGAGCAGGTGGACAAGCGGTTGCGCTTCACGGACGGACACGCGTGCAAATGTACGAAGGAACAGCGAATTGGGATATCATGAAAGAGGTTAAACAATCTGTATCCATTCCTGTCATCGGCAATGGCGATGTCAAAACCCCTCAAGATGCAAAACGTATGCTTGATGAAACGGGTGTGGACGCTGTCATGATCGGAAGAGCCGCACTAGGAAACCCGTGGATGATCTATCGAACGGTTCATTATTTAGAAACGGGTGAACTGAAAGAAGAGCCAAACGTGCGTGAGAAAATGTCAGTGTGCAAACTTCACTTAGACAGACTCATTGACCTGAAAGGCGAGCATGTGGCTGTCAGAGAAATGAGAAAGCATGCAGCATGGTACTTAAAAGGTGTCCGAGGCAATGCGGACGTGAGAAATCAAATCAATCAAAGTGAAACGAGAGCGGAGCTTGTACAAGTTCTTGATGACTTTACGATCGAAGCCGAGGCAAAAGAGCTTCAAAGTATAAAAGTAGGATAAGACTATCTTTCTTTTTGTAGCTCACTGCTAGTGCATGTACTGGCAGTTTTTCTGCTTTTCTCTGCAAAATACATTATTGGAGTGATATAAATGAGTAATGAAGGGCTTAATAACGAAGAATTAAATGACCAATTCCAGGTCAGACGTGACAAAATGAATAAAATGAGAGAAGAGGGTATCGATCCATTCGGTGAACGATATGACCGTTCTCATCAATCTGCGCAAATTATCGCTGAATATGACGAGTATTCTAAAGAAGACTTAGAAGGAAAAGCGGCTCAAGTAACAATCGCTGGACGTATGATGACAAAGCGCGGAAAAGGAAAAGCTGGCTTTGCACATATTCAAGACCTAGAAGGACAAATTCAAATCTATGTTCGTAAAGATAGTGTAGGGGAAGAAGCTTACGAATTATTCAAAAGCTCAGACCTAGGCGATATCATCGGTGTAACAGGGACTGTTTTTAAAACAAATGTAGGAGAACTTTCTATTAAAGCGACCAGCTTTGAGGTTCTTACGAAAGCACTTCGACCGCTTCCTGATAAATATCATGGATTAAAAGATGTTGAACAACGCTATCGTCAGCGCTACCTTGACCTCATTGTAAATCCAGAAAGTAAGCAGACGTTCATCATGCGAAGCAAAATCATTCAATCCATGAGAAGATACTTAGATTCTAAAGGATACTTAGAAGTTGAAACACCAACAATGCACAGCATCCCTGGTGGTGCATCAGCGCGTCCTTTCATTACTCATCACAATGCACTTGATATGCCGCTTTATATGCGTATTGCGATCGAGCTGCACTTAAAACGCCTAATTGTCGGTGGTCTAGAGAAAGTATACGAGATTGGCCGCGTATTCCGTAATGAAGGTGTATCAACTCGTCACAACCCAGAATTCACTATGATCGAGCTGTATGAAGCATACGCAGACTACAAAGACATCATGAATCTGACTGAAAACCTGATTGCTCATATTGCCCAAGAGGTGTTAGGAACAACAACCATTCAATATGGAGAAGATGAAATTGATCTCAAACCTGAATGGAAGAGACTTCATATGGTTGAAGCGGTCAAAGAAGCAACAGGTGTAGACTTCTGGCAGGAGATGTCTGTTGAAGAAGCAAAACAGCATGCGGCTGATCATGGTATTGAAATCACGAAAAATATGACAGTAGGTCATATTATCAATGAGTTCTTCGAGCAAAAAGTAGAAGAAACATTGGTTCAGCCTACATTCATTTACGGACATCCAGTGGAGATTTCTCCATTAGCTAAGAAAAATCCTGAAGACCCTCGCTTTACTGATCGCTTTGAGCTGTTTATCGTACGCCGCGAGCATGCAAATGCATTCACAGAGCTAAACGATCCAATCGATCAAAGAGAACGCTTTGAAGCTCAATTAAAAGAACGTGAAGAAGGAAACGACGAAGCACATCTAATGGATGACGATTTTGTTGAAGCGTTAGAATACGGTATGCCTCCAACAGGTGGTCTTGGAATCGGGATCGACCGATTAATCATGCTTTTAACAAATTCTCCATCAATCAGAGATGTACTGCTTTTCCCGCAAATGAGAAACCGCTAATACATCAACCAAAGCGCCATTTTATCTATGGCGCTTTTTATTTTTCATAAAATGAAACTTTTTTTAAAAAAACTATTGCAAGGAAAGAATCCAGATGGTATATTATTATTCGTTGCCGCAAAACAGCAACGAGGTTAAAAAAAGAAATTGAAAAAAGTTCTTGACTTTAACTGATGTAAAATGGTAAGATATTAAAGTCGCTTACGAGCGATAACGAAAATGATCTTTGAAAACTAAACAAGACAAAACGTACCTGTTAATTCGAGTTTTTATAAAAAATCCTATGATACTTCATAGGTAGTCAGTCAAACGCTGACGAAAAACAAAACTTCGGTTTTGTACTTTTTCGGAGAGTTTGATCCTGGCTCAGGACGAACGCTGGCGGCGTGCCTAATACATGC
>NZ_PYUA01000128.1:0-513 GCF_003028545.1 Bacillus sp. Nf3 | reverse complement strand
CTGGCCGCGCACAACTGCGTCACCCTGCGCCTGCCGACCCACGGTGGGCTGATGCCGTGGGATTTCGGCAAGGACGGCAACGAACTGAGCGTGCGCGTCAGTGGCCAGTGGATCTTCAACAGCATGGGCATGACCCGCGCCGCCGCACTGGCCGGCAGCGGCCTGGCCTGGCTGCCGGAAGACCAGGTACAACCGATGCTGGACGATGGACGGCTGCTGTCGGTGCTCGACGATTGGTGCCCGCACTTCGATGGGTACTACGCGTACTACCCGTCCCGCCGGCATGTAACGGTGGCGATGCGCACGGTGCTGGATGCGCTGCGCGAGCCGATGAGGTGAGGGTCAAGGAGTGCGGACCAACGGTCCGCACCCACCACCAACGGTCCGCACCCACCACCAACGGTCCGCACCCACCACACTCTGCACCCACCGGGCGGTCAGCCCTTGGCCTGTGCCGCACGCTGCGCGTTGTACCGCTCGCCGACGATCGCGACTTCCTCCAGCGCCTGTGCG
>NZ_PYUA01000127.1:0-513 GCF_003028545.1 Bacillus sp. Nf3 | reverse complement strand
TGCCGCACCAGCCGAGCCCGCTGCCAGCGCCAATCCTTCGGATGCGGCCCTCGAGACGTTGAAAAAGTTCCAGCGGTTCGACGCCTTGGCGGAACACGACCTGTCTGTCAAACTGCCCCCGACCATTGATTCGTTGTGGCGGGACGTCGGTGGCTGGCGGTCGGCACTCGCCGAACACGACATTTCCCTGACTGGCCGCACGTCAATCAGCCTTGCCTACGACGTCCTCGAAAACAACCGTCCTGCCCGCCCACAGGTATACAACGGGCAGAAGTACACAGTCACCACGGTCACCCAGGACTTTATCCTCGGCATTGGGCTGGGTCGCGTCGGACTGCCCAACAGCCAATTCCTCTTCGGTGGCCAAATCAATCATTCCTCCTGGCTGCCGACCGGCCCCGACATTGCCCGCGTCAAGACCCTGGCTTACTACCAGAGCTTCAGGGATGGCGCGATCCAGCTGAAAGCCGGCTGGATCCCAAACTACCGCGAATACATCGGCATCTTTGCCGG
>NZ_PYUA01000126.1:0-514 GCF_003028545.1 Bacillus sp. Nf3 | reverse complement strand
CTTGACGGTGACGGATTCGGACTGGACGTTCAGTTCAACCTTACCCAGGTCGACGGGCTTCTTGGCTACGCGGGACATAGTTCTACTCCTTTCGCCTTAGGCCACGAAGCACAGGACTTCGCCGCCGACGCCCAGCTGGCGCGCCTGCGCATCAGTCATGATGCCCTTGGAGGTGGAAATGATGGAGATACCCAGGCCGTTCATGACCTTCGGCAGCTCGCTCTTGCCGCGGTACTGGCGCAGGCCCGAACGCGAGAAGCGCTTCAGGGTCGCGATGACCGGCTTGCCTTCGAAATACTTCAGCACGATTTCCAGCTCGGACTTGTTGTTTTCCAGCTGGGTCACGCGCAGGTCGGTGATGTAACCCTCGTCCTTCAGGACCTGGGCGATCGCAACCTTGATCTTGGACGACGGGGCTTTCACCGTCTGCTGGCCAACCGCAGCCGCATTCTTGATGCGGACCAGCAGGTCGGCGATGGGATCAGTCATGCTCATATGAGTACCTTTGAGTGCA
>NZ_PYUA01000125.1:0-514 GCF_003028545.1 Bacillus sp. Nf3 | reverse complement strand
GGTGCCGACGATCCCAGCTACGTGCTGTACGGCGAAACCATCACCGCCATCGACGGCGTGGTGCGCAACGCTGCCGGTTCGCTGGCCGGTTCGGCGCTGGACATGGCCACCGCGGTGCGCAACACCGTGCAGCTGCTCGGTCAGCCGCTGGCCGAAGCCGCACGCATGGCCTCGACCTATCCGGCGCAGTTCCTCAATGTCGATGACCGCCTGGGCCACATCGCCGAAGGCTACCAGGCCGACCTGGTGCTGCTGGATGATGCGTTGCAGGTACGTGGCACCTGGATTGCCGGACAGTACGAGGCCGCCTGATGAACGCGACGCCGCCACGCCGGCTGGGCTCGATCGATGCCCTGCGCGGCATCACCGTGGCGGCGATGCTGCTGGTCAACAATCCGGGCGACTGGAGTGCGGTGTTCGCACCGCTGCGTCATTCGGAATGGCACGGCTGCACACCCACCGATCTGGTGTTCCCGTTCTTCCTGTTCCTGGTCGGCGTGTCGATGGCCTTCAG
>NZ_PYUA01000124.1:0-514 GCF_003028545.1 Bacillus sp. Nf3 | reverse complement strand
AGGGTGAGCGGGTGAAGAGCCTGGAAGAATGCGTCATCGCCGACTGGCTGTTCTACAACGGCGTGGCCTACGACTACGAGCGGCGCTATGAGTTCGATACCGCGACCGACACCCACCGCCAGTATCGCCCGGACTTCTATTACCCCGACGCCGCGCTGTATCACGAGCACTTTGCGCTGGATGCCGACGGTCAGCCGCCGAAGCACTTCGCCAACTACAGTGAAGGCATGCACTGGAAGCGCCAGCAGCATGCTGCGCGCGGTACCTCGCTGGTCGAAACGACCTCGTTTGGCCTTCGTAGCGGCCACGCGCTGCAGCACCTGGCCCAGGCGCTTGGCGAGTCTGATGTCGAACTGGACCCGAACCCGGACCGAACGCTTCCCGAGCAGGGCGCAAAGCCGATGCCGGACGCTGACCTGATCGGGCTGATGCGCACCTTCATCGCCCATGCCAAGAGCAACTGCCTGACGCTGGAGGACATGGCTGGGCGCCTGCGGCAGATGCCCGAAGACCA
>NZ_PYUA01000123.1:0-514 GCF_003028545.1 Bacillus sp. Nf3 | reverse complement strand
CGGTCTGATGGTCGCCGCGGGTGTCTTCTGCCCACCAGGCGGCGACGCCTTCGGGGGTGGCCAGTGCTTGATACACCTGGCTTGCGGGGGCTTTGATGCCGACCCGATGTGCGATATCCACCATTGCAGGTTCCTCGCGATGGGCGGGCAGGTGCCGTCCTTCGCACTGACTATATGCAGGTGAATGCCTGCATGTCAATGATGGCGCTGGGGAGGGCTGGAAATTCACGCCGGGTGGGCCGCCGGGCTCGCCGGGCACGGCCCGGCGCTACCGCACCCTGGCCATCGACCGGCAGCGCCTACGGGGTGCTGTCGGTCGAGCGGCTCAGTGGTTCCCACGCGTCGATGTTGCCGGCCATCGATGCCAGCTTTGCGCGCACCAGCTGCAGTGCGTCGCTGCCCAGCAGCAGATGGCTCGGCGGCGCATCGCTGTCGATGATCTGCAGCATGGCCTGCGCCGCCTTCACCGGATCGCCCAGCTGCTGGCCGCTCTTGTCCTGGCGCGCACTGCGGA
>NZ_PYUA01000122.1:0-514 GCF_003028545.1 Bacillus sp. Nf3 | reverse complement strand
GTATCCACCACCTGGCCATCCTCGCGCACGGTCAGGGTGTGGCCGTGGAAGGCGTACACGCGGCGTGCCGGCAGGCCGATGATCGAGTAACGACCAAAGCGCTCGCCGCCTTCGACGGATTCAAACAGGTAGGTATTGGGGCCGTCGGCGAGCTTCAGATAGACCGAAAGCGGCGTGTCCAGGTCGGACAGCACTTCGCGGACAACGGGGATATGGGTGTGGCCTTCAGCGGCCTGCTGCTGAAACTGAGCGTGCGAGTTCAAGACGACTTTCCTTCCGGGACACAGCGTTATGGGGGCGGACGACGGCAACGGGCCACCATCGCCACCAACGGCGTGCGGAAGAAAGGGTATGCGGGGTAGTCAGGCTGGACACCCGTTGACTGTAACGCAGGTTCGGCGGCAGGGAAACCCTGCGAAACTGAACCACCGCAAGCGCGGTGCCGGTTGCAGGGATCGGGGTGGAGACCGGTGCCGGTGGCAATGACCGGGGCAAAGACCGGTGCGACGACCGG
>NZ_PYUA01000121.1:0-516 GCF_003028545.1 Bacillus sp. Nf3 | reverse complement strand
CAGGAATCTGCGGCGAAGGCCAGGCCGGTCATGGCCATGCCAAGGAGCATCACGGTCTTCAAGGTCGTCTTGATCATCACGTCAGTCCTTTGTCTGCCCGTCAATGGGCCAGACCACCATAGCAATCGGTGCCGCGTTGTCCCGCCGCACTGCGGCACGATGCTGCGCTCAGCGCTGCACCGCCTTCAGCGCCTCGACGACCTGGGCATCGGAGAAGCCGCAGTGACCTTCCCCCACCGCCGGCAGCACCTGTGGCAACGGCGCAGCGCCGGCACTCTTGGCCAGTTGCGGATACAGCGTCTGCATGTGCGGCACGATGGTGGGATCGTTGTGGTTGAACTGGATCACCAGAGGCCGCTTCAGGGCGCCGGTCAGCGCCAGCGTGCTGCGCACCCTGGCCTGCGCGGCAGGCACCGCGTCGAGGCGCTGCACGCCGGCATTGAATGCGGCATCGTCACCGAAGCCGCTGTAGTCCACGTTGCGGTTGCCGACCGGCAGGCCGCCGCTGCGCGTGGC
>NZ_PYUA01000120.1:0-516 GCF_003028545.1 Bacillus sp. Nf3 | reverse complement strand
GGCTGTGGTACGAGCAGAACGACCATAACGTCTCGCGTAATTTCTACTACATCAGCGGCCCGTTCCTGGACGACCTGTACCTGAAGAACCCGGACCGCCTGCTGTTCAACCAGGACTTTGACATCCGCACGCGCCAGTTCTACGTGCAGGACCGCATGCGCTTCCTCGATCAGCGCCTGACCGTGGACGTGGGCATCAAGAGCCCGAACACCCGCATGCGCGCCACCGCCAAGCCGGGCGTGGAAACCAGCATCGCCTCGGGCACGCTGACCGCCAAGGAATCGGTGCTGCCGCAGGTGGGGCTGGGCTTCAAGCTCAACGCCAACAACGAGCTGTTCGCCTCGTACGCCGAGAACATCGCCGCGTTAGTCGGTGGTGGCAGCGGTGGCCCGCTGCAGGTGTCGCCGGAATCGTTCGCGGCCAGCGCCGGTCTGGAGCCGGAGAAGTCGAAGAGCCTGGAAGCCGGTTTCCGCACCTTCGGTGAGAAGTACCAGGCCTCGATCGCCGCGTACAACG
>NZ_PYUA01000119.1:0-516 GCF_003028545.1 Bacillus sp. Nf3 | reverse complement strand
GCCCCGCCTGCACTGGCTGCCCTGATGCTGATGGCGGTGATTGGCCTGTACGCCTCACAGCTGCCCTTGGACGAAGCCAACGCCAAAACGTCGATGCAGCTGCTGATGGCGCTGCCGGTCGTTGTGCTCACCTGCCTGTATGGCTGGCGAGGCGCGGCGATCGGCGTGCCGTCGCTGAACTTGATCATTGGCCTGACCACACCAAGCCCCCACACAGGTGCGTTCGATCCAGCCGCCTTCGCGACCCAGCAGATCATGGCGGTCACCGGCGCGGCACTCCTGGTGTTGGGTTCGCGCATCACCCATTACTACCACCGTTCGCGATTGGGCGAAGTGGGTGAAAGAGATGCACTCAAGCACGCGCGCAATTCATTGGTGGCAAGCGAACTTGATCTCCGTGAGCGCGCGCGGCACCTGAGGAGGCTGGGGGACGGCATCGACACCTCTCTCAGCGAGGTAGTGAACTGGCTCAATGCACAGGGCCATCCCACGATAGCGAACAGTCTCCTGCACATG
>NZ_PYUA01000011.1:0-63314 GCF_003028545.1 Bacillus sp. Nf3 | reverse complement strand
GCATGTATTAGGCACGCCGCCAGCGTTCGTCCTGAGCCAGGATCAAACTCTCCGAAAAAGTACAAAACCGAAGTTTTGTTTTTCGTCAGCGTTTGACTGACTACCTATGAAGTATCATAGGATTTTTTTATAAAAACTCGAATTAACAGGTACGTTTTGTCTTGTTTAGTTTTCAAAGATCATCTTCGCCGTTCTTAGCGGCTTTAATAATATAACATTTCGCTTCATCTTATGTCAACAACTTTTTTAAAGTTTATTTCCCGAAGCGTTTTGTGTTTGTCACTGTGTGTCAGCGACGATTAATAATATATCACGAAAACATTCTATCGGTCAACGCCTTTTCAAAACTTTTTTTGAAATAGTTTTATTAAGCATCTTAAACCCTTGTCCTGCATACAATCAAGTAACAATCTTGGACAAGGCAGGAGTGTTTGAATTGAGTCGATTATATGTGTTGCCTATTAAACGGCTGAAGCAAGTTGTCATTATTCTTGTAGCAGCCCTTGCAGCTGCAACCTTTTTTTATGTACAAAAGGCACCGCCGCTGTCGGTATTTAAAACTGAACATGGACCCCGAGCCATTTATAAAGGCGAGACTTCATCAAAGCATGTCTCTCTCACTTTTAATATTGGCTGGGGAGATGAGAAGGCTGTTCCTATTTTAAATGTCCTTCGAGAGTACGGTATAAAGAACGCCACTTTCTTTCTGTCTGCTTCTTGGGCTGAGCGTCATCCTGATATCGTGAAACAAATTAGGGAGGACGGCCATCAAATTGGAAGCCTCGGCTATGCTTATAAAAATTATAGCCAGCTTGAAGATAGTGAAATCAAGCAAGATCTTGTCCGTGCACAAAATACATTTCAAAAGCTTGGACTGGATGACATTCAACTATTAAGACCGCCAACTGGACAGTTTAACGAAACAGCACTGAAAATTGCCACACAGTACGGTTATACCGTTGTTCATTACAGCATTAATTCACAGGATTGGCTGAATCCGGGTGTCGACCAGATTGTTCAGAATGTAAATGATCGTATGAAAAGCGGAGACATTGTACTCCTTCACGCCTCAGATTCAGCAACCCAAACCGCTCAAGCCTTACCCGCTATTTTGAAACAAATAAAAGAAAAGAATTTAAAAAATGTGACAGTTGGCGAACTGATCTCCAATACGAAAACAAAGTCATCGGAAGTTAAGTAGCTTTCGCTTTTGAAAACCGCGGCATCGCTAACAGCTGAAACGCATTACAGCCTAATAGCGGGAATAGCATTAAATACAGCCAGTCCTCTTCATTGACTCTGAGCGCCGGGAACCATTCTAACGACGTGATGACGACCATGAGAAACATTGCAGAAATAAATGTTTTCTTAGAGGACTGCTGCTGTTTAAAGTAAGCCACGATCAAAGCAAACACACCGATAAATAAAGGCAGCCACAAGTATGGAAGAAATGATTCATTCTCCCCGAAAAACAAAAATCGCAAGTAAGCTAAATCAAACAGCACAAAAATCACAAGAAACAGCTGAATGGTATTCCATAAAGAATGTGACCGGAAAATCTCTAACGCAAACCGGTGCACCGTCAAGAAGACAACAAACCCCATCTGGCTAATGACACTAAAGATCATCCCTACACCAATGAACCAAAACAACACAGATGCGATCTCTAGAATTTCAAACGATATAAAAAGCTTCTGATATTTTCCCCACTCCAGCGCAAAGCCTACCACGCTTGTAATGACCGCTCCAACAGCTAGCACAGAGAAGAAAAAACGAACTAAATCCCGACTTTTCATTGAATTGATCCAACCCCTATTTTTGTTATGTATAAATTTACGTGAAACATTCATATTAAAAGTAAGACATGTAACGAAAGGAGCCACAGTATGTCAAAAGGCATCTTGCGTATAGTGAGCTGTTTTCTTCTTTTATCTCTAACAGCTTGTGCTCCCAAAACCCAATCCTCATCTAATATGGACTATGACGAAACAAAAAAAATGGTCGTCGATATATTAAAGACAGATGACGGTAAAAAGGCCATTCAACAGTTATTAAATGACGAGGCAATGAATGAAGCTTTGGTAATGGATGAACAAACTGTGAAAAAAACGATAGAGAAAACACTGACTTCTGATAAAGGCAAAGAGTTCTGGAAGAAGGTCTTTGAGGATTCTAAATTTGCCGAGACTTTCGCAAAATCCATGCAGCAACAGCATGAAAGGATGTTAAAACAGTTAATGAAGGATCCTGACTATCAACAGCTGATGATGGATATTCTCAAGGATCCTGAGATGGAAAAGAAATACGGTGAACTGGTAAAAAGCAAAGAGTTTAGAAAGCACTTAGAAAAAGTCATTACGGAAACATTAAGCAGCCCTCTTTATAAGAAGAAATTCGAAGATGAGCTCAAAAAGGCAGCATCTGAAAGCAGCAGTGATTCCGGATCGCAAGGCAGCGAAGGAAGCGACAGTTAAACATCACCCGAGTGGCATTGATCCACTCGGGCTTTTATTATGCTTTCACTGCTAATTGTTCAATGACTTTATTCGCAATGTGTTGATACACTTCTCCTGTTGGATGACTTGCATCATAGACAGAAGGCGCAAAATCATCCTCATTCCAATCAGGCTGTCTTAAAGGAATTTGGCCAAGGACTGATACACGCAGCTCTTCAGCCAGCTTGTCCCCGCCGCCTTTTCCAAAGACGTATTCCTTCTCACCTGTTTTTTTGCTTTCATAATAGCTCATATTCTCAACGACACCGAGCACTTCATGATCTGTTTGCAGTGCCATTGCGCCTGCTCTTGCTGCAACGAAGGCAGCCGTAGGATGCGGTGTAGTAACAATGATTTCTTTACAGCTAGGCAGCATTGTATGAATATCAAGCGCCACATCTCCCGTTCCAGGCGGAAGGTCTAATAGTAAGTAATCTAATTCTCCCCACTCAACTTCGTGGAAGAAGTTATTTAACATTTTTCCAAGCATCGGCCCTCTCCAAATAACCGGTGCATTTTCTTCAACAAAAAAGCCCATTGAAATCACTTTGACACCAAAGCGCTCCACAGGAATAATTTTTTCCCCTTTAACTGTTGGTCTGACAGTGATTCCCATCATATCCGGTACACTAAAGCCATAAATATCAGCATCAATCAGCCCGACTTTTTTCCCTAGACGAGCCAGCGCTACAGCAAGGTTAACAGAAACAGTCGATTTACCAACGCCGCCCTTTCCACTCGCAATCGCTAAGAACTCAGGCGGATTTTTAGAGTTAAGTAAGGTTTCTTCCTCATCTTGTGATGGCATAAACTTTTCAAGTGTTTCCTGAGGCAGTTCCTCGAAACGAAGTCCTACTGTATTAGCGCCTGCTGATTTCAAGGCTTGTACGATGTCTTGCTGCAGCTTCATCTGCTCAGCAGTGCCTGTTTTTGCAATAGCCAACTTTAGGCTCACATGCTCTTTCTCAGGCTTTAGGCTGATTTCCTTGATAGCATCCAGCTCACCAAGCGGTATATGAAGGAAAGGTTCGTCCATCTTCCCAACTAGTTTTCTCACATCATCTTGTCCGATCATAGCAGAACCTCACCCTTTATTGAATTCGTTTACAATCCAAGTATATCATACATATCCTTACAATGTCTGTCCTGTTTGCCTGCGATCAAAAGGAAAAAGCCCCTTATTCAGGCGGCTCTTTTTGCTCTGTTAAATATCTTAAAATCCCTTTATAAATAGAGGCGGCAATTTGATCCTGATATTTAGGTGTTGCCAGCTGGCCAGCCTCTTTTGGATTGGAGAGAAATCCAATTTCCACAAGAGCTCCTGGCTTTGTGACATTTTGCATTAAATAAATGCCGTTGATCCGCTTCGCCTTTCGATCTGTGTTTTCAAGGTTTCTGCGCAATTCATCTTGAATGAACTTCGCTGCCTTTTCATTCTCTTCATACTTTCCGTAAAAAAACGTCTGAGCCCCGCTCCATTTGTTAGATGGTATCGCATTTAAATGAATGCTTAAATAGAGATCCGCTTCAGATTCATTGATGACTTTAACGCGGTTCCTTAAATCCTCCGCTTTCTTCCGGGCATATCCTCTTGTATTCTTTGATGATAAATCAGAATCATCCTCTCGTGTCATGAGAACAAGCGCTCCCTGCTCCTGCAAATAGTCACGTATCTTCATGGATACATCTAGCGCAATCTCTTTCTCAAGTAGCTCTCCTCCTACAGCCCCGCCATCTGGACCGCCGTGACCCGGATCTAAATAAATGATCTTCCCGCTTAGAGGCAAATTCCACGATTTCCACGAATCATCATTTAGAAATTGAAACCTGAATAAGAATAAGAGGACAATAAACCCAATTAAAAACCCTGTCCACTTCAGCTTTCTTTTCATCCCTGTCCCTCCCATACACCATTATTTTATAGATATGGGACAAGGGCTGGAAATATGCTTAGTGCAGCCGAAGCTTGTGTCTTTTTTCTGATTCACGAAAGCCTTCCTGCCACCACATGCTTAAAAATTCTTTCGCAGATGGATACAAACACGACATCTTCCGCTCCATACGGAACATATTCCCCCACGATTGCAAACATCCTGCCAGCTCTTCAATCAGCTCAGCTTCCTCCTGGGAGGACCGCTTCTTGATATCGTCGAACGATTCCCCGTATTTACTCGACTCACCGTATCTCCCGCCAGCTAAAAAAGCTTCAATGGCGAAATCGATACAGCCATCACTCATAATCCCAGCTGGATCATCTGCAAATGGGAACAGCTTCTTCGTGAATTTCTCGGAAGCAACCGTCACTTGTTGAAGAGACAATGTACGCAAAAGCTTCTTTTCAAGCGTGACATCTCGTTTTGTTTTCAGTTGATAAAATGAAAGCACTTCTGCCATGAACTGAACTCCTTTTTTCTTTGTATTGTTCGTTGGTTTGAACAAAACATGCAGTTCAGTAAATGGAAAACATGAAATAAATGGTGAAAATGGGACCTTGTGATAAAATAGATTTTTATATAGAAAAAATTATAAAGGGGCAAAGTAAATGAAAAAGTGGATATACATCCTACTACTAATGACAGTCATTCTATCCGCTTGCAGTAGTCAAGATAGTGAGAAAGAAAGCGACATTAAAGGAATAGAAGATATTTCCTTAAACCAGCTTTCTAAGCACAAAAATTCTTATATTGGAGACAACGGAGCAATCGGCGCTATTTTATCAGATCTTCCAGGTAACGTGATTCGTGAGTATGAAATCGCAGATGAAAAAGCACTAAAAGTAACATATGGCGTGAAGGAAAATGCCACTTATACAGAAGAACAATTTGATGCATCTTGGTTTGATAAGAAGGATACCATTGAAAAAAACTACTTATATAATGCATTGGCACTTTTTATTCTTATCGATAATGTAGAGCAAGTGACACTCAAGATGAACTCTAACGACGAACCGTCCGTCACGTTTAAAAGAAAACAGCTAGAAAAAAAGCTCCCTCACCCTTTTAAAGAGTACAAAGATGATACAGCACTTTGGCAAAAGGAACTGGTTGATGGAGTTGTGAAGTCAAAAGAGAAACGCAAAGATGTATACAAAGCGTTTCCAATGCAGAAATAATAAAACAGAGGGAAGTTTCCCTCTGTTTTTTGATGTTTATGTAGTGAAAGCCTGAATCAAACGTTGTCGAAAGTTTTGATCCATTGCTGCAGTAAGCATAAATTCGTTGAATACTTCCCCAATCCAATGAGAATTCTTCGCTTTTGGATCATTGATAAAAAGAGAAATGGATATAGATGAGATATCCGTTTTTCGATATAAAGCAGCTGTGAAAACAAACAACGTCGCTCCGCCTTTATACCAAATATATTGATCTTTTTCCGTCTTCAATGTTTCTCCCAGCACAATTTGGCTAAAAAGACGCTTTTCTTCTGTTGTTAACAGCTCATCCTGCAGACGTTTCATAAAATGTGCATATTGATTGGTTGTAGACTTTGTCAACTTTTGTGTCAGTAATGATTGAATACGAAAGCTTAATAAGTCCTTTTCCATTATTTTTTCTTCTAACATCTTTTTATGCTCTGGGTCATTTTTCATGATATTAAAAATCTCATTCATTAGAGATTTATATTGTTCATGAGATACACCGCTCATTTGCTTTAATGCATCCTGCTCATGATCAGATACATAAGCAGGCCACAACAACTTTGGCGTCAGCGGCATGAGTTCATCATGTTCTGTAAGACCTGCTTGTTTCATCCGATTATTAATCTTTTCTAAGTCGAGCAAGTCAATCAAATAATCAGTACAAGCATTCGAACTGAATTGCATCATTCCTTTGGCAACATCTAATAAAGTTGCATGCTCAGAAAAAGCGTTGACCTCCAGCCAGTATGTGTGAGCACCGCCATCTGTTCTATCAATATAAAACCGCTCTATGTCCGCCAATGCCACTTTTTCATCTAGCTTGATGTCACCGCTGGATACAGCTTTAACAAAATGAAATAAAACTACTAATTTCACCGTACTTGCAAGTGGCGTTTTTTGATTAGCATTCCACTCTAACAACACATCTTCATTTTCAATGATTGTTACTGATACGTCCTTTTTGTTTTTTTTGACAAATGTCAAAAGGTCTTCTTTTGTTTCCTTTAAACCGATTTTCTGCAACATGTTTCTCCTTTCAAGATAGGATTTATATATTCAATATAGCAAATATTTCAAATAAAGGCACAAAAAAGGCAGAGGCTCTTGAATCCTCCGCTTCTTGATATCCTTATTCATGGGGCAAATACAGCTTCATTCCTTCATGAGTGGCTTCAAACCCTAATTTCTCATAAAAATGTCGTGCTTCTGGCCTCTGTTTATCTGTTGTCAGCTGAATCATTTGACAGCCGCGGTCGCTTGCGCGTTGAATGGCCCACTTGATAAGCAGCGAACCGACTCCTTTTCCTCTATGACTCGAAGCCGTACGAACTCCTTCGATGGATGCTCTCCATCCCCCTTGATGTGTAAGAAATGGCGTCATGGTTAACTGAAGAACACCAACTGCTTCTTCCTGATCACACGCAACAATGAGTTCAATATTTGGATCAGCATCGATTGAATGAAAGGCTTTTATATAGCTTTCTAATAATGGGCGAGTGTAACGCTCTCTCTTTTGACCTAACTTATCATCTGAAAGCATGAGGACGATTTTGTCGAGGTCTTCTTGCACGGCTTCTCTAAATGTCAATTGATTTAAATTCAATGAAAGCACCTCCTATGATGGATGGAAGACTGTTTTCACTTACCAAAATACCATTCTCATATAAGATTTGTTCAGCTGCTTTTTCATCAAAGTACTTCATATCATGAAAAATCATCAAGCCCTCTTCTCGAACCATTCCTCTTGTAGGAGGGCATAGTAAAACTCATCCCACCACTCATTTCCTTGTGGTATACATTTTTTAAAATACCCCTCTCTCCTCATCCCCATTTTCTCCATCACTCTCCAAGATGGCACATTTTCAGGCTGACAAGTGGCAATGATTCGATGTAAATTCATTGTGTGAAAACCATGATGCAGAACGGCATAAGCCGCTTCTGATGCATAGCCTTTGTTTTGATAGGCAGGATTGAAGACCCACCCAATTTCATATGTGTGCTCACCAAAGTATGGATGGAACACGATATGCCCGATGCATATCTGATCTTCTTTTAATAGAACAGCAAAATTCTTGGCTGTTTTAAGACGATTATTTTTAACAAATTCCTGCGCATTTTCTTTAGAAAAAACACCTTCCGGAATATACTTCATTACCGCCGGATCAGATGTATATGCATAAACATCATGCCAATCATCTTCAGCAAATGATCGAATGATACACCTTTCTGTTGTTAGATTCATATGACACCCCTCCATAGACTTCGTTTTTTAAACAGAGACCTTGCTATGATCCTATTTTATATGTTTCCAAACAGAAAAAAACACAAATAAAAAAGCACCAGCAGGATGCTGATGCTTTTTTATATGGTTTGTCTGTAACAAACCTTTGTAAGACGTCCATACAATATAAAATTGATTAACGAAGTGCGAGACGCACTAATTTAACGGGCTATTTTTGCATCAGCAAAAAAGAAAGAATGTCGTACTGTATATTTGGCGTCAAAATGTGATCAAAATTAACCTTTGCCAATTGGTTCAAATTTTGATTTTTTCCACTTCTACGCACTCTAACACTTTCTCTTGAAGTTTTCTTACGTCCTCTTCCAAATCTAAAATATGCATTTTATCATGGCAATTAGGACAAAGAGCAATAGTGTTGTATATTGAATCATCTCCACCACGTGATAGCCATTTAATATGATGGGTATGTAAATGAGGCTCCCCATTCATATTTAAATATGGAGCCGGTTGATCACATAACTGACAAACTCCCTTTGCCCAGCGTTTTGCAAACTCTGTAACATATGGGTCACGTTCATATGTAGTTGAGATAGTCTTACGTTTACTACTTTTTCTTCTGGCGGTTCTAGCTCTGTTTTCTAAAACGCTCTCACCCAGTTTTCTTACCTTCTTTTCCCTCAACACTTGTTTCATTTTTATCAACTTATCTGGAATGATTATCTTTTGATCGTCTGCCAACACAAGAGGGAAGACCCATACTTGTCGCAGTTGGTCATTATCATCTAGCTGCTCTTCTTGATATGGTTCATCAGCTAGTTTCACTACCCCACGATACACATATTTTTTCGCTTCAAACACTTCGAACAAATGCATCTCCACTTTATTACTTAATGATTCAGCCACAGTTTTATTTTGAGATGTCAATGTCTGATCTCCCGTTCTTCCCATACCAGTATAATGAAAAACATTTCCATCCCATCGGTCTTCATACAATGCTTTTGTATGATCCGATACTAAAACTAAGGTATTCGTTTTAAGCGAGCGCCTCATACCTCCTTGAGGAGCACATTTAAAAATTTCAGTTATCTCACTATTATTAAGTGTACTTATGGGTTCTATTTTCACTAAACTCACTATTGCACCTACCTATAATTTAATAACGTCACGTATTAATAAATATTCCTAGACCGCATCTACAGTTCAACATAGTGGTCAATAAAGATGATTCAAAGACCTTTAGGCAAAGTATAGAGCAAAAACACTTTATTTTCCTCTTACCATACATCATATATTGACTAACAAAAATTGGCGAATTTTGCTACACAAGAACTCATCAAACCATGGAATAAATGCTGTTCCATTAGTGAGGAAAAGCAGTGAGTTTGCCTCTGCTGATTACGAATAAAAATACAACCGCTCTGAGGCAATAGCAGTAATGACCTATATTCATATTATAAGTTTATTTGAAGTGGGATCAGGCATTAAAGAAGTACAGACTCGATTAGGCATCCAATGACTATGAACATTTATAAACACGTAACAGAAACTCTAAAAGATCAAACCGCTCAAAAGTTTTAAATGTATAGATTTATAACCAGCAATAAATTTCTCGTGGTCCTATTATTTTAGAGCCTAAAAAAAGACCCCCAAGCATAAGCTTGAGAGCCTTTGAGAAACGTAATAGAATTAACGTTTTGAGAACTGAGGTGCGCGACGTGCGCCTTTAAGACCGTATTTCTTACGCTCTTTCATACGAGAGTCACGAGTAAGAAGTCCAGCACGTTTAAGTGGTGTACGGTACTCAGGATCTACTTCTAGAAGAGCACGAGAGATACCGTGACGAATTGCTCCAGCTTGACCAGAGAATCCACCACCGTGAACATTTACAAGAACATCGTAGCTGTTAGCTGTTTCTGTGATGTTCAAAGGCTGTTTCACGTCTTCGATTAAAGCAGCGAATGGAATGTATTCAGTAATTTCACGATTATTAACGACGATACGGCCTTCACCTGGAACTAAGCGAACGCGCGCTACAGAACTTTTACGACGACCTGTACCGTAATATTGAACCTGTGCCAAATTGTTAACCTCCCTTATAATTAACCGCGAAGTTCGTAAACTTCAGGTTGTTGTGCTTGATGTGGATGCTCAGAACCACGGTACACATTTAATTTTTTGAACATTTGACGACCTAGTGGACCCTTTGGAAGCATACCTTTGATAGCAAGCTCCAACATTTTTTCAGGGTAGTTTGTACGCATCTCAAGAGCAGTTCTTTGTTTCAAACCACCTGGGTGCATAGTGTGACGGTAGTAAATTTTGTCCGTCAATTTCTTACCAGTTAATTCGATTTTTTCAGCATTGATGATGATGACATGATCACCTGTATCAACGTGTGGTGTATAAGTTGGTTTGTGCTTACCGCGCAAAAGTGATGCTACTTCAGTAGAAAGACGACCTAGAGTCTTGCCTGCCGCATCAACAACTAGCCATTTGCGCTCAATTGTGCTTGCGTTCGCCATTGGTGTTGTACGCATGAGTTTCCCTCCTAAATAAATCAATGAATTTTCCTTGAATCAAATGCTACGTTCTATTTCAAAACACAGATAAGTCTTCCGGGGCTTATTTGTGGGGTTGAAATACATACCATATGATATCTTATAACTTTCTGCTTCCTGTGTCAAGAACATGTTACACCTGGTTTAGTTGTCATAGAAAACTTCCCATAAATACAGTCCGTGACTAGGCGCAGTCTTGCCTGCCGCTTCGCGATTTCGGGCGGCAAGCATGGCTTTTATCTCCTCAGGGTGAAATTTACCAGAACCGATTTCAAGTAACGTTCCAGCGATAATCCGCACCATGTTGTATAAAAAACCATTCCCTCTCACACGCATTTCAAGCCCATCTGAGACGTTTTTCCACTCGAGGGCATAAATATCCCTCACCTTGTCCTGAACCTCTGTATTGGCCGCACAAAAGCTTGTAAAATCATGTGTCCCAATCAAGTGCTCAGCGGCTTCTCTCATTTTATCGATATCCAGCCGGTAAGGATAGTGGCAGGCATACTGTCTCGTGAACACATTTTGGTGCGTTTCCGTTGAGACCTTATAACGGTACTCCTTCGAAACAACACCAAATCTGGCATGAAACGAATCATCGACCTCCTCAGCCTTTAGAACACGGATATCATCCGGCAGCAGGCTGTTAAGGGCAAAAGGCCATCTCTCCATCGGGATCGAGAGCGGGGTGTCAAAATGGATGACCTGTCCCTTTGCATGAACACCGCTGTCTGTCCGGCCGGAAGCCACAATCGGAATCAGTTCATCCTGTTTATGCATTCTTGCAAGGGAAGATTCTATCTCCGTCTGTACGGTTCGCTGCCCTGGCTGCACCTGATAGCCTTTAAAATGTGTCCCATCGTAGGATACAGTACATTTGACCTTCATCTAGGAATCACCTAATTTCTAAGCAGCACAAGGAGCGCTGTTAACAGGATGAATAGAAGCAGCGTGAACGTGTCCTTCATGCCCCAGACAAGCTGACGGTATTTCGTCCGTCCTTCTCCCCCGCGGTAGCCTCTCGCTTCCATCGCGGTCGCCAGTTCTTCTGCACGCTTAAACGCACTGACGAAAAGGGGAACAAGCAAAGGAACGATGGCTTTCATGCGATCCTTTAAAGGTCCGCTTGTAAAATCAACGCCTCGAGCCATTTGTGCCTTCATGATTTTGTCCGTCTCTTCTAGTAAAGTCGGAATAAACCGAAGAGAGATGGACATCATGAGAGCAAGCTCATGAACAGGCAGTTTGACTTTACGGAATGGGTGCAGCAGCTTCTCCATCCCGTCTGTCACTTCTATAGGCGTTGTGGTTAACGTAAGAAGTGTCGTCATCATAATGAGATAGACAAAACGGAGTGAAATGAAGATCCCCTGCTTTAAACCTTCTTCATAAATATTCAGAAAACCAAAGTGGAATAGCAAGGCGCCATCCTTTGTCATGAAAATATGCAGAATAAAGGTAAACAGGACAATCCATAGGATTGGCTTCATTCCCTTGAGAATAAAGTATAGCGGCACCTGAGAAACCATCACTACAAGAATGGTAAAGACACCTAAAAGCCCGTAAGTGATGTAATTATTAGCAAAAAAGACAATAAAGACAAAAAAGAAAATTGATAACAGCTTTGTCCTTGGATCAAGACGATGGACAAAGGATGAACCTGGCACATATTTGCCGATAATCATACTATCCATCATGATGTCGTGTCCTCCTGATAAAGAGCTGTTAAGGCATCTGCCATTTCATCCATGGTCAGAAGCGGCCTAGGAAACGTAATACCTAGCTTTTCTTCTACAGTCTGCTGGAATTTAATCGTTTCCGGGAGGTCGAGACCAAACGAAGACATATCTGTACGATTGGCAAACAACTCTCTCGGCGTGCCTGTCGCCTTCACTGTCCCTTTATGCATCACAATCATTTGATCCGCATAATGAGCGGCGTCCTCCATACTGTGTGTGACCAGGATCGTGGTGAGGTTTGCCTTTTGATGAAGGTCATAGAACATGTCCATGATTTCCTTCCGTCCGCGTGGATCTAGCCCAGCAGTCGGCTCATCAAGCACAAGCACCTCTGGCTCCATCGCTAAGACGCCTGCAATCGCCACACGTCTCATTTGACCGCCGCTTAGTTCAAAGGGAGATCGAGATAATAGGGACTCAGGAAGACCAACCAGCTTCAGCATCTCCTTCGCCTTCGTTTCTGCTTTCTCTTGAGGAACACCAAAGTTCATCGGGCCGAAGCAGATATCCTTGAGGATGGTTTCCTCAAAGAGCTGATGCTCAGGAAACTGAAACACGATGCCTACCTTTTTCCGGAGGGGTTTCATATCCTTCTGCTTTTTATTGGCTTGTAAAACCGTCTCTCCAAGCGCAATACTCCCCTTCGTTGGTTTGAGCAATCCATTTAAATGCTGCAGCAATGTAGACTTGCCAGAGCCCGTATGACCAATGACAGCGACATAGCTGCCCTCTTTGATGGAAGCATTGACATCATACAAAGCGAGACGCTCAAACGGCGTTTTCATTTGATAACGATGCTCTAATTCTTTGATCGTAATGTCCATAGCTCTTTCACCAATCCTTCTTGTGTCAAATGGGCATTTGCAAGCGGCACACCTTGCTGCTTCAATTGCTTGCTCAAGCGATAGGAGAATGGCAGATCAAGTCCAATCTGAACCAGCTGTTCATCTAGTTCAAATACTTCCTCTGGCGTTCCCTCGGCAAATTTCTTCCCGCCATTCATCACAATAACGCGGTCTGCCTTGGCAGCCTCGTCTAAATCATGTGTGATGGAAATGACTGTGACTGTTCCTTGTTCCTTCAGTAGTCTAACAGTCTCTAACACTTCTTCACGGCCAATCGGATCAAGCATTGATGTTGCTTCATCCAAGATCATGATGTCAGGGCTTGCTGCAAGCACACCTGCAATAGCGACTCTCTGCTTCTGCCCGCCTGATAGATGGTGCGGCTCTTGATCAAGAAACTCCTGCATATTGACCTGTTTGACAGCCCAATCTACACGTTCTATCATCAATTCCCGCTCAACCCCGTTATTTTCTAAACCAAAAGCCACATCATCACGAACCGTTGAGCCCACAAATTGGTTATCTGGATTTTGAAAGACCATTCCGACCTTTTTGCGAATATCCCAGACACTTTCTTCTTTGAGCTCAATCTCTCCAACCTTGACCGTACCAGCATCCGGTAAAATGAGCCCATTCAGCACACGGGCAAGTGTGGATTTACCTGAACCGTTATGACCAACAATGGCGAGCCATTCATTTTGATTCACATGCAGTGACACTTGATCTAAAGCGGGCTTGTCCGCATCCTTGTGATAACGAAATACAATGTCCTTTACGTCAATTAATGTCTTCCCCATCTCTACCGGACCTCCTCTCAGCTCAACCTCTTCTTTGCTTATTCCTAAAAAAAGCCGTAGTACCTAAAAAAGGGCATAGATCCAGTTATGAACTGTCCCGCCCTTTCTTAGATACACGATATGTGATTAAACTAATTCAATGACAGCCATTGGTGCGCCATCGCCGCGACGAGGTCCAAGCTTCATGATACGAGTGTATCCACCTTGGCGATCTTCGTAGCGAGTTGCAACGTCAGCGAATAATTTTTGAAGTGCATCTTGGTTTGTTTCAGCGTTAGCTACTTCATTACGAATGTAAGCTGCAGCTTGACGGCGAGCATGAAGATCTCCGCGTTTGCCAAGAGTGATCATTTTTTCAACTACAGAGCGAAGTTCTTTCGCACGTGTTTCAGTTGTTTCGATGCGTTCGTTGATGATCAAATCAGTCGTTAGGTCACGAAGCATTGCTTTACGTTGTGCACTAGTGCGTCCTAGCTTTCTGTATGCCATGTGATGTCCCCTCCTTAATTAGAGATGCTGTATGAATAAAAAACACACGAAAATCCTAGTTCACAATGAAACTAGTCAATCGTCTTTACGAAGACCCAGTCCAAGTTCTTCTAGTTTCGCTTTCACTTCTTCAAGAGATTTACGTCCAAGGTTACGAACTTTCATCATATCCTCTTCTGTCTTGTTAGCAAGCTCTTGAACAGTGTTAATACCCGCACGCTTCAAACAGTTGTAAGAACGAACAGAAAGATCAAGCTCTTCAATTGTCATTTCAAGCACTTTTTCTTTTTGGTCTTCTTCTTTCTCAACCATGATTTCAGCATGCTGAGCTTCGTCAGTTAACCCAACGAAAATATTCAGGTGTTCAGTTAAAATCTTAGAACCTAGAGCGATCGCTTCTTTCGGTCCTGTGCTTCCATCAGTCCATACATCTAGTGTTAATTTATCATAGTTTGTGATTTGCCCAACACGGGTGTTCTCCACTTGATAAGTCACACGAGATACAGGTGTATAGATTGAGTCGATCGGAATCACACCGATTGGCTGATCGTCTCTTTTGTTTGCATCAGCAGGATTATACCCGCGACCTCTTTGTGCAGTTAAGCGAACACGGAAGCTCGCATTCTTGCCAAGAGTTGCGATGTGAAGATCTGGATTTAAGATTTCAATATCGCTGTCGTGTGTAATATCAGCAGCTGTTACAGTACCTTCATCTTGTACATCAATTTCAAGCGTCTTCTCTTCTTCAGAGTAGATTTTGAGTGCAAGCTTTTTAATGTTTAAGATAATCGTTGTAACATCTTCAACCACGCCTTCGATCGTTGAGAATTCGTGTAAGACACCATCTATCTGGATCGATGTTACAGCTGCACCAGGAAGTGAGGATAAAAGGATACGACGAAGGGAGTTCCCTAAAGTGGTACCATATCCACGCTCAAGTGGCTCTACGACAAACTTGCCATACTTGGCATCGTCGCTGATTTCAACCGTTTCGATTTTTGGTTTTTCAATTTCGATCATCTAATAAAACCCTCCTTCAAAACGTCGAAACCTCGAATAGAATCATATGAGATTCCATCCGAAATTCCTCATTGTTTAGTCCCGTATGTGCTCAGGCAACGAGTCGTGTATTCGTCTCATAAATAACTGTATCATAACCCATTATTGACAGGGACACAAAATCTATACAAACAAATTACACGCGGCGACGTTTTGGTGGACGGCATCCGTTATGAGGAACTGGAGTTACGTCTCTAATTGCAGTAACTTCAAGACCAGCAGCTTGAAGCGCACGAATTGCAGCTTCACGACCAGAACCAGGACCTTTAACAGTTACTTCAAGTGTTTTAAGACCATGTTCGATAGAACCTTTAGCAGCAGTTTCAGCAGCCATTTGTGCAGCGAAAGGAGTAGATTTACGAGAACCTCTGAATCCTAATGCACCAGCACTTGACCAAGAAATTGCGTTTCCATGAACATCAGTAATCGTTACAATCGTGTTGTTGAAAGTGGAACGAATATGAGCGATTCCAGCTTCAATATTCTTTTTCACGCGACGTTTACGCGTATTTTGTTTACGAGCAGCAGCCATTCTTTAACTACCTCCTTTACTTATTTTTTCTTGTTAGCTACAGTACGACGCGGACCTTTACGAGTACGCGCGTTGTTTTTTGTGTTTTGTCCACGAACAGGAAGTCCTCTACGATGACGGATTCCGCGGTAGCTTCCGATTTCAATTAGACGCTTAATGTTAAGTGAAACTTCACGACGAAGGTCACCTTCTACTTTAAGTTTGTCAATGATATCACGGATTTTACCAAGTTCGTCTTCAGTTAGATCGCGAACGCGAGTGTCTTCAGAAACACCTGCTTCTTTAAGGACTTGTTGCGCAGTCGTACGACCAATTCCAAAAACATATGTTAAAGAAATGACAACACGCTTATCACGTGGAATATCTACACCAGCAATACGAGCCATGATTTGGGCACCTCCTTGTTATTAGCCTTGTTTTTGTTTATGTTTTGGGTTTTCACAGATCACCATTACTTTTCCTTTTCTGCGAATCACTTTACATTTTTCACAGATAGGTTTAACAGATGGTCTCACTTTCATGTGTTTCCAACCTCCTTCTTCCGGAGTTGCTTTATTTGTAACGGTACGTAATTCTACCACGAGTTAAGTCATATGGAGATAATTCTACCGTAACTTTGTCTCCAGGTAAAATGCGAATGAAGTGCATACGGATTTTTCCTGATACATGAGCCAAAACTGTATGACCATTCTCTAGTTCAACTTTGAACATTGCATTTGGCAAAGTTTCTGCTACAGTACCTTCCACTTCAATTACATCGTCTTTCGCCATTCAAGTGTTCTCCCTTCTTCAAATCAGTAACTTGCTCTCTGACAAATGTCCAAATGAGAATCTCTCAATTGTTCATCTATCACCCGACCTGTTTTGAATATACTGTTCTGAACTTCCGGAGATACGCAATCATAAAAGGTTATATGATTGATATTTTTTCTTAGGAGAATGAAATTTACGCTTTTCTCCGTCTGCGATTAGTACATGGCAGCCACCGAACATGCCGATGACACCTGTATACTGATCTTGTTCTTTCTTTGGACTATACAGACAACCTGCCCGATTTGGGCCTGAAAGGCTTCAGTGAAGACCTAAATCTTAGTCAGTATATCAAAACCTGTATCTGTAATCGCAATCGTATGCTCAAAATGAGCACACTTTTTCCCATCAACCGTTACAACCGTCCAGTTATCAGCCAATGTTTTCACATATCGGCTGCCTGCGTTCACCATCGGTTCGATGGCCAACACCATCCCAGGTTTTAGCCGCGGGCCTTTGTTGGGCGGACCATAATGAGGAATTTGAGGGTCCTCATGAAGATCCTGTCCGACCCCATGTCCAACATATTCTCTAACAACTGAAAAATTCTCATTTTCAACATACGTTTGTATGGCATGGGAAATGTTCGACAGACGTTCGCCTGGCTTTGCTTCCTGTAAGCCTTTATATAGAGATTCCTCTGTGACTTCCAGTAGTTTGCGGTCTTCATCACTGATTACCCCAACTGGATAAGTCCAAGCAGAGTCACCATGATAGCCATTTAACTTTGCGCCAATATCGATACTAATGATGTCACCATCACGTAAAACCCGTTTACCAGGAATACCGTGAACGAGTTCTTCATTCACCGAAACGCAAATGCTCCCGCGAAAACCATTATACCCTTTAAAAGATGGGATTGCACCCTGCTTTGTAATAAAACGTTCGGCAATTTGATCCAATTCTTTTGTCGAAATACCTGGTTTTATGTGTTTCTTCAGCTCTTCATGAGTCAGTGCGACAATACGTCCAGCTTCTCTCATAATCTCAAGCTCGCGAGGAGTTTTACAGATAATCATTTATTTAATCCTCCAAGCAGGTCCTTGATATCTGCATATACATCGTTAATGTGCTTCGCACCATCAATGTTTGCAAGATATCCTTTTTCTGAATAGAAGTTCAGTAAAGGTTCAGTCTGCTTTAAGTTCACTTCAAGTCTAGTCGAAACGGTTTCTGCATTATCATCTGCACGTTGATAAAGCTCGCCTCCACACTTGTCACAAACATTTTCTTTCGCAGGTGGATTAAATACTAAATGATATGTTGCTCCGCAATTTTTGCAAATTCTTCGGCCAGTCAGACGCTCCATCAAAGCATCTTTATCGACTTTAATATTAATGACATAATCAATCGTTCTGCCAAGGTCCTTTAGAATTTCTTCTAAAGCTTCAGCCTGAGCGACTGTTCGCGGAAATCCGTCCAGAAGAAAACCTTGTTCACAATCATTTTTGCCAAGTCTTTCTCTAACAATACCGATTGTGACCTCATCAGGAACAAGCTCTCCTTTATCGATAAAGGATTTTGCTTCGAGCCCAAGTTGTGTCTCCTCTTTCATAGCAGCGCGGAACATATCTCCTGTTGAGATATGAGGGATCCCATAATCATCAACAATTCGTTCTGCCTGAGTGCCTTTACCAGCACCCGGAAGCCCCATTAAGACTAAGTTCATTTCGGATTTCCCCTTCCTTACTTAGAGAGGTTGGGCAGCTGCCCAGCCCTCTGTTTTATTTCATAAATCCACGGTAATTTCGTTTCACTAATTGGCTTTCAAGCTGTTTCATTGTTTCAAGTGCAACACCTACAACAATGAGAAGACTTGTGCCGCCAATTTGTGCAGCGGAAGGTAATCCAGCGAATTGAATGAAAAAGATAGGAAGTATTGAAATCACGGCTAAGAAAATGGCGCCCACAAACGTGAGTCGGTACAAAATGCTCGTAATTCTATCTTGAGTCATTTTCCCTGGACGAACTCCCGGGATATAGCCACCCTGCTTTTGCAGATTTTCAGCCATTTGTTCAGGATTGACTTGGACAAAGGCATAAAAATATGTGAAAGCAACAATCAGTGCTACATAAATCGTCATACCGATTGGCTTAGTATAGTCAAAGTTGTTGGTTATCCAAGTTGTCACATTATTGGTTCCGAAGAACGATGCGATCGTCTGCGGAGTAATAATGAAAGAAACGGCAAAGATGACTGGAATCACCCCTGCTGGATTCACTTTCAACGGAAGGTGCGTTGCTTGACTAGCAGACATTTGTGCACGACCAGTACCTTTTGAATATTGAATTGCAATCTTTCTCACTGCCATTTGAATGTAAATAACACCGATAACAATGACAAGAATGGCAATTACAATAAGGGCAATTTTAAGGATTTGCATGAACAGCTGTCCATCTCCACCTACAAATTGTTGAGCGTACACTTGTTTTAATGTTTGAGGGATACCAGCGATGATACCGGAAAAGATAATAATCGAAATACCGTTACCAACACCGTGAGCAGTGATCTGCTCGCCCAGCCACATTAAAAATGCTGTTCCCGCAGTGAGTACGACCGCAATTAAGAGATACGTTGATACACCAGGGTTTTCAATCAGCATGCCTCCTGCCATATTGTTGAATCCATATGACATTCCTAACGCCTGGATAAATCCTAGAACAATTGTAAAATACCTTGTGAATTGTGCTAACTTTCGGCGGCCAACCTCTCCTTGCTTTGACCACTCAGTAAACTTCGGAACAACATCCATCTGCAAGAGCTGAATGATGATCGAAGCAGTGATATACGGCATAATCCCCATTGCAAGAATGGAGAATTGGAAAAGTGCCCCGCCCCCAAACGTGTTGAGGATTCCGAAAACGCTCATTTGATCCTGTGCCTGGAGAACTTCGGCGTTCACATTAGGCACAGGGATGAAAGCACCTATACGAAAGACGACTAACATTAAAAGTGTGAATATAATCTTATTCCGTATATCTTTCACGCGCATAAAATTGGAGATTGTCTTAAACAAGTTAGATCACCTCGGCTGTACCGCCAGCAGCTTCAATCGCTTCTTTCGCAGAAGCAGAGAATTTATTGGCTTTTACAGTTAATTTTTTTTCTAATTTACCGTTGCCAAGAATTTTTACTCCTGCTTTTAACTTGCTTATTGCACCAGTCTCTAGAAGAAGTTCAGGAGTTACTTCCGTTCCTTCGTCAAAACTGTTTAATCTGTCTAAGTTGATTACCGCGTAATCTTTACGGTTGATGTTTGTAAAACCACGTTTTGGAAGGCGTTGGAATAAAGGCATCTGACCACCTTCGAAACCAGGGCGTACACCGCCGCCAGAACGAGCGTTTTGACCTTTATGACCTTTACCAGAAGTTTTACCGTTACCTGATCCAATACCACGACCAACACGGTTGCGTACTTTACGTGAACCTTCTGAAGGCTTCAATTCATGAAGTTTCATTTGGGCACCTCCTTATCGATTAAAAATGTTTTATTGTTCTTTAACAGAAACTAAATGAGACACCTTGTTAATCATGCCGCGGATCGCTGCATTGTCTTCATGTACGACTGTTTGGTTTGTTTTCTTAAGACCAAGAGTACGAACAGTGACACGCTGATCTTCAGGGCGACCGATTACACTGCGTTTGAGGGTAATTTCTAATTTATTTGCCATTATTGTTCCCTCCTTATCCTAACAGGTCTTCTACAGATTTTCCACGAAGCTTCGCTACATCTTCAGCACGTTTAAGCTCACTTAAACCTTGAAGTGTTGCGCGGATCATGTTGATCGGTGTATTAGAACCTAGAGATTTAGAAAGGATATCAGCTAGACCAGCAAGCTCAAGTACCGCACGCACTGGGCCTCCAGCGATAACTCCTGTACCTTCTGAAGCAGGCTTCAATAGAACGTTTCCTGCACCGAATCGACCGATGATTTCATGTGGAATTGTAGTTCCAACCATTGGTACTTCAATTAAATTCTTTTTCGCATCTTCAACAGCTTTGCGGATCGCTTCTGGTACTTCTTGTGCTTTACCAGTACCGAAACCTACATGACCGTTTTTGTCACCGACAACAACTAAAGCTGCAAAACGGAAACGACGTCCACCTTTAACAACTTTCGCTACGCGGTTAACCGTAACTAAGCGTTCTTCTAACTCTAATTTGCTTGGGTCAATACGACTCATTCGGATGTGTCCCTCCTTCTTTTATTAAAATTTAAGTCCAGCCTCACGAGCAGCTTCAGCTAGAGCTTTTACACGTCCATGATATAGGTATCCTCCGCGGTCAAATACCACGTTAGAGATTCCTTTTTCAACAGCACGTTTTGCAACAAGTTCGCCAACTTTCGTAGCAGCTGCAGTGTCAGAACTATTCTCGATCTTTAACTCTTTATCAAGAGTAGAAGCACTTACAAGTGTTACACCGTTAACATCATCAATTACTTGAGCGTAGATATTCTTGTTAGAACGGAAAACGTTAAGGCGAGGTCTTTCAGCAGTACCTGAAAGTTTCGCACGAACACGAGCATGTCTTTTAAGACGAGTAGCGTTTTTGCTAGTTTTCGTAATCATCCGAGTCACTCCTTTCTTCACTTTAAGCGATCTTACTTACCAGTTTTTCCTTCTTTACGGCGAACGAATTCACCTTCGTAACGAATTCCTTTACCTTTGTAAGGCTCTGGAGCACGGACAGCGCGGATGTTAGAAGCTAGAGCTCCTACACGCTCTTTATCGATACCTTTAACGATTACTTTCGTTTGAGATGGAACTTCTACTTCAACTCCAGCCTCAGGAACGATTTCAACTGGGTGAGAGTATCCAACGTTAAGAACAAGTTTGTTTCCAGATTTAGCTGCACGGTAACCGACACCGATAAGTTCTAAACCTCTTTCGAAACCTTTAGATACACCTTCAACCATGTTAGCAATCAAGCTACGTGTTGTACCATGTAATGCACGGTGTTCTTTATTTTCAGACGGACGGCTTACAGTTAAGACGTTGTCCTCAATTTTAATTTCCATATCAGGGTGAAATGCACGAGTTAGTTCACCTTTTGGTCCCTTTACTGTCACTGTGTTATCGTTGTTTGTCACAGTTACTCCTGAAGGGATCTCGATTAGTTTTTTACCTATACGAGACATACCAAGCACCTCCATTCATCTTAAACTTTTTTTACCATACGTAAGCAAGTACTTCTCCACCAGCTTGTTTAGCACGGGCTTCTTTGTCCGATAAAACACCTTGTGATGTAGAAATAATTGCGATTCCAAGTCCGTTAAGTACACGTGGTACTTCATTTGATTTCGCATATACGCGTAAACCAGGTTTACTGATTCTTTTAAGACCAGTGATAACACGTTCGTTGTTTTGGCCGTATTTAAGGAACAAACGGATAATTCCTTGTTTGCTGTCTTCGACGTACTCAACGTCACGGATAAAACCTTCACGCTTTAAGATTTCAGCAATTTCTCTTTTGATTTTTGAAGCCGGTACTTCTAGCTTCTCATGACGTACCATGTTCGCATTGCGAATACGAGTCAGCAAATCTGCAATCGGATCTGTCATAACCATTATTTAATAACCTCCTTCCCATTTATGGGGATTACCAGCTGGCTTTTTTAACGCCAGGAATTTGTCCTTTATATGCAAGTTCGCGGAAACAAATACGGCAAAGTTTAAACTTACGAATAACTGAATGTGGACGTCCACAACGTTCGCAGCGCGTATACTCTTGAACTTTAAACTTTTGTTTGCGTTGTTGTTTCGCAATCATAGACTTTTTAGCCACGATTTCGCCTCCCTTTCATTGATTATTTCTGGAACGGCATACCTACTTGAGTTAATAACTCACGTGCTTCTTCGTCCGTATTGGCAGTAGTAACGATAACGATATCCATACCGCGGACCTTTGTTACTTTATCGTAATCAATTTCTGGGAAGATTAACTGTTCTTTAATACCAAGCGTGTAGTTTCCACGACCGTCGAAAGATTTCTTAGAAATCCCGCGGAAGTCACGTACACGTGGTAAAGACACAGAAATAAGTTTATCAAGGA
Organism: Bacillus sp. Nf3; assembly: GCF_003028545.1. Lineage (NCBI taxonomy): Bacteria > Bacillati > Bacillota > Bacilli > Caryophanales > Bacillaceae > Bacillus > Bacillus sp. Nf3. The sequence goes on along the minus strand of NZ_PYUA01000011.1, from coordinate 40,553 downwards.
AATCATACATGCGCTCTCCGCGAAGTGTTACTTTCGCACCGATTGGCATTCCTTCACGTAGACGGAATCCAGCAATAGACTTCTTCGCACGAGTAACGACAGGTTTTTGACCAGCGATAAACGTTAATTCTTCAACAGCAGTATCGATTGCTTTAGCGTTTTGAACGGCGTCACCAACACCCATGTTGATCACGATTTTTTCGATTTTTGGCACTTGCATTACTGAAGTGTATTCAAACTTAGAAACTAATGCAGGTGTAATTTCTTTTACATACTTTTCTTTAAGGCGGTTCATGAGAAAGACCTCCCTTCCTTATTTACTATTTATCTAGAACTTGCCCAGATTTTTTCGCTACACGGACTTTCTTTCCGTCCTCAACTTTATACCCAACACGTGTCACTTCACCAGTTTTAGGATCAAGCGGCATTACGTTTGATACGTGGATTGGCGCTTCTTGTTCAGAAATTCCGCCTTGAGGGTTAGCTTGGGTTGGTTTAGAGTGTTTTTTCACAAGGTTAATACCTTCTACTAAAACACGTTCCTTTTTAGGGAAAGCAGCAAGGATGACACCTTGTTTACCTTTATCTTTACCAGAGATAACCACTACTTTATCGCCCTTTTTAACATGCATTTAATCGCACCTCCTTGAGTCGCGGATTGTATTCATTAAAGTACTTCTGGTGCTAGAGAAACAATTTTCATATAGTTGTTTTCACGAAGTTCACGTGCTACTGGTCCGAAGATACGAGTTCCACGTGGGCTCTTGTCGTCACGGATGATGACACAAGCATTTTCGTCGAAACTGATGTAAGATCCATCGTTTCTGCGAGCTCCGCTCTTAGTACGAACGATAACTGCTTTCACAACTTCACCTTTTTTGACAACGCCTCCAGGTGTTGCTTGTTTAACCGTACAAACAATGACATCACCGATGTTAGCCGTTTTACGTCCAGAGCCACCAAGAACTTTAATCGTTAGTACTTCGCGTGCGCCAGAGTTGTCAGCTACTTTTAAACGAGTCTCCTGTTGAATCATTAATGTTACCTCCTTTCGGAAAAAGAAATCCGAACTTTATTAGATAATAACGGCTTCTTCGACAACTTCAACTAGACGAAAGCGTTTAGTCGCAGATAAAGGACGAGTTTCCATGACCTTTACGATGTCTCCGATTTTTGCTTGGTTGTTTTCATCATGTGCTTTGAACTTTTTAGAGTATCTTACACGTTTGCCATAAAGTGAATGCTTTTTGTATGTTTCAACTACAACAGTGATGGTTTTATCCATTTTGTCAGAAACAACACGACCTTGATACACTTTACGTTGGTTACGTTCGCTCATGTTTGCGGGGCCTCCCCTCTAATTATTATTTATTAGCAGCGATTTCTCTTTGACGAATCACAGTTTTCATGCGTGCGATTGATTTACGCACTTCACGAATGCGAGCAGTATTTTCAAGCTGCCCAGTCGCTAATTGGAAACGAAGATTGAAAAGTTCTTCTTTAAGAGACTTTACTTTTTGTTCAATTTCAGCAGTGGTAAGGTCACGAATTTCATTAGCTTTCATTTGATTCACCACCAATTTCTTCACGTTTTACGAACTTCGTTTTAATTGGCAATTTGTGAGATGCAAGACGAAGAGCTTCACGAGCCACTTCTTCAGACACACCAGAAATTTCAAATAAAACTTTGCCCGGTTTTACTACAGCTACCCATCCTTCTGGAGCACCTTTACCGGAACCCATGCGGACCTCTAGAGGTTTAGCTGTGTATGGCTTAGAAGGGAAAATTTTAATCCAAACTTTACCGCCACGTTTCATGTAACGAGTCATAGCAATACGAGCAGCTTCGATTTGACGGTTTGTGATCCAAGAAGCTTCAAGAGCTTGGATACCGTACTCACCGAAATGTACTTCAGTACCGCCTTTTGCACGACCACGCATTTTTCCACGATGTTCTCTGCGATACTTCACGCGTTTTGGCAATAACATATTATTTTCCTCCTTCCGCAGTATTCTTCTTAGTTGGAAGGACTTCTCCACGATAGATCCATACTTTTACGCCAAGCTTACCATAAGTAGTATCAGCTTCAGCAGTAGCATAGTCGATGTCAGCACGAAGTGTGTGCAATGGAACAGTACCTTCACTGTAATATTCAGAACGAGCAATATCTGCACCGCCAAGACGACCAGAAACCATTGTTTTGATTCCTTGTGCTCCAGCACGCATTGTGCGTTGGATTGTTTGTTTTTGTGCACGACGGAATGAAATACGGTTTTCAAGTTGACGAGCGATGTTTTCAGCAACTAGCTGAGCATCAAGATCTGCTCTCTTGATTTCAAGAATGTTGATGTGTACACGTTTGCCAGTTAGGCTGTTAAGAGCTTTACGAAGTGCTTCAACTTCAGATCCGCCTTTACCAATTACCATACCTGGTTTAGCCGTGTGGATTGTGATATTTACGCGGTTTGCAGCACGTTCGATTTCTACTTTAGAAACAGACGCGTCAGACAAACGCTTGCTGATGAATTCACGGATTTTCAAGTCTTCATGTAAGAAGTCAGCGTAATCTTTTCCTGCGAACCATTTAGATTCCCAATCACGAATGACGCCAATACGAAGACCTACTGGATTTACCTTTTGACCCACGGATTATCCCTCCTTCTTTTCTGATACAACGATTGTAATGTGGCTAGTACGTTTGTTAATTGCGCTCGCACGACCCATAGCACGTGGACGGAATCTCTTAAGTGTTGGACCTTCGTCAACGAATGCTTGAGTAATCACTAGGCTGTTAGCGTCCAACTCGTAGTTGTGCTCAGCGTTTGCGATAGCAGATTTTAATACTTTTTCAATAATTGGTGAAGCAGCCTTAGGTGTAAGGTTTAAGATAGAAACTGCTTCTCCTACTTGCTTACCTCGGATCAGGTCCATTACTAGACGTGCTTTACGAGGAGCAATACGGACTGTTCTTGCGACAGCTTTAGCTTGCATTTAAAAGCCTCCTCTCATTAGCGTCTTGTTTTTTTATCGTCACTAGCATGACCTTTGTAAGTACGGCTTGGTGCGAATTCGCCCAATTTGTGACCTACCATATCTTCAGAAATGAAAACAGGTACATGTTTGCGTCCGTCATAGACAGCGATTGTGTGACCGATGAATTGTGGGAAAATTGTAGAACGACGAGACCAAGTTTTTACGACTTGCTTTTTGTCAGTTTCATTCAATTTCTCGACTTTAGCCATCAAATGATCATCAACAAATGGTCCTTTTTTTAAGCTGCGAGCCATTGTGGAACCTCCCTTCGTGATTGAACTACGGTCCTAAATGAACCGTAGACAACCCCGTTACTTGTTTTTACGACGACGTACAATGAATTTATCAGACTTGTTGGTTTTCTTACGAGTCTTGAATCCAAGAGTCGGTTTACCCCATGGAGACATTGGTGATTTACGTCCGATTGGAGCGCGTCCTTCACCACCACCGTGTGGGTGATCGTTAGGGTTCATTACAGAACCACGAACTGTTGGGCGTACGCCTTTCCAGCGAGAACGTCCAGCTTTACCGATGTTAATTAATTCGTGTTGCTCGTTTCCAACTTGACCGATAGTCGCACGGCAAGCAGAAAGAATCATGCGAACTTCTCCTGAGTTCAAACGTACAAGAACGTATTTACCTTCTTTACCTAGAACTTGAGCAGAAGTACCAGCAGAACGAACTAATTGTCCACCTTTACCTGGTTTTAATTCAATGTTATGCACAACTGTACCAACTGGGATGTTGATAAGTGGAAGAGCATTACCTGGTTTGATGTCAGCTTCTGGTCCAGAAGTAACTTCAGTACCAACTTGGATTCCTTTCGGAGCAAGAATGTAACGTTTCTCACCATCTGCATAGTTTACAAGAGCGATGTTCGCTGAACGGTTTGGATCATACTCGATTGTAGCAACGCGTCCAGGTATACCGTCTTTATCACGCTTAAAGTCGATGATACGGTATTGACGTTTGTGACCGCCACCTTGATGACGAACAGTCAATCTACCTTGGTTGTTACGTCCGCCTTTTTTGTGTAGCGGTGCAAGCAACGATTTTTCTGGTTTGTCAGTCGTGATTTCAGCAAAATCTGAAGTAGTCATGCCACGACGACCATTACTGGTTGGTTTATACTTTTTAATCGCCATTTTGAATTTCCCTCCTTCTTTTTAAGATTTACGCTTCAAAAATTTCGATTTCTTTGCTGTCAGCAGTTAATTTCACGATCGCTTTTCTGCGACGGCTAGTCATACCAGTGTAGCGTCCAACGCGTTTTGATTTTCCTTTGTAGTTTTGAACGTTGACTTTCTCAACTTTCACTCCAAAGATTTCTTCAACAGCGTCTTTCACTTCTGTTTTGTTAGCTCTGACATCAACTTCGAACGTGTACTTCTTCTCTGTCATTAGATCAGCAGAACGTTCAGTAATGATAGGGCGCTTTAGAACATCACGAGGATCTTTCATTATGCAAGTCCCTCCTCTACTTTTTCAACCGCTGCTTTAGTGATCAGAAGTTTGTCGTGGTTGACAACGTCAAGAACGTTGATACCGTTAGCTTCAACAACTGTTACTCCAGGGATGTTACGAGCAGATAAAGCAACTGTTTCGTTTGCATCCGCAGTGACGATCAACGCTTTCTTCTCAACAGATAATCCTTTAAGGATGCCTGCGAATTCTTTCGTTTTCACTGCATCAAGAGTCAGATCTTCAAGAACGATGATGTTGTTGTCGATTACTTTAGAAGACAATACTGACTTGATAGCCAAGCGGCGAACTTTTTTAGGTAATTTATAAGAATAGCTGCGTGGTGTTGGACCGAATACGATACCGCCTCCGCGCCATTGTGGTGAACGGATAGAACCTTGACGAGCACGACCTGTACCCTTCTGTCTCCAAGGCTTACGACCTCCGCCACGTACTTCAGAACGAGTTTTTACTTTGTGAGTTCCTTGACGTAAGGAAGCTCTTTGCATAAGAATAGCATCGAATACTACGCTTTCGTTTGGCTCAATTCCAAACACAGAAGCGTTTAATTCGATTTCACCGTTAGTAGAACCGTTTTGGTTAAATAATGCTACTTTTGGCATGACTTGTTTCCTCCTTTCCTAAGAGAGTTATTTAGATTTAACTGCACTCTTTACAGTTACTAGAGATTTTTTAGCTCCTGGTACGTTTCCTTTGATCAATAGAAGATTGCGTTCTGCATCAACTTTAACGATCTCAAGGTTTTGGACAGTGATTTGCTCTCCGCCCATACGACCTGGAAGAAGTTTACCTTTGAATACACGGTTTGGATCAACAGGTCCCATTGAACCAGGACGACGGTGGTAACGTGAACCGTGAGTCATTGGTCCGCGTGATTGTCCGTGGCGTTTGATAGCCCCTTGGAATCCTTTACCTTTTGATGTTCCTGTTACATCTACGATATCTCCATTTGCGAAAATATCAACTTTGACTTCCTGACCAACTTCATACGCATCTAACTCCGCACCGCGTAATTCTTTTACGAAGCGCTTAGGAGCAGTTTCCGCTTTAGCAACGTGGCCTTTCTCTGGTTTGTTAGAAAGCTTTTCACGTTTGTCATCAAAACCGATTTGGATTGCTTCATAGCCATCCGTGTCAACAGTCTTCTTTTGAAGAACAACGTTAGCAGCAGCCTCAACAACAGTTACAGGGATAAGATCACCGTTTTCTGCGAATACTTGCGTCATACCAATTTTTCTACCTAAGATTCCTTTGGTCATTAGTCACACCTCCTATAATATGTGTTTTCTATTTGAATTAAAGTTTGATTTCGATATCTACACCAGATGGTAAATCTAAACGCATAAGTGCATCAACTGTTTGTGGAGTTGGATTCACGATGTCGATTAGACGTTTGTGAGTACGCATCTCGAATTGCTCACGAGAATCTTTGTACTTATGCACCGCACGAAGGATTGTGTAAACTGATTTTTCAGTTGGAAGCGGGATTGGACCAGATACACTAGCACCAGAACGCTTAGCCGTTTCAACAATCTTCTCAGCAGATTGATCAAGAATTCTATGATCATATGCTTTTAAACGAATACGAATTTTTTGTTTTGCCATTATTTTCCCTCCTTTTCGCCTACTTACGTTAGACAGTTCTCCGTGAGAAAAACCTGATCACCTCGCCATGGCAAAGCGGCCGGGTGTGTCAGCAACCTCTCACTTCATCGCAGTCAAAGACCAACATGCACTATTGTACCAAATTGGCCTGCGTGTTGCAATAATAAATCGGATAAATTTATGATTTGCACACTTTTCATATTATACAGGGATTCAGCCTATAAATCAAGCTTTCCCTGAAGATGATGTATAGCAGTCTTTCTGATGATACGTATAAATTCATCTGGCTCCTCGATGTGCGGGGAATGGGCAGAGCCTTTAAAGGTAAACCATTCTTTGATGGGTGCTTTTAATTGATCAACATATGGTTTTGATACAGCAGCTGGGGTAATCATGTCGTGATCACCAATGAGAAAGTAGCACGGTATTAATATAGTAGAAACTCGGTATTGAATACTCTCATTCATTAACTGATCCCATAGCTTGTCTTGACTAAATTTCTGCCCTTTCACGAACTTCCATTTATCTTTCAGCCGATATTGCTTACTAAAAAGAAACCCTTTTAGCATTTGAAAAACCGGCTTCCATCTATGTGTGAGACCTACGCTTGCAAACTCTTTATATAGAGAGAACAAGGCATGAGCTGATGTCCGTTTCCATGGAGGCGGCGTCAGTAATCGCAGACAGCTAGTAAACAGCCGATTGCGATGGTATTTCTTCATAAGAAGCTCGTACGAAACGATATCTTCCTTAAACACATCTACTACCTGACTAATCCCATAATAAGCATGATAAAGATCTGGACGCTTATGTACTGCTTGTATGGCAATTAACGATCCCCACGAGTATCCTGCGATATACAATTTTGAGTGACCTAGATGTGATAGGAGCTTCTCAGTCAGTTCAATCGTGTCTTCTATAAATTGCTGAATGGTCATCGATGCATCCGGAAGATTCTCTTGATAGGAAAGTCCTGCGCCTCGCTGATCCCAATGGACAACTGTAAAGTCCTGATCAAGTTCCTCGTGAAAGGAATCAATATAACTGATTTGAGCTGAGCCGGGCCCACCGTGTAAAAATAAGAGTACGGGCTTTTTTTCACTCATCTCATCTTCTTTCATCATAATCCATTGGTCAATCCCGCCGATCAACCACTTTTTCAAATATGTCTTTGCCATTCCAGCGATCCTCTCGGTTCCATTTAGATTCTATAGCTTATAGTAGCCGTTCTGATCTGGAAAAGCAAAAAAAAGAGACCCTTTTGCAAGGAGTCTCTTTTGTATGTTTAATTACTTAATGATAGTTGAAACGACGCCAGAACCTACAGTACGTCCACCCTCACGGATAGAGAAACGAGTTCCTTCTTCGATAGCGATAGTAGAGATAAGTTCAACTTCCATCTCAGTGTTATCGCCTGGCATTACCATTTCAGTACCTTCTGGAAGATGTACGATACCAGTTACGTCAGTTGTACGGAAGTAGAACTGCGGACGGTAGTTAGCGAAGAATGGAGTATGACGTCCACCCTCTTCTTTAGAAAGTACATAAACTTCAGCTTTGAAACGGCTATGCGGAGTGATTGTACCTGGTTTAGCAAGTACTTGACCACGTTGGATATCTTCACGAGATACACCACGAAGTAGTGCACCGATGTTGTCACCAGCTTCAGCATAGTCAAGAAGTTTACGGAACATTTCAACACCTGTAACAGTTGTTTTACCGTTTTCTTCTTGAAGACCGATGATTTCAACTTCGTCACCGACTTTAACTTGTCCACGCTCAACACGACCAGTAGCAACTGTTCCACGACCAGTGATTGAGAATACGTCCTCTACTGGCATCATGAATGGCTTCTCAGTGTCACGCTCTGGAGTTGGGATGTACTCATCAACCGCATCCATAAGTTCAAAGATTTTAGCTTCGTAATCAGCATCTCCTTCAAGAGCTTTAAGAGCAGAACCTTTGATAACTGGTACATCGTCACCAGGGAAGTCATAGTCAGAAAGAAGGTCACGAACTTCCATTTCAACAAGTTCAAGTAACTCTTCATCGTCAACCATGTCACATTTGTTAAGGAATACTACGATGTATGGTACACCTACGTTACGAGAAAGTAGGATGTGCTCACGTGTTTGTGGCATTGGACCGTCAGCAGCAGATACTACTAAGATCGCGCCGTCCATTTGAGCAGCACCAGTGATCATGTTTTTAACATAGTCAGCGTGTCCTGGGCAGTCTACGTGTGCATAGTGACGAGATTCAGTTTCATACTCAACGTGTGCAGTTGAGATTGTGATTCCACGCTCGCGCTCTTCTGGAGCACCATCGATTTGGTCATAAGCCATAGCTGTACCTTTACCAGATTTCTTATGAAGAACTGTTGAGATAGCAGCAGTTAGAGTTGTTTTACCATGGTCAACGTGTCCAATTGTACCAATGTTAGCATGCGATTTGGAACGGTCGAATTTTTCTTTAGCCATTCTAAAAATCCTCCTTAAAGGTTCATTGTATTTGGTATAGAGTGATAGAAAGTGAAGAGTTACCTCTCACTTTCTGATCTTCAATAGTAGTTATACTTTAGTTTAAAGGCAAAATCAATTATTCACCTTTATTTTTTTTGATGATTTCTTCACTGATGCTCTTAGGCACTTCTTCGTAGTGATCCATGTGCATAGTGAATGTACCGCGTCCTTGTGTGTTAGAACGGAGTGCAGTTGCATATCCGAACATTTCAGAAAGTGGAACCATAGCGCGAACAACTTGAGCGTTACCGCGAGCTTCCATACCTTCTACACGTCCACGACGAGATGTGATATCACCCATGATGTCTCCCATGTATTCTTCAGGGATAACAACTTCCACTTTCATCATTGGCTCAAGTAGAACTGGGTTACATTTGCTGACAGCATTTTTCAATGCCATAGATGCAGCAATTTTGAACGCCATTTCGTTCGAGTCAACATCGTGGTAAGATCCATCAAATAATTTTGCTTTGATGTCGATTAATGGGAATCCAGCTAATACACCATTTTCAAGTGAATCTTCAAGACCTGCTTGAATTGCTGGGATGTATTCACGTGGAACAACCCCACCGACGATTGCATTTTCAAATTCAAAGCCTGCGCCTTCTTCGTTTGGTTCGAATTCGATCCAAACGTGTCCGAACTGACCGCGTCCACCAGACTGACGTACGAATTTACCTTCAACTTTTGCACCAGAACGGAATGTTTCACGGTACGCAACTTGAGGAGCACCTACGTTAGCTTCAACCTTGAACTCACGCTTCATACGGTCAACAATGATATCAAGGTGAAGCTCACCCATACCAGAGATGATCGTTTGACCAGTTTCAGGGTTTGTTTGTGTACGGAATGTTGGATCCTCTTCAGCTAGTTTAGCTAAAGCGATACCCATTTTATCTTGGTCAGCCTTTGATTTAGGCTCGATAGCTACATCGATAACTGGCTCTGGGAATTCCATAGACTCAAGGATAACAAGATCTTTCTCGTCACAAAGAGTGTCACCAGTAGATGTATCTTTAAGACCTACAGCTGCTGCGATATCCCCTGCGTATACAGTAGAGATTTCTTCACGGCTGTTTGCGTGCATTTGAAGGATACGTCCAACACGTTCACGCTTGTTCTTAGAAGAGTTCTTCACGTATGAACCAGAATCAAGTGTTCCAGAATATACGCGGAAGAAAGTTAGTTTTCCAACATAAGGGTCAGTCATAACTTTAAATGCAAGAGCTGCGAATGGTGCGTCATCAGTAGACTCACGAACAACCTCTTCATTTGAATCTGGCAGGATACCTTTGATTGCAGCAACATCAGTTGGTGCAGGAAGGTAGTCAAGCACAGCGTCAAGTACAAGCTGAACACCTTTGTTTTTGAAAGCAGATCCAACAAGAACTGGGTAGAATTCAACATTCAACGTTCCTTTACGGATTGCAGCTTTCAATTCAGGAATTGTAATTTCTTCACCCTCAAGGTATTTTTCCATAAGCTCTTCATCAAGCTCAGCGACAGCTTCAATTAGGCTGCTGCGAAGCTCTTCAGCTTTGTCTTTATACTCAGCAGGGATTTCTTTAGCATCAGAGCGAGTTCCAAGGTCATCTTCGTAGAAGTATGCTACGTTTTCTACAAGGTCGATGATTCCTTCGAATTGATCTTCAGCGCCGATCGGCAATTGAATTGCATGAGCGTTCGCTTGAAGACGATCTCTTAATGTGCTTACAGAGTATAGGAAGTCCGCACCGGTTTTATCCATTTTGTTAACGAATACGATACGAGGTACTCCGTAAGTTGTTGCTTGGCGCCAAACTGTTTCAGTTTGTGGCTCTACACCTGATTGTGCATCAAGGACAGCAACCGCACCATCAAGTACACGTAAAGAACGTTCAACTTCAACAGTGAAGTCTACGTGTCCTGGTGTATCGATGATGTTTACACGGTAACCTTTCCATTGTGCTGTAGTAGCAGCAGAAGTGATTGTAATACCACGTTCTTGCTCCTGCTCCATCCAGTCCATTTGTGAAGCTCCTTCGTGAGTTTCACCAATTTTATGGATACGACCAGTGTAGTACAAGATACGCTCAGTCGTTGTCGTTTTACCGGCATCGATGTGAGCCATGATACCAATATTACGAGTTTTGTCTAAGGAGAACTCTCTTGCCATTGGGTAATTTCTCCTTCCTCATTAGGGAATAGTTTTTTTAGTTTGGTATAAATCCTACCAGCGGTAGTGAGCGAATGCTTTGTTCGCTTCTGCCATTTTGTGTGTGTCTTCACGTTTCTTAACAGCAGCACCAGTGTTGTTAGCTGCGTCAAGGATTTCGTTAGCAAGACGCTCTTCCATCGTTTTTTCTCCACGAAGACGAGCATAGTTTACTAACCAGCGAAGACCTAAAGTAGTACGACGGTCTGGGCGAACTTCTACAGGAACTTGGTAGTTAGCTCCACCTACACGACGTGCTTTAACTTCAAGAACTGGCATGATGTTTTTCAAGGCTTGTTCGAAAACCTCCATCGCTTCATTACCAGTACGTTCTTTGATGATATCAAATGACTTGTAGAGGATTGTTTGTGACTTTCCTCTTTTACCGTCGATCATCATTTTGTTGATCAAACGAGATACAAGTTTAGAATTGTAAATTGGATCTGGCAATACGTCTCTTTTTGCTACAGGACCTTTACGTGGCATCTGAATAGCCTCCCTTCTCTTTTAAAAGGATTTCTATCTGTCTCTCATCTCAATATCATTGTCAGTTACCTGACTCCACTGATCTGATATCAACTTCTAAAAACCCTTATGTTTGTTTGTATTATTTGCTTTGTTTAGGGCGTTTTGTTCCGTATTTAGAACGTCCTTGCATACGACCGTCAACTCCGGCAGTATCAAGCGCACCACGAACGATGTGGTAACGTACACCCGGTAAGTCTTTTACACGTCCGCCACGGATAAGTACTACACTGTGCTCTTGTAGGTTATGTCCGATACCAGGAATGTAAGCTGTTACCTCAATCAGGTTAGACAAACGTACACGAGCATATTTACGTAGTGCTGAGTTTGGTTTTTTCGGTGTCATTGTACCGACACGAGTACAAACCCCGCGCTTCTGTGGAGATGTTACGTTAGTGTGCTCTTTTTTGAAACTGTTGTATCCTTTGTTAAGTGCAGGTGACTTTGAGTTTTCAACTTTACTCACGCGTCCTTTGCGTATTAGCTGATTAATTGTAGGCATGTTGTTATTCCTCCCTTCATTACTTTTTTTATAACCCACATACCCAGGTGGTTCATCAAAAGGCAAAAAACAATGCTTTTGCATTTTATACATGCAAAAACAAAACAAGTACGCTATAACATAATGGCAACAGCTGCTGCCCCAACTTCAATTCCGCAGGCCTTGCCGAGCTTTTTCATGGAATCTACCACTAAAATGTCTACACCCTTCTCTTGCGCTAGTTTCAATACACTAGCTGTTAAAGCAGGATCAGCATCTTTCGCTACGACGACTTCCTTTACTGAATCTCGTTTCAGAGCTTTTACTGTTTGCTTCGTACCAATAATAATGGATTGAGCCTGTGATACTTTATCATAAGACATCGAATATCCTCCAAAGTAACAGGTTTTATTTTGAGCACCTTGGTTATATTATCATCATGGCAGAAGGATGTCAATATCGTATGACAGATTATCTTGACATCCTTCACCATTTTTTGATGATTTTATAGGAATCTCACGAGAAAGATTACTCTACAGGAACCATGTCGTCAGACGGCTGCACTTGCGAAACCGGCTTAACTTTACGGTAGTTTGGCATTCCCGTTCCAGCAGGAACAAGTTTACCAATGATAACATTCTCTTTCAAGCCAAGCAGTTCATCACGTTTTCCTTTGATCGCCGCATCTGTTAGGACACGAGTCGTTTCTTGGAAGGATGCCGCAGACAAGAATGAGTCTGTTTCAAGCGAAGCTTTTGTAATACCAAGAAGAACTGGACGGCCTGTTGCAGGACGTTTGCCTTCGAATAGTACTTTTTTGTTTGCTTCAGTGAATTGATGTACATCAAGAAGTGTGCCTGGTAATACGTCTGTATCCCCTGCGTCAGCGACACGCACTTTACGAAGCATTTGGCGAACCATTACCTCTACGTGCTTATCTCCGATTTCTACCCCTTGCATACGGTATACTTTTTGTACTTCATGAAGCAGATATTCTTGAACAGCTGTCATGTCAGTCACTTTAAGAAGTTCTTTCGGATCGATTGAACCTTCTGTAAGCACTTGACCACGAGTGACTTTGTCACCTTCAACAACTTTTAGACGTGCATTGTAAGGAGCTGTGTAAGAGCGAGTTTCAACTTCGCCTTGAACCACAATTTCCTGCTGCTTGTCACGAACATCGTTAATTTCTGCAACGACACCATCAATTTCAGAAATTGTGGCTTGCCCTTTCGGATTACGCGCTTCAAACAGCTCTTGGATACGAGGTAAACCTTGAGTGATATCGTCTCCTGCTACCCCACCGGTGTGGAACGTACGCATTGTAAGCTGAGTTCCTGGCTCACCGATTGATTGTGCAGCGATGATTCCAACTGCTTCACCGACTTCAACGTCAGTACCAGTTGCAAGGTTACGGCCGTAGCATCGTTTACATACACCATGAGGCGTGTTACATGTAAATGCAGAACGGATCCATACTTCCTCAATTCCTGCTTCAACTACTTCAAGTGCTTTATCTTCATCAATTAGTTCGTTTTCGGCTACAATGACTTCGCCTGTTTCAGGATGAACAATTGGTTTTCTTGCAAAACGTCCGATTAGACGTTCTTCAAGTTTCTCAATAATTTCATTTCCTTCTTTAATGGACTTCGCCAAGATTCCACGGTCTGTACCGCAATCTGTTTCACGGATGATGACATCCTGTGCAACGTCAACGAGACGACGCGTGAGGTAACCTGAGTCAGCCGTTTTAAGGGCTGTATCGGCAAGACCTTTACGCGCTCCGTGAGTGGAAATAAAGTATTCCAATACAGTTAAACCTTCACGGAAACTAGATTTAATCGGAAGTTCAATGATACGTCCAGCCGGGTTGGCCATCAGACCACGCATACCAGCCAGCTGAGTGAAGTTAGATGCGTTACCACGCGCTCCAGAGTCACTCATCATGTAGATTGGGTTGACTTCATCAAGGGACTTCATCAGTTTACCTTGGATGACATCTTTAGAAGAACTCCAGATTGAAATAACTCTCTCATAACGCTCTTCTTCAGTAATCAAACCACGTCTGAATTGCTTCATGACGTTATCTACTTTTGCTTGTGCTTCTTCAAGAATTTGCTGCTTATCATCTAATACGACGATATCAGACACACCAACCGTAATACCGGCTTTAGTAGAGTATCTGAAACCAAGATTTTTCATGCGGTCAAGCATTTTAGATGTCTCAGTGATATGGAATCTCTTAAAGATTTCTGCAATGATTTTACCTAAAATACCTTTTTTGAACGGTGCATTGATTTCTTGTTTCTCGATCGCAGCTTTTACATCCTCACCTTTTTCAAGGAAGAAACGATCAGGCGTTTTTTCTTCAATATTGCTCTTTGTCGGTTCATTCATGTATGGGAATGATTCCGGTAAGATTTCGTTAAAGATCAGTTTTCCAACTGTTGTAATCAACAATTTAGAACGCTGTTCATCAGTGAATGTCACATTCTTCAACGAGCTAGCTGCAACAGCTACACGTGTATGAAGATGCACATAACCATTTTGATAAGCAAGAAGGGCTTCGTCAGTATCTTTGAAGACCATACCTTCTCCGATAGCACCTTTGCGCTCAAGTGTAAGGTAGTAGTTACCAAGCACCATATCCTGAGATGGCGTAACAACTGGTTTTCCATCTTTCGGGTTCAAAATGTTTTGAGCAGCAAGCATTAAGATACGAGCTTCAGCTTGAGCTTCAGCAGATAATGGTACGTGAACCGCCATTTGGTCACCGTCAAAGTCAGCGTTGTAGGCTGTACATACAAGTGGATGCAGACGAATTGCGCGTCCTTCCACAAGTGTAGGTTCAAACGCTTGAATACCAAGTCTGTGAAGAGTCGGTGCGCGGTTTAGTAAGACTGGATGCTCACGAATAACTGATTCTAAAACATCCCATACTTCTGGCTGCACGCGCTCAATTTTACGCTTCGCACTCTTGATGTTGTGAGCTAATCCTTTTTCAACAAGCTCCTTCATCACGAATGGTTTGAATAATTCAAGAGCCATTTCTTTCGGAAGTCCACACTGATACATTTTCAAATGTGGTCCTACGACGATAACGGAACGTCCAGAATAGTCAACACGTTTACCAAGCAAGTTTTGACGGAAACGTCCTTGTTTCCCTTTCAGCATGTGAGAAAGAGATTTCAATGGTCTATTTCCTGGTCCTGTTACTGGTCGGCCTCTACGTCCATTATCAATCAAGGCATCGACAGCTTCTTGAAGCATACGCTTCTCGTTCTGAACGATGATGCTTGGCGCGCCAAGATCTAATAAACGCTTCAGACGATTGTTACGGTTGATGACACGACGATAAAGGTCGTTCAAGTCAGAAGTAGCAAAACGTCCACCATCAAGCTGAACCATTGGACGTAATTCTGGCGGAATCACCGGAAGTACATCAAGAATCATCCAAGATGGTTTGTTTCCTGAGTTACGGAAGGCTTCTAATACCTCAAGGCGTTTGATCGCACGTGTACGACGCTGTCCTTGAGCAGTTTTCAGCTCTTCTTTCAGTGTATCTACTTCTTTTACAAGATCGATATCTTGAAGAAGTTTGTTGATTGCTTCTGCACCCATAGCTGCTTGGAATGTATTACCGTATTTATCTAAATAAGCACGGAATTCTTTCTCAGAAAGAAGTTGTTTCTTCTCCAGCGGTGTGTTGCCCGGATCTGTCACGACGTAAGAAGCGAAGTAGATCACTTCTTCTAACGCACGTGGTGACATATCAAGAACAAGACCCATACGGCTTGGGATACCTTTGAAATACCAAATGTGGGAAACTGGGGCAGCCAGTTCGATATGCCCCATTCTCTCACGACGGACTTTTGCCCGTGTTACTTCTACACCACAACGGTCACATACAACACCCTTATACCGAACGCGTTTATACTTCCCACAATGACATTCCCAGTCTTTTTGTGGTCCGAAGATACGTTCACAAAAGAGACCATCTTTTTCAGGTTTCAGTGTACGATAGTTAATCGTTTCAGGCTTTTTCACTTCACCAAAAGACCAAGAACGGATTTTATCAGGTGATGCGAGACCGATGTTCATATACTCAAAATTGTTCACATCTAGCAAGGGGCCTACCTCCCTTTTAATCTTCGGGTTATACCCTAGTCACTTGCTCTAATCGTTTCTGCTATTCTTTTGTGACTGCGTCACGTTCAAGATCGACAGGTGCGAGGTCTGCAGCATCTTCGTCATTAGATAACGCTAATCCGTCTGCTTTCTTCGTTTCCTCATCGTCTTCTAAATCTCTCATTTCTATCTCTTCTTCATCGCCAGATAGGATTTTCACATCCATACCTAAACTTTGAAGTTCTTTGATTAACACTTTGAATGATTCAGGGACACCTGGTTCAGGTACGTTATCCCCTTTGACGATGGCTTCGTATGTTTTCACACGACCCACAACGTCATCCGATTTAACTGTTAAGATCTCTTGAAGTGTATATGCTGCACCGTAAGCTTCAAGTGCCCATACTTCCATCTCTCCGAAACGCTGACCACCAAACTGTGCTTTACCGCCAAGTGGCTGCTGCGTAACAAGTGAGTATGGTCCAGTTGAACGAGCGTGAAGTTTATCGTCAACCATGTGAGCCAGTTTGATCATGTACATGATTCCGACAGATACACGGTTGTCGAATGGTTCACCAGTTCGACCATCATAAAGGACTGTTTTCGCATCACGAGACATACCTGCTTCTTCAAGCGTTTCCCAAACATCTTCCTCGCGCGCACCATCAAATACTGGTGACGCAATGTGGATGCCAAGGTAACGTGCAGCCATACCCATATGAAGCTCAAGTACCTGACCGATGTTCATACGAGATGGTACCCCTAGTGGGTTCAACATGATATCGATCGGTGTTCCGTCTGGAAGATACGGCATATCTTCTTCTGGAAGGATTTTAGAGATAACCCCTTTGTTACCATGTCGTCCGGCCATTTTGTCACCTTCAGAAATTTTACGCTTCTGAACGATGTATACGCGGACTAACTGGTTTACACCTGGAGGCAATTCATCTCCATCTTCACGGTTAAAGACTTTTACATCGTGGATAATTCCGCCGCCGCCGTGTGGAACACGTAGAGACGTATCACGCACTTCACGAGCCTTTTCACCGAAGATTGCATGTAATAGACGTTCTTCAGCTGTTAGTTCTGTTACACCTTTAGGCGTTACTTTCCCTACAAGAAGATCTCCGTCTTTTACTTCTGCACCAATACGGATGATTCCGCGCTCGTCAAGGTTGCGTAAAGCATCTTCCCCAACGTTTGGAATATCACGAGTGATTTCTTCTGGTCCAAGCTTTGTATCACGAGCTTCTGATTCATATTCTTCAATATGAATAGACGTGTAGACGTCATCTTTTACAAGGCGCTCACTCATGATGATCGCATCCTCGTAGTTGTAACCGTCCCAAGTCATGAATCCGACCATAACGTTACGTCCTAGAGCCAATTCACCTTTTTCCATAGAAGGTCCGTCTGCAAGGATTTCTCCTTTAACGACTTCATCTCCAACACTTACGATAGGACGCTGGTTGTAGCAAGTCCCTTGGTTAGAGCGGACAAATTTCAGCAAGCTGTATTTGTCTAGGTTTCCTTTGACTTGTTGTCCGTCAACGTCTTCATAACGGCGAACCCAAATATTTTTTGCTTCTACGCGTTCTACAACACCTGGGTAGCGGCAGATGACAGCAGCACCAGAGTCTTTACCTGATACGTACTCCATACCTGTACCAACAATCGGTGATTCTGGCTGCATCAAAGGCACAGCCTGACGCTGCATGTTCGCTCCCATTAGAGCACGGTTAGAGTCATCGTTTTCTAAGAATGGGATACATGCTGTCGCTGCAGAAACAACCTGCTTTGGCGAAACGTCCATGTAGTCAACGCGGTTTCGAGGAACAACGGTGTTTTCCCCTCTGAAACGAGCAATGATATTATCATCAATAAACGAACCATCTTCACCTAATATAGCGTTCGCTTGTGCTACTACGTAGTTATCCTCTTCATCAGCAGTTAAGTAATCGATTCTCGGTGTCACTTTACCAGTTTCAGGATCAACCCGGCGGTAAGGTGTTTCGATAAATCCGAAGCGATTCACTTTTGCGAATGAAGATAGAGAGTTGATCAAACCAATGTTTGGACCCTCTGGTGTTTCAATCGGACACATACGACCATAGTGAGAGTAGTGAACGTCACGAACTTCCATTCCTGCACGCTCACGTGTCAAACCACCCGGTCCAAGCGCTGACAGACGACGTTTGTGCGTCAATTCAGCAAGCGGGTTTGTTTGATCCATGAACTGAGATAGCTGAGAACTACCAAAGAACTCTTTGATAGAAGCGATCACAGGACGAATGTTGATCAGCTGCTGAGGTGTGATTGTGTTTGTGTCTTGAATTGACATTCTTTCACGAACAACACGCTCCATTCTGCTTAAACCAATACGGAATTGGTTTTGCAGAAGTTCACCTACGGAACGCAGACGACGGTTACCAAGGTGGTCGATATCATCTGTGTCACCTACACCATGAAGAAGGTTGAAGAAGTAACTGATTGATGCAATGATGTCAGAAGGCGTGATATTTTTCACAGCTTCCTCTACATATGCATTTCCAATCACGTTGATCACTTGCTCGCCTTCTTGATCAGACGGTGCATAAATCTTAATAGATTGAAGTTCTACTTCATCTTCTACTACGCCACCATTAGGATATAGCTTTCTAAATCCGATGCCGTTTTCTAAGTATGGAAGAACTTTATCAAGAACTCTTCTGTCTAAAATTTGACCTTTTTCTGCTAGAATTTCACCTGTTTCAGGGTCAACTAACGTTTCAGCCAATTTTTGATTGAACAGTCTATTTTTAATATGAAGCTTCTTATTAATCTT
Source organism: Bacillus sp. Nf3 (assembly GCF_003028545.1). Taxonomy (NCBI): domain Bacteria; kingdom Bacillati; phylum Bacillota; class Bacilli; order Caryophanales; family Bacillaceae; genus Bacillus; species Bacillus sp. Nf3. The sequence continues at coordinate 21,758 of NZ_PYUA01000011.1, read as the reverse complement.
GTAGCGTCCAACATTTGCTAGGTCATATCTCTTCGGATCGAAGAAGCGAGAGTCTAGCAAGCTTTTCGCATTTTCAACAGTTGGCGGCTCTCCAGGGCGGAGGCGCTCGTAGATTTCGAGAAGTGCTTTATCCGCATTCTCTGTATTGTCTTTTTCCAGCGTGTTGCGTAAGTATTCATTCTCGCCAATGAGGTCAAGAATCTCTTGATCAGAGCTGAAGCCGAGAGCACGCAAAAGAACCGTAACCGGCAACTTACGTGTGCGATCGATGCGTACATAGACTACATCCTTCGCATCAGTTTCGTATTCTAACCATGCGCCACGGTTTGGAATGACAGTCGCAGTAAAACCTTTTTTACCGTTTTTGTCTACTTTACCACTGAAATATACACTTGGAGAACGCACTAACTGAGAAACGATTACACGTTCCGCACCATTAATGATAAAAGTACCTGTGTCTGTCATGATTGGGAAATCACCCATGAACACATCTTGGTCTTTTACTTCTCCAGTTTCTTTGTTAATTAAACGAACTTTTACTCTTAGTGGAGCAGAGTAAGTTACATCACGTTCTTTTGATTCTGCTACAGGATACTTAGGATCCCCTAGGCTGTAATCAATGAATTCAAGAGAAAGGTTACCAGTAAAATCCTCAATTGGGGATATATCTTGAAACATCTCTCTAAGACCCTCATCAAGAAACCACTGATAAGAAGAGGTTTGAATTTCAATGAGATTTGGTAATTCTAACACTTCGCTTATGCGTGCGTAGCTTCTGCGCTGGCGGTGTCGTCCATACTGAACTAGTTGACCTGTCAACTGATTCACCCCTCAAATCATGCGTATTATATGTGTAAAAAGTATTTCTGTCTTTCAAATGTCAGTAAAGAAATACTTTTACAAGACAAAAGAAAAAAGGGTTTCTAAAATAAGAAAACCACATCCAAAAACAAATACCGATTTTATTAGTTTTCCCAAGTATGCATAATTTATACAAAATAGTTGTTTTTTAAGCCTATCAAGCAAAATATACACATTGGCATTTTATAATGTTAACACAGCTAGGAAACTGCGTCAAACTTTTTTAGCTTTGATTATATAGTAGCCCTTTTTTTTCAGCACAACCTCGACTTCTCCAAAGAGCTGCTCTAATTTCTCAATTGCAGATGGCCCACCTTGCTTTTTCTGAATAACCACCCACAACTCACCTTCTGGCAATAAATGATCAGCACTTTTTTCAAAGATCGCATGCACAACTTTCTTCCCTGCCCGTATTGGGGGATTGGTCAGTATAGAGGCAAAAGCAGCTGAGGAATGAACATTCGAGAACAAATCACTTTGATAAATGCGAACATTATCAATGCGATTATGTTTAGCGTTTTCCTTTGAAAGTTCGACTGCTCTTTCGTTCACATCAATCATATGAATGGTACGGCTAGTCATTTCGTTTGCTAACGATAAGCCGATCGGTCCATAACCGCAACCGACATCTAAGACATCGCCATCCAAGTCAGGTTCTTCGAAAGCTTCAATTAAAAGCCTTGAACCAAAGTCGACTTCTTTCTTAGAAAACACTCCACTGTCACTTGTAAAAGTAAAGGTACGGTTTCTCAAGGTGAAGTCCCATGTCTGTTTATTGCTTTTCACTGATGGCTTTTCCGTATAATAGTGGTCACTCATGGTGAATGGACCTCCTCTGGATTCAATCGTTTCAGGAGATTAGAAAAGAAAAAGCCCGCCAGTAAAAGCGAGCTTTCCCAAAAGATTAGGCGAAGATTACTTAACTTCTACAGAAGCGCCAACTTCTTCAAGCTTAGCTTTAAGTTCTTCAGCTTCTTCTTTAGCAATACCTTCTTTAAGTGGTTTTGGAGTGTTGTCAACAAGTTCTTTAGCTTCTTTCAAGCCAAGACCAGTGATTTCACGAACCACTTTGATAACTTTGATTTTTTGGTCTCCAGCACCAGCAAGTACTAGATCAAAATCAGTTTTTTCTTCAGCAGCAGCACCGCCACCAGCAGCTACAGCTACAGGAGCAGCAGCAGTTACGCCAAATTCTTCTTCGATTGCTTTTACTAAGTCGTTTAACTCAAGTACAGTTGCTTCTTTAACTGAAGCAATGATTTCTTCGATATTTAAAGCCATTTGTAATTCCTCCATTTTAAGTTTTTTTACGTAAACGTAAAGTAGGCATTAAGCGCCTTGTTCTTCTTTTTGTTCTGCAACTGCTTTAGTAGCAAGAGCAAGGTTACGAACTGGAGCTTGAAGAACGCTAAGCAACATAGAAAGTAAGCCTTCGCGAGACGGAAGTTCCGCAAGAGCCTTCACTTCTTCTACAGTCGCTACGTTTCCTTCGATGACACCAGCTTTGATTTCTAAAGCTTCGTGGCTTTTCGCAAATTCGTTGATGATTTTCGCAGGTGCGATAACATCTTCGTTACTGAATGCGATAGCGTTTGGACCTGTTAAGAAATCGTTTAAACCCGTTAGTTCAACTTGTTCAACTGCACGGCGAGTCAAAGTGTTTTTGTAAACTTTGAATTCTACGCCAGCTTCACGAAGCTGTTTACGAAGTTCAGTCACTTCAGAAACTGAAAGACCGCGGTAATCTACAATGACAGTAGACATACTATCTTTAAATTTAGAAGTAATTTCATCAACGACAACTTTTTTAGTATCGATTGCATTGCTCATGGTTACACCTCCTGTACATTCTTTGTGTAACACTTATACCGATCAGGCCATCACGTTCCTAACGAACGGTTCTCCATATAAAAAGCCTCCATTAAGACATGGAGGCTGTATATACAAGCATACGTTAACGTAAGACTGTGACATATACACCTCGGCGGGTTAATTAAGCCATAAGGCCCCTGCTGTCTACGGTATAAATGGACATTATTCTATTTTACAACATTTTGATATTATCAAAATGGTTGTCATAAGTCAAGAATTATTTTGCAGAGAAAGAAGATGGATCCACTTTCACGCCAGGGCCCATAGTAGATGTAACAGAAACGTTTTTCACGTATACACCTTTAGCCGCTGCAGGTTTTGCTTTAAGGATTGTGTCATAGATTGTTGCAAAGTTCTCAACAAGCTTTTCGTCCTCGAAAGAAACCTTTCCGATTGGCGCGTGGATGTTACCAGCTTTATCAACGCGGTATTCTACTTTACCAGCTTTGATTTCATTGATTGCTTTTTCAACTTCAAACGTTACAGTTCCTGTTTTAGGGTTTGGCATAAGACCTTTTGGTCCAAGTACACGACCGATCTTACCAACTTCACCCATCATGTCAGGTGTCGCAACGATTACATCGAAATCGAACCAACCTTGTTGGATTTTAGTGATGTAATCAGAATCTCCAACGTAGTCTGCTCCAGCAGCTTCTGCTTCTTTTGCTTTTTCGCCTTTAGCGAACACAAGAACGCGTTGAGTTTTACCAGTTCCGTTAGGAAGTACAACTGCACCGCGGATTTGTTGATCGTTTTTACGAGGGTCTACGCCCAAACGAAAAGCAACTTCTACAGTCGCATCAAATTTCGCTGTATTTGCTTTTTTTGTAAGAGAAACAGCTTCAGCTACATCATACGCTTTAGTACGTTCGATCAGCTTAGCAGCTTCTACATACTTTTTACCTTTTTTAGCCATTATAAAAATCCTCCTTATGTGGTTTTAGCGGAATAACCTCCCACGAATAAGGGTTGCGAACTTGTCAAAACCAAACTCGCAACCCAACAAGACAAAAAATTAATCTTCGATGACAATACCCATACTGCGTGCAGTACCTTCAACCATGCGCATAGCTGATTCAACGCTAGCAGCGTTTAAGTCAGGCATTTTTGTTTCCGCGATTTCGCGTACTTTATCACGCTTAACAGTTGCCACTTTATTACGGTTAGGTTCACCAGAACCAGACTCAATACCAGCTGCTTTTTTAAGTAAAACTGCAGCAGGTGGAGTTTTAGTAATAAATGTAAATGAACGGTCTTCAAAAACCGAAATTTCAACAGGAATGATAAGACCAGCTTGGTCAGCTGTACGAGCGTTAAACTCCTTACAGAATCCCATGATATTAACACCGGCTTGACCTAGTGCAGGTCCAACTGGTGGAGCTGGGTTAGCTTTTCCAGCAGGAATTTGCAATTTAACAACTTTAACTACTTTTTTAGCCACGAGACACACCTCCTTAAAGTCCGTGATGTGGTAATAGGGGAATCCCCCTCCCACTCAACAACTTCATTCTTTATATGAATGACGAAATAACTAGCTAGCGATCTTGAGTGAACTCAAGACGTACCTTTGCTATATTACCACTTCTATACACTCATTTCAAGCTCTTTTAAATTACAATTTATCGATCTGCGTGAACTCAAGTTCAACAGGTGTTTCTCTACCAAACATATTAACGAATACTTTGACTTTGCTTTTATCGTAATCAATTTCTTCAATAGAGCCAGTGAAGTTAGCAAACGGTCCATCGATGACCTTAACTGTTTCTTTGAGTTCAAAGTCGATTTCTGTTTTGCGTTCTTCAAGACCCATTCTCTTCAGAATGGTTTCAGCTTCGCCTGGCAGCAGCGCAGTTGGCTTTGAGCCTGATCCAGCTGATCCAACGAATCCAGTGACACCCGGTGTATTCCGAACAACATACCAAGAGTCGTCAGTCATCACGATTTCCACTAGGACATAGCCAGGGAATACTTTCTTTTTGACGACTTTTTTCTTACCATTTTTAATATCCGTTTCTTCTTCTTCTGGTACGACGACACGGAAGATTTTATCCTGCATGCCCATTGATTCAACACGCTTTTCCAAGTTCGCTTTTACTTTGTTTTCATAGCCAGAGTACGTATGCACAACATACCAATTCTTTTCCATTTTCGTTCAGGACTATTTAGTCCTTCCCTCCCCACATTTCATAATGTCTATTTGACGAATCTCGAGTACCGGTAAATATTTTCAAGCAATTGAAAAAACCCGTAAAACGGGTTTTTTGGCAAGTCATATTATGATCTATTATAGCACGTTCAGCAGACCATTATTCAAGTATTAATGAATTAATTCGATTAATTGTGAGATTCCTATATCAAGAAAAGAGAAAAAGATGGCAAAGAATACGACTGTTAAAATAACAGTGATTGTGTAGCGGACCATTTCGTTCTTCTTTGGCCAGCTGACCTTTTTCATTTCTTTTCCGACACTTTTTAAGAAACTGATAATACGCATGTAAAAGACCTCCACAGAATAAAGAACGCAAATCTTACTTCGTTTCTAAATGTGTTTTATGTGAATTACAAGTCTTGCAATATTTCTTAACTTCTAATCTTTCAGCTGCTGAAGCAACACTTTTCATTGTCGTATAATTGCGGCTTCCGCAGTCTTTACAGGCTAGAGTAATCTTTTTCCTCATATTAACACCTATTTTCTCGACATCATTTCATTAGTACCTTATCACAGTGTCGAAAAAGCTGTCAATATAGGTTTGATTAGAGACTAATCTCGCGAAGCTCTAAATATTTCTCTAATTTTCTCTTTACTCTTTGGAGTGCGTTATCAATTGATTTCACATGACGGTTTAAATCTTCAGAAATCTCTTGATAGGATCTGCCATCAAGATAAAGCACAAGTACCTTTCTTTCCAGCTCGCTAAGCAGTTCACCCATCTTCATTTCGATATCATCAAATTCTTCTTTGCTAATGATTAAGTCTTCTGGGTTAAGCGCTTTAGCACCGGAAATGACATCCAATAATGTTCTGTCCGATTCTTCATCGTAGATCGGCTTGTCTAATGATACATAGGAATTTAACGGGATATGTTTTTGGCGAGTAGCTGTTTTAATTGCGGTGATAATTTGGCGGGTAATACATAACTCTGCAAAAGCCTTAAATGAAGTAAGCTTGTCCTCTCTGAAATCACGGATAGACTTATAAAGTCCGATCATTCCCTCTTGGACAATGTCCTCTCGATCCGCTCCTATCAAGAAATAAGATCTTGCTTTCGCACGTACAAAATTGCGGTATTTCGTTATTAAATAATCTAGCGCATCACTATCTCCGACATGAACCCTTTCAATGACTTGTTCATCTTCCAACTGGCAAAATTGCTCTCTGATGGACTTACCCTTGCTGTTGTTTAGATTCACTTCGATCCCCCCGACCGCACCTAGATAGAAATATTATACATTAATGGTTGAAATATCGTCAAGCTATTCCAGATTCCCGCGCCGCCATTTTTCAAACGTTTTCAATACATCTTCTGACAATTCAATCTTAGATGCTGGTTTATCAGAAGTAATCTTTTTGACTCTCGTTTCAATCTTTCGTTCTATCACTTCAATCTCTCTTAAAAGCTCACGAGCCGACTTCCGAAGAGCTCCTTGTCCAAAAATAGCCCATTGTTCCGTAAAATCTGAGGTTGCCACATGAATTTGCGTCCGAATATTATTCAAATCCTGCGCCAGCTTTTCAATCCGCTCATCCGCCGTTTCATTCTCTCTCGTAAAGATGACCTCTACTCGGTGATTGGTCCGCTTCTTTTCAATTCCTTTGACCATATGGGCATCGAATACGACAATGACTCGATACCCTGTGTATGCTTGATATTCTGCTAAATGTTGAATCAGCACGTCTCTGGCTTCTTCAAAGCTGTTTTCCTTTAAGTGCTGCAGCTGAGGCCATGCACCTATCATGTTGTATCCATCGACTAAGAGGATATCCATCTCTATTCTCCTAACGGATAACGTTTTCGATACACTTCATACATCAATAGACCAGCGGCAACTGATGCATTTAAAGAAGTAACCTTCCCGGCCATAGGCAGTTTAATTAGAAAATCACACTTTTCCTTAATCAATCGGCCAATTCCTTTACCTTCACTGCCAATCACAAGAGCCAGCGGCATTGTACCATCAAATTGTCTGTAATCCTGTTTAGCAGACGCATCTGTTCCCGCAACCCAGATTCCTCTTTCTTTCATTTCATCAAGGGCTCTTGAAAGATTGGTCACTTTTGCAACAGGAATATGCTCAATTGCTCCAGTGGATGCCTTAGCAACTGTTGTTGTTAGACCGACCGCTCTCCTTTTTGGAATGACAATCCCGTGTGCCCCTACAGCATCTGCCGTACGCATAATCGATCCTAAATTATGCGGATCTTCAATTTCATCTAAAATCAGAAAGAATGGCTGCTCATTGCGCTTTTCAGCGATTTGATACAGATCGTCCAATTCTGCATATTCATATGCTGCTACTTGTGCAACGATTCCCTGGTGCTGACCTGTAACCATTTGATCAAGCTTTTTCCTCGGAACATACTGAATGGTGATATTTTGCTTTTTAGCGAGTTCAATGACCTGCTGGGCTTGTCCTTTTACAGTGTTTTCTGCCATCCAGAGCTTGTATAACTCCCGATCTGACTTCAGTGTCTCAATCACTGCATTTTTCCCAATGACATAATCATGTTGCTGACTCATTTGTCTTCCTCCCTGATGTTCCGATTTCAATCGCCTGACCAATCAGCTCTTCTAAGCGTTCGTCCTGCTTTTCGATAAATAAATAACCCATGAGCGCTTCAAACGCTGTACTATAACGATACGTTTGAACGTCCGTGTTTTTAGGCACTGTGCCTGATTTTGCGTTTCTTCCTCTTTTCAGCACCGCTTCTTCTGCTTCAGTGAAAAAGCCTTGCTGCTGAAGCGTAAATAAAATAGCAGCCTGTGATTTAGCTGAAACAATTTTGCTTGCTCGTTTGTGCAGCTCATTTGGTTTTGTCGCCCCCGTTTGGAGGAGGTGATGCCTCACATATACTTCAAAAATGGCATCACCCATATAAGCTAGCGCAAGTCCGTTCAGCTGTTTACCGTCTTTCAGCTTTTCAAAATTCAACATTGCCTATTCTCCTCTTTTCCAGCGAGTACCTTGAGGAGTGTCCTCCAACACAATATTCATGTTCTTTAATTGGTCACGAATTTGATCAGATAGGGCAAAGTCACGATTTCTTCTAGCTTCATTACGTTTTTCAATTAACGCTTCTACCTCTTCGTCAAGCGTGTGCTTTTCTTCTAATGAGAAGCCAAGAACAGACGTAATTTCTTGGAACAAGCCGATAAATGCCTTGATCACTTCCTCCGAAGTATGATCATTTTCCATATAATAATTCGCCTGTTTCGCTAATTCGAATAAAACAGAGATCGCATTTGCTGTATTGAAGTCATCATTCATTTCAGAAATAAATGTCGCACGCTGTTCTTCAATTTTTGCCAGCCATTCAGCATTGTCTTCCGTGATATTCGTGCTGCTCTCGAGACGGTGATGTAAATTCGCATACGATGTTTTGAGTCGGTTAAACGCACTCTTTGTACTTTCTAATAAATCCATTGAGTAGTTAATTGGGTGACGATAGTGAACCGACAACATAAAGAAGCGGAGCACATCAGGATCTTGTTCTTTCACAATGTCATGCACCAGCACAAAGTTGCCAAGTGATTTTGACATTTTTTCATTATCAATATTAATATACCCGTTATGCATCCAATACTTCGCAAAAGGCTTCCCTGTCAAAGCCTCAGATTGGGCAATTTCATTCTCATGGTGCGGGAATGTTAGATCCTGTCCGCCAGCATGAATGTCGATCGTATCACCTAAATATTTTTTGACCATTGCCGAGCATTCGATGTGCCAGCCTGGGCGTCCTTCGCCCCATGGGCTATCCCATGAGATTTCCTGATCCTTTGCAGCCTTCCATAGGGCAAAATCCAGTGCATCTCGTTTCTTTTCACCTACACGAATACGGGCACCTGTCTTCAGTTCATCAATCGATTGATGAGAAAGCTTTCCATAGCCTTCAAATGAGCGTGTGCTGTAATACACGTCGCCATCTGCTTCATAGGCGTAGCCTTTTTCAATCAATGTCGCAATAAACGCAATGATATCATCCATGTTTTCCGTTACTCGCGGGTGAAGGTCTGCTTTTTTGCAGCCTAGCGCACTGACGTCTTCGAAGTAGGCTTGGATAAACCGGTCAGCAATTGTCGGCACATCTTCTCCGAGTTCATTGGCTGCTTTGATGAGTTTATCATCTACATCTGTAAAGTTTGATACAAAGTTCACATCGTAACTGCTGTATTCTAAATACTTACGTACAGTGTCATAAACAATAGCAGGTCTAGCATTCCCGATATGAATGTAGTTATAAACGGTTGGTCCGCACACATACATTTTGACCTTTCCTGGCTCAAGCGGGACAAATTCTTCCTTCTTACGTGTCAATGTATTATAAATATTGATTGTCATGATTGTTCTTCCTTTCTGCTCAATGAAGCCAGCTCACCTTTTAGCTTTTCCATTTCTCGTTCCAATTCTTTAAAACGATCGGAAATTGGATCTGGCAAATCTTGATGATTGAGATCACGATTGATTTTCTTTCCATTTTGAACGACGACTCGCCCAGGTATACCGACAACGGTGGAATGGTCGGGTACGTCCTTTAACACGACCGATCCCGCCCCAATCTTGGCTCCTTTTCCAACTGTAATGGAACCAAGCACCTTGGCACCTGTCGCAATAAGGGCATCGTCTAAAATGGTCGGATGCCGCTTTCCCTTTTCTTTCCCTGTTCCCCCTAATGTCACGCCTTGGAAAACAGTGACATTGTCTCCAATTTCACATGTTTCCCCGATCACAACGCCCATGCCGTGATCAATGAAGAACCGCCTGCCAATGGTTGCCGCCGGGTGAATTTCTACCCCTGTGAAAAAACGGCTGACCTGAGAAATGATTCGCGCAATAAAATACAGCTTCCGCTTATAAAATGCGTGCGCAATACGGTGAGCCCAAATCGCATGAAGCCCTGAATAGGTTAGCACTACTTCAATATAGCTTCTAGCAGCAGGATCTTGATCAAACACAGTATCAATATCTTCTTTCAGCATTTTGAAAAACACATGCTCCCCCCGTTCTTCCCCATCAATCTCTCTTAGGACTTGCTCTCTTTTTTTGGACAAATAAAAAACGCCTCTGCCAAATGACAGAGACGTTTTGAAAACGCGGTTCCACTCTGTTTAGAAAGCCACTTATCTTTCAGCCTTCTCAACTTAATCCCATAACGGAGGGTACCGCCCTTGCATACTAACGTACGTGTTCCTCAAGGGTCTTGAGGGTGCATTTCCAACGTCTGCCCATAAGTCTCTTTCAGCCGGTGGAGACTCTTTCTGTGATGGACGAGTACATTGTACTTCTCCCTCGCAACGATTTCCTTATATTTGTTTAATGCGGTTTAATACCGTTTCCTTACCTAGTAATTCAATACTTTGCGGAAGTTCTGGGCCATGCGTTTGTCCTGTGACAGCCACACGAATCGGCATGAATAGTTTCTTGCCTTTATGCCCTGTTTCTTTTTGTACCGCTTTAATGGCAGCCTTGATTTCATCAGGTGTGAAAGACTCAAGCTGTTCAAGCTGACCTGCAAAAGATGCCATCACTTCTGGTACTTGCTCCTCTGCTAGAACTTCCTTTGCCTCTTGATTATACTCAATTTGCTCCTTAAAGAACAACTCTGTTAACTCAACAATTTCTGCTCCGTAGCTTAATTGTTCGTGATACAGAGAAATAAGCTTGCGTACCCACGTGTTTTCTTCTTCTGTCAGCTGCTCACTTACCTTGCCTGCTTTTTGAAGATGTGGAAGTGTTAGTGCCACAACCTGATCAAGATCAAGTGCTTTCACGTATTGGTTGTTCACCCATTTTAGTTTATGCATATCAAATAGAGCTGGTGACTTAGAAAGTCGATTCACATCGAAAATGTCGATGAATTGCTCTTTTGTAAACAGTTCTTCTTCGCCTACTGGAGACCATCCAAGTAATGCAATGAAGTTAAACAGCGCTTCAGGTAAATAGCCTAAATTCTTATATTGCTCGATGAATTGAATAATTGATTCATCACGTTTACTTAATTTCTTGCGGTTCTCGTTCACAATCAACGTCATATGTCCAAATAGCGGAACATCCCAGCCAAATGCATTAAAAATCATAATTTGTTTAGGGGTATTTGAAATATGATCCTCTCCGCGAAGAACGTGAGTCATTTTCATCAAATGATCATCCACAGCTACGGCAAAGTTATAAGTTGGCGTGCCATCTTTCTTCACAATAACAAAGTCACCGATGCCGTCTGTTTCAAACGAAATATCGCCTTTAACCATGTCGTCAAATTTGATGATTTCTCCTTTTGGCACTCGGAAGCGGATGCTTGGCTCTCTTCCTTCAGCAATTAGCTTGTCCTCTTCTTCTTTTGATAAATGACTGCATTTACCAGAATATCGAGGCATTTCACTGCGGGCGATTTGTGCTTCACGCTCTGCCTCTAGCTCTTCAGCCGTACAATAGCACTTATACGCCAAGTCCTTCTCTAACAGCTCGTCATAATATTTTTTGTAAATATCATTTCGCTCTGATTGTCTGTAAGGACCGTAACCGCCATCTTTATCAATGCTCTCATCCCAATCAATACCGAGCCATTGCAAGTGGCGAAGCTGGCTTTCCTCCCCGCCTTCTACATTACGCTTTTGATCCGTATCCTCGATTCGAATAATAAATTTGCCGCCTTGGCTGCGTGCGAACAAATAGTTGAAAAGAGCCGTTCTAGCATTCCCAATATGTAAATGACCAGTTGGACTCGGTGCATAACGAACACGCACTTCATTTCCCATGAGTTTAACTTCCTTTCATCTGCATCATGTTGTCTGACACCAATTTTTTATAAACGTATTTTATCATCAAAACCCATTCTCATCAAAATGGATTTTACTTTTTCTGAAGAAGCACTGTTGCCTGAGAGGCAATTCCTTCGCCTCTTCCTGTAAATCCGAGTTTCTCTGTCGTTGTTGCTTTGACGTTCACCTGTGTGACATCTGCCTCAAGTGCTTCTGCGATTTTCTCACACATTGGTTGAATGTAAGGTGCCATTTTTGGCTTTTGCGCCATAATGGTGCAATCAATATTCACAAGTGTGTAGCCTTTTTCTTTCACAAGTGCCCACACATGCTGCAATAATTTAAAAGAATCTGCATCCTTAAACTCAGGATCTGTGTCTGGGAAATGTCTGCCGATATCTCCTTCAGCAATCGCACCCAGGCAGGCATCTGCCACTGTGTGAAGCAGTACGTCAGCGTCTGAATGCCCTAGCAGTCCCTTTTCATAAGGGATGGTGACCCCGCCGATAATTAGAGGTCTTCCCTCTGTTAATTGATGTACATCAAAGCCTTGTCCTATTCTCAACATGATCTAGTACCCTCTTTCCGCATCCATAATTGCCTTGGCAACCAATAAATCATCCGGTGTTGTCAGCTTAATATTGGTATAGTCGCCTTGGACAATATACACATTCTCGCCATGTAATTGTTCAACAAGGCTGGCGTCGTCTGTTCCAAGGAAGCCTGTCCGCTCCGCATATTCATGCGCCTCTTTTAAAATAGAATGACGAAAAGCTTGTGGGGTCTGGACCGCCCACAAGCTCTGACGTTCAATGGTTTGTTCCACTTTGCCTTCTTGAACGCGTTTGATTGTGTCTTTCACTGGTACCGCTACAACTGCGGAGCCTTTTTCAATCGCTGCTTTAACGAGCAAGTCAATCTGTGTATGCTTAATAAAAGGCCTTGCCCCATCATGAACAAGCACGATGTCCGCATCTTTCACAGCCTTTAATCCTTCGTATACACTTTGCTGACGTTCTTCACCGCCAGTGACAAGTGAAACAGGCGTTTGAAAAGCGTGTACTTTGAGTAGCCTTTCAAAGTCTTGACGCTCCTCTTCATTGATCGCTAGGATCATGCGTTTGCATTGTGAATGAGCGTCAAACACCTTTAATGTATGAATGATGACCGGCATTCTTTTCAGCTCGATAAAAAGCTTATTGCGGCCGGCCTTCATTCGTTTCCCCTGCCCCGCAGCCGGAATAACTACTTCATAATACATGTTCGTTCTCCCTTTAGAGCGCCTTCTCCAGAAGTTTTGGCTTCGCAAAAATCATTCTTCCAGCAGCAGTCTGCAGCACACTTGTGACGAGCACATCGATGTCTTTTCCAATGTAATTGCGTCCTTCTTCGACCACAATCATCGTACCGTCATCTAAGTAAGCAACACCTTGGTTATGCTCTTTCCCATCTTTGATGACCTGTACCTTCATCTCTTCCCCAGGCAGTACAACCGGTTTAACCGCATTGGCTAGATCATTGATGTTTAACACTGCTACTTTTTGAAGTTCGCATACTTTATTTAAATTAAAATCATTGGTCACAACAACACCTGAAGTTAATTTCGCGAGCTTCACAAGCTTGCTATCAACCTCTTGAATGTCTTCGAAGTCACCTTCGTAAATTTCAACTTTAATATCCAACTCTTTTTGAATACGGTTTAAAATATCAAGACCTCTTCGGCCTCTATTTCTCTTTAATACATCTGAGGAGTCTGCAATATGCTGTAATTCCTCGAGTACAAATTGAGGAATGACCATGACACCTTCTAAGAATCCAGTTTGGCAAATATCTGCGATTCTTCCATCAATGATAACACTTGTGTCTAAAATTTTCAGCTTTTTATCTTCTATTTCAGGTTCATCATCAGCTGCTCCTTTTTTCTTGCTGACCTTTGCAGAACGGGAGAACAGCCCCATCATTTCATCCTTCTTCTTAAAGCCTACCTGAAACCCAAGGTATCCTAAAAAGAAAGCCAGGAAAATCGGAATAATGGTACCAAAAATATGATATGGGATATTGTTTAGCGGGATCACGTTTACAATAAGATATGCTAGAATAAGTCCAAATACTAATCCGAAACTTCCAGATATAAGATCAGGAAGAGGCGCCTTCAATAGAGAATCCTCGATCCATTTCACCCAATTTACCACATAACCTGTGCACCATTTGCCGATGATCAAGAATACAGCGGCTCCTATTAGTGCTGAAGAGTAAGCATTTGTTATGAAAGGTATGTCCTTTACATTTAAAAGCAGAAATAACTCTGGAATGATAAAAATCCCCACAACTGCACCAAAAATGATAAAAAACGCCTGAACGATTCTTTTTAACATACCTTCACCTCCTTTATTTTTCATCTGTCAATCCACCTTCATCTGACATTGATATATGTTTAAGTTTCCTATTATGAGCAACAGAAAACAAAACCATCATTAATATACCCATATTCATCCATTTTTAACCGTAATAGAGAAAAATTTCTCTTCTTAAAGCTGACGGTCGATATAATGTTTTTCTTGTAACCTTTTTAATCCTTTTTTTATCTTTTTCGCTCTTACTTCTCCAATTCCTTCTACTTCATCCAATTCTTGTACATCCGCTTCCATAATTCGATCTAGCACACCGAATGCTTCAACCACATTTTCAACGATCGGCATTGGCAGTCTAGGGATTTTGTGGAGTAATCTATACCCTCTTGTGTACACATATTCGTCAATATTTGTAGAAGCTGGATATCCAAGTAACTTGTACAGAATGGAATCATCTAAAAGCTCAAAGCTCGACATATCTTGAAGTTGTTTAAGTAGCACATACGGATCTTTTATCTTTTCTTTCACGTAATCTTTAATAAATAAAGCCGCTTCCTGCTCCATATCTGTAATCAGCTCATTGACCTGTAGACGGATCAAGTGTCCTTCTGTTCCAAGCTCTTTGATATACATATTGATTTCATTTTTGATTCTAAGAACCATTTCGTAGCGGTGCAGCACGGATAATACATCACCAAAGGTCACAAGCTCTTCAAATTCTAGGGCGCTTAACGCAGAAATGGCGTGATCTAAAATGGTTTTATATTTCTCAAGTGTTTGAATGGCTTGATTCGCCTTTGTTAAAATAAAACCAATATCTTTCAGCGTATAACGACGATTCCCTTGGTATAAGGTAATGACGTTCCTCCGTTCAGAAATGGCAATGATTAAGCAGCCTGTCTGCTTCGCTACACGTTCAGCCGTCCGGTGCCTCATGCCTGTTTCCGATGAATGGATGGTGGCATCTGGCATCAGCTGTGTATTCGCATACAAGATTTTTTGACCAGAATCGCTAAGAATAATAGCCCCGTCCATCTTCGCCAATTCATATAAATGTGCTGGAGAGAAGGCAGAATTAATGTGAAATCCTCCATCTACCACACTCTTTACTTTGTCATTATAACCAACAACGATGAGCCCACCAGTATTGGCTCTCAAGACGTTTTCAATCCCTGCCCGCAGAGGTGTTCCTGGTGCCACAAACTGTACAATATCTAAGAGATCGAGTTCTCTCGCTCCTTTTTTCTCTTTTTCCATTCCTATGATCCCCCTAGTGAAATTCGAAGTGCCTCCGCTACATTTTCTACACCAACTAACTCAATCCCTCTCGGCTTTTTCCATCCGTCTATATTCGCCTGAGGAATAAACATTCGCTTAAATCCTAGTTTCGCAGCTTCCTGCACTCGCTGTTCAATTCTTGATACTCTTCTGACTTCTCCCGTCAGACCGACCTCTCCTATAAAGCAATCCGCTTGATGCGGCGCTGCGTCTTTAAAGCTTGATGCAATACTGACGGCAATAGCTAAGTCAATCGCCGGTTCGTCAAGCTTCACACCGCCTGCGACCTTTAAATACGCATCCTGGTTTTGCAAGAGCAGCCCCACGCGTTTTTCTAAAACTGCCATGAGCAGCGATACTCGATTATGATCAAGGCCAGTGGCCATTCTTCGCGGATTCCCAAAGCTTGTCGGGGAAATTAATGCCTGTATCTCGACAAGTACGGGTCTTGTTCCTTCCATTGAGGCAACAACACACGAACCAGATACACCTGCCGACCGCTCTTCTAAAAAGATTTCTGATGGGTTTAATACTTCCGTGAGTCCTTCCTCTCTCATTTCAAAAATCCCCAATTCATTCGTTGAACCAAATCGGTTTTTGACCGCCCGTAAGATACGAAACGTATGATGACGCTCGCCTTCAAAATAAAGAACCGTGTCCACCATATGCTCTAAAAGTCGCGGACCTGCGATCGAGCCTTCTTTGGTCACGTGACCAACGATAAAAATAGGAATCCCATTTGTCTTGGCAATTTTCATCAGCTGTGCTGTACATTCTCTTACTTGAGATACAGAGCCGGGAGCTGACGTGATATCGCTTTGATAAACGGTTTGAATCGAATCCACCACAACAAAAGCAGGTTTCATCTCCTGTATAGCAGACGTTATATACTCCATATCGGTTTCAGCCAAAACATGTAAAGAGGCGCTTTCAATACCAAGGCGGTCCGCTCTTAGCTTCGTTTGTTTAATGGACTCCTCACCAGATATGTACAACACATTCTGATTTTTGTCTGAGAGCTGTGCTGATACTTGTAATAATAAAGTGGACTTCCCAATCCCAGGATCTCCGCCAATGAGAACAAGAGAGCCTTTGACAATTCCACTTCCTAATACTCGGTTAAATTCTTCTAAATTCGTTTTAATTCGGGGTTCTTCGGATGTTTCAATTGCAGATATAGGTGAAGGTTTTTGAATGGTTTGAACAGAATGATTAAAAGCACTTCGACGGTTTGCCGGCTCTTTGCGAACGACCTCTTCTGTCATACTGTTCCATGTGCCGCAGCCTGGACATTTCCCCATCCATTTGGCTGACTCATAACCGCACGATTGGCATATAAATTTTGATTTTGTCTTAGCCATAGATTGAAGAATACAACTCCTTATACTGGTCAGAAAATAAGTAAAGGGAGGCATACACCTTGCTGGTATGCCTCACACTTTTTTCTTACTATATTAGTTCGTAGCAGCCGTCGCTTTTACGACAATTTCTCCATCTTCCACATCTAATACGATATGTTGACCTTTTTCAATATTGCCCTTCAGAAGCTCCTCAGAAAGTCGATCTTCTACATGCTTTTGAATCGCTCTTCTTAACGGACGCGCACCGTACTCAAGATCTACTCCTTCGTCGGCAATCTTCGCTTTTGCTGCTTCCGTCAATTCAATTGAAAGGTCTTGTTCTTTTAATCGTTTTGTCAATTGGTCAGACATGAGAGACACGATCTCTTTGAGATGTTTCTTCTCAAGCGAGTGGAAGACAATGATTTCATCAATACGGTTGATAAACTCAGGTCTAAACGCACGTTTCAACTCGCCCATCACTTTGCCTTTCATATCCTTGTAATTTTGACTTTCATCCTGCACGTTAAAGCCAACGTATTTATTGCGCTTCAACTCACTAGCTCCAACGTTTGATGTCATGATCAAAATCGTATTTCTAAAGTCAACGGTACGCCCTTTAGAATCAGTTAGACGACCATCTTCTAATACTTGCAGTAAGATATTAAATACATCTGGATGGGCCTTTTCAATCTCGTCTAATAGAACGACAGAATAAGGTTTTCTTCTCACTTTTTCAGTCAGCTGTCCACCTTCATCATAACCGACATATCCTGGAGGTGACCCAACAAGTCTGGATGTAGAGTGTTTCTCCATGTATTCAGACATATCAATACGGATCATTGCTTCTTCATCACCGAAAATAGACTCGGCGAGTGCTCTTGCAAGCTCCGTTTTACCAACCCCTGTTGGTCCTAAGAAGATAAAGGAACCGATTGGACGTTTTGGATCTTTTAGGCCTGCACGCGCACGTCTCACAGCTTTCGCTACAGCAACAACGGCTTCATCCTGCCCGATCACACGAGAGTGGAGCAATTGTTCCATATTCAGAAGCTTATCTGTCTCCGTTTGAGCAATTTTTGCAACAGGCACTCCCGTCCAGCTGGAAACAACCATTGCGATATCATCTACAGATACCTCTGAATTCTCTTGTCCCTGCTTTTCTTTCCATGATTTCTTTGTGACTTCTACTTTTTCACGCAAACGCTGCTCTGTATCGCGAAGAGAAGCTGCTTTTTCAAATTCTTGACTTTGAACTGCCGCATCCTTTTCCTTGCGTACTTCATCCAACTTTTGCTCTAGTTCTTTTAGGTTAGGCGGTGTTGTGAACGAACGCAAACGGACTTTCGAACCTGCCTCATCAATTAAATCAATCGCCTTATCTGGAAGGAATCTGTCAGAGATATAACGGTCAGACAGCTTCACCGCCGCCTCAATCGCTTCATCTGTAATAGACACACGGTGATGTGCTTCATACCGATCTCTAAGTCCTCTTAAGATTTGAATACTCTCATCAACAGAAGGCTGATCTACTTGAATTGGCTGGAAACGTCGTTCAAGCGCAGCATCCTTTTCAATGTATTTACGATACTCATCTAACGTTGTCGCCCCAATACATTGAAGCTCACCACGTGCTAAAGATGGTTTTAGAATATTAGACGCATCAATCGCACCCTCTGCTCCACCAGCACCAATGAGTGTATGAAGCTCATCGATAAAGAGAATGATATTTCCTGCCTGACGAATTTCGTCCATGACTTTTTTCAAACGATCCTCGAATTCACCACGATATTTCGTTCCAGCTACAACAGTTCCCATATCCAGTGTCATCACTCGTTTATCACGCAGGATTTCAGGCACTTCGTTATGAATAATTTGCTGTGCAAGACCTTCTGCGATGGCTGTTTTACCAACACCAGGCTCACCAATCAGCACAGGGTTATTTTTTGTTCTTCTACTTAGGACCTCAATGACACGTTGAATTTCTTTGCTTCGGCCAATGACTGGGTCCAAGCTGTCCTCTTTTGCGATAGCAGTCAAATCTCTTGCCAAGCTATCAAGTGTTGGTGTATTTGCATTGCTATTAGAGCCTGCCGCAGATGCACCTGTTTCATTGCTTCCAAGCAGCTGCAGGACTTGCTGACGTGCTTTATTTAAGCTCA
The DNA here is from genome assembly GCF_003028545.1 of Bacillus sp. Nf3. Taxonomy (NCBI): domain Bacteria; kingdom Bacillati; phylum Bacillota; class Bacilli; order Caryophanales; family Bacillaceae; genus Bacillus; species Bacillus sp. Nf3. The sequence goes on along the minus strand of NZ_PYUA01000011.1, from coordinate 2,919 downwards.
CTCCGAGGTTATTTAAGACACGGGCAGCGACACCCTCTCCCTCACGAATAAGACCTAATAGAATATGTTCTGTCCCTACATAGGAATGACCTAGCTTTCTTGCTTCATCCATTGAAAGCTCAGTGACCTTCTTCGCTCTAGGCGTATAATGAGGAATAGCTTGAGACACCTCTTGCCCTCTTCCAATCAAGCTTTCGACTTCTTTTTGGATTTTATCTGAAACAAGGCCCAGTGCTTCTAACGCTTTGGCAGCAATGCCCTCCCCTTCACGTACAAGGCCAAGTAAAATGTGCTCAGTACCAATATTCTTATGGCCTAGGCGAATGGCTTCTTCTTGTGCAAGTGCTAATACCTTTTGAGCTCTTTCAGTGAATCTTCCAAACATCATATCGTTTCATCCTCCTGTCCATTCCTATGCATTTCTAAGCGCAGCCTTTCTCTAATAATCGCTGCTCGTTTTATATCTCGTTCATTTGGCTCCAAGGCTCCTCCTGAATATTGTTGAAGGAAGCCAGGCTGGGTCAAAATCATGAGTTCATTCAGTATATTACTTGAAAGCCCCTTAATGATACCTAAATCTATTCCAAGCCGCACATCTGACAAACACTTTGCTGTTTCTTTTGATTCAATCATACGACAATTGGCCAAAATCCCTAAGGACCGGTACACTCTGTCCTCAAGTTCAATTTTAGATGTTTGATATAATGCTTTTCGTGCAGATCGCTCTTGTTCAATGAGCTGAGCAGTCACACTATTCAAGTCATCTACAATGTTTTCTTCTGATTGACCAAGTGTCATTTGATTTGAAATTTGAAAGATGTTCCCTATTGCTTCGCTGCCCTCACCATAAATTCCTCTGACCACAAGACCTAATTGATTAATGGCAGGAATAATGCGATTCATTTGTCTTGTGAGCGCTAATGCCGGTAAATGCATCATGACCGAAGCCCTAATACCTGTACCTACATTAGTCGGACAGCTTGTTAAGTATCCTCGCTTTTCAGAAAATGCATAATCCACTTGCTCTTCAATCCAGTCATCTACCTGATTAGCCGCTTTTAGTGCATTGGCTAGCTGAAAACCTGGGAATAAACATTGGATTCGAATATGGTCTTCTTCATTCAACATCACACTAATTTCTTCATTCTCAGAAAGCAAACAGCCGCCAAATCTTGATTCAGCTAAATTGGGGCTGATCAAGTGCTTTTCAACAAGTACCCTCTTTGCTAAAGGCTGCGTTTCATTCATTCGAATCAGAACAAAGTTTCCAATGTCCTTCACTTCCTGGCTAGCAAACTTTTGCTCGAATTGCTGGAGAACAGCTTCAGCTTCTTCTTGAGAAAACTGAGTTGGGAAACGAACATGCTCTAGATTGCGCGCTAGCCGGATGCGACTGCTTAGAACAATGTCACTTTCTGGTCCTTTTTGTTTCATCCACTGACTTAGAGCGTCTTGAATAAAATGCTGGAGCGACATGTCGTTAATCTCCCTCCCTCTGCTGAGATTGCTCATGCTCTAATGCACGAATTTGATCTCGAACTTCCGCTGCTTTTTCGAACTCTTCCTGTTCAATCAGCTGCTTCAGCTCTTGCTGCATTAACTCAAGTTTCCGGCGGACATGCAGGCTGCCGGCAATTCGTTTTGGGACTTTCCCATTATGGACTGTATTTCCACTATGGACTTTCCGTAAAACAGGGTTCAGATACTGATCAAATGTACGATAGCATTCTGCACAGCCAAATCGGCCTGTTTTTCTGAACTGCTGAAAGGTTAAGCCACACTTAGGACATTGATCCACTTCTTTCGCTTCTTGAAAAATAGACGAGCCCTTGTTAGCACTTGTGGTGAAGCTAGGATCAATATTTAATAAGCCTGATAATAAGTTGTGAATCGAGAAACCTTGGTTTCCACTCATAGCATATGAATCACTGTTTTCTTTTGCACATTGTTCACATATGTGCATTTCTTGTTTTTCTCCATTTATAACTTTCGTAAAGTGAAAAGTGGCTGGTCTCTCATTACATTCTTGACAAATCAATCTTTCCACCCGCTTTACTTTAATTTCAAAGCATTTAACATCGCTTTCATCATCCGAGCCCGGAGTTCATCACGTTCAGGTAAATCAATATGCAATACAGAACGGTCCATGACACTAATCATCATCTTAGCTTCTCTTTCAGATAAAATGTTATTTTCAACAAGACGCATGATGATATGATCAGATGCAGCCTGTGATAAACGATGATATATTTGGGAAATAATGTTGTTCAATAAGTCGACTTCATCATTCATTTTGACTTTAATGATGCGGATATAGCCACCGCCGCCACGCTTACTTTCAACGATATAGCCTCTCTCGCTCGTAAAGCGTGTATTGATAACATAGTTAATTTGTGAAGGTACGCATTGAAATTTATCTGCGATTTCATTGCGCTTAATTTCTAATATTTCTCGACCGTTCTGATCCAAGACTTCCTTCAAATACTGCTCGATGATATCAGAAATATTTTGTGCCACTCCGCCTCCTCCTCCATTGACTTTGACTATATTTGACTTTAATCTTACTATAAATTTTTTCGGTCGATTTTTCAAGATAATCGCTCAACTAACAATATTATTTCCACATTTATATGGTGCCAAACCTCCAAAAAACACAAAAAAGACCAGTTCCGACTGGAACTGATCCTGATAGAAGCTTGGCGGCGTCCTACTCTCACAGGGGGAAACCCCCAACTACCATCGGCGCTGAAGAGCTTAACTTCCGTGTTCGGTATGGGAACGGGTGTGACCTCTTCGCTATCGCCACCAAACCTGATGGAGAGAATGTTCTCTCAAAACTAGATAACAATGTTCATGTTTCACATTAGAATATAGGTTAAGTCCTCGATCTATTAGTATCTGTCAGCTCCACGTGTCACC
>NZ_PYUA01000118.1:0-517 GCF_003028545.1 Bacillus sp. Nf3 | reverse complement strand
GCTGCACCGCGAGGGCGGCACCCGCGAGGTGCGCTTTGCCCTGTACCGCCGCGCCACTGCTACACTTTTACCTCATCTGAACATCTGCAACCGCCCATGACCGTGGCCAACCGCCGCATCGCCGTCTACCCCGGCACGTTCGACCCGATCACCAATGGTCATATCGACCTGGTCAGCCGGGCCGCGCCGCTGTTTGAAAAGGTCGTGGTCGGCGTGGCACAGAGCCCGTCCAAGGGGCCGGCGCTGCCGCTGGAGCAGCGCGTGCAGCTGGCTCGCGGTGCGCTGGGGCACCACAGCAACGTCGAGGTCATCGGCTTCGATACGCTGCTGGCTCATTTCGTACGTTCGGTCCAGGGCGGGGTGCTGCTGCGCGGCCTGCGCGCGGTGTCCGACTTCGAGTACGAGTTCCAGATGGCGAGCATGAACCGCCACCTGATCCCCGAGGTCGAGACCCTGTTCCTGACCCCGGCCGAACAGCACAGCTTCATTTCGTCCTCGCTGGTCCGCGAGATCGCGC
>NZ_PYUA01000117.1:0-517 GCF_003028545.1 Bacillus sp. Nf3 | reverse complement strand
CCGCGAACGGCACCGCCCAGCTTTCATACAGCGCGGCCAGGCACAGGAACACGAACAGCAGCGAGATGGCGTACAGCATCGGCGCCTGGTTGCCCGACAGCTGTTCCTGGTAGGCCATGTCCGACCAGGCGTGGCTGAAGCCTTCCGGCAATGTGTCGGCCAGGCGCGCGATCTCGGCCATCGCCTCACCGGAGCTGACGCCCGGCGCCGGCTGGCCGGTGATCTCCATCGCCGAGATGCCGTTGTAGCGCTGCAGTGCGGCCGGTGCGCTGGTCCAGTGCGCGCTGACCAGCGACGACAGCGGCACCATCTGCCCGGTCAACGGCGAGCGCAGGTGGAAGTAGGACAGCGCGTCGACCTCGCCGAGCAGGCTCGGCGCGATCTCCAGGATCACCCGGTACTGGTTGGTCTCGGTCTGGAACTCGTTGATCTGGCGCTGGCCGAACGCATCGTAGAGCACCTGGTCGATGTCATTGGCGGTCAATCCGAACCGCGCCGCAGCGGTGCGGTCGATCTG
>NZ_PYUA01000116.1:0-517 GCF_003028545.1 Bacillus sp. Nf3 | reverse complement strand
CACAGTGCCCCGCCATCCCACGGAATGCCAGCTTTCGCTGTTGCTGTTGCCGTTGCCGTTGCCTCTGCAGGTGCAGGGCGCAGCCCTGCCGAACACCCCTTACAGCGGCAGGGGCGCCTGCATCGGCTCGATCCGCCCTTCGCCACGGGTGATCTTCTTGAACTCGGCACGGCTGACCGATACGTAGCGGTCGTTGCCACCGATTTCCACCTGCGGGCCGTCCTGCACCGCGTGGCCATGCTCGTCCACGCGCACGGTCATCGTCGCCTTCTTGCCGCTGTGGCAGATCGTCTTGATCTCCTGCATCTCGTCGGCCCAGGCCAGCAGGTACTGGCTGCCTTCGAACAGTTCGCCGCGGAAGTCGGTGCGCAGCCCGTAGCACAACACCGGAATGCGCAGCTGGTCGACCACCTCGCTGAGCTGCCAGACCTGGGCACGGGTCAGGAACTGCGCCTCGTCCACCAGCACGCAGCCCATCGGCCCGTTCGCGGCCAGGTCCTGTTCCACCCAGTGCTGC
>NZ_PYUA01000115.1:0-517 GCF_003028545.1 Bacillus sp. Nf3 | reverse complement strand
GCTGTTGCCGGCACTGCATGCGAAGTTGCAGGATCGGCTCTCCATCATCCTGCCTGCCGGTGCCTGTGTAGATCGCGTAGCGACCAGCGTGCGGCACGGGCAGGGCGGCGCCGAGCCGTTCCCGCAATGTGCGCAGGCATCGGCGCAGATCCAGCTGGAGCGCCTCTCCGACCTGCTGGAGCTCGCCCAGTGCGGAGCGGGCGATCCATCGCAGGACGACGTTGTATGCCAGACCCTGCAGGTCATGCTGCTGAGCGAGGCGCTTGCGCTGGTGCTTTCCGGATTGGCGTGCGCCTCCCGGCAGAGTGACGGATCGCTGCTGCTTGAACCCGGCGATGACCACAGCCTGGGTCTGCTGAAGCAGGCCTGGTTCGCGCGGTGGCTGGACAGCAACAGCGCGATGGCGTTGATGTTCCGCATTGCCGAGTGTTCTGCTCAGGCCGCGGGGCGTTCCACGCAACTGGATGAGCTGCTGGCCCATGCGGTACTGGACCGGGCACTGACCGTTACCTGGGCG
>NZ_PYUA01000114.1:0-518 GCF_003028545.1 Bacillus sp. Nf3 | reverse complement strand
TCGCCTGCGGGCTCAGCGCAAAACCCGTGCACGAGGCATAGCTCAGCACGCCGTCGCGCAGCAGGTCGAGCATGCCGTCCTGGATCACTTCGGTGAATGCGGCCAGGTCGCGGAAACCACTCTTAGCCAGGCCGGCCAGCACCGCATTGGGAATATTGCCCACGCCCGACTGCAGCGGCAGCAGGTTCGGCGGCAGGCGGCCCTTCTTCACTTCGTGCTGCAGGAACTCGATCAGGTGCGAGGCGATCTGTTCGCTGGTCGCATCGATCGGGCTGAACGGGCTGTTGCGATCCGGGCCGTTGGTGCGCACCACCGCCACGATCTTGTCCGGGTCGCAGCGCAGCGCGGTGTCGCCGATGCGGTCGTTGGCGTTCACCAGCGGAATCGGCTTGCGGTGCGGCGGCAGCGCGGTGCCGTAGTAGATGTCATGCATGCCGTCGACGCCCGCCGGCTGCCACTCGTTGACCTCGACGATCACCTTCTTCGCCAGGTCCAGCCAGGTCTTGTTGTTGCCGACC
>NZ_PYUA01000113.1:0-518 GCF_003028545.1 Bacillus sp. Nf3 | reverse complement strand
GAGCACCGAGCTGGTGCGCGCCGGCAACGAGCCGACCCCGGTCGAGTACTGGATGCGCAACGTGAATGGCCAGTGGAAGATCTTCGACGTCAACATCGAAGGCATTTCCTACGTGCAGACCTTCCGCAACCAGTTCGACACCCCGCTGCGCCAGAAGGGCATCAAGCAGGTGGCCAGCGACCTGCGCAGCGGCAGCATGCAGGCCGGGCCCGCGGGCAATGGCAAGTAACGCACTGGCGCTGCTGGAGGGCGATACCCTGCGCCTGCGCGGTCTGCTTGACCGTGCCGCGGTGATCGCGCTGTGGCCACAGCTGCAGGCGCTGCCGGCCAAGCTGGCACGGCTGGAGCTGGGCGAGGTCGAGCGCGTGGACAGCGCCGGCCTGGCCCTGCTCGCCGAGCTTTCGGCGCGCGCACGCAAGGCCGGTCACCCGCTGGCGATTTCCGGCGTTCCGGCAGGCTTCAACGAGCTGAGCGCGGCCTACCGGCTGTCGCCCGACCTGGATTTCACTGCAACTTCT
>NZ_PYUA01000112.1:0-518 GCF_003028545.1 Bacillus sp. Nf3 | reverse complement strand
TCGGCGATGAGCGCTTCGCTCATGCCGCCTTCTACCAGGCCGAGGCGATCCTGCCACACGCGATCGACTGTGAGGGAGGCATCGCCTTTGCCGGGCCGGCACACTATCGCCTCTGCAACGACTTCGGCATGGGCGGCTCCGGCATTGGTGTGTTCCTGGATCGACTGCAGAACCGCCGCCGTCGCCTGCTGATGCTGGATGAACTGCTGGAGCCGTCGCCGACACCCGCCGCATGATCCTGCGACGTTGCCGGTGCGCTGCCCGGCAACGTCGCGTCCTGGACGGGCCAGGCGCCTCAGAAATCCATCGTCGCCGACAGCAGCACCGTTCTCGGCGCACCCAGTGCCAGGCTCGACAGCAGGGGCATGCCCCAGTACGCCTTGTTGGCCACGTTGTTCACCGTGGCACGCAGCGCAAACGGCCGGCCCGCCATCGTCGTGCTGTAGCGCGCGCCCACATCGAACAGCGTGCGGCCCGGCACCGACAGGCCGTTGTCTGCACTGATGTACTGCTTGGAC
>NZ_PYUA01000111.1:0-518 GCF_003028545.1 Bacillus sp. Nf3 | reverse complement strand
CGGCGCTCGGCGCGCCCGGCGCTGGTGTCGCCAGCCGGGTATGGAACGGATGGCGTGCCAGCAGCCAGGGCTGCGTCTGCTGCAACAGCCGTAGCGACTCCGCTTCGCGATCGCGTACCGAGATCCAGGTCGGCCTGGAGTGCAGGCGGTCGAACAGTCCAGAGACCACAACCTCACCGATGTAGGTCGTTTCACCCGCGCGCACGTCGAACGTCAGCGCTTCGTCTTCGGACACCGCCCCGACGTATCCATAACCGTGTTCGGTCAGGTAGCCGACATAGTGGCGCCCGGCCTTGGCGCGGATGGCGGCCAGACCGGCCCTGCAGCCGAACTCGAATTCGCCGCGCAGGTCAGCCAACGGCGACGTCGACCGCGTGCCGCTGGAAAAGATCGTGATCAGCCTGATGTTGCTGGTGGCGCAGTTCACCGACATCACCACGTAGCCCTCGTCCGCAGCCAGTGGAACATCCGGTCGTGCCTTCAGCGTCGCGCACCCACCTAGCACCGTCGCGAGCGCT
>NZ_PYUA01000110.1:0-519 GCF_003028545.1 Bacillus sp. Nf3 | reverse complement strand
CTGGCCACCGGCACTGCGCAGCACCGCCTGCTGCGGCACCGTCAGCGCGCTGGCCGGCGCACCACGCGGCACCCTGGCACGCACATACATGCCCGGCAGCAGCTGCCGCTGCGGATTGTCGACCAGGATCCGCAGGATCACATCGCCGGTGCGCGCATCGACATTGATGCCCGAGAACAACAGCTGGCCACGCTCGGGCAATGCCTTGCCGGCCGCCCCGATGATGGTCACGGGCAGCTCGCCGCCACCGGCGGCACTGCGCTGCAGCGACTCCAGCTGTGCGGCGGGTTGGCGCACATCGACGTAGACCTGATCGATCTGCTGCACCACCGCCATCGGTTCGGCGTCGGCCACGCCGACCAGCGCACCTTCGGTGACCTGCTGCTTGTTGGCCACGCCACTGATCGGCGCGGTCACGTCGGTGTAGCCCAGGTTGATGCGCGAGGAGGTGACGGTGGCTTCGGCCTGCTTGACCGCGGCCAGCGCGGTGCGCTCGGCCGATTCGGCGTTGTCCAGGTC
>NZ_PYUA01000109.1:0-519 GCF_003028545.1 Bacillus sp. Nf3 | reverse complement strand
CGCGGCCGCGCCGGCCGGGCACTGGGACATCGCCCTGTACGGCAATCTGTTCGGCGTCCGCGAATATCAGGTCTGGGTACCGGCCGGCTACGACGGCGCCCAGCCATTGCCGCTGCTGCTGGTCCTGCACGGCTGCGTCAACGGCCCGAACCTGATGGGCGAGGCCTCGGGGTTCAACGATGTGGCCGATACCGAGGGCTTCATCGTGGTCTATCCACGGCAGAACGTTACCTCCAACCCGGCGCGCTGCTGGAACTGGCAGCTGCCGATCAACCAGGCCCGCGACAGCGGCGAGCCGTCGATCCTGGCCGGCATCGTCGACAAGGTAAAAGCCGACTACAGCGTGGATCCGCATCGGGTCTATGTGACCGGCATTTCGGCCGGCGGTGCGATGACCTCGATCATGCTGGCCTGCTACTCGGATGTGTTCGCCGCCGGCGCCATCCATTCCGGTGGCATGTTTAAGGGTGCCACCACCATTTCCGGCAGCGCCTATGCGCTCCTGGCCGGCAGCATCTA
>NZ_PYUA01000010.1:0-70724 GCF_003028545.1 Bacillus sp. Nf3 | reverse complement strand
GCATGTATTAGGCACGCCGCCAGCGTTCGTCCTGAGCCAGGATCAAACTCTCCGAAAAAGTACAAAACCGAAGTTTTGTTTTTCGTCAGCGTTTGACTGACTACCTATGAAGTATCATAGGATTTTTTTATAAAAACTCGAATTAACAGGTACGTTTTGTCTTGTTTAGTTTTCAAAGAACTTGTGTGTCACTCTCTCAAAGCGACCACTTAAATATATCATATATCTCTATCAACAGTCAACGTTTTTCTTAAAAAACATTTTATTTTTTTAAGAAGTTTCCACTGTAGAAGAGATAAAAAATAGAGCCTCTTTTTGCTCCTTTGAAAGATTAACACATATCTATGAAAAAAGCATTATAAATTTCAAAAAAACTCATGTTTTTTTAGAAAAAAATAAAGCCGGTGAAGAACCGGCTTTATTTTTACTCAGATTGCTCTTGATCTGACTCTATAGTTTCTACGTTTTCTTCACTATTCTCTTCATCATCTTCTTGTGATTGTTCAACTAATGCCACTGTAGCGACATGTTCATCATCACCAAGACGAATCAGGCGGACACCTTGAGTGACTCGACCTGTTGTTGAAATGTCTGAAACGGCCATACGAATGATCACGCCGCTTCCTGTAATAATCATCAAGTCCTCTTCAGCTTCAGCATTCGTTGCCTTCACTGCGACAAGCGGACCATTGTTATCAGTGATTTTACATGTTTTAAGACCTTTACCGCCCCGGCTTTGAACACGGTATTCTTTTTCAGGTGTTAACTTACCATACCCTTTTTCGGTTACGATCAATACGTTTGCATCTGGCTCAAGGATTTCCATCCCAACAACGATGTCATCCTCAGAAAGCGTAATTCCTTTCACGCCAGCCGCCGTACGTCCCATTTCACGAACGTCTGTCTCGTCAAAACGAATCAGCATACCTTTTTTCGTACCAATGATGATTTGTTTTTCTCCATTGGTTAAACGGACAGCCATCAGTTCATCTTCGTCACGAAGACTTAATGCGATAAGTCCATTGTTTCGAATGTTGGCAAACTGAGATAATGATGTTCGTTTTGATACACCGTGTCTTGTTGTAAAGAAGAGATACGAATCTTCATCAAATTCGCTTACTGGAATAATGGCATTAATCCACTCTCCCTTTTCTACTTCAAGCAGGTTAATAATCGGAATCCCTTTCGCCGTTCGTCCGAATTCAGGAATTTCATATCCCTTCGCACGATAGACCTTCCCTTTATTAGAGAAGAAGAGGATCGTATCATGGGTAGATGTTGAAATCAGCTGTTCTACGAAATCATCCTCATTGGTTCCCATGCCCTGAACACCTTTACCGCCTCTTTTTTGGCTGCGGTATGTTGATGCAGGCAGACGCTTGATATAACCATTATGAGTCAGCGTAATCACAATATTCTCAACAGGGATCAAATCTTCGTCTTCAATTGTTTCAATACCTGCCGTCACAATTTCAGTACGGCGCGTATCATTGAAACGTTCTTTGATTTCTGTTAATTCTTCTCTAATGATTTCAAGAACTTTCTCATTGTCTGCTAAAATGGCTTTCAACTCAGCAATCAAATCAACAAGTCCTTTGTATTCTTCTTCTATCTTTTCTCTTTCCAAACCAGTTAAGCGCTGAAGACGCATGTCAAGAATGGCCTGTGCTTGTTTTTCGGACAAGCTATAGTTCTCCATTAAGCCATTTCTCGCAATTTCAGCAGTTTGAGAGCTTCTAATTAATGCAATGACTTCGTCTAAGTGGTCAAGAGCGATTCTCAAACCTTCTAGAATATGAGCTCTTGCTTCAGCTTTACGAAGTTCATATGCTGTTCTTCTGCGAATGATCACTTTTTGATGCTCTAGATAATATTCAAGACATTGTTTGAGGGACAAGACTTTCGGCTGTCCATCAACTAGTGCCAATAAGTTGATCCCAAATGACGTTTGGAGTGTCGTTTGTTTATAAAGATTGTTTAATAGAACGTGGGCGTTCGCGTCTCTTCGCAGTTCAATTACAATCCGCATACCATTACGATCAGACTCGTCACGCAGATCTGTAATGCCATCAATCTTTTTATCGCGCACAAGATCAGCGATTTTTTCAATCAAACGGGCTTTGTTGACCTGATATGGAATTTCATTGATGACAATCCGCTGCTTACCGCTGGATGTTTCTTCAATGATAGACTTTGCACGTAATGTAATAGAGCCCCGGCCTGTTTCATATGCTTTACGAATTCCGCTTCGGCCAATGATTTGTCCCGCAGTTGGGAAGTCTGGTCCTGGAATGATATCCATTAGTTCCTGTGTTGTCATTTCTGGGTTTTGACTAATCGCCAGTACACCATCAATCACTTCACCTAGTTGGTGAGGCGGAATGTTGGTTGCCATCCCTACAGCGATACCTGTTGCCCCGTTGACTAATAAGTTCGGGAATCGAGCAGGCATAACGATTGGTTCTCTTTCACTGCCATCGTAGTTATCTTGATAATCAATCGTATCCTTGGTGATATCACGCAGGATCTCCATTGAGATTTTTGATAGACGCGCCTCAGTATAACGCATGGCTGCTGCACTGTCTCCATCGACAGAACCAAAGTTCCCGTGTCCTTCAACTAGCATATTTCGATAGTTAAAGTCTTGCGCCATACGAACCATCGCTTCATATACAGCGCTGTCACCGTGAGGGTGGTACTTACCGATAACTTCCCCAACGATACGTGCAGATTTCTTAAATGGTTTATCACTTGTCATACCTAGGTCATTCATCGCATACAAAATTCTTCGATGCACGGGCTTCAATCCGTCTCGCACATCTGGTAATGCACGCGAAACAATAACACTCATTGCATAATCTAAAAAGGACGTACGCATTTCTTGACTAATATTCACTTCGCGTACATTTGGTGTATGTTGTTCACTCACTATAAGAACCTCCCTTTACGTATCACATGAAATAAATTATGTGGGAGTAAAATATGTATTTATCTTCACAAGACTATTCTCCATTATATCAATAATCTCGGCTTTATACACATTAATTTACTAGAAAATCAACGAAAACACGGAAAACCAGGACATTCGTTTCACACCCCTGTTTCTTGAAAAACAACCTTATTCCAAACAAGAAATAAGGTTGTTCTCAGAAGGGATTCATCTAAATATCAAGGTTTTTCACGTATTGTGCATTTTCTTCGATAAAGTTCCGTCTTGGCTCTACTTTATCTCCCATCAGCATTTCAAATGTCTCATCAGCATCGATCGCATCCTCAAGTGTGACTTGAAGAAGTGTTCTCGCATCAGGATCCATTGTTGTTTCCCAAAGCTGAGTCGCATTCATCTCTCCAAGACCTTTATAACGCTGGAGTCCAGGCTTTGGTGTTTGAGGTAGTGATTTTAACAGCTCATCCAGCTGTTTATCGTTATACACGTACTCCACACGTTTTCCTTGCTGCACTTTATATAAAGGCGGCTGTGCAATATACACATAACCGTTTTCAATGATTTGACGCATGTAACGATAGAAGAATGTTAAGAGAAGCGTTCGGATATGCGCTCCATCTACATCGGCATCTGTCATGATCACAACTTTGTGATAGCGTGCTTTCTCTAAAGTGAAGTCTTCTCCGATTCCAGTTCCTAACGCTGTAATCATTGCGCGAACTTCGTTGTTCGATAAAATTTTATCTAAACGAGCTTTTTCTACGTTTAGGATCTTCCCTCTTAACGGTAAGATTGCTTGGAAGTGACGATCACGGCCTTGCTTAGCAGATCCGCCCGCAGAATCTCCCTCTACAATATAGAGCTCAGAGATGGATGGATCTTTTGAAGAACAGTCCGCAAGTTTCCCAGGTAAGCTGGAGACTTCCAGCGCACTTTTACGTCTTGTCAGCTCACGAGCCTTTTTGGCAGCCATTCTTGCACGAGCCGCCATCAGTCCCTTTTCCACAATTTTTTTCGCAGAATCAGGATTTTCAAGCAAGAATTTCTCAAGTGCTTCAGAGAAAAGGGAGTCAGTGATGGTTCTGGCTTCTGAGTTCCCAAGCTTTGTCTTCGTTTGTCCTTCGAATTGAGGGTCTGGATGTTTGATGGAGATAATGGCTGTTAAGCCTTCTCGCACATCTTCACCGCTCAAATTCGAATCCCCATCTTTGAATACGCCATTTTTACGAGCATAATCATTGATGACACGCGTTAGACCAGTTTTAAAGCCAGCTTCGTGCGTTCCGCCTTCATACGTGTTGATATTGTTGGCGAAGGAATAGATATTGCTTGTATAGGAATCGTTGTATTGTAATGCCACTTCAACCGTGATTCCGTCTTTCTCACCTTCGATATATACAGGCTCTTCATGAACGACTTCTTTTGAGCGGTTTAAATGTTCTACATAGCTCTTAATACCGCCTTCGTAGCAGTATTCATTTTTCCGCTCTTTGCCTTCACGCAAGTCTTCTATGATGATGTTTACACCTTTTGTTAAGAAAGCTAACTCACGCACACGGTTGGCAAGTGTATCATAATCAAATTCAATGGTTTCATTGAAAATTTCTGGATCTGGCACAAAGTGAGTGGTTGTCCCGGTTACATCTGTTTCACCAATAACCTCTAAATCTCCCACTGGAACTCCGCGTTTGAACTGCTGATAATGAATTTTTCCGTCACGGTATACGGTCACGTCTAAGGTAGTAGATAATGCATTTACAACAGATGCCCCTACACCATGCAGACCGCCTGATACTTTATAACCGCTGCCGTCGAATTTACCGCCAGCGTGAAGAACAGTCATAATGACCTCTACGGCAGGACGCCCCATTTTCTCATGAATCCCAACAGGAATCCCGCGGCCATTATCTTTTACTGTAATGCTGTTATCTTTTTCAATTTGCACTGTAATGTCTGTACAATAACCAGCTAATGCCTCATCAATACTGTTGTCGACAATTTCCCATACAAGATGGTGAAGTCCTTTTGCATTGGTTGACCCAATGTACATTCCTGGACGTTTTCTAACAGCTTCTAGTCCTTCAAGCACCTGTATCTGATTTTCATCATAACTATTATGTTGCTGTTCCATTGCCACGTACATTCACCTACACTTTTCTTAAACGATATATTTATATGAATTGAGCTTTTAGACTTCAATTTCAATCACAAACGAAGCACGTTTTTTGAGCGTGCTTGAGGAAAGAGGAGAGTAATAAACAGATTCAGTTGTGACGACAATGGATTTGGGTGTCCCTTGGGATAACGAAATGATTTGTTTCTCTTGTTTTTGTAGAAACTCTTCTACAACAGAAGACGACCTCATTTTGTAATCAACAATTGCGACAATCTCTCGTGTAGAAACAACACAATCATCACCTAAATGAATATACAAGACTCACACCTCATTTATCAGTCAATTACTTTTCCACTGGCTACTCTGAAAATTTCCGCTTCTTTCAGGGTGGCGTGATCGATACCTTCAACACTTGTTGTGGTGACGAAGGTCTGGACACGTCCCTGAATGGTATGGAGCAAATGAGACTGTCTGTAATCATCAAGTTCAGATAACACATCATCAAGTAGAAGAATAGGATATTCTCCGATTTCTTCATGTATCAGATCAATTTCTGCCAGCTTTAGTGAAAGAGCTGTTGTTCTTTGCTGCCCTTGAGAGCCATATGTCTGAACATCCCGACCATTTACAAAGAAAAGCAGGTCATCTCTGTGAGGTCCCCACAGTGTCACCCCTCGGTCTATTTCTCTCTCTCTTAGTTTCTGAAACGATTCTTCATAGCTATTCTTTATTTTCGACAAGTCTGACGCTTCTGATACCTCTATTGCCGTCTGGTATTGGAGCGTGAGTGTTTCTAGCTCTCTAGAAATCCCAAAATGAAGCGGCTGCGCCCATTTTTCGAGCTGTTTCGTAAAAGTCAGTCGTCTTTTGACAACTTTCGCTGCCGCATCAATCAACTGCTCTGTTAAAACCTCCAGCATCGCTTGATCCGTTTGCTTTCTTGTCTGCAATTGTTTCAAGTAATGATTACGCTGAGAGAGGATTTTTTGATAGAGCGATAAATCATGCAAGTAGACAGCAGAAACTTGTCCAATCTCCATGTCGAGGAATCTTCTGCGGATTTGCGGGCTGCCTTTCACAAGACTTAAGTCCTCTGGCGCAAACATGATGGTGTTTAACGCACCAACATAATGACTGAGCTTCTGTTGTTCAATGTGATTGACCTTACCTTTTTTCCCTTTTTTTGAGATCACGAGCTGCATTGGGAGTGGACCATTTTTTTTAATGACTCTACCTTCTATTTTAGCATAGTCTTGGTCCCATCGGATAAGTTCTTTATCATTTGACGTACGATGAGACTTTGCCATCGACAATACATAGATCGCTTCCATCAAGTTCGTTTTACCTTGGGCATTCTCACCGATCATGACATTCACCTTATTGTCGAATTGAAGCTCGGTGTGTTCATAATTTCGGTATGAAGTTAACGCCAGACTTTGAATGTACATGTATTGTCACCCGTTTCTAATTCACAACTTGAAATGTGCCGTAACCTTCAATCTCGACAACATCTCCTGGGTATAGTTTGCGTCCCCGTCTATTATCTGGCTCTTGATTAATGAACACCTCATGTTCACTTAAAAACCATTTCGCCATTCCGCCAGATTGGATGACTTCGGCTAATTTCAAAAACTGCCCTAATGTAATCATTTCTGTTTCAATGGTTATAAGGTTAGGCATTGTATCGACCTCTTTCAATATCACTAATATCTAATTGTACTAAAAAACAAGACAAGAAGGAAAGGGGGAAAGCGAACTGGGATGAAAGAAAGCATGGAAAACGAGAAGAAAAGCTGCTGTGCACTCACACAGCAGCCATTTTAGATTGAATTAATAAGTTCTTACCGGAAGAATCAATTGCAGGATAGAATCATCATTCGGCGTACGCAGGAGGAACGGTCTCATTGCACCAGTGAAGCTTACATGAATATCGGTTCCCTCTAATACTTTTAACGCATCCAGCATATATTTTGGACTGAAGGAGATTTTAAGATCTTCCCCTTTAATATCATCTGCTTGAACCGTCTCCACCACTTTACCGATCTCAGGCGAATTAGAAGAGATTTCAAGGCTTTGTTCAGGATCAGCTGACAGTTTCACGACATTATTACGTCCTTCCCTTGCCAAAAGTGATGCACGATCAATGGCTTGAAGGAACTCTTTCGTGTTGACCACGACATCCGTTTTACTTTCTTGTGGGATCAGACGAGCTGTATCTGGATAATTACCATCCAGCAATCTTGAGAAGAACAAGACGTTTTGTGCTTTAAAAAGAACTTGTGTTTCTGTAATGACGATGCTCACAAGATCTTGTCCATCATCAAGAATTTTACTTAGCTCTGTTAAACTCTTCCCTGGAATGACGACATTATACGAACTTTCCTCGTTAATATCTAACTTCGCTTTTCTTAAAGCAAGACGGTGGCTATCCGTCGCCGTGCATATTAATTCACCTTTTTCAACTTTCCAGTTTACACCTGTCAAGATAGGTCGTGTTTCTGAGGTGGACACTGCAAAAACAGTTTGACGAATCAAGTTTTTAAGCAGATCTGTCGGAATTTGAAATGCATGATGCTCTTCAATTTGTGGAAGATGCGGATATTCTTCAGCATCTAAGCCGTTTAAGTTAAATTCTGCTGAACCAGAGCGGATGATGGTCAGGTGATTTTGTTCTACTTCAATTTCGACAGTAGCCATAGGCAGTTTCTTTACAATTTCACTAAAGAAGCGGGCTTGAAGTACAATACTTCCCGGACGATCAATGGTGATAACCTCTAAATCTCCATCTCTTTGAGGAATGAAAGATTCAATTGAGATATCAGAATCGCTTCCTGTTAGAGAAACCCCTTCATCAGACGCAACAATTTTAATCCCTGTCAAAATAGGAATCGTTGTTCTAGAAGATACGGCCTTTAATACATCTTGGACACTTTGGACAAGACGATCTTTTTGAATCGTGAATTTCATAGTGGTCCTCCTAAATTTACTTAATGACATGTATATATATTTTATTAATAAAAATCGTAGAAGTAATAGTAGGGCTTGTGAATATGTGGATAAGTCGAGAAAAAGAAAGGAAAGACAGCCTATCCACATGTGGACAGACTGTGTATGACTATGCTCTAGTTATTCACATTTTCCCGTACTCATTATATCAGCTTGGTTATTTTAATTGTTCTTTGATCTCTTTGACATGCTGCTGAAGCTGTTCATCTTCAACGATTAATTTCGAAATCTTCTCATGAGCATGAATGACAGTCGTATGATCACGACCTCCAAATTCTTCTCCGATTTTAGGCAGAGAGGAATCGGTCATTTCTCTAGAGAGGTACATGGCAATTTGTCTTGGATAAGCAACTGACTTCGTACGTTTCTTCGCTTTGAAATCCTCTAATCGAATATTAAATTGCTGCCCTACAATTCTTTGAATATCTTTAATTGTAATGACCTTTGGCTTCGATGAAGGAATGATGTCCTTTAGTGCCTCAGCTGCTAAATCTGCATTAATGTCTTTATTAATTAAAGATGAGTAAGCAACGACACGAATCAAAGCACCCTCCAGCTCACGAATATTGCTGTCGATTTGATTGGCAATGTACAGCATGACTTCATTTGGAATATCTAAGCCTTCTGCTTTTGCTTTTTTGCGCAGAATTGCGATACGTGTTTCTAGATCTGGCGGGGTAATGTCTGTAATTAAGCCCCATTCAAATCGAGAGCGCAATCTGTCTTCAAGTGTCGGAATTTCTTTCGGAGGCCGGTCACTAGAAATGACGATTTGCTTACTTTCTTCGTGAAGTGTGTTGAATGTATGGAAAAACTCTTCTTGAGTTTGTTCTTTTCCTGCTAAAAATTGAATATCATCTATCAAAAGCACGTCTACATTCCGATAACGGTTACGGAAGTCGACAGCTTTGTTATCTCGGATTGAGTTGATAAATTCATTAGTAAATTTTTCAGATGAAAGATAGACCACTTTGGCTGATGGATTATGGTCGATCACATAATGACCAATCGCATGCATCAAGTGAGTCTTTCCTAAACCAACGCCCCCATAAATAAAAAGCGGGTTATATGCTTTTGCTGGTGCTTCCGCGACTGCAAGTGAAGCGGCATGAGCAAAACGGTTGCCTGAACCAATAACAAAAGTATCAAATGTATATTTTGGATTCAGCATATTTTGTGGAATGTCAACGGGCTCTTCTTTAGACATTTTTTTGATTGGAGACTTTGGCATGGCTTCCTCTTCGTCCTGATTTTGAGGAATAATAAATTTAATGCTGAGCTCTTCACCTGTTAGTTCATAGATGGTATCAGCAATTAAGTGAAGATATCTTGACTCGAGCCAATCTCTAGCAAATTCATTTGGTGCCGTAATTGTAAGCGTATCTCCCTGAAGAGAATGGGCTTTTGTCGATTTCATCCAAGTCTCAAAACTGGGTTTGCTCAATTTTGTCTCTATTTTTTGAAGTGCTTTATTCCACAGATCCAAAATATTTTCCATAAGGCCTCTCCCCCCTCCTTTTCTTTTTAAAATGACCAGTATCAAACTGTTATAGAACACGAAAAAGAGCAAATGGTCATCACCATTCGTGCACATACATTGTTGAAAACAATTAATATAGTAGAAAAACGTCTTTTCGACAAATTACACAAGCTGTGGATAAACAATTCAACAGGCTGTGTAATAACTTTCCACAGGTTATCCACAAATTGTGGATAATATAAATGGGCCAGATAAGTAATTAAGAGTTAAAACACAAATATAATATCAAAATAAACAAGATGGTGCAATGGGTGTCACAAACTTATCCACACACTTTACATCCTGTTGAAAAATAATTATCCACATCGGTTATTTGTGTGAAAAAAATGTCGATAATGGGTGTGGATAGTCTAAATATGCCGGAAAAATATCCACATCCATGTTTTGAAGGTCTTTTAGGAGGAAAAAAAGAATAAAATGCTGGAAACTAAAAAAGAAGGTTTCTTCGTTTGATAACTTATGTTATGCTTATAAGGTTGATAATAAGAGTTTTATCATTGATATTGACAATCGATGGGTTACACAAATATAATGAGTTAGACTGTCTTAAACAGCTATTCCTCAGGGAGGTGTCATAAATGAAAAGAACGTTTCAACCAAATAACCGTAAGCGTAGTAAAGTTCATGGCTTCCGCAGCCGTATGAGTACTAAAAACGGACGTCTAGTTTTAAAGCGACGCCGCAGCAAAGGTAGAAAAAAATTATCAGCTTAGGCCACTGAATAATGTCAGTGGTCTTTTTTACATAAAATCGTAAATGAACTGTCAGTTTTTATCGGAGTGGAAGAAAACATGAAGAAGCGAAACAGGCTAAAAAAAAATGAAGAGTTTCAAAAGGTGTTCAAAAAAGGTCAATCAATGGCAAATCGCCAATTCGTTATTTACCAGCTGGATCAGCCAAATCAAGATGAACTGCGTTTAGGATTGTCTGTCAGTAAGAAGATTGGTAATGCAGTGATAAGAAACCGAATTAAACGACTGATCCGTCAGGTGTTTTTAGAGGAAGGTCATAAGTTAAAGCAAGAAAAAGACTACATTGTCATTGCACGAAAACCAGCGAGTGAATTGACCTTTGAAGAAACAAAGAAGTCTCTCCAACATTTATTTAGAAAATCCGCTGTTTATCAACAACAACCGAAAAAGTCTTCGTAATAGAAACTTTCGTTGAATCAATTTTTAAAAGCGCTTCCTTCATCTAGTGAATTAAAATGAAACCACCACTTTGCAAAGAAAAAATGTTACCATACTGATTAGGTGAGTCACTTTCTTAATCAATTCCAACTTAAATAAAGTTTGAAGTCATGGGAGGAATCTTGTTGAAAAGGCGATTATTACTAATATTTAGCTTGATTGGCGTATTGGTTTTATTGGCAGGATGTACACAGATCAATGAACCAATTACATCAGATAGTAAGGGATTCTGGAATTCTTATATTGTTTACCCGCTATCTCAATTAATCACGTACATGGCAAACTTAACTGGTGAAAACTATGGTGTAGCGATTATTATTGTGACACTGTTAATTCGCTTGCTTATTTTACCATTAATGATTAAACAGTTAAGAAGTACAAAAGCGATGCAAGCATTACAGCCTGAATTGAAAAAGCTTCGTGAAAAATATAGCTCTAAAGATCAAAAAACACAGCAGCAGCTTCAGCAGGAAACAATGGCCCTTTTTCAAAAAAATGGCGTCAATCCGTTAGCAGGCTGTTTCCCAATTTTAATTCAAATGCCAATCCTTATTGGTTTCTATCATGCAATTATGAGAACAGCAGAAATTAAAAAGCATACATTCTTATGGTTTGACTTAGGCAGCCCAGATCCATTGTTCCTATTACCGATTATTGCGGGTGTAGCTACTTTCATTCAGCAAAAGCTGATGATGGCTGGAAATCCTTCGGACAACCCTCAAATGGCTATCATGCTATGGGTGATGCCGATTATGATCGTTGTGTTTGCAATTAGTTTCCCAGCAGCACTTTCATTGTACTGGGTTGTAGGTAACATTTTCATGATCATTCAAACATTGGTGATTAAAACACCTCAAGTAAAAGTTGATACAAAAGAAAAAGCTGGCGGGAATAAAAAATGAAGGAAATAACTGCTGTCGGTCGCACAATCGAAGAAGCAGTAGATTCCGGACTTAAACAAATTCAGCTACTACAAGAAGAAGTAGAAATCACAATAGTAGATGAAGGAAATAAAGGGTTTTTAGGATTATTTGGTAAAAGACAAGCTGTGGTCAAGTTAGTAGAAAAGATAAATGCACTTAAATTAGCTACACAGTATTTAGATAAAATTGTTAAGTCTATTGATCCTAAAGCAAAGATTATTTCCAAACAGGAACCGAAAAAGATTTCTTTCCACATTGATGGAGATAAAACGTCATTAATGATTGGAAAAAGAGGCCAAACATTGTACTCTTTAGAAACTCTGGTACAGCTAGTGTTTAATCGTTATTCTGATCAGTATCATCATATAACAATTGATATTGGCGATTATAGGAAGAAACGACAAGAAGCACTTGAACAATATGCCGTCAAAACAGCAAATCGGGTTTTAAAAACGAAGAGAAAGGTTCATTTAGAACCAATGCCTTCGAATGAACGAAAAATTGTTCATGATGCGATTGCTGCATTCTCTAAAGAACTTGCAACAGCATCTGAAGATACAGGCAGCAAGCGTCATGTTGTGGTGTTGTATAAAAAATAGCAGAAAGGCTAAGATTCAGCAAAGCTGGATTTTAGTCTTTTTTTATTGAAAAATTGCTTTTTATAGATGATTCATCCTTTATTTCTAAAAATTAAGTGTGAGATATGAGTGTAAAACGTCATTTTAACAAGTAAGTAAAGGGGTCAGGGCGTTTAAATTTATTGGATTTAGGTGTAAGATGTGAAGACAAGTTTCAAACGTCGTTATTCACATGTGGATAAGTTAAGTGTTAAAATAGATAAGATGCAAAGCTGTGGATAATTAGATATGGGATACTTTCACTTCGCTTTCATTTATGGTATCTTTAAATTTTGGATTAAGCGTTTTTGATATAGAGATGGACAATGTCCATTTAATAGATAACAGACTGTTTATTCAGTAGAGAAAGAGGTGAATGAGTGATGGATACAATTGCAGCAATTTCTACGCCGATGGGTGAAGGAGCAATTGCAATTATTCGTTTAAGCGGGCCTGATGCGGTACAGATTGCTGATCGGATGTATAAAGGTCCTAAGGAGAAAAAACTTGTATCGGTGGATTCTCATACGATTCATTATGGTCATATTGTGGATTCTAGCACTGAGCAAGTAATAGAAGAGGTCATGGTGTCAGTATTAAGAGCGCCAAAAACATTTACGAGAGAAGACGTTATTGAGATTAACTGCCATGGCGGAATTGTAACGGTCAATAAAGTATTGCAGCTTGCTTTAAGAGAAGGAGCAAGATTAGCGGAGCCAGGTGAGTTTACAAAACGAGCTTTCTTAAATGGAAGAATTGATCTTTCACAGGCTGAAGCGGTAATGGATTTGATTCGCGCAAAGACAGATCGTGCGATGAATGTAGCGATTACTCAAATGGAGGGACGCCTCTCCGGTTTGATTAAACGACTTCGCGGCGAGATATTGGAAACTTTGGCCCATGTTGAAGTCAATATTGACTATCCTGAGTATGACGATGTTGAAGAAATGACGCATCGTGTCTTAGTTGAAAAGGCAACATCAGTGAAAAAGGAAATTGAGTCACTGCTAACGACGTCTCAGCAGGGGAAAATACTTCGCGAGGGCTTATCCACTGTCATTATTGGAAGACCGAATGTTGGGAAGTCTTCCTTGTTGAATAGTCTTGTACAGGAAACAAAAGCGATTGTAACAGATATTCCTGGAACAACGAGAGATGTCATTGAGGAATATGTAAATGTTAGAGGTGTACCGCTTCGTTTAGTCGATACTGCGGGTATACGTGAGACGGAGGACATTGTTGAGCGTATAGGGGTTGAACGATCTAGACAGGTCTTAAAAGAAGCTGACCTGATTTTACTTGTGCTCAATTATAGCGAGGAATTATCAGAAGAGGATATCAAATTATTTGAGGCTGTCTCAGGTATGGATATCATTGTGATCGTGAATAAGACAGATCTTGAGCCTAAGCTTGATATTGAAAAGGTCAAGCAGTTAGCGAAGGATCGTCCGGTGGTTACTACATCATTATTACAAGAAAAGGGGATTGATGAGCTTGAAATTGCGATTCAATCACTATTCTTCACGGGTTCAATTGAAAGTGGAGATTTAACGTATGTAAGTAACACAAGGCATATTGCGCTCCTTCAGGCAGCAAAACAATCCATTGAGGATGCTCTTGAAGGAATTGAAATGGACGTACCGATCGACATAGTTCAAATAGATTTAACACGCTGCTGGGAACAGCTGGGTGAAATTATTGGGGATGCTGTTCATGAAAGCTTGATTGATCAGTTATTCTCTCAATTCTGTTTAGGAAAGTAAAGGGAGGAACATAAGAAATGGGTTATGAAGCTGGCAATTATGACGTAATCGTCGTGGGTGCCGGTCATGCTGGAGTTGAGGCTGCTCTTGCATCTGCAAGACAGGGCGCCAAAACACTTGTATTGACTATCAACCTCGATATGGTTGCTTTTATGCCATGTAATCCGTCCGTAGGCGGCCCCGCAAAAGGGATTGTCGTCAGAGAAATTGATGCTCTAGGCGGAGAAATGGCACGAAATATAGATAAGACGCATATTCAAATGCGCATGCTGAATACGGGGAAAGGACCTGCTGTCCGTGCGTTAAGAGCGCAAGCAGATAAGTTCCAATATCAGCATGAAATGAAAAAAACAATGGAAAATGAACCAAACCTGACAATGCTGCAAGGTATGGTAGATCATTTAATTGTAGAAGATGATGAATGTAAAGGTGTTGTTACTCAAACAGGGGCGAACTATCGTGCGAAGTCTGTTGTATTAACAACAGGGACTTTCTTAAAAGGCCGCATTATTTTAGGAGACCTTTCGTATTCAAGCGGTCCAAATAACCAGCAGCCTTCTATTAAATTATCGGATCATTTAGCAGAACTAGGATTTGATTTGGTTCGTTTTAAAACAGGAACACCTCCTCGAGTGAATAGTCACTCGATTGACTATAGTAAAACAGAAATTCAACCAGGTGATGATGTCCCGCGGGCATTCTCCTATGAAACGGTTGAATATATTACTGACCAGCTGCCATGCTGGCTAACATACACGAGTTTAGAGACTCATCAAATAATTGATGAGAATCTACACCGTTCTCCAATGTATTCAGGTATGATTAAAGGAACTGGCCCTAGATACTGCCCGTCCATCGAAGATAAAGTGGTGCGTTTCAATGATAAACCGAGACATCAAATTTTCTTAGAGCCAGAAGGTCGTAATACACAGGAAGTTTATGTTCAAGGATTGTCTACAAGTCTTCCTGAGGATGTACAGCAGCGCATGCTTTCAACCATCCCAGGACTCGAGAATGTACAAATGATGAGAGCGGGTTATGCCATCGAGTATGATGCGATTGTACCTACTCAATTGTGGCCTACACTTGAGACGAAGAAAATTTCTGGATTATATACAGCTGGCCAAATTAATGGTACGTCTGGTTATGAGGAAGCAGCAGGTCAAGGGATTATGGCAGGTATTAATGCAGGAAGAAAAGCATTAGGTAAAGAAGAAGTCATTTTAAGCCGATCTGATGCATATATCGGTGTTCTCATCGATGACCTTGTTACAAAAGGAACAAATGAACCATACCGTCTTTTGACATCACGTGCTGAGTATCGTCTACTTCTACGTCATGACAATGCTGATTTAAGATTAACTGAACTTGGCTATCAAATTGGATTAATCTCTGAAGAAAGATTCCAGTCATTCCAGCAGAAAAAAGAAGCCATTGAAGCAGAGAAAAAACGTTTATATTCTGTCATCATTAAACCAACAGCAGAGACTCAAGAATTTATTCGTTCACTCGGTGGAAGTGAGCTGAAGGACGGTATTCGTGCAAGCGATTTGATGAAGCGTCCAGAAATGAACTATGAATCTGTTGTGAAATTAGCTCCTGCTGAAACACCGCTTCCTTCTGATGTGTGTGAGCAGGTAGAGATTCAAATTAAATACGAAGGTTATATTGAAAAGTCACTCCAGCAAGTTGAAAAACTGAAAAAGATGGAGAACAAAAAGATTCCTGATCGAATTGATTATGACGCCATCAAAGGAATTGCAACTGAAGCGAAACAAAAGCTGAAAGAAGTCCGACCGCTTTCTGTTGCACAGGCTTCTCGTATTTCAGGCGTTAACCCTGCTGATATTTCTATCCTTTTAGTATATTTAGAGCAGGGGCGTATTGCGAAGATAGCAGAATAGAAAGGATGTCGGCATGAACATTGAACAATTTACAGCAGCACTAGAGGAGAAAGGGATCACTCTTTCTCCTGTGCAGCTTGAACAATTTGAAACCTACTTCCGCATGCTTGTAGAATGGAACGAGAAAATGAATTTAACGTCCATTACTGAAAAGGAAGAAGTGTATTTAAAGCATTTTTATGATTCAATATCAGCAGCATTTTTTATTGATTTTCACAAAGTGACGACGATTTGTGATATTGGAGCTGGTGCTGGTTTTCCAAGCATTCCTCTTAAAATTTGTTTCCCTCATCTACATGTGACCATTGTTGATTCTCTTCAGAAACGAATTACGTTTCTCAATGAGTTAGCAAAAGGATTAAACTTACAAGATACTACTTTTTATCATGATCGTGCGGAAACGTTTGGACAACGTAAGGAAAAGCGTGAAAGCTATGATCTTGTCACTGCTAGAGCAGTTGCACGTTTATCCGTCTTAAGCGAACTTTGTCTGCCTCTAGTGAAAAAGGAAGGATTGTTTGTTGCCTTAAAAGCATCTGCCGCTGATGAAGAAATGCAAGCAGGGAAAAAAGCCGTCACAGTCCTCGGAGGAGAGGTTGTTGAAAAGCATTCCTTTGTTCTGCCTTTAGAAGAAAGCGAACGGAACATCATTGTCATTGAAAAGAAAAAGCAAACACCAAAAAAATATCCTAGAAAACCAGGAACACCTAATAAATCACCAATAGAAGGTTGATCATGTAAAAGGTCGGTTTTTCTTCAATATTTATGATTTTACAGAAGGAAAAAACATGAGAAAATAGAATTATAAAAAGGTAGTTTTTAAAGGTGGTGTAGGTTCATGAAGCATTCACTCTCACGCTTCTTCGGGCTTGGTGACAAAGAACATCCTGAGCGTGAAACCGAAATAGAGGCAGAGATTGCTGAGCATGATACATTAAAGGAAGAGATACAGGAGCTCCCGGTCGACACAATTATGCCAAACCGTTTTCAGCCACGCACCATTTTTTCAGAAGAAAAGATACAAGAGCTGGCCACGACGATTCATACCCATGGCATTATCCAACCGATTGTTGTTAGACCAACAGAAGAAGAAGGAAAATATGAACTGATCGCCGGCGAAAGACGTTGGAGAGCGGTACAGACTCTTCAATGGGAGAAAATCCCCGCTATTATAAAAGATTTTACTGATACGGAAACGGCATCTGTGGCATTGATTGAAAATTTGCAAAGAGAAGAGCTGTCTGCTATTGAGGAGGCTCATGCTTATGCACGTCTTTTAGAGCTCCATGATTTAACACAAGAGGCGCTTGCTCAGCGTTTAGGCAAGGGACAATCAACTGTTGCAAACAAATTAAGACTTTTAAAGTTGCCTGAAGAGGTACAACAAGCCATTTTAGAGAAAAAAATCTCTGAAAGGCATGCACGTTCACTTGTGCCCCTAAAGCTTCCAGAATTACAAATCGCGCTATTACAGGAAATCATCGAAAAGCAGTTGAATGTGAAACAGACTGAAGAGCGTGTAGTGAAGATGCTTGAACAAAAAACAGATCGCAAACCGAAGCCAAAACGTAAGGCGTTTAGTCGTGATACACGAATTGCGATGAATACCATTCGTCAGTCTCTCCACATGGTAGAAGACAGCGGACTTAAGATAAATACCGAGGAAGAAGAGTTTGAGGAATATATCCAACTAACAATTCGAATCCCTAAATAGAAAAAAGCTGATGAGCGCCACTCGTCAGCTTTTTTTTGTCTTTTTTCTAGCACACATTCAATATACATTATATTTATAAATTGGTAAAATATGATTTTAGAAGTGTAAAGGAGGTGACAACTACTTGATGAAAATGAAGAAGACTACTTTCGCCATTATTTGTTATTTGCTATTTTCTTTTTCTCTTTTTTCAAATGAAGCGACAATATACGCTGTGAAATCGCCAACGGCTCATCATGCGGATGAAAGTTTGATGACCAACGAAGAATTGAACGTTCTGAAGGAGCAAGGTGCTGTTTCTAAAGATGTGACTGTACAGCAATTCAATCGAGAGTATGCGTCTTCCGACGATTCAATCGACTTGATTACAGCTGACGATGAATTGAAGAACTATGGATTACGACAAAATAAACAGGATGAGCTGGTGACGGATGAGAAGCCACACACCCTCAAGCTCCTTTTAGGAAAGCCGTATCCTGGTACTGATATTATCCCTAAAAAAGGAGATATTTTGGTGACAACCACTGATGCTGTAAAGGGTTTGGTTGGACATGCAGGTATCGTCATTAATGAGAAAAGCTATGCTTCTATTCCAGGGTTACGGCAGCATCCTCAACTTGATTCCATTCATAACTGGTTTCGCTATAGTGCCAATACAAAGGTAATTCGAATTAATCAAGAGGAGAAGGCAGATTTAGCAGGGGAATGGGCACACGATTATGTGAAAGGTCATCCGAAGGCTCGCTACTCCATCACCATGTCCATTCAATCACTGGATCCGACTTATTGTTCAAAGATTGTGTGGCAGGCCTATGGCAAAACAGGGGACGCTTTGGGAAATGCGGCCTTTACTATTAAGACACCTTATGGATTTTTAAAAAAGAAAAGCTATAAAACAGTAACTCCTAAGGTCATTGTGAGTGAAGGCCGTAAAATAGGTGAATTAAACTTTTGACATGTGACCCTCACTTTTGATGAAAGTGAGGGTTTTGAGCATGTCTATTTCTCGAAAAAGATATATCAATATAATTTTTGGGTGTGTTTTCATTCATCCTTTTATGTACGAAAAGGCACATTCACCGACGAATTTATAATAGGGAAACAAAAAAAGCAAACGTTTCATACTTTTTTTGATAGAATAGGAAGTATGAATGAATGAGAAACTTGTTAAGTTGAAAGTGGGTGACATCGTGGGGAAAATCATAGCGATTACCAACCAGAAGGGCGGCGTCGGGAAGACGACAACTTCTGTTAATTTGGGTGCGTGTTTAGCATACATAGGCAAACGAGTGTTGTTAGTTGATATTGATCCGCAGGGCAATGCCACGAGTGGTATTGGGATTGAGAAGGCCGACGTAGAGAAGTGTGTGTATGATATTTTAGTTGATGATGCAGATGTTCTTGATGTGATTAAGACGACAGAGGTCGAAAATCTTGATGTCATTCCTGCGACGATACAGCTTGCAGGGGCTGAAATAGAGCTTGTGCCTACAATCTCACGTGAAGTGAGGCTGAAGAGAGCACTTGAATCTGTTAAGCAGAATTATGATTATATGATTATTGACTGCCCGCCATCACTTGGACTACTGACGATTAATGCGTTAACTGCCTCTGATTCCGTTTTAATACCAGTTCAGTGCGAATATTATGCGCTTGAAGGATTGAGCCAATTGTTAAACACAGTTCGTCTCGTGCAGAAACATTTAAATACCGATCTAGCCATTGAAGGTGTCTTACTGACAATGCTTGATGCCAGAACAAATCTTGGGATTCAGGTTATCGAAGAAGTGAAGAAGTACTTTAGAGATAAAGTCTATCAAACCGTGATTCCTAGAAATGTGAGGCTGAGTGAAGCGCCAAGTCATGGAAAGCCGATTATCTTGTATGATCCACGTTCAAGAGGTGCAGATGTCTATTTAGACTTAGCAAAGGAAGTGGATGCGAATGGCTAAAGGTCTTGGAAAGGGTATTAATGCACTATTTAACAACGTAGACTCAAATGAAGAAACGGTTGAAGAAATCAAACTAAAGGAATTGCGTCCGAATCCGTATCAGCCAAGGAAAACGTTTGATGATGATGCGTTGGCTGATCTGAAAGAATCGATTCAGCAGCACGGTGTTTTACAGCCAATCATTGTTCGTAAATCGATTAAAGGATATGACATTGTAGCAGGAGAGCGCCGTTTTCGAGCGGCACAACAAGCTGGTCTGACAACAATTCCTGCGATCGTTCGAGAGTTTTCAGAAACGCTGATGAGAGAAATTGCCCTTTTAGAAAACCTGCAGCGCGAGGATCTATCTCCACTAGAGGAAGCCGAAGCGTATGCTTCCTTGCTGGATCATCTAAGTGTGACACAAGAGGAATTAGCGAAGCGATTAGGGAAAAGCAGACCGCATATTGCGAACCATCTCCGTCTGTTGACTTTACCGGATGACATACAAAAGCTGATTGCAAATGGAACGTTATCAATGGGACATGGCCGGACATTGCTTAGCTTAAAAAACAAAAAGAAGCTGGCACCTTTAGTAAAGAAAATCGTGGATGAGGGATTAAACGTACGCCAGGTTGAGAAACTTGTGCAGCAGTTAAACGAAAATGTTCCACGTGAAACAAAGAAAAAAGAAGCACCAAAGGATCGAGTGTTGAAAGAAAGAGAGTCTTTCTTACAAAACTACTTTGGTACTTCCGTGACGATCAAGAAACAAAAGAAAAAAGGGAAAATTGAGATTGAATTTCTCTCCAATGAAGATTTAGAAAGAATCCTTGAATTGCTTTCTACGAGGGAATCATCAGAGTGACCATCTTGATACAAGATGGTCTTTTTTATATTCGCCCAGTGATATTTTGAATAGGTGTGAAGAGAGACCTGCTTTTTTCTCTCGTCCAATCCATTTGGTCAATGTGAGATAGACTTTCAGAAAGTGTATTGGCCATAGACATGACAAGATGAAGACGTGTGTTTTGGAGAACGAAGTATTCCATGAAACCACTCACATTGACGATTCCATTAATATGAATATCTCCTACCTCTGGCAGTTCTTTTTGCACACCAGCCCCGGGCTTTAACGGTCCATCTCCAATTTGGAAGGAACCGACACTTTTCACTCTTCCTAAACAGGCATCAACCGCTACAATAAACGGGTGTTTATGAGCTTGTTCAATGTCAGCGAGTTTTTCTTTTAAATTGACTGCATGCACTGGATCAGAGAGTGTTCCATATACATGAAGCTTTTTCAAATTCAGACCTGAAAGCTTTGTACCAACAAGTGGACCTAGAGAGTCGCCGGTTGATCGATCTGTACCAATACAAACGATGGCAACGGGTCTTTTTCCTGCTTTCTGAAGATGCGAGAATAAAATACTTTTAAGCTGTTGAATGGCATTTGTATCCGTATGGGACACGTATTCTTTCACCCTATTTCTAAAAAAAAGACCGTTCTTGCTATTCATAGGTCTCACTTCCTTGTCATAGTAGTTAGTAACAGTATACGGAAACAAGCTTAATTCTATACCTATGAGGTGATGATTGTGTGGAAGGATGGTTCAAGGTGGACGCTTTTAATTTTAGGAAGCTTAATAGGAGCGGGATATGCTTCCGGCCAGGAAATTTGGCAGTTTTTTGGCATTGATAGCGGACTAGCCATTCTACTGTTTACATTGATGTTTATGCTGTCTACCTATGTGGTGTTAAAAATCAGTTATGAGGTGCGTGCCGATCACTTTGTGCCAGTGCTGGAGCGGCTTGTCGGTCCATGGCTGGCTAAGGTGTATGACGTGTTAATTGTCCTTTATTTATTCACGACAACGACGGTCATGATTGCCGGCGGCGGGGTGACTCTTGAGATGTATCATGTGCCTTTTTGGATTGGCATCGGCGCGTTCTGTTTGTTTTCATTTATGATTTTTTTCTGGGATGTGAAAGGGCTTTTATCTGTGAATGCTTTCATTATACCAATTTTGGTGGCAGGGCTCATCTATGCGTTTGTTTTTTATTATATGAACCATGATCATATGTGGCGGATTGATTTTGGACAGCAGTACAATTGGCCTGCCAGCATTGTCTTTGCTTCTTTGAATATATTATCCGTTGTGGCAGTGCTGTCTTCGGTTGGGAAAGAAATGAAGGGGCTTGGGGAAGCCAAAGTGGCGAGTATATTAAGCGGGCTCATTTTTGGTGTCATCTCGTATGTGTATAACGAAATACTAGTTGATATTTCTGGAAGCCTTTCAGCAGAGGGAATTCCTTTGTTTACAGTATTAGAAGGGGCGCCGGCGTCTTTGTTTGTGTTTATGACGGTTGTCCTTTGTCTAGCCATTTATACGACGACGGCAGCAGGTTTATTTGGATTATCCAGCCGGATGCTTTCTTTTGTACGAATGCCCCGCTGGCTGGTTGTATTGGTGATGCTTCTTTTGATGGCCCCTTTAACATCTCTTGGCTTTGCTGATTTGATTGCTTTCTTGTATCCGATTTATAGTTTGTTGAATCTTTATTTGCTCGTCTGTTTAATGCTGTATCCGATTTTAAGTAAAAAGATATTTTCTCGTCCTAAAAATTATATTGATAAAATAAAATAAGCACCTCTCATTTTAAGAGCTGTGCTTATTTGATCTGAATTGAATCAATAGCTTCTTTGATGTCATCGTAGACAGGCATTTGTTTAAGACGCTGGAGGCGATCCTCTAATTCTGATATGGCCTGTCCCTTTAAATGCTGGGAAATGTGTTGTTTGACAATGGTCGTCTGGTTTATCATGTCTTCTGTTTTAGCCAACTGATACTCCAAGTGCACGCGTGTATTTGCTAATTCGTCGTGCAGCCGCATTTTGAGCAGCCGTTTTAAATCCTTACGCTGTCCTTCTCTGCGTATGGCCTGAATGGCGGCAATTTCTTCAGGAGACTGTGTTTGTGTGTTTGGTGCCGATTGATTTTCAAATACAGACATGGAGCGACGAGCACTCACATTTTGCAAGAAACGCTGGGCGTCACTAGGAGGTTTATTTTGATTGATCATGCGATGACTCCTTTCTTAATGAATACCCATTTGCACTGCAAGGCGTCTATCTGCCTTGGCGTAGTCATCACCCATTGTGTACATATGTCTTGAAAGGGCAGAAAGCTCTTGTTCGTAATCTCTCAGGGTGTACAAGGCATTCAGTTGTTTTTCGTGTGAATAAAAGGAGGAATGGGTCTGTTCCATTCTCACTTCCTCTACGAGTGCTTCCACATCACTATGACTTAATAAATCATAGTGGCCAAAGCCGACGAGTCCTTTGAGCTCTTGTTTTACATGATGAACGGCGTCTTTTACGCTTTCATCAATTCCATCGATTTTCTCAAATACAGTATGCACTTCATGTTCAATAATACTTTTCAGATCATAGGATGAATTTTTCAGTAAATGGGATTTTATGATAATTTCAAGTCCGCTTTGTGCATATGCACGTCCAGAATGAATTTCTTGCAGCAACATGGCTGTAAAACTTGTATTGTGATCAAGCTGTTCATCTAAAATACGGGCAGATCCATTCGGGTGGAATGAATATCCATTTGCTTTAAATTCTCCTGAAACGAGAGCTAAAAAAGCATTTGTATCAAAGGATTCGTTCCATTCTATATTCATAGATGCAAAAGCTGATTTTAAAAAGGTGTCTATTTCTCTTTTTTTGTATTTAACGGATTCTTGGACTGAGTCTTGCTGCCGTGGCGGGACGGTGTACTTGACTTGTCCAACCCCTTGATCATGGCGATTGAGTAAACCGACGTAATGATTAGGCTGAATATATTCAGTCAACATGCGTGTATATTGACCTTGCTGCGCCTTTTGCTTAATCGAAGGCGATAGACTGCTCCATATATTTGGGCTGTCAAAAGTGACGGCTTTTTTGACAGCTGGCTGTTCTGTTGCAACATAAGCACAAACAGCACCGGCAAGTGCTTGTCCAGTGAGATGGATACCTGCATTCGGATGCGTCTGACAGACTTTCTCTATGTATTCCTTCCCTTTAAAAAAGACATGTTCTTGATTGCTGTCAAGGGACTTTCTTTCAATTGGATAGGCATAATCTGTTTTGAGCAATGACTGTGCAGCGTTGTGTACATCTTGCTTAGATGTCACCGTCATTTGATGTGGCAGCGGACAGTGAAAAGCGACGATGAATTCGTCTGATTGTTCCGGCTGCATCGTTAAACCATATAATTTTTGATCGATTTTTAGAAAATCGTGGACAGTGAGTGTTTGCTGACCTATTTCTATCGTATGGTGCTGCTGGTAATTGTCGATATTTCCAGCATGATCGGATATGATTTTATATTCTTTATCAGTTAATCTATCCTTTCGATTGACCATCGTACCTGCTCCCTCACATAACATTTATGCAGATATCATAAATCAAAAAATATGGAAAAACCACCGCGTTCTACCAATAAAAACCTTTTGACCTACAGTGTTTGTGACAATATTGAAAAAAAGCGGAGTTTAAGTAACTATTGGTCACAAATAAAATGATCTAAAAGAAGGGTTTTTTCTTTAAAAAAGAATAGGATGAACGATTGAAAGAGACTCTTTGTTTTGTGCATTGCCCTCCATCGCCGTTTTTTTGTACAATAGATGCAATGAAGTGAGCAAGAGAGGTGAAGGCTGATGGCAGACAAAGCATTTGGATTACATGATGTTGTTGAAATGAAAAAGCCCCATCCATGTGGTGCCAATCGGTGGAAGGTCATTCGTTTGGGCATGGATATCCGTATTAAATGTGAAGGCTGCGGACACAGCGTGATGATCCCAAGAAGAGATTTTGAACGAAAAATGAAGAAAATTCTCGTCAAGCATGAGGAGCCAACTGCTTAAGTAGGCCTCATGCTTTTTTTATTAAATTTGTCTTTTCTACAGCAAAGCCAGGTGCAATTTCCCGTTTTGAAGCATTGATTTATTCTTTTTGACGATGTTTCTTCTATTGAAAATGCATGATGGTTAGCTTGTCTTTTCATGTAAACCTACTTATAATTGCTCTAGGTTCATATTACGCAGTATAACGAGCACGTTTGATATAGAGGAGATGAAAGAATGGCTTTAACAGCTGGTATTGTTGGCTTACCTAACGTCGGGAAGTCAACGCTATTTAATGCAATTACACAGGCTGGAGCGGAGTCTGCTAACTATCCGTTTTGTACCATTGATCCAAACGTCGGAATTGTAGAAGTTCCAGACGAGCGTTTACAAAAGCTAACAGAATTGGTGCAGCCGAAAAAGACAGTACCCACTGCTTTCGAATTCACTGATATTGCGGGTATTGTCAAAGGTGCATCTAAAGGTGAAGGTTTAGGGAATAAATTCCTTTCTCATATTCGTCAAGTAGATGCGATTTGTCACGTGGTCAGAGCTTTTGCAGACGATAACATTACACACGTAGCTGGTAAGGTTGATCCTGTTGCAGATATTGAAACGATTAATCTCGAATTGATTTTGGCTGATTTAGAAACAGTTGAAAAGCGTTTAGCTCGTGTGAGTAAGCTTGCAAAACAAAAGGACAAGGAAGCAGTAGCTGAATTTGAGATTTTGTCGAAGCTAATGACCGCATTTGAAGCTGGGAAATCGGCAAGATCTGTAGAATTTACAGATGAGCAGCAAAAGCTTGTGAAACAGCTTCATTTACTCACATCTAAACCAGTTCTTTATGTAGCAAATGTGAGTGAGGATGAAGTAGCGGATCATGACGGCAACGAATATGTGCAGCAAATCCGTGAGTTTGCTGCTGGTGAAAACGCTGAAGTCATCGTTGTTTGTGCGAAGATCGAGTCTGAAATTGCAGAGCTTGAAGGAGAAGAGAAGCAAATGTTCCTTGAAGAGCTTGGTATTAATGAGTCAGGGCTTGATCAGTTAATTAGAGCATCTTATTCTCTTCTAGGATTAGCTACGTATTTCACAGCAGGTGAGCAAGAGGTACGTGCTTGGACATTTAAAAAAGGAATGAAAGCGCCAGAATGTGCTGGAATCATCCACACAGACTTCGAGCGTGGATTTATTCGTGCTGAAACGGTTGCGTATGAGGATTTACTAGCTGGCGGAAGCATGTCTGCTGCTAAAGAAGCAGGGAAAGTTCGTCTAGAAGGTAAAGAATATGTAGTGAAAGATGGAGACGTCATTCATTTCCGTTTTAACGTATAGGTTCTTGTCATAGGCCAAGTGATTTGTTATAATATACAATTGTGAGTAATATAATTTATTGCTCCTTGCCCGTTTAGGGCCGCTTAGACCAAAAGGAGGTGCAATCAGATGAGAAAGTACGAAGTTATGTACATCATCCGCCCAACAGTTGACGATGAGGCTAAAAAAGCAGTTATCGAGCGTTTCAATAACGTGTTAACTTCTAACGGTGCGGAGATCACTGGAACAAAGGATTGGGGTAAACGTCGTCTTGCATACGAAATCAACGATTTCCGTGACGGTTTCTACCAAATCGTAAACGTTCAATCTGACGCTGCAGCAGTTCAAGAATTTGACCGCTTAGCTAAGATCAGTGACGATATCATTCGCCACATTGTTGTTAAAGAAGAAGTATAAATCATTGAAATATATATTTAAAGGTGGTCTTTCAATATGCTAAACCGTGTTGTATTGGTCGGAAGACTAACAAAAGACCCTGAGCTTCGCTACACGCCTAATGGTGCGGCTGTAGCCACGTTTACTCTAGCTGTGAATCGTACGTTTACGAATCAATCTGGAGAGCGTGAAGCCGATTTCATTAACTGTGTTACTTGGAGAAGACAAGCCGAGAACGTGGCTAATTTCTTGAAAAAAGGAAGTCTTGCCGGTGTAGACGGTCGTTTGCAGACAAGAAACTATGAAAATCAGCAAGGACAGCGTGTCTTCGTGACAGAAGTTCAAGCTGAAAGTGTTCAATTTCTTGAGCCTAAGAGCGGCGGTGCTGGTTCAGGTGGATACAGCGGCGGTGGCAATAGCGGAGGCCAGTATTATGGCGGCAGCCAAAACGATCAGAATCCATTTGGAAATGAACCAAGTCAAAATCCATATGGCAATCAAAACAACCAAAATCGTAATCAGGGAAATAGCTTCAATGATGACCCATTTGCGAACGATGGTAAACCGATTGACATCTCCGATGATGATTTGCCATTCTAATTGATCTGAAAAAATGACTAAAGGAAAGGTGTGAAAACAAATGGCAGGTGGACGCAGAGGCGGTCGTGCGAAACGTCGTAAAGTATGTTTCTTTACTTCTAACGGTATCACGCACATCGATTACAAAGATGTTGATCTTCTTAGAAAGTTTGTTTCTGAGCGTGGTAAAATTTTACCTCGTCGTGTAACAGGAACTAGCGCTAAGTATCAACGTAAATTGACATTAGCGATCAAAAGATCACGTCAAATGGCATTACTTCCATACGTTACTGGTGAGTAAGTCGTTGACTTAAAAAGCGGAGAGCCCCGAGCTCTTCGCTTTTTTTATTTGTCTCACTAAGAATCTCATCTATTTTTGCTAGAACTGTTTTTGGCAGTCAACCGAGGGGAAGTATGTAAAAGTGACAGTTTATTCTATACAAATATGAGGTTGATCTGTCATATTGGTAGTCTAGAAAATAATTGCAGTCAGGGCGTGGGAAGATGATTGAATTTAAAAAGGTATCGATGCAATTTTCTGATGAGCGCTATGCCGTTCAATCTGTTGATTTGAAGATTCAGCAAGGTGAGTTTTTTGTATTGATTGGACCTAGTGGCAGCGGGAAAACGACGACATTGAAAATGATCAATCGTCTCATTTCTTCAACAGAAGGTGAGATTTACATAAAAGGTCAAAAAATAAGTGATTATGATATGTATGAGCTGCGCTGGGAAATCGGTTATGTTCTGCAGCAAATTGCGCTTTTTCCTCATATGACCATAGAAGAAAATATTGCTGTGGTGCCAGAGCTTAAGCAATGGAGCCGGAATGAGACCAATCAGCGTGTCGATGAACTCATGTTGATGGTTGGGCTTGAGCCAGCTATGTATCGACATCGAAAGCCAGCAGAGCTTTCTGGTGGGCAGCAGCAGCGTGTCGGTGTGGCACGTGCACTTGCAGCTGATCCTGAGATTGTCCTGATGGATGAACCTTTTAGTGCGTTAGATCCACTAACGAGGGAGAAATTGCAAGATGATCTGCTTGATTTGCAACGCCGTATTCAAAAAACCATTGTTTTTGTGACGCATGATATGCAGGAAGCTATGAAGATGGGTGATCGAATTTGTGTGATGAATGAAGGAAAAGTAGTGCAGATCGGACGTCCTGAGGAATTGGTTCAGCAACCAGCCAATGCCTTTGTACAAGAGTTTGTCTCAGGGGCTGCCCATCATGTAGGACATCAAGCATTTGAGCTGGAAACCTTGGCGCAACTGATGGCTCACGAAGCTCTTTTATCCTATGAGGCGGTCTCAGCACATGCCACACTGGATGAAGTCTTATCTCAATTGGCAAGGCACGAGGAATTGGCTGTTGAAAAGAATGGAGATCGGATAGGACTAGTGAACCGTCAAGCAGTGATTCAGTTTTTAGCTGATTCTCCTAGAGAGAGGGGCGATACACATGAATGATTGGACCCGTGTGTTATGGGAACGAAAAGAACAATTGGGACACGCCTTACTTGAGCATATTCAAATTTCTTTTATTGCTTTATTTTTAGCGATTTTGATTGCCATTCCATTAGGTATTTATTTAACAAGGGTTCCAAAGCTAGCGGAGTGGGTCATCGGGGTGACGGCTGTCTTGCAAACAATTCCGTCGCTTGCACTGCTTGGCTTGCTGATTCCTCTCGTGGGGATTGGGCAAGTGCCTGCCATTATTGCGCTTGTGGTCTATGCCTTACTCCCTATTTTAAGAAATACATATACAGGCATTCAGGAGGTTGATCCTTCCCTGAGAGAAGCGGCGCTTGCTATGGGGATGAATCATCGCAAACGGTTATTAAAGGTGGAGCTACCTCTTGCGATGCCAGTGATCATGGCGGGTATCCGAACCGGGATGGTTCTCATTGTGGGAACGGCCACTCTGGCCGCACTGATCGGGGCTGGGGGATTAGGAAGCTTAATCCTGCTGGGAATTGATCGAAATGATATGTCGCTCATTGTCATTGGCGCGATACCAGCTGCCTTACTCGCACTCTTATTTGATGTGGTGCTGCGAACCTTTGAGAAAATTTCCTTTAAAAAGACGGTGATCTCTGTGACTGTTTTTGCTCTGATTGCAGGAGCAGTTGTCGCTGTCCCATTGCTGTTTCAGCAAGAAAAGAAAGAAATCACCATTGGCGGGAAGTTAGGTTCAGAGCCTGAGATTTTGATCTCGATGTATAAGCTTTTAATTGAACAGGATACAGATATTCAAGTGAACCTGAAGCCCGGTCTTGGTAAGACGTCCTTTGTTTTCCAGGCTTTACGCTCTGGTGATATTGACATTTATCCTGAGTTTACGGGTACAGCGATTTCTGAATTCCTCAAGGAAACAGCAAAAAGCACAGATAAAAGAAAAGTGTATGAGCAAGCTCGGCGCGGATTGGAATCATCCTTTCAGCTCCGCCTTCTTGAGCCCATGGCATACAACAATACGTATGCTTTAGCCGTGCCGCAGTCACTGGCTGATCAATATGAGGTGTCTAACATTTCAGATCTAGGTAAGATCAAAAACCGTATAAAAGCTGGATTCACCTTAGAGTTTTCTGATCGTCAGGATGGGTATCGAGGCATTCAAAAAGCCTATCAATTTTCTTTTGATGATGTCGTGACGATGGAGCCAAAGCTTCGGTATCGAGCGATTCAAAAAGGGGATATCAATTTAGTCGATGCGTATTCGACAGATAGTGAATTGAGACAATACAAATTAAAGGTGCTTGATGATGATCAGCATGTTTTCCCGCCATATCAAGGAGCACCGCTGCTCAGGCAGGAGACATTAACTGAATTCCCTGAGATTGAGACCTCTCTCAATAAGCTTGCGGGTCAAATCACAGACGATGAGATGAGAGAAATGAATTATGAAGTCAATGTGAAGGGGAAGGATGCATTTCAGGTAGCGAAAGCCTATTTAAAAAAGAAAAAATTGCTGCAATAATCAAGGAAAAGCAGGGCTGTTTATGGCAAAGCAGCTCTGCTTTTTTAAAAGAAAAAACAAAAATCATTGACATCTACTTAAAAACATAATATCCTTAATTCGAGATAAATATATTTTTTTGATCTAATATCTCGAATTCGAGATAATATAAAGACGTCAGTAAAGACATAATGAATAGAGGTTTATTACTTCATGATTAGGAGGTCATTAGAAGTGAAAAAAACAGAAGGAATTCATCATATTACAGCTATTGTAGGTCACCCTCAGGAGAACGTTGATTTTTATGCAGGTGTTTTAGGGCTTCGTCTCGTGAAGAAGACCGTGAATTTTGATGATCCAGGCACATACCATTTATATTTCGGAAATGAAGGCGGATCTCCAGGGACCATTATTACATTTTTCCCTTGGCCGGGAGCACAAAAAGGTCAAATTGGTGCAGGGCAAGTGGGCGTGACGACATATGTCGTACCGACAGGCGCTTTCTCTTTCTGGAAGGATCGTCTTGAGCAGTTTAATGTTTCTTATGAAATGGTTGAACGTTTTGGTGAAGCTTTTCTCTCATTTGAAGATCCACATGGCTTATTGATTGAGCTAGTAGAGCGTGCGGAAGGAAAGCAAAACGAGTGGACATTTAACGGTGTCACACCAGATGTAGCGATTAAAGGATTTGGCGGAGCTGTTTTATTAACTTCGCAGCCGGAACAAACAATGCAGCTGCTAGAGCAAACGATGGGACTTGAAAGAGTCGGAGCAGAAGGAGACTATGTGAGATTCCGTTCGTTTGGCGAAATAGGCAATGTCATTGATGTGAACATCACACCTGTTCCACGAGGACGTATGGGTGTTGGAGTTGTACACCATATTGCATGGAGAGCAACAGATGATCAGGACCAATTAGATTGGCAAAGACATATTGCACAAAGCGGGTATCAAGTGACACCTGTGCAAGACCGAAATTACTTCAATGCCATTTATTTTAGAGAACTTGGGGGCATATTATTTGAGATTGCCACTGATCCTCCAGGGTTTGCACATGACGAATCAGTGGAAACAATGGGTGAAGCATTGAAACTGCCACCGCAATATGAGGCGCAGCGCAGTCAGATTGAACAAATTGTACTGCCAATTGAAGTGAGAGAAGTTAAAGGGAAAGGAGATTCATGATGAAGCATCTTTTTCGAAAAGGAAAGAATGAACAAAGACCTGTCCTATTATTACTGCATGGAACTGGTGGGACGGAAGAAGATTTATTGCCGCTTGCACAGATAGTAGATCCTGACGCATCTGTTCTTAGTGTGAGAGGGAATGTATTAGAAAACGGCATGCCACGGTTTTTCAGACGTTTGGCAGAGGGCGTATTTGATGAGCAGGATTTGATTGCGCGTACAGAGGAACTATATACATTTATCGGAGAAGCAGCCGATGAATATGGGTTTGATCGTCACAATGTGGTGGCTATCGGATATTCCAATGGGGCAAACATTGCTGGAAGCTTGTTATTCCATTATGGGGATGCTTTAAAAGGAGCTATCCTGCATCATCCAATGGTTCCAAGACGCGGGGTTTCATTACCTTCATTAGCGGGGAAACAAGTCTTTATAGCAGCTGGTGAAAATGACCCAATGTGCCGTCCAGAGGAATCGCAGGAGTTGGAGCAATTGCTGCAGGATGCAGGCGCATCGGTTACACTTCATTGGGAAAATCGTGGACATCAGCTAACGAGAGAAGAAGTCGATGCTGCAGCTTTATGGTATCGTCGTCAATTTTAAATAAGGTGGGGTATACAGGTGGGATTTTTACAGAAGCTTTTTGGGCAAAACAAACAAAAGGAGATGGATCAAATGGAAAACGTAAAATTAGCGATTATTTATTATAGTTCAACAGGTACAAACTATCAGATGGCGAAATGGGCTGAAGCTGGAGCAAAAGAAGCTGGCGCAGAAGTTAAAGTATTAAAGGTTGCTGAATTGGCACCAGAAGCAGTTGTAGCATCAAATCCAGCATGGAAAGCACATCTAGACGAAACAAAGGATGTGCCAGAGGTTCAATTAAGTGATTTAGAGTGGGCAGATGCCATCATCTTTAGCATGCCGACACGTTTCGGTAACCTGCCAGCTCAAATGAAGCAGTTCTTAGATACGACAGGCGGCTTGTGGTTCCAAGGTAAATTGGCAAACAAAGCAGTCAGTGCGATGACTTCAGCTCAAAATGCAAATGGCGGACAGGAGCAGACGGTTCTCAGCCTTTATACGACAATGTTCCACTGGGGAGCAATTATTGCCGCTCCTGGATACACAGATGATTCCTTATACGGTGCAGGGGGCAACCCTTACGGTGTGAGTGTGACTGTTGACCAAAATGGAAAAATCCAAGAGGATGCAGAAGCAGCTGTGAAACATCAGGCAAAACGTACAGTGAATGTGGCAGAATGGATCAAAAAAGGTCAAAACGCTTAATAGATGTATACAAAAAGAATGCAGCCTCGCCGCTGCATTCTTTTTTTCATTAATAAGGATCTGATGGTGTGCTGTTGTTGATGGCTTCGTCCACGGCTTGAGCAGCGCCTGTAGAGCCGATAGGTCCGCTTGGCTGCTCTTGTTTAAAGGCTTTTAAACCGTCAGCGACACGCTTTCCGTAATCAGGGTCTGCTTTTGTAAAGTTTTCGATCATTTGGTCTTGAATGTCCTTTTGACATGTCGCAAGGGTGTTGACTAAGTTCTTAATCAGTTCCTCTCGCTCCCAATCATTAAAACGGCGATACGTTTCTCCCGCTTGTCCGAAGTTGTTTGGGCGGTCAATGGCTTCTCGTTTGACTTCACCCTCTACAAAAGGCGTATGATCCTTTCCATCCTGTTTGGCTTCTTTTAATCCCCTGAGGATCGATGGTTCATAATTCACATGGGGATTTTGCCCTTTGCCTTGATCGACATGGTATTCCATTTGGCCGTCTCTCTGATTGGTGGCGACATGCTTTTTCG
The DNA here is from genome assembly GCF_003028545.1 of Bacillus sp. Nf3. NCBI lineage: Bacteria > Bacillati > Bacillota > Bacilli > Caryophanales > Bacillaceae > Bacillus > Bacillus sp. Nf3. The sequence continues at coordinate 37,924 of NZ_PYUA01000010.1, read as the reverse complement.
GTGCATTGATCGGCAGTTGTAAATAGTTTGGTCCTACACGATATCGCTGTGTGTCAGAGTAGGAGAAGGTACGGCCTTGAAGCAATTTATCATCTGAGAAATCCAAACCATCTACGAGTACACCAGTCCCAAAGGCAACCTGCTCAACTTCTGCGAAATAGTTTTCAGGATTTTTGTTTAATACCATCCGTCCGATTGGTTTCCATGGATAGTCATCCTTGTACCAAAGCTTTGTCGGATCAAGCGGATCAAAGTCGAGGTGAGGGTGGGCATCATCTTCCATGATCTGTGCATATACCTCCCATTCAGGATAATCTCCTTGCTCAATGGCTTCATATAAATCCTGTGTGGCATGGTTAAAATTTTCTCCCTGAATCGCTTGCGCCTGTTCTTGGGTCAGATTGCGAATGCCTTGTTTCGGTTCAAAATGATATTTAACAAGTACCGCTTTTCCTTCATGATTCACCCATTTGTACGCATGGACACCTGAGCCTTGCATATGCCGGTATGTTGCTGGGATGCCCCACGGTGAAAAGAGAAATGTCACCATATGCGTCGCTTCAGGTGATTGTGAGACAAAATCAAAGATACGCTCGCCGTCCTGACGATTGGTGACAGGATCAGGCTTAAAGGCATGAACCAAATCAGGGAATTTTAAAGCATCTCGGATAAAGAAAATTTTCAGGTTGTTCCCCACGAGATCCCAGTTGCCTTCCTCTGTATAAAATTTAATCGCAAACCCTCTTGGATCGCGTAATGTTTCAGGCGAATGACCGCCGTGAATCACAGAAGAAAAACGAACGAAAACAGGCGTCTTTTTCCCTTTCTCCTGAAACAATTTCGCTCTCGTATAGGTGGAGATCGGTTCATCGCCGAATGTGCCATAGGCTTCAAAATAACCGTGAGCTCCGGCACCGCGTGCATGCACAACACGTTCAGGGATGCGTTCACGATCAAAATGACTGATTTTCTCTAGGAAATCGTAGTTTTCAAGCGTAGTGGGTCCTCTATTCCCAACAGTTCTCATATTTTGATTGTCTGTGACGGGATGACCTTGCCGATTCGTTAAGGTTTCTTCTGACTCTGAAGATGGTTTAGGCTGTTGATCTTCTTTCAATTCAAATCCCTCCTTCAATATCTCATTAACAATATGGTCATGCTGCTCCCTATTTCATACAAGGATTGATATAATGATTGAAAACTTTCACGAGGAGAGAGCCTGATGATTCGATTACACTGCCTTCACGCCCATCCGTCCAATCAGTCATATATAGAAGATGTTTTTGGTGATACAGATGTTGATTTGCATCACACAGTCGATTCATCATTTATAGAACGCGCCACTCAAGATCCCTCGTTTGATCAACACAAGCAGCAAACGTATGCTATCAACAGATTAAAGCAAGAAAGTGAAGCCGATCTTATTCTGCTCACGTGTACACAATACATTGCTGCTCTGGGTGATCAGCAGCACCTCTTTAAACAACCGATTGTTCCGATTGATGAACCGCTATTTGAGCTGATTTGTGAGAAAAAAGGGCCTCTTCAGCTGGTGTTTTCCAACCCAGATACAGTGGAGGGAACGATGCAGCGGCTTGAATCATATGCAACAGAGCGGGGCAAACAGATTGAAGTAGAAATGGTTGTGGTGGAGGATGTCTTTCATCTTTGCCTAAACGGTGATATGCAAGCCTATAATGAACAAATCATGGAGCAGCTGAGAAAATGTATGAAGCAAAAAGGCAGAGATATTTGTGTGATGCAGCTTTCGATGGTTCATGCGGCACAGCAGATGGAGCGGGAGACAGGCGTTCCTATCATTCATCCGCTTTCTCCACTAAAACAGTTTGTCCATCAAACACTATCCGTCTGGAAAGAGTGAACCCATCAGGTTCGCTCTTTTTGTATAGGAATGCAAATGCGATGACATGTTAAAAAAATAACCGAGCGCAAACTATTTTTAAAAGGCGCGCGTCTATCCAATGTAAGAAATAACAGATGCGCATTTAAGATAAAGGAGCTCTTTGTAAAATGAAGAAACGAAAAATAGACGATCAATTTGCGGATTACGTCATGGAGCATAAACACAGTTTTTATCGGTTGTCCTATAGTTATGTCAAAAACCCGGAAGATGCTATGGATGTTGTTCAGGAGGCTATTCATAAAGCACTCAAATCTGTTCATCGATTAGAGGATACGAGCAAGATGCATAGCTGGTTTTATAAAATCGTGGTGAACGCTGCCCTAGACTTTTTACGAAAGAAGAAGCGGGTGCAGGTGACAGATGATGATACGCTTGAATTCTTATCACAGGGCGAATCAGATGTATACGAGGATCAAGACGTCAAACGGGCTATAGAAGATTTGCCTGAGATGTATCGAGTCATCATTATTTTGAGATTCTTTGAAGATCTAAAATTAGAGGACATCGCCCAGATTCTCGATGAAAATGAAAACACCATTAAAACAAGATTATATAAGGCGCTGCGGCTTTTAAAAGTAGAATTATCACAGGAGGAAATATAAATGGATAAGTATTTGGAACATTTAAAAGATGAATATTTAGAAATCCCTATACCACCGGAATATGATGCGATGATTGAACGAACGTTAAAAAGAAAAAACAAAAAACCTTATTTTCAGCAATGGACTATCGGACTTGTTGCAGCGGCTGCTCTTTTTGTCACAACTGTTAATGTCAGTCCACAGGCAGCAAGAGCGATTTCAGAAGTACCTATCATTGGCGAGCTGGTGAAAGTCGTGACGTTTACAGAATTTAAAAAGAGCGATCAAGGAACGAATATTGATCTTAAAACACCACACGTTTCAGGACTTGGGGACGGAACATTACAAGACAGCCTGAATCAAAAATATTTAGCTGAAAACAAAAAGCTGTATCAAGATTTTGAAAAGGAAACAAAGGGTTATAAAAATGGTCATTTGAGTGTAGAGAGCGGATATGAAGTAAAAACAAACAATGACCAAGTTCTTTCACTAGGTCGATACAAGGTGACGACTCAGGCTTCTGCGGCAGAGGAAATGACATATGATACGGTGGATAAGAAAAATCATGTCCTCATTACATTACCAAGCTTGTTTAAAGATGAACGTTATATTGATGTGATTAGTGAAAATATTAAAGAACAAATGAAGAATCAGATGAAAGAGGATTCAAACAAAATGTATTGGATTGGCAAGCAAGATATGGCGGATCCATTTAAGAAAATTAAGCCGGATCAAAATTTCTATATCAATTCAAAAGGCAAACTGGTGATTTCCTTTAATGAATATGATGTGGCACCTGGTTACATGGGCGTAGTTGAATTCACGATTCCAACAAGTGTGTTAAAGGATATTCTCGTGAGTGATACGTACATTCATTAAAAAGGAAGACAGACAAAAAAGACTGCTGAATGATTCAGCAGTCTTGTCTTGTTTTATTAAGAAAGTGCGTCTGTTAATGCAGGTACGACTTGTTTCTTTCTTGATACAACACCTTTTAGTAAAGCTGTGTTGTTTTCAAGCTTGACGTTAAATGCTTTTTCTACTTTTGCTGCTTCTGCACCGAGTGCAAGAGCAAGGGAGTCATTTTCTAAAATATCAGTGATGACTAAAACAAATAGATCAAGACCTTTTGCTGCAATGACTTCATTGATTTTCGCTTCAATGTCAGCCTGTCTTGCTGTCACTTCAGCGATATCTACTGTATTGACTTGCGCAATTTCCACTTTGCTTTTGCCTAGTGCGAATTCTTTTGCATCAAGTGTAATTAATTCTTGAACTGTTTTTTGGCTTAGATCAGCGCCGGCTTTCAGCATGTCTAGGCCATAAACTTCTGGATCTACCCCTGCGATTTTTGCAAGCTCATGCGCAGCATCAATATCTTGCTGTGTGCATGTTGGGGATTTGAATAGTAAGGAATCAGAAATGATCGCAGATAAAAGCAAACCAGCGATTTCTTTTTCAATCGTCACTTGGTTTTCTTTATACATTTTGTTTAAGATCGTTGCGGTACAGCCTACAGGCTCAGCACGATAGTAAAGAGGTTCACTTGTTTCAAAGTTGGCAATACGGTGATGGTCAATGACTTCAGTTACTTGTACTTGATCAATGTCGCTTACACTTTGCTGGAATTCGTTATGATCCACAAGAATGACTTGCTTTGTTTCATTTGCAGCCGTTTCAATGAAACGAGGTGCTTCTTGTTTAAAGAAATCTAATGCGTATTGTGTTTCTCCATTAATTTCTCCAAGTCTGACGGCTTCTGCCTGAGCGCCGATTTTGTTTTTCAGATCAGCGTAAGCAATAGCAGAGCAAATCGTGTCTGTGTCAGGATTTTTGTGTCCGAATACGAGTGTTTTTCCCATGTGAATTCTCCTTCTTACTTTTATTGATGATGTTTCTATTCTAACAGCTTTTGACCTTGAATTCAGGGTTTATAGCTAAGAATTATCTTAAAAATTGTAACATGCTGTTGAAAAACTTGCATGTACGATTCAATATGGGTGTTCCACGTGAAACGCTCCCAGAATAGCCTGCATTTTACTTGAGATTTGCCGCTATGGTAAAATAAAGGTTGGGGCAAGACATGATGGAGCTGACATCATACGTATACATAGAAGTACACATTGAGCAAGATATAGACAAAAGTATTGGATAGAGGTGAAGGTGTGAAACAAACAAAAGCGTTAGTAGAGGGCGCAATCATGATGAGTATTTTCTCGGTCATGATGCTGTTTTATTTGTATGTGCCGCTATTATCCATTATTTTCTTTCTAGCTGCTCCGATTCCGATCATCCTCTATACAATCAGACACGGCTTGAAAAAAGGAATTGCTGCTGGCGCTATTGGCATAGTGATCAGCTTTTTAATTGGGTCTATGGCTGGACTCATGAGTGCACCTATTCTGATTGCTGTCGGATTAGGCATGGGTGCTTTCTACAGCAGAAGGCAGCCTGGGAATGCCATCATTACAGGTGCGCTGATTTATTTATTCAGTTTTCTCATCTCTTTTGTTGTCAGTGTTCAGCTTTTTCAGATCGATATCATGAGTATTGCCAAGGAATCAATTGAGCAAATGATGCCGATAGTAGAGAGTGTTTTAAAGCAATCCGGGGCTTCTGAAAAGGACATAGCCAAACAGCTCAAACAGTTTAAAGAGATGCAGGATATGGCATTAAGTGCTTTACCTGTAGCGCTTTTGATCGCTGTTACTTTGATGGCTTTTGTGAATCATTGGTTCGTTCGACCTTTGCTCAAACGGTTTGTTTCAGACATGCCGGTTTTGAAGAAATTTAAGGATATGCGGCTGCCAAAAAGCATGGTATGGTATTATTTACTCACATTGCTTTTGATGCTGATTCAGACGGAAAAAGGCAGCTTTTTATGGCTCGTTCAAACGAGTGCGTTTCAAATTTTATTTATACTGGTGCTTATTCAGGGATTTTCTTTTCTCTTCTATTATTGCCACGAAAAAAACATCTCAAAAGCGGTACCCATTTTCGCTATCGTGTTAACGGTTTTCTTTCCGCCGATCGGTGTGATTGTGCGAATTATAGGGATTGCTGACATAGGCTTTGATTTAAGAGAAAAAGTAAAAAACAAATAATTCACTCTGAATGTTGAGGAGTTGATATCAGTGCCAAGCTTCTATAGAAAACCTGTCATCAAGTATCCGATCTTCGCGTTAATTGTTCTTGCGGTGGTCACAGTCCTCCTCAACCTTTATTTTAATTGGATCATAGGAGCGGTTGGTCTTTTCGTCCTTGCAGGTGTGCTCTACTTCTTAAAGTGGGCAGATACGCAAGTGCAGAAAGAGATTGATTCATATATTTCAACATTATCCTATCGAGTCAAAAAGGTTGGAGAAGAAGCATTAATGGAGATGCCAATTGGTATTATGCTGTTTAATGACCAGTATTATATCGAATGGACGAATCCATTTCTCGCTTCATGCTTTCATGAAAGCACACTTGTCGGCAGATCCTTGTACGATACATTCGAGTCCATTGTGCCTCTTATTAAACAAGAGGTCGAGACCGAAAATGTAACGCTGAATGACCGGAAATTCAAAGTCATTATTAAACGATCAGAGCGCCTTTTATATTTCTTTGATGTCACGGAACAGGTGCAGATTGAACGACAGTACGAAAATGAACGAACGGTTTTATCTTATATCTTTTTAGACAACTACGACGATGTCACGCAGGGCCTTGATGATCAAGTGCGCAGCGCGATTAATAGTGAAGTGACGTCTCTGCTCAACAATTGGGCACAAGAATACGGAATTTTCCTGAAGAGAATTTCGTCTGAACGATTTATGGCGGTCCTAAATGAGAGCATTTTAGCTGAGCTTGAAGCGTCGAAATTCTCCATTTTAGACGAGGTCCGTGAGAAAACAGGGGCACATAGTGCGACGCTTACTTTGAGTATCGGGATTGGTGCGTCCGTTCCTTCTTTGAAAGAGCTTGGGGCACTAGCGCAGTCGAGTCTTGACCTTGCCCTCGGACGAGGCGGGGATCAGGTCGCCATTAAACAGCCGAATGGAAAAGTGAAGTTCTACGGGGGAAAAACGAACCCAATGGAGAAACGGACACGCGTACGCGCACGGGTCATTTCTCATGCTTTAAAAGAAATTGTATCTGAAAGCGGTAATGTCATGATCATGGGGCATAAGTTCCCAGACATGGACTCAATCGGTGCTTCCATCGGGATTTTAAAGGTCGCCCAGGCCAATGGAAAAGAAGGCTATATTGTCATTGATGCCAACCAGATTGGCGACAGTGTTCAACGCTTAATTAGTGAAATTAAAAATTATGAAGAGCTTTGGTCACGTTTTATCACGCCAGAGGAAGCAATGGAGCTTGCAAAGGATGACACATTGCTTGTCGTCGTGGATACACATAAACCGTCTCTCGTCATGGAGGAACGACTGCTGAATAAGATTGAAAACGTCGTGGTCATTGACCATCATAGACGAGGCGAGGAATTTATCCGTGATCCTTTACTTGTTTATATGGAGCCGTATGCTTCATCTACAGCAGAGCTTGTGACAGAGCTCTTAGAGTATCAGCCGAAGAAATTGCGGATTAACATGATTGAGGCGACTGCGCTTCTTGCTGGGATCATCGTGGATACGAAGAGTTTCTCTCTGAGAACGGGGTCAAGAACGTTCGATGCAGCATCTTACCTTCGTGCAAAGGGAGCAGATCCTGTCCTTGTGCAAAAGTTTTTAAAAGAAACTGTCGATCATTACATCAAACGGGCAAAACTCATTCAGCATACAGAACTGTATCAAAATCAGGTGGCTATTGCTTCATTACCGTCTGACAGGTCGGAGTATTATGATCAAATTACGATTGCCCAGACGGCTGATTCCTTGTTGTCAATGAGTGAGGTAGAAGCGTCATTTGCTGTCGCTAGACGAGATGACGATACGGTATGCATTAGTGCCAGATCATTAGGGGATATCAACGTTCAAATTATTATGGAAGCACTAGACGGCGGCGGTCATTTGACTAACGCTGCTACCCAGATTTATGGTATAACCATTGAAGAAGCGGTAGGGAAGTTAAAGGCTGCCATAGACGAATATTTCGAAGGAGGGGTTCAAAGATGAAAGTCATCTTTCTAAAAGACGTAAAAGGCAAAGGGAAAAAAGGCGAAGTCAAGAATGTAGCTGACGGATACGCTCACAACTTTCTCATCAAACAAGGGTTAGCTGTTGAAGCAACTCCAACGAACCTAAGTGCATTGGAAGGGCAGAAAAACAAAGAGAAAAAGAATGCCATCCAAGAGCTTGAACAAGCAAAACAATTAAAAGAAACACTTGAGGCGTTAACAGTGGAACTCACTGCAAAATCAGGTGAAGGCGGCCGTTTGTTTGGCTCCATTACAAGCAAACAAATCGCTGATAAATTGCAAAAAGATCATCAAATTAAACTCGATAAGCGCAAAATCGAGCTGAATGATGCCATCCGTGCATTAGGTTACACAAATGTACCGGTAAAGCTTCATCCAGAGGTACAAGCAACGTTAAAGGTACATGTGACAGAGCAGGCATAAGCAGAAAAGAACCCGTCTCACGAGGAGGCGGGTTCTTTTTTATGAAGGATCTGAAATATAGACGCTGCGTCCGGCACGCATCCCGGATAAAAACATGAAAAATAGGATGATGATAAAGATGATAATTGCTGGTGTCCATGTATGTGTGAAATCAAAAAGGATACCGATCATGAATGGACCAACAGCGGCTAATAAATAACCGAGTGACTGCGCCATTCCAGAGAGGGCAGCTGCTTGTTCCATATGTCTTGTCCGCAATCCAATGAAGGTGAGCGCTAGACTGATACTAGCACCTTGTCCAATGCCGATCAATAGGACAGAGATGACAAGAATAGATGTCGATCCTCCGAGAAGAAGTCCAATCATGCCTAGTAAATACACAAGGACAAGGCCGGCGACAAGCGGTCTTTGTGTTTTTAATTTTTCTGCAAGAACGGGCGTTAAGAAGGTGGATGGCAAACCAGCGAACTGCATAATGGACAGCATCCAGCCAGCTGTCGACAGGTTCATTCCATGTGATGTTAAGATATCAGGAAACCAAGCGATGCTGCTATAGAAAAGGAATGATTGCAAGCCCATAAAAAAGGTCACTTGCCATGCGACACGTGAGCGCCATATTGGCTGCTCTGTAAGAGAAATGCTTTTGACGGCCGCTGTATTCTGATGAAGAAGCTGCGGCGCCCAAACCATCATGGCGAGAAGGGCAAGTCCAGCCCATACAAGGAATGATGTATTCCAGCCGCCAGGCATCGTATGACTGAGCGGAACACTGACACCTGATGCAAGTGCAGCGAAGACGGACATTGAAGTCGTATATACACTTGTCATCAAACCTGCATGTGCAGGAAATTTCTGCTTCACAAGCCCCGGTAAGAGCACATTACAAATCGCAATTCCAACGCCGACTAGCGCCGTTCCAATCATTAAGAAGGTGATGGTGCCAAACGAGCGAATCACAATCCCAAACAGAAGGACAGCAAGTCCAAGCCAGAGGGTTCGTTCATTGCCAAGGCGTTTTCCGATTTTAGGTGCAATTGGAGAAAGCAATGCGAATGAGAGCAGTGGTAATGTCGTAAGAAAACCCGCCAGTCCATTTGAAAGCTGTAAATCGGAACGAATCGCGCCGATAACAGGGCCAACGGACGTAATGGCAGGCCGCAGATTAAATGCAATGAGCAAAATCCCAGCAATCAGCAGGATGGTTTGTCCTGTACTGCGAGGATGTAATGTTGATTTTTCTAGTTGTTGTTCCATGATTGCAAACTCCTTTATTTCTTTAAGAAGAACGATCTTTCTTCTGTTCAAGCTCCGCTAATTTAGCTAATAAGATATGCTGCGGCATATGCATAATTTGTTCTAACGGTACATTGAGTGATGCAGCAAGCTTTTGTGCGGTATCGGCTGAGATTTGTAAAGGTCTCATGCGCAAATCCCTCCTCTTTCAATCTATACGTTCCAATATATCATATCGGCTTTGTGTCATGCTGATAAAAAATTAGCGATCTTTTTTATAAAACCACATTAGAGCCGATAAGAAATTTTTTTGAAATTGTTTCAGATGATGGCCCTCTCCTTGTTCGATGTGATAGTGCAGCTGCCATTCCTGCATCCCTTTCTGTAATAAAAGATCATGCAGTTGTTTGGTGAATAACGGCATATGCTGTTGAACAGATGTTTTGCCTTTCCCTTCTTCACTGCCTACCGACAAATAGACAAGGTGATCCAGACACTGAATGTTTTGTTGTTTAGCAAATGGTAGAAAATCTTGATACCAAAACGACCCGGAGAGAGATGCGATGTTTTTAAAAAGTGCAGGGTGCATGAATAAAGTATAAATAGCAAATAGCCCGCCTAATGAAGCACCTACGTGGCTATGCTCATGACAGGTCTCTTGAACTGGATATTCACTTTTGATATATAGGAGCAAGTCATTCGCTAAAAATGACACATACGTCTGTGCCTCGCCTTTAAAGTCAGGGAACCCAGAACGCAGTGATGATGCCTTCCATGGGGTATATTCATCGAGTCGATTGAAGGGGTGTATGCCGACAATGATGATTGGTGAGATGGTTTTGGTTTCGATCATTCTTTCGATCTCTAGCAGGTGTGTTCTAAACAAAGAAGAGCCATCTTGTACAAAGACAGCTGGAACATGAATAGAGGTGTCCGGTGGTAGGTAAATATCAAGCTGACGCCCGTTAAACTCGTCATATAGAAACGTTCCGTTCATGTGTCATCTCTCCTCCAAGTTTTCAAGCTCCGCTGAAAAGAAGACAAAGGGCTAAAAATAAAGATCATTTTAGCCCTTTGTCATTCGTCACATCTTTTTTAGTTGTTTTGATCTAACCATTTGACGGCCTTATCAAGGAAGGTTGTTTTGCTTAGTGCTGTTCCTCCTTGAAGCATAGGATCAACGGCATTTTCATTGATGTGCCCATTTTTCACAGCTTTTAGGCTTGTCCAAATTTTATTTTTCTCTAAGTCCTTCAATGCGTTCGGATTCGATGAGTTTTCCTCTTTAGAGAACTGAACAAAAATATAGTCAGGATTGAGTTCTCCTAGGCGCTCCAATGAAATCAATGCTTGTGCTTTGGCTTTTTTGATATCACTTGGTGCTGTAAATCCTAAGTCGCCATATAAAGTAGAGTTGAAGTATACGTCTTCAGGGTACACGTATAGGTCGCCTTGTCTAATGCGTAAAATGACAGCTGTTTTGTTGCTGCTTTTGTCTTTCAAAGTTTCTTTTGCTTGTTTAAGATCTTTCTGATAATCAGAGATGATGTTTTTGGCTTCTTCACTTTTTCCAGTCAGTTCACCGAGTAATAAAAGATTGCTTTCCCAGTCGGAAGAGACATGTGATACTGGGATCGTCGTTTGGACTTTATCTAGTTTTTTAATTGTTGCAGGCGGGAACTTGGTTGATCCAAGTATCACATCTGGTTTTAGTTTTAGGATTTTTTCTAGGTTCGGTTCTGTTTTTTCCCCGATGCCTTCAGTTTTTGCTGTGATGTCTTTAAATAATTCAGGGAAAGTGCCGCCTACAGTAGAAGCACCAATAGGCTCGATACCAAGTAATTTTGCATCTTCCATTGATTCTAGGCTTCCAGCAATGACGATTCGTTTCACTGGTGTTTTGAGTTTGTACGTTTGTTCTAAGTATTTGATGTTTGTTTCAGCTGCTTCAGCTGACTTGCCTTTGGTTGTGTTTGAAGCAGGTTTATTTTCTGAAGCACCACAGGCTGCTGCGATGATCGTCATGATACAAAGGATAAGCAATGCGAACCATTTTTTCATTTGTTTTCTCCTTTAACTGATAATTGTTCTCAATTAAAGATTGTAGTAGTCTTTCGTCCTTTTATCCATAGACAATGATCTGTCAAATGATGGACTTTTTACGGAAAAAAAGATAAAAGGTCCTGAATGACTCGTTGATGACTGGCTGCTGTGTATTCACGCCAAGGGTCAGACGTAAGTGGATAGACTGCTTGCTGCGTAACAGCTTTGAGATTTTGCCAAGCCTCCTGCTGCTTTAATTTTTGATAAAAAGCAATGGTTTTTGGTTCCTTATGCAGGAAAAGGAAGATGGTATCTGGATCTAGCTGTTGTATAGATCGAATGCTGATTTCTTTTTCTATTAGCTGGCCGTCATTCTGAAAAGCTGGCTGAAGACCAATGTCTTGAAAAATCACTTCTGACATGGTGCGATTCACAGACAAATAGAGCTGATCTTGAAAGATACGAAGAGGCAGGACGGTTTTTGGTGGATGATCAAAAAGGCATGCCTTTTTCGCTTGAATGACGAGTTCCTCGTAATGAATCAGCCATTCTTCTGCTTCCTTCGCTTCGTTTAAGAACATAGCTGTCTGTCTGAATTGAGTGCGCCAATCCAATTGTGTGAATGGAACAAAGTGAACAGGACAGATGGTTTTTAACACTTGTTTTTCTTCCTCTGTCACATGATCATTGGCAATGATCAGCTCAGGTTTTGTTTCCTTTAATAGCTGTAAATTGGCTTCAGCATGCTCGTTGATCCGATGTGCACTCAAGTGAATCGGAATTTCTTCTGCATAATGCTCAAAATCATGTGCTGTCCATTTAGGGTGAAGAGGGGCAGCATATGGGATGATATGAATGGGTGTGAGCTGGCCGAGTATGGAATGGCCATAGGCTGCAATTTTCCGCTGCCGGCTTTTCATATAAGTAGAAGGGGTCATGCCCGTTTTTTTCTTAAAGATGCGGCTGAAGTAATACGGATCTTGATAGCCGATTTCAAGTGCAATGTCTTTGAGCTTTGCGCTGCCTTTTGCCATTAATTGTTTGGCTCTAGCCATCCTTTTCTTGGTGATATAATCAGTGACACTCACATCAAAATGCTTTTTAAATAGCTCACTGTAATGATTAGAGCTGATGCCAGCCATATGAGATAGACTTGTCAGGCTGAGGGGTTCTTCGGAATGTTGATCGATATATTGTTTTGTTTTGAAAAGGGCATGTGCCGTGTCACAAATATCTTCTTTATGCAGTGTGAAAAGCTGCATAATGAGCTGCTGAAAAAGAGTTTGGCTTCTAAAAAAGCTAATGGATTCAGGTCTTTGCCATTCCTCTGTCATATCGGACAGTAAAGAATGAATTTGTTCAATCGAACTAATATCGATAAATTGCCATTTATTCAGTAAAGAACGGGCATGTTCCGTTGATACTTCTCCTATGTTTTGATCTTGCAGCGTGTAGAGCTGAAAGCGAAACAGATAGAGCTCGTGTTTTTGATAAGGCTCTGTTTTCAACATAAATGTTTCCCCAGGCATGATCGTATAGAGTGTCAGATGTTTCAATCGCCATTTTTGATCGTTCAATGTGAGTAAACCGCTGCCGCTTATGCTGAAGAGGAGGCAGAATGTATCTGATAGCTGCTGCTCTGTATGTGGAAGCTCTGCATTATTTATTTTTTCAGTATATGTTAATCGATAGATGAATTGTTCGGCATTTGCCAATGTACGTAATTGATTGTTGTTTCCCATAAAACCACCTGATCTCTTATTGATTGATAAACATTCTCAATTAAATTGTAGCAGAAAGAGCTGAAAGATGGTGATGTTTATCTGTCAAAAAAGCACCCTGAGTGAGATCAGGGTGCGATGATTTATTCCGTTTTTCCATGTGCTAGTGCAGGTTCTTTTGTTAAGCTTAATGGCCGCAAGTCCTGCCAGTGTGTCTGGATATAATCGATGCAGGCATTTCTAGTGTCTTCACCAAAGACTTTTTCCCATCCATCTGGTACTGGTGCAAATGATGGCCAAAGTGAATGCTGTCCTTGTTCATTGACAAGCACAAGAAATACACCGTCTTCACGATCAAAGGGATTTGTCATTTGTCATCTCTCCTTTATTCTTAGTGCTTTTGTTTGACCCGATGCAGTGCGTTGTCTAAGATGACACCAATTTCTGCTAGGGGTTTAGGCTGGCACATGTCTTTGTGCCGGCAATGAATGTCGTGTTGTTCGATTGTTCCGTTGATATAAGGTGCCCATGCTTCGGGATCAATTGGTGTAAACCAATCTGGGATAATGGTAGATCTAAAGAATAATATGTCTCCCTGATAAGTTTTTGGCTGATATTCTCCGAGCAATCGAACTGAATTCACATAGGTTTCTTTTAGATTTCTAATGGCATCTTCACTTAAGCTTGCTAGTGCACTGCCATCTTTTTTCAAAATGTCGACGGCACTTTTCATCGTGAGCGGTTCACCTGTTAAGGTATCTGGATCATAACCGCCGAGCGCAAGAAGAGCGATTAGTGCTTCTTCTTCATCAGGTGCTTCTTTAATCGGTAAGAAATGGTTTGGATAGGCATCCAGCATCGCAACGAGTGCGATTTCTTCACCTTGCTGCTGGAGCTGTGTAGCCATTGCTTGTACAACATTTCCACCTAATGACCAGCCAAGAAGATGATAAGGACCTTTTGGCTGAATTGTTTGGATGTGCTTGATGTAATCCGCAGCCATATCATCTAGTGTGTACGGGTAGTCATCTTTTCTTGCGATTCCTCGTGCCTGTAATCCATAAATAGGGATGTCTTTCTCTAATGTATTCAAGAGACCGGCATAGCACCAGCTAAGACCACCTGCTGGGTGAACACAGAAGAGAGGATACCTTTCTCCATTTGTTCGCAGCGGCAACAAGATTTCTAGTGCGTTTTCATCGCTTCCTGTTTCTAGTTTCTCTGCCAAACTTGCCACATTTGGTGCTTCAAACAATGTTCCGATACTTAGTTTGACACCAAGTGCATCACGAATGCGGCTGATTAAACGAACTGCAAGCAGTGAATGCCCGCCAATGTCAAAAAAGCGATCGTCTATGCTGATTTTAGGCAAATCAAGCACCTCTTCAAAGAGATGACATAGGATTTCCTCTTTCGGATTTCTTGGGCCGCGGCCATCCGCTTGCTGTATATGCAATTGAGGGGCCGGCAGTGATTTTTGATCAAGCTTCCCGTTTGCTGTAAGCGGCATGGCGTCAATCTGTACATATGCTGCGGGCACCATGTAATCAGGAAGACTGGCTGCTGCAAAATGACGAAGGGCTTCAGTATCGAAATGGTCTTCTTCCGTTGTGACGATATATGCGACTAAGCGCTTGTCGCCAGGCTGATCCTCTCGCATTATGACGGCCACTTGTGCAACTGCATCATGGCGTGCCAGAACGGCTTCGATTTCTCCAAGTTCAATACGGAATCCGCGTATTTTAATTTGATGATCAGCTCTGCCAATGTAATCAAGAGCCCCTTCTTCTGTCCAGCGCGCAAGGTCGCCTGTACGATACATCCTTGTGCCAGGTGCTCCATAAGGATCGGCGGGGAATCGATCTGATGTCAGGTCAGGCCTGCCTAGATAACCTCTTGCAAGGCCAGCTCCAGCTACATACATTTCACCTGTTGTCCCAGGGGGAACAGGCTGCAGGTATTCATCAAGTACGTAAACGTGTAAATCAGGAATCGGTTCGCCGATTAAACTGCTGGAGTTCTTTGTGATTATGTCTCGATTGAGTTCATTGTACGTAACGTGTACGGTGGTTTCTGTAATGCCGTACATGTTAATTAGCTTTGGCTTACAGTCTGAGTGACGGCTGTACCAATCTTCTAATCTGCTAAGCTCTAATGCTTCACCGCCAAAGATGACATAGCGGAGTGATAATGCTTGGCCTAGTGTTTGTTGTTCCTTGTCTATCTGCATGAGCTGATAGAAGGCAGAAGGTGTTTGATTAAGCACAGTTACCCCTTCCTCGACTAGAAGCTGCAGCATCTCTTCAGGGGAGCGAGAGATGGTATGAGGTACAATGACAAGACGGCCGCCATATAAAAGTGGTCCCCATATTTCCCATACTGAAAAATCAAAGGCATATGAATGGAACATTGTCCAAACATCCTCTTCATCAAAATGGAACCAATGTTCAGTAGATGTCAGAAGACGGATGACATTTTGATGTGGGATGACCACTCCTTTTGGTTTCCCTGTAGAACCGGATGTATAAATAATATAGGCCGGATGCAGAGAAGATAGCGGTTCAATTCTGTCTATATCAGCCGGATTATGATTTGGCATAGTCAGCAAATGATCGCTCGTTTCTTTTTCGTCTAACAAAATCAAATCGCAATCAGCAGGGAGATGCACTGCATCTGCTTTTGTTGTGATGCTGCAAACTGGTTTGGCATCTTGTATCATGTATGCCAGCCTGTCTGCTGGATAGTCAGGATCAAGCGGAACATAGGCTGCGCCTGCTTTATGAACGGCTAACAAGCTTACGAGCATGTCGATTGATCTAGGCAGGGCAAGTGCAACGAACTGTTCTGGTCCAACGCCTCTTTGTATTAATAAATGAGCAAGACGATTGGCTTTGTTGTTTAACTCACCATAGGTAAGCTGCTTATTGCCATACGTTACAGCCACTCGATCAGGATATTGCTGCGCCGTTTTTTCAAATAAGGCTGGGAGACTATGTGCTTGATCTAACTGAGCGAATGTCTTTTTATCAGGGAGAAATGTTTGCCGTTCTTTATCTGATAAAATGTTCACTTGGCCAATTGGCACGTGTGGGCGCACAGTCACTTCAGTTAAAAAGCGCTTCATTCTGTCGGCGATTGCTCGAATGGTGCTTTCTTTAAATACATCTGTACTGAATTCAAACAAACCTGTTAATCCTGCTGCTGATCCAGTTTCAGTTCTTTGTTCTGTCAATTCGATGGTCAGATCAAATTTAGCTGACCCTACTGGTTTCACGTAAAGATCTGAGTCAAGCTGTGTCAGCTTCATTTCTGCCTTCGGTGTATTTTGGAAGGCAAGCATGACTTGGAACAATGGATTTCGTGATCTGGTTCGGGTTGGATTTAGGATTTCGACTAGCCGTTCAAATGGCAGATCCTGATGCTCATAGGCTGCTAAGTCAACGTCTCGCACTCGCTTCAATAGCTCACTAAAGGTTGGATTACCATCTGTATTTGTACGTAATACTAATGTGTTCACAAACAAGCCCACAATGTCGTCAAGTGCATCGTCATTCCGTCCAGCAATCGGACTGCCGATTGGGATATCTGTCCCCGCTCCAAGGCGTGTCATTAATGCTGCAAGTGATGCTTGAAGCACCATGAACAAACTCACTTGATGCTGCTTGGCAAGCTCAAGGAGATTCTGATGTAAAGCGGGTTCAATCGTAAAGTCTATCGTCGCACCGTTGAAGCTTCCTTCCTGTGGACGCGGGAAGTCATAAGGCAGCTCAAGTTCTTCAGGCAAGTCATGTAAGGCACCTTTCCAATAGCTGAGCTGCTTGGCAAATAGACTATCCGTCTCTTCTTCACTGCCCAACAGCTTCTGCTGCCAAATAGCATAGTCAGCATATTGAACAGGTTCTGCTGGCAAGGAGATGGATTTTCCTTGTATACGGGCTTCATAAGCAGCAGCTAAGTCTCGCGTCAATGGTGCAAGTGACCAGCCATCACCAGCGATATGATGTAGCAATAGAAGCAGCACGGATCGGTTTGCATCAAGCGTGAATAACTCTGCTCGCAGTGCAGGTTCTTCTTCAATTCTAAAGCTATAGCGAATGGCTTCGTTTAACTGACTCTCAATTTGTTGATCGGTTGAAGCTGTGACATGGAGTTCAGGCTGGACACTTTTCGGATGTAAAATGACCTGTCTTGGCATGCCGTTCTTATCTGGAAAAATGGTTCTAAGGGTTTCATGTTTTTCAGTGATATCTGCCAGTGCACCAATTAGAGCTGTTTGATCTAGTGTTCCTGTCAGTTGAATGACAAGTGGAATATTGTAAGTTGGACTTGGCCCTTCAAGGCAATGAAGGAACCAGAGCCGTTTTTGGGCAAAGGATAATGGAATTTCATCTGGCTTGTCTTCAACCTGAAGCGGCGGCCGAATGTCCTTCGCTTTGTCAATGTGCTGCGCAAGCTCAGCAACCCGAGGCGATTCAAAAATGGTACTCATGCTTAGGTCTGCGCCAAGTGTATCGCGTATACGTCTAAGCAGGCGAGCGGCGAGTAAGGAATGTCCTCCTAAGTCAAAGAAACTATCATCTATGCCAATTTGAGATAGGCCAAGGGTTTCTGCAAATAAACTACATAACATGTCTTCTTGTGGTGTTCTAGGTGTCCGCTCAGAACTAACTAAAGACATATTTGGTATTGGTAATGCTTTGCGATCGATTTTGCCGTTTGGCGTAAGTGGAAGTTCTGGCAAAACGACAACAGCAGAAGGTACCATGTAATCAGGAAGTAATGAAGCCACAAACTGCCTGAGTTCTGAAGGGTGCAGAGACGAGCCGTCTGTCAGCACAACATATGCGCAAAGCAGCTGCTGTCCAGGTTGATCCTCACGAACGATAACAGATGTATGCTTAATGGCTTGGTGCTGCATCATCACGGTTTCGATTTCACCTAGTTCAATACGGAAGCCGCGGATTTTAATTTGATGATCGGCACGGCTGATATAATCAATCGAACCATCTTCACGCCATCTGGCTAAATCACCAGTACGATACATTCTCGTGCCGCTTGTGCCGAATGGATCAGCGACAAAACGTTCAGCCGTTAAATCATATCGTCCAAGATATCCTCTGGATACTCCTTCACCAGCAATATAAAGTTCACCGATTGACCCTGCTGGGACTGGGTTTAGTCCTTCATCTAAAATATAAACGCTCGTATTCCAAATGGGTTTACCAATTGCCGGCCCGCTATTCTCTCGATGTGCTGTGACATTTTCCATCGTAGACCAGATCGTCGTTTCTGTAGGTCCGTACAAATTGGTAATGTCGCATTGAAGAGATTGCAAGGTATGCAAAAGGGAGGCAGGGAGTGCTTCTCCTCCAACAAGAACTCGCATACCTGTAATCACGTCAGGATATTCATCTGCCAATGCATGCCACAACGTTGGTGTTGCCTGCATGATGGTGACATGATGAGAACGAATCATGTCTGAAAGCTTTGCTGGTTCTTGTATGGTTTCTTTTTTTGCCAATAAAATAGCAGCCCCATGTAAAAGCGGGAGGAACATTTCTAGCCCGGAAATATCAAAGGCAATGGTCGTTACCGCTAAAAGCTGGTCTTCTTGATCTAATAAAAATGAATCTTGCATGGACAATATAAAGTTGATCACATTTCGCTTTGTTACAACAACACCCTTTGGTTTGCCTGTCGATCCTGACGTGTAGAGGATATAAGCCGGGTGATGTGGAGAGCCCTCGCTCCATGTCGGATTGAGATTTGGACTGCCTGCTATCTCCTGATGAACAGCTACATCATCCAGTTGAACGATGTGCGGATGGTCCAAACCGTCTGCTGTCTCTTTGACTGTGAGCAAGCATGCCGGTTTGGCATCTTCTAGCATATAGGCGACTCGATCGTTAGGGTAATCAGGGTCTAATGGCAGATATGCAGCTCCCGTTTTGACGACGGCTAATAGACTTACGACCATATCGATGGATCGAGGCAGAGCAATGGCGACAAATTGTTCTGGCCCAATGCCGTGTTTTTTCAAATAATGAGCTAATTGATTTGCCCGCTGATTTAGCTCTTCGTAAGTCAAAGTGATTCCTTCAAACTGTAGTGCTTTTGCTTGTGGCGTTTTGCTCACCTGTTTTTCAAACAGTTCCCGTAAAGATTCCTTTGGTAATTCTCGTTTTGTATCATTCCAGTGCTTGAGAATGGTCTCTTTTTCTTCAGACAAAAGAAGGTTGAATTGACTGATCGTCTGATCTTGCTCTAGTCCAGTTATTTCCTCCAGCAATTGAAGAAAACGCTGCTGATGAGCGTCAACTGCTTGCTCTTTGTAAACGGCAGGGTTTGCATCAAAGTCGATTTGAAATCCGTTCCCATCCGCGCGATCGTATATGTTGATCGATATATCATCCACGGGTCCTGCTGAAAGATTATGTGCTTGACCAATGCTCTGATCGAACTGGAGATCATAATCAAATGGCATGATATTGATCTGTGGGCCGAATAATCGCTGATTTCTTCCGATAAGTTTAAAGTCTCTCCGCATGTCCTCGTGACGATATCGTTGATGAGGACGAATGGCTTTTAGCTCATCAGATACTTGGCGAACAAGTGCTGAGAGCGTCATTTCTGGTTTACATGTTAAACGAAGCGGTACTAGGTTCATGACCATTCCGGGAGTTTGTAAGGCGCACGATCCAAGGCGCATCATCACAGGTAATCCTAAAACAATATCATGTGCACCAGTCATACGGTGCATATAGAGTGCGGATGCCGCAAGAATCATTTCATGCCACGTACCACCGAAGGCTAGAGCATTTTTTTTCATTTTGCTTACCTTTGCAGCATCGTAGCTAGCTGTTTTTCGGATAAAATGATCCGACGTTCTTGGGGCAAGCTCAGCAAGGCTGACAATTTCAGGTTGATCAGCAAAGCGATTTTTCCAAAACGCTCGATCATCTTCATATCGATTGGACTGTTGATAAGTGATCTCCTCTTGAACTACGTCATGTAAGACTCCAAATGTTTGAGGAGGCACAGGTGTCCCTTTCGATAGGGCTGAATAGACCTCAGCAACACGACGCGCAATGAGCGAAAAGGCGAATCCATCAATGGCAATGTGATGAATGCGCTGATACCAGATAAATCGATCGTCAGCAAGTTGAAAAAGTACTTCACGGAATAATACATCTTTCTCTAAAGAGACTGGCGTTGAAAGATCTGCCTTCATCCATGCTTTAGCCGCATCAAGCGGCTGTTTTTCATTTTGTAAATTGATTAATTGGAATGGAATCTCTTTCTTAGATGAGAACCATTGCTTTGGACCGTCAGTATCCTCAACGAAGCGCATATACAAAGAATCTGCTTCTAAGACAGTTTTTCTAATGGATGCTTCAAAGTGTATGGGGTCAATAGGACCTTTAATATCTATATACTCAGCTGTATTGAAAATAGGATTAGATGGATCAAGCTGCTGCGCATACCAAATGCCTGATTGGGCACCGGTTAGTGGGAATAAATCGACTGGCTGGATCGACAAGGGTCTATACCTCCTTTACAAGTAATCGATATTTGGAATAGATGGCTGTTTGTCTGGGAAAAGAAGAGTCCGCCAATGAGCGAGTGTTGGATTTGCTGCAAGCTCAACGAAATTGACTGTCGCTCCTTGTTGTCTCCACTTTTCTGCTAGGCTCATCATTCTAATAGAATCAAGTCCAAGGTAGACGAGATTCTCGTCAAGCGGTATTTCATTCGGCTCCATTTGGAGATACTCAGCTACTTGCTGAAGAATGGCCTCAAAGGATAGCTCATCACTTTCTGCTTCCTGTCCTGTTAAACGACGAATGATTTGATTTGTGGTTGTGGTGACTGCACAGCGTTCAGCTGCATAGGTCATCGCCATTTTGTGATGCTTAAGTGAAAAGTCAGCGACGGCATCGGCGACAAAAAAGGTTTCAATATCGAGCATAAATGCTTCTGCGGCTGTCAGCATACAGCCAATATGTGCATATACGCCAGTAATGATCAGTTGATCACGTCCGCCTTCTTGAAGAATTTCCAAAAAATTAGATTTCTTGAATGCACTATATCGCCATTTTGTCAGCATTGTATCTTCCTCAGATGGAGCAAGCTGATCAATGATTTTTGTCAATGCTTCATCATCACCAAGTCCAGGTCCCCAAAAATCTGTTAATAGGGCACGATCTTTCGGGTCTTGGTCACCAGGCTGTGCTGTATAGACGACTGGAATGCCAAGTTCATTGCATGTATCACGTAATTGTTCAATATGCTGAACTAATTCTGTAATCGGTGATGTATCTTGTTGAAATGCATTTAAAAAATATTGCTGCATGTCATGTATCAGCAGAACAGCACGTTTCGGATCTGGTATCCAGTTCACTTTATTTTCTGGTAAATCTTGTGTGCCTGGCATTGGATACGCAGGAATAGTAGGGATTGCCATGGTTTTCACTCCTCATTTTTATACGTTGGCAGTATGGGTTGCAGCTAATTCTCTTAATGCTTTTTTACTGACTTTGCCTACACCTGTTTGTGGGAACGCATCGATCCATTCAATGCGGTCAGGAATTTTATAGGCTGCGAGCCCGCGTTCTCTTAGAAATGATTTTAAGACGTGCGGTGCTGGTTTGTTGTTTCCTTTCGCGATAACAAAGGCACATGAGCGTTCGCCAAGAAATGGATCCGGCATGGATACCATGGCGGCATCATGAATGTCAGCATGCGCAAGTAAATGGTTTTCAACTTCTTCAGCGGCAACCTTTTCACCGCCACGATTGATTTGATCCTTGTCTCTGCCTTCTACAACAACATTTCCTTCTTTGGTTAATCGCACGATGTCACCTGTTCTGTAAAAGCCATCGGGTGTAAATGCTTTTTTGTTTTGTTCATCGGCTTTATAGTAGCCGCGAATCGTATAAGGTCCTCTTGTTAAAAGATGTCCAGCCACTTCATGCGAGACGGGCTTGTCCTCATCATCAACCACTAGTACCTCATCATATTCAGACATCGGGCGTCCTTGTGTATGAATAATGACATGTTCAGGATCATCTAATCTGGTATAGTTGACCAGACCTTCTGCCATGCCAAAAACTTGCTGTAACTTACATCCAAGGGCAGGCATCACTCGTTTTGCTGCCTCAGCACTGAATTTAGCACCGCCGACTTGTAAGACTTCAAGACTCGATAAGTCATCTGATCGATGAGGAGCGGCCTCTAGCCAAATCAATGCGATAGGTGGAACGACAGCGGTAATGGTCGCCCGTTCTTTTTCAATGAGTGGAAAGATTACATCAGGGCTTGATCCAGGTGCAAGAACGACTCTTCCGCCTGCGTATAACGTCCCAAGGACTCCAGGCGAGCTTAATGGATAGTTGTGTGCAACTGGAAGTGCAGCTAGATACACACTTTCTTGCGTGAGCTCGCACACCTCATTGCTTTTCCAAAGACTATAAATATAGTCATCATGCGTGCGAGGGATCAGCTTAGAAAGGCCTGTGCTGCCTCCAGATAACTGAAGAAATGCAATATCGCTTGCCTCTACATGAATGTGCGGATCAAGTGCTGGGTCCTTGCGCAGATCATCTAAGCCAAGGAATTCCTCAGCTTCCCCTGCAACAATGACATGAGGTAATGAGGGAAGCTTTTCTTTCACTTGACGTGCGAGTGTTCGATAATCAAAGCCGCCATCGATATCCGGTATGACATATGCGTCTGCTTCGGCAAACTCAATAAAATAAGTGATTTCACTGCTTCTATGAGACGGCAGAGAGAAGACGGGTAAAGCACCGATTCGAAATAAAGCGAAAATGACCTCAAAAAAAGCAGGAATGTTCGGAAGCTGCACGACAACTCGACTTCCTTTTTGAATGCCAAGCTGATGAAAACCGGCAGCAAGACTGCTGACGCGCTCATCGAGTTCTTGGTAGCTCATGTGCGTATCAGCGTATGTAATCGCTGTTTTATTTCCTAACGATGCGGCACGTGCACGAAGCATACCGCCAAAGGTTTCCCCACGCCAACAGCCGTTTTCACGGTAGCGTTTTGCAAATTCTTCTGGCCATGTAGGTGGTTGAACAAACATGTTTTTGTCATCTCCTAAGAATTTTTATAGCTGATGGATGCCCATCGCATGAAGCATTGTGTTGAATTTTGCAGATGTTTCAGCTAGCTCTTCTTCTGCCTTTGACCCTTTGACCACTCCTGCACCAGCAAAAAGGCGAAGGGAGTGACCCTCAGCTTCTGCACAACGAATGGTGACAATCCAATCACCATCACCATTTTCATCTGCCCAGCCGATCATTCCTGTGAAAAATCCTCGATCGAAGGGTTCGATTGCTTGGATGGCTTCACGTGCATCTGCTGTAGGTGTTCCGCATACTGCAGGTGTTGGATGAAGGCTCAGCGCTATATCAATTGAGGACACATTTGGATCTGCTAATTCACCTTTTACGACAGTAGATAAATGCCACATCGTTTCTGTTTGTATGACGGAGGGTGATGCAGGCACATCTAGTGTATGACAGTAAGGAGCAAGCGCTTTAGTGACAGCTTCGACAACCACTGCATGCTCGTGTAAATCCTTCGCTGAAGTAAGGAGTTCATCGTGACGGCGCTTGTCTTCTACTGGATCTGAACTGCGGGGCCGAGAACCAGCGAGTGGATTGGAAATCACAGATGAACCAGTTTTTGAAAGAAGCAGCTCAGGACTTGCCCCAAGAAGTGTTCGCTTTTCGGAAGATGCCGGGTCAGCTACATTTGTAGCAAACGTATAGCCAGTCGTATTATGGCGAGCCAGTCGTTCGAGTATTGCTTTCGTATGAATTTCTTGATTTGATTTGAGATGGAGGGATCGAGAGAGTACGATTTTGCTAAGCTCTCCGCTCTCAATTTTAGCTAACCCTTCGTTCACACCTTCCATGTAGACATCTGGAGCAGGGACAGGTGTCACCTCATAAGATGGAGATGCAGCTTCTGGTTCCTCATCAGCTTGTTGAAATTCGAGTGGATCACTAAACTGTACATGGACTGGCACATTTAAACGAACGGGCTGCACTGGATCAAACGGGACAGCACCAGCAACAATCGGTGCTTGAATACCAGCTTGTTTGGCAGCGTCAAATACGTGCGCTACCTTTGTGGATAGTTCATTTAGTTGATTGGTTTCAATATGCTTGAATATCCCTTCGGCAAGTATCGTGCGTTTAGGGGAAGCAAGGAAAAAAGCGCCTGGCTGATAGTCTTTAAGCAACTGTACTTTTTCTTTTGACGACAATAATGAATGTTTCATGAAAAGGCCTCCTTTTGAATGAAATGCTAGATTCCGAGTGTTGCGCCACCATCAATCGTGAGAGTCTGCATCGTAATATGACTGGATTGCTCAGATGCAAAGAAAATGACTGCATCAGCGATGTTTTGAGGATCAGCGATTTTTTGTAAAGGAATACCGGTTTTATACGTCTCTAATGAGCCTTTAATCACCTGATCTTCTCCTTGTTCATCAGCCCATAAAGCCCATTGCATAGGTGTTGCGGTAGAGCCAGGAGAGACGATGTTGCATCTGATTCCGTAGGCTGCCAGCTCTAATCCAAGTGTTTTTGTAAAGGAAGTAGCTGCTGCTTTCGAGGCGGCATAGGCAGCCATATTCACTCTAGGGATGGCACCTGCGTTAGAGCTGACGGTCACAATGACCCCTTCTGATCTTTTCACCATGTATTTGGAGACAGCTTGAGATACGTAAAAGACACCGTGTGTGTTGACTGCGAAAGTTTGTTGCCAGTCATCTGCACTAAGCTGGTCAATAGAACTGATTCGAAGAATGCCTGCTACATTGACCAGTAAATAAATGGGTCCAAGCTGCTTTTCAATTTGATCAACAATGTGCTGAACAGAAGCTTGATCGGTGATGTCCCCTGGATAGGCAAAGGCACGTATGCCTTCATCATTCATTTGCCTGACGGTGCTTTGCAGCTGATCTTCATTTGCGTCAACTGCTGCAATAATCGCACCTTCCTCGGCTAGTCTTTTTGCGACTGCTTGTCCAATACCTTGTCCTGCGCCTGTGATCAGGGCAATTTTTTGAGATAGACTACTGTGTTTCATGTGTTCACTGCCTTTCCTTCATGTCTGTGGTTGTGAAAGGATCATCATGATAGAGTGCAAAACGAAAAGCGTAATTCATCAGCACTGGTAAAACGGACGTATGTCCTTCTTCAGGGAACTCGTGATAGGCCGTATGCAAGCCATATGAAGATAAAGACAGCATCCGATTTGCTAGTGCATGTGCATGATCATTCATTTGACATGGATGATGTTTTTCTAATTCACCTACACCTACAAGCAGCCTGGCATCCATAGACAGCTGACGTATATGGCTAGTGAATTGGTATTCTTTTTCTAGAAATAATTTTTTGTTCCAGTGGATAGAAGGACTGCCTGCAATATATGTCTGATAAGCATCAGGGTGCTCAAATAGTGTGTTTAATACAAAAAGACCACCAAGAGAATGCCCAAACAGTGTTTGACGACTCTGGTTGATCGGAAAGCGCTGCTCGATATAAGGCTTTACAATCTTTTCTAAAAAAGAAAAGAACGCAGAGGCGCCGCCATATGTATGGTTGGAGAAGTCCTGTCTTTTGCCACCAATGGAAGCGTCAGGGCCGGTTAAAGTGAGATCATAATGCCTGAGCGGATGATAGGGCGCTTCTGTCTGATAGCCAATTCCGACAATGATGGCAGGTACGACACCTGTTTTTTCCGGTCTTCTCGACTGTAAACGAAGTGCTTCGACCATTGTGCCAAAAAGTGAATTCCCATCAAGCACGTACATGACTGGAAAACCAGCCGCTGGAGGAGTAGTATTCGGTTTAAATATAAAAAGTCTGTATGGGTGTGCTGTGATATCCAGTTGCTCCGTCCCCGGTATAAAAAAAGGCCGGCTTTCTCCGAAAAGTGAATCCTCAGTACCCATTCCTTCAGGGCGTTTGGACATGTGTAAAAATCCCCTTCCTCAAAATGACTCTCATACGATGATAAAAGCAGGCTTGCGGATATAGGATGAGTGTAGTAATAGAATTGAAATGAAAATGATTCTCAATTATCACGCAAGCAAATCAAATGATAATGGTTATCAATTATGAAGTCAAATGTTCATTAAGTCGTGTAGTTGATCATTTAATCTAAATATTATGAAAATAAAGGACTAAATAACTACCAAATGAATGGAAATAGGGAATGCCGGACTGAGTCATTTAAAAAGAGGAGAAATGCCAAAAGACCTTGACCGTCTCGGGATATTTACCATTTTCTTCTGTTTGATTCAGGAATATATATAGGTTTTTCTTCTTGAAATCATTTTGAGGAAAAATAAGTCTATAGACCTTCTTGTATTTTTAGGAAAAAAGAGGAGAATTTTTCGAAAAGCTGGTGATCATATCTCACAACTTATTCAATATTATACGTAAATTCATATACAATTTTCTAAGGAAGACAAGATCGAAGGGAATGTAGGCAGAATGAAAACTTCATTAGGAAAGCTGAGGCTAAAACTGCATGAAAATCAGCTCAAACTGACAAAAACGTTTACAGTGGAAGAATATCATGAAATGAAACAGTCATTACATGAAATACGGATGTCATTTGCGGCCTATGAACAATGGGATTTATACCAGCGGGCCACCGATATGATCACCGTACTCCTCTTTCAACACGCCCTCAAGCAAAAACCCCAATAATTTCTTATGGAAGGACGGTGCTGTTTTAAGAGTGGCAAAAGATCATATAGCATCAAAAATGCGGCAATTAAAAAAGTAAGGGATGTCCCCTTACTTTTTTTCTGCAAACACCATTCAATTAGAAGCCATCTGTGACATCATATTCGTAACGAATATCGGCTTTGACATTGCTCATAGTAGATCTCGCTGTAGCCTTTGCGTTGTACTTAAAGCTCCATTTTTGCGCGACTTTTAATTGATCATCCAGAGAAATACGGTAAGAACCACTTGTTGCAGATGAAAAAAGTGATTGGTTCCAAATCTTGTTTTCATCAGCCATCAGTTTGTGTGTGACATTTCCTTGGTTTGGTGTTTGGGTACTAGTTGTCGTAATTGATTTTACGATAGCATTATTAGGAATAGAAGAATTGGTCGTTAAATCCATTGTAATGACAGAAGAATCAACTCCTGCTAGATTCAAAGAGGAATTCCCCAAGTTGGTAGCAGTCCCGATAAAATTGAATGTCCCATTCCCAGATTTGATACGATCTTGAATGGAAACAGTAAAGTACATATTCCCTGTATATGTACCACGGGTCACTTTCACAAAATAAGTTTCTGAAGTTGAAGTAACGTCACCAGTATTTGCAAAAATAAAGGGCGTTATTGAATCAGGATTAATGACTCTTGATCCTGGCTTAGAACTCTTTGAATTATACACTTCGATTTTCATCCCCGTATATTGCTTATCATATGAACTTCTCACATAAACCCTTTCACCCTTATTGATCGTGAACTGATAATACGCTTCATTTTCCCCTTCAGGTAAGATTGTTGTATCTGGACGACTGTTTTTCCAATATCCCATTAAACTTGCTGTGTTAGGACTGTTATTCCCTGTAATAGCCGCTTCTGCTGAATGAGGTGCAAAAAAACTAGTAACAAGCACTAATAATAATGCAGGTAATAAAAAACGTTTGAAGATAGTATTTGTCATATTTTAACCCTCCTTGTAATAATTACTATATCGGATCAAAACTAACAAATTTTAACTTAATTGCCGATATATTTAATAATCACTAATTTTTTTAAAAAAGGAGAATCAAAATGAATATTAATACGTCATATACGATACCTTCAAACAATCAGAACCGAATAGACGATAAAGGTCAATCAGCTATTAAAAGTACAAATGAGGTGATGACCGAAGCTGATAGACGGATGAAAATACTAGATGAAAAATACCAAAAAATAAATGAACAAAATAAACGTTTCAAAAATCCTCATAGTCATATACACGATAAGTATCGAAATCCACGCTCTCCTTATTTCAGGAGTGATCTAACTAAAGTAGAGAGAGAAGCTGCTTATACTATGGAGATTGGCTGGGCTAATTCTGGAAAAGGAGGTCAATATGACTTTAATGACGCCATCTTCCGTAATGAAAAACGGTACGATCCTACACAAGAAAGTGTAGAAAAGAAAATACTCAATCGTCAAAAAGTGAACGAACAATTACAAGATTTATTCTCTAAAAACGGTATAACCATTCCTAAAAACACGAATTTAACCTTTACCATTGACCCGAACAATTTTAAATTAGTGGTAAGTGGTTCAAAAGACGAATCGCTGATGAAACAAATAGAAGATCTATTAAATACAACCAACAATACAAGAGAACTATTTTTTCATATTATGAAAAGCAGAAATGATGATTCTACTCAATTCACACCGGATTCACTAGCAAAGTTCCACCTTGTTAATCAAATCAAAACGGTGACAGGCTACAATTTAAAGGATTTAAGCATTGTAAATGGTCAATTTGTAACGGATAACGGAGCGAATATTTTTGATCTATACAAAGAAGAACTCCTGAAAAATCCATACACAGCAGAAAATGCGCGCATTGCCGCTTCACATTACGGAGCACAGCTATTTGATCTAGCGAAAAACGGGTTTGATTCTATTCCAGATTTGGTGTTATCTATTGGTTACCAAAACGGCTCCTTATATGACATTGGACAAAAGGTGAATTACGGAGTATCAAAGTGAAGATAAATACATCTAACACGACAGCCATTCTAAATAAGCAGAACCTTCCGGACTTCAATAGCCATTCAGCTATTAAAAGTACAAATGAGGTGATGACAGAAGCTGATAGACGAATGAAAATATTAGATGAAAAATACGAAAAAATTAATGAACAAAATAAACGATTCCAAGACCCTCATGGTCATATATTTGATAAGTATCGAAATCCACATTCCCCTTATTATAGAAATGATTTAACCAAACCGGAAAGAGAGGCGGCTTACTCTATTGAAATTGGATGGGCTAATAGTGGAACAGGAGGGCATTATAATTCTAATGATGCCGCCTTCCGTAATGAAAAACGGTACGATCCTACGCAAGAAAGTGTAGAAAAGAAAATACTCAATCGTCAAAAAGTGAACGAACAATTACAAGATTTATTCTCTAAAAACGGTATAACCATTCCTAAAAACACAAATCTCACTTTTATCATTGACCCGAACAATTTTAAATTAGTGGTAAGTGGTTCAAAAGACGAATCTTTGATGAAACAGATAGAAGACCTATTAAATACAACCAACAATACAAGAGAACTATTTTTCCATATCATGAAAAGCAGAAATGATGATTCTACTCAATTCACACCGGATTCTCTGGCAAAGTTCCACCTTGTTAATCAAATCAAAACGGTGACAGGCTACAATTTAAAAGATTTAAGCATTGTAAACGGTCAATTTGTAACGGATAAAGGAACGAATATTTTTGATCTATACAAAGAAGAACTCCTGAAAAATCCATACACAGCTGAAAATGCACGCATTGCTGCTTCACATTATGGTGCACAACTATTTGACCTAGCGAAAAACGGGTTTGATTCTATTCCCGATTTGGTGCTATCTATTGGTTATCAAAATGGCTCTTTACAAGACATTGGACAAAAAGAGAATTATGGGATTAAGAGAACAATAGATTAACAAAACGTGGACGACGACAGGTACAAAGCCAGATACCGTTAATAAAGGACTCTATAACAATTTATGTTACAGAGTCTTTTCTATTGAAGTGCGCTGTTTCGCTGTTCAACGAAACATCCTCATGGTAATTTTGACTATAGTCGATGTTTTTCACTTTTTTATTGATGAAAATGTTAAAATGATGAGTAGCGTATTTTTTTATGAAAGGACGGTGCTTGGCATGACGGAACTTCTCGATGACCGGCTGCCGCCGCAAAATATAGAAGCCGAGCAGGCCGTATTAGGTGCTGTTTTTTTAGAACCATCTGCGCTAACGCTCGCTTCTGAGGTATTAATTCCAGAGGATTTCTATAGAATGTCGCATCAAAAGATTTACAATGCGATGCTTATACTTGGCGATAGAGGAGAACCGGTCGATCTTGTCACGGTGACATCTGAGCTTGCCAATACAGATTTACTAGAAGAGGTAGGCGGGATTTCGTATTTAACCGATATTGCGAACTCGGTCCCAACTGCCGCAAACATTGAATACTATGCAAAAATTGTAGAAGAGAAATCCATTTTAAGACGTCTGATCCGTACGGCGACAACCATTGCACAGGATGGGTACACGCGTGAGGATGAAGTAGAAGACCTGTTGAGTGATGCTGAAAAGACCATTATGGAAGTGGCGCAGCGTAAAAACTCAGGAGCCTTTCAAAACATTAAGGACGTTCTTGTTCAAACATACGATAATATTGAACAGCTTCATAACCGCAAAGGCGATATCACAGGGATTCCAACGGGTTTCTCTGAGCTTGACCGGATGACAGCTGGATTCCAGCGAAATGATTTAATCATTGTAGCGGCTCGTCCATCAGTAGGGAAAACCGCCTTCGCATTGAACATTGCCCAAAATGTCGCGACCAAAACGGACGAAAGTGTCGCCATCTTTAGTTTAGAGATGGGTGCGGAGCAGCTCGTCATGCGTATGCTGTGTGCAGAGGGGAATATCAATGCACAGAACCTAAGAACCGGTAATCTGACAGAAGAGGACTGGGGCAAGCTGACAATGGCGATGGGCTCGCTGTCAAACAGCGGGATTTTCATTGATGATACACCTGGAATCAGAGTAAGTGAAATTCGCTCGAAATGCCGCCGCTTGAAGCAAGAAAATGGTCTTGGCATGATTCTGATTGACTACTTGCAGCTCATTCAAGGGAGCGGACGATCAAGTGATAACCGTCAGCAGGAGGTTTCTGAAATCTCTAGGGCATTAAAATCGCTGGCAAGGGAGCTTGAAGTTCCGGTTATTGCCTTGTCTCAGCTTTCACGTGGGGTTGAGCAGCGTCAGGACAAACGTCCGATGATGTCTGATATTCGTGAATCAGGAAGTATTGAGCAGGATGCCGATATCGTGGCATTCCTTTATCGTGATGATTACTATGACAAAGAATCAGAGAATAAGAACATTATCGAAATCATTATTGCCAAACAGCGTAACGGTCCAGTTGGTACAGTATCACTGGCGTTCGTCAAAGAATATAACAAATTCGTCAACCTGGAAAGAAGATTTGATGATGCGGGTGTTCCGCCCGGTGCTTAAAGCCCAGCTCAAGAAGCTGGGCTTTTTTTGATTGATCTACATCGAAAGAATGATTGAAAAAACAGTCAATATGAGGAGGAGAGAGAAAAAGAGAAAGCGTATACTAAAAGGAGAAAAGGAGTGAAGACTGATGAAATTTCAACAGTTTGAAGCCGCTCAATTACGTATCGCACGCCCAACCGTCAACATGAAAGAGGTTGTTTCCTTTTATGAAGAAGGCTTAGGGCTTAAACGAATAGGCTCATTTGATCAGCATGAAGGGTACGATGGTGTGATGCTCGGGCTGCCTCACCAGCATGTTCATTTAGAAATCACCAAACATGAAGAAGAAGAAAGCCTGCCCGTCCCGCATCCAGAACAGCTGCTTGTTTTCTATATTCCGGATGAAGAGGAATTTCAGCAAATGAAAGAGAGATTGATTTCATTTGGCGGACGGCATGTCACCTCAACGAATCCATACTGGGACCGGGGAGGAGCAACCATTGAAGACCCAGATGGGTACCGGGTTGTGCTGATGAATACAGATGGAATCACCCCCGTTTAAAAAAGACTCCCATGCGCGGGAGTCTTTTCTGTTATGAATGAGGTGTCACACGCAGTTTCAGCTCTTTCAATCCATACATACTGCTGCTTGTCATTGGAACGTAAGAGAGAAGCTCCAGCTCCTTATATCGTTCCATTAAGGTCTTTATGGCAGTACATGCTTCAAGACGGGCAAGGGGTGCGCCGAGACAGAAATGGATGCCGTGTCCGAAACCAATATGAGGGTTAGGGTGGCGGTGTATATCAAATTCATGTGCGTTTGAAAATTGACGTTCATCCCTGTTGGCAGACGCAAGAAACACAATGACATTGTCTCCCTTTTTCAACATTTTTCCTCCGAGCTCTGTGTCTACTGTGACATAGCGGACGATCGTAGGAGCTGGTGCACGAAAACGGACAGCTTCCTCCACCGCACGAGGAATAAGTTCAGGAGATTGAGCGAGCGCTTCATACGTACCTGGCTGTTCTAACAAGCTAAAGATCAAATTGGAGATCAAATTGGTGGTTGTTTCATTCCCAGCTAAAAGAAGAAGATTACAGAATGGAATTAATTCATCCGCTGACAGCTTGTCTCCAATCTCCTCCGCTTGAATGAGGAGAGAAATCAAATCATCACCGAGGTTTTGACGTTTTCTTTCAATAATGTCTGCAAAAAAACGCCATCATGTCAGCTTCTCCTTTGTCCCGAATTTTCTGCCATTCAGCGACATCCTCCTCATTTTCACTTTTAGGCATACTGACGAGAATATCTGACCATTCTTTAAAGGATTGTTTATGCTCTGACGGCACACCTAAAAGCTCTGCGATCACGATGACTGGGAGTGGATACGAGATATCTTGAACAAGGTCAATCTCTTGTTTTCCTTCTAATTCTGCCATGAGTTCTTCCATCAATTGTTGAATACGCGGTTCCCACGATTTTATGACTCGAGGTGTAAAGGCTTTGCTTACAATGGAGCGGATGCGAGTGTGATTGGGTGGGTCCATCATCACCATTGTTTTCATCAGGGAATGCTTCCGCCGGTCTTTAGGAGGCTGACTAGAAAAAGTATCATTATCGATTGTCACACGTTTTGCTTCTTCATAGGTGAAAACACTCCATGTTTGGCTGGCTTCATCAAAATGAACAGGTGATGTTTGACGCATGTTGGCATACCAATCGAACGGGTGATACGGATCCTGCTTATTTTTCCCTCTTATTAACGCTTTTTGCACAGCATTTGGTGTTGTTGTTTCCACGATCATCACTCCTTATGGGTTGTCAGATGATTCCTTTTTTTCATTGTGTTAGATTAAAGTTAATTCATCCACGGAAAGGATTCAACCAACAGAAAAGCGAAATCTGTTGAAGAAAATGGGAAGGGGAGAGTGGCTCGTGGCAGACTGCTATAGAGGGGATAAGCGGGCAACTGAATCAAAGCAGCAATTAAGGAAAGCATTCTTTCAGTTACTAAGAGAGAGGGAATGGGCAAAGATTTCTGTACAGGATTTGACGAAAACGGCAGGCATTCATCGTACGACTTTTTATCAGCATTATGAAGATAAGTTCGACTTAGCCCAGCAGGTCATGGATGAGATGTTCGATATCATGAAAGCCGCTATTTTTGCTCCTGTACAGAAGGAAGATGGGCAAGTCGGTCACGAAGCTTATGTGTATATTTACCGTTTCTATCAACATTTACAGGAATATGAAGAGGAGTATCAAATTCTCTTAAAAAGAGGACGAGCGCTTAATATTCATCAGACCGCCAATGCCTTTTTTGATGAAAGCTTTACTTTGGGCCTAGAAGGAGTTGCTGGTTCAAAGTCTGATACGGCGCATGTTCCTCTCGATATGCAGAAGCAATTTGTCATTTCTGCATATGTAGGAACTGCTGAGTGGTGGCTGAGGACAGGAAGACCGTACTCACCTGACTTCATGGCAAGTTCGATGATTCAATTGCTTGAATATCATTAAGAATAGGGAATTCGTTGTTTTTTCTCAAAATCTCCATTTCCAAGCACTAAAGAAGTGATTAAAGCGCTTTTCTTTATATTTAAAGCGAACAAAATTTGATTTCGAGATATTAATGTTCGGATTTCGCGTTGACTTTTTCGTTGTGCATTGATAAAATAAATGTGTTTGAAAGAGATAACGTTTTGAAAGGTTAACGGAGGTGCACGATATGTCTTCAGTAGTCGTAGTAGGTACGCAGTGGGGTGACGAAGGGAAAGGGAAAATTACCGATTTCCTTTCAGAAAATGCAGAGGTGATTGCCCGTTATCAAGGGGGAAACAATGCAGGTCACACGATCAAATTTGATGGAGTGACTTATAAGCTACACCTCATTCCATCCGGTATTTTTTATAAAGAGAAAACTTGTGTCATCGGTAATGGAATGGTGGTTGATCCTAAAGCGTTGGTCACTGAGCTTGCGTATCTTCACGAACGGAATGTGAGTACAGATAACCTCAGAATCAGCAATAGAGCCCATGTTATTCTGCCTTACCATTTAAAATTGGACGAGGTAGAAGAGGAGCGGAAAGGGGCTAACAAGATCGGCACGACGAAAAAAGGAATCGGACCAGCTTATATGGACAAAGCAGCTCGCGTCGGTATCCGTGTCGCAGATCTATTAGATCGTGAAGTGTTTGAAGAGAAGCTTGCGCGTAATCTAGAAGAGAAAAATCGTCTTTTAGAGAAAATGTACGACACAGAAGGCTTCAAGATTGAAGATATTTTAGACGAGTATTATGAATATGGCCAGCAAGTGAAAAAATATGTCGTAGACACATCTGTTGTTCTGAATGATGCACTAGATGAAGGCCGCCGCGTGCTATTTGAAGGAGCACAAGGGGTCATGCTTGATATCGATCAAGGGACATACCCATTTGTGACGTCATCTAACCCAGTAGCTGGAGGAGTGACGATTGGTTCTGGTGTAGGACCAACGAAAATTCAACATGTGGTCGGCGTGTCAAAAGCGTACACAACACGTGTTGGAGATGGCCCATTCCCGACAGAACTCCATGATGAAATTGGCGATCAAATTCGTGAGGTTGGCCGTGAATACGGTACGACAACTGGACGCCCGCGCCGTGTCGGCTGGTTTGACAGCGTTGTTGTCCGTCATGCACGCCGTGTGAGCGGAATTACAGATTTATCTCTTAACTCAATTGATGTACTAACAGGGATTGAACAGTTGAAAATCTGTGTTGCTTATAAATTGAACGGAGAAATCACAGAGGAATTCCCAGCAAGCCTAAACGAATTAGCGAAATGTGAGCCTGTCTACGAAGAAATGCCTGGATGGACAGAGGATATTACAGGTGTGAAGAACTTAAGTGAACTGCCTGCAAATGCTCGCCATTATTTAGAGCGTATTTCACAATTAACAGGTATTCCACTTTCTATTTTCTCAGTCGGACCAGATCGTTCACAAACGAACGTTGTCCGCAGCGTGTACCGTCCATAAGAATAGATTGATGAGACACCAGTAAAATCTCGCATTTTACTGGTGTTTTTTTGTTTAAATATTCCTTAATTTCAGTAGAACGGACTTCCGATCATTACCAAAATATGATAACTGTATAGAGGGAAGGAGCGTTCTAGTGAAAGAAAGAATACGATTATTAGATATTTTACGAGGTTTTGCTATACTTGGCACATTGGGAACGAACGTCTGGTTTTTTGCGTATGCAGGAGATACCTTTGCGACAGATCAGATTGCGGATGAATATGAAAATGGCAGTTTTCTCGAAAGCCTTGTCTCCATGTTCGTTTATGGAAAAATGCTCTCGCTGCTCACGATCATGTTTGGTGTTGGATTGGAGCTGAAATACCAGCAGGCAAAAAGGAAAAACACGCCTTGGCCGGGCACTTATTTATGGATTCTTTTATTTTTATTCATCGAAGGCTTTGTCCATTTTGCGCTCGTGATGGAATATGATGTGCTCATGAGTTATGCCGTTACTGGGCTGCTTGTGGCTTACATTGTACGGGGAGGCAGCAGGCGTATCAAAAAGGGCATGATGTTCTCAGGTGTGATTCATCTACTCGTTATGTCATGTTTGATGGTGTACTCCCCCTCTGAAATGGAGTCAGCGGCCGATGATCAAGGCGGTGAACCGGCATTAGAAGAGCAGCTGCCAGAGACATGGATCTCGCAGGTTCAAGAACGGTTACAATACTTTTTCATGTACCGAGAAGAAGCGATCTTTATCATTCCAATGAACACATTTCTATTTTTATTAGGTGTGCGGATGATGAGAGCCGGTGTATTTTATGCAAATGAACGCGGACAATCTCTCCGGAAAATATTGTTCCGAATTGGACTGTGGGTTGGTCTGCCGCTGAATGCACTAGTCTTCGTTCCGAACGATCTAGTGGAATTTGTGGTGCGCTACATCTTTTCACCATTCCTCTCTATTTTCTATATAGCTGTCATTGCGAAGCTCCTCGCACGCACGGAGTCATGGTTCATGTGGAATTGGTTTGAATATGTAGGGAAAATGGCGCTTAGCTGCTACATCCTGCAAAATGTCATCTGCTCCATTCTTTTTTATAGCTGGGGATTGGGTCTTGGCGGTCAAATCAATGCGCCCCTTATTGTATTGGCATGGCTATTGATTTCACTTCTGCAAATCGCGATTTCAGCAGTTTGCCTAAAGGTTAGGAGAATTGGACCATTGGAATATATCCGTTCACGGGCACTTCGCAGGGTGACGATGAAAAAAGCATCATAAAGGGGATAGACACAATGTTTTTTAAAAAAATGACGAAAAGAGAACAAGCGAATGCACATAAAGCGGCTGTGCCGGCATTTGTCTTTTATCTTCTGGCATTAGGAGGGCATGCGTTGTACGCGTATTTCCAAGGTGACAGGCCACCGGTTACTTTTGTCATTTTAATGGCGGGACTCCTTGTTTTTTTCTCCGCTGACTGGCTATTTAACAAAAAACATTCATAAAAAAGCCCTCATCACGAGGGCTTTTTCCTTACTTCAGGCTTTTATATTGGCCTTTTAAGTTTTTGCGGATGTACTGAATGATTTTGCGTAATTCGTTGGCATGCGGTCTACCAAACGGACTTGTTTGTCTTTGCTGATAGAGCACTTGCCCTTTTTCATTTAATAAGAAATAGGCGGGTTCACCGTGCACCCCGTGGTCTTCATATGGGGCATCTTCCCCGTGATAGTGGACTTCATATGCTTTTAATGACGTGAGGTCATGGTCATACATGATCGGGAAGGACAGTCCCTCTTTATCCGCAAATGCCTTCAAGTCATCAGGGTTATCGGTTGAAATCGCCATCAAGTGAATATCCTTGTCCTGAAAATAGGACTGCTGCTGTTCGAGCTCTTTTAATTCTTCTACACATACCGGACACCAAGATCCTCTAAAGAAAACGATCAGGTGCCAGCTTTGATGCTCCTCTAAATGTTTGTCGAAATCAATGTGATCGCCCTGTATTGTTGGAAGTGAAAAGTTGGGCATTTTATCTCCTAATTTGAATGAACTCATACTGCTTCCTCCTTTTTCAATGACAATGTCACTTGTTTCATGTATAGCCATTTTTGAGCGGCCTGAAACGTGTCTATGTGCTTGAATAGGCAGAGATCATCCGAAAAGACGTGTAAAATGAAGGCGGTTGCAGAAGTGGAGGCTTTGAAAGCAGATTTGACATCCGACACTTTTTTTAAAAAAATGTCGAAAAACGTATTGCCATATGTAATTATTCTATGATATTATAAATCTCGTTGTTGCAAAGGTCTCTGAAACTTGTTAGGATGCGATGTTCCAGCTTTTTTAAAGCGATTGGTTTGACGCAATACAACTTCTTCAGATTTACTTTTCACAAACCGAGAGCCATTAGCTCAGTTGGTAGAGCATCTGACTTTTAATCAGAGGGTCGAAGGTTCGAGTCCTTCATGGCTCACCATGTATTGGCCCGTTGGTCAAGCGGTTAAGACACCGCCCTTTCACGGCGGTAACACGGGTTCGAATCCCGTACGGGTCAT
>NZ_PYUA01000108.1:0-520 GCF_003028545.1 Bacillus sp. Nf3 | reverse complement strand
CCGTAGAGTCGAGCTTGCTCGACTGCCTTCACAGCGCAGTCGAGCAAGCTCGACTCTACAGAAAACGGCAGCCGAGCATGGCTCGGCGCTACAGGGGGGCGGATTCCAGGTAGAGCCGAGCCCACGCTCGGCTGGGTCTCAATCATCGTGCCGGATGAACGCGTAATCGCGATCAATCAGCTGCTGCAGGTACGCATCGAAGCTGGGGGCGATCACCGCATAGCTGTCCGGATCATGCAGGTAGCGCACCACCTGGCCGACGGTGCCGCCCGGCGTCGGATTGAAATCCAGATACAGCATCGAGGTGCCGCCATTGTTCATGCAGTGCGAGAAGCACAGGCGGCGGTTCATCGGCAGGTCGGCATCGATACCGTCGCCGAGGATCTCCGGTTCGTCATCCAGCCATTCCTCGTAGATGGAACGGATGCTGTCGTCCCACT
Source organism: Bacillus sp. Nf3 (assembly GCF_003028545.1). Classification (NCBI taxonomy): domain Bacteria; kingdom Bacillati; phylum Bacillota; class Bacilli; order Caryophanales; family Bacillaceae; genus Bacillus; species Bacillus sp. Nf3. The sequence goes on along the minus strand of NZ_PYUA01000108.1, from coordinate 80 downwards.
GCTGCTGGTCCTCGAAGATCTGCGCCACCGATCGCAGGTAGTACGGGTAGCCACCGTCCTCCACGTCCGAGCCCAGCATC
>NZ_PYUA01000107.1:0-521 GCF_003028545.1 Bacillus sp. Nf3 | reverse complement strand
CAGGTCGACCTGCGTCATCTCGGTGCCAAGCGCGTGCTGGTGCTGGTCGATGGCATCCGCTGGGTCAACGAGTCCTCGGCGTCGGGCGTGGGCGCGGCTACCGATCTGAACACCATTCCGCTGGCGATCGTTGAACGCATCGAAGTGCTGGAGGACGGCGCATCGTCGCTGTACGGCTCCGATGCCATCGCCGGCGTGGTCAACATCATCACCCGCCGCGAGTTCGATGGCGGCCAGGTCACGTTGAACTACGGCGAGTACAGCAAGGGCGATGGCACGCAGAAGGGCGTGGACCTGGCCTGGGGCACCAGCGGTGACCGCTACAGCCTGTTCCTAGGTGCCAGCTGGACCAAGCAGGACCCGGTGTTCGCCCGCGACCGCGAGCAGTCGCGTTTCCCGATTCCGGGCACCGGCCTGGCCTTCGGCAGCGGCGGCATTCCGCAGGGGCGCTTCGCCTTCGTCGACCCCAACACCGGTGCCGAGCAGGACATCGTGCCCAACACCGGCGTGAGCAACCCGCG
>NZ_PYUA01000106.1:0-521 GCF_003028545.1 Bacillus sp. Nf3 | reverse complement strand
GACCCGTGGCATGAATTCTTCAAGTCGCCGAAGTGGCTGGACGCGCTGATCGCCAAGGGCGCGCTGGGCCAGAAGACCGGCGCCGGCATCTTCCGCAAGGTCGGCAAGGACATCGTGGTGCTGGACCTGGAAAAGCAGGACTACCGCGCCGCCGATCGCACTGCTGCCCCGGAAGTGGTCGAGATCCTGAAGATCAAGAACCCGGCCGAAAAGTTCGCCAAGCTGCGCGAGAGCCAGCACCCGCAGGCGCAGTTCCTGTGGGCGACCTTCCGCGACCTGTTCCACTACAGCGCCTACCACCTGGCCGATATCGCCGAGACCGCACGCGACGTCGACCTGGCCATCCGCTGGGGCTACGGCTGGTCGCTGGGCCCGTTCGAAACCTGGCAGGCTGCCGGCTGGAAGCAGGTTGCGCAGTGGATTGCCGACGACATCGTGGCCGGCAAGAGCATGAGCAACGCCCCGCTGCCGGACTGGGTGTTCGATGGCCGCGACGGCGTGCATGCCGCCGAAGGCAGCTA
>NZ_PYUA01000105.1:0-521 GCF_003028545.1 Bacillus sp. Nf3 | reverse complement strand
CGTTTCATTAGGGGATGCTGCTGTGCCAGATGATGGGCCAGGTTCCTGGCCAGGTGCACGACGTCCTCAGGCGATCGCGCGACAGGCGTCGTCCAGAGGGCGGTTTGAGCACTCAGAATCATCTTTCTTCTCCAGGAAAAGGCTCGTATCTGCAGAGCAGAGGATCGATACCGCCGATGGAGACGGCCGCTGCCATGGTGCGACGTTGCATGAAGCACCAGATAAGCTTGCCTTGCGATCCAGCAATCGCAATGGCGCTGCGCTGCCTGACGATCTGCCTTCGCCATGGCACAAATATTCCTGACCGTACGAATGTGTACTTGGCTCGCCCATCTTCATCGAAGAAGTGGTCGTACCTGGCCTTCGCTTCCACCACCGTGCAATCCCGCAACCAGAAGCCATCAAACTCGCAGGCCTTGAAATGCCACTCCTGTACGGTGCGCGAAAACCCATCGCGTTCGAGGGAATCAAACAGGGGATCTACCGAGAACAATCGCCGCTCAGGATCTGCCTTGTCGGCA
>NZ_PYUA01000104.1:0-526 GCF_003028545.1 Bacillus sp. Nf3 | reverse complement strand
ATCAGGTTCTGGATGTCACGGTCGATCTGGTCGATCTTCGAACGCACATCGGCCAGTGCCAGCGGCGCCAGGGTCGGCGCCGGGTTCGAGGCGGCCTTGGACTTCGCCTTGCTCTTGGGCGCCGCACTGTCCTTGGCCGGTTCGGCCTTGCTCGGGGCCTTCTTGCTGGATTTGCTGCTTGCCATCGGAATTCCTTGTTGCGGGGCACGCACCCGACGGTGCGCGCCGTTCATTGCTCAACCGTGACGCTGCTGGAAATCGGCCATGAAGGCGACCAGCGCCTCGGCCCCGGCCAGCGGCATGGCGTTGTACAGCGAGGCGCGGATGCCGCCGACCACCTTGTGGCCCTTCAGTGCCAGCAGGCCGGCGGCCTTGGCTTCGGCCACGAAACGGGCATCCAGATCGGCGTTGGGCAGGAAGAACGGGATGTTCATCCGCGAACGTGCGGCGTGCGCGACTTCGTTGCGGTAGAAGCCACCGGAGCCATCGATGGCGCCGTACACCAGCGCGGCCTTGGCGGCATTGC
>NZ_PYUA01000103.1:0-530 GCF_003028545.1 Bacillus sp. Nf3 | reverse complement strand
CCCTGGCCGACGCGGTGGAGAACATCGACATCGGCGGCCCGGCGATGCTGCGCTCGGCAGCCAAGAACTTCGCCCGCGTGGCGGTGGCCACCGACCCGTCGCAGTACGCCGAACTGCTGGCCTCGCTTGAAGCCAACGACGGCCAGCTGAGCGCTGCCACCCGCTTCGCGTTCTCGGTGGCCGCGTTCAACCGCGTGGCCCAGTACGACGCGGCCATCAGCAACTACCTGTCGGCGGTCACCGCCACCGACGCCGACGTACCGGCGCGTGCCGAGTACCCGGCGCAGATGAATTCCACCTTCGTCAAGGTGATGGACCTGCGCTACGGCGAGAACCCGCACCAGAGCGGCGCGTTCTACCGCGACCTGTACCCGGTGCCGGGCACGCTGGCCACCTTCCAGCAGCTGCAGGGCAAGGAGCTGAGCTACAACAACCTGGCCGATGCCGATGCGGCGTGGGAATGCGTGCGCCAGTTCGATGCGCCGGCCTGCGTCATCGTCAAGCACGCCAACCCGTGCGGCGTGGCCGTC
>NZ_PYUA01000102.1:0-531 GCF_003028545.1 Bacillus sp. Nf3 | reverse complement strand
GTCCGCCACTCGCCACCCAGAGAGCAAGCTCTCCTGTGCTGCCGTTCGACTTGCATGTGTTAGGCCTACCGCCAGCGTTCACTCTGAGCCAGGATCAAACTCTTCACTTAAAACTACATGATCCGAAGATCAAAATTTAAAGCTGCAGATGATTGATGCTGGCAACGTATCGCTTGCTTTAAAACAATTAATAGTTGCTTGATCAAACGTCTGCAAGATGGACAATCATCCTTCCTGCAGGCGCCTTCACAAGATACCTGCGCATACTTTCAAAGATCCGGGGAAGTGGCCTCAGCGCCGTTCCCGTGTGCTGCGAAGTTTCCTTCGTAGCGAGCCGCCCATTATAGCCGGCTTTTCCGCTTCGTCAACACCTTTTTTCAAGGCCGTCTCACCGGAGTGGACGTTGTTGCCGATGCCGCTTCGTCGTTGGACCCGAGAGTCTTTCGTCGTTGCGAGCCGCCTATTATGCCGGACTTTTCGAGTCCGTCAACACCTTCGTTCGATCATCTCGTTCGTCGGTGATGGCGTCGC
>NZ_PYUA01000101.1:0-532 GCF_003028545.1 Bacillus sp. Nf3 | reverse complement strand
CGCAACTCGCTGATGATCGCGATCGCCCCGACCGCGACCATCGCCTCGATCGCCGGCTGCTACGAGTGCGTCGAGCCGCAGGTGTCCAACCTGTTCAAGCGCGAGACCCTGTCCGGTGACTTCCTGCAGGTCAACCGTTACCTGGTCAACGAGCTGAAGAAGCTGGGCCTGTGGACCGCTGACATGCGCGATGCCATCAAGCTGGCCGAAGGTTCCATCGCCGGCGTGGCGCAGATTCCGGAAACCCTGCGCGAGGTCTACCGCACCGCGTGGGAACTGCCGATGCGTTCGCTGATCGACATGGCCGCCGAGCGTGGTGCCTTCATCGACCAGTCGGCCTCGCTCAACCTGTTCATGGAAAGCCCGAACATCGGTGCGATGTCGTCCATGTACATGTACGCCTGGAAGCAGGGCATCAAGACCACCTACTACCTGCGTTCGCGTCCGGCCACCAAGATCGCCAAGACCACGGTGAGCAGCGCGGCCCCGGCCAAGGTGTTCAGCCCGGACGAAGCGATCGCCTGCTCGCTGG
>NZ_PYUA01000100.1:0-536 GCF_003028545.1 Bacillus sp. Nf3 | reverse complement strand
AAGGGAGGACTCGGCCGAGCTGGAACCGTTGCGGCCATGCTTCTACTGCAGAGCGAAACCGCGCAGACGGCCCAAGATGCGATGAGAATGGTACGTTTCGCGAGACCGGGCGCCATCGAGACCGCGGCTCAGGAGGAGTTTTTGGAGTGCTGGTGGGCGCAATGCCGGCGTTCGAACTCGAGGTCCTGACCTTCTGCCGCAAACATCGGCAGTGGAATGGATCTCTGCAGCAATAGAGCCTACCTCCTTAACGCTTGGTCTTTGCAAGGCCTCCTTGCTTACCAGCTCGTGGCTGACCTCAGTCTACTCGAGGGATGGCTTACAACGAGTGCCAATCGTGATTCCACTAGAGCCTCCAGTTGCTGCTTGGCTCTAACCAATACTCTTTTCCCAGCGGCAAGAACGTTTCCAGTGCAACCTCCAAGATCAACGGCTGACGCCAGCCGCGATCAGGCAGGAAGCAGAAGTCGGTTGTCGCAATCGATCCGAACTGGGCTCGTGCAGCGAGCCATGTGCATCTCTTGTTGATCTCTCGG
>NZ_PYUA01000099.1:0-539 GCF_003028545.1 Bacillus sp. Nf3 | reverse complement strand
CGCGCATCACGTTGACGTTGCCGATGCACTCGAAGCTGTGGTCTACGCCCCAGGTGGTCATTTCCACGATGACCTGCTGGATCGGCTTGTCGAAGTCCTTCGGGTTGATGCAGTCGGTGGCACCGAATTCGCGCGCCAGTTCGAACTTGGACGGGTTGGTGTCCACCGCGATGATGCGGCCGGCCTTGGCCTGGCGCGCGCCCTGGATCACGGCCAGGCCGATGCCGCCGAGGCCGAACACGGCCACGCTGTCGCCTTCCTGCACCTTGGCGGTGTTGTGCACCGCGCCGATGCCGGTGGTGACGCCGCAGCCGAGCAGGCAGACGTGCTCCGGGTTGGCGTCCGGATTGATCTTGGCCAGCGACACTTCGGCCACCACGGTGTACTCGCTGAAGGTCGAGCAGCCCATGTAGTGGTACAGCGGCTCGCCGTTGTAGCTGAAGCGGCTGGTGCCATCGGGCATCACGCCCTTGCCCTGGGTGGCGCGCACGGCCACGCACAGGTTGGTCTTGCCGCTCTTGCAGAACAGGCACTCGCCG